>JAEYZG010000016.1 GCA_023428135.1 Bacteroidota bacterium | reverse complement strand
ACCACAGCCCAACCAAATGAACCCCTTCTGATCCTGAAGGATACTATAAACTTCATTTGAAGGCAAACCGCTTTCATTGTCATATGCAAAATACTGGGGGTATTGTGCATATGACGGAAATGTGATAAGTAAAATGGAACAGAGAATTAAAACGGCTCTCAAAGGAAATCTTATTTTCGTCCGAAAGATTATCTTTTAAACGGCAAAACAATAAGAAAATAAGGGATTTCCACATCATGGAAAGAACTATACAATTAAAGACTGAGTAAGATTTCGCTTCAGATTAATAATTTAAACTGCTAAAAATAAGTCAGAAGGAATATCCGTGGGAAATTAAATATAGGCTAATTTTATTTTACTTTATTTAAAAAGCTAGTTATCAGAACCAGAAATCATTTTTTTTATTGTAATCTCAATCTTTCTTCAATTTGGTCAATACTCTTACCAAAGTAATAAATACAATATTATGTGACCTTTATTGGATGTCAGATCTCTTACTGATGTAGCATAACTTTTACTCGTATCAGGGATAGACAAGAATATTCAATAATGAACCGTGGTATTAGAATGAATTGGGCAGCAGGAATAGATACAGTAATAACAGTGGGAGAATTAATTATAGTTTTTTGGGTGTACATCAAATTCCTAATCCCCGACAGGAACAAATTGTAAAATGTGCATTATCCTTTTCATTCAATCCCTAAGCTAAAACTACCTAACCCATATCAGAGTAAAGCAACTCTCCTGCTATGAGTGATTTATTATTATTCCCTGATTATGATGAAGGTTATTCACAACTTCATAGTCCTATATTTTCAGTCCGACATTTTCCGCTCCATTGCCAAACGTTTAAAACTTGTTATTCCCAAAAAATTTTCTTTAACCCTTTCATTGCAAAAATCTATTTCCGCAGGCCCTGGAAATGAATTACAGAAAAAGGAACATTGGCAAATACAAATTGTTGTGAATATAGATACTACTTATTTTAAGGAATAAGGTGATTTATTATGGAGATAAAAATAAGGAGATCGAGCGTATGTTTGGAAATAATAAAAATAAAGAAAGAGATGAAGAGCAGCATCCGGTGAAAGATCAAAAAGAGGTGGAACAGAATAAGGAGTCAGCAAAGAAAGACAATGTTGAAAAAAATGGTCGTTCCCAAAGCACCGATAGCAAGGATAGGCCACTCCAGCAAGTTCGGCCATCGGGCAAACGGGAGGCGCCAGACACTACTGCCACACTGCAACCCGTTGCAAATGCTCAACCTGAGGACTGGTTGGGCACCAATCGTGATCCTGACGTGATGCTGTCGGTTCCGAATGTGGGGATCGACCACATTGGATTGAACGTGAAGAACCTACATGCCCACGTAGACTTGAATGCCAAAGTTCTTGACCTGGTACAATTACATGTAGGTGCCGATGTAGGCATCGAAGAGGTTGACCTGCAAATCGATAACGTGCGTGTGCAGGCGATGCTTAAGGTCAAGTTGGAGAAGGTACGGGATATAGTCGGAGATGTGGTAGCCCTATTGGATCATCATCCGGAAATCCTTAGCGACTTGACTGGAGGTCTCGGCAGAGGATTGGAAGGTGCCCTTTCACGCAAGCCTGGGTCATCGAATCAATTAAGCAGTCAGGAGAAGACCAAGTTGCAAAAGCTACTTCAACAACAAGAAAAGAAAAAAGAATTGAACAAGAACCCAGAATCGAATAAGAGTTCAGAGTCTAATAAGAGTTCAGAATCGAATAAGAAACAAGAATTGAATAAGAATCAAGAATCGGACAAAGAGCAACAGGATGCTACAGACTAGCACCATTTGGTTAATGACACATAATTTTATCTAAAACATATTCAATCCGGATATTACAATACGGTGATTAAAAATCAGGTCTTAACGGTTTCAACCTTTAGTCCCTCCTATTCTCATGATCAAAGATCCTGCCTTTCCTGCCAAAGAGCATACGTTCAACAGGATAATATTAAAGTTCGGGATTAAAGAAAGATTATGTATGGTATGAAGAACCTGTTAGAATATGAAATAAGTTTAAAGTAGAAAGTTAAAAGCTTAATGGTTTTTTCTTTCTACTTTTAACTTTTGGCTTTCGCTTCCTATTCCCATCTGATTAATCTATTTCTTAAAACTTATAACTTTTTACTTAATACTTATAAAAGGAACATTGCTTATTACAATTTGTTGAGAATAGTAAGTACTACTTTGTTTTTAAAAATGAGGCGATTTATTTGGTGGAGATAAAAATAAGGAGATGAGTGTATGTTTGGAATAACTAAGAATAAAGAAAAAAAAGAAGAGCAGTCTCAGGTGAGAGATCAAAATGAGGAGGAGAATAAGGAGGCAGAAGAGAAAGATAATAGTGCCAAAGAAGATACACCTCAAAAAACAGATAGCAAAAACAGGCCGCTCCAGCAAGTCCGTGCATCGGACAAACAAGAAGCGCCAGACACTACTGCCACTCTGCAACCATTGGCCAATGCCGAACCTGAGGACTGGTTGGGTGGCAATCGTGACCCTGACGTGATGCTTTCTGTACCGAACCTGGGCATTGACCACATCGGGTTGATCGTAAGAAATGTTCATGCTCACGTAGATCTTCATGCTAAAGTTCTTGACCTGCTGGAGCTACAAATTGGTGCCGATGTTGGTATTGAAGAGGTGAACCTGCAAATCGACAACGTGCGTGTTCAGGCAATGCTTAAGGTGAAGCTAGAGAAGGTGCGGGAGATCGTTGGCGATGTGGTTGGCCTTCTGGACAAACATCCGGAAATCCTTTCCAACCTTACCGGAGGTCTCGGCAGAGGGCTTGAAGGTGCTTTAAACCGACAGCCTAGTGGAGAATCAGATGAGTTGAGTGATGAGGAAATGACAGAGTTGCGGAAGCTGCTCCAGGAATCAGACGATCAGCAGGAGGATTGATAAGCAACTTCAAAATAGATGTACATTGCATTACTCATTGTAGTTTAATCTTATAAATAAGCAAAATAGCCTTTTCTGAGAACTGGCTATTTTTTTAATCTCTTTTTTATACAGACATAAAATTCAAATATATTTTTTTAAAACAGTTCAGATTTCCGTCTAAATAAATTTATGTCTTTGATTTAAAGATAAAATGTGCGATTTTACATTTCAAATGTTGTTGTTTTTTTAATCATCATCTTAACATTCTATGAAGGATTCATATGCTCGTGAAGGATCAAAACAATATAAGCCCAATCCTTCATTACAGTATGAAGCAGAAAAAAGCAAACAAGGTCCTCCCATACAAAAGAAAAATAAACCTTCCGGATATAATAAAAAAGGCAATAGTAATAGCACTCATGCCCAAAAAGATCCTATTCAAGATTTTCATGATTTGAAAGCGGTCCAGGGAACAGCAATGTTGCAAAAGAAGAGAAATGAAGAAGGTGAATTTCAGCTGAAGAAAGATGAAGAGTCCTTGGAAACTCTTCAACAAAAAGAACAGGACAACAAGATACAATTGAAGGAAACTGCTGAATCTAATAACACTGGTTTACCTGATAATTTAAAAGCCGGTGTAGAAAATCTTTCCGGCTATTCTATGGATCAAGTAAAAGTACATTATAACTCAGATAAACCAGCACAGGTGCAGGCCCATGCTTATGCACAAGGAACTGATATATATTTAGCATCAGGACAGGAAAAACATCTTCCACATGAAGCCTGGCATGTAGTTCAACAACAGCAAGGGCGGGTGAAACCTACTGTACAGTTAAAAGGAGGAGTAAAAATAAATGATGAGTCCGGATTAGAAAAAGAAGCAGATGTGATGGGCGCGAAAGCCATTCAGACTCAGAAAAATGAAATTAAGCCGCTTGAAAATATTACTCTATCAGGAAATGAAAGAGCCCCGATTCAGGGTGTCTTTGAAGAGCTTTATGTATTGGCAGCGGAATATGCATTCACCATTACTGCAGGCCTTTTTACTCTTATTGGAATTTACGGATTGTCTAAAATTATTTCCTTCATTAAGGCCATTCGTTCAAGAGGTGGTAACATTAATCATGAACTAGCAATGGTTTCTTCTGGGGCGCAAAGTCTGGATGAAAGTGAAGGTTCTAAAAACGCCCCTCCTAAAACTTCAAGTCTAAATGATTCTAATGAAGACAGTCCCACAAAATCTGTTGAGAAAGGTACCGATGAGGCCCTTCTGCCGGTAATTAAAGGTGAAAAATCTTCCAAGAATGAGAAACCAGATTCCCTGTTAGAGGGAGTAGCAGGAGATTGTCTTTATACTGCTGTAGCGATTGCTCGGGGTTTGGAAGGAGAAGAGGCTGCTCTGCGACAAGTTGCAACCGAATGGTTATTACAATGTCCCCCCGATCATGAGATATTTGATTATGCTGATGTCAATGACCTGGTACTTACAGTGTCTACAGCACAGAGCTGGACTGGAGATCCTGGAGACTTGTCACCAGTAGTTTTGGCTTATAGCACTGGAATTACACTAAGGGTTGTTACAGCAGCGAATGTATATGTATTTAATCCTGGGAACCAGATATTCACTATTTATTTCCACAATGAGCATTACACCTCTTTTCCTGTTAATGGTGTCCATAATGAAGGAGCTGGAGAAATCATTTCCAAACCAAAGAATAAAAAAGAGATAAAACCTTTTCAGGATACCTCCCTCTCTTCTAATGGAAAAGGTTCTTCATTTTCGTCAGGAGGGGCTCCAATAGAATCAGAAAGCAGTTCCTCCAAAAAAGTAGATATCAGTCTTTCCAAAGAAGTTGAAGATAAAGAGAAAATTCTGCAACAAATGAGGAATTTAAAAAGAGTCTTAGGAAATACATCTACACTTTCTAATGAAGACAAAGCTATCCTTGACATTCTTCGGAAAGTTGACAAGGAGGATGATTATACAAAGAAAGATAAAGCTGCTTATGACAATTATCTCAAAAAAGATAAGTCAAAACCTTCGGCTTATCAATCTTCTTCCAGCCTTGCTCCCCCAACAACCCCTCCTCCGCCTGGATACACTTTAGTTAGTTCCGGAAAGCAACAAGCTTATCTAGCCGATCCGAATGGTCATGGTCCGGAAAAGGTAGCCCTCGATCATATTGTGGGTGCAGCCCATGGGGAAAGAAGCAAAATTCACAGATCAAGTAAAATGACAGGTACCAAACATTCAACTTATGTACATCCTAATGATCATGAACTATACACTTTTACACTTCAGGGAAACCATACAGATGGAATTCCAATGATTACAATTCACGAATTGGGAGTTGTGAGAGGTGGATTTCATAATTTTGGTAAATAGAAAACTGGATTTGTTGAAAGTTTAAATTCTCAGCTATGAGATCGAAAAAAAGACACTACTTCTATTCAGGAATTCTATAGGCTCTAACTGATTAAACAGACTATAATAAAAAAGTTCAATGCCTTTGTTTAATTATTATAACAGTAATTCTATAATAATTGCCTGTTTTTTTTGAGTATTTAATAGGAAGACTGGACTGTCAAGTTCAGTCTCTTTCTTTCTTTATACAAGGGAAATTTTACCTTAATGCCCTATTGTAAGTGTAACACCTGATGGGTAATTTTGAATATTGCTCCTTCAAACTTAATACTTATAACTTAAAACTTGATTAAGCTCCAACTGTCCCTGTCTTGATCTCTCCTGCCCTTATGTAATTGGCAAAAATAACACCACTTGAAGTAACTACACTTTCTGTTAATGTAAACGCCGCAGGAATAGGGCCACTGCTAAACAGCTTTTTACCACTACCAAGTATTACCGGATATATTTTAAGCCAGAGCTCATCGACAAGATCATTCTTCAGGAGCAGCTGAATAAGTTCACTGCTGCCCCAAACCACAATAGGTCCTCCGTCTGATTTTTTCAACTTCTTAATATCCGACAAACTTGTAAGGAATACAGAGTTTTTCCAATCTGACTTCTTAATAGTATTACTCAAAACATATTTTGTAACATCATTAATCCCCGGCCAATAGTCAGCATGTTGAGGCCAATAGGATTCAAATATCTCAAATGTTTTTCTACCTAAAAGGATGTCCGTGGGATGCATCTGTTTTTTCATCATTTCAGCAGAAACTTCATCTTCAAAAGGTGCCGTCCAGCCTCCGTACTTGAAGTTACCTGAAGTGTCCTCCTCCGGTCCACCAGGAGCCTGCATTACTCCATCCAATGTTATGAAGGATGAAACAATTATTTTTCTCATATTATCAAAGTTAATCCTTCAATAACCTCTTTAAAATTGATTTTGTTGCGATACAAACATGACTAAAAAATGAGAGCTTTTGAGGGAAAAGCGAGGTCTATTCTCAACCAATGTTATGATAAATCGTTAAAAATCCTGGTAAGCTAGGCTTTAAAGATAAATGATAAAGAATGAATAGAACTACGTTAAACGTCAACCATCCCGACAAAATCAGAGCTGAAGCATTTTTAAATTCATTAGATGAAGAATTGGAAGTGGTTTCATTTGATTGGAAATCATTGAAACAATCAACAAGGATTGTGGATGCAGCGAAACTAACCAACAATGATAATACACTAACCATCATTATAATTTTTACAGAGTCATATGGAGATGCAGATCATATAGCAAAGGAAAATTCCATAAAAGATTCTATTAGATGGGGAAACAATGGGTCGATAATGTATCTAGTTGAATCATCAGATTTAGATAAAGTCGATACTATACTAAGCGTTTTTGCAGGGGAAGAATAACAGATCCTTAACTATAAGTTAACAGTTTTAAAAATCTCATAAACCTTTAATTTCTTTAGAAGTGTTAATGATAGGATTATTGAACTCTATATGTTAAAGACGAAAAAGAAAGTAATCATATTAGATTTAGATAATACCATCTATCCTGCAAACTCTATTAGGGAAGAAGTATTCAAAAACTTGTTTCTGTTAATTGCCGAAAGTGGAAAGTTTTAAAGATATCACCCCCATCAAGCAGGCAATATTGAGAAAGCCATTTCAGAAAGTCGTGACTGAGTTTAACTTCAGTGAAGCATTAATTAATAAGAATCAGATGTTCTTTATCTGTTTCATCAACTGTTGATCTTTATGGAAAGAGAGACGCCAGCATGGCGTCTCTACGCTCTATTAAAACTTTACTCCTTTATAATCTTTATCATATTTTCTTCAGAGTTAACATTTACTTTAAGGAAATATATTCCAGGAGTTAATGACTCCCCTACCTGAATTTTGCTGCCTGTTACTCCTTGCTCTTTGACATTACCCATAACATCCATAATGGCAAATTCAAGTTCTGCTCCCGGACTAATGGTAAACTGATGCTGAAATGGATTGGGATAGCACAGCGATTTATCACTATATCCACCTTCTTCTAATGAGGTTATTACATTGTTTACTGTAAAACTGACAGATTCTGAATTATTACAATTGTTGGCATCAGTGGCTCTTACCGTGATGGAATAAGTTCCATTAGCTACATCATTCCAACTGAAGCTATAGGGCGCTGCAGCATTCTGCCCCAGCAGTGTTGTTCCATTTAAGAAATGTACGTTGCTGATGTTATTTCCTGTCACTGAAGCTTCAATGTAAATATCAGCAGGATTGGATGTAATAACAGAATTTTCAGAAGGTGAAGTAATTGTTATTGTAGGTTTTGCATGAACCGTTACAGGTATTGACATACTGTTGCTGCAATTGTTGGCATCAGTAAAGGTCACATTATAAATACCGGATTGAGCCGGTTTAATATCAGTAAATGTTATTTCACGAAGAGAAGAAGTAAAATTTCCTGGTCCTGTCCATGACCAGCCGGCAGAGATATCATAAGGGTGAGGGCCTATTCCAAGACTTCCTCCTTCACATAAAGACACCGTTGCTTGTGAGCCCCAGTCGCCACCATTGATAGACATATAAGATTCCATAGCAGGTAATGGATTAACAGTAACCGAGATAGCAGCTCTGGGACCTTCACAACCATTAAGTGTTTGGGAAACATAGTAGGTTGAAATACCTGCAACAGCTGTACCTGGAACAGGAGCTGATGTACTTGCAGTACCTGCTGTAACATCAGAATACCATTTTAAAGCAGTTCCTGTTGCTGTAAGGGTTGTAGAAGAAGAATTAAGACAGTAGGTTCGGGTTGGAGTGACAACTGGAGCTGGTGTTGTGCAGGAGCTTGTACAATTAGGGTTTGAAAATACTGCACACTCCATAGCAGTCTTAGTACCGTTTCTACCATTAATAATTGTATTTCCCCAGTTGGATAAACTGGTACAAGCCCAGTCATTGCACAAATCAAGATATTCTACGCCACCACCATTTCCTTTTTGTGACCAGGCTAACCATCCCACTCCTCCTGACTGACAAATATCAAGTATTGCCTGTTCGTCAATATCGCATGAACCATCAGTAGCATGCTGATAACCAAACTCTCCGACAATAACAGGAATACCTGAACTCTTGATCGTATTAACTATAGCAATGTTATCCCCTCCTTTTCTCCATTCGCAATACATATGTATGGAAAATAAGAGATTTGACTTTTGAGTGCTACTGGCAGGACCTCCAAGATAGCCATTATCTGCTCTCTGAATATCCTTAGCATAAGTTCTGATGTTGTAGGCATCATCAATGTCTTGTCCGTATCCTACTGCGTCTATAACAATGGTTGTGGTAATACCGGCATCTCTCATTGGCTTAATGGCATTTATTACTGCATCTCTCCATACGGTATTCTTATTGGTTGCCGTTTGCCAGGTACCCCATTCATTTGCCAGATTAATAAGGATATGTTTCTTGATGTTCACACCATTAAAGTTAGTATTATTGAAAAATGATGCTTTGGTGGCCCAGAAATCACCCATCGCTTTTAAACGTGCAGGATCAGTACTACCTGTAACATCGTGTAACTCTACCATTGGTATGATCTTATTTTTGATACAGTTCACAACAGTCGTCTGCCAGGCATTATCAGAAGTATTGGTTTGTACTACAATACGAAGACAATTGGATTGAGTATTGTTCTTCAATGCGGTTATACTACCATTCACATCATTAACATACCATGCCAAAGGAACATTCATTCCTTTCATAATGAAGTTATTTCCACAAGCATCTATCAGGTTACCATTTACATTATTAGTAGTAAAACCCTGCGCCATAGTGAGCATGGGCACAAAAATCATAAAAAAAGTTTTTAGTAGTTTTTTCATAAGTTTATTCAAGTTAGTTTAATGTTATGCTATTAACCTATCCTATTTATAGGAGCAAGTAATAGAAGCTCTTTATAAGCAAAGAATTTAAAATATCAATACATGAAGGTTAGGTGATTTATTTGTTTCCCTTTTTATTATGTACAATGATGGGAATAAAAAGTCACACTGATTTTTCCAAAAAAAGTAAATAATATTAAAACCAGGATGAATGAACCTTATAGGTATACTAAACTAGCGTGACTCTGATTAAATTGAAATGTATGTGATTTTATTATGCTATTTTCTAGCTATAAATAAAAAAAAGTAAGTACAAACGACTTTATTAAAAGTCACACTTTGATTGAAAAAAAAAAATTTACATAAAAGAACCATAAATATTTTTGAAATAAGAGCTGACATAAATAGCTAATCCAAATTGACCCAATAATAAATCAAAATAAATTAACGTTTTTAATCATAAGTTAAAATCATTAAATGCATTTAGAATCAACACTTTCCTTTTTAGGAGCTTCCATATTACTCACGTTAATGCCAGGACCTGATAACATTTTTGTGCTTACAGAAAGCTTAACCAAAGGCCAAAGGAACGGTATCCTGATTTCCATAGGATTATCACTTGGCGTGTTAATTCATACTTTAAGTGCTGCTACCGGATTATCCTTAATTATCTCGCAATCCGCTACTGTCTTTTCCTTTATTAAATATCTGGGAGCAGGATATCTTTTATATATGTCCTACAAAGCATTAAAAGAAAAACCGGAAGGAGTAGAATTGTCTTCAGAATTATCAAGAACAACAGAAGGTTCAATCGCTCTTATTAAAAAAGGTTTTTTTATGAATGTATTGAATCCCAAGGTCACACTATTCTTTATTGCATTCTTACCTCAGTTCATTAATAAAAATGAACCGAATGTTATCTTTCAAATGATTGCTCTGGGATTCATTTTTATGCTCCAGGCTTTAATCATTTTTATGGTCATCGCTTACTTTTCTGGTAAATTATCTATGCACTTAAATAATCTTAAGTTTTGGAAAATAACAAAGTGGAGTAAAGTTGCAATTTTATCAAGCTTAGCCTTGATATTGGCATTTGAGAAAAACTAAGTATATCCCTTTTGAAAATAAGATCTGCTATAATAGCTTCTTTAGTTAATTCAATGCTTGTGTTCGTGCTTTGTTAAGGATGGTAATTGTATTACCTTTCCATCTTGCCATGAATCAGCTCCTGGCAAAATTTTATGATCAGGTATATCAGCTCTGTTCTTCTTTTTTTCTTCTGTCGAAATCTCAAAATTCTTGTCCCTCTTTGCAATAAGTGAATCTTCAAGTTGTCCATCTTTGGTAAATCCCATCATAAGCTGAGGTGAACCGTATGGCAATTCTTTATCCTGATCTGTGTGCCAGGTATGCCAGGTCTTGCCATAAGTGGATACCAGCTTCTCCATTAATTCATGTTCCGCTGATTCAGGAATCCCGGGAGCTATCAGTGTTCCGGATATCACTTCATGATTATGACTATGCCAGAGTTTCTTTTCATCTTCTGGCAAGCTTTTAAAAAGTTTATCAGATATAATATACTCCACTCCCATGATATGAGAATCTTTTACATTTCCATCATATATGACACATTGAGTAACATCTTCATTAAGAACAGTGCAGAAATGGTGTGCTTCCATCTGTCCTTTCATATTTCCATTATAAAAGTGAAATCCATCCAAATAGACATTGATAGCATTTATAGGAGCTTTATTTTGCATGACATCAGCCCCTGTTTCAAGTACATCATTTTTGGTTGAATCCTCAGCTCCAGGCTCTTTAACATAGGGTTCCGTATTTTTGCCTCCACAAGCTACCAAGAGCAATAGGATTATAATGGGGATGTTCTTTAAAATTTTGAACATATCTTTTCTAATTAGACGAGCATAACATATAATTTCTTACTTTGTTTAATGTTTGTCCATCTCCGATTTCGAAAACCCTAATTTTAGTCTATACTTCCGAAAAACTATTACTTTGTTGAACAGATATGTTTCATTTCAATAGCCATTATCTAAAATAAAATAGCCACCCAAATGAGTGGCTATTTGTTTATGAATGTCCTATATGTATTTATACACTTGCAATCATTCTATGGAAATTTATTTTACCTTAACAATTTTTGATGTATACTCATTATCTTTATTCAGAGCCTTCAACAGGTAAACTCCTGAAGGAAAGTTAGTATCAATGGTTGCATGAGTCTTATTGACCTCCGTATCCATATAAACAATTTCACCCAGAAGATTAATGATGGATATAGAATGGATCATAGATTCATCTTTTACCCAGACTTTTATTTCATTGTCAAATGGTTGAGGAACGATACTTAATAAATTAGCAGAACCATTATGAAAATCTATATCTGTAATGACGGCAGGTTCTGAAATAATCAATTGAGGTTTATTTCCTGAAGCTTCCTTGGAATTAAAAAAGACATAACTTGTTGTTACCTCAGGATTAGTTAATAGAAAAGAAATCTGATCCTCTCCTTCTTGTTTTACTTTTATGGCGTATTCACTTATATCCCATTCGTAATACTGCGGGGCAGCCGGAAGTGCATTCACAATAGCTGAAGCAAGAAGCTCGTTATCGGCTGCCGGCTTATTATTCCACGTAATTGTATTTTCATTCCATGCCGTATTGGGAACGCCATAGACACCAACATTTATATTATTGCTTTGATTTGAATTCCTTGCACCATACAATCTTAATTTCGCTCCCAGAATTGTTGAATATTTACTTATATCAAATCTAAGAAAAGTTTGCCTGGTGTATTCCAAAGTTGATTCAGTTTTAATTTGTAGTTGTGCGGATCTAAGGTACCATAAGCATTGCCAGAATAAGGTCCTCCTCTCACATATGCATCTGCAAGAACTCCATTAGTATCAAGTCTGGATATCACATAATTGGCCACCAGTCGTGTATCAGCATTCGGAGTTTCAATGGTCTGAAAAGCAGTTCCTCCATTAGACCATTCAACAAATGTTTTTAAATCTTTTTCTGACTGAACAATGCTTTTAGCTTCTATTGTTCTTTTTAATCCAACTACTCCAATAAATTTATGTGGAGTAGATATAGGGGATCCATCCAGTAATAGTGGTATTCCGCTTGGTTCTGTATCCAGTGTTACTTCAACCTTCTTAGGAAAAACATCTCTAAAAGCTGTTGTTTGTGTTCCAAATGCATCTGTAACAGTCAGTATAACCCTGTACCAAACGGTGTCACTGGTTTCCCCTTCATCAGGAACATTATATGTTCCGCTTTTAATCCCTGAAGTAGGATCCAGTCCCGGATGAAAATGTGTATCATGGTGAAATTCTATTTTCCATGTAAAAGCAGATGCAGGAAAATCTCCATCTTCAGCATCTGTTGCTACTCCGCTAAAACCCAAAGAAGAACCTGCGGAATAAAGTGTTCCTTCTTCAGGACTTACAATCTGTACTACAGGAGCAGTATTGTTAAATACGCTGAGTGTTGCTTCTGTACTAGCCTGAGATGATGAATTATTGCTTACACGTACACTGAACTTAGCTCCATTATCACTTAATTCAGCTTTGGATATAGTATAAGAAGAAGAATTTGCATTAGGAATATCAACACCATTTCTCCTCCACTGGTATGAAAGAGGAGCTGCTCCTGACGCACTTGTTACAAAAGTAACTGAAGAACCTGCTGCTACTTGTTTATCCTGAGGATGAACTGTAATGGCAACATTTCCACTTCCGGTATAGGTAATGCGCCAGAGCTCCCCTTCATTGGATGAAGTATTGTCTGCATCAGAACCTCCTCCTATTCCTCCCCGTGCCAGATAGTATAAATTGCCCTGATGGTCTACCATAAGGTCTAATCCTCTGTCAATACCAGTGGCAAAATTTGAAACAGCATAATTATTTGCCGGATCTATATAACGCATCCAGCCGGCACAGTAATCCAGAAAGAAATATTTATTCTCATACTGTGCAGGAAAATGCTGAACAGATGGGTTATAGAAAGTTCCTCCTGTAATACTGCAAATACTTCCCGAATGTCCATAAGCAAATACAGGATCCTGATAATTTTCAGGAGGAGTCTGATTTCGCCTTTTTCCCTCTATACCAGGCCATCCATAATTTCCTCCAGCCTTCAGTTCATTTACTTCCTCCCAGTTCCCTGCTCCAACGTCATTTACATATATTTTGCCGGTTCCTGGCTGCATTTTTATTTTAAAGGGATTTCTGAAACCTAAAGCATAAATAGCTCTGTTTATACCGGATGCTGTGTTATAAAATGGATTATCTGTAGGTATTGTCCCATCAGGATTTATTCTAATTACTTTACCAAGCAATGTCGACA
Organism: Bacteroidota bacterium; assembly: GCA_023428135.1. Taxonomy (GTDB): domain Bacteria; phylum Bacteroidota; class Bacteroidia; order Cytophagales; family Cytophagaceae; genus Sporocytophaga. The sequence goes on along the minus strand of JAEYZG010000016.1, from coordinate 283,990 downwards.
TATTCTGTGCATATGAAGTATTGGCATTTTCACCGGAGGCTGCATATATCTTTCCATCTGTACCATAAACAAGCCCACCACCATTATGCCAGCCCACAGAAGAAAGATTATTAAAATTGATTAAAACCAATTCACTATTGACAAGAGCTACATCTCCATTCACTGTAAATCTACTGACCCTGTTATTACTGATATTATTCGAAGGGTTCTTATAAGTATAATAAATATATACATACTTATTTGTTTCAAAATTAGGGTCGACAACCAGAGTCAGAACCCCTCTTTCATTCCAGCGGTCTACATTCGGTATGGTTATAAATGGAGTAGTTTGGACTACATCATTTTTAATCAGTAAAACTTTCCCTGATTTTATTGTTACAAGAATTCTTCCATCAGGAAGAATAGCCATCCCTGTAGGGTCAAGATTACTTGCCAGTCTTTTCTCCGTAAAGCCACTGGGGAGATTGGCTGAATAGACTATTGAAACAAGCAATAGTAAAATTAATGTTAGAATAATATTTTTTTTCATGATTGATAAGTTAGATTTTCTCTATATGAACTGGTAAGATTATATGAGTAGAACTATACATTAAAGTAAGGTAAGGTAAGCTATACCACTTTATCTATATCAATTATAAAGTGAAAATGATATTTGAAATATCAGAAAAAATATTAATGATAATAGATTTCCTTTCTTAGTTTTATTCCTATACTATTAAAAATTTAGAAAGTGAACAAATAGGAATAATAATTAGCAAAGTAAATTCTCCCAATATAAAATGTATCTTCTAAAATGACCAGCTAAGATACTTAATGGCGCTACCTCGGACCCAGACTGGAATCAATGAAGAACCTGTCACAGGAGCTGTCCAAACTTTCCTCACGCCATATTGGGCAAACAAATTGGGTAAATTATATATGAACGCTTTTCAGGCTTCGGAAAGAACGGGAGAAATGGAGGTACTTTTGAAAGAAGGTAAAGTCATAATTTATGGACAAGCAATTACAACTCTTGAGGGAGAATTTAAATTATAACTGAAAAAATAACTTATTATTTTATATACGCTAAAAACTATTCAGAAGAAATCATTCATTTATTGTGACTTACAATAGGTCCATTTACCTAATAAATTGATCTTTAACATATCATTCTTAAGCTATCCTGTCCGCCGATGTAACTGCCGCAGCTTAGCATTTTTCTAAACGAATAATACATAACTATACTTAATATATACCCCTTTGAAAGGTACTGGTACATCCAAATATTGAACAACGTTTTGATGATTTAGAGATATACCATTCACTCTAAGGCACTTCTAGTTATAGATTTTATCTATATAATCATAAATAAATATAATTACTCACTATTGAAACTTTACAGTAGGTTTGTACGGTACTATTTACCAGGTAAAAATTTATTTATGATGAAAAAAACACTATTAGTAGCCAGTTTGGTCGCACTCTTTTCAGCGTGCCATGAGGGCAAGAAGGAAGGAACCAGCGAAGGCACGGAAAAAGGTGGATGTCCGTTTCATTTTGGCAGTAAGGGAAAATCCGGAGGCCTTAGTGTAGCCAGCAATGGCAAAACCAATAAAGACTGGTGGCCAAACCAATTGGATTTAAGTGTACTTAGACAACACTCCTCCAAGTCTGACCCTATGGGTAATGACTTTAATTATAAACAAGCATTCAACAGTCTGGATTATGCAGCTTTAAAGAATGATATCCGTGAGGTATTGACCAACTCACAGGATTGGTGGCCTGCAGATTATGGTAATTACGGCCCCCTATTCATTCGTATGGCGTGGCACAGTGCCGGTACATATCGTACAGGTGACGGTCGTGGAGGAACTCGTGAAGGACAACAAAGATTTGCTCCACTGAACAGCTGGCCTGATAATGCTAACCTTGATAAAGCAAGAAGACTATTATGGCCAATCAAACAGAAGTATGGTAATAAGATTTCCTGGGCTGACTTAATGATCCTTACAGGAAATGTCGCTTTGGAATCAATGGGGTTTAAGACCATTGGCTTTGGTGGTGGAAGAGAAGACGTTTGGGAACCAGCCAGCAATGTATATTGGGGCTCAGAAGGAAAGATGCTGGATGATAAACGTTATAGCGATGGGCGCAAGCTTGAAAAACCTTTGGCTGCCGTGCAAATGGGTCTTATCTATGTAAACCCTGAAGGTCCTAACGGAAACCCAGATCCAATAGCTGCTGCAATAGACATTCGTGAGACTTTCGGACGTATGGGAATGAACGACGAAGAAACAGTTGCTCTTATAGCAGGAGGACATACACTTGGTAAAACACATGGTGCAGCAAGTGGGACTAATTTAGGCCCGGAGCCGGAGGCGGCTGATATTGAAGAACAAGGTCTTGGATGGAAAAGTAAACATGGTACAGGAAAAGGCAAAGATGCCATTACCTCTGGACTGGAAGTAACATGGACGACTACTCCTACTCAATGGAGCCATGGATTTTTCAAAAGTCTGTTTGAAAATGAATGGGAGTTGACAAAGAGCCCGGGAGGCGCACATCAGTGGGTTGCGAAGGATCCGAAAGTAATGGTACCGGATGCTTTTGATAAAGACAAGAAGCATAAACCTACAATGCTTACTACTGACCTTTCATTACGTTTTGATTCAATATATGGAAAGATCTCCAAAAACTTCCTGGAGCACCCGGAACAATTTGATGCGGCATTTGCACGTGCATGGTTCAAACTAACACATCGTGATATGGGACCTAAAATAACCTATCTAGGCCCTGAAATCCCTAGTGAAGAATTTTTATGGCAAGATCCTATTCCTGCTCTTAATCACAAAGTAGTGAATGATAAAGATATTGCAGAATTAAAAGCTTCTATTCTGAAATCAGGTCTTACAACAGAAGAATTGGTTTCAACAGCATGGGCATCTGCTTCTACTTATCGTCATTCTGATAGAAAAGGTGGCGCTAATGGTGCACGTATTCGCCTTGCTCCTCAAAGAAACTGGGAGGTTAACAATCCTGATCAATTGAATAAGGTGTTGACTAAATTAGAAGAAATTCAAAAGAACTTTAATACAAAATCAGGAGACAAAAAAGTTTCTATTGCTGACCTTATTGTGTTAGGAGGTTCTGCAGCAGTTGAAGATGCGGCTAAGAAAGCTGGTTACTCTGTTAAAGTTCCATTTACACCTGGTCGTATGGATGCTACTCAGGAACAAACAGATCCAGCCTCAATAGCTGTCCTAGAACCAATGGCAGATGGTTTCCGCAATTATTACAAAACAAAATACACACTATCAACAGAAGAATTATTAGTTGACAAAGCACAATTGCTGACTCTGACTGCTCCGGAAATGACTGTGTTAGTCGGTGGTATGCGTGCATTAAATGCCAATTACAACCATTCTAAACATGGGGTATTCACCTCTAAACCAGGAGTACTAACGAACGATTTCTTTGTAAATCTGTTAGATATGAACAATGAATGGAAAGCTACTTCTGATAACAAAGAAGAATTTGAAGTACGTGACAGAGCATCTGGAAATGTAAAATGGACAGCAACCCGTGCAGATCTTATCTTCGGATCTAACTCTGAATTAAGAGCCTTGGCTGAAGTATATGGAAGTTCTGATGCCAAAGAGAAGTTTGTAAAAGACTTCGTAGCGGCATGGACAAAAGTAATGAACCTTGATCGTTTTGATGTAAAATAAACATTGAGGTTTAATCAGAGAATTTTCAATCAATTCCATATAGTTACAACAAAAGCCTGTGCAAATTGCGCAGGCTTTGTTGTTTGTATATTGGACTGTTAATAGTTAATTTCTGACAGGTACCGATGTTATAATAATTTCTACCCTCCTATTAACACTATCTAGTTGAATCTTTTTATCATGGTCCTTAATGCTCTTTATTTCCTCCTCACTTATTATAGGCCGTGATTCTCCAAGTCCGATTGTTGTAATTTTTTTCTCACTAATTCCAAGACGAATCAATTCCTTAAGGAGAGCATCTGCTAATTTCTTACTATAATAAAAATTGTATTGAGAAGAACCTAATGTTCCTGTATGCCAAATAAGAGCAATTGATATATCATTGTTCTTATTCAGGAATGTCAGGAGTGTATCCAAAGTCAGCTTGTTATCACCATATTCATACCAAGGAATCATAGTACAAGAACCACCCAAAGTCACGTTGATACGAATATTCCTCGTCTGTCCGATTTTAACTATAGAGTCACTCCAGCTGAAAGTATCCTGAGCTGCCACCGTGCTACAAAATCCAATTAAAGTCAGTATAAGGAGAATTCATTTCATCTAAAAAAAAATATTTATCCCACTACATCTATTTTTGTTAAAAAATCAATTTACTGGTTAGTTTTTAATTTTAACTTTTTCAATTGAAAAGTCCATTTTTTGCAAAAGTAATATTGAGGCAACTATAGCCCCCTTATTTATACGAAAGTACAAGTACCATCCCAAAAAAATAGATAAAAGAAACATAAATAGAAACCCTTTTATATTATCATTGAATAGTAAATAAAAAGAACCCATAAGCCCATACAAAATAAAAAATGCTACGATATAAAAATTTATTTTACCTATTTTTCTCAATTCAACTTTCATTCGCAGCTCTGTTGAATCAGGTGAACTAGTTGATAGATTTCCTATAAATTTATAATCTTTAATTTGGGACATCTTAAAATAACCTGATTTTTCAACCACTTCAAAACTATCACTATTAATCTTAATTAAGAGTGTATTATCCGTATTATTTAAAGTTGTAATTAAAGAAGATAACTCTTCCTTTATCTCATAAGTTATTTCATTGTTAAATGGTTTCATATCAAAATTCAGTAATGGTATATGTTGCAGCTGCAGGTCACTTTTAAAAGGTACTCCTCTATCCTATAATGTGTTGTTCAATACGACTAGTACAGACAATAAATATAGCTAAAAAATCAATATTGCACTTAAAGCATTACTCTCAATCGCTTTCAAGCTCTTTTATTTTGGCGTCTATCTGTAAGTTGTAATCTTCAATTTGTTGCTTGTATTGGTCAGTGTTCTCAGAAATTGCTTTATAAAGTAATTCATAGCATTTGATTCTAAGTTCACAATACTCCTTTAATATCTTGTTTCGTCTTATTAATTCAACTGGTAGATTCAATTCCTTAAAACTGTCAATCAGCTTTATATTTTCTTTCCAATAAAAAATTCCTTTGTCTTTAATTCCATAAAGTACTTTATCACTAGGTGTTTCTGGAGGTAAATTATAAACTTCTAATGCTAATACCTCCATTGAAGCAAACTCTTTGATTTTGGCATCATATCTTCCTATATCATTAGGGATTCTTTGATAAATAACAAATGAAGAGCCAAGGATTAGGAATGTCAATAAGGCTATTGTTCCATATTTCAATTTATCATCGTTAGTTTTCTTTAAGCTTGGGATTAAAATAAAACCTATTAATAGTCCTGCTAGTAAACCTCCTATGTGCGCTGCATTGTCAATTCCATCTCTGAGCCCATTGATTAAATTGTAACCAACAAAAACAACAATACTTGTCAATAAGGTTTGTCTCGCTGTCTGCTCAATTAAATTAGTTGTTAACAAAGACAGAAAAACGCCATACATACCGAAGACTGCACCAGATGCGCCAGCGCTGATGGTAAGATCGTGCCACCATAAACTTGCAATACTTGCTGTAATCCCTGTTAACAGGTATGCAGAAATAAATCTAGTTCTGCCTAATAGTGGCTCTAACAAAACGCCTATATAAAGCAAAGCATACATATTCATTAGAAGGTGAAAAATTCCAATATGTAAAAAACAGCAGGTTATTAGTCGCCACCATTCACCTTCTAAAGTCATAGGACGGAAATTTGCCCCCCAATTCAATAAACTCTCGTTGTCTGGCAACATAATATTCACTCCGCTGATCACCATTAAAGCGAAAATCAAAATATTTAAATCTAACAGGATCGGGGTAATAAAAAAACCTTTGACGGGTTTAAAAATAGAGAAGAAACCATTGATTTGTTCTGTCGTTGTCGCGGGAGGTAATTTTAAGATATCCTCTTCCTGTGAAACAAGTTGTTCGCTTATTTTTTGATATTTTATATCCAGCTCTTCTTGTGGTATGCTCCCTTTCAGCTCTTCCAGATTTGTAATGAAGTTGATAACGTTTTTCCTGTTTTCCGCAATGGGTCACCTGGAGTAATTTTGGTTAATAATATTAATGAGTTGAGTCTGTAGTTTGTCCATTTTGAGTGTAATGGTTTTAATTTGCTTTGACTCAGGCAGCATAATTTCAACTTGATATATATTGTGGGTTATCTCTGCGGCCTTCTCTACAGATAGTGGATATAGTTCATGTTTTAATACTCTTTCCAACTCCTTATAAATTGTGTATGCTACAAACGAGAGACATATATGTGCTTCTATTCGATTTCTTAACCGATGATATATCGGACGGATGCGCAGATCAGTCTTGGACATTCTAAATGCCTTCTCTATTTGCCAGAGACTCTTATAGTTTTCTATAATAACTGATGGTGATTGATTACAATTGGTAACATAGCCTTTTAATCCATCCCATTTACCATCTTTATTATACTTTTCCTTGTCTATAGAGATGGAAACCTTGCCTTCCATTATCAGATACTTGTTGTAGCCTCGATTATTGATATGTTGTTTGGTAAGCTTACCTGACTTTATTTGTTTTTCGAGTCTTCTTAAACCACGTTCTCTGTTATAAGCATCTTTCTTTGCTCTGTTTTCCGAATACTGGACAATCAGCTTACTACTGGCTTTGTTTATTGTTATATAATCTCCATGTTTAAAATCGGTTGCCAGTATTTCTTCTGTATGTGCCTTGCTTTCATTTTTTATCCTGGCTCCTAGAATATATTCATAACCCTGTTCTTCTAGTGCTCTGATATTAGCATTATTTAAAAGTCCTGCATCGGCAACAACAATGGGCTTATTCAAAGCAAATTTTTGTGACATTTTTTCAATAACTGGTATCAGGGTGTGACCTTCATAAATACTGCCCTCAAAAATTTCATAACCGATTGCATAACCTCCCAAACCGACCAGCAAACCAATATATATCTGCGGATTGCTATGCTTTCCGTCTTTGCTAAAGCCTGTTTTACGTAAGTCATCCTCGTCACTTGCCTCAAAATACAACGTGGTCATATCATAGAATACAATACTTAGGTTACCATTCAGAATCTTTTTGGTGTGATTGAAGCTAATTTGCTCTACATCTTCTTTGAGATCATTATTAAGCTTGTCTAAGAAGCGGTAAACATTATCCAGGCTAAGCATCACACCTTGGAAACGGTACAGATATTCTATAGTTTTTAGTTTACTTAAAGGGAATGCCAATCGGGCTATGACCAAATGTCGAAATAATTCTTTATCGATTTTATTATATCCGATATAGTCATAAATTTTACCGAAAACGAGTTCCGGGCCAATGGTTTTGATTTGACCATTAGAAAGTTCTGAGATAAAGCTCTCTATTGAGGTTTCTTGCTTGGAAACAAATAAGGAGCGTTGTCTTAGAAGTAATTGAATTTCATTTTGGGCTTTTGATACTAAAATTGCTATATCTGATGCTTCTGAAGCACTACCGATACTTTTGATAAGCTTGTTCTTTCCATTCTCTTTTTGGAGAATCTGCACACTAACACTGCCTGACTTGTTCTTTTTCTTGCGCACAAACATTCACAAAGATATCAAAAAACATCGCGGGTCACCCGATTTTAACGTTTTGGCAAACTCAAAATATTAAAATTTAACTAGTTAACTTTTTGCAAAAATGCCTGTGCGGAAAACAGGTGAAGTTGATAACGTTTTTCTTGTTTTTACCCCAGTCTATTATTTCGTTTCCTGTGGATGCACTTTGAATACTGGCAATTCCATTTTCTATTTTAATTTTAATTTCTGCATTCCAGGAAAACATTCCGTTATCAGTATATGCTATAAGGCCATTTTCGCTTAGGTAGGCAACCTTCCAATTTATTTTTGTTGCTGCTTCATCCGCTAGCACAAGAAATTGCTGGTGTGTTAAATTGTTAAGTGGAAAACCTTCAATGTGTTTTGGTGTAAATCCTACTGCCATTTAAAAATAAATTATTGGTTTAATCTTGTCTTAAAATTTTTATCAGTTGATGGGTCGTTTTTCCAGCACCTCAGGCTGTTAAAATAATTGGTATTGCTCAACAAAGTTTTTCTTACATTCCAAATTGAGCATATATACGCATTGATGAGCATATTTTCCATTTATCATTATTAAAATATTTATTTAGCAGTAACAATCAAAAAATCAGGACATTTAAAGAATCAGTCAAAACGCAAAGATACTGGGGCTTAGATCCTAAAGTAACCTATATTGCTTGGCAGCCTGGTTTCTAGCTTGAGAAGTTATGCAAACTCTTCATCATCAGCGCTTTTAAAGCCACTCATTTTATTAGCATATTTTTATTATTTTATACTACTAAAATTCGTATAATAGAATCTGACATTCTTAGCAAAAGCAGGTCTATGGAACGTAAGAAATTCATTAAAACCATTTTAGCATTTTCTGCAATGAGTACATTAAGCAGCTTTAAACTATTTACAGACAATTTACCAACTCAGAGTAAAAAAATGCCTGTTCTTTTTACATCACATGGCAATCCTATGGATATACCAGTGTCAAGAGAAGAACGGGCATTCTGGAAAACACTATACGGTTTGGGTCAGGAGTTGCAAAATAACTATGAAGTGAAAGCAGCATTGGTTGTTTCTGCTCATTGGTGCACCAGAGGGACGTATGTAAATATTTCGCCTGAACAAAAACAAATCTATGATTACTATGGCTTCCCGGATGAATATTACAAAGTTGAATACCATGCTAAAGGAGCTCCGGATATTGCTCATGAAGTAAAAAAAATCATTCCTTCTGTCTCTGAAACAGGAGATTGGGGATTGGATCACGGAGCCTGGCCTATGTTGATGCATTTATTTCCGAATGCCAATATTCCTGTGTTTCAGATGAGCATCAATTACTATGCAAAACCAGATTATCATTTTGAATTAGGAAAACAATTAAAATCGCTACGAGAAAAAGGAGTGTTAATAATAGGTAGTGGTTCACTTATTCATAATTTAAAATTAGCCGGACAGAAATTTCGTACTAATGACATGACCCCATATGGTTGGGAATCAGAGTATGATGCATGGATCAAAAAGCAAATTGATAAAAGGAGTTTCAGCAATGTTATCAATTATGAGACTAGTCATAAACTGGGTAAATTAGCTGCTCCTACTCCGGATCATTTTGTACCTGTATTGTATAGCTTAGGGTTAATGGAAAGTAAAGATGAAATAAAGTATTTTTATGAAGCTGCACCTTCCATCCCTGCCTTCAGCGAAAGAAGTTTTATAATAAGACAATAAAGATACAGATATAGAATAAAAAGCATTCCAGCAAGCTGATTTAAATAATCTATAATACCATATTAGTCTCGATATCTAATCTTTATTAACTGAATACTTTAGCCAGAGCACTGCATTCTCCAATTGTCTCACTTCTTTCAAATGAAGGTGTTGTGATATATTTTTCTGTTGATAATTACCCAATTCAAAGGTAGTTGGTACATGGGGCGATGCATCAGCAACAGGAACTATTAAAATACTTAATTCATCAATTAACCCTTCATTTAACAGCGAACCGTTGATATGCCCACCTCCTTCCAGCATCAGGGTTTTAATATTAAAAAGCTCACCAAGTTGTTGTAAAACCAGCTCGAAGTCCATTTCATTTTTACCACCAAAAATATAGGATACCTTTTTTTCCTGGAGAAAATTAAGATATTCATCGCTCACTTGTTCAGTAAGCACCTCAATAATATGATCTCCTCCTGTTTCATTGGAGTGCCATATTAACTTTCCTTTAGCATCCACAGCGATAGCAAAGCTTTTTGCTTCTTTGTCTCCTATAAATGGTTTCCTGTCTATCGGAGTTTGGGGTTTAGGCAATGCAGGCTTCTCGTTTTCTGAAAAATGTTTTTCCATTGTAACCCTTCCTACCATCCAGGCATGGGTAGCAAAGCTTTGATGGCATCTTTCATAAATATCTGTATAGCTTTTTGTCAGGTCTTTATTTCCCCAGTTATCAGAAATGATCTTGCCATTGATAGTAGACATCATATGACAGATTACATGAGGTTTTTTCATAGTTAAATTTTATGTAGATTTTATTTCTTAGGATTTTGAATGATACTGCTCATCGGTAACCTTTTCCATCCAGTCTACAACCTTGCCATTCATGCTCTCCTGAATGGCAATATGTGCCATTGCTGTAAAAGGTGTTGCCCCATGCCAATGCTTTTCTCCGGGAGGGAACCATACTATATCACCAGGGTGAATCTCTTCAACTGGCCCTCCTTCCCTTTGCGCCCAGCCGCAACCTGAGGTTATTATCAAGGTCTGACCTAGCGGATGAGTATGCCATGCTGTTCGAGCACCTGGTTCGAAAGTGACGCTTGAACCCGCAACCCTTGCTGGATCACTTGCCTGAAAAAGTGGATCGATCCGTACCGAACCAGTAAACCAGTCCGTGGGACCTAAACATGAAGGCTGTGATCCTATCCTTTTAATTTCCATATTACAGTTATACTTATTTTTTTAAAGAAGCCATATCAATAACAAAACGATATCTGACGTCACTTTTCAGCAAACGTTCATAGGCTTCATTGATCTGTTGAATGTTGATCATTTCTATATCCGAAACAATATTATGTTTGCCACAAAAATCAAGCATCTCTTGTGTTTCAGCAATACCTCCGATCATTGATCCTGCAAAAGTTCTTCTGTATGGTATGAGACTGAATGCAGCAACCGGAAGCGGATGCTCAGGTGCGCCCACTAACACCAATGTTCCATCCACACGTAACTGACTTAAATAAACATTGACATCATGCTGTGCAGAGACAGCATCCAGGACAAAGTGTAATTTACCGGCATAGCGTAGCATCTCGTTTTTATCTTTAGAAAGCACTACATCATCAGCGCCCAGGCGTTTCGCATCTTCCACTTTAGAAGCTGAAGTTGTAAATACAATCACCTCTGCCCCCATAGCTTTTGCAAGTTTAACTGCCATATGTCCCAAACCGCCAATACCAACAATTCCAACTTTCTTGCCTGGGCCTACATTCCATTGTTTCAGAGGAGAATAGGTAGTGACTCCTGCACATAAGAGCGGTGCCGCTGCTGCCAGATCAAGATTTTCAGGCACTCGCAAAACATAAGCTTCATCCACAACAACACTTTCGGAATACCCACCATAGGTCTGTGTGCCCAAATGCCTGTCAGGAGAATTGTAAGTTGCGGTATTTCCTTCTTCACAATATTGTTCCAGATCTTCTTTGCAATACTGACACTCCCTGCAGCTATCAACCATACAACCTACAGCTGCATGGTCACCAACTTTAAATTTTGAAACATGCTTTCCAACACTTACTACTTTACCAACTATTTCATGTCCTGGTACACAAGGATAAACTGTACCGTGCCACTCATTACGGGCAGTATGAAGATCGGAATGGCAAACACCACAATAGAGTATTTCAATTTCCACATCATGAGGTGTAGGAATTCTTCGGTTTATTTTGATTTGTTGTAAAGTTTTATCAGGCGCTGCAGTACCAAATGCCCTGAATTCTTTCGCTTGAATGGCAATGACACCTTCAGCTGTTGCTTTAAGAGTTTCCATATTTATAAGATTTTCATTTTTAGAGAAATATAAATACAATATTTATTTATCGTTTGGGATTGGATTTGTACGAAACAATAAAATCAGATTTTGAAGGTAATGTTATGATTATAACATTTAGACTTCCTGTTTCAATAATAATAAAATTTCGGAATGAAAATAATTAATTGATATAAAACTTAATTCTCAGACTTTATCAGGGCAAATTGCTATCACAGACATCATAATGTGGTGATTCAATATTAAACCGATACTATTCTCTGCAACCGTTTTATAGAAACTTCTCCTATTCTCTTTAATTTTATTAAAGCACGATAACTTTAGGGCATATTGTTGAATATATATTTTAAATATTATGCTAAACAATAACTTAACCTAACAACCTATTTTTTTGAATTTTTCTGAGCATTACTTAAATGGTAGTAACTTCTGTTCATTGTTTACAATTTAAAGCAGGTTCTATTGGAATGGATTCTCGTCTGCAGATGGTCCGTATATCGATGGAACCGGAATACCATTCATTCTCATATAAACTGTCAGCTGGCCGCGATGATGGATCCAGTGATTGATTGCTTCTGATATTGCTTCTTCCAGCTTCTGAGATATCAGGACTTTGCCCTGAGTTTTCAAAGTAAAAGTCCTGGAGAGGTCCTCATCCTTGATATTTTGTAATGATGTTTTAGCTTTATTGATATTGTCTTCGAAATAAGAAACCATATCAACAGTTGATTTTGGGCTTCGTCGTGTAAAAGTGTGAAGGTCAATTTCGCCATTGTCAATCATAGCCGCTATCCAAAGTGGAATTTGAGCAACAAGTGTTGTCAGATATCCAAGCTCCATAGATGTTGGATGTGGTTTATATCCAAATAGATCTTCGGGGACACGTTCCAGACATTTTCTGGTCGCTGGTACTTCCTTCTTAAATTCTTTGAGCATAGAACTCGTAATAGCGGTTGATTGCATAGATTTTATAACCTTTTAAACAAAATGAGAACTATATATCACTCCGAATGAATAAAAAGCCAGTTTGCTAGAGACTGGCTTTTCTCTATAACCAATACCTATTGAAGGTGTTATTTTATTAAAAGAAAAATCACCTAATTCAAACAAGTTTTCTTAAATAAACTCAATTTTATATCTTAGGTATTAAATTCAATACCAACACTTTTAACATGAAAAAAACAGTAAACGACTATATAAAAATCTATAAAGAACAGCTTGACAAAGGATATATCCAGGAAGCATATAGCAAACTTGTAAAATTTGTGATGAAACTGAATTCTTCTTTTTCAATCGACTTATCTGACAGATATTCTTTTGGAAACCTTTTTCAAGGTTATATGGACTATACCTACTTCTATTTTTCCAATGACTTTTTAAAGAAAAGAAAACTTCGATTTGGGTTGGTATTAAACCATCCTAAAATGAGGTTTGAGATTTGGCTTCTTGGTCAGAACTTAGAAGTTCAAGATAAGTATTGGCAAATATTAAAAGCAACCAAATGGAATAAAGACAGAACAACCAGACCACAATATTCTGTACTTGAAGTAATACTTCTCGAGAATCCGGACTTTAATGATTTAGATAAACTGACTCAGCAACTTAAAAAGTCATTGATTAAAGTCACGGATGAAATAATTACTCAAATACAAGAAAGCTAAATTCAGATAAGAAATAGTTTTATTCTTTTCAATAGTTAGAGTAGTATATCAGGATTGGTTTTGGAGAAATAATAAAAAAGGATATGCAAAGACATATCCTTTTTTATTATTCTAAATAGGGAATGAATTACTTTATTTAAATCACATTCCTACAATTCCACCTAATCCCGCAGCTACTCCTGATATTACCAGCATTGCAAACAACCACCATCCAGCTTCCGCTGCAAGTTTTCTGGTGTTTTCAGCTTTTTCCAAAGCGAATTGACTCGCTTCCCTGGTTTTACGAGTAATTAAATCCTCTGCTTCATCCATTCTTTGAACGCTATCAGATCTCACCTCATCGAATTTGCGCACTACCTTTTCAATTTCTGACTTGTTTAGTGTTCCGCTTGCAGTTAAAAGTCCGACTAAGGTATCAGTATCCATTTGATTCAGCTTCAACTTTAATACCTTTGGTGCCAGTTTAGGATTCTGAACCATAAACATGAATTCCTTTTTCAAAAGATTATAATCCAACTCAGGACGATCTATTCTTCTAAACAAATTCTGGAATCTGCCTTCCAATTTCCCCATGTATTCATCTTTCTTTGAACCAAGTGTTTCCTTAGCTTTTTCTTTAACCTGTTCTTTAGTCTCCTCAAATCTGGAACTTACTATTTCTTTAATCTTAGATGAACGCAATATAGAATTTAAAGCATCTTCCAATTTATCTGCTACATTCAAAGCTTCAGAACGAGTTACTCCTTTCTGATCTGCAACTGCCGTAGCAATGTCATTCTTATCAAATAATTTTCCCTCACTTCTTATTTTTGCAATATCTACTTCATGACTAAATATCTCATCGATTTCCGCCCTTACAATTTCAGGGTCTGTGTCAGATGGATTTCTATCCATAACATAATGCTCCACTTCATCTTTAATTTTGGGTAGATATTCTTCTTTTAATTTAGGAATATACTCTTCCTTAACTTTTGGTACGACCTCATCTTTAACATACTCAGAAGCTTTAGCTCCAAGGCCGCCTGCTTGTCTGGACACACCTGAAAGACCTAAACTGGCGAGTACGCTTTCAAATATTTTATCTAAACTTGATACATCTGTTCTGCTAAAAGCAGGTTCCTTTTCTGCAACTTTAATAAAAAGTTCCTTGACATATGGAGAGACGCTTCCCTTTTGTTCAATTTTTATTTCATTCAACAAATCGGCTAGTTCTCTCCTGAATTGATGGGTATCAAATCTTGGTCTGATCTTTTCAATAACATTATCAAACTTTGTATTCAACTGGGGGTCTTCCATTAACTGATAGACTTCATCTCTGATTTTATCAACCATATTTCTATCCCTTTCCTCCTGAGTTTCACGACTTGAAAATATTGAACCTGCACCTGAAATCCCAGACCTGATAGCAGTAATTGCTGCTCCCCAGACTCCACTGATTATCGAACCAAGAGCTCTTGATTCCAGATAAATCATTGTCATACTGAATACTGCCCAAATTACAAGGCCTAAAGTAAAGCCAATTACATTGCTTTCTATCAATGACAATTTTACAGCTAACATACAAGCAAGAAATAGTGATATAGCTCCCGTAACCATAGTCCATCCTCCTGCGAGAGACATAAATTTGGAAGCCACTTTATTAGTTTCTTCTTTGGGTTCCTCTTCGCTATATCCTTCTTTTTTATTCACATAAGTATTTCGCAGATATCTTTCCGTTTTCTGTTTGATATTACCAATTGATGTGATTCCTAATGCTACTGATAAATTAGTCAATATAAACTGAAAACCCAGAGCCATCAACACCCCTGAAATAATAGTCACAAGAAAGTTGGGATTAGTTATCATTGCCGAATCCAATATTGATGAATTTGGTCCCAGATCAGATTGTCCGTATGTATTTATTGCAAGGACAATTCCAGCCAAAAGTGAAATTAATCCTATCATAGTCTTCTTCATATGAGTGTATAATTATGTCTACTTCAAAAACTGCTGTGAATTTAATATCGTTCGAAAATTTATTGAACAAGAGGTAACAATTAATATGTTTTATAATAGTAAGACGTGGTTTAAAACTTTGAATCAGAGTTTTCTTATAAAGATATTGGTATCCTGGTATTAAATGCTACTACTCACTTTATGCAATTGCATAAAGCCCTCAACAGAATGTGGAAAGTAAAAACAAAAGAAGATACAGGAATATTAAAAGTTTAATTTGAAGGAACTAAAACCTTTGGAATCGTTTTAACCATTGGTTTTTTGTTGCTTATTTCAATGACAGTTACCGGTATACTTTCTGAATTAAGTGAATGCTTTACAAGCAGGTTACCTGACTTTTGCTATATACATTTCACATATTAAATTTTGCTATCTCCCTTGGAATTATAACTTGTATGTTTGCTTTGATTTTTAAGATACTACCATATGTCAGAATTCAATTTAAAACTGTATGGGTTGGGGCCTCTGTCACAGCAGCTTTATTCATGATTGTCCAATACGGACTGACTTTATACTTTTCATTGGCAAAACCTGAATCTGCCTTTTGGGTAGCAGGTACATTAATTCTAATTTGATTATGGGTTTATTATTCATGTCTCCTTCTGTTCTTTGGTGCTGAATTTACTCAGGTATATTCATTAAAATATGGCCATGAGATTGAACCAAAAAGATCAGCTATCAAAATTGAACCATGCGTTCCGACAGACCCGCACAGTTATAGTACTCATTAAGGGAATATGCTGCAAAATGATCAATTCTAATAATAAGATAATTAACTAATCGGATACCTACGTCTTAAATAAATAAGATTTCAGGATTGGTTAAAATGTCTGAATTGAGAGAATAATGACTGGAAAGGATCAGTCCTCGAAAATGATTAAGAAAACAATTTTAATTCGTTAATCCTTACTGAACATTCTCGATAAATATTGACAGAATATTCTTATAGCACATTCGGCAAAGTATCTTTGTACTTCATCTCTAGCCTTTAATTCATATTCAATCTTTTCATGATATACTTCAGATATTTTCTCATTCGTAATCATTGAAATAGAAACAAATGCAATGGGCCTACCTGAATCATTATTTTCATCAGGTCCCACATAACCTGTAACAGCAATGGCAAAATCACTCATAAATAGCTTGATAGCTCCAAAAGCCAATTCCCTGGCTACTTTGCCTGATACACTATTAAGTTTACTTGCATGAATTGGCTCTACTCCCAGATGTTTTACTTTTTGTCCAATATTATAAGTTGTTATACCTCCCTGATAAAAGTCAAGAGCCATAGGAACGGAAGCTAATAAAGCTTGTATATTTCCGCCGGTTACACTTTCTGCAACTGATAATGTCTTGTCATTGGAAGCCAAAACATCCCTGATTCTCTCAAGATCTTCATGTACAGAGCTCATAACCATTTTTAACTTAAGATATAATATTGATTAACAAACAGGAGAACTTAACTAAATTGGAAGCTCCTTTGTTTATATAAAGCGAAGAGACACCTAAACCACCTTCTGTATTTCAGACATATAGCACTACTCACATTAAATATCTATAATACTTATACCTGGATTAAAAGGTAATTGGAAATTCATATAAACTTTAAGAAAAAAACAATTCAAAAACGGGAGATGTTTTTTTAGAGAATCAGTAAAAAATTATAATGACAAAAAAACTTAAAAACCTGGAAGATCTTTTTGAATATGAGCTCAAAGATCTATATAGTGCAGAAAGACAATTGGTTCAGGCATTACCTAAGATGGCCAAAGAAGCGAATAACCCTAAATTAAAGGAAGCTTTTGAATCTCATCTTGAGGAGACTAAAGGACAAAAGGAAAAATTAGACAGGGTTTTCACGTTACTAAATATCAAACACGGTAATACGAAATGCATTGCCATGGAAGGGTTAATTGAAGAGGGTAAAGACCTGATTGACGAAAATGCAACGCCTGAAGTAAAAGATGCAGGGCTGATTGCTGCTGCTCAGAAAATTGAGCATTATGAAATTTCCGGTTATGGAACTGTAGTTCATTATGCTGAGAAGTTAGGACATAAAGAAATACATCAATTGCTTTCTGAAATATTGAATGAAGAACAGAAAGCAGACACAAAGCTCAATGATCTGGCTAAAAAATCAGTCAATCAAAAAGCAATGGCGTAATGTAATGTTAGTCCTAAATAAAAATGATCTTGATGTAAAGTCAAGGTCATTTTTTTCCATGAACTTCAGATTAAAACAAGTTCGTTTTGGTTCTTAGATAAAGTGATACAATTTTAACAAATGACACCAGGATAAGGTCATCGTCCAGATAAAGGTAATATTATTCACTATCTGCCTGATCAAGCAAAAACTACCTTTAATCAACCAGACCTCTAGTTGCTATTTTTTTTAAGAATAGGCGAGGAAATCCCCGCACTATCGATGTAAATTAATTACTATTAAAAAAAATATACTATTCTCATAACAATTATCCTTAAAGTGAAATATTAACTTAAAATCCTTCTTCTGTTTGAAAATAAATTCCGGTCAAAAGTACTGGAAGTGTTTCTGGTCTATGATATGCGAAAATCAGGATAGTAATTCACGAATTTTAAGGACATGATCAATGCTAGTAATATATTCCGGCAAACATCATTTTATATTTTCGGAATGACTTTTCCCTGTTTCTATTGACATTTTTATAATTTCTACAAGATGGAAAGAACGTTTGTCAGTCAGCTGAGATACTTGTTCTTTACAACTGAAACCATTCATTACTACAAGTGTATCATCTTCAATTTTTCTTATCTCCGGAAGCAAAATACGTTCTCCGGCTGCAACTGATATTTTGTAATTCTTTTCTTCAAAACCAAAACTCCCTGCCATACCACAACATCCGGCATCAAGCACATTACAATCAAGTCCTAGTTTTTTTAAAACTGATAGTTCATCTTTCATCTTTATAATCGCTTTATGATGACAATGACCATGAATAATTGCTTTTCTTTTTAATTGAGGAAAGCTGTAATCTTTAACTTTTTTTTCTAAAAATTCACTAAAGCTCAAAGTATTCTTGCTAACTCTGTTTGCATCATCATTATTAGGAAAGAGATTGATGAGTTCATCCCTAAAAACGCTTACACAACTAGGTTCCAGACCAACAATATTTACTCCCTTCCTGATATCATCCTTTACATATTCCAATACTTCCAGAAGCCATTTCTGAGCTGTTTCAAGCATTCCGAAATCATACAGAGGTCTGCCACAGCAAAGAGGCTGTGAAAACACCTTCACCTGAAATCCCAGGTACTCCAGTACTTCCGTTGCCGCAATAGCAATGTGAGGATGAAAATAATTATTGAAGGTATCTGCCCAGAGAATCACAATAGGTTTTCCTTCATTTACAATTTTCCTTTTAAAGAACCATTTTTTAAAACTTTCATCTGCAAAATCCGGCATCTGACGTTCTTTAGCTATGCCGGTTATTTTTTTAATGATTCCTCCGGTTAAAGATGAATTTTTTATTGTATTGGAAAGTCCCGGAAATAACATTGCTAATCTTGAAAATTGAGCAATTCTTCCAAATAAGTAAGCACTGAGTGGCCTTAGTTTTCCTTTATAATAATGGGCTAAAAATTCTGCTTTATAAGTGGCCATATCAACCCTTACAGGACAATCACCTTTACAGCCCTTGCAGGCGAGACATAAATCCAGTGCTTCTTTTACTGACTCATCCTTCCACCCCTTCTTTACGACTTCTCCACGAAGCATTTCAAAAAGCTTATGAGCACGGCCTCTTGTAGAATGCTGTTCTTCCATGGTAACCATATAGCTTGGACACATTGTTCCTTTATCATGTTTCCTGCATTCTCCTACACCTACGCACCGCAGCGCTGCTCTGGCAAAACTCCCCTTGTCTTCGGGAAATTTAAAATATGTTTCAGGTTCTTGAGGATTATAGGAAACTCCAAGCCTTAGATTGGATACAATAGGATAAGGATCGCTTACTTTACCAGGATTCATCAATCCTCTGGGATCCCATATAGACTTAAACTCTCTGAATGCTTCTATAAGCTCATTGCCAAACATTTTTGACAGAAGCTCTGCTTTAGATTGACCATCTCCATGTTCACCGGAAAAAGAGCCATTATATTTGATTACAAGATCTGATGCCTCATCAAGGAATTTTCTATAATGCATAATTCCATCAGCAGTTTCCAGATCAAAATTGATACGGCAATGTAATAGTCCTTGACCAAAGTGACCATATAAAGCAGAATAGTAGTTATACTTATCCAACAGTTTTGAAAAGTCACTAAGATAATCACCAAATTCTTCAGGATGAACAGCTGTATCTTCCCAACCTTCCCAGGCATCGTCTAATCCTGGAACAAATGCAGTGGCTCCAAGACCTGCTTCTCTAATTCTCCATAATTTTTGTTCTTGTACAGGATCGTCATAAAATATCATGGTTGGAGGATTCTCACCTTTTTTCAATGCATCCATAACCAGCTTTACCTGGTTATCAGCATCCTCCTTGTTTTCACCACCAAACTCAACCAAAAGCCAGCCCTTGCCTTTGGGCAGAAGTTTTAAGTCTTCTACATGCATATGCCTGTGTACCATAAAGTCATATAACCGGTCATCAAGACCTTCTAATCCGATAGGTTTATATTTCAACAGTTCATGAGCATGAGCTCCTGCCTGAACTATATCGGGATATCCCAAAATCAGTACAGATCGGGCTTCTGGATTTGGGAGCAAATGAAGTGTAGCATTTAAGAAAACGACACAGGTTCCTTCCGTACCAGCCAGTGCTCTGGCTACATTAAATCCATTTTCAGGAAGCAATTCATCAAGGTTATAGCCGGATACTCTTCTTGGAATTTTAGGAAAGCGCTTTCTTATTTCATCACCATACTTATCAATTAAATTTTTCAGTCGTTTGTAAATTTCCCCCTTACGGCCACCCTCGCTGATCAGCTTATTTAACTCTTCCTCAGATGTCCTTCCTACAGTCATTTGCAGACCATCATAGGTGAGTATTTCCATTGAATGCAGATTATCTGAAGTTCTGGCTCCAAGCCCATGGTTTGCAGCCATTACAGAATGTACTCCACAAGAATTATTTCCAATCATACCTCCTAAGGTGCAATGAGTGTGAGTAGAGGGATCAGGACCGAATATCAGATCAAACTTTTGAGCCTGCTTGTTTAATTCATCCAAAACAATTCCAGGTTCTACAGAAGCAAGCATTAAATCCTTATCGATTGAAAGAATTCGATTATAATATTTGGACATATCCATCACTACGGCAACATTACAGCATTGCCCGGCCAGGCTTGTCCCTCCGCCCCTGGATAATAGCGGAGCGCCATACTTATGACAGATTTCTGTTGTAATAATTATATCTTGTAAATTTTTAGGGATTACAACTCCAATAGGAACCTGCCGGTAATTAGATGCATCAGTTGCATACATTGCCCTAGTTCCCTCATCAAACCTGACTTCCCCTTGTAGTTTATTTTTTAACTCATTATATAGTTGCTCTACATTTACTTCTGGGGATTTGTCGTGAAGATTTAAAGGTAGATTGGATATTTTATATTCCATCGATATAATTTTATCTGTACAAGAATTTTTCAGCATCTTTTTTCCTAAGTTCCAATCCTATACCAGGTCTTGAATAGTCAGGCTTCAGATATCCGTTAACAGGAGTAATTGCACCATCAAATAGTTCTGTCTCTATTTTATAATGATCATAAAAGTATTCCATATGAATGACGTTTGTAGCACATGCCACATGTAGATGAAGAGAAGGAGCACAATGTGTAGAGACCGGAATGCTGTATGTATCCGCTAAATTCATTGCCTTTATCATTTCTGAGAATCCTCCGCATCTCGTTGCATCTATTTGCAATATGTCAACAGCCTTTTCCTTTAGTATTCTGTTAAAATAGAAAAGATTATAGCCATATTCTCCCGCGGCGATATTTATTGGAGGAGGTACTTTTTCAGTAAGATACTTAAGTGAATCAATATCATCTGAAGAGACAGGTTCTTCAAACCATACAACTCCCAGTTCTGCAAACCTTTTACCATAGTACAAAGCTTCTTTTTTCTGATATGCACCATTGGCATCCACAAATATCTCAGGCTTGCCTTCATAATATTTCTGAAGTTTTATGATTCTGGTTTCGTCTTCTTTAGGATCTCGTCCTATTTTAATTTTTATTTTATTCATTCCGAAAGACTTCCACAGCTTTACCTGATCTTCCAATTGCTGATCAGAATAATTTGTAAATCCACCACTTCCATATACTTCTACTTTTTCTTTTAATCTACCTAATAATTTCACTAAAGAAATATCAAGTATTTTAGCTTTTAGATCCCAAAGCGCAGTATCTATTGCAGAAATTGCCATGGATGATATTCCATCTCTTCCCTGATTCCGTATTGCATGAATCATTTGATAACTTATGGATGGAATATCAAAGATGTTCATTCCTGTTATTTTTTCGGAAAGCATTTCTTTGATAAAAACAGCCGTAGCATAACTGGCATAAGTATAACCAATACCTGTTTTGCCGCCACCATTTATTTCCACATAGACCAGAATAGTATGATGCCAATCCAAAGTCCCGTCAGCTTCAGGAGTTTGGGTTGGTATTTTATAAATAGAAACATGCACATGACTTATGAGGACAATATTTCTTTCCATCTAGTTTTATGGAAGAAAACTTTGTGCTCTGTCTTTTAATGTTTGCGTTATTACTCCCAACTGATCCGGATCCCCTTTAAACATAGCTTTGGCGAAAGCATAGGCTTGTTCAAATGTAATGTGAGGAGGCAATGTAGGGACATTGGGATCTGTATGGGCATTTATTACAACCGGTCGATCAGAACGAAATGCTTCATCCCAGACATGACCTATATCTTCCGGCTTTTCCATGCTTAAACCACGGAGACCAAGCATTTCTGCAAAACGGTCATAAGGCACATCAGGTATATTTTGTGAAGCTTCGAATTTAGGATTACCTTCCATCGCTCTTTGCTCCCATGTGACCTGATTAAGATCTTTGTTATTTAATACGAGAATGACAAGTCTCGGATCGCTCCATCGTTTCCAGTATTTTGCAATGGTTATCAATTCATTTATTCCCAGCATCTGCATTGCTCCATCTCCGATAAGGGCAATAGGAACCCTGTCTGGAAAAGCGAACTTGGCTGCGATGGTATATGGAACCCCTGGACACATGGTTGCAAGATTACCAGATAAAGAAGCTTTCATTCCATATCTGATCTTAAGATCTCTTGCAAACCAATTTGCAGATGATCCGGAATCTGAAGAAAGTATACAATTGTCAGGTAATCTGCTTGAAAGTTCCCAGAATACTCTTTGCGGATTAATCGGATGCGCGCTTGCCATAGCTCTTTTCTCCAGAAGCTTCCACCACTCTTTTACATTATCCTCTATCCTTTTCCTCCAACTCCTGTCATCTTTGGGTGAAATCAATGGAATAAGTGCACGAAGTGTCTCTTTACTATCCCCTATTAAACTTATTTCCATCGGATATCTGATATTAAGCATCTTGCCGTCAATATCTATTTGTATTCCTCTGGCTTGCCCCTCTTTTGGAAGAAATTCTGAATATGGAAATGATGAACCTACCATTAAAAGTGTATCACACTCCTGCATCATATCCCAGCTTGGAGAAGTTCCAAGCAACCCAATTGAACCAGTAACATATGGCAGATCATCGGATATAACTGCCTTGCCTAATAAAGCCTTTGCTATTCCAGCCCCCAGCAATTCAGCAATTTCTATTAATTCCCTTCCCGCCCCATTGGCGCCTGCTCCAATGAGGATCGCTACTCTCTTACCCGCATTTAAAATGTCAGCAGCTTTTGTTATATCTTCATGTGATGGTACAATTAGAGGTTTGGAATAGGACATTCCTGAATGTATTGTTCCATGTTTATGTTCAGGAGTCTCTACAGCCTTTTCAAGTTGAAGATCATTAGGTATAATCAGGCAGGTAACAGTTCTTTCTGTCAGCGCTATCCGGATAGCCCTGTCTATTGCATGTCTCATTTGAGAAGGTTCTGTAACCATGATTACATATTCATGTGCCACATCTTTATACAAAGAAACCAGGTCAACCTCCTGCTGATATGATCCACCCATAGCTCCTCTCGCTTGCTGACCGACAATGGCGACAACAGGCTGATGATCCATCTTTGCATCATATAATCCATTTAAAAGATGTATTGCTCCAGGACCTGAAGTTGCCAGACAAACACCGACTTCACCGGTATACTTTGCATGTCCGCATGCCATAAATGCTGCGTTTTCCTCATGTCTCACCTGTATAAAATCTATCAGCCCTTCCGCTCGGTCCAAAGCACCCATTATTCCATTTATTCCATCACCGGGATAACCGAAAATTCTTTTAATATTCCATTCGGAAAGTCTCTTGACAAGATAATCGCTTACATTTTGGCTCATAATACGGGAGTATATTTCGTGAAAACTCTTAACCAGACGATCAAGAGGATTGTTTATAGAAGAGTTCAATGAGATTTGGAAGTATTCTAAATCCAGAAACTTTTTCAGAACAAGAGACTGTTTTAAGGTTAGACAGGACAATTAATTGATAATGACATGACAGATCCGGACAAAAAAGTAGAAAAAGATAAGGCTAAAAAGTCCAATCTTTATAAAAGTTCTCAGCAACCCGATCACTTTGAAAATGAGGGCGGGGAATATATTGAAGCTGAACCTAATAAAAGAAAAGAGGACAACACTAAGGTTAATGATACAAAATGAGTGTATAAAATCCTTCTGAACAATTTTGAAGTGTAAGAGTTTGAAAATACACTTCAAATTTTTTTTTATATGAATGACGACCCTATCCTGGCAGAACCTCTGGTTTTAAATAACAGAACTCAGAATGATGTCAAAGAAGATATTTTAGCCCCACTGACCACTCAAGCACTAAATAATTGGCGGATTGCACTGGCAATATCTGCTCTAATGATCCTGTCTGGAGGCTATTGTCTTGCTAAAACCTGGTGGGATGGTGTCGGAATGTGGGGAGAAGATAAAACTATTAATTGGGCATGGGATATTACGAATTTTGTCTGGTGGATAGGAATCGGACATGCTGGTACTTTAATATCAGCTATCCTGCTTTTGTTTCGGGCCAAATGGAGAAGTTCTATCAACAGAGCTGCTGAAGCCATGACGATATGCGCTGTTCTATGCTCAGCTCTATTCATTGCTGCTCACCTGGGAAGACCATGGCTGATATATTACATAATACCTTATCCGAACAGACAGGAAATCTGGGTAAACTTTAATTCACCTCTGGTATGGGATGCTTTTGCAGTTACAACCTATCTTACT
This sequence comes from Bacteroidota bacterium, assembly GCA_023428135.1. Classification (GTDB taxonomy): domain Bacteria; phylum Bacteroidota; class Bacteroidia; order Cytophagales; family Cytophagaceae; genus Sporocytophaga. Next base: position 259,178 of record JAEYZG010000016.1, on the reverse strand, counting down.
GTCTCCATCATCTATTGGTATTTTGGATTGGTTCCTGATCTGGGATTACTTGCAAACAGAAGTAAAGGTATCAGGAGAAAGATATATGACTTATTAAGCCTTGGATGGAATAATAATATTGAACTCTGGAGACGCTATGAACCGATGATGTATGTATTGGCTGGACTGGCAACTGCTTTAGTGGTTTCTGTACATTCTGTCGTATCAATGGACTTCTCCACAGGGATAGTTCCTGGATGGCATTCAACGATTTTCCCTCCGTATTTCGTTGCTGGAGCAATTCATTCAGGTTTTGCAATGGTACTTACCTTGATGATCCTTGTAAGGAAAGTTTTAAAACTGGAAAGTTATATTACGATCCTACATATTGAGAATATGAACAAAATCGTCCTCTTTATGGCTGGTCTTGTTGGTATCGCTTATCTGACTGAAGTTTTTATTGCCTTTTATTCAGCTAATGGATTTGAGATCTATCAAATGCAATATAAGTTGATGGGAAATTATGCTAAGTATTATTTCATGATAAACTTGTTTAATTTTATACTCCCGCAATTATTATGGAAAAAAAGTTTAAGGAGGAATATTATATTTAGTTTTATCCTTTCCATCATTGTAAATGTAGGTATGTGGATGGAAAGATATGTAATAATTGTAGTCTCACTTTCAAGAGATTTTCTTCCTTCCTCCTGGTCTGTATTTGCACCAACTATGTACGACTTAGGTGTCTTTATTTTCTCACTGGGTTTATTCTTTTTTCTGTTCCTATTATTTGTCAGATACCTCCCTGTGATAAATATTTCAGAAGTAAGATCTATGGTTTAGTATTTATAATGATTGCATAAACAATAAATTATTTTTGAACATATATCTTTAAATGAATCAAATTTAGTTTATGAATGATAAGAAGAAATTAAAGGACAATGATGATAAATTAAGTTTATACAGCTCTTTGTTCTTTAAAATAATGTTTAATAATGCTATGGCCACCTCCATATTGATATTGAATACGGATGGCGTTATCATAGATTTCAACGAAGCATTTATCAAGACTTTTGGTTATTCTAAAGAAGATTTAATTGATAAAAGTTACTCAATCCTCTTTATTGAAAAGGACATAAATGATGCAGTTCCTGAAAAAGAACTATCCAGGACAATAAGAACCGGATCTTCTCTTGACAATAATTATATCGTGCACAAAAACGGATCACAACTCTGGGTACATGGAGAAAGCATCTATACAAAAGACGATAAAAACAGAGCCTTTTTGATCAAGCTTATTCAGGATATCACAGAGCAGAAGATTCTTGAACATGAACTGAAACAGAGAAACAGTGATTTGAAAAAAATTATAAACGATCGGAATAATTTCATTTACACAGTATCACACGATTTGATTTCTCCTATCAATAGTATAGAAGGCATCGTCCGATATCTTGAATCTGAAATCAGTGTTTCATCCGAAGCAAAATTCTTTATTGAAAAAGTCTACCATTTATTTGAAAGCTTCAGGAATAAAATCAGGGAATTGTCTTCCATTGCCCGAGAACAAGAGACTGAAAAGATTCAAGTGGAAGATATTAATATTGATGATTTAGTGGAAGATATATTATCGGACTTTAAAGATGATATTGAAAATATTAAGATTGAATTTATAAAGGACTTTAAAGATGGCCCCATCATAAAATTTTCAAAAAAGAATTTAAGGAGCATCTTAACCAATCTTTTATCAAATGCCATTAAATACAGGTCTCCTGATAGAGATTTAACAATTCGCATTGCCACCAAAAAGATGGAAGGAGCATACCTGTTATTAACAGTTCAGGATAATGGATTAGGTATAAAAAAGGAAGATCAGGAACACATATTTGAAATGTATGCAAGAAGCCATCTTCATGTGGAAGGGTTAGGAATGGGAATGGCTATAGTTAAAAGAATAGTTGAGAATGAAGGAGGAAAAATAGAACTGGAAAGTAAGCCAGGAATAGGTACTACTTTTAAAGTATATTTTCCTATTTAAATTATTACTTCCATATAAAAAAGAGACGCCAGCATGGCGTCTCTACAAATTCTATCCTGGTTTAAAAAGTTTTTATACTTTAGACTTTTAACTTTTAACTTTTTTACTGTTTGATCATTTTCTTTACAAGAAATGCATCTTCATTGTTAAGTAAGTTAACGTAGTATAAACCAGACTTCAATGAACTGGTGTTTAAATTTATAGAATTTTCACCTTTACCGACTTTTAATTTCTCTTCAGAGATCATGATCCCATTGTTATTAAATATTTTTAGAGACCCATTAAAAGCTATGTTGGAATTAAATATTAGCAAGGTCTGATCGGAAGCCGGATTTGGGTTAATTTGAGCAGATTCTTTAATAGTGGCATACTGATCCGTAATTCCTGTTACACTTTGAGTAGCAGTAAAACTAGCCACCATTCCCATTCTCACGTGTGGGGTGCACTCATATGAATATTCTCCTTCAGTTTTAACAATATAATCAAACTCATCGCCGCTTTTTGCTATGACTTCATCCCATGATTCTGCTGCTGCAGGAATACTTGTTGATGTAGTGGTATGAAATCCGTTTACCCATTTAAACCTGATTGTATCTCCAACAAATACATTTAAATTGGTCGGTGCAAATTTATTTCCGTCTACTCCAACTAATACAACATGAATCGCTGCATTACTTGAAAAAATGACTAATGAAAACAAGGTAGCTGTAAATAATTTTTTCATGATAAAATAATGTTTATAAGGTTATAGATTAAATACGTCCTAAGTACAAGAATATTTAAAATCAATCTTTCTCCATGCAGGTAATCGCAAATCTTTGACAATTCAGTGCTGCACTTTCTTCCTATTAGGGATTGACAAAAAAAGCTTAGTTTTCTTTATTCATTTCACCCTACATTTATATAAAGCTAAGGTAACCGTCAAAATAGAAAAATGTTTAAACACACAACACATTTTCATCATTTTTTTCCAGCAAGTCCAGAATGATTACAATAATTACCGGGAGGTTGTATTATTCTTCGGACTCATAAGAATTTTCAATGATCATTTTCTGAGCATTCAGTATTCCTTCATATTTGCTGAAATATTCATCTTTCTTCTGTTCGTAGAGCTGTACATCTTTGCTGTAATCATAAGACATCTGATCCCTCAGTCTCCTCAATTCAAACAATAAAACATCGTAACTTTTTGCTTTATCTTTCAGATCGAATAAGCCTTCTATAGATGTTGTAAATGCTATAAATGCACTTATAAAGAGTATTAAATTTGCAGAAGACATTTCCAGTTCTTCAGGCTTTTTCCACCCTACGATAATTGTAATGGATGCACTTCCAAAAAATGTCAAAACTCTGGAAAATTTATAAAAAGCAGCATATCGTTGTTTTTTATTTCTGGTTTTATCAATCCACATTTGTACATTTTTATAAATCAGGTCCTCCTTTAGCTCTTTTGTTTTCATTTTGACAAAGTAGTTAATTCCTTTCTTGAAATTGCTTAATGTGGGTTAGATTTACTGAATATAAACCACTAATATTCAATCACCTAAAAAGAACAATGTTTAGATCTTATGACTTAACTTATTTTAAAAAAGTGAAGGTTACCTCAATTATTCACCATTCTTTCTTATTCCTGGGCAATTTTAATAAAGCAAAAAATTGGATTATCTTCATAACCCTAAAAGTTCTGATTACAGAATATGAAAGACAAAGAAGTCAAATATATCCTTTTTGATAAGAATCAGGAAATGATAGACGCACCTGGAAAGAATTCTTTAGCGAACAGGGTGATGTTGCAAATCTAGATGGTTGTAAAATGAAAATTTGTGCTAGCCATTTCAACCTTTAACATTAAGTTGACAATACCCTTATTCTTCTCCTTTTAAAGCGTTACAAAATGAAACTGTTCCAATTAATACTATTACTATTTTTAAGTACAACAAAACAACTGCTTGCTGACTCACCCGCACCTGTTTTTCCACATGAAATGACCTCTGAAAATAGTAAGTATATACTTTCATCTGTTCCTTATCATATATTTGGAGCATTCGGAAAATCTTATGTTATAGATGTTAAATCAAAAGACACAATTTATGTATTGGATCAGTATCTTAAGCAACCTGTACTAATAGATAATTCAGGCAAATATATTGTTCAAATTAACTCCTGGCCTGCTAAGGATGTAATTCAAGAAATAGATGCAGTAACTATTTATAAAAATGGTATTAAAACAAAGTCAATACGATTAAGCGAATTAATCACGGATACAACAAAACTATTATACTCTGTTTCCCACATTATGTGGTATAACGTTTTTAAAATACGAGATCAAAAAATTATTATTAAAACCAGGAGCCAGGATCTCCTGACATTCGATCTTAAAACCGGTGCAAAAGCAAATAATTTATCAAATCAGAAATCAATAGATAAAGAAAGCTTTGTTAAACCTAGAATCAAGCTTAATGATTCTATAAAATATCCTAATGATACTCGATTTCCTACTTTGAGTAATGGAAAAGACATTTATACTTCATTCAATAGTGAAACATTTGGATTCCGGATTTTTAGTGATGAAGAAATAAGTTCAATTAAAGTTCCTACAAAAGCTTTTTATCTTATAATATTAATTGACCAATCAGGAAAAGGAAGACTTGAAAAATTTTATATTGAAGATGTAAATCATTACCAAAGACTGTTTGGGGCTAAGCAAGAAAAGGAAATTTCAGAATTCATAAATTCAGTAACATTTGATTCATCACTCATACCACCAGAAATTGGAAATTGGGCTTTTGCAAGTTGGATTTATATTGAAGAAAAAGAATAAAATAACTGGTGCTATTTATTCACCTGCTTTCCCTAAGCTTTATATAGCACCTGTTACAATTACTCTTCAGGCAAAAAGGCCGGATTGTAAACAATCTCCCAAAGGTGTCCGTCGAGGTCTTGAAAATATCCAGCATAACCACCCCAGAATGTATCCGAGGCAGGTTTAATAATTTTTGCTCCTGCTTTTTCAGCCAGCTTCATTAAGACATTTACTTCATCTTTACTTGCAACATTATGCCCAATAGTAAATTCTAATGCAGAAGCATTTTGAAAAGCGATACCCGTATCATTTGATATGCTTCTTCTTGGCCATAGCGCTAGCTTCAGGCCATTTTGCAGATCAAAAAATGCAACAGCACCATATTCAAATTCCTTTCCCACAATACCTTCTGTTTGCAATCCAAGACCGTCACGATAAAACTCTACAGACCTTTCCAGATCTGTTACTCCTAAGGTCAACACTGAGATTCTTGGTTTCATATTATATTCTCTTAGCCTGTTAGGGTACATATTACCTTCTAAAATTTATATTACTTTAAATCTTCAATCCGTAAAATCGGTGAGCCATAAACCTTAAAATAATAAAGCCTTCAATTATAATAATCGAAGGCTTTAATATCAATTCAAACTTCAATGAATTATTGCAACTCTTCTATCTGTAAATTTTCATTTACATCCTCAAGATAATTGACGTTGGAAAAATTGAAACCAAACAGATTCAGGAAATCTGATTTGTATCCTTGTAAGTCACCAATTGCAGGCAAAGTTTCGCTCGTAGCCTGCTCCCACAGTTCTGCCACTTTATCCTGAACATCAGCTCTCATTTCCCAGTCATCTATTCTGATTCTGCCTTTATCATCTGTAGGTACATCCTGCCCTGTATACAAACGCTCTCTGAAAAGTCGATCTATCTGCTCAATACATCCTTCATGAATCCCTTTTTCTTTCATAGTTTTATACAGAAGCGAGATGTAAAGCGGAATTACAGGAATTGCAGAACTCGCCTGAGTTACCAATGCTTTATTCACAGAAACATAAGCCTTTCCATTTAACTGCTTTAATTTCTCAGTTATTTTAAAAGCTGTCTCTTCCAAATGATCTTTGGCTCTTCCAATTGTTCCTTTACGATAAACCGGTTCTGTCAATGCAGGTCCTATGTATGAGTATGCCAATGTTAATGCGTTGTCTGCAAGAACACCTGCATTTAAAAGTGCATCCATCCACATTTGCCAGTCTTCGCCCCCCATTACAGCAACAGTATTTTCAATATCCTCTTCAGTTGAAGGATTGATGGAAATGCTGGATACCACCCCAGAATGGAAATCTACCGTTTTATTGGTATAGTTCTGACCGATAGGTTTTAGTACTGAACGATGGGTAACACCAGTTTTTGGGTTGGTTCTCACCGGGGAGGCCAGGCTGTATATGACCAGATCAATCTTGCCTAAATCCTTTTTTATCAGGTCAATGGTTTTGTTTTTGATATCATCAGAAAAAGCGTCACCATTAATACTTTTTGCATAAAGGCCAGCTTTCTTTGCCTCATTCTGAAAGGCAACGCTGTTATACCATCCCGGTGAAGCAGTTTTACCTTCTGCTGGTGCTTTTTCAAAGAAAACTCCTATTGTGGAAGCTCCTGCACCAAAAGCACTTACAATTCTTGAAGCAAGTCCAAAGCCTGTTGAAGCACCGATCACAAGCACATTTTTAGGTCCTTTAATCTGTCCTTTAGGTTGAGTGTACTGAATTTGATTTATTACATTTGCCTCACATCCTTTTGGATGAGCGGTCAAACAAATAAATCCTCTCATTCTGGGTTCAATTATCATATTTGTTTATCCTGTTAAACGTCCTAACTCCGAAATATAAGGAAAATACTTAATATAAAGGCAAACTCACCTTTGAGAAGGCTCAAGTTTCCTGGCCTCATAGGTTTGGTTTTATATTTAGTTTCAATCACCTATAAGACCTTAACTGACTGTAAATCTTTGGATAATGAGTATATTTCATTTAAATTAAGTTCTAAAAAAAATGACATTCCCAATATCAGGAATGTCATCATATATGCAGAACCTTAATCCTATTTATAGCCAGCGTCTCGTTTGTTTCTGATAGTTGCCATATTCTTCTCTATATTGTTTTAAAAGGAATTCTTCTTCCAGACGAATTTGCACCTGCATCAAAAGAAACCCGCAAATTAAAGTTAACAGACTTAAAGCATTCGGCAAGCAAAAGAAAACCCCTGATAAGGTAAAAACCATACCAAGAAATATCGGATTTCTTGATACACTAAATAAGCCGATTTTTACAAGAGGAGCTTTATTTTTTTCATCTATTCCGATTCTCCAGCTTACTCCCATCTGATATTGGGCAATAGAGGTCCAGGTCAATGAAATAATACATAAGGTAACACCAATCATCCGACTCCATTGATAGTCGAGAAACCAGGCAGGTAAGGTAAAAGAATACCAGTCTTTGCCAAGCCAGAATAAAATAATATTAACCGGAATGAACATGATAATGATCTTAAACCATTTTCCTACAAAATCATGTGCGTTATCAGAATTGCCAAATGTAAGAGGGTTTATCCCCGTCCTTTTAAACGTCCTGTATGTTGGCCAGACAAAAGCCGTCAACATATAAAATATAAAGAATATGATTAAAAATACTTTCATGTTATTGTTTCATTTGTCTATTAATTATTTATAATACAGAATAGATTTTCACCTACTATCAATCTTTTTGTTACTATATCAAATTGATGTTTAGTTTTAGTGTGCATGTCCTCCTTCTTCGGAATTATTCATTTTTGAGATTAACGCATAGGCCCCTTTTACTACAACCTCAGCATGCTCTGTATCAAAACCATCCGGCAAGAAAACTTCAGTATATCCATTCTGAGATACGCCTTTTTTCACCTCTATTGCCATAAAAGAAAATTCCTCTGCAGCCTCTTTATCATGTTTATGTTTATGGTCATGGTCATGGTCATCATCTTTAATGAATATATAGTGTTTATCACCAGAAGCTACCAAAGCTTCATCTGCCAATGCAGTAGTCAGATTATCTGCTACTTCGATATATGCTTTCAGATAGGTATTAGGTAAAAGATTACGATCTTCTTTGTCAAGGTGCGCATGTACTCTCACAGTCCTGTCCTCATTGATTTTTCTGTTTATCAGATAAACCGTAGCTGTTCTTATCTTCTTCTCTTCATTTACCAGCTGAAATTTAATTTTCTGGCCTTCTTTTACTTTATAGATATCTTTTTCAAAAACAGTAAGCTCCGCATGCAAATGTTCAGTATCAACGATCTCACAAATCAGATCCTGAGGATTGACATATTTACCTATATTGATATTCACTGCTGTAACATAACCACTGATTGGAGACACAATAGAAACAATGCTTTTGATTGTTCCATTTTCCACATTAGATGGATTGATACCCAGGATCGACAACCTCTCCAGCAATCCTTCATGCATGGCTTTAAGACTTTGATAATCCGATGTAACCTGCTGCAAAGTCTTCTGAGAAGCTACGTTATCTTTTGCAAGTTCTTCCTGCCTTTTATATTCCTGCTCTGCAAAGAGCAGCTTACTTTTATTGTTCAGGTAGTCCTGTTGTATCTGAATAAAATCAGGATTTTGTATAGTGACTAAAACCTCGCCTTTCTTAACCCTCATGCCCTGAAGAAGACTTGTAGTTTTAACAAATCCTCCCATCATTGCGGCAACTGTGATCAAATTCTGAGGAGGCACATCCAGTAAGCCATTTACAGGTAAAGTAGAGCTGATATTTTTCATTTCAACTTTACCAAAAGCTATTCCGGCATTTTTATACTGATTGACAGTCAGTTCGACAGAATTTTCTTCTTCATGATGCTCTTCATTTTTATTTTCCGAATCAGACTTACATCCTGAAATAAAAATGATGGATGCAAGAGTGATGATATATATTAACTTTTTCATGATTCTTATTATTTATTACCAATCAGGTATTCAAAGAATATGATGGCTTGATTAAACTGATTTAAAATATTAAGGTGTCCCTGTTCAATAGTAACTGCTCTTGCTATACCTTGAGAAAATTCAAGGTATCCGATATTTCCTGAGCGATAATTCTTCCATGCATTACTTTCCAGCACCTGAGCTGTAGGTAAAACATTGGCTTCATAATACTCGAGGCTGGTTTTGAATTTTTCATATGTCTGATATGCATTTTCATATTCTCCCAGCAGATTCCTTTCATAAGCTTTGCTGCTTGCTTCTGCAGCGTTTACAGAAGCTTCTGATGCTTTTATTCTGGATATTTGTGGTTTAATCCATAACGGAACAGAAACACCAACCATTACCCCCTGAAATCGTTGCCCTTTCCCGGCAAAATCAGACATATTCCGGTAATCTTGTGCCCCATAAAGAGTTTGGGAAAAATATGCAACATTCAGATCAGGAAGCAATCTTGACTTCTGAAGCACCTTATTGGCATTAGCCACTTCCACTTGTTGCCGGAAATAATTTAAAGAGGGATTGGAAGCTACAGCTCCTGTATCTTCCATCAAATGAAGCGTTCGTTTATCCAATGAACTTTCGATTGAGGTGACTGGTTCTCCCATATTTAACAATGTCTGGAGCTGGGTTTCATAAATTTTTATATCAGCACTTATCTGAGTGAGGTAAGTGCGGTTTTCATAAAACTGACTTTGTGCTGTAGCTTTTTCAAGTGTATTGGTTTCTCCTGTCCTTAAACGCAGATCTGCGGCATTGAGAAAGTTGGCATAAAGCGTATCGAGCTTAAACTGCAATTGCATTCTGGATTTGGCAAATCTCAGATTATAATAAGCAATTTTAATCTTATAGTCCAGGTCATTTTGTGTTACAGCCAGATTGTATTCTGCACTCTTCGTTGTAGCCTTATAATATTGTGCCTGACGGTGCATAACAAGAGGAAAAGCTATATCCTGAGATAAGGTTACATTATTGTCATTATAATAGCTATTATATTGACCATACATAACAGTCGCATTCGTCTTGCTGATCTCTGTGGCTGTTCCTTTCAGCGCCTTGTTATAGTCTATCTCATACTGAGCTGATTTAATCAGATTATTTTGTTCATGCGCCAATTGCAAAGCCTGTTCCAGTGTAATGGCCTTAGGTGATATCTGTGCCTTAGCTTTATGTACAGACAAAAACAATAATACAGGAACCAGTAAAATCATGGCAGCAGGTGGAATTCTCCTGAATCCTTTCTCTGAAAAGATATAGAGTATTGGCAAAACAAGCAAAGTAAGAAGAGTTGCAGATATTAAACCACCAATTACAACAGTAGCAAGAGGTTTCTGTACCTCAGCTCCGGAACCATGAGAGAGGGCCATAGGGAGAAATCCAAGAGAAGCAACCAGAGCGGTCATTAGAACAGGACGTAAACGAATTTCGGTTCCTTTTCGGACGATCTCATACAGATCATTCAGACCATTGCTTTTTAACCTGTTAAACTCACCTATGAGGACTATTCCATTAAGTACGGCAACTCCGAATAGTGCTATAAAACCTACTCCTGCCGATATGCTAAAAGGCATATTTCGCAGATAAAGAGCTAAGACTCCTCCAATGGCCGATAGTGGAATTGCAGTAAAAATCAGTACACTTTGTTTTACAGAATTAAAGGTGAAATAAAGCAATATAAAGATAAGTCCCAAAGCTATCGGAACCGCTATACTAAGCCTTTCTTTGGCTTCAACCAGGTTTTTAAATTGCCCTCCATAGGTAATGAAATAACCCGGAGGAAGTTTCATTTGCTTTTCAACCTTTGCCTTAATCTCTTCGACGATACTTTCTACATCACGTCCTCGTACATTAAAAGCCACAATGATTCTCCTTTTGGTATCATCTCTCTGAATCTGATTCGGCCCCACTTTGAATTCTATATTGGCAACTTGTGACAATGGTATCTGAGCTCCTTTGGGAGTAGTAACATAAATTTGTCTTACATCATCAATATTTCTCCTATCCACTTTATCAAGCCTTACAACCATGTCAAACCTCCTTTCTCCTTCATAAACCAGCCCTGTAGATTCTCCTGCAAAAGCAGTTTTTACAATTCTGTTCATTTCATCAATGTTTAAACCGAATTGAGCAATTTTATCTCTGTCAAAAGACACTACGATCTGTGGTAGTCCGGTTACTTTTTCAACATATAAGTCCTTTGCTCCTTCAATTGGAGAAACAATCTTTCCAAGCTTATTTGCCTGCTCGGTAAGAACGTCCAGATCTTCTCCATAAATTTTGATTGCTACATCTTGTCTCGCTCCAGTCATCAGTTCATTAAAGCGCATCTGAATAGGCTGCTGAAAGCCAAAACTTACTCCGGGAATTTCATCTTCCAGGACCTCCTGCATTTTGTTAGCCAATTCATCTTTTGTTGATGCGCTTGTCCATTCATCTTTGTCTTTCAGAATGATCATAAGATCGCATGCCTCAATAGGCATTGGGTCTGTTGGGATTTCGCTTGATCCTATTTTGCCTATCACTTCTTTCACCTCTGGAAAATGCTTTTTCAGAACCTCCCCTGCTTTTAATGAAGCGTTAATAGTTTCCTGCATGGAGCTTCCCATTAATACTCTGGTTTCTACAGCAAAGTCTCCTTCATCAAGTGTAGGAATAAACTCTCCGCCCATGTTTAAAAACAGCAACAAGCTTCCTCCAAACAAGAAAAATGCTGACAGAGTAACAATGGCTTGCTTTCTTAATGCGAACTCACGCATAGGGAAATATACCCTTTGAAAAAAATCCATAATTCTGTCAGAAATATTTTTCTTATGCTCAGTTGTTTTGCTTAAACACAGAGCAGACATCATAGGTACATAGGTAAGTGAAAGGATAAAAGCTCCCAGAATGGCAAAGGATACTGTCTGAGCCATAGGTTTGAACATTTTTCCTTCAACACCAACAAGAGCAAGTAAAGGCAGATAAACGATCAGGATAATAATTTCTCCGAATGCCGCAGAACTTCTGATTTTGGAAGCTGCGTCATAAACTTCTGAATCCATTTCATCCTGAGATAACCTATGAGTATGACCTCTGCCTGTTATGTGATGTAAGGTCGCTTCTACGATAATTACTGCTCCATCCACAATCAGTCCGAAATCTATTGCACCGAGGGACATCAGATTTCCTGATACACCAAAAAGATTCATCATAGAAATAGCAAATAACATGGCTAGCGGTATTACAGAAGCAACCACAAGGCCTGCTCTTAAATTTCCCAGCATCAGTACAAGGACAAAAATAACAATCAGAGCACCTTCAATCAGATTTTTAGAAACAGTATGGATAGCATTGTCTACAAGTTTTGTCCTGTCGAGAAAAGCTTCGATTTCTATACCTTCAGGCAAGGACTTTCTGATTTGCTCCATTCGCTCCTTTACATTACCAATAACTTTATTTGAATTCCCTCCTTTTAACATCATCACAATACCACCGACCACTTCTCCCTCGTCATTGCGGGTCAAAGCGCCATAACGGATTGCGTGTCCCAGTTGAACAGTACCGACATCCCTTATCAGTACAGGCGTTCCATTAGTTGTATTCCTCACAACTATTTTTTTAATATCCTCCAAGCCTCCGGCAAGTCCTTCAGTTCTTATGAAATAGGCATTGGGAAGTTTGTCAATATAGGCTCCTCCCGCATTCTGATTATTGGTTTCAAGGGCTGAAAAAACCTCCCCGATGGTAATATTCATACTGCGAAGTTTTTCAGGATCAATGGCTACTTCATATTGTTTAAGGTAACCACCAAAACTGCTGATATCAGCAACTCCTTTGGTACCCAGCATTTGCCTCCGCACTATCCAGTCTTGAATAGTACGGAGTTCCATAGCTGAATACTTATTTTCAAAACCTTTTTGGGGGTGAAGTACATATTGATATATTTCGCCTAATCCTGTAGTAACAGGCCCTAAATCCGGGATCCCTACTCCTTTTGGAATCTGCTCTATAGCAGCTTTTAAGCGTTCTGACACCTGTTGTCTTGCCCAATAAATATCTGTATCATCTGTAAAAACTATTGTAACTACAGAAAGACCAAATCTTGACATTGAACGAATTTCTATGATTCCGGGAATATTAGCCATGCTAATCTCCACCGGAAAGCTGATTAGCCTTTCAACTTCCTGAGCTGCAAGAGATGGGCTTGTAGTGATAACCTGTACCTGATTGTTAGTGATATCAGGAACCGCATCGATCGGGAGGCGGGTTGCAGACCAGCATCCCCATAAAATGAGCGCAATAGTAAACATCCCGATAATCAGCTTATGCTTTACCGAAAAATGTATTATATTATCTAACATAAATAGATTCTGATTTTTAATAGTGCTTACTCTCTGATGGATCAGATTTACCTGCTTTAACCAAAAGTCAAATAGACTCTCGCTATCAGGAATTAGCCATCCAGGAAGTTCGCAGATACTTTTCTCTTCTCCGGTTTTACTTAATTTTCAGATAATTGATTGAATATATGCTTCCCCTATTAAAGAACAAGCTGTTTAATTACCCAAATAGTTGTTATCAGGAAAGCTTTGGCGGCTGCCAGAATGAGTGATAGTAATAAGAATTAAATGCAGAGTAATAAGGAACATTGCCTCGTGGCTCCATTACTTTTATGCTCTGACTAAAAAATACCGGGATATTGACTCCTAAAAACGAAACGCCACAGCAAGAGCATATACAAAATGGGCTGCATAAATCACCTTCATCTTTGCTATGATCATGGTTGCCCGAAATGGAAACAGAAGCTTTTTCGTCTTCGCAGGTATAAGAGTCCAGGCATGGCATTAATGATAATACCATAACATAGACACTTAATAGATAGACAAAAATCTTCATATCGCTAATTTAACAAAAAACGGAACAAATCAATATTTTTTAAAAATTTACGAACAATTTCCTAACGATTATTACTTACTTGCATATGTTTCATCCTGTAATTATTTTGACTTCCTGGATGACATCAGTCTATCAAAAATTACATAGAAAAATCGTTACACTAAGTTATTATAAATATAAAATTTATAACAACAAGTGCTTATCCGATAATGAGGATAAACACTTGTTTTTTTTTATTAAGTTTATTCCTTTTCAAGAACAAGAGTAATCTTATTAAAATCAGCTGCTGCATTAATTACTTTCCGGAATTGTTCAAATACCTCAACCGGATAATTAAGTTTTTTATAATACTCTTCCACATCAATTGTTACTATTCTGCCTTCCAGTTTATATGAAGAGGTAAAGCCCATGGAGTTTTCTGTTCCGTCTTTGAAAACAATGTTTTTATTAAGGTCTTTCAGGTTTGGAACCTTATATCCCTGAGGAATTTCGAACTTAATCTTTCTTACATATTCATTTGGATAATCAAGTGAGATCTCTGTATTCCTTTTCTTTTCCTGATATAATTCATTCTGTGGCCCAATAATTTCTCCTATTTTAAGCAAGTATTTACCACCTGCTTTTTCAATCAGTTCATCGCTTTTTAGAGTACCTGTAATAAGCATTGGCTGAATAAATGGAGAAATATTTTTGTCTACATTTTTTACTGTAACATTGCTTACATGTCCGTCTTTAGCCTGGCTTTTTAAAATCTCGTCAAACAGTTCTTTACGTTTAACTTCAGGAATCAAATCATAATATGGCTGTATAAACATAGCTTTATAGCCTTTCAGACTTCTCTCTATTGAGATTGTTGAATTGTCATTTTCCAGATCAACAGACAGATTGATATTGAGATTATCATGATTCAACTTATAATCAACAGAAGGTATCAACTTGATGTCACTCAGTCCAGTGGTATAGTCTCCAACTGTAACAGGCTTGATAACCATTGCATAATTACCCAGAAAATAGGAAGGTATCATTGGATAACGGAACTCAAACTGTACAGGTGACATGTATTTGTCAAGTTTGTCAAAATAGATCAGTTGCTCATCAAGATAATCCCATGATTCAAACTTAGGATCAAATCGCTCGCTAGTCTTATCATTAGAAAGTGCCAGTCTGTGGCCTACTTCAGCTCTTTCAAAAAGTTTAATAAACAACCTGGTCATTCCGAATTTAGAACCAAATTTATTCTTTAGTATGAAATCAATCTGAGAACTTTCACTACCACCATTTTGATTTACTATAAAATTACTCTTAATGTGATTTTCTATAAGCCTGATTTTATCTTCTTCAGAAGCAGATTTGTCAAGTTTCATTTTCTTTAAGAGTCCGTCTACCTGTTTATCGATTTTAGAATCTGTAACATGAGTGTTGGCATAAATAGTTTTAGCTGCTTCGGCAAAGGTTACTATTTTTGTTTTACCTGTACTTTTATTGTTGGCGATTTTATATTCAAGACGCATTACATTTGCCCAGTAATCGCTGTATTCTTCCTTAGGTAGTGCATTTGTTTTATTCACCTTCAGAGAGATGTGTCTCTTTTTTTCTATAACTGTATCTTTAACCTCTGCATTGCCATTATAAACTTTTGTATCATAGGTTAAAAATTCGGGCACAATAAGTTCAAAAGAATAATTGTAGCTTGGGTTTGAAAACTGAATATATCTTCTTCCAGAGTTAGCAGGATATTTTTTAAGTTTATAAATGTATTCTATTTCACTTCCCACCTCAACTCCTTCTACTGCGAAAACTTTGAAGGCTCCTTTGTTCTCCAGGTTTTCAATTTCCTTCATGTGGCTTTTATCCGTAAGGACAATTTTGCCGTCTTTGCTGATTGACCTAACTTTAATATCAATAATATCCATCACATTAGCCAGTGATATGGATAGTTTATTGTATTGCTCAATTCCAGACTCATTGTTAACAGCTACAATAAGGTGGTGAACAGAATAAATGTAGGGTTCATTTTTCTCATTATAGGCGATCTCTTCAGAAGCGTGATTTTTGAAAATTACGCAAGACTCTTTCTGATCTTCAGCACTTACCTTAAACCTTGCTCTTTTTTCCTCCCAATCATAACTATCGGTTTCGGGCTTTTGTGCAAACAGCGTTATTGCATTACAAAAAATAGCAAAAAAGATAACTTTTTTAAAAAGCTTATTCATATTGATGGTTTAGTTTTCAACTATGGAGATGTTTTCTTTATAGGCTTTATTTAATTCTTTGATCATCTTATTCCATGTAGGGAATTGATCCTTTTTAAGGATAAGAAAGTCTATGTATATTTTTTTGGTATAGATGAGTTTATCTTTTTTTAATTCATATTGAATTTCAAAACCAAAATCCTTTTCATTAATTTTTTTATTTTCTGGAACATATTTCACTTTATATCCTTTGGGAATATTTAAGGTAGTAACTTCCGTCATTTCATATTTATAATCTTCTTCAAAGTCTGTCTTTCTATTTGAGGATTCAAAATTGAGAGAGGAAAGGTCTTTATTCAGATTTAAATTAATAAATACTTCTTTGCCAGATGTTAAAGAGTAATCTTCCACTTTAAAATCAAACTTTACAACAGTTGGTTTTTCTCTTTCAGAAGCGTTTTTAACAACAGGGTTAGTTACTTTGCATTTATTGTTTCCTTTAGATAAAAAGCTATTGAAATAATCTACCTTATCTTCCGGATCTAGATTGCCATATACATGCGCAAATGTAATTTTAGGATACCCTTCAATATATCTCTTACCTCTTCCTTTCAGGTTGTTTTTTTCAAAATCAACATGAACAGTATCTATAATTTTATTCTTGCTTCTTTCCATTAATGGTACTTTAAGCACCATACAGCTGTCTTTTCCCATTACGATCAATCCTTCTTTATCCTGAATCATAGAAGTTGGCTGTCCGTGCAACTGATATTTGCCAGTGGCATCCAGAAAATAGTATTTATCATCCAGTTTGACTGTAGCAATCATATGATTAAAGTTACAGCTAGAAGGAATTTCTGAGACAGCGTAAGGAATGTCTCTTGAACCAATAAGCGTAAGATATGCCGGAATGCCGGCAAGCTTGTGCATATATGAGGTTATATTTGCCATATCCTTGCAGTCACCATATCTTTTTCTATATACTTTTTCAGCATCCCTTGGTATAAAACCTCCATAGCCATCTTCAAAGGCAATGTATCTGATGTTGTCCTGCACCCAATAAAAAATTCTTTTAGATTTCTCCAGGTCTGTTTTGGCCCCGACAAGCAAAGAATCGACAAGCACTCTGATCTCTTTCTCCGAATCTTTGTTAATACCTTTTACAAGGTTATAAGTCCACTGATACAGCTCTTTGTAGTTGGAAGAGTAATTAACAGTACCGTTTTTAAGTTTAAGCGATTTAATATAAACTATAATTTGAGGTGCATAATACCTGATATTGGGAGCCTTTGCATCGCGTTCTAACCTTGGTACATTTTTCATTTTCCAGGTTGTAATAATTTTACTACCTTTTTTAACCTCGCTTTTTTCAAGTGCAGTTTCATCTATACCTATTACCTTATAACCAATATCAATCTTGTTATTATAAGTAACGGATAATTCAGAATTTAAAGACAATGCCTCTGCGCTGAAAAAGAATGGACCGAAAAGTCTTGGTTCCAGATAAGACTCTTTGTAAAAAAGTGATGATTTTGCGCCCTTTTGAAGTGATGGGTAAATAAATTTCTTAACCTTTGAATCATTGAAGAAAATACCTCTCTCCTGTACATCCTCATCTATAAATTCAGTAACTTTTATAGTCCTCATACCTCCATCTCCTTTAGGAATCACACACTTTGCTTCCACATCACTTACCTTGAGCATGCCGGAATAGTAAATTTCTTTTTCTGAAAGAATGTTTGCATTATCTTTAAGATAGATCATTTCAGAAAAGTTTTCTGTATTGATAGTCAGGGTATCAGCCTGAATATCCAGAAAGATTGATTTCTTTTTATTCAGGTAGATTGCCAGTTCGTCAGGGTATTGTTTGGATAATGAATTTGCATCCTGTGCAAATAATTTTGCAGGGATACTAATTAACGCCAGATAAACAAGGAGCGTCCTCCTTATTGATGTATTCATTTTAATCTTAATAAGTCCAACCATCCACGTATTTTTTTTCTTTCACCAATTTGCCATTGACATCATAAAATCTGGAAACTCCATGAAGAACGCCCAGTATGAAATTTTCAGAAGATTTAATGTTTCCATTAGGGTAATAGGTAGTTCGGACTCCATTTAATTCATCTGCAAAATAGTCTGCCTTTTCTTTAACCTTTCCGTCAGCATAATATTCGATTCTAGGTCCTTCAGTATCGCCGTTTTTGTATTTTTTTTCATACCATTTCTTCCCGGAAGGATAATATACAATGCATTTACCTTCTCTCATACTTTTATCCAATGTAAACTCCATAGCCTTGTTTCCATTGGCATAATACCCCGTAATCTGAGCTGTTTCATTGGCAACGGGAATCAGGTCACCGTTCGCACCGTTTTTCATATTGTTGTAGGAAATCAGAACATCGTTCTCAAAATTCCTTAAGAGGATAACTTCTTTTCCATCAGGAGCATAGTAAACGTTTGGGCCGTTAAGGTTATTATCCTTGTAAGAAAATTCACTGTTTTTCGTGCCATCTTCATTATACCACACCCAGAGACTGTCTTTTGCTCCATTAGTGTATTTGCCCATAGAGCTTATAGTCTTCCCATCCGAATAATAAAACTTCCAGATACCAGTTCTTTTCCCCAGAAAATAACTACCCTTAAATTCTGGTTTTCCCTCTTCAGTAAAACCTTCGGAAGGTCCATGCTTTAATCCGTCTATGTAATTGTATTTCTCTTTGAGTTTACCATTAGGATAATTTTTTTGATAATCACCCTGATATAATCCACCCTTCATTTTAACCTTTACGTAAGGTTTGTTATTGAGATGTTTCAGAGTAAAATCTCCGGTTCCCAATTTTAATGTACAAGTAGTGTAGGCTTTTCCAGTAGAGTCGAACAATGTTTCTTCAGCAAATACACCATCTTTCAGCACTGTTATAAGACGTTTGTAGCCAGTTGTGGAATAATCTTCATAAACCCCATATTCTTCTCCTTTGAGATAATAATTAACATCGCTCAATTTGCCATTAGGATAATATCTGTACCAGTAACCTTCTTTATTGTCATTGACATAATATCCTTCTAAAGAGGTTTGGCCATTGGAATAAAAGCCTTGATAAAAGCCATCCAGCAGCCCGTCTTTATAATTAAACTCTGAATCTTTCTTACCATTTAAATAAAAGGTTTTGGCAGGTCCGTTCTTAACTCCGGCTTTGTAATTTACCTCAGAAGTAGCTATACCGGTTAATTCATAAAATTTCCATACACCATCTTTTAATCCATCTTTATAGGTTCCTTCAGACATAATATTTATTCCATCAGGGTATAGAGACTTTAACTTTAGAACTCCACTTTTTTCTTTATTTTCAGAAACAACCTTGCCTGACTTATCAAAATATCTTAGCCCTTTTAACTTACTATCTTTGTAGTCAAGAATATAATGAAGTTTACCATCTGTATCATATACTTTGTGCTCTCCATTCAGTTTGCCTTTTTCATTATAATTACACTCTTCAAGAAGTTGGCCTCTTTCAGAGTATTTTTTCCATGAACCAATGTTTTTACCATCTTTAAAATTGGAAACCTCACCTTGTTTTCCGTTATCATAGTAATGATTCCATACCCCTTCCTCCTTATCATCTTTCAAAAGGCCTTCAGAAGCAACTTTCCCATTGTTGTGATAAGATTTATAAGTACCATTATATTTACCATTTTTATATTCCCCTTCTTTGACCAGGCCTCCAATGTTATTAAAGTCTTTAGCTTTGCCCTCTTTGAGTCCATTAATGAAATTAACCTCACTCTTGATATTGCCACTATTGTAAAAACTTTTAGATGAGCCATTTAATTTATCATCCTTAAAGGCATTAGAAGTTTCAAGTACTTCAGCATTATTATAGTATTTAAGTTCTCCCTGAATACTTCCATTAGCCATAATACAGCTGTATTTGATTGCCCCATTCGGATAGTAAAGTTTGTAAGGTCCATCAGACTTTCCCGCATTATAACTTTCAACTTCTTTCAGAAAACCATTTTCATAGTAGTATTTCCACTCACCTGTTTTTTTGCCATTGCTGTCATAATTACCTTCAGCATTGACAACTGTATTGGGATAATAAAAAATCCAGTGCCCCGTTCTAATCGCATTTTGAGCATCTTTATAATTACCCAGCGAATGAATAAATCTGGTATCATAATACCAGGCACTTAGTGTCTGGTCTTTTCCATCTATACTTACTGTTTTCTTAGTAATATCCTTTGATAAATAATTCGATGCCCAAGAAAAAAACTCTTGTTTCTTTGCCTGATTTTTCTTCAGCCAGTTTTGAACTTCAGGAATATTTAAGCCAGATAACATTGTATAAACAAAGGGCTCGAGATAGTTTTTCTTATTCAGTTCTACAAAAAATGGGGCATATTGCTGCATCCAGATGGAAGTGTCAGAAGCCTTGTATTCAAGCTTTTCAAGAAAAAGCTGAGTTTGTGAAACAAATGGATAATTGAGTTTAACTTTATGTTTGTATTTACTACTCAATGCTGCTTTAGACTCTATAATGGTTTCAAGGTCTGCAAAGCTGTAATTGGATTTATCTTTATTTTCTGGCAGATTGCTTTCACCTTTTACAAGTTTTTCAATTTTAGTAATTACATCAAGAGCATTTGATCCTCCGGGCTTAAGTATAAGATACATATAGCTGGCCAGCATATAAGGAACCAGTTTACCTTCTTCAGAAGCAATATTGGATAATCTATAATGGCTTAATGGGTGGAATGGATTGTAATTCTGAATAACATCCCTGTACATTGCCATCGACTTGGGTAGGTTCTTTTTCTCATATGCCAATGCGCAATTGTATCGGGTAAGGAAATCCCAGGGATATTTTTTTAAGGCATACTCATCTACTTTTATAGCTTCATCAGTTTTGCCCATTTTATCCAGGGCTACTCCTTTGGTTCTAAGGAAATGATTTTCACTTTTTGAGTTGTAAGATAAACCCTCATCAGCTATTTTGACTCCTTGTACAAACTGGGAATCAGCCACATAAGACAAAGAAAGCTCTGCAAGTGCCCAAACGTAATTAGTGTCATTTCTGTCTACTTCTTTTAACGTCTCAACTGCCTCTTTATACTTACCTTCGTCATACAAAGAAACTCCCTCATTGATGATTTCAGCAGAATTGATGATGAACTTTTTCTTTTGAGCAACAGAAGGCTGGCTTTGCCAAAATAACAGGCAAAACAGGATTAAAAAAATTTTATTAAACATAGAAATACCCCTTTATTATTATTTGTTAAAAAATCAAATACAAATTTAATTTATAATTTTAAGTTGAAATTGAAAACAAAGAAGAATCTTATATAGAAAAATAAATAGGCTTGCTATAATTAAACAAACACAAACTGCTTACTTTGAGCAACTTAATTTCAACTAATAATTTGACCATTTGAAATGTTCTAACTTTACCTCTACAATATTGTCATGTGGTGTATGCTTTAGAAAATGAATAAAAGCAAAACGAATTGGTCAATTTTCACATCCTTCACAATACATATTTTTCAGATATTGATCTTTTAAAAGCTGAAAAGTAATCCCCCCATTCGCTGCTGAATTAAAGATCTTACAAAACCTTTCTTTATTGATATTAATTGCATTTAGCATAATGGTGCGGTATTCCGGCGAAGCTGTTTTTTTACTATCAACAATTGTTAGATTTAAATAATAAAACAATACATCTTCATTGACATCTACCTTCTTGACATATTTTAAAAGTACCTTTTCTGCCCAATCCAGCTTACTATAACTTGAAAAATACCTGGCAAGATTCAATGCATCATTTTCATTAGCTACCAAAGTAGAATATTGGGTTTGGATATATTTTACAGATTTGTCCTTTTCAGCATAATTCTTCAGAGAAATCTGATATTCACTACGGATTATGTGATAATTAATGAGCATCCTTTTGATAAGGGTTTGATCGATTCCCATCTTCTGCAATGCCATTATCTCACTTCGCAATTCCTCAGGATCTATACCACCCTGACTATAAACCCATGATCTTATTTTGAGCGCAGTAAGATTATACCTAATATTTTTATTGCCTGGCATTAGTAACTGAAGCTTTTCAAAAAGTCTGATGCTTGTATATAGATCTGTTTCATTTTCCTGATAATTAAAAATTGCATATTCAAACAACAGAGATCCATAAGCATATGTCTCAGGAATTTTTAAGGATTGCATGTAATCCTGAGGCAGGGATTTATTTCTTATCTTGGAAAAAATAACCTCCTGAATGGCTCTTGCTTCTTCAATGTTTTTATCAATAATAGCTTTTTCAAAGGAGGCTTTTAACTTTTCAGGATCATCTCCCATTTTAACTTTTTTCTCAAGATTAATCAATAGAATGGCTTTGCGATGACTTTTTAATATGGGCTCCAACTGATCAGTCAGCTGTTTATCCTCAAGCTTCTGCTTTATTTCTATTTTACTGAGTGATTTTAAGTACGAAAATCTTGATTCTGAAATATCCTCCAGAAATTCAACCCAGTTTTCAGAAGCCTGAACATCTTTATTAATCTTTTCTGTCTGATAACCTTGTAAAATCCTGATGATACTTTCAGCTCTCTTTTCCTGCAGTTCTATGTTTCTTTTTTCAGGACCTTCTACTGATGAATAAGCTCTGATTTGAATATCTTTAATTTCGTAATCATTAAGTTTTAAAGAATCTGTAAGCGCTTTAATGTCAGAAGGTGCATATTCGAATTTATTCTTTTCAAAAGGTACTTCAAACTTCATACTTTTGCTGAATAACTCATATTTTTCAGATGTCAATTCTTTTGCTCCTGCTATTGCTTTGGAAGGAATAGTGTCCATGAAGAGTCCCATCTCAAGAAGTCCCCATCTATCCCAGGGAACACTAAAAAAGGTATTGATATGGCATACATATTTATTACTGATCAGCAGTAGATTATATTCTAACTCTTTTCCTGCCAGTTCGTCCGGAACGGTACCAACTTTAACAAATACAAACCCCTTCTCATCTACCAATGCAGTCTTCTTAAAATCTTTCCAATATACTGGCTCCTTTAAATAACCATCATAGGCCCAATGTTTATTGGCCCTGTTGCCTTTTAGTTTACATGAATACAGATCTCTGCTCACTATATCTACTGCAATTCCATCATGTGATTTGTTAAAGAATAACTCCAACCATCTTGAATCTGTGAGAACAAAATAGATATCATTGTCCTGAACCGTAAACCCAAATTGTACATCTGCAGGTTTTTGCATAAGCACCCGCATACATGAGGCACATGCTTTTCCCTGATCTTGCGTAGGGTTCTTCAAACCGTAAACATCATCAGGCACTTTTAATGATTGTGACTGACTTACAAGAGGATAAAGAAAAATAAAAAGTGTAAATATATATTTCATGATATAATTTACACTAACGAAATTGAAGGTTAGAGAGATACAATAAAATTTCAAAAAAAAAATAATATATATAACTGTCTGTTTAAATGATCTTATATAGGCATTTCAAAAATTGACTATCTCCAGAATTGAAATTATGCAAAAAATTACATTTTAAAAACAAGGAAAACTGACTATATATGAAAATATCGTCAAAGAGTATTTTACTCTATTGATAATAATAAAAAAATCAATAAAAGCCTAATAAAAAACCAAAAGCCAATCCTTTTATAGATTGGCTTTAAAAGTTCAAAAAATGATGTCCCCTTAGTCCTCCAGAAGTCCCATTCTATATTGAAATGTAAGAGCTATCTGCTCTCCTTTTACTTTTGCCATGTCCGCAACTGGCCCTGAAAACTGCTCATCTATATTGACCTTAAATAGTCGAAGCCACATATCGAAGTGCTTGGATTCAACGGGCAACTGAGTATGAACGGGAAATGGACGGCCTTTATATTCTGGAATTCCTAATAAAAGATAATTCCAGAACTGGTACATTTTAGGAAGGTGTTTCTCCCAGTTAACCTTTGAAAAGTCATTGAAAACATAAGACAACAATTCATCTTTGTTCACCTTTTCATAAAAGGAATTTACCATAAGTTTTACATCTTCTTCAGATGTAATATCCTTTAATTGGTCGGTTACCATATCACATATAGTTTAAGTCGTTATTCAGTTTAAGTTTTATTACTCCAAGAAAGTTGAGGAGCTTTATAACCGGATAAGTTGGATCGAACTCATGCCATTTGACTCCAAAGTTTGCTCTTCCTCCAAGTTTATGATGATTGTTATGATAACTCTCTCCCATCATAAGAAAATCAAATGGAAGTAAATTCTTAGCTGTATCAGATACTTTGAAATTTACATATCCGAATTTATGTGCAAACCAATTGATGATTGCTCCATGTACTGGTCCCATTAAATAGTGGATCGGTAACAACAAATACATCCACCATTCAGTGGCAAATTCCATATAAACGAGAGTATAAAGCACTCCCCATCCAATCCTAACAGCCCACGTATCACCGATCTTTTCTATAAATCCCCAGTATGGCACACCTTTGGTAAATTTTGCTTCAATATTTGCTCTATGGTTTAAAACATCATTATAAATATTTTTTGTCTTCCACATCATATCAAAAAGATTTCTGGAATATGAAGGTGAATGTGGATCTTTATCCGTATCGGCATATGCATGATGCAATCTGTGCATAACACCGTATGCATACGGACTTAAATAAGACGATCCCTGGAATATGAAGGTCATCACGTAAAATACTTTTTCCCAGGTTTTGCTCATAGTAAACATTTGATGAGCTGCATACCTGTGGAGAAAGAATGTCTGGGCAAACAAAGAAAGGTACCAGTGCGCCAGAAAGAAATACAATATAATCATATAGTTAAGTTTAATAATTCAATTTAAATTAAAGGGTAAAGAACCTCACCCTAAATCCCTCTCCTAAAGGAGAGGAACTTTGATGCACCTGTTAATATTGATTTTGCAGTTAAATGTCTGTTATAATTGATATTTTATTTTCGTAAACTGTTCCCTTCTCCTTCAGGAGAGGGTTAGGGATGAGGTTTTATACTACCTTAGAAAATTTTACTTCTTTAGTTGTTATTGTTGCATGCATCCTTGCATCAAGAGCCATGCATATATTTCTCATGAACGGCTTTCCTTTTTCAGTCACTTCGAGAGAATATAATCCAAATCTGATAAGGTCATCCTGCTCCAGTTCCTTCATTCTGCCAATGCCATCATACAAGCCTACCGATTGTTCTCCGGGAGAAGACCAGCTGGTATAAAACTTACACATGATATTGAGTATATGCTGTCTTAAGATCATATCCTGATTGCTAAGAATATGACCTTTAAACACCGGGATTTTACCTTCGTTTACTTTAGCTATATAATCTTCCACGACTTTAACATTCTGAGCATATGCGCCCCAAAGATCGCTGATAGAAGAAACGCCAAGTCCTATCAGCCTTGAAGTATATTGGCTGGTGTACCCCATAAAGTTTCTGTGCAAAGTTTTATTAACAGAGGCTTTATATAAAGAATCTGATTTTAAGGCAAAGTGATCCATTCCAATCTCTATATACCCACTTTGCTCCAATAGATCTCTTCCTCTTTCATATAAGTTCCTTTTAGCTTCATCTGAAGGCAGATCAACTTCTGAAAACTTTCTCTGTCCTGGCTTGATCCATGGAACATGCGCATAACTATAGAATGCAATGCGGTCCGGCTTCAATTGCCTTACTTTTTGAGCTGTATCTTCTATTCCTCTGAGGGTCTGAAATGGCAAACCATATATTATATCATATCCTATCGAAGTGTACCCAATTGCCCTTGCTGTTTCTGTAACAGTTTTAACACTTTCAAATGTCTGAATGCGATGAATAGCATGTTGAACGATTGGATCAAAATCCTGTATTCCAAAACTTACCCTTCTGAATCCTAAATTATAAAGTGTCTTTAGATGTTGCTCCGTTGTATTATTAGGATGTCCTTCAAATCCAAACTCTGCGTCCGGTGCTGTTGAACAGGTATCAAGTATTCCATCGATAAGCTTTTTGAGATTCTCTGGCTTGAAGAATGTTGGTGTACCACCACCTAAATGAATTTCTTTAATAACCGGAATTTTTTTCATGAGCTTTAAATACAAGGCCCATTCTTTTAAAACTGTATTGATATATGGAATCTCCACATCATGATTTACAGTAATCCTTGTATTGCATCCACAAAATGTGCAAAGACTTTCACAATATGGAAGATGGACATACAGGCTTACCTCCTCATTATCACCACCAAATGATTTGAAAATTTCATCCTGCCATTTCTCTTGATTGAACAAATCATTGTCCCAGTATGGCACAGTCGGATAACTGGTATACCTTGGCCCTGGCACATTGTATTTCCTGATAAGATTATTTTGATCCATGTCCATTTTTTTAGTGACAAGTTTGACTGTGACAACAACTGCGTTCTGCACCGTTTGAAGATACGCTGGTATTTAACCCTCTCATAACAAGCATCACTCCAACTATACATCCTATCAATGGTATGACCTTAAAAAAGACGGGTTTTATTTTTCCCCTTAAAATGTTTCCTGTCAGTCCCACTGCGAGCATCATAGGCATAGTGCCTAATCCAAACAACATCATGTAGGCTGCACCAGAAATTGAATCTCCTGTTGCAATTGCACTTAACAGGGTTATATATACAACACCACACGGTAGTAAGCCATTTAAAATCCCCAATGTAAATAATGAAGTAAAGCTTGATTTCTGAAAATACTTTTGAAACCCTGTTTTTACTTTTTGATTCAGAGAATTGAATATTTGATTGAATAAGCCAATTTTAATTGGGTTGTAAATGATAATGATTGCTGCTATAATAAGAATCCCTGCACTTATAGAGAGCATTTTCTGCAGACCAACAGCTACAAACCCTTTACCAATAAGCCCGGATACTAATCCAAATGAAGCATATGTAAGTATTCTCCCAAAGTTATACAAGAGATATTTTAACAGCTTATTCCACTTATTAGTTGTTCTTACAGGCAAAGCAAAGGCTAATGGCCCACACATACCCAGGCAATGGAGACTGCTTACAAGCCCTATTATAAATGCAGCATAAAACATAATACTAACCTATTATGATTGACTTTTCGTAGTAATACTTCTTCCCCCCAGAACTATAATCCACCTGCACTTTATAATATCCTTTCTGAAACAATTCCTTTTTGAAGACCTCCACTCCATTTTGGGAATTGATAAGCCTTTTAACATCTTTCTCAGCATCTGAAGGCCTGAAGAATAATACTTCACCGGTTATGTTATTCTGTATTAGTTCATCAGGAAATTTTATAATTACATTATTATCTGATACAATACAGCTTAGGGTATCTTTTAATTGCATCTGATTACTTTGCTTTTCAATCTGATTTTGAAACTGCAGTTCCTTTCCATAGTAATCTTCTGTAACAAGATCAAAGTCCTGTCTGAATGCACTGATGACCAAAAAGACCATGAAACAAACAAAGCCCAGTGTTAGTATTGTAATTCTGTATCCCCAGCTCATCTTTTTAATATTTAGTTGATGTATAAAGTTGTCAGTTCATAGGTCCTATGAAGCTTGTTGTTAAAGTTTCAAGCTCTTTACCATCTGAGTAGACACCGATTTTTATTTTTGTTTTTACTTTTGTTATATCAGCCTTACTCAGTACAATAAATGCGGCAGTCTCTGCTGTCCCCTGAGAAGGAATTACCGGCTCTTTACCAACAAGTTTTATTTCCCCATTCTCGGATAAAACTTTTATCTTTACTTTAATCTCTTTGCTTGTCTTGTTAATCATTTTAATATTATAGAGATTGCTCACTTTATTATCAGGAAGCTCCTGAAAAGATACTCCCGGAGTACGCAAGATACTGGTCTCTATATCCGTCCTCATTAATAATAAGGCGAATATAAAACCGATCAGAACCAACAATACTGAAGTATATACTGCAATTCTTGTAGTAATTTTAAAAGGCTTACTATTGGCAATACCTTCCTCCGAGTCCATTCTGATAAGCCCTTCCTGTAAGCCGACATTGCGCATCATAAAATTGCAGGCATCGATACAGGCTGTACAATTAGTGCATTCCATCTGGGTTCCATTTCTTATATCAATCCCCATAGGACATACATTTACACACTGATTGCAATCAATACAATCTCCTTTTCCAGCTTCCTTGCGTGATTCTTTTGCTTTTAATTTTCCACGTTTTTCACCTCTTACATAATCATAGGCAACGATCAGAGAGTTCTTATCCAATAATACTCCTTGTAATCTTCCGTAAGGACAAATCGTTGTGCATACCTGCTCTCTTATTCTTGAAAAGACCAAGTAGAAAGCAAATGAAAATACTAGGTGTGCAGTAAACAGTCCTGGATGGTTTGATGGATTTTCATGCATGAGCTTCATTACCTTTTCAACTCCCAGGATATAACTTAGAAATATACTGGCTATCAGGAATGAGATACTGAAGAAAATGAAATGCTTTGATACCTTTTTAAATATCTTTTCAGTGGTAAGAGGCGCTTTGTCAAGAGCATCTCTTGTTTTCCAGTCACCTTCTATCCAATATTCTATTTTGCGGAAAACGGACTCCATGAATATGGTCTGAGGACAAATCCACCCGCAAAAGACTCTTCCATAAACCATTGTAAATATTCCTATGAAGACAACAAAAGCTATCATGATCAGAAGAAATATATGAAAGTCCTGTGGCCAGAATATCTTTCCCAAAATGATAAACTTCCTTTCAACTATATTCAAAAGAAGCAGCGGTTCTCCGTCAATTTTAATGAAGGTTCCGGCTATCATCATTCCTATAAACAGTAAAGAAAGTAAGTTGCGGTAATTCGTTAGTCTTCCTTTAGAGTTTTTTGGATAGAGCCAGATCCTTTTACCGGACTTGTCAACGGTAGAGATAGAGTCTCTGAATGACTTATCCTGGTTTAGATTTGTTAAATCAGACTTTTCCATTTTGGTAATGATATTATAGATATCTTAGTCTTCCCCCTCGTACTTATCTCCCTGAGGGTCTTTTGCATTTGCCGGATTACTCCCCTGAATGCTTATAATGTAACTAGCCACTTCCTGAATTGCGGAAGGACTTAGCTGTGCCTTCCATGATATCATTCCCTTCTGAGGTATGCCGTATTTAATAGATTTAAAGACATTCTTTACTCCACCACCATGCATCCAGTAAGGGTCTGTCAGATTCGGCCCTACTCCTCCTTCTCCTGATGCACCATGACAAGCAGCACAGTTTTGCTGGTACAGACCTTTTCCTTTTTCAATACCTTTTATATCTGCCATTTTAACATTGGTTTCATCTATGCTATTTGCTGCAAGTTTCATATATGCTTCTTTCTCCTTTTCTGCAACAGCCAGTTCCTGAGTGTATTCTTCTATTTGCAACTGCCCATTTTCGTTAAAATGATAATAGTAGATGTATACAAAGGAAAAAACAATGGTTGCATAGAACATGTATTTCCACCAAGGAGGAAGATTATTGTCTAGTTCTCTGATATCATCGTAAACGTGGTCAGTAAGAATACTTTCTTCCTGATCTAAAGGAACAGTATCTGTAAGCTTCTTTAAAAGTCCTGCCATTACCGGCTCTGCAGAGGATTTGGGTTTGGCATGATCCAGAAATACTTTTAATGAAAAAAGTATATACAGAAGAACAAGAGTTATCAATACAAGTATCACCAGTATTACGATACTGAACATATCCGCTGACTGAGGAGCTGCTGAAGCAGCATCAGCTTTTGAAATAAACGGACTTAAAACTAAAAGCAGGGAAAGTATGGATTTCATATTGATAAAATCTTTAAATATTCTCTTCATTGTTTTCTCTATTAGCTAAGATTGAGTCTTCCAGAGGCATCTGCTCCATTTTAGACATTAATTTCTTGTCTGATCTGAAAACGAGCATCAACACTCCAAGAAAGAACAGAAAAAATATGACAAACGAGATGATAGGAAATATTTCTATATCTGTAATGGATGCCATATGATATTTTACAAATTTTAACATAACGAGAATCAGTTATCCTGAGCTAATGGTTTTGCTTTAATATCAGTGCCTAATCTTTGTAAATAAGCAATCAGTGCTATGATTTCTTTCTCACTCTTGGTTTTAACACCAGACTCTTTAAGTCTTTCTGAAATTTCATTTGCCTGTTTTCTAAGATCTTCATTAGCCTGAGCTTCATAACCCTTTGGATAAGGAACCCCCAATTGTCTCATGGCTGTAATTTTTCCTGGAGTAGAATTAGTATCTATCTCATATTCAAACAACCATGGATACGGAGGCATGATGGAACCAGGAGACATACTTTCCGGATCAAGCATGTGATTGTAATGCCATGAGTCTGGATATTTACCTCCTACTCTGTGAATATCGGGTCCTGTCCTCTTTGAGCCCCAAAGATGTGGGTGATCATAAATAAATTCACCTGCTTTGGAATATTCTCCATATCTCTCCGTCTCTGATCTGAATGGGCGAACCATTTGAGAGTGACAGTTATTACATCCTTCTTTGATATAAATGTCTCTTCCCTGCAATTCCAGAGGTGTATAAGGTTTTACACTTGCAATAGTAGG
Source organism: Bacteroidota bacterium (assembly GCA_023428135.1). Taxonomy (GTDB): domain Bacteria; phylum Bacteroidota; class Bacteroidia; order Cytophagales; family Cytophagaceae; genus Sporocytophaga. The sequence continues at coordinate 228,642 of JAEYZG010000016.1, read as the reverse complement.
AATATTTGATTTAACGAGGAAAGTCGGTATCATCTCTACAATTCCACCTATCAGTATAACTACAAGGCTTAGCACCATCATCTGAACAGGCCTGCGCTCAATCAATCTGTGCCAGTGTTCCTTTTCTTCTTTCGCGTCTTTATGTATTGCAGGAGCCTCAGCGTCTTCGTTTGCGACGAATGATCCTTGTTTAGCTGTCATAAATAAATTATAACACATCACAACTGTACCTACTATGAACATAGCACCTCCCAAGGCTCTGAGCATGTACATTGTTTTTATCTGGGTTACAGTTTCAAGAAAGTTAGGATATGCTAATAGTCCATCTGCTGTAAACTCCTTCCACATCAAACTTTGAGCAAAACCAGCCCAGTACATAGGAAGTGCATAGAATATGATTCCTAAAGAACCAATCCAGAAATGGAAGTTGGCCAATCTTTTTGAATATAGTTCTACTCTGAATAGTTTAGGGAATAGCCAGTATAACATGCCAAAAGTCAAGAATCCATTCCAGCCCAAACCTCCGATATGTACGTGTGCTACTGTCCAGTCAGTAAAGTGACTTATAGCATTTACATTTTTAAGGGAAAGCATCGGACCTTCAAATGTAGCCATACCATAACATGTTAAAGCTACCACCATAAACTTAAGAACGACATCTTCACGTACTTTATCCCAGGCACCTCTCAGAGTAAGTAAACCATTGAGCATGCCACCCCATGAAGGAGCTATAAGCATTATTGAAAATACGACACCAAGAGATTGTGCCCAGTCTGGAAGTGCTGTATATAATAAGTGGTGAGGACCGGCCCAGATATAAAGGAAAATTAGTGCCCAGAAGTGTATGATTGAAAGTCTGTAGGAATATACTGGTCTGTTCGCAGCTTTCGGAACGAAATAATACATAAGTCCCAGATAAGGAGTTGTCAGAAAGAATGCAACTGCATTATGTCCATACCACCATTGAACGAGAGCATCCTGAACACCTGCATACCAGGAATAACTTTTCATAAAAGTTACCGGAAGCTCGAATGAGTTCACGATGTGTAATACAGCTACTGTAACGAAGGTTCCGATGTAAAACCAGATGGCAACATATAAGTGTTTCTCTCTTCTTTTAAGAATAGTAGCAAACATATTCCATCCGAAAACAACCCAGATAAGAGTAATTGCAATATCTATAGGCCATTCCAGTTCAGCATATTCTTTACTGGTTGTATAACCCATAGGTAATGTAAGAACTGCAGAAAGAATGATCAGTTGCCATCCCCAAAAATTAATCTGGCTCAGCATGTCACTATACATCCTTGTTTTACAGAGTCTTTGTAAGGAGTAATAAACACCTGTAAAAATTCCGTTACCTACAAAGGCAAAGATTACGGCATTAGTGTGTAATGGCCTGATTCTACCGAATGTGGTGAACTCGAGTCCGAAGTTCAAAGCTGGGAAAGCTAGCTGAAGTGCCACCGTGAGGCCGACGAGCATTCCTATGACTCCCCAGATCATTGTTGCATAGGCAAAATTCCGGACGATTGCGTTGTCGTATGAAAACCGTTCTAAGTGCATATTACTTGTTACTTTTTTGTTTTATTTCTGATTTTTTTGAGTCAAATAACATCCTTACAGATGGAGAATAGTCGTCTTCATATTGCCCGTCCCTGATAGCCCAGATGAAGGCTCCCAGAAACGACCCTGCTACCAGCAGGCTGAAAATCACAAGTATGATCAGTACACTCATTGTTTATTGTTTGATACAAATTAATATGTAAACCAGTCAGGGAAGAATGAGGTAAGACACCCTGGAAAATGATATTTGTCACTTTTATCTGAGTCCATATTTTTTTGCCCAAAGACTGCTCATAATGGTTACGAACAACACTACTGATACTGAGCTTATTGGCATCAAAAGTGCGGCCACAAGGGGCTTTAATAAGCCCTGAACTGCGAAATACAATCCTATTACATTATAGGATAGAGAAATGGCCAGACTACCATAAACTGATCTCACACAAGCTTTTGCATATTTCAGAAAGACCGGCAATCGGGAAAATGCTGAAGCATCCAATATTGCATCACAAGCGGGAGAAAAATTCCCACAGTTCTCCGTAATGCTGATACCACAATTGCTTTGTTGCAATGCACCGGCATCATTCAAACCATCTCCTATCATCATCACCTTCCCTTCATGATTTAGCTTTTTTATGTAATCCAGTTTGCTTTGAGGAGTCTGATCAAAATGCAGATTGGAGGGTGTAAAGTAATTACTCAGATAACCTTTCTCTGAATCATTATCTCCGCTTAATAAGTGAAGCGAATAATCCCTTTTTAATATTCCGGATATTTGTTCAAAGCCTTTCCTGTAGCTATTTCTGAATACAAAACATCCTTTAACTTCATCATTGATCTTTATATATACCTTAGAACCTGGGACCATTCCAGCGTCTTTATTGAGCTCAAGACCTGCAATTTCAGCTGTTCCTGCAATGACTTCAATGTTATTGAATCTCCCCTTTATTCCCTGAGAAGGTATTTCAATAAATGAATCAGGCTTTACAGAGGAATCTACTTTAAGAAAATTATAAATGCTTCTGGAAAGCGGATGGGTAGAGTTTTTAACAAGCGCTTTAACCATCTCTGATTGCGCATTGGTAAGCTCCCCAACAAATGACACTTCAGGATTTTCAGTAGTGGTGATAGTTCCTGTTTTATCAAATACTATAAAATCATTATGAGCAAGCTTTTCTATAGTTTCAGTATTTTTCAGAAACAGACCATTCCTGCCCAATATGTTCATCGCTTTTCCAAACCCAAATGGAATGGCCAAAGCAAAAATGCATGGACAAAATATGATAAGCACAGAAACAGCAGCGTGCAGCGCTATTCCGGGATCCTTTCCAACCCAATACAGATAAGATCCCAGACTGATAAGCAATACTGCTACTGTAAAATACTTTCCGATTTTGTTGGTGAATTCAACAAGACCATTGAGTTTATCAGTTGCATTGTCTTTGTTCCATAGCTGAGTCAGATAACTTTCTGAGACCTCTTTACTCGTAATTATTTTAACGGCAGGGCCCTCTTGTCTTCCACCTGCATATACCTTTTGCCCCGTTTCCTTTGTGGTCAGACTAGATTCACCTGTAACAAAACTATAATCAATAACTCCTGTACCTTCAAGGATATAGCCATCAGCAGGAATAATTTCATTATTACGAATCAAAATAGTATCACCTGCCTTCAGTTTATCCAGTGTAACATACCGCTCAAAATTGTTTTCTATTTTAGTTACAGCCAATGGGAAATAAGACTTGTAATCTCTTTCAAAGGAAAGAGCCTCATATGTTTTATTCTGATACCATTTTCCAATCAGTAAAAAGAATATTAGCCCTGAAAGCGAATCAAGATATCCGGGGCCTGCACCTGTATAGATTTCATATATACTTTGAGAAAAAGCGGCAATGACTCCCAATGCAATTGGTAGGTCTATATTGACAGTTCTTGTTTTAATGGCATTCCATGAACTTGCAAAATAATCAGACGAACAATAAGTAAATACAGGAAGAGAAAGGAACAGACTTAAGTATATAAACAGTCCTTTTAAATCACCCGAAAATTTATCGGAAACAGAAAGATAGTCAGGAAGGCTGAGCATCATAATGTTCCCAAAGCAAAATCCAGCAATACCGATCTTATATAAAAGAGCTTTATTAACAGTTTTCCGATTGATTTCTTTTCCGTTGAAGTTAATAACAGGAGCATATCCCAGTGAAGTCAGCAGCTCAGCAAGTTGTCTTAAAGATATTCTGTTATTAAACTGAATGTTTATTTCCTTTTTCCTGAAATGGACATTGGATGCAATGATGCCGGGATGGATCTTTTGCATATTTTCCAGCAACCATATACAGGAGCTGCAGTGTATGGAGGGAATATAAAATGTAACGCCGGACTTATCTCCTTCCTGAAAATCCAATACCTTTGCAATAATGGTTTCTTCATCAAGAAAAGCGAATTTTGATTTAACAGATTCTTCAATTTTATTTCCGGGATTATTAGTATCCAGAGCGTAATAATCACAAAGGAGATTAGCGTCAAGAATTTCATAAACGCTTTTACAGCCATTGCAGCAGAAAATTTTTGACTCAATCTTAATATCTGATCCTCCACATTCATTTCCGCAATGATAGCATTTAGCTGTAGTATGTTCTGCTAAGCTTTCCATACTTCCTCCTTTTGAAAGAATTTGATGCTATTGTTGAATAACATGATGCCAGCAGAGATCAGACTGATTAATTTGATGATTTCCGCAACTACATATATTATGTGAGGTGATTCTCCAGAAGGTATTCCTCCGTTTATTATGATCTCAGCTCTTACATCAAGCGCTGGCAACAGCCAGAATGTCTGAAAGAGAAGAATCATACATACCAATCCAAGCAGAAATCTGAACTTAACCGGGGGCCTTGTAATAAAACTGAACACCATAAGTAGAAAGGCAAACAGAAGCTCGATTTTATTAAGGGTGCCAAAAACCAATCTTCCAATACCCAGGCCAATTCCTAGGGTAACATTAGGAGCCTGAAACTTAAGAGGGGCTTCAAGAAATGAAATGCCCAGGATCATGCCGGCCCATAAAAAAATAAGTAAGAGCATAATTCCCCTGTATCCCTGTTTTTCCATACATTTTGTTTTGAACAAAGGAACTCGATTTTAAAAAGGAGATAAATGACAAATATCAGTTTCTCAGATAATATTTGTCATCACTACCTGTTGACCAACAACTTATATTTGAACCAATAAACTAGAGAACAAATGGAAGAATACTTCTATGAAATAGATTTGTCCTGGAAATCAGAAAAGGCCGGATTTCTTACCTCACATGGAGTTGATGAGATAAAGGTTTTCTCCCCGATAGAAACACCCACTGAAAAAAAGAACCAGTGGACTCCTGAACAGTTGCTTGGAGCATCTGTTTCTTCCTGCTTTATGACAACATTTCTGGAAATAGCAGAGAAAAATAATCTTGAGGTGATATCTTATCAAAGTCAGTGCTTTGTGAAGCTTGAGAAAAAAACAGACAAGTTTACTACAGAAGAAATTCTGATCAGGCCTATAGTAAAACTTAAAAATAATAGTTCATTCCTGTTAGCCCAGAGGTGTCTGGATGAAGCGGAAACAGCATGCCCTTCAAGAAAAGCATTAAAAATCAATATTGAAATTCATCCGATTTTCGAATATTTGAATAAACCAGGAAAAAAAATCGGAACCTGATCCGGTCAGGCTCTGTCCTCGTATCCCCATTCCCGCTCATTTAAAGTCTTACCGGAATGTTTACCGTATTTCAATACGGAATAAACCATCCATAAAATCAGAAAAGGAGATAATGAAAAAAGCGAAAGCATGATCTCCAATTCGACATCCATCCTGGATAAAGCGGCAAAAACAAAAAGGTAGAGCGTAACAAAGATGACAGATAGTTTATAATTTTTCATACCTGCACAACATCAGAATCTGTCAAATGTTATAGGTCCATTACTGGGTTATGTTATAATGCTTTAATTTTGTTTTGATTGGCGATGAATTCATTTTTTCTAAAAGAATTTTACTCCTGTTTTTTACATCTAAATATCTAACTATAAAAACCAGATGTGAATTTTGTTTTACATTTGAAAATTATACTAGTTATATTATTTTTAAATAGGATTAGTGGTTTAAATCCCGTCATTAGGGCAATTTATAATACCTCCCTTGATTCTTTTTGTTACTTTTCTCCTTGATGAGAAAAGTAACAAAAAGAATCAAGGGCTGTGAGAAAATTTCAGAAAATTATCACCAACAATCGGATGAACATTATCAAAGACTATTTTAACTACATTTCAGCATTAAAAGATGAAACATGGATCAAGGTTTTACCACTTTTCGAATATAAATTGTTATTTAAAAACCAATACTTTATAAATGTAAATGAAACAGCAAATAAAATCGGGCTTTTAGAATCTGGCGTAGTAAGGGCTTACTTTATCAATAATGAAGGTAAAGAATATAATAAACAGTTTTTTGCAGGTCCAAGTATAATTGGCGCTTACACTTCTTTATTGACAGAGCAACCAAACTTAATAGCTCAACAAGCTCTCACAGACTGCAAAGTGTATACATGTGACTATAAAGCATTAACGTCACTTTTCGACACCCATCAGGACCTTGAACGTCTGGCAAGAAAAATTGCTGAATTTTATTTTATGGAAAAAGAAAAGAAAGAAATTGAAATAGCACTGCTAGATGCTTCTCAGCGCTATAAAATTTTTCAAAATGAATTCCCCAAATTAGAACAACACATTTCTCAATTTCACATTGCTTCTTATTTAGGTATATCCCCTACACAATTAAGCCGAATCAGAAATAAGGAAGCTAAGGAATAATAGTTATGCTCATTTCTTTACATATGTAAATGTAAATTTGTTTTACACTTTTTTACTTTGCATAGTTAAAGAAAACAGCATTTTATGAAAAGAGGAACTATCTTACCCCTGATTTTTATCTCCAGTATAATTATATTAGAGTCTTGTTCTATTCATCCAGTGGCTTGGAATCCAGATAAAACACCTTCTTATTCAGCTGCAGTAAAATTCAATGAGAAATTAACATCAGCCATTAAAATAGATTTAAATAAATGGGAAGGCCCTGAAGATATTGAATTTGATAATTCAGGTAATTTATATTGCGGTGTTCATAACAAGGATTTTACCGACGGCAGAATTTTAAAAATAGATCCTTCTGGCAAAGTTGAGGAATTTTATAATTCGGGTTCCTGGGTTTCAGGTTTGCACTATTATAATAATAATTTAATTGCTCTTAGCCACAAAGAAGGGTTAATCAGTATTAATCAGGATAAAAAAGCTTCTGTATTGGCAGACAAAGATGAAGATGGAAATCGCTTTTATATTCCTAATGGTATAGATATCGCCCATGATGGCAAAATCTATTTCTCTAATACTTCTGAAATTTCCGCCTACAACATTAAATATGGAAGAAAATTAATATTAGAGATGAAACCACGTGGTGGCGTGTATTGCTTCAATCCAAATACTAATTATTTAACCACACTAATGAAAGGAACATTCTTTGGTAATGGACTAGTGCTATCAAAAGATGAAGACTACCTTTTGATAGTAGAAACTACCAAATACAGAGTGTTGAAATACTGGATTGAAGGTGAAAAAAAAGGCCGGACAGAAATTTTTATTGATAATTTACCAGGTTTTCCCAATGGCATTTCCATCAGAGAAGATGGCTCATATTGGCTTGGCTTTACCACTAAACGTAATGAAGCTTTAGATAAAATTCATCCAAAAGTAAATATGAAAAAACTGGTTTATTGCCTTCCGCAAATACTTCAACCAAAAGCAGATAAATTTGGAATGATCATGAATATTTCAGCTGATGGTAAAATCCTAGAAACCCTATATGATACTAAAGGAGTAATATTATCTGAAGCAGGCGCAGTAAAAGAGCATAAAGGATTTCTTTATATTGGAGGGGATGTTATCAGATACATAGGAAAATATAAGTTACAATGATATCTGCAAATTATATTTTTAATTAATGGTTTATATCGGACGGGGCTGTGGGGATTTTTAGCAAATTTCCTCACTGCCCTTTAATTTGTTTACTTTTCTCATCAAGGAAAAAAATGACAAAACTAATATAATGGGACCTATTATAAATTGCCCTATCCAATACATTAATGACTGGATTTAAAATACTAATCCTAGTTATAATTTATCTTTTAATATTCTTGTCAGCAGAGATTGATCAATGTATCAGGAACTCATTTATACCAATACCGATAAACATGTTTAAACTTCTAAAATTTTATAGCTACAGATGATAACACCAACATACTTTTCTCTGAAGGATTATCCTTATTAAGGAAAACTCTATCTTTCGATTCAAATACCTTCCCTTCTAATCTCCATAACAAGTATTCAGCTAGCCTGAAGTTAAGGCCGAAAGAACCTGCAATTGTCTGAAAGCCATTCTGAGTTCCTGTATAAATGATGACACCGTTTCTATCATTATAATATTCGCATCTGGCAACTGCACTGAATTTTTCAGTGATTGAATAATTCAAAATTATATTTGGATTGAACCACAGATAATTGCCTGTGGCTTTTCTTTTCTTTTGAAATCCAATGTCAAAAGAACATAACAATGTGAATTTAGACAGTTGGGCGCGACAATAAAAGTTGTTGAAGAATCTTCGTGTAGATAATGAATCCGTATTTGGAATTCCTGCAGTTGGTTCATATGCTCCTGCTTCCTTACCTAAAAAAGTACTGTAATTCAATAGCAAATGCTCTGTAGGTTTGAATTGAATCTGAGTTCCCAGAGCTTTGTTCTTATTATGATCTGTTATATTCTGCCACCCGTTTAAAATAAGTCCATTGATCTTTAATTTATTATTGATGTCATATGATGCTCTGATACCGGTCTCATAGTAAGGTGTATTCTCTGCCATCATCGACCTTGATAAGGTAAAGTTTTCAGAAGATATAGCACTTTCAGATCCAATATGAGAAGTGAATATTCCTGCATCAATCCATAAATTTCTTATTGGCTGATAACCCGCATAAGCCTCATAAACATATTTGAGCATTGCAGGCTCGTTGGCATAGTTGTATTCTACATAAGTACCAGCCTGAAGCGCAAGAATCCCCCTTACCTTATCTTTAAAATAATCCACTCCGACAATGCCGTTATTAAGGTTAAATTCATTATGTCTGTTGTGAGAATAAAGAAAGCTATTGCCTGTAACTAGCTCACCATCTATTCGGGAAGGGGGTAAATTAAAATTATAGCCATAATAGATGTCAGCAAAAACCCAGAAAGATAATCCTGATGAATCCTTTACAGATACACTATCTTTATTCTGAGCAGAACTCAGGAAGGCATTGTTCATCATAAAAATGAACACACACACAAATATCAACCTTTCCATTTTGGAACAAAGTAAAGTCTTTTATAATTATTTTTTAAGACAAATTACATGAAATAGAGAATGAAAGTCAGAGTTTTGGTCCTGAACACTTACACAAACTACTGATTATCAATAAAAAAAATCTTATTGGGTAGCCTTTATATAATAAATTTAGAAAATAAGGTTTTTTTTGCTTTTTTGCGGCCTCGCGGAGGTTTATCTGCCTGACAACTTAAAGCAATGTTTGATATACTATTTGAAAATATAGAACGGAAAATAGAGATTACAGAAGAAGATAAAGCCTTTTGTAAGACACTCTTTATACCTAAAAAACTTAGAAAAAAGCAATATCTGTTGCAGGCTGGGGATATATCTGAATATGTTGCTTTTGTTACTAAAGGACTATTAAGATCCTATTCCGTTGACGAGAAAGGAGAAGAACATATAATTCAGTTTGCTCCCGAAGACTGGTGGATTACTGATATGAACAGTTTTCTTACCAGTGAAGAAGCTATATATAATATAGATGCGCTGGAGGATACTGAAATACTTTTATTGGATAAACCATCTCAGGATAAACTCTTTGAACACATTCCGAAGTTCGAACGATACTTCCGGATATTGATTCAAGCCAGTTTTGTTGCTATGCACAAGAGATTGCTTTCTACCATTACTAATACCGCAGAGGAGAAATATATGCGTATGTTGAAAACATATCCGGATCTGGTACAGCGGGTACCCCAACATATGATTGCATCCTTTCTTGGAATAAAGCCTGAAACAATCAGCAGAATAAGGAAAAAGCAGGCCTCCAATTCCTGAAATTCTATGACTTTCATCAATGCTTTTTCTTGATGCAGGTCAATGTCTCGAACCACCAATATACCCTATCTTTGTGTTATAAATTTAAATAATTCAAACACAAGAACGGATGAAAAAGACCATTGCAGTTATCGGAGCCGGAGGAGCAATGGGCTCGGCATTGTCCAAAAGCCTTGCAGCCAGCGGACATCATATTCTGTTAATGGATAAGGATTCTGAAAAATGTCATAAGACGTATGATAGTATTTTTGCAGAATTCCCCAATGCTGATATTGAAATATTGAATTGTATTCATGAAGGTTCTTGGGAAGCTGATGTTATCATTCCGGCAGTAGCTTATGAAGTACAGCAGGAAATTGCAGGTTATATAAAGGATGTGGTAACTGGAAAAATCGTTATAAGTCTTATAAATCCGATGAATGAAGATAAAAGCAAATTGCTGACCTCTCCACTCTCAAGCGCTGCTGAAGAGTTACAGAGCTATCTTCCCTATTCAAAAGTTGTGAAGGCATTTAATACGATCTTTCCTTTGGATTTAAAAAATATATCGAATGCAGATTGTTTTATAGCAGGAGATGACGAAATAGCTGTTGCTACTGTATCTTCTCTGGCAAAGGACTCGGGCATGACGCCGCAGCTGGCAGGAAATCTGAGTGCAAGCAGGACGCTTGAGGGAATGATGCTTATTCTAATACAATCGTGTAGGAAAAATAATATTCCTGAATCAGGATGCTTTAAAATCCTTTTGCCAAAAACTTGACAGTTTTCCGATAATCAAAAATTGATCTGAATCAACGATTTTTCTTAATCCAGATCAATGGAAATTAGGAGCCAATTAAACTAACTTTGTGTTATTAAATCACTGAAAAAAAAATATTTATTAAACTTATAAAACCAATAAACCTAAATTAAAAACTATGAAACGTAATGGTCTTTTTATCGCAGTAATCTTCGCTTTTTTAGCAATGGCTTTCACTGCAGGAACAACAGAATACAAAGTAGATGCAAAACAAAGCAAAGTTGTATGGCTTGGTAAAAAAGTAACAGGTGAGCACACTGGCGGTATCAACATTGCTGATGGTAAACTTATCTCTGACGGTAAAACTTTCACAGGTGGTTCTTTCACTATCGACATGGCATCTATGACTTGTACTGACCTTGCAGATGCTGGTTACAATGAGAAATTTGTTGGACACTTGAAATCTGACGATTTCTTCTCAACTGCAAAATTCCCTAAATCAAATTTTGTAATTACTAAAATTACTTCTACTGGTAAAGATCAGTATAACGTTAAAGGTAACCTTACTATCAAAGGAATCACTAACGAAATTGAATTCCCTGCGACTATCCAGACTGTTGGAAAACAAATCAAAGCAAATGCTAAGATTGTTGTAAACAGAACTAAATATGATATTAAATATGGCTCAGGAAGTTTCTTTGATAACCTTGGTGACAAGGCAATCAACGATGATTTCGAATTGAATGTCGACCTGGTAGCTGCAAAATAAGCAGAAACAAAAAGAGGGCTGACAAATAAATCAGCCCTCTTTTTTTTCCCGAACATAATTCCATGTATTATGAATAGGACAGATTTCTTAAAAATATTAGCATTAATGCCTTTAGCGGGAGGAGCTGTGAATCTTAAAGAACTCAATAAATTCACTTCGGAATTTGAATCCACGGAAACCATGCCTGTTTTATTTCTTGGCCATGGTAGTCCTATGAACGCATTGCAACAGAATGAATTTTCCAAGGGATGGCAAGAGACTGGAAAAAGTCTGCCAACACCCAAGGCTATTCTTTGTATATCTGCCCACTGGGAAACAAAGGGCACTTTTGTTACTGCAATGGCTAAACCTAAAACCATTCATGATTTCGGTGGTTTTCCAAGAGAATTACATGAGTTTCAATACCCGGTTCCGGGAAGCCCTGAACTGGCTACTGAAGTAAAAGGAGTTGTAAAAAAAACTTCTGTTCAGTTAGATCACAACTGGGGCCTGGATCATGGAAGCTGGAGTGTGATTACGCATTTGTATCCTGGAGCAAATATACCTGTCATTCAAATGAGTATGGATTACACTAAGGACCCCTTATGGCATTACGAATTGGCTAAGGAGCTTTCAGTATTAAGACAAAAGGGAATACTTATTTTGGGAAGCGGTAATATTGTCCATAATCTACATCGAGCTGACTGGAACACCAAGGGAGGTTTTGACTGGGCTATTGAAGCAAATGAAAAGATCAAAAAGCTGATAATGGAAAACAATCACAATTCCCTGGTCAACTATCATCAACTAGGGAAAGAAGTACAGCTTGCTGTGCCAAGTCCTGAACATTATATGCCATTGCTTTATACCCTAGGCTTAAAACAGGATAAGGAAACTCCTGTTCTTTTTAATGATAAAACTGAGCTGGGATCTATTTCAATGACATCTGTTAAACTTTCAAAATAAAACTTTTTAAATAAGAAATAATATGGCAAAATGGATTCTAGACCCTGCGCATAGCGAAATAGGGTTTAAAGTAAAACACCTTATGATCAACAATGTGAAAGGACACTTTAAGTCTTTTTCTTCTGAAGTTGAAACTCAAAACGATGATTTTAAAGGAGCAAAAATTGAATTTTCTGCAGATCTTTCTTCTATCGACACTGGAAATGAGCAAAGAGACGGTCATTTAAAATCGGCTGATTTCTTTAATGCTGAAAAACATCCCCAATTAATTTTCACAGGGAAAAAATTTGACGGATCGACACTAGAGGGAGATCTCTCAATAGCCGGAATTGTTAAACCTGTTAAACTCAATGTAGAGTTTGGCGGAATAGCTAAAGATCCATGGGGAAATACAAAGGCAGGTTTCACCGTTACCGGCAAAATTAATAGGAAAGATTGGGGAATCAACTGGAATGCTGCTCTTGAAACAGGCGGATTTCTCGTAAGCGATGAGGTTGTTATTACAGCTGAAGTGCAATATCAGAAGCAAGCATAATAATTCAATACTTATTATAGTCCATTCCTTCGTTTCTTATCGGAATGGACTGTTTTACTTTTAGTTATGATTTTTTTGATATAATTCTAATTACTTTTTAATTCCCTGTAGAAACCTAAGAACTATTATTAGGGTTAATTCTTGCAGATTATGGAAAAAACAATTATTGTTTCAAATCGTCTTCCTGTAACCTTAAGCAGAAAAGACAACAAGGTAGTCTTTACACCTAGTCCTGGCGGACTAGCTACGGGACTTGCCGGTGCCAGCAAAGACATGAACTCAGTATGGATAGGCTGGGCAGGTTTCTCCCCTGAAGGGTTTCGTGAAAACATTGATGAGATCAGATTAAATCTTGAGAAACAAAGGCTTATTCCAATTTTTCTGAATGATGAGGATGTAAACCAATTTTATGAGGGATTTAGCAATACAACACTGTGGCCCTTGTTTCATTCTTTTCCTACCTATACATCCTGCCATGAAGAACAATGGGATGTCTATCAAAAAGTCAACGAAATATTTTGTGAAGAAGTCCTTAAGCATGCCGGAGAAGAAGATCTTATCTGGATTCATGATTATCATCTATTGTTACTACCCGGACTTATAAGAAAAAAATTACCCAAAGCTAAAATAGCCTATTTTCAGCATATCCCTTTCCCATCATATGAAATCTTCAGAATACTTCCATGGAGAGAACGTATCCTTGAAGGCGTTACCGGAGCTGATCTTATTGGCTTCCATACTCATGATGATGTGAAACATTTTCTCACTTCTATTCAAAGGATACTTGGAATGGAAAATAAAATGGGAACTGTAAGAGCTGAAGAACGAATTTTTAAGGTAGACGCCTTTCCATTAGGTATAGACTATTATAAATACAGGGAAATGTCTATGCTAAAATCAACCGAAAGACAGGTTGGCTTGCATAGAAAACAGTTTCAGGATGTTAAGATCATACTTTCTATTGACAGACTCGATTATACCAAGGGAATTCCTGAACGCCTTAAGGCATTTGATATTTTTCTTGAAAAAAATCCTGAATTCAGAGAAAAAGTCTCACTGCTAATGATAGTAGTACCATCAAGAGAAAAGGTTCAACTTTATAAGGATCTTAAAATGGAAATAGATGAGATGGTAGGCAATATCACTTCCAAATACCGTACTGTTAACTGGACACCTGTCCTTTATTTTTACAGATCATATCCCCTGCAATCCCTTTCTGCATTTTACAAGTTAAGCGATGTAGCTTTAATAACCCCCTTAAGGGATGGTATGAACCTTGTCTGTAAAGAATATATAGCTAGCCGTAATGATGAAAGTGGTGTTTTGATTCTCAGTGAAATGGCAGGTGCTGCTAAAGAGCTTTCGGATGCATTGATAATCAATCCTTATAACGTAGAAGAATGTGCCAATGCTATAAAAACAGCCTTATGCATGCCTCTTGATGAACAAAAAAGAAGAATGTCTGAAATGCAATACCTTCTGGCCAAATATGATGTTTCAAAATGGACAACAATCTTTCTTAAATCCATGGAGGAGATTGTACAGAAACAAAATGAACTTGCTATGAAGAGGCTTACACCAGAACTTAAACACAAGGTCATTGCAGATTTTAATTCTTCCAAGAACAGAATACTATTCCTAGATTATGATGGCACACTTGTTTCCTTCCAGAATCGGCCGGAACAGGCCAAGCCGGACAATGATCTTTATGAAATTATGACCAGACTTTGTGCTACCAAAGATCTTAAAGTAGTAATTATCTCAGGAAGGAACAAGGCAACACTAAGCGAGTGGTTTGGTCATTTTGATATGGATATTATAGCCGAACATGGTTTGTGGATGAGAAGAGATAATAACTGGAAAATGATGTTCCAGCTTAATGATGAATGGAAAAAAGAGTTATCTACAATCCTCAATCTGTTTGTTGAAAAAACTCCAGGATCTTTTGTAGAAGAAAAAGATCACTCTCTTGTATGGCATTACAGAAAAGCGGATGATGATCTTTCCAATGCAAGAAAAAAGGAACTCCTGGATTATCTTCAGTATCTTACTACCAATATGGGATTGTCCGTACTTGAAGGTAATAAAGTAGTGGAAATAAAGAGTGCTTTGATTAATAAAGGCAGAGCAGTAAAAAAATACCTGAAAGCTCCTTTTGATTTTATCCTGGCTGCCGGAGACGACTGGACAGATGAAGATATGTTCAAAGAAATGCCCGAACATGCATATACCATAAAAATCGGTTCATCTTTGTCAGCTGCCAAATATACACTTCCACAATATATTCAGGGAGTCAATTCTGGTATCAGGACTATCCTGTCTGAAATTACAGAAAAAACACAAAAATTGTTTTAATGAAAATTCTTATCATCGAAGACGAGAAAAAGGTAGGTTCATTACTTAAAAGAGGTTTGGAAGACAGTAATTATACTGCAGATCTTGCATTAACGGGTGAAGAAGGAGTTGATTTGGCTTTTTCTTATGAATATCAGTTAATCATACTGGATATAAATCTTCCTGATATTAATGGCATTGAAGTCTGTACTAAAATAAGAACACAAAAATCCACACCCATATTGATGCTTACAGCACTTGGTACCGTTGATGATAAAGTAAACGGACTGGATGCAGGTGCTGATGATTATCTACTTAAACCTTTTCAATTCAGGGAGCTGCTTGCTAGAGTCAGAGCTTTAACAAGAAGACCACCACTTCCTAATGACAGAATATTCAGAATAGCTAATCTCGAACTTGACCTTGATACCAAATCTGTAATCAGAGGTGGCAAAAGAATTGACCTTACTGCCAAAGAATACGGATTGCTGGAATTTATGATAAAGAACAAAGGTAAAGTATTGTCCAGAGCAGATATTGCAGAAAACGTATGGGATCTCAACTTTGACACTGGCACCAATATTATAGACGTTTATATTAATTATCTTCGCAAAAAAGTAGACAGAGATTATTCTCCCAAGTTAATTCACACCCTTATCGGGTTGGGATATATACTTAAAGAAGAAGATTAAAATGAAAATAAGAAACAAACTTACTTTACAGTTTACAGGGATTGTCTTTTGTATTCTTATTTTATTCAGTATCTGTATATATTACGCGTTCTGCCAATACAGAGAATTCACTTTCAGAAAGCGACTAAGAGAAAAAGCTTTAAATACCGCTAAAATTCTAATTGAAGTAGATGAGATAAATGCTGAGTTATTAAAAAAACTCAGACGTAATTACCTCCAGTCACTTCATGAAGAATATGTGAGGATCTATGATAAAAATAACATCCTTGTATATAGAGATGATACCATAAGGTTCAAAATTCCTGACGAAAAACTTCAAAAGATCAGAGATGAAAAAAAGTATTCCTTTAGGATAAAAGACAGGCAGTTTGTAGGTCTTGATTATAAAGGCACGTATGTCATAACTGCTTCAGCTATTGACATGGAAGGCCATAAAGCTATCAACTTCCTCGCTATTGCATTGGTAGCTGGAAACTTATTCGGACTAATCGTAATTTTTTTTACAGGAAGATTTTTTTCATCAAGAGCCTTATCTCCCATTTCAGACATTATTCATGAAGTAGATAATATTAAAGAAGGACATGCAGGCCTGAGGTTAATGGAGCGTAAAGGACGAGATGAGATCGCCCAGCTTGCAAATTCCTTTAATCAGATGTTTGACAGAATTGAAGATACATTTGAACAGCAAAATAAATTCATAGCACATGCCTCTCACGAATTGAGAACCCCGCTGACATCCATAACAGGGGAAATTGAAGTTGCTTTGCTTAAAGATCGCTCTACTGAAGCTTACAAAGAAACATTGAAGTCATTGCTGGAAGAATCGCTGAGCCTCACAGAATTATCTAATAAGCTTCTGGAGTTAATTCAGGCTGATAAACAAAGTATGGTTTCTGAAAAAGTCAATCTAAGATACTTATTGGACAGACTTGAAGAAGAAGTGTCAAAAAGGAAATATTCCAGATCATTCATAATAGAAAATGATATAAGTAAAGATCTTAGTGAAATTGAAATTACAGGAAATGAAGATCTTATAAGAGTAGCTCTGATGAATGTTATCGAAAACGGATTTAAGTATTCTGACAAAGACGTAAAACTAAGAGTTGATGTAAAAGAACCAGCCATTATAAGCTTTACTGTAAGAGATGAAGGTTCTGGCATAGACAAAGATGAACTCACGAAAATTCTCAAACCATTTTACAGAAGTCATAGAACACTTTCAGCAAGTGGCTTTGGGATAGGGCTATCTCTTACAGATAAAATTATAAACCTTCATGGTGGAACTTTAAAAATTAAATCTGTTATAAGCAAAGGTACTTCTGTAACGATTACATTGCCCCTTTAATCTTATGATCTGGAAATATCTTTTCCAAGCATTTTATTAATCTGAAAATGCATGAAGTTGTCCATAGAAGAGTTCCTTTTGGTGTTTTCATTGAAGTTTAAAGGCTTGATAATATATCCATCAATTTTAAAATTCTCAGCCTCTATTCTGTCTTTGTCATCATTAGAAGTAGTCATAATAAATATTCTGACAGTATCATATTTACTATTTTCCCTTATTTTTTTTAAAAACTCAAACCCATTCATTTTAGGCATAGACAAATCCAATACAATGATATCTGGGATTGAAATTTTATTTTTTCCTTCAAGCAAGCCAAACGCTTCAATTCCATTATAGGCAGTATAGAAAACTATAGGGATATTAAACTTTAATAATGCCCGTTCAAAACAGATTACGTCTAATTCATCGTCCTCTATATAAAGAATTGATTTTGCAGCCATTTACTATATAAATAATTGATTGAAGGGATGTTTTTATTGGATTAATCCATTTGTGATTTAAATCATTCAGAAAGCCAATAAATCAAAAGGATTTCCAACACTTATAATTATAAACATCGAAAAATAGACAGTTGGTGTGTGCTGCAAATTAGAATTTGATTAAAATTTCTTAATATGAAGACCATTCCCTGCTTTATTCACATAGTTTTCCTTTTCAAGAAGTAAGCCTGCTCATTTTAAAAGGTTCATTCATAAGTATTTTATAAGAATGAAGTATGAAGTATAATTTTTTATAAAAATTAAATGAGGTTCCGATTAATATAAAAAGATACAAAATAAAATTTTTCTCATTAAAACTTTAACTGTTTTGTTTCATTCGCATTTAGGCCTAAGCTTTTATCCATTAAGGAAATTCTCTCCTTGTGGAAAGAGAGACGCTATCATGGTGTCTCTACGAGATGATTTTATAGATTTTTCTTTTATATCTCATATACAAAATAAACAATATCAGTCCGCATCCGAATATAATCAGTACCCATTCCTCTGGTTCCGGTGTTCCTGATACCTCTCTTAGTTTGAACATTGGCGTAGACAATACTTCCTTTCCATCTTCAACTTCTCTGTTAAATCGATCATCTTTCTGTTCCATTTCATCCAATCGCTTGTGCTGAGTATCATTTACAAGGACTATCATAGATGAGAGCCTGGTTACAATGCCTGCTTTCATAGCTAAGGCATGAATGATATCAAGATTGCTCAGATTGCTTTGCCCTTTGGCCGGCTTAGTCATACTGATATATTGACGGGTAGCCAGCTTTTCGAAATGCGGCTGAGACGGAATATTGCCTTTTGTTGTTTTCCATAAATATCCCTGTTCCGACAATAAATATTCCTGAGAGAGATTGTATTTACTTTCTAATTGCTTTTGCTGAAAAAGATCATTGATTGATAAATATGACTTTCCTCCTGAGGTTACGATGGTCTCCATCAGGTCGTCATCGTATGCATAGGGCAGCTTTCCATCCATGTGTATGAGATAAACAGGGAAATTAAATTCTAAGGAAGACAGGCTATCTTCACTGATTTCGTAATCTCCCTGATCTGTGAGAAGCACTACTCCATCATACTTTTTTTCTTTTTTCAAAGAATCAAACTGATGAAGCATTTTTAACTGACTTGCATTTCCCCAGAAGACAAGCTCATCCATATCTATAGATTTGAGTTGATCCTTTCTGGAAAACTGACCGGTAAGATAAACATCTGCTTCTTCATAACCTTTATCCGAAAGACTTTCAAGAATATCTTCAACTTGTTCTCTGTACTTTCCTAAGCTGTATGACTGATCAATAATGAATGCAAATGAATACTTCTTTTCATCATTACCTTTTGTATCTGCCACTTCCGGAGTAGCGGTAATAATTGTACTATCATTTAAGGCAAAGGCATGACTTCTTCTTTCCTGTTTTTGACTACATGGCAGAGCTACTGGAAGCCAGTCTTCATTGTTATTTTTATCCGACTCTTTACTATTGACTCTAAATTCGGTATCGCCATCACAATACACGTTTCTTTTCTGAAGGAGGAATGGCAGTGAATAGGTATTATCCGGATCAGCCAGTAACTGATAACTAAACCATAAATGAAATGCTGGTCCATCTTCCACTGTTACGTTTCTCTTGTTATAAATTCTGTTTTTGGGAAGTATGGGAAATGCTCTAAGTCTATACTGTCTGGGCCCCACTTGTTCCAAGAGAGAAGGATCAATACGTTCTCTGACCTGTTCTTTATAGACCTGCTGAGCAGCTCCTCTGGGAGATATCCTGTAAGAAAACTTTTTCTCCGAAGTGTCGCTTATCCAAACGCCTGTAATGACGGCATGTTCAGGAAGACTAAAGTAATACAAAACCTCTTGTTGTTCAAATGTATTATTCTGATATACTTCATGGATTTCAACATCAACAATCCCCTCCTGCTCCTTTGAATTGATTTCCTGTTTGATTACATGTACTTTTTTCTCATCTATATTTAACAAACCAGCTTCTATTCCTTGTCTTTCCCAGGTAGACTTCAAAGCACTTTTAATGGCTTCTCTTTCTGTCTTTTGCAATGAAACATCAAAACATTTTTCATACAACTCAGATGCAACTTTGGTATCATCATACATACTCTTTCCTTCATACAAAAATGGTTTCAGAAAAACATTATGAGCAGACTGCAGAAACTTAAAGTCAGATTTTTCTCCACCAAATGCGCTTTTATAAATGGCTTCTATATGATCATTCTTCTCTTCTTCTCCGAGATACCGATAGTTGCTTAAATAAGCATTTAGCAAACCATTCTTGATTTCCTCAGCATTCTTACTTAACTCTTTTATATCAGAATCAGAGAATGAAGCTTTATTGAGTCTGGTTAGATAATCTCTCTGAGGCTGATTCCAGTTTAACAGATAAAAAACCAAAAGATTTAGAGCAACAAAAGAACCCGTTATTGTCAATGCTTCTGCTGGTGAATAAGTCTCAGAATACCATTTTATTTTTTTATAAAACGAAGAAAAATAATAATAAAAAAATGCAACAGGCAATCCTAACAATAAGGTCATGGAATAAAATAAAAATACTAAGAAGATCATAACCAAAAATCCTTCACTAAATATATATGGAATATCAGTGAGGTTAATTTTTGCCAAAGCTTTAATCAATCCTGCTAATGATGGAGGGATGTAAAATATCAGGAGAAGGCCCACATAGGCTCCAATCATCAGAAGTATGGAATTCAATATCAAAGAAAAACACGCTGACAACTTTGTTGACGGGAATTTCTCATTGACTAATCCATAGAAAAAAACAATCATACCGGACACAAAGAGTATAAATAAGTGTAAAGTACCTGCATGCATTTCTCTTACCAAAAATAACCTTAGAAGCAACAATAGAGTTAGGGGTACTTCCACTCCATAAAACAAGGCAACGAGCTTATCTCTGCGTTTCCTGAATACTGTAAGTGCCAAGCCTATGGATACCAAAGGAACACAATAAGCCAATATTGCTGTAATGATAAACTCAAAAGGAGAAAACCCTAAAAAAGCATCTCTGATGATAAAAATGACAAACCCTGTACTGATCTCAAGTGAAACAAAAAGTATGAGATACAACATATTCCATGACCAGAATAGGCCATAAGAAAAAAATTTACTTTGAATTAAGTTTTTCATTGCTATTAACAGTTAAAAATTGATTTATCATAAAATTCATTTGGGCGGATAATTCTTTGAACTCTTCCGGATAAAGCTCTGGGGGCTGATCCAGTAATATTGAAATCATAACCCAATCATGCTGGCCATTTTTTATGTCAGTCCAGACTCTGGATGCATGATCATGTGTTACTTGTTGGACCGATTGAAACCAATAACAAGCCATCTGACTGGTATTATCCAGGTGAAGTAGCGTTACAGGAAAGTCCGGAGAAATCAATCTTGTTTCGGATTTTGCAATCGAAAATCCATTAGCCTGGGTACATAAGTCCGGAGGATGATGACCTCGCCAGTTGTTGGTGTATACAATCAGACATGTTCCGGTTAACTTCTTTATTGAGAATTGAAATTTCTTACCTGAACTGTTATCTCTTTCAAAGGCTTTATATTCCCCCTTAGTAATAGGAATCTCTTGAGCTATGATATTTGTTGGCCATTGCAGCTCCAATTGAGGATGATCTACAACTGGTTTTGAGACAACCATACTGCAGGATAAAGCGATAAATAAAATGGAAGCTGCAAAGAGCGTTGTGAGATTGGCTTCTTTATTTCCGGGTAAAGGTTCTCTTATGATTGCTATCGATTGTTCTTTGGCAGGCAAATGATAATGCAACACAAACCATATGATAATACAGGAAAACATAAAACCAGTAATTCCCAAAGGCACATGGACAATTTCTGCCAATTCAGGACGAACTAACACCGTTTCAATAAAAACTAAAGCAATTATCCTTACAAGATTAAAACTATATATCAAAAGATTAAGGAAAATGAAATACTGCAGCCATCTGAAATTAATTTTTTTATTTTCAATCCAGCTAATTGTAAAGAAGAACAGCCAGCTTGTCCATAAACCATTGAGGCCACTGCATGCAGCACTTACTTCGGCAGATCTGTTCTCTATCATAATGATGGTTTCTTTACTGACTTCACCAATATTTAACCAGGAAAGGAAGGTAGCAACTGATTCTGCAGCATAAAGTCTCAAGGGAAAGCCCAGATATACATCAAGATGTGATCCCAGAGGCAATGTCTGAATCAACAAAAACGTTGGTAATATTCCCTTTTTCCAATGTTCATATTGCATAAAAAATCCTGATATACTGAACAGTGCCAGAAAGAAAAGAGAACAAGAGAGCATGTTTATCCTGATATAGATCTCAGTTAATGTATAAGCTACCGAAACAATGCAAAGTAGTATGAAAGGCATCCATCTGAAACGAACTTGTAGCAGATCATCATTAGGTAAATCTTTCAAATGTTTTACCAGAAAAAACACGACCAGCAGAAGCATAATCAAATTGAGAACAGAGTAACTTTCAAATATGCTTCTTGTAAACCAGGTCAAAGAAGGCAGGTATAAAACTATAAGGCTCATGGAGAATAGTAAAACAGCGAATAATGGCATGAGACCTATTTTCCTGCACCAATATGGCACTAATAAAGGGCTGTTTGTAATATTCATTTCATCTTCCCCATTAAAAAAAGTACTTTGCAATACAAAGTTCAGAAAAAAATTTCAATAAAAAAACTAAGTCGCATAATTTTTTATAGAAAAATATTGATTCGAACTAAATAAATGATTTGCATGTACTTGAAGCATTTAAATATAAAAATCGAAAACCTAAGGTAATTTCAACTAAAGCAATCAGAGATTTGAATTGAAAATTCTTGCGTCAAAAATTGCTATATCAACCCCTCTCATATAAAAATCTCTATAACAGTTTTTGATTTTACGACTTGAAAAATGAGATTAAAAAATCAGGAACGGACAAGCCTAGTTGCTTATTCCATTCCTGATTAAAAGTGATATGATTATTCTGCTGATGCTTCGGTTTCAACTTCAGCACTTGCTTCAATTTCAGTGCTTGTTTCTGACTCGGCGCTTACTTCAATTTCAGAATTTGCTTCAATTTCTTCGCTCACTTCTGTTTCTGTCCTTGCTTCTGCTTCTGCCAGTGCCTGTGCTAACGGTTTTAAGTTAGGTTCGGCCTCATGATAGGGAAGAATTTCCACTATATTAGTAGTGATAATTTCAAGTATCTGATAATCTGAAGTGGAGTCTGCAAAAAGGTCTTCCACACGGTCATATGCTTCTCTTAAATTATTTCCGTTAACAAGTATCATTTGTTTTAACTTCTTCTCTTTTCCTGCTTTTTCATCAAGAGAAGTGATGGCAACTTTACACTTATACCATGTAAGTCCTTCTTCATTGATCACCAGTTCATGTACACGATATTTGCTTACTGTAAGAAGAACGAATTCTCTGAAGTTAGATCCTATTTCTTCATACACTCTAGCTTCAGCATCTGTAAAGCTTACTGCATCAATTAAATAAACTTCAGTAACAGTAGTAAAACCTCCGTTCTGATCTTCTCTGTTGTACTTGAATTTACACTCAAACCAGGTTGCCATAATAACTAATGATTTTTAGATTTAAAGATTAAAGTTAATCTTTCTACCTCTAAAAATCATCTGTCATCAATAATTTTTTATCCACTCTTACTACATCTCTTTTAATAGAAAAAGGTCCATTCCGCGAGTTCCAGACACTTATGTTCTTTTTCTACCTATCTCTTTTTGCAATGTAATAACTTAGCCCTGCCCCCACTGCCAGTAAAGAGAATACAGATGCAATTGTTCCTATCTTTCTAAATTTGTGTCCATTATTTGTAGCAGCAGTATCAGATAAATTAAAGAGTTCTTCTTCTTTTATTTTCTCTTTTTCAAATACTTCTACAAGAGAATTTAAGCCAATACGTAATTTGTCTTGAGAGATAGGTCTGCCCTGTCCCACTCCTGCTACCAATGGATTCAAAGACTGGATCTTTTTCAAAGAACTGCAGGCTATTGATTTGTTTATATTATAATGAAGAGGAGGCCCCTGAATTTCCTGATCTTCAGAAACTACAATCGGAGAAATACTGCTTTCGGGTTTTGAAGAAATAATATCTCCTGCAATCAGAATTTTATCTTTTAGTCTGAAGAAAGAAACGTGGCCGGGAGATATTCCCGGTGTATGAATGTACCTCCATCCTTCCAGTGACGGCACCCAACCATCTGGCAATGGCAGAATATGCTTACTAAAATTCAAAGTTTTGCCGGAATACAATTGAAGCAGATAAGCCATCGCATTGCTTGCGGAAACAGTTTCAGGAGGCGGAAAGTTCAAATCACCTGTTAAATAAGGTATTTCCAAAGGATGAGCATAAACCCTTAAGTCTGGCCATTCTTTCAGCAGATCAGGTACTCCTCCAACGTGATCGAAATGCCCGTGCGTGAGCAGCAAAGCCTGAGGAGGGTTATCTTTTCCAAATAACTTAGCCGCTTCTTTAATTATTTTTTTTCCTGAACTAGTTATCCCTGCATCAATAATGGTCCATGGATTTCCAGCACCAGGCTCTCCTATTAAATAAAAATTTACATTTAGACTTTTGAAACCTATCACGTCTTCTGCCAGCTCGTATCGGTTCTTCCTTCTCAACAGATTCCAAACCATTCTTGTCCATTTTATACATAGAAAACAGTAAAGACTGGAAGTAAAGTTTATTCTAAATCAAGTGTTATTAAACCAATAAGGGGAACTTTAAAAAGAATGGATAATGCAGTAGAATAAAAAAAAATAAAAACCGGAAATTCCTGTATGATTCTCCGGTTTTTGAATGATTAAAACTGTGGACCAACGTTATCTGTAATATGCCCTGTCTGATAAAGAGTGAAGGCAACTACAGTTATTATTCCAATGATGATTCCGAATACTAACAATAGTCTTTTGTAAAACTTGTTGTCTTTCTCCAGTTTATGTTTTTTAAGTATATTTTTTACTACGTTGTCAGCTCGATGAAATGCACTTTCATTTTTAATGATATAATCAAAAGCACCGTGAGTAAGCGTATCTATTGCTATCTCAATTCTGTCCTGAGCGGTGAACATCACCACTTCAGCAGAAGGAAGCCTGTTTTTGATAGCTCTCAGAATTTCCATACCATTCTTGGCATTTTTATTTTCTGTGCTTAAGGTGTAATCCAGAAAAATGATTTCGGGATCTTTATCCAGGTTCTTCAGACAATCTTCTCCGGTATTGAAAATCTCAATTTTATAGTTATGATTTTTTAATAAATAATCCTTCAGAAGTTCACACTGCATTTTATCATCATCTACGATAAAAATATTCACATCTTTCATAAAAGTAAATTTGAATAGTTTTTAATATAAAGTTTGTTTTTCTGTTTCCAGTTGTTGATACGTTAAATACAAAATAGAATCGAATTTTGCAATAAGTTCTTGCATTATTTCCAGATCAACTTGCTCTACAGACTGATGTTCAATCTGTTGAACAATATCACTTCCCACCTTAATTCCCATATATTTTACTCTTGGCTTCAGTGCATGGGCTATCAGCCCAACTTCTTTCCAGTTGTTTTCAGCAGCCTTCTCTTTGAGCTTTTGCCAATCTCCGGGAACGGATTCGAGAAACATGTTGATATATTTCAGCATCTGATCTTTATTGTTGGATGTCATGCCTCTCAGAAAACTTAAATCTGCCATTCCTTCACTCATTAGACCACCTGAAACTATTTTATTGTCCTTGGTGAGTTCAATTACTTTTTCTTTATTAATTAAAGTTGAAATTTTAATCAATAAAATGTCTGCATCAAAAGGCTTGGAAACAAAGTCTGTCATTCCGGAGTCAAAACAACTATCAATCTCCGGCTTAGTAGCACTTGCTGTCATAGCTATGACAGGTATGTCTGAATAGCCAAGAACGCTGTTCTTACGGATGTATTCAGTTGTTTCATAACCATTCATTTCAGGCATTTGAACATCCATTAGTATTATATCATAGCGCTTACTTTTATCTTTCAGCATTTCAATCGCAACTTTCCCGTTAGAAGCCACGTCTATGGTAAGATTTTTAATCAATGATTTCAAGGTATCTACAGCCACGACCTGATTAAATTCATTGTCCTCAACAAGAAGGATCTTAATTCCATGGAGCTCCTGAACCCTTGTCTGGATTGGTTTTTCCATTCTTTCTATCTTCTCGGTGCCTGCTTTATACCAGATTCTGAATGAAAAAGTAGTTCCTTCTCCAAGCTTGCTTTCAACTGTTATAGTCCCTCCCTGAAGTTCTACGATCTTCTTTGAAATGCTTAAGCCCAGGCCGGTACCTCCAAACTTTCTTGATGTATCTCTTGCTGCCTGGGCAAAGTCTTCGAATATCGTATCCAGTTTGTTTTGTGGTATACCTATTCCTGTATCCTGAACAGAAAATTCAATAAGCAAATCATTACCCTTTTGTTCTATAAGCCTGCAGTACATATCAATACTGCCTTTTTCTGTAAACTTAACAGAATTACCTACAAGGTTTACTAATACCTGATTCAACTTGCCCGGATCTCCGATTATAGTATCAGGAAGGCTTTCATCAATAATCGGTGTCAGTTTTATTTTTTTCTCATCTGTCTTTATTTTGAAGGTGTTATAAAGGCCATAGAAAATGTCGGAAAGATTAAAGTTGATCTTTTCGAATTCAATTTTTCCCGCATTGATTTTAGAGAAATCCAGAATTTCGTTGATAATGACCATCAGATTATCAGACGACTGACGGATTGCTTTCAGGTAGCTCTCCTGTTTAGGTGCAAGTGGAGTATTAAGAATGAGATTGGTCATACCAATGATAGCATTCATTGGTGTTCTAATTTCATGGCTCATATTGGCAAGAAACTGCTCTTCCCTTTTCTTAGCCTGTTCAGCCTTTACAATAAATCTGTTCAACACGATCTCCGTCCTGATTCTTTTTCCAATATCACTGTTAAGCAATATCAGTACCCAGGCCAGAAAGGACAGTGCGATCACATTTCCGATAATAATAAAAATCAATGCATAGCCGGACTTTGAATCTACTTCATCAGATTGCAAATCATATCTGTCTATTTCTTCAGTCTTTATCTTTACAATTAAGCTATGCAGTTGTCTCAGCAAGTCTCTGCTTGCTCCTGACTTAAAGACGGCTATTGCTTCTTTCTGGCCTTTTTCATTTTTAAGGCGAATGGTTTGCTCAACAAGTTCAACCTTACGGTCCACCAGATTATTCAGCTCTTCAAGGCGTTTCTGATTCTTATAGTTTCTAGAAAATGATTTAATTTCTTCTGCGATAAGCACGCGTGCATGGTTATAAGACTCAAGATAAGTACTGTCGCCGCTGATCACATAACCTTGCTGACCGGTTTCAATGTCTCTTATGTAAAACTGAATGTTTTCCAGAGACACCTGACTTTTCCTGGCTTTTACCTCATTTCTTCTTACATCACGAAAACTATGAAGGCTGTAATAGGAGAAAATTCCTGTTGCGTTAAGTACTATGAAGACAATACAGAACCCTAAACTTATATTCTTATTCAGATTCCATTTCATACTGAATGGGCAATTATTTTTATGCTAAACTTTTAAATATAAGTATTTTAATCGGGTGAGCAAAAAGGGAAGAAAGGAATATTTAAAGCAGAACAAAAATCACCACAACATTGTAATCAACAGTCAATTATAATCACAATTCGGATTTACAACTTGTTCAAGTCATGGAATAAGTTCTGCCAACATCCCAACTTGTAGCAAAGCCAGATCTGATTTATTTTTTACATGAAATGCAAATACATCAAAAGTGGGATTGCCATTTTTATCTGTGGTTCTTGGTTGCGAAATAAAAGGCTTAATAGGAACACCACCTAATGTTGATTGATCTGTTAAAGAAAAGTCGATGTTATCATTCATTGATCTTGCCAAAACAAAACCTGATTTTCTATCTGAGTTTTCAATAAATAATATCTCAAAAATCATTTTTCTTTCAATTCAACTGATCTTCCATCAGGGTCTTTCACAACAGCAGAATATCCCCATTCACCATTTGCAGGTTCAGATATAATTTGATAATTATTGTTTCTTAAATTCTTTATGATCTTATCAAGATCATTGACATTAAATCCAAGTCTTGTAGTGTTGTCAGCAGTTTCTACCGACTTAGGCAAAGGATAAATTTCGAGCACAAACCGTCCATTTGAGCATGAAAAGTGGACAGGACCATTTCCATGTTTTTCTTCCTGAAAAGAAAGTCCCAAAATAGAATAAAAATTTATCAAGTCTTGAAGCTGTCTGGTTTTCAGAACAAGTAAAGATAATTCAGGTTGCATCGAAGTAGCTTAAATAAGTTTAGACATTTTGAATGAATCAGCTGATTTTTTCTTCTTCATTTCTTTTTTGCTTTTTCATTTAAAAGCTTTTCGAGCTTTCTCAATTTCTTTTTCCAGAAAGCATCAAAGAAGTCAATCCACTCCTGCACTTCCGCAAATCCTTCCTGATTCAGTACGCAATATCTTTCTCTACCTATGTCTTCGATAGATATAAACCCGGCTGAGTTTAATATTTTAATATGTTTTGAAACAGCAGGCCTGCTCATTTCAAAGTTTTCGGCAAGAGCATTAATAGATAAGCTATCTTTTGAAAGCAGTTGCAATATATATCTCCTGCTCGGATCAGCCAAAGCATAGAAAGGGTCTAATGATTCTTGTTGTGTTTTCATTTCTTCACGATCCAATTAATAATGAAAATCTTTTCATCACTTTTGCTTTCCAGCCAATATTCATAAAGAAATAAGCCAGATAATTTTTCATTCCTTTAAAACCTTTATGCTCAAGAACCAGGTCGGTACCGCCATCTCTTGCAGTTAAAGTCCAGATCACGATAGAGTCCAGGGTAATTTGGCCTTTGGAACCTCCTTTCCAGGAATAAGAAAGTTTTGTATAGGGTTTCACTTCCAATACTTCACAATATACAACACCATCAAATTTGACTTTTACTTTAGGTTTGGTAATAAACTGAAACTTATGACCAACTACTGGTTTAAAGTCGTTCTCCATTAACCATTGAGCAATTAGATCCGGATCTGTAAGGTATTTCCATACTGTTTCAGGTGAATGATTAAAAAACCACTGATGTCTGATATCCCTCTGCATAATATGTAACCGATAAGTTACACAAATATATGTAACTTATCGGTTACTCAAAATAAAAATACATTAATTTTGAAAATATTTTATCTCGAGTTTTATTACTGAAAATCAGGAAAATGCTTTAATAACTTCTGAGCTAAATAATCGTGGGCAGGAATTACGATAAGAGATGTATCTGCTTTCATCAATTGATGAATATTTACAATCATACTATCCAGTTGGTCCTTTTCAGCATCAACCAATGATAATGGAATAAAATGTTTACGACCGGGCTTTTTAAAACCTTCAATATTCCATGTAATATCCCCGGTAAAGAAATACCTCTTTCCGGGCTGATTAATAAACATTCCCACAGAACCTTTGGTATGTCCACCTAGTTTTACAAAGATGACGCTTCCATCACCAAAATAATCACAGGACTGGCCAAAACACTCATAACTTGAATTAGTAAACTTCAGATACTTCCAGGTCACTCCTTCTCCTGCATATTGTGATTTTAAAAATGCAGGAGCATGAGCATCTTTAGTTTTTGCGAAGGTTAATTCTTCTTCAGTTGTATATATGTTTGCCGCGGGAAAATCTTTAATACCACTACAATGATCCCAATGAAGATGAGACAGAATAATGGTGTTTATCACTGCAGGATCAATTCCTTCCCTAATAAGCTGATTTTTGACAGAGACTTCTTTCTGATATTTAAACAATTACTTATGTATCAATGACATTTCTTCAAACTGAACATCGATGCTGTCTCCAAGACCAGTATCAAATAAAAAATCTCCATCAGGATGTTTTACCCAAATTGCAATATGCGAGAGATCGCACTTCCTGAAGAGACTTCCACCGGAATACACAAATGCTTCCTGGGTCCTGGCTCTGCCTGTTCTAAACACAGAAAACGTAACTAAGTTTTTCCCCTCCTTTAATCCCTTTTGAGCCCTGGAAATTTGCGGAAAGTTTGATACATTAATTTTACCATTACAGTTTGCCATTAAAAATAAAACTACGAAACAGAGCAATACACCGCTTAAATAATTAGTTCTTCTCATTTGTCTTTTTTATTCAAAAAAAATAAAGGTCAATACAACCTCCATTGACATTTGTTAAGAAAGCGATAGTTTCTTCCTTATTCTGCTTAAGGATTCCGGCTCTATACCCAGATAACCTGCAATCTGATTTTGAGGGACACTGTAAACGATCTTTTTATCATATTTCTCAATAAAATCAAGGTAACGTTCTTTGGCTGTTTTTGATTGCATCAGAATTGTCCTTTCTAATATGCACAAATAGGATTGTTCTGCATAAATCCTGAAAAGTCTTTCAATTTTAGGAAATTCCTGAGAGAGCTTTTCCAGTTTGTTCGTAGTCATAGAATACAGTGTACAGTCTTCTAGCACCTGGAGATATTCAAAGGAAGGTTTTTGAGTGATAAAGCTTGAATAAGCAGTTATAAACTGATTATCACAGGCAAAGTAAGTACTGATCTCTTTTCCTTCTTTCAAAAAATAAGTTCTTAATATCCCTTGCTGGACAAAGTATATCTTGGAAGCTATAGCCCCTTCCGTTACTAAAATCGAATTCTCTTTATAACATTCAACTACCAGCGTGTCCTTAAAGGCTTCCCATTCTTCTGCATCTAATTGAAGAAAACTACTTATTGAATTTTTCAAACTATCCATTTCAACTACATTCTAAACATGTCTAAGATAGTAAATCTTCTATTATAGCAACGTTTAGAGAATTCAGTATATCAGATCAGAAACGGATAGCGCTGAGATAAGTCCACACTATGAATAATAACTGAAGCGGTACTCTGAACCATAAATAAGTCAATCCCGGCCCATCCAATGTTCCTTTCTGATAATCGACATGTTTAAAAGCTGCATAAATATTGGCAGGGAGCAATAAAAGAAAAAATACGATCAGCAACCATCCGGTAATATGCTTTAAACCGAGTGTTAATAAACCTATTGCTGCAGCTATTTCAATCAATCCGGTTAAGTATATAGTCTCGGTTTTAAATGGCACAAAGTCCGGAAGCATCATAGACATTCCTTTGGTAAATGCGAAGTGGCCCACGGCAGTAAAGATCAGCATGGCAGCCATAGCTATTCTTCCCGCCAGCGGAATATTCGTAACTCCGTTGATCAATTTTATAGCGGCAATGGATATTACAAAGAAAGTTAGTAATACAATCAGGGGTTTCATAGAATCTTTTTTTGATAAAGGTCAAAAGATTTTGTTTTCAGCACAATGAACCTGGGTTAAGAAATGCGTTTTCTGATCCTGCTGAGTGCCTGCGGAGTGATACCAATATAAGAGGCAATGTACTTTAACGGGATTTGCTGAATCAAATGAGGCTGCTCGGTAAACAACTTCAGATACCTTTCTTCAGGAGATTCGTTTAAAAATGAAAGCTCTCTCTTGGCCTTTTTCTGAAATAAATCTTCACTGGCAAACCTTCCGATTTTATTTCCGGCTTCCGTCTCTGAATATATCGTCTGAAGATCCTGGTAGGTCAGGCGCCAGAGGATTGTATTAGTGATAGTTTCCACCCTATAGTCGGAAGATTTACGGGACAAGAAGGAATCGTAAGCACTCACAAATCCATTGAGAAAGGAAAATGAGAAGGTCAGGTCATTATCTTCCTTTGGTATATAAAACCTAACTATTCCCTTTTCTATATAAGACAAATAATTTTCCGTCTGCCCCATCTCTAACAATACGGCTTTCGGAGCGAATTCCTGTCTTGAAAGCTTTGAGGAAAATATATTCCAATCCTTGTCGCTCAATGTTACAGTTCTCTCAAACAGATTTCTAATAAGGTCCATGGAATAAAAGTTCTCTATTGGTATGTATTGATTTTGTAATGATATGAATTCTATTTTTAATTTTTTCCCTCCTCCAGTTATAGTTGCCTTGTCAAAACCAACATATGTTTAGCCTGAATCCCATTTTCATAAATAGGTTTCGGGTAGTTGTTTACAAAAAAATCTTTCTTAATTTCTGTGATTTCAAAACCATGTATCTGATACAAATAAAGCTGGTCAACACTTGAATTTGCCGTCCCTATACAAATACTTTCTTTCTTATTAAGCGCTGCAACTTTAAGCGCATTTTCTATTAAATAACTGCCAATCCCTTTTCCCTGAAATTCTGGTTTTACTGCAAGGTTTTTAATTTCAACGGCTTTAGTGGTCAAGGGAAATAATACTATAACACCAAGGGTTTCTTCATTTTCAATTGCAATAAACACTTCTGACTGCTTGACATATTCATCAACCAGGTCTTTTGAAGGATCTGCAAGTAATAAAAGATCATAAGGAATTTGGTCGCTTTTATCAAGCTTGTGAAATATTAAATTTGGTATGTTAACTGTCCTTTCAATCTTTGCAAATTTGTCATCCATAATTCCAATATTAAAAACTCTGGGAATAAAAATCTAATACGTGAGGCCTAAATATAATATAGTTCCATCAGCCTTACCCTCATGATAGATTTCCTTGAAGTTTTTTTCTATATGAGCTAAGTCCTTTCAAAAAAAGAAGCGGTAATATCTTGATCAGATATTACCGCTTCTTTTTCTTGTATTTTAGTTCCTTTGTTACCTTGAAGTACGCGTTTTCTTCATATCTTCTATGGTATTCATATATGTCTGAAGATCCCTCTTTAACTTTCTTTCTTTTTCGATTGAATTCTTTTTATACTCTTCAAAATTGCCAAACAACTCCTCATAATCATTTATCTTCTGAACTGTGACCTTATTCGAATTATGAAACTGAAAATATAAAAATGCACAACCTCCACAAACTATGGCAATCAGACACCAAAGTACGGTTGCATAAGAATACTTATTGATTGTCATTCCCAAAAATGAAATTCCGTCTTTAGCAACAATTGCAGTATCGAGGTTGTTTTTTAGTTCTGCGGTCTCCTTTTGAAGTTCAGAAATTTCGTTGCCCTGATTCAAAACCAATGCCTTTTCACTGGCTAGGTCAGATTTTGATTTGGCAAGAGAATCAGAGATTATCTTCCATAAATCATTTAACTCTGTTTTTTTAATGACTTTATAATTCTGATAATTTTCAGCTCCTTGGATTACTTTATCCCATCTTTGATCAAGAGTTTGCCCTGACACAGAATGGGTTAAAACAATCATCAATGCGTATAACACATACTTTTTCATACCTTCACAAAATTTTAAGACGGAAAATAAATAGAATTTTACAATTAAAGAAAGAAGAAATGCAGTTTTCCCTTACTATAATGATACTAATTATAGAAATTATAACATAAACGCAAAATCTCCGAAATTATGCAAACTTAACCTGAATTTTACAGAAAAGCAGAGAATATTTTAATAAAAATTCAATTTTATACAGGCGAAGCTTTCATTTAACTAAAACATGTCCGGATTCGTAGAGTGTTTTATGAAAAATTCACCTTTAAATTGATACATCAATGAAAAAAATCATTTTGGCTCTATTTCTTCTTATTTCAGGATATTCTTATGGTCAACAGGCTCAAAAACAGATGTTGACACCCGAGCAAAAGGCTGACGAAACAGTAACAAAACTGAAAACTGAAATTACCCTTACCGATGAGCAAGCTACAAAATTAAAAACCATTACAGTAGACAGGGTAAATAAAATAACAGCGAATCATAAAAAATACGGATCGGATAAAGTAAGAATCCAGGCAGCAAATAAACAAGTATTTGATGAATGGGAAGAGCAATTAAAGGCAATTGTAACTCCTCAACAATTCGAAAAATATCTTTCTACCAAATAATTATTGAAATCATGTGGCAGCCTTGAATACTCAGATCCGCCACATGATTTTTGAAGTTTACTTACTTTCTGTTTCCTGCAATACTTTTAACTTTTGTATTTCTTGTAAAATTGCTTTTCCTACTTCCGTTGCTGACGTAGGATTCTGACCTGTTACTACCCTTTGATCCGTCACTACATGTACCTGCCAAAGACCTGACTTTTCAAACTTTGCTCCCCTTTCTATTAACTTTTGTTCAAGCAAAAACGGAACTGTTTCACTTAACCCTACTGCATTTTCCTCTTCATTGGTAAATGCATTTATCTTCTTTCCTTCTACAAGATATTTCCCATTGCTTAGCTTAACATTAACAAGTCCGGCAGGTCCATGACAAACAGCGCTTACCACTCCGTTGCGTTCATAAATATTTGCTGCAATTTTTGCCAGCTCAGTATTATCAGCAAAGTCCCACATAGTCCCATGCCCTCCGGCGTAGAATATCGCAATGTATTTCCCCGGATCCACCTCCGAAGGCTTCATGGTATGTTCCAGCTTATTCTTGTACTCTGTATTTTCCCAGAATTTCTTATTAATAGGATCTTCCAGATCAAAGCCATCTACAGGAGGCTTTCCTCCTTTGGGACTTACAAAATCAATTTCATAACCGGCATTATGCAATATTTCCCAAGGGTGTGCTACTTCACTTAGGTAGAACCCGGTAGGTTTGCCTGTATTTCCTTTTTTGTCATGGCTTGTTACCACGAATAGAATTTTCGTCTTCATTTTTCCAGAATTGTTAATTTGAGCTTTTGTTTGATAAATAGATAGAAAAAAACAGGATAATCATTAGAGTTCCTGCAATAATTCCACATGTTTTGTTTAACATTTTCGCCCGGTGAAGCTATTCTTACAAAACTGAGGCATTTAACTATCATCAGAAAGATAAAAATCACGGAAATAATGTGACATAGATCACATCATGAGGAAAGACGGCTTAAGGTTTCCCTTGAAGACAAGACACTTCTCCTTTTGTATGTAACAATTTTCTTAAAATATTGTCTTTCCTTATACATCTAACTATTATGTGCAGCTTTGTTATTTTCTGATATTTCAGAATTTAAACTAGCCCATATTCTCGTTAGATAAAAAATATTTTTTTATCTGAATTTACGTACTTTAATAAAGTAAAATTTTTAACACTGAAATGGAAGAGAGAGCATTAAAATTTATGAAGATGGCCGTTGAGCTTTCGCATCAAGGACATAGAAATAATATGGGCGGTCCGTTCGGCGCTATTGTAGTTAAAGGTGATGAAATAGTTGGCAGGGGATATAATCAGGTAACGTCCTCCAACGACCCTACAGCACACGCAGAGATAGTAGCGATCAGAGATGCCTGCAAAAATCTCAATACCTATCAGCTTACCGGTTGTGAGATTTATACCAGCTGCGAACCTTGTCCCATGTGCCTGGGAGCTATATATTGGGCAAGGCCGGATAAAATTTACTTTGGAAATACACGTGAAGATGCTGCTGCCATTGGCTTTGACGACTCAATGATTTATGAGGAAATGAAAAAATTAATAGCAGAAAGAAAAATTCCAATTATGCAGATCGGACAAGAGCATGCCATTCAAGCATTTCATGAGTGGAAGGAAAAAGGAGATAAAACTGAATATTAGCCTACGTAGAGACGACATGCATGGTGTCTCAATGCTTTGATAAAAAGAATGACTATAGGAAATCATTGCAGACAATAATGATTCTCGTTTATTGTATTTGCTGTATTAAAATGTTTCCTGATTTATAAATATGCCAGGCCAGTGGATAGAGAGACACCAGCATGGTGTCTCTACTTAAGCTCAGGCAATGCTATACCCTTAATCTTACGATAAAGATCCACAGCATAGATATCTGTCATACCTGAAACAAAGTCCACGACAGACTGCAATCGAAAATAAAGGTTATTGTCTTCTCCTTTATACTTAAACTGATCAGGCAGCAATCGCATCAACTTGGGCGACGTCGCTTTGTCAGGCTGGATAATTGCGGGCACAAATTCTTCCAATATACCTCCCAGTATCTTATATCCTGCAAGTTCTATCTCTATTGCTGAGCGGTAATTGTAAATTTCTTCATTAGAAATTTGTTTCAGCTCCTGAAACGGTTTACTGATATGCCCACCAAGATCGTCGGTAAGACTTTTTTCATAAGTTCCGGAAAGAATAGCTTCTCTGTTTTCCCAAAAAATATCAGAACATCTTTCAATCAAAATGGAAATGATCTTTGCTCTCAGGAAAGCGATCTTTTGTTTGTCATCTACAATAGCATCAACAACTGATTTGATTTTACTCCTGCTGTCCCTCTCTGCATTTTCCTGAAAGAACTCCAGAAGCACTTCAATTGCTTTTTTAAGAGTAATGATCTTAAGTCTGTATGCATCTTCCCAATCGATCAATTGATAACATATATCATCTGCAGCCTCAACCAGAAATACGAATGGATGACGTGCATAAATCAATTCGCTTCCGCTTGAGTTTGAAATAAGCCCAAATTCATTGGCTATCTTTAAAAACGTTTCTCTTTCAGAATCAAAGAACCCATACTTCTTGCGGCTTAACACCTGCTTACTCATTCCTGCACCTGACTCGCATGGGTATTTGATCATAGAGGCAAGCGTAGTATAAGTCAGCCTCATGCCACCAGGAGTATTTTCGTTAAAATGATGCGTCAATAGTCTGAGACCATTTGCATTACCCTCAAAATTGGTGAGGTCTTTATATTGATTATTGTTTAGATTCTCCCGGATAAAAGTTTTTTCCTTTTCGGGCAGATTCAGAAAATATGCTGAAATAGCTTTTTCTCCTGAGTGTCCAAATGGCGGATTTCCTATATCGTGAGCCAGACAGGCTGCTGAAATAACTGAACCTAGTTCATAATTATAAAACCGCTGGAAGTTTTGATTATTAGGTTCATGATTTTCAGCAATTCTTTGTCCGATAATGCTGCCAAGGGACCTGCCCACACAAGCCACTTCAAGACTGTGAGTTAACCTGTTATGAACAAAAATACTTCCCGGCAAAGGAAATACCTGGGTCTTGTTCTGCAACCTTCTGAAAGGCGAAGAAAATATAAGTCTGTCATAATCTATCTGATAAGGATTTCTCACAGAATCCTGACCTTCTGTATATTTATGTTCCTGGCCCAGTCTTTTCGGGCTGTACAATGTTTTCCAATCAAGCATATGAAGCAATTACGGAAGATAAGTTTACCGCAGTTTATCCTGTAAATTTAAAACTAATTAATTGCTTTTACACAACATTCTCCAAATGTCCTAATTTATAATACTTTAAAGTTTGTTTATCAATACCTCTTGCTTCTAAAATATTTCCATCATTTTATTTATATTTGAAACGAATTCAACCAGCTATATAAAAATGGACAAAAAAAAATACCTTAAACAATACTGGGGCTATGATACCTTTCGCCCCAACCAGGAAACAATAGTAGACCTGGTTTTGCAGAAAAAAGATGTAATGGTCATAATGCCTACAGGTGGAGGTAAATCTCTCTGCTACCAGTTGCCTGCAGTCATCATGGAAGGTATGGCGATAGTGGTCTCCCCTCTTATTTCTCTTATGAAAGATCAGGTGGAAGCGCTCAAAGCCAATGGTATTGCGGCAGAATTTTACAACAGCAGCCTACCATCCGAATATCTGATGTCTATTGAGAGGAACTGTCTCGACGGAAAAGTAAAGTTACTGTATGTATCTCCTGAGAAAGTTGTAAACACTGGTTTCATACATTTTTTGGAAAGCTTAAAAATCAATCTGATTGCAATAGATGAAGCTCATTGCGTATCATTCTGGGGGCATGATTTCAGACCTGAATACGCGCAGCTAAAACGACTGAAAGAATTTTTTCCCAATGTACCTTTCATTGCCCTTACTGCTACTGCAGATAAAGTAACACGAAAAGATATCCTGAATCAGCTCGGCATGGAAGAAGCAGAAACCTTCATTTCCAGCTTTGACAGACCTAATCTGAGTCTGAAGGTATTACCAGGAAGAGATCGATATAAATACATATCCAATTTCATTTCAAAAAGAGGAACACAAGCTGGTATTGTCTATTGCCTGAGCAGAAAGGAATGTGAAAAGCTTGCGGGAAAACTACGTGAAAATGGATTTAATGCCGAATATTATCATGCTGGTATGGATGCCGATTCCAGATCTAAAGTCCAGGAAAATTTCATAAAGGATGAAATACAGATCATCTGTGCCACTATTGCTTTTGGTATGGGTATCGATAAGCCAAATGTTCGTTGGGTCATTCATTACAGCTTGCCCAAGAATATGGAAAATTTTTACCAGGAAATAGGAAGAGCTGGCAGAGATGGCTTATCTTCAGATACCATTTTATTTTACAGCTTCAGAGACTATACCTGGCAGCTTGAGTTGCTTGAAGAGAAAACAGGAGAAAGAAAAGAACTTCAGAGAGCCAAGCTGGAAAGGATGAAACAGTATGCTGAAGCGGATATTTGCAGAAGGAGAATTTTACTAAGCTATTTTAACGAAAATACAGAAAAAGATTGTGGCAATTGCGACGTCTGCAAAAATCCTCCGTCGAGATTTGAAGGGACTGTTTATGCACAAAAGGCTCTGTCAGCCATTGCCAGAGCAAATGAGAAAATAGCGCTGGGAATGCTCATTGACATTCTGAGAGGTTCAATGAATAAAAACGTTTTGGAAAAAGGTTATCAGCAAATGAAAACGTTCGGAGCCGGAAAAGACCTAAGATATGAAGAATGGAGCGAATACATCATGCAAATGCTGAATATGGGCGTAATAGATATTGCATATGATGATGGTCACTCCTTTAAACTCAATGAAAAAAGCAAGTCTGTTCTCAAAGGAGAAAATTCAGTATCACTTGTCAAATTCAGACCTATGGCCGAAAAGATGGCGGAAATGGGTGAAAAGAATAATGAGAAATCAGACAAAGAACTTAGAGATGAGCGCCTGTTTGAGAGACTGAAAAAGCTTCGTAAGAGCCTTGCAGATGCGCTGGCTGTTCCGGCTTATATCATCTTTAATGATGCCACGCTATCTGAACTGGTCGCAAGAAAACCGGTTAGTCCGCTTGAGCTTAAAGGCATCCAGGGTATCGGAGAAGAGAAGTTCAGAAGATATGGGCATGAGTTTTTAAACGAGATCATTTCTTTTGTACAGGAAGAGGCCGGACAAGGCCCTAAAATAAAAGGAAGTACGTATGTCCTTACTTTTGAAATGCTGAAGCAAAATCTAAGTATAGAAGAAATTTCTGCAAGACGTAATTTAAGTCAGATTACTATCTTTTCACACCTTGCTTATCTTTATGAGAAAGGATATGATATTGATTTAAAGAAATACATCACCAATACCGAATTGACTGAAATCACCCAAGCAATCAATATTGTGGGAATGGATAAAAATCAGCTAAAGCCTGTATTTGAACACCTGAATGGTAAATATGACTATCATAAAATAAGGTTAGCTGCTGCCATCATGACCAAAGAATTAAGTTCGTAGAGACGCCATGCTGGCGTCTCTTTATCCATCACGGACAAGACATGCTATTTCTCAGGATATAAAATAAATATTATTACTATCTTCAAATTTTTACCATTCTTCATTATCAGAATTTCATATGCAGGCAGGGCATCTCCATCAATGGACAATGTCTTTTTTTTGAATATTGAATAAAGATTCTTTTCCTCATCATTTCCATTGTCGCTCATTATCTAAATTTTTGAGACGCCAGGCATGGCGTCTCTACAGATGGCAATCAATACCAATCCTTTATTTTTTCAACTGAATTACATATATTGGATTAAACTTTTTTTTATGAAAGCATTAAACCTAACTATTCTGTCATTAGTACTTTTTTCAATAGTATCATGTAAAAAAGACCCTTCCATTTACAGTTTATGGACTAATAGAATCGATGAACTCAGAACCCACAATCAAGATAAGGTGACCATTAATACCGGCATTTATGGAACCTTAACACTAACTGAAGGAGATTGTATGCCCAAGCTAGGTGGAAATAGCTGCAAAACATATCCTGTGAGACGCAAAATAAGGGTATATGAATATACCAGAAAACAAGACGTGGAAGGCCATGGACCACATTATAAAAAAGTAAACACCAAACTGATTGCAACAACTTTTACAGATGACGAAGGATTTTTCCAACTTCAGCTTTCTCCTTCTCAATATTCTGTTTTCATTGAAGAAA
This sequence comes from Bacteroidota bacterium, assembly GCA_023428135.1. GTDB lineage: Bacteria > Bacteroidota > Bacteroidia > Cytophagales > Cytophagaceae > Sporocytophaga. Next base: position 188,740 of record JAEYZG010000016.1, on the reverse strand, counting down.
AAGGGAAATTATATGCTTCAGGTGATGATGGTGCAGGAGGCGTAAGTCCTGTTACTGTAAGCACGGGAATTAACGAGTTTAATCTTAGATTGAATTACGCTGTTCATTAAAGCAAAAAATTTACTGGCAATCAACACATTACTCCCAGATCAAAATATTCTCTACCCTTGTGGAACAATTTTATTAATAAATTGTTTAGAATCTGTATCAAAAAATAATCCTATGGACTCTGGAGAAATAAATAATTACCGAGGAAAAGAGGTTATTGTCATTACCAAAGATAATCATCATTACCAAGGGCAGCTAGTAGGTTTCAAGAACAAACCGGACTCCCAGGAATATTCTCATCTGTTTATATTGCTCCCTAATACAACGTACGTGGACGTACCTTTCGGAGACATTACAGGAATTGAGCCGGGAAGATTTGAAATGTAAGCTTGCTGAGCTCTAAAATCATTTGGTATTCAAAAATTTCAATCTCGTATATAAATCTGCCGGTTGTCGGAAAACCTTTATAAATTTGGATAATGAATAATTCAATATCCATGAAAGAGGTTCTTTTCAAGAGAAATTATTTTAAAATTTTTCTTCATATCGTCTGGTGGACAATATTTATCCTTTATCCGTTTTTCCTTGGAATTCCGGTACAGGAAAATATTCTGCTGAAAATCCTTTTTAACACTTCACTTCTGATATTATTCTTTTATCTGAACAGTGATTTTCTGATCCCCAAAATCCTGACAAAAGGACGTATCGTTTTATACCTGTCTTCCGTGTTTTTCATGATCAGCATTATTGTCTCTGCAGATGTATTTTCATCAAAATATTTTAATGTGCATGAAGTAACAAAAATAAAATCTACCAGACCAGATAAAACTTCTCGTCAACAATACCCTCGTCCGGCGGATAATCCAATAAGAAAGTCTACAAGACCATTCTTCTCAGCAATATTTATACTCGCCCTAAGTACCAGTTATCGTTTGCTCTACGATTATTTCACAAGTGAACGTAAAAGAAATGAACTTGAGAATCAAACCCTTGTTTCTGAGCTTTCTTTCCTCAAGTCACAGGTGAGTCCTCATTTCTTGTTTAACACACTTAACAATATTTATTCCTTATCACTTAGCAATACACCTAAGGCCTCTGAAGCCATCCTAAAGCTATCTCACCTACTCAGGTATATGCTCTATGAAACCAATGAGACCTCAGTAAACCTGGACAAGGAGATCGGTTATATCAACGATTATATTGAGCTTCAGAAAATGCGATTCAGTAATGAGGTTACAATTGAATACAATACAAATGGCGACTTTGAGACAAAAGAGATCGCTCCTATGCTGTTGATTCCCTTTATTGAAAATGCCTTCAAACACGGCATCAGTTATTCTAAAAAATCCGTAATAAAAATCCTGATAGAACTGAAGGATCAGGAATTATTTTTGAAAGTTGAAAATTCATTTGACAAGAATAAAGAAAAGGATAGTTCTTCCGGTATTGGTCTCGTGAATATCCAGAGACGACTTGATCTGCTTTATCCGCAGAGATACAACTTAAAGTTGAATGATCAGAATGACCTTTTTATTGTTGACTTAAAAATTAACTTACGCTCATGATTCGTTGTATCGCTATAGATGACGAGCCTCTGGCATTGGACATCATTGAAAACTATATATCCAAACTTCCTGAACTGAAACTGGAAGGGCGTTATACCAATCCTTTGGAAGCACTGGAAGTATTGAATAAGAATACAGTTGATCTGCTATTCTTAGATATACAAATGTCTGAGCTTTCAGGCATTCAGCTTCTGAAGGCCTTGCCCAATCCTCCTGTAGTGATATTTACCACAGCTTATCAAAAGTATGCTTTGGAAGGTTATGAGTTGGATGTGGCTGATTATCTTTTAAAACCCATCCCCTTTGAAAGGTTCTTAAAGGCTGTAAATAAGGTCAAAGATTTACTTTCTCTTCAAAAAAACACCACTGAACAAAATCCTTTAAAAGACTTCATATTTGTAAAGTCAGATTATCAATTGGTAAAAATAAATCTGGATGATATCATTTACATAGAAGGCTTAAAGGACTATGTTAAAATATTCGCCGGAACAAAACCCATCTTTGCTCATCAGAATATGAAGTCGATTGAAAGCAAGCTTACCAATGACTTTTTAAGGATACACAAATCCTATATCATATCATTAAAAAAGATTGAAGCTGTTCAGAAGAACATGGTCAGAATAGCAGGATTAGAGCTGCCTGTAGGAGAAATGTATAAAGAGCAGCTGTTTAAGATTATTAATGAGAATAGTTGAGGGGGGAATTTTATTGATGATCATTGGATAATTCTGTTGTAAATTCTTTAATTCATCGACACACTTAAACTGATGCCTTCGCTTGAAGCGAAGGCATCAGTTGGACTAAGCCAGTTTCATTTGAATCTTTGATATGGTATTAATTTACGTATCAGTAAAAAAAACTTGTTTGCATATGCTGCCGCCCAATGGATCAAAAGATAAGAATTGATTTAGATAAATATATAATAGTCCCCTTTGTCGGAAAGTTGATTTTTTGAATATTACTCCATAAATGAATATTTTAGTAGGGATAAGTGAGAAATATATACACATCGTGCGTATGTATTCTAATCTAATTATACACAGACTGCAAAATGAACCGTAATCTGACTTTGATATTATTTCCAATGACTTTTACTAGTTGTTTTTTTAGCAATTATGAAAGCGAAAGAATTAAATCTCCAAGTGGAAAATTTTGAAATTAAAGCAACTGTCAATCGTATTGACGAAATGCAGATAATTATGCTAAAGTAATTATTCATTTATACGACAAAAACAATGTAGAATTGACTGACATCAATTCTGAAGCTGGAGACTTTAATAAATGGGCAATTGGTTGGACTGAATTTGGAGATACGATCGTTATGCAAAGCAGTGATATAGGAAACAGAGCGTGGATATTACTAGAAAACAATCCGACAGAAATAGAAATGACTAATAGACTAGATCAGCGCGCTGAATTTCAGAAATTTAAAAAGTATGAATAAGTTTATGAAGTCACTTATGATTTTTTTAATTGCTATTCTATCCCCACTGGCAAAAGTCTATTAACTTATGTTTACAAATGAGAGTAAGGCTATTAACTTGTGGAATGTCTGCAGAAAATAACTTTTTGTGAAGCTTTAAAATAACTTGTAATAGGCATTTATTAGACTGACATGAACTTTAAAGTTGATAATAGAACATTCGAGATTATCCGAGCCACTGATGTTGATCGGGATGGCATAGGAATAGAACTTTGGGACAGGGATAAGAACAAACTTATTCTTGAGATCTTCAGACATGATGATACAAAGAAATTAATATTTTCAAGTGACAAGAGTGAAATTCCTTTACACATAGATTCCTAAAGGATTTTGAAGATCAAATCGGACGTGAATTTCAAGAGGAAAAATGGGAAGAATAATACGTCTACAACAAAAGTTATAGTCATTGCAAGGTACATCAATGTTAACAAAAAAAGTTTGCTAAGCACCCCAAAATGGTTTATTCTATCCTCTTATAAAATCATATTTTTAAAAATATCTCCTCTATTTCCTATATTTGATACTTGTTTTTATTCTATCTAATATATTTTATATATCGTTTTTATTTTTTTACAATCCATTTTAAATCAATGAAGTTTAAAATTCTCACAATGAGCGCATTAGCTCTTGCATTGCAAGGTAATGCTCAAAACCAACAACCCTCAATAATTTCCGGAGGATATGATATTTCCAGTATATGTACCGAAGGTAAAGTATATGTTTGGGGACAAAACCAATATGGAACATTAGGAACCGGACAAAATGCTCCAAATATTACGCAACCAACTCAGGTGCCTTTTCCAAATGGAGTTTCAATTAAGCAAGTAAGTCCAGGATCTGGTAGTCATTTTCTTGCAGTGGATTGTAAAGGAAATGCCTGGGCATGGAGTACCATGAATGAATCAGGCCAGTTGGGAAATGGTTCAAATTCTATTCCGACCATTGTAGCCCCAGGTAAAGTGAAGGCTGGATCAGGACCGGCAGACGGTGATGGTAACTTAACAAATGTAAGCTCTGTTGCGGGAGGTTCTGTTAATAGTTTTGCAATTTTAACAGATGGGAAACTAGTGTCCTGGGGTTCGAATTCTATAGGTGCTTTTGGTGGGAATTATGGAATGCTGGGCAATAATACTGAAATCGATAGCTATACCCCTGTTTATGTTTTAAATGGAGAAAAACCGGACGGGAGTACTTATTTACCATTAGAAAAAGTTATTCAAGTTCAGGCAGGTGAATCAGTTGCATATGCGTTAGTGAGCGATGATAATGGTACAGGAACAGTGTATTCATGGGGAAGTGGCAGTTATGGTGAACTCGGAAGAGCTCTTAATGGTGGGCCTTATACTATTAGTTCAAACGGTGGCGGGACCATTAATGGTAAAAGTACAGTGGCTCGTCCTGTAACTTTTAGAGATGGAAAACCTTTAAAAGGTATTGTTTCTATTGCAGCAGGCGATGTTTTATGTCTTGCCTTAGATGTAGAAGGAAATGTTTGGGCTTGGGGAAATAATGCTTGGGGAGGTTGCACGGGACAAGGTTCTGATTTTCTAATGGCCCATACTGAACCAAGAAAAGTAGTTAAAGGGGATGTGACAGGAAGTGGTACAGATGGAATTTACCTAAAGGCAAAATCTATAGCTGCGGGGCAAGGTTTCGGAATGGCAGTTACTGTAGATGGGAAACCAGTTGCCTGGGGAAACAATGGAGCAACTTCTGGAGGTATATTAGGAAATGGAAATTCATCTGTTACCAGTATTCCTTACCCTGTTTATATTATAAATTCCACAGGTATCACAGATAAAGATGTTGTATCTATCAGTAGAAGTGATTTGGGAGGATTTTACATCAAGTCTGATAATTCAATAATGACTTGGGGAGGTAATAATTATGGTCAACTTGGTATTGGATCTGTAACACCCCAATATAGAGCTCTGCAATTAACTCTTCCAGCCATTACACCTGATCCTGCACCATATGTATTTATTCCTTCATCAGATACATTACTTTGTGAGAAAAAAATTCCTTTAAACGGGATCACCTTAAATACTAATTTTAATGTCTCTACAAATGCTGCTAACTATAAAGTAACCTGGTATAAGGATGGAGAAATTATATCCGATAAACTAAATGCATCGACAGGACAAACTTTAAAAGTGGAGAGTATGGCCTCTTATGTAGCAAAAATTGAATATGTTGGTACTAATATTGGTTGTCAATCCTATCCTGCAGCAACGGATACTTTTACCGTAAAAGCATATCCTGCATCTTTCACGGTTCCTGGCGATTTGATTTACTGTTCTCCTAATTATTCTGTATATGTTAATCCTGCAAATCCAAGTTTAAAATCTCAATACTATTGGTATTCAACCAGTTCCAGCACATTGCCAATTGGGAATTCAAACGGAAATGAAGTTGTTTCCTTAAAAGAAAGTGATATTTTTAAAGTAGGAGATAGTGATATTTCAGTGTGGGTTGAAGAAGCTATTAGTGCAAGAGGAATTGTTGGTCCTGCCAATAATAATTTTGGAACTTGCCAAGGCAATAACCTGCCGGTAGATCTAGCAAAGGTTACGGATTTGATTATAAAAGTTTTTGATGATATAACAATAGATAGTATAGATGTTTATCAGAAAGAATATATGTCCAATAACGTGACCATGAAATGGCAGTTTAGCCTGTACGACACAAAGCCATTCCCTGGAAGTGGAGCGTTAGTCAGAAATAACAAAATTTCAGATGCACCACTTTATCTCAGTACAAGTTCTGCTACTGCCAATGAGACATTAAGAAGAATTCCTGTTGGTTTAAGTTTAAAAGGCAGTAAAACAGGAGTTTCTTATGCCATTGCTCTTACATCAGGAGGCACAGTTCTAAACTATCAAACTTGTCAGGGAAATTATCCATACAATGATAATATACCAAATGCTGAATTTATGCAGTGGATAGGATGTAATCAATTTGGGAACCCTTCTTCAAACGTAAATCAATACGGACATTATATGTTCAATATGCAGTTTTCTGCAGGACAGAAATATTGCAACAGAGTCCCTGTTACATTAATTAATGGATGCATTACTTCTACACTTAATAGTAATACTGCCAACACAGCTGTTATGCCGAATCCATTTCAGGATCGTTTTTCTTTAAAGACAAATGGAGCCTCAAAGTATTCGGTTGTGAATGCCAGTGGAATATTAATTGAAGAAAATAAAGTTTCCGGAGATTCTCCTGTGGTATTAGGAGATCATTGGCCAAAAGGATTGTATTTAATTCAACTATACTCTGAAAGCGGAATGTCAATTCAAAAGGTGATTAAAGAATAGAACAATACAATTACCACTAAGTTGATTTTAGAGAAATAATTGACTGATGCCTTCGCTTGAAGCGAAGGCATCAGTTAACTAAGTCAGGTTATTAACATCCAAACTGTTACCTTCCTATCACGCTAACTCTCTCCTTTTTAGTATTCCCTCGCGATACGCCTAAAAAAGATAAACGCTTTAAGCTTTTGAAAAAGGCTTATATAGATTCCCGATACAAGAAGAATTATTCAACAGGAAAAGAAGATCTGGAATATTTACACGAGCGTGTTGCTGTGTTGAGAGATTTGGTAGAGAGGTTTGTGGAGAGAGGATGCAAGGGAAACCACTCTAAAATCCGGTACGGTACAACTTATCCCCATTGATGTCTTTCTGATTTAAACCATATTATTACGTAACTTACAATCCATTGTACACAGAAATCTAAAGGCTTCTTTCAGAAAACGTCATATATGAATAAATATATACGGAAATTACTTTATATAACTATACCTTTGTCAGGCATCATTCTACTGCTTTTCTTATTACCTAACCTTCAAAAGAGAAGTATTAAAATACTATTTGCAGGAGACATGATGCTGGATCGCGGAACTCGAAAAGTGATTGAAAAAAGAGGGATTGATTACCTTTTTGAAGATGTACACACTTTGTTTAAACATCAAGATATCATTGTTGTTAATTTGGAAGGTACAGTTTGTGACACTGAATTAACACCTACACCAAAAGCTTATAATTTCAGGATAGATACAGCTTGGTTAGCTTCATTAAGCGCTCATAATATTACACATGTATGTCTCGCCAATAACCACAGTATTGACTTTGGAAAAGAAGGGCTAAAACAAACTTATAAGTACTTAATCGAAAATAAAGTTACCCCAATTGGCTACCTTCATAGCCATAACTCTTGTGAACCAATGCTCATTAAAAGAAATGGTATACAATTAGCCATGTTCTCTTCTTCTTTTTTATATGAAAAAGAGGAATCAGGTATTTGTCGTGAATCTGGAAAAGAACTAGCTGTACGTATCAGATTATTTAAGATGCACCATCCGGAAGTCCATATTGTTCTCTGTTTGCATTGGGGTATTGAAATGAGCCCAACCCCAGAAAAAGAGCAGCAGGAACAAGCTCATGCTTTCATTAACGCAGGGGCAGACCTGATCATCGGACATCATCCGCATGTGGTACAACCAATAGAGCTATACAAAGGCAGATGGATCTTTTACAGTTTGGGAAATTTTATATTCGACACGAATAATATTTTATCAAACAGAGGTATATTTACATGTTTTTCTGTCACTAAGGATCAAATTCAATTAACTGAAACGGTTCCTTTTTTCATCAGAAACTCAAAACCTTCTCTTATGAATAAAAGGGATACCGAACATTTTTTTAACAAATTAAACAGTACTTCTGCTGCCTTCATAGAGTAGAAACAAAATGAGAATATTCTTTTTTTTACTGATTGCATTGAGTTGCATTGCTTGTTCACATACAAACCACTTTGAAAAAGAAGTATTAATAAAAGACAAATCCTTTCAGGGCCCCGTGAGACTGGAGCATGTTGAAAAATTAGGAAATTACAAGTTAAGCATTTCTAATTCACTTACAGGCAAAACCGACGTTATCTATACTCCTTATGAAGTTTTCCAGATGGAAACTGGAGATATTAACCATGATGGGAAAACTGATATTTGTTTGGGTATAATTAAACCAACTCCATTTGATCCAGTGTTAAAGAAGCGTTTATTCCTTTTTCAAATCGATCAGGATTTCATCAGGCCTTTATGGCTCAGTTCAAGGCTGGTAAGTCCGATGGAAACTTTTGAAGTTGTTCATGATAGTACAGGGAACTATCTCATTAACACTTTAGAAAAACAATCGAAAACCTTTTACTGTAGAAGAACATACCAATGGAAATCATTTGGAATGACTTACATAAAAACCATTGAAGATTCTATTCCTTACAATAAAGCTAAATCCTTCTTTTAATATGACCATATCCGATCTTTTTAAGTACAGCTTTGTTTTGCTGCTATTATTACTTGGTGCCTGCACTCAGAAAATAGAGAATAAAGAATCGAAAGTAGAGACCTACAGACTCAACAAGCCTTTGAAGACTTTTGCGCCATATGATGAGGGATTTCCTATAACAACCGAAGCAATCGATCCAAAGGCTCCATATAATCACAAAGAGTATCTGGAATATTTTCAAGACTATTATAAGGATAAGAAATCTCCTCCTCCTTTTAATTTTAAAATAGATCTCTCAACTAAATCCTTTCAGGAACTTAGGTTACTCAGAGCAGAGATACTGGCTCGCCATGGATTTTTATTCATGGACTATGTCTCTCGTTCCCATTTTAATGCAACAGACTGGTATCAGTCTGTATTTTGGGACAACAATTTTCAGATCAGTCTGAGCGAACAGGAAAAAAAGTTTATTGATAAAGTTCTAAGTTATGAGCAAAAGCTATATAAGAATAACTATATAAATAACGGAAAACCGAAACGTGCAAACATGGCCAATGTAGTCAACTGGCAACAATTTGAAAAACTGCCGGATGTAATGACTGAAAAACTTGCCACGAATGGTTTTATAATTACCAAGGCGGCACATGAGCAACTCTTTCATGTTTATGATCAAAACTATTACGACTATACCCCTAGCTTTATTACAACGGATCTATTCCTCCAGGTGCTTCATATGCATATAAGCAAGGAAATGCAGGCGCTGGAAATCAAAGAACTATACGGAACGCTCAGTTGGCTATTGGATGAGCAGTATGAGAAATCCAAGCACAGCGCTACTACCGCATCTTCTGCTTCTCTCAAAGAAGCAAGTTCATGGACCCAGGCATATTATGCTGTAGCCCTCTCTTTGCTAAAAAATAAAAACTATGAAGTAGCCCCTGAATGGCAAAGTGCTTTTGATTACGAATACACTCATATACAATCTGCTAAAGAACAAGACAAGTCTGATTTTCTGGGGGATTCCATAATGGATTACACTCAATTTATCCCAAGAGGAAATTACACCCGCTCCGATTCATTAAAAAACTACTTTAAATGTGTGAAGTGGCTGAACTCTGCTAAGATATATCTTGACAATGACATCAACCTATCAAGAGCAGTAGTTATGGGTCACAATTTATCTACATCCGAGAATTCATGGGAAGCCTATAATCAATTCTTTAACATTATCGAATTTTTAGCAGGTGAAGAAAACAATCTTTCTTTCATGCATATGAAAGAAGTTTTATCAAAGTATAAAGACTCCCCTTTAGTTTCTTTACTTACTCCAAATAGTTTGGAAAATATAAGGCAAGAACTTTACGCAAAAGATCCCAAAAAATTCTCAGCTATCGGAGTTGATAAAGAAACAGATGATTTCTTAAAACGTAAAAAATTATTGTTCACCGCTGGCCGCTATACGTTCGATGGTGAAATTTTACAACGTTTAATCGAAGTAAAAGACCCTTCACCTAAAAGACCTTTCCCTAAAGGGCTTGATGTATTTGCCGTAATGGGAAATATAACTGCAGAAGATATTTTGCTAAACACTTACAAAGAGCAGGATCACTGGAACGGCTATACCGATACGTTAAAACTGTTAAAAGCAAAGTTTAAAAACTACAGTGACTGGGATAAATGTGTATACAATAAACAAATGGAAACTGTGTTGTCGTTATCTCAACCTGACACAAAATATCCATATTTCATGAAGCTTCCAGCTTGGCAAAAGAAAAATCTGAATACTATGCTTGCTTCATGGACAGAGTTAAAGCATGATATGGTATTGTATATAGAACAGCCCAGCGGTGCTGAAATGGGTAATGGTGGAGAAATACCTCCTCCTCAAAAAATTGCCTATGTAGAACCTAATATTATTTTCTGGAACAATTGCCTTCAGTTGCTTGAACTCAATCAAAAGATGCTTGAGCAAAATGGTATATCTTTAAAAGAATTAACCTCTAGAAATAATGAATTAATACAGTTAGGTAAGTTTTTACTGGAGATCAGTAAAAAACAGCTGAACAATACTTATCTCACTCCTGCGGAATTTGATGAGCTCTCCTATATTGGTGGAAAAGTTGAACAACTGACCTTAGATATTATTGAGTCGCACGAATCAGAAATGGAATCCGTTCACACACCGGAAAGATATGTAGCTGTTGTTACAGATGTATATACTTATAAAGATGAATGCTTGCAGGAAGGAGTAGGAATGGCAGACGAAATTTACGTTATTGCAGAAATCAATGGTTTATTGTATTTAACGAAAGGGGCAGTATTTAGCCATTATGAATTCACTGGTCCTTCGTCTAATCGATTGACGGATGAGAAATGGCAGGAAATGTTACTAAATCACAAAGAACCCAATGGAGCAATTTGGATGAAAGATGTAAAAATAAGTGTACCTCCATTAAAAACTGCACCAAATTTTAATTTATACTGATTGGAAATTCATTGTATGTTATTCCATATTGTGTAGAAGAAAGTGGGTAGATGGAGTATTTGCTCATCAGGTAGCCAATCCTCCATAAACGATTAGAGAAACCTACTGTCTACATTACATTGTTTCTCAGCTGTATAGAGAGGTAATTTTTAAGTCTGTTTTTTTTGTATTGTTATAATCATATTATTAAAAAAAAGAAAAGGGATTGCAATTGCAATCCCTTTTCTTTTAATGAACTTAAGCAATCATTTCTGTTTAGCCCGAACCACGAGACTTCCGAATTCAAGCATTTTACCCATCACTTCTCTTGATGGTTCCTCTACTTCATTTGTCTCCAATATATCAAAATTATTTGCTGAAAGTAGCTCTATCAGTTCTTCTTTTGAATACATGGTAAAACCATATTTAGTCACAGGAATATTCTCCATAACATGCTTAGGTCTTACAACGATCGTCAACTCACCGTCTGCAGTCAAGACTCTTTTAAATTCATTCAGAGTATGCTCTGGATCTTCCCAGAAATAAATCGTATTGACTGTAAACAATTTGTTATATGAATTAGCTATTAATGGAAGTTTATCTGCTGAAGCCAGATGAAATTTTACACTACCGGATTTAATATATTCGACATTTATCTTTTCTGCTTCTCTAATCATAGTTTCTGAAAAATCACATCCTGTATACACTATGGTTGGATGTACTGAAACAATATTTTTAACAAAAAATCCATTGCCCATACCAATCTCTAATATCCTGTCATGAGCACAGGGATTTACAGCTTTAATGGCTTCCAGGTTCATAATTTTGTTTCCTTCATTCATATGAACCCCTGTTTTTACACCATCTTCATTCTCTGGTCTGCGCAACTGGCTCGCTAATGCCTTTATTTGTTCTTCCATTGATTTTTTTACGAATTCGATTCTAACATACAGATATTTAAACTTATTTCAATCAATTTAAGATCGAATAATGTAATTAATAAACATATTTTGATATTAACTGGCATTATATTTTCTGACAATTTACGATGCTTTACGAATTATATTTTAAAACTTTAACTAAAAAATGAGAGCAGTTTTATTTTTAATGTTATTCATTTCTTTTTGTCAATCTTCCAAAAGTCAGACGCAAATTGAAAACCTCGTATTTGAAGGGGCAGGAATCAGAGGTATAGCTTATAGCGGCGCAATATTCGAACTTGAAAAAGCCGGGATATCAAGTAATATTAAAAAAGTAGGCGGCACTTCAGCCGGAGCAATAACAGCTTTAATGGTTTCCCTTGGATACACCTCTTCTGAGATATATGAGATCATATCATCAACAAAATTTCAAAGCTTCAATGATGGTCAGTTTATTTTTATCGGAGGAATATACAGAATGCATAACCGTTTTGGCTGGTATCGAAGCGATGCATTCAATAAATGGCTTGAGAAAATTATAAGCAACAAAACCCACAATGCTGATATAACATTTGCAGAACTTTTAAAAGATGGATTTAAAGATTTATACGTTACAGGTACCTGCTTGAATAAACAGCAATTGCTTGTATTCTCGGCCGAAACTTATCCATCAATGAAGATTAAAGATGCTGTAAGAGCATCGATGTCTATTCCTTTATACTTTGAAGCAGTTTTTATTGATAGTATTGGCAACAGTTATAAGAATAAAAAGTCCGGGAAAAACCTAGATATAGTAGTCGATGGGGGCATAACGGGCAACTTCCCTATATTTCTTTTTGATACTTACATTAAAGATTCTTTACTAGGAAAAATCAGAATAGCCAATAACAAAACCCTTGGATTCAGAATTGATTCAGATGCTCAAATAATAAGCGACTCCATCAATCATCAACTTGCACCATTTGAAATTCGGAATACCATTGATTATCTCAGTGCATTTTACATATATTCTATTGAGAGCCTGAACAGAACTCCATTAATACCTCAGGATTGGGAAAGAACGGTTTCTGTCTCTTCAGCAGGAATCAATCCAAGAGTAAGAAAATTATCTGAAAAAGAGCTGAAATCACTCATTAAAAGCGGAGAAAATGCGACAGCAACATTTCTATCTACCCAAAAATAAGGATTTAGCATTGCTTATTGGCTAAATGTTTTTGATTTACTGATATAAATCAAAAACAATGCAGTATGCCTAAGGATAATTCTAAAAACATACTGCATAATCCAACTTTTAAATTAAGAATGGTTAATCGTTTATTTTAGCAAATTTGCTATTCTTTTTACTATAGAAAAAATATACGAAAATCCCAATTGCCATCCAGGCTATTAATCTGATCCAAGTATCCAAAGGAAGGGCATACATCATATAGCAGCAAACAACAATTCCCATTATCGGCACAAATGGAACCCATGGAGTTCTGAATGCTCTTGGTGCATTAGGGTTCGTTTTACGCATTACCAATACACCCATACAAACAAGTACAAACGCGAATAAAGTACCTATGCTACTCATCTCTCCAACAACGGTAACCGGCACAAATGCAGCAAACAGACCAACAAAGGCAGCAAATAGAATATTGGATTTATATGGAGTTAAGAATCTAGGATGTAACTCTGAGAATACTGATGGCAATAAACCATCTTTTGACATTGAATAAAACACTCTTGACTGCCCCATTAATAATACCATCACTACAGAAGAATATCCTCCAAGAATAGCAATAATAATCATCTCCTGAAAAAACTTATAAGGTGTATTTTCAATTGCTTTAGCGACTGGTGCAGCTTCTCCAACAAAGTTCTTGTAGTTTTCCAATCCTGTCATAACATGAGCAAACAACACATAAAGAATAGTACAAATAACAAGTGATCCTAAAATTCCGATAGGCATATCTCTTTTAGGATTTTTAGCTTCCTGAGCTGCTGTGGATACAGCATCAAATCCAATAAATGCAAAGAATACAACTGCTGCTCCTGTAACGACACCAGTCCATCCGAAATTCTCAAAAGCACCTGTGTTTTCCGGAACATAAGGAATGTAATTGTCTTTATTTATATATCCCCAGCCAAGGAAAATAAAAGCTAATACCACGGATACCTTAAGTACAACAACAAAGTTATTCAATCGTGCAGACTCCTTGGTACCTCTGATGAGAATCAAAGACATCAGAACCGTAATAAAAACTGCTGGAAGGTTGATGATTCCATTCACTGTCTGGCCATTAACGACGGTAGTCTCAAATGGAGACATCATTAATTGAGCAGGAAGATCAACATTATATAAGTGAAGTAATTTACTCAGGTATCTTGACCAGCTTATGGCTACAGTAGCAGCACCCACTGCATATTCGAGGACCAGATCCCAACCGATAATCCAGGCTACAAACTCCCCCATTGTGACATAAGAATAGGTGTAGGCACTACCTGCAATAGGAAGCATGGAAGCGAATTCGGCATAACAAAGTCCGGCAAAAGCACAGCCTAAAGCGGCAATTATAAAGGAAATTGTAACAGCAGGACCAGCATAATTAGCTGCTGCAATACCGGTTAGAGAAAAGATACCAGCTCCGATAATTACTCCTATTCCTAATGTTACCAGGTTAAAAGCCCCCAGAGTCTTTTTGAGCTGCGGTCCTTCTGTCGTGTCTTTTAACACATCTTCCAGTGGCTTTGTCCTGAACAAACTGTAATTCGATTTCATGCTTCTGACTTAAAAATATTAATTCTAACACCTCAAAATATAAAACAAAAGCTAAAAATAAAAAAAAGCCCTGTAATATTAATCATTACAGGGCTTTTTTAAATAAATAAGATAAGCAATTTTTAGCTTGCAGAAAGCAAGGAAGCAATAACCATTGCTACAATAGAAACAAGCTTTATAAGAATATTCAATGAAGGTCCTGAAGTATCTTTAAACGGATCTCCCACAGTATCACCAACAACTGCAGCTTTATGCGGGTCTGAGCCTTTAAAGTATTTTTTACCATTGATATCAACTCCCGTTTCAAACATCTTTTTAGCATTATCCCATGCGCCACCTGCATTTGATTGAAAAAACGCCATCATAACTCCTGAAACAAGTACACCCGCAAGAAAACCACCTAAAGCCATTTTACCAAGAGTAAAACCAACTATCAACGGAAATGTCAGCGCAATTGCACCTGGTAAAATCATATGACGTAAGGCAGCTCTTGTTGATATGATTATACACTTCTCATAATCTGCTTCAGCTTTTCCTTCCATGATACCTTTGATCTCTCTGAACTGTCTTCTGACTTCTTCTACCATAGCATTGGCAGATTGTCCTACAGCCTGAATTGCAAATCCGGAGAACAGAAATGGTGTCATACCTCCAATCAGTAATCCGGCAAGTACTTTAGCATTGGCAATATCAATAACTTGCAGACCTGAGGTCTCCATATAAGCAGAGAACATGGCAAGAGATGTGAGTGCTGCTGACGCAATTGCAAATCCTTTACCTATCGCAGCTGTTGTATTTCCTACAGAATCGAGAACATCTGTTTTTTCACGTACTTCCTTTGGCAAAGCTGCCATTTCTGCAATTCCACCAGCATTATCAGCAATTGGCCCGAATGCATCAATTGCCAGCTGAATACCTGTAGTAGCCATCATTCCTGATGCTGCAATTGCTACACCATAAAGACCTGCCATTTCAAAGGCGAAAATAATACCCAAAGACAAGATCACAACTGGAATTGCTGTAGAAAACATTCCAACACTCAGACCTGCAATAATATTGGTTGCAGCACCGGTCATAGACTGACGAGCGATCATTGTTACAGGTCCTCTGTCTTTTCCAGTATAATACTCAATAACAAGACTGATCAGTGTACCAACCAATAAACCGATGATTACTGAGTAAAAAATATTAACAGATCCAACAGACAATCCATTAATGTTGATATGCTTATCAAACATGAAGTCAATGATAAAATACGACGCAATGGCTGTTAGTATTACTGCTCCGAAGTTACCGACATTCAGTGCTACCTGAGGACTTCCTTTCTCTCCTACTTTCACGAAAAAAGAAGCTATAATTGAAAAGATAAGACCTGCTGCAGCAAGGAATAAAGGAAGCAATATTGCAGGATTAGTACCTGAGACATCTTTAGTCATTGGTGCTACTGTCAGCCCAAGTACCATTGTTGCAAGTATAGTGCTGACAAAAGATCCGAAAAGATCGGCTCCCATACCAGCTACATCACCCACATTATCTCCCACATTATCTGCAATTACAGCAGGGTTTCTTGGATCATCTTCTGGAATACCTGCTTCGACTTTTCCAACCAGGTCAGCGCCAACATCGGCAGCTTTAGTATAGATACCTCCGCCCACTCTGGCAAATAGCGCAAGACTTTCTGCTCCCAGAGAAAATCCTATCATTACTTCAAGAACCTTCTTTACTCTCCACGGCTCAATGCCTAAAACAGTATGAATATTACTGAATAACAGGAACAAAACACTTATACCAAGAATTCCTATAGCAACAACATTTATCCCCATCACCATACCACCTGAAAATGATACATCCAGTGCTTTAGAAAGACTTGTTTTGGCTGCCTGAGTTGTTCTTACATTGCTTTTCGTGGCTATTTTCATACCAAGAAAACCTGCAAGGGCCGAAAAGCATGCACCTACAATAAAGGCTACACCGATTAACCAGTGTGAATTTTCTTCTTCAGCCAGGAATGAAAGCAGCACAGCAATAACAATGACAAATATCGACAAGGCTTTGTACTCAGCCTTTAGAAATGATAAAGCGCCATCAGCTATATGCTTAGCTATTACAGTCATTTTACCCTCTCCCGCAGGCTGACTGATTACCCATTTAGTTTTAAAAAAAGTAAATATCAGAGCTAACACTCCGAGAATGATAATTCCAAAAATCTCCATTTTAATTAGTTTAGGTTATTAATTAATTAGTAAACAAGATTTATATTAACTATCAAATTTACAGTAATTTAAATCAAAACCTAAAAGATAAAATCGGTAGACATGAAACTGGAATGATTTTCTTTTACAATCTCTTTTATAATTACTTTATTTGGTTCTATCTCTTTAGCAGCGACAATTGTTCTGATAGAAAATGCTCTTAAAGCATCCTCTACTGAAAGTGTACCTTCTGCAGAATCTTTTCTTCCATTGAATGGAAATACATCCGGTCCTCTTTGGCACTGGCTGTTAATATTCACTCTGCACACCTGATTCACAAGTCTGTCTACAAGATAAGCCAGTTCATGAGAATCACTTCCAAACAAGCTTACTTGCTGCCCATAGTTAGAGTTAACTATGTAATCAATTGGCTCCTGAACATCATCGAAAGCAACAATAGGCACTGCTGGACCGAATTGTTCTTCGTGGAAAATCATCATTGAAGAATCTACCGGAAATAAAACCGCTGGATTAAAGTATGTATTGCAAATTGCACCACCATTTGGATTAACCACTTTGGCACCTTTAGATTCTGCATCTTTAATTAATTCAGTAAGATACCCTGGTTTTTCAGGCTCTGGAAGCGGAGTGATGGAAACACCATCTTCCCAAGGCATTCCTCTCTTAAGTTTGTCCAGCTCAGTTACAAACTTCTGAATAAACTGTTCCTTAATTTTATTATGAACAAAAATGATTTTTAATGCTGTACAACGCTGTCCGTTGAAAGAAAGAGAACCTAATAAACATTCTTTAACCGCGTTATCAAGATCCGCATGAGGAAGTACAATACCCGGATTTTTAGCTTCAAGAGCTAAAACAGATCTCAATCTGTTAGGTTTTGGATGCTGACTTTTCAGTACGTTTGCTGATTTACTTGTACCGATAAATGCCAAAACATCAATTTTACCAGTTGACATTAGAGGCCCTACTGTAGCTCTGCCTCTTCCATAAACGATGTTTACAACTCCCTTAGGAAAACATTCCTGGAAAGCTGCCAGTAAAGGTCTGTGAAGGAGCACACCGATTTTCGCAGGTTTAAATACGATGGTGTTTCCCATAATCAGGGCAGGAATAAGAGTGGTGAAAGTCTCGTTCAAAGGATAGTTGTATGGTCCCATACAAAGTACTACCCCAAGCGGTCCCCTTCTTACTTTCCCGATGATCCCCTGTTCAATTTCAAATCTAGATGATTTTCTGTCGAGTATTTTTAATGCATTAATTGTATCATTTATGTATTCTACTGTTCTGTCAAATTCTTTCTCCGAATCCTTTAGTGGTTTTCCTGTTTCCCACATCAGCATGTTTACCACTTCCCACTTCTTCTCCTTCATCTTCCAGGTAAACTTTTCAACAGCTTTAATTCTTTGATCTACCTGCATCATTGGCCACTCACCTGTTCCATTTTTATAGGCATTGGCCGCAGCATCCATAGCTTCAAATGCTTCCTTTTCAGTTAATAGTGGAAAACTTCCTAACTCAACCTGAGTTAGAGTTCCATCTTTTTCAATACAAACAGGAGAAAAAACCTTTTGTGTTGCCCCTTCTGCATGCTTAATTTCTCCATTGATCAAATATTCCTTTTGGTGTAAAGGTCCGTTCAGTTTTACTGAAGCAGGTATATTCTCTTCTTTTGGAAAAAGATTTTCAAAATTCATATTGGTTTATTTTTATCTGTTTAGTTTCTTAGTTTTTATCTGAAGCCACTACCACTGCCAATTTCAACTGATTAGTAACATCTATGATGCTAATTAGTTTTTGGACTTCCAATCGTTTATCCATTTTTAGGACAATTGTAGGGTTCGCCATTCCTTTAGTTCTGGTTTCTAGTTGACTTTTAAGGCTTTCGAACTCAATTTCTTCTTTACCTATGAAAATTTTGGAACTTTCATCTACTGTAAGGTTTACAATTTGTCTAGGAATCGCCGACCCTGTTTTCGCCTGAGGCAATAGAACTTTAATCGCATCCGGACTAGCAAGTGTCGAAAGCATAATAAAGAACATTAACAGGAAAAATAGAATATCTGACAATGCCGCTGCCTCTACTACGACATGTCCTTTTTTACGCCTTTTGATCTTCATAAGCTGGTTTATATAAAATATCAAGAAAATCTATTGCCTGAAGCTCCATACCTGTAATTTTCTTTTCAATCATTGTATTCAGCAAGGTATGGAAGATATGCGCCATAATACCAACAACAAGACCTGCCGCTGAAGTCACCATTTTTTTCTGAATACCACCGGCAATCACATCAATAGAGATGTTTCCATTTGTGGAAATATCCTGAAATGTCTGGATCATACCGAATACTGTACCAAGGAAACCTAGCATCGGAGCTACTGCAGCAATACCAATTAGTATTCCCATATTTTTTTCCATCTTACTTACTTCGACTGCAGCCACATTTTCCATAGCGCTTTCGATATCTCTTATGGAAGAGCCTAATCTGATGATAGCTTTTTCAAGCATTCTCGCGATTGGAAGAGAAGAATTTTCACATAGACGAATTGCTTCGTTTATTTTTCCGGCTTGTACTTTTTCTTTTACAACTGTTAAAAGACCCGAATCGGAAAGTGTATTATTTTTTACACTCAGATATCTTTCCACAAAAATATAAACTGCTATTAAAGAAAGTACAAAGATAGGTATCATAATAAGACCACCTTTTTGTATCAATTCGAAATAGCTCAAAGATTTTTTAGGGTCATCCAATGAGGTCACAACATTTGCAGCAGCTTCAGCAGCCAAAGTTGTTGCTTGTAGGAAAATAGTCATACTTTAATTTTAGTCCTTGTTTTAGTTATTATCTCTATAATATATCTGAGTATTGATATTATTTAGTTAGTATTCAAAACGTCAGTTCTTATTTTAAATTTCAAGTTTTGATTCTTGGGGCAATTATAAATCCCTTTATTAATCATTTTAGTTCCCAAACTGGAGTATTAATAGTCAATTCAGGATTTTTTTTTCAGAATTAGTTACCCTGAGATTATTTACCATTCAAATGTTACAATATCGAACAACAAACCCCACACCTATTAACCTACATATATACAACACTTTACCTCCCTTAAATCCAGATTACAGAATAGTAATATTACTATATTCCTAATTTAATTTGCGGCAAATATATGAATTTAACTTAATTCCTTAACAAGGATCTTTTTCACTGAGAGAGGATTTGTTAAATCCCTGGCTCATTAATTATTAAATTTTTTTGATCTAAACAACGGTTAAAAAAAAGAGGTTGCCCGAATATCAGACAACCTCTTTTTAAAAGTTTTTAAACTTTTAAGGGAAAACAACCCCAGGATATGAGGCCACATTTACCTGTGGCAAAGTTGAGCCATATTTAAAATTTATAGCATTAATAAAACCGTTAGCTACAACAGCATTTCCCTGAGGAGTAAGGTGAATTCCATCCAATGAAAATGCTCCTCCGGTGACAAATGTTGTGGTAAATGTAAGACCATCAAAAGTCAAACCGGTGCTAAGAGAAGACATTAATGAAGCCATATCTGCAAATGCCAGATCTTTTTGCTGAGCCACAGTCAGAATTGCCTGATTGTATCCTGCTGTTGCAGCTTTTACATTGGCAATTTCCGTCTGATCAAGTACATACTTGCCTGGAATTGGAGTTTGACTTCCCCAACCAAAACATTTTATAGAATCCTGAGGGATCGTTAATAAGATTAATTCATCACTTTTTATTTGCCTAAGACCTCCTGGAGCACTCTGATCACTGATGATAAAAGGATTTTGTCCAAGATTAAATGTAATTCCTAACTGACCATAGTTAAAGTTCAATGCGTCTACCTGTGCCTGAGAAGTTAATACCAATCCATTATAAGGTACTGTTGTGAAATAGGGAATACTTGTAATATCGGTGATATTCGCAATGACTCCTTTAGCTCCTCCTGATGTTATATTATTTACAATTGCATTGAGATACTGAGTAAATGCTGCAATACTTGTAATACTGTCTCCTTCTCCTCCGGCGGAAGCATATCCCAGAACGTCATTATTCCCAATCCAGACAGAAACAAATGAAGGATTTTGGGCTACTGCATCTCCTACCACTGTAGAAACGCCCGGATTACTGGCTATCCGAAAATAAAATGGATTCCCAGGATTGGCATCCAATGGATTTCTACCAAAAAGAGGGGTAAGCAAATGAAAAGATTTTGCCCCAGGAACACCCAAATTATTATATGGCCCCTGACTTCCTATTGGATTAAGGTTTGTCAGATTGGGTTGTCCAGCCAAAACAGGTGAAAGTGATGTTACCCCTTTACAGTCAGTAACCGCTCCCAAAACCCTTTTGGTTACAAGGTTACCTTTTCCTACCACCCCCAGCCCATTTTCATCTACCATGTATGGAATCTTAAAAGGGCCTCCGCCTACCAACGCAAACTGCTGGGCAAGGATATTAGTGTAAGCATACGATTGTCCTGACCTATACAAGGCTCCATCAGCATATCCAGCTGTTAAAGAATTTCCTACTGCTACATATTTTGAAAAATTTGCAGTTCCTGAAGTGGCAGTTACGTCTTCTTTTATATCCGGTTTGCATCCAAATGTTAAACCTGCCAGAGCTAAATACAAATGCGCTATCTTAAGTTTCATAGTTCCTTTCTAATTAAAAATTATACGATAAGCCAATTCCCGGAATGTATGCATAGGTTTTGTATGCCCCTTTAAAATTCGCAGGTAAGTACTCCGAATCTCTTTTCAGCTGATTGATAAATACAAATGACAAGTCTATACTTAATCTCTCCGTAGGATATATGGAAAGCCCTGCAGATAGCCCAATTCTGTTTCCATCGGGAGTTTCAGGATTTTCATATTCTTTTCTTACCGGAGTTTCATCATAATATCCACCTAGTCTCACTGTAAACATATCACTGGCTTTGTATTGCCCACCTAGTCTGAATATAAAAGTATTGTCATACTTTCTAGGATTTCTGGAATCAGGTAGAGATGATGTATTTTGTTTGAAATCAAAAATCAGCGAATCATAAGAGCTCCATCTTACATAATCAACCTGAGCTCCGATCAGGAATTTCTCATTGATGTTATATGAGATTCCACCGCTGAAAGTAGCCGGTAAAGGAAGAGTGGCATCAAATTTATTTCCGGCGGGGAAATTAGGTGATAATGATGACGGTACTTTGAAGTTAGCATCCCCGTCTTTTAGGTCCATCTTTATTTTAGACCTGTAATTCAAACCAATTGTCAAGGCTTCTATTGGTTTAAATGATATCCCAACATTATACCCCCAATTAGTTGCATGTCCTTTTAGATTGACTTGACCTGAACTTCCGTCGGCAAATGTTACCGGTAAAGCTCGGTTAAGGTCTACTTTCCCATAAGCAAATACAAGTCCTGCACCTATACCCAGCTTATCACCTATTTTATAAGAAAGTGTTGGCTGAAATAGTACGGATTTTAATTTGATATCCTGTATCAAATATTTTCCTCCCCAGTCATCCCCCCATACAACGGAACTGCCAAATGGAGTATAAACTCCTATTCCGGCACTTAAATCATCTGTAATTTTGGCGCTGGCAAACACTGAGAAAGGTGTAGACAGAGGATTATCTGTCCTTGCAGTATAACCAGCATTAGCAGAGCGGAATTGGGTATATGAAAATATTCCACTCACATTTCCGGAAATGCTGTATTTATCTTTAATCAAGGATAAAGCTCCCGGATTAAAGAAAATAGAACCTGCATCCATTGTAAGACCTGTTCCAATATGTCCCATTCCGACATATCGTATTCCAATGAGATTTACCTGGTATCCTCCAGCTTTTGCCAAACCGGCAGCTGATAGGAATATCATAAAAAATAAAAGTTTCTTCATGTTTAATTGATTTAAAAATTGATGGTATAACTGGTAGATTGAATAATTGTTTCAGAGTTCTTAAGTCTTGAAATTGTTAAAAATGCTGTTAAATAATCATTAAATCAATGTATCTGATGAATATTATTCATCTTTTAAAGTCTAAATTTGAATAACTAATTTTGACGATGGCATATACGTTACAACACATACCTACATTAAGAAAAATTCTTTTGCCAAGTTGATTCAATTAATTATTTTCGAACAAATTACCGCATTTGTGAACAAGTTATTATTGCTATTCTTTGCCGTATTCATTTTCTCCTGTGACGGCACTAATACCTTAAATCTTTCATCAGCAGTTTTAGAAAAACCTGTTACTGAAATTAAAAAAGATACTATTCATGAAAATAAAATTTCAAATCAGATACAAATTTCTATTAAAGGCAGCACCACTGTCGCACCTGTTATGGAAAAGTTAATATCAAGATTTGAAAAGAAAAATAAATTATACTCCTTTCATATAGAAGCTGCGGGAAGTCAATCTGGCTTAGAAGCGTTAAAAATGCAAGATGCTGATATAGCTATGACCTCTGCAATAATGAATGAAAATCATAAATTTGATTTTCATAAAAGAAAGCTTGATTTCGTTGAACTGTATCTTGGTGGTGATGCACTTGCAATTATTGTGAACGTAAATAATAAAGCAAGGGGCTTAACGAAAGAAATGGTAAAAGAAATTTTCACCGGAAATATGAATGAATGGGAAGTAAGTACTGGCCTTGATAAGCATATACGTATCTTTGGAAGAGATAGCACATCGGGGACATATCGTTATTTTAAGGAACAAATTCTAAACAATGAAAACTTTTCCGAAACTGCAATACCTCTTAAAAACAGTAAAGATATCATAGATTCTGTTCGGAAATATCAAAATGCTATTGGGTATGTTTCTTTTGCAAAATTGAACTATTCTGTAGAACCGCTTGATATCTCTTTTGACAAAGGGAAAACTTTCATAAAATTAAGGAATGAACACGTGGAAAATTTTCACTATAAATTTGTAAGACCTTTATATCTTTATTATACTGCTGATACTTACATAAAAGTAAAAGCCTTTATTGATTTTATAAAAAGTGATGAAGGGAAAGAAATCATCTTTAATGATGGGTACATTCCTGTCAGTAGTTCTTTAATAAGTGGAAAACATCATAAAGAAATCCAGTAAAAGAAGATTCAGATTCATTAAACAAGAGATTCTGTTCTCTGTTTCTTTTTAATGAAAGATGAACAGAAAGATCTCCGAATTCAGCTTTTAAACATGCTGACCAAAGACCAGGCTCATATCTCATTTGAAGGGGCCGTTAAGGGTATAGATTACAAAACGGCAGGAAAATCAGAAACAAAACTTCCATATAATATCTGGCAACTTAGTTCACATATTCAGTTTACACAAAAAGATATTCTTGATTTTTGTACGAATAGCCAATATAAAGAACCCAACTGGCCTGATGATTACTGGCCTGAAAATACAGTCCCTACCCAACATGAATGGCAAGATTGTCTTCGTAATTTTTCAGAGAATAGGAATTCTTTTGTAAATCTAATCAAAGACTCTTCTGCTGATCTTCTGGCTCCTATTCCGCATGGGACAGGACAAAACCTTTTAAGGGAAGCCATATTAATCTGTGATCATACAGCTTACCATACAGGTCAGATTGTCCTTTTAAGAAAATTACTTGGGAATTGGTGAACTTAATGAAATCTTTTCTCCACTTCTTTTCTGAGATTTTGAGCAGTAATCAGCGGACCTTCTGTTGATCCAAGATTATAGAGCCATGCTGGAATTGCTCCGGAAGGATCAACTCTCATTTCGTAAACTACCTGACATGAATGCTCTGTAATCGGAGTAATTTTCCAAAGTGTCTGGTAATGTTTGATTCTAACTCTTCCGCTTCTCTCGGGAAGATAATCCGGTATACCCTGACCAGTTAAAATATACTCTCCATTGGCATTTTCTGCAATTTTAAGATGCACAATCATATCACGGTCTTGAATTGGCCATGGTGCGCTGGTCATCTGATAGTGGTAAAATTCATTTTCATTTACCTTTTTTAATAACTTTGCTTCACTGCATTTATAAACCCAATTTGTATATTTTTCCTTATCTTTTAGAACTTCAAGAACATTTGCAGCAGAATAGTTAACACTAGTCTCTATTTTAACTTTTTTGATACCTGCATCTTTATCTCCGGTATAAATTCTAATTCCTTCTTGCTCCTTCTTTAATTCCCAGTCACCACCTACGGAGGTAAAGGCTAATAGTAGATTTAAAAACAGAAGGGAAAATGTTAGTTTAATCACGTTTAATTATGTTTTCTATTCAATAATATTATTTGCCAATTTAAAAAATAACTTAATATTAATTAACTGAGTCAATTTATATATGTTACGATTAAAATAGGATTTAATATACACTCTGGGATAAAAGCTTAAAACAATAAAATAAGTTCTTAATTATCCATCTTTTAATAACACGGTTCATTCATATGATTGTGTTTAATAAAAACAATCTTTCCAATATCAAATCCTTCATTTTTAGCTATATCAATTAATTGATCAACAACATTTTTAGACAATACCGGTTTCCTGGACAATATCCAAAGCCTTTTTCTGGACTGATCTCCGGCTAATGCGTACTCATACTCATTTCCTACAGAAAGGATTTGATAATCTCTTTTAAAAGGGCCTCTGAATTTTATTTTAAACTTTGAATTGGTGTCCGGATCTCTCAATATAGCTTTACCATATGATTTTTTCAGATTACCCGATTCTAGTACCCTACATTCGTTCACAACATTAAATGTCCTGTCATTCTGCAAAGAATATTCTGAGGTTACATTAATACATCCCTTTTCAAACTTTGAAGGTATTGCAGCTATTTCATACCACTTACCCTGATACCGGTTCAGATCAATCTTTCTTTCTACCTTGATCGGAGCGGGCTTTCTTCTCATAATATATCCTAAAATTGCTCCTGCAATTGCCCCTCCTATGATCGATCTCCAGTTGATTTCCGTTTCCATTACTTTGTCTTTATAAAAGATAACAGGTACTACATTAAGACTGTTTAATAACAACTTTTAAATACAAAATGACTTCAAATCGTCTAAAATAAAAGCATTTTAAATATTAGGCAATGGGATGTTAAAAAAAAGAGATTGCCATTTCTGCCAATCTCTTTTGTTATTGAAAATTTGATAATTTTTAATCTCCATCAATAAGATTACCTAATCCCCCAAGGATACTACCTTCTTCCTTGCGTTGGCCAATGCCATATGCCATCATCCTGGAAGCGAGTCGGCTTATCGGCAAAGATTGTACCCAAACTTTTCCAGGTCCTCTAAGGGTTGCAAAAAATAATCCTTCACCACCAAAAAGTGAATTTTTGATTCCTCCTACAAATTCGATATCATAATCTACTCCACTGGTAAATGCAACAAGACAGCCTGTATCAATTTTTAGTACTTCACCTGCCTGGAGCGTTTTCTCTATAACCATTCCTCCGGCATGAACAAAAGCATATCCATCGCCTTCCAGCTTTTGCATAATGAACCCTTCCCCCCCAAAAAGTCCTGTACCAAGTTTTTTCTGAAATTCAATTCCAATAGACACCCCTTTCGCAGCGCACAAAAATGCATCTTTCTGGCAAATTAATCTGCCATTTAGTTCCTGCAGGTTCATTGGTATAATTTTGCCTGGATATGGAGATGCAAAACTTACATGTTTTTTACCGCCCCCCCCATTAGTAAAGGCCGTCATAAACAAACTCTCTCCGGTCAGAAGTCTTTTTCCTGCAGTAAAAATTTTTCCTAGAAATCCTCCCTGTTGCTGAGATCCGTCACCAAAAATAGTTTCCATTCTTATGCCTTCTTCCATCATCATAAAGCTGCCGGATTCAGCAACTACAGTTTCCTGAGGATCCAGTTCGATTTCCACAAACTGCATTTCCTCACCATAAATCTTGTAATCTATTTCGTGATTGCTTTTCATATGAAGTATTATGTTTAACAGATGCGAATTTAACAAAATCTTTAATTCTAAAGTTGATTTAAATACAAAGTCTATTCCTATCCGGTTCATGAAAAGAATTTATCTACCCTTTATTCTTTTTTCCCTTTTGTTTTTTCAAGCTTTGGGTCAGCAAAAAGACTCTGTTTCAAATGAAAGTAAAAGCAAACAGCATGTCTACAGAATAAAATGGTATATTGATGCCCCTATTATAGTCGGAGGTTTAGTCTCTAATTATTATGGCGTTCGTGTTTTAAAAGGGAAAAAAGGAATTGATGAAGCAACAGTTCTTACATTAGGTCCTGAGGATGTTCATAAATTTGACCGCGGAGCTACAAGGCAAAATCCTGCATTTGCAGAGACAGCCATGCACATGTCGGATATAACTCTTACAACTACTATTATCTTGCCCGGACTATTATTGTTTGATAAAAAAATCAGGCAGGATGCAGTAAGAATCGGAGTTATTTACCTGACTACCATTTCGCTTATGTCTAATTGTTATTCCTGGGGAGTAGGCCGGATTAACAGGTACCGACCTTATGTTTATAATCCTAATGAGAGCATAGAAAGACGAACCCGAAACGGATCCAAGAATTCATTCTATGGAGGCCATGCTGCCGCCGCTGCCACATGTTCTTTTTTCGCGGCCAAAGTATTTGCCGATTATCACAAAGGATCCAAACTTGTACCGGTTTTATATGGTCTTGCAGTCATTCCCCCTGCACTAACTGCCTATTTCAGATATAAAGCCGGAATGCATTTCCCCTCCGACCTCATTGTCGGGGTCATAGCAGGAGCCGCAATCGGGATTGTAGTACCAGAACTTCACAAACCTCGTAAAAAGAACAAAAACATGTCATTTGATCCTGTTATTGGCCCTTATCAAGGATTCTCCATGACTTACAAATTCTGATTAAAAGCGATAACTAATACCAATCCCTTTGGTACGAAAACTTACCATAGGTGAAATTGTAAGTTTTTTGGGTAAATGGAAACGATTGAGATGTGTGAGATAAGCGAGATGAACAGATAATATGCCAATCCCCGCTCCAACCAGAACATCCGATTGCCAGTGTTTATTATTTAGCATTCTGCAAACCCCTACGGTAGCCGCAACTGCATATCCAGAGACACCTATCCACGGGCTTATGTATTTAAATTCCTGATGTAAAATTGCTGCGGCGACGAATGCATCAGCAGTATGTCCGGAAGGAAATGACATAAAATCTGACCTGTCAGGCCGCTCCCTGCCTACTATATTTTTTAGAGGAAAAACCATGGCAGAAGCAATGATATTTGACTTGATAATGAGGAGTGCTACATTGAGAAAATCATGCTGGGAGGACGTTCCCAGCAGCTTTAACAATACATATTGACCATAGGGGACATATTTTAAATAATCGTCTGCATCTGTAGAAAAATCAGGAAATAAATGATGAATATCTTTTTTTGCATCTAAACTACTATAAAGGCCACGATTTCCTGATACTGAAACACCATAACCAACTAAAATCGCTGGTGCTGCAAAATATTTTACTGAATTTCTCTGATACCACTTTTTTTTCTTCAGAATAGTCATTGTATCAGACTGAGCATAAATACCGCTAATATTAAATAAGAAAAGAAAAACGAATAGATATAAACGCAGGTCCATGCAGAATAAGAGTAATAAGGCTTGCCAGAATTTCTGACGAGAATAGCTGAATTGACTGCAATAGAACGATGGTGATCAGGGAATATTCTTTTTAAACAAAAAAGTGACCAAATTAAAACTTAACCATAAGTCTTAAGGACCATATATTTTTTTTGGTATATAAGAAATCAAACTCTCCACCTTTACCTTTCGGAAATAAGCTTCTCATATAAGTTACCCCTGCAAACGGGTTTATTCATTTGAGATTAAATGTTTTTCAATTCATTTCTGCAGGAATATAAGAAGCCCCGATTTTTGAAAATCATATGACTTTTCAAAAAGTAAGTAGAAATTTATCTTTAAATTCGCCACTCAAGTTGCTTACTTATGAAGTAAGATTAATATCTCAAAAATTTAATATGAGTTCAGTTTCGAATGATTCAAGACGCAATCTTGTCTTTATAGGCAATTGCTTTTTGATTTTTTTTTATCTCACTTTCTCCTTTTCTCTGATTTCATTATACATCCCCCCACATATACTTTGGATTTCTGAAATTGCGACCTTATTAATTCCAGTCTTCGTTTATTCTAATTGTATCATTATTCTATTTCTGTTTTTTTTTAAGAAGAGATCCAAAATAAAATGGGTTGGAACGTTATTTTTCCTCCTCTCATTTTTTTACTTTTCTACTCTTTTTAGAATAAGCAGTATGAATGAAACCACAGATCCTAAATGTGACTTCACTGTTCTATCATACAATGTAAGCGGATTTAATATTTCCCACAAACAGGGATTCAAAGAAAGTCTGGCAAGAGTGATCTCTGAAAAAAATACAGATTTCGTTTGTTTACAGGAATTCTTTCCTGAAAAGGGCCCCTTTCTTGAAGCGCTGTACCCATATCAGGTTGTAGTTGCCAAAAAGAATGTAGTTGGAGTTACAATTTTCTCCAAATACCCAATTATTCGCAATGGTCTTGTATTTGAAGGAAGAAGCGATTTTAACAAGGGCATTTATGCTGATGTACTTATAAAAGGTAAGGTGCTAAGGATTGTAAGTGTTCATTTTGAATCCAACAATCTGAAAAAAGGAAATCCATTCTTTCCGTTTAAAAAAGTCTTGAGAAATGCTTATTGGTTAAAGGAAACAAGTGAAATCAGAAGTACTCAGGTTAAAAAATTAATTGCTTTCATCGATTCTACTTCTTTTCCATTGATTGTTGCAGGTGATTTCAATGAAACTCCGTATAGCTATGTTTATCAAAATATGAAAAAAAAACTGAACAATGGATTTGAAAAAAAAGGTAACGGCTTTGGATTTACATTTTTACCTAATAAAGCTTTTTTAAGAATTGATCATCAGTTTTTTGAGCCAGGGAAATTATCGATAAATAATTTTCAAACCTTTGACACCATACATATTTCAGATCATGTTCCTGTTCTGGGATGCTATAAATTCTCTGTTCAGCCTTAAAAAAATGAAGGATCCCGTTAAGAATCCTTCATACATACATCTATCAACCTGTATTTAAGAGTACCGAAAAAGGGAATTCGGTAAACCCAAACCATTCATTTTTGAAATTAAGCTATGGGAAAAAGTGAAAGTCCTATTAAAGACATTTCACTTATTTATCTATCAACCTAAATTAAGATCTTAAGAATCTGATTCCTTTGCTTAATGCTTTCCTGGATGTAGGAA
Organism: Bacteroidota bacterium; assembly: GCA_023428135.1. Classification (GTDB taxonomy): domain Bacteria; phylum Bacteroidota; class Bacteroidia; order Cytophagales; family Cytophagaceae; genus Sporocytophaga. Next base: position 158,706 of record JAEYZG010000016.1, on the reverse strand, counting down.
AGTGAATGCTTCCAATAAGATCATATCACTCATTCGTCTATCAACCAGGCCAGACTCTTTAGTTTCAGTATTTTACAACCTTTCTGATTGTTGTTTTACCAGCTTTTTCAACTTTTACAAGGTACATGCCTGCTGAAAGGTCAGCACCTAATACCAATAGGCCCTCTGCTTTGCCGATCGCCACTATATTTCCAGTAAAATTGATTACAGTGTAATTAAACTGCCCCTCTGATGCTATAGTAAAATCAGCATTAAAAGGATTCGGATAAACCGATACCATCTCACCAGAGTGAGTATTATCAATGGATGTAATAGTACACTCGCTTTGATTTACAACAGGCACTTTTCCTGTTTTTCCTCCTGAACAAACATTGCAGACATCCAAGGCTGCTGTGCCGCCCCAGTCTCCGTTACAATCTTTGGAGCAAGCTGTCATCCCCGTGCTACCGCCAACACAGGTCTGACAGTTGTCCAAATAGGCTTTTCCGCCATATTCTCCATGGCAATCTTTTACGCAGGCAATTTTACCGGTATTTCCGCCTACACAAATATTACAATTGTCTATAAATGCAGTTCCACCAAAAACACCATTGCAATCTTTCACACAGGCTGTTTTGCCTGTTTTTCCTCCTACACAGACATCACAGTTATCTTTGAAAGCCGTTCCTCCAAAATCTCCGTTACAGTCTGCCACACATGGCTGTTTTTCGGTGGTTCCGCCAACACAGGTACTACAATTATCAAGATAGGCTGATCCGCCTATTACTCCTGCACAATCAGGATTTCCCGTTTCTGCATATACTATACCTCTTCCCGCGGTGCTCATGTATACTCTACCATATACATTCATATCTCCCAACACCATCTTGGCATTGCCAGGTCCTCCGAACTCATGTTCGTTATCATTAACTCTCACCCAGGTAGCGCCTTCATCTATGGATCTATAAACACCTATGACATTATTGATTGTTCCCCATATGTAGATGGTAGGATAACTTTTACCCGGAGCTTCTTTACCCAGACCTACTGCACCGCAATAGGTTACACTATTAACTTTGGTAAATGACTGTCCAGAATTTGTTGACCGAGCCAGGCCATTCCAAAGTGGCACCCACAAGTGTCCCTCCTTACCCGGAGTAGAACGAATGACCCTGGACCCTCCTGCCCATGCGTTTCCTGAAGTACTGAAAGAAACACCACCATCCGTGCTTATCAGCATTGCCCCACTTGATTCATTGAAAGCGTAAAACTTTTGGGGATTTTCAGCATCGGCTACAGGAAAAGCTCCTGTTATGTTTATGCCAGAACATGCTGTCCATGAATTTCCATTGTCTGTAGATCTGTAAGTTGTGGAAGAATTCTCAGGACAAGCAAGGAATACTTTTCCGTCTGCAGATATTGCTATACTCCCCTTAACACCGCTTAGACCGTTTTTATTACACTTCGTCCAGCTCCCACCTTGATTTATAGAGTAATACATATCGTTACCAACACGTAACATTACATTTGTCTTTTTAGATGCAAATGCTATACCTGTAGTAGTGCCTGTATTTGGTGTATGCCTGGAATAATATTTAGTAATATCCGTATGAACAAAACCATCATAATCACCTATTGCGGATACCAGAGGTCCTCCGGGAATACTCACCATATCAAGAGGCACAGTTTCTTCAAGACCATTTTGAATGAATTTCCACGTTGTCTTTGATGCATTGACATCTTCCGTCTTGAAAACACCATTTCCGGAAGTCACCCAGACTTTTGCTGTATTAAAAGGATCAAATTCGATAGAACCAGCCCAATGTATTGCCTGATTAGCAATCCATGGACAACCATTGGCGTCCAATGTCATACCACCAGCAAAAAGATCTGTCCAGGATGTTCCGCCGTTTGTACTTAGAAAGATTCTATCTCCCCAGGCATTGTTATGAGGAAGATATGTGTTGATAGTAGAAGCTACCAGTCTGTTTGAATTGTTAGGGTCAACACAAATACCTCCGAAAGCTCTTGCATAACCTGAAGGTGTTACATTAGTCCATGATCCTGTTTTAGTATTGTATTTCCAGATTGCTCCATTATCCATAGGCTCCGGAAGGCTCCAGTGTCCGTGCGGTCCTGCTCCGTTACCATATGTGATGAACAGGTTTCCATCAGCAGCGAGCACTGCTCTCTGAGGCATAAAGTCGGTAGGACCACCAGAAATAGTATTAAATGTAGCTCCACCATCTTTACTTACATATAAGTTAGTTCCTGTCCGTGAAACACCGGCAAAAATTGTTTTTGAAGCACTACCTTTAGTTCCACTTGCCGGATCGATCAGAACGAAACTGATACCATTATCATTAGGCGTACTGGAAACATTTAAACCACTCACTTTGCTCCAGGCAGCACCTGAATTAGTGCTTTTAAAAAGACCGTTTCTTCTGGTTCCACAAAAAAGTAAAGAACTCAAATTCGGATCAACAACCAGTTTTTCACCATTCTGACGCCCCATCCCATTGCCATGTGCTTTGAATTGAGATGTTACTTCTGTTATTGCAAAAGTATTTCCGTAATCATTGGAACGAAGGATAGCTGTTTTGCCTCCATTAAAATAATCTATTCCAACCAGCATATAAACTTTTTTAGAATCCTGGGGATCTATTGCCAATGCTTCTACACCAAGATATCCTGTTTCACTATCAGAAACCCAGTCAGTAAGAGGGACCCAAACATTTTTAACAGCATCCCATCTGTAGGCACCGCCCACATCCGTACGTGCGTATACTAGATTAGCTTCGGTTTTACTTGTAATAATACTTGATACAAACCCTCCGGCTCCTATTGCTACATTTTTCCAGGCATAAGCCTGTTGAGCAATTGCAGACTGCTGAGTCCACATTAAAAGCATTAAAATTGGTAATAAGAAAAGTCTATTCTTCATGTATGATCCGATTTATATCTTTCTTTTGCGAAAAAATCAAACCTTATACGTAGAGAAAAATGAAATGTAAACAGTCCTATGAAAAAAAATAACAAAAAATTAAACAAATTTCTAAATCGAATTTCAGCGTTGAAAGCTCAGATAAAATTCTACAGCATTGTCATCCAATATTGACGGGCTACCTGTACCAGCCAAATAAGAAGCATACAATGAGAAAGATGAGTTTCCTACTTTTAAATTTTTAAATCCTACAATAAATGCGATTCCTCTTTTATATTTTAAATTTACACCCGCACTAACCAAATCATAAATATCAAAAACCCCTGCAAGCTGAACGTTATCAGTTCCTTTTTGCAATCTTGTATACAAATGTGGAGTAAAATCGAGAAAATGTGAAATCTGAAAATTATAAAACACATTGCAATTCCAATATCTATCCAACTGAAACTCTTGACTTATAGGTTGAAGTTTATTTCTTAATATTTGCTGACCTGCAACTCCTAAATAAAGTCTTTTCCAGCTATACCATATCCCCACACTTCCGTCCATAACAGTGGAGCTTCCTCCTGCTCCAGCCTGAGAACCTCTGAAATTGTAATTCACTATTCCAAAAGCTGCACCAGCAGATAAAGAAGAATTTTCAGAAAGATTTGTCCTCCAGGAGTATCTTCCGTAAAGCCTGCTTCTGTTTATAAAATCACCTTCTTTAAAGTTTGCAGCTTGCAATCCAATAAATTGTGACCGCCCCTCTTTTTCTCTTATTTTAAAATCTGCGTCAGCATAAAGCTTACTTATCCCCTCAAAAAGTCCTGTTTGAGTTCTGTTTTCTCCCCTGATTTTAAATTTATAGCTTGTGTCTGCAGCGGCGGGATTTAACAAATAATAATTATTAAAGAACTGATCAAAAAGATCCGGAACTTCAGTTCGGGACTGACCTCTGACAAAAGAAGGAGCAATAAAAATTACTAATATAATTAGTCTGAATCCGGACACAGGAATAATTTCTGTATTTTTTAACAGTTATTCTCGTAAAATTAAAAATAATAGCCGTGAAGCTAGTGTTTACTTTTTTATTTTCAAATCGTAGGATCAGGAAGAGTGAATAAAATAGATTCAAAAATTATAGAATGTATCCAACAGGGTGAAAATGACCCTGTACTTGCTTATCTTTATGAACATACTTTGAAAAAAGTTCGAAGGTATGTTCTTCAGAACAATGGTTCTCAGGAAGAAGCGAGTGATATTTTTCAGGATGCGGTTGTAATATTTTTCAATCAGGTGAAGCAAAATAAATTTAACCAGCAATATGGAATTGATGGTTTTATTTTTTCTGTTTCCCGCAATCTTTGGATCGATAAGGTAAGAAGAGATAAGCGCATACAGAGTAAAGACCTGAGCCTTATGGAAAGTGAATATTCCGACAACTCTGATCATCTTGGGGATTTAATTACAAAGGAAAAGTCTTCCGCAATGAGATTGGTATTTGAGAAACTAGATGAAAAATGCCAGAAAATCCTTCGCTTTTCTATTTTTGAGAAATTAAGCATGAAGGAAATCAGTGAGAAGATGGGTTATGCAAGTGAAAATGTCGCTAAAACCAACAACTACAGGTGCAAGCAGTATTTGCAAAGACTGGTGAATGAAGATAAGAATCTTTTAAATTTGTTAAAGCATTGAAAGAAGGAGTTGAATATTACTTTGAAATTGATCAGTACCTCAACGGAGAATTGAGTGATGATGCTTTATTAAAATTCGAAAAAGCGCTTGCTGAAGATCCTGCGCTGAGAAATGAGGTTGCTAATCAGAAGTTGCTAAATGAGGTTGTTCTTGGCGCTGAACTGGATGTCCTGAGAGATAGAATCAAAAAAGACATAAACCGGCTAGATCAAAAAAATAATACTAAAAAATGGTTATTGGGCGGATCACTCCTCTTACTTCTTGGTGCTGCAGCAGGTTATAGCATCTCTAACAACAATAAATCAGAATCGCCAACATCAGTAAAAAGTGTTGCTGAAAAACAACTTGTTCAAAAAGCTGATCCATCTCAAGATAACGAATTACCTATATCTCCAAAAACTAAAAAGCCTGTTAATAAAAAGGTATGGGAAAATCCTCAAATTAGTAACTTCTCCGAAAGCTTTTTAGGTACAGTTCCTTTTGAAGTTAAGAATGAGATAACATTACAAGAAGAAACAGAGACAATTGATACATTAGCGATCAAACCGACTATCGAGAGAAAATCAGATGCTTGTACGGATATAAATATTAATTTTACACTTACCTCAGCAAGCTCTTGTATCAATGGTACAACAGGAGAAGTTAAGGTTGAAGAAAACAGCCTTAAAGGAGGCACTGGGCCATATTTCTTCGAATTGAATGGTAGCGGAAATTTTTCTTCCGAATCAAGTTACTCAAACCTAAGGCCGGGCAATTATATCATCAAAGTCAAAGACCAGTCAGGTTGTGTAAAAGAGAAATCAATCCTGGTATCAGCAAAGGAATGTTATAAGAAGCAATCATTTAGCTTTAGTCCGGAACTTGGTGAGACTTTGAAAATTTCAGTTTCTTCAGAAGAAGCTGGAGTACTTTCAATATACAATAGAGCAGGATTGCTTATATTTAAGACGAAAACAGGCCAGGGAGAAATAGTTGAATGGACAGGAACAGATATAACTGGTAATCTGGCAGTAGCCGGATTATATGTTTATATAGTAGAATATGCTAATGGTGGGAAAGAAAACGGACAGATTACAGTAGTAAGATGATTTTGAGTAACCTTCATATAAAAACGTTAAAGTATAAAAGGGTTTTCCTTTTTATGGCTTTTGTTTTGGTTGGCATTAAAGTCATTGCCCAGGAAAATCTTGTTGAAATACCTGATCCAAATTTTAAGGCAAAATTAGAGAAGGATTATCCCAATCTAATGATAGATGGACAGCTAGATACTATTCTGGCTCAAAATTTTATAGGGGAGTTGGATTTGCAATACTCAAACATCAAAGATGCTACTGGAATTTCTCACTTTCATAGTATTTATAGTCTAAAACTTAGCTATAATCAGCTCATTACTATTCCCGATATTTCAGGCCTTACAAACTTGCGAAATCTATATCTGACTAATAATATCATTACAGAGTTACCTGATCTTTATACTCTTGTTAATTTACAGGATCTTCAGCTTTACAATAACCAACTTAAGAAATTGCCGGCATTGCCTGTTTCTAAAAATTTAAAAAACCTATATTGTTCCAGCAATCAACTATCAGAGCTACCTGATCTTTCAGGTTATGAAAATCTGGAAATACTTGTTGCCGGAAACAATCCAATGCCTATCTTTCAAAATGTATCTAATCTAAAAAATCTTAAACAATTACATTTAAATCATTTGGGACTTGACACCATCATAGGCCTGAAAGATCTGAATTTTCTTCAAGTATTATTTATTCAAGGCAATAATCTGAAAGACTTGTCCGACCTAAAGAATAACACATCTCTTATAACCTTTAATGTTGCGAATAACAAGTTATCCAGCCTTCCGGATCTGCTATCAAAACCAAACCTGAATGATGTGAATATTTCTGATAATTATCTCACATTTGAAGATATCTTACCACTTCAAATTCATCCTCAGTTTAACAAGTTCATTTATAGCCCTCAAAAGCCATTTATAATTGATCAGAGGCTTGAGTTGAAAGACAGTTCCAGTTCTTTCAATTATAATCCCAAAGTCGATTCCACGCTTCCTGTATCATATCAATGGTTTAAAAACGGAAGTGCTGACAAGTCAAATAAATCATCGACACTGACTTTATCTCCTCTAACTCCGGAACAGTCAGGAGAGTATTATCAGGAAATAAGATTACAGGCCCTTCCTTCTCTGGTGCTTAAAAGTACCAACTTAGTTCTGGATGTAAAGCATTGTATTGAATTATCTTATAAAACCCTCAATGTTATTTCGGAAGACTGCAAAGAAGGAATTTCATTAGAGTTGCAAGGTGTTGAACATATTGGAGGTACTCCCCCTTATCGTTTTGGAATCAAATCAGTCACGAGATCGGATACACTTACTGTTGATAATTTCAGATACAATAATCTTGAGGCAGGTATTTACAAGTTTACAGTCAATGACCAGTTTAATTGTAAAGGCTCAACATCATTCACTCTGCAAAAACCTAAAGACTGTCAGTCAGTGTTCAGTCCGAATGGTGATGGGTATATGGACTCTTATTTTATTGAAACTCCTGGCAAGATCAAAATACTGGATTCGGGAAGAAACTTAATCAGAGAGCTTGTTGCTCCTGCTGTCTGGGATGGCACCAAAACTGACGGATCAATGGCCGATGCTGGTTATTATGCTATTGTTATCAATGAAAACAAAGTAATCAATATTACTTTAATTCGTTAACCTGAATATTCATATTCCCCCGATCCTTTTCGTTTACCAGTATTTGTAAAAAGCGATACATTCTCTAAACATGGAATAAAAATCCCTCCACTCAAAAAAGTTTGCATGGGCACCATAAACGTGAACAGCTCCTGCTTTTTTCAGTAAATATTTGGTTCGGGAAATATGATAGTACTGAGAAACGACCGTCACGCTATTCAAATGATGTTTCTTACTAAAGTTCAAATAATTTTCAGCAGTCTGTAAAGTATTATTTCCAAGATCATCTGCAATGATATTGCCAGCAGGAACTCCCTGACCAACAAGGTATTTTTTCATCTCTGTACCTTCATAATAGCCTTCTTTGCCTAATCCTCCTGATACAATAATGATTGATGAAGGATTTTCATGAAATAGTTGGCGACCTTTATCCAAGCGAGCTTTTAATCTTGGGGAAAGCGTTCCGTCTTCATTGACCTTGTTACCAAGAATCAATATACAATCTGCTTTTACATTATCATCCCAAAGTCCGTCTAAAGCAATAAAAGAAGACTGAATAAAAAGGACAAAAATTATGGCAATAACAGCATATTTGAGAAATCTTTTCATAAAAAAATAATCTGAAAACTATTTACCAAAATCAAGTTTTACTTTCAACCTTTCCACAATCTCAAATACAGCAGGGCAAACCTGTGCATTTTTTAGAGTAAGGTTAAGTATCTGACGAAACCTTTTTCTGTTTGTATGCGGATACTCTCTGCAGGCTGTAGGTCTGGATTCATAAACAAGGCAATAATTCTCTCCATCAAGAAAAGGGCAAGGAGATGAATTCAGAACGTAATCGTTATCTTCATCCAAATGCAGGTATTGATCTATAAATTCCGAAGGTTTTAACCTTAACTTTCTTGCTACCCTTTCGATATCTGCCTGATAAAATATAGGGCTTGTAGTCTTACAGCAATTTGCGCAGGCAAGACAATCTACTTCATCAAACACATCTTCATGCACAGGATGCACGATTTTATCCAGCTGATCCGGAGAGATTTTTTTCAGCTTATCAAAAAACTTTTTATTAATCGTCTCTGCAACCTTCCCCTTTTCTTTAATTTCTTCCGGCTTAAACATTACTTAAAACAATAGTTCTTTTCTCTTCACTGCTAACTTTAGCCAACTCAATCAGTTTGATCACATACAGTGCCTCTTCCGGCTTTACCAGGAGGTCTGCTCCTTCCCTTATTACCTTAGCCAGATTCTTGTAGAAATAAGGATAATTTCCTCTTTCCGAAGGATATTCTGATTCTTCGCAATCAGTATTTCTGGTAAATCCGTGAGTAGGAACAGTTTCCGTTTCCCATGCTGCATCCCTTGGGAACAATCCCTTCTTTAGAGCTGCTTCCTGTGGATCCAGGTCATAACGGAAGTAAGTCAATTTAGAACCCTCAACGTAAAGCTGAGGAGTTTTTTCTTCCACCAGCATTCCTGCTTTTACTACTGCTTTAAATCCATGATACTGAAGAATAATCTCGAAGAAATCATCTACAACCGCATCAGGTCTTTGTCTTTCGATCTTTGCAGTGATAGACTGAGGTTTTCCCCAAAGGTAAATAGTCTGATCCAGCAAATGAACACCAAGATCGTACAACAGTCCTCCTCCCGGAGTTTCTTTCTCTCTCCAGGAGTCTTTAATGGCAGGACGAAAACGATCAAAGTGAGCTTCATAGTGCCTGACTTTTCCGAATCCATTCTCCTCTTTTATCTTTTTAATTGTAAGAAAGCCGGCATCAAGCCTTCTGTTTTGATAAACAGTAAGGATCTTTCCTGTCTCTTTGGAAACATTAATCAGTTGCTCTGCTTCAGCTGAGGTAACTGTAATTGGCTTATCTACTACAACATGTTTACCCATCTCCATAGCTTCCTTTGCCATCGGAAAATGATATTCATTGGGAGTAGTAATAATAATTAGTTCAATATCCGGATCCTTTGTTAATTCTTTAAAGCTTCTGACAACCTTCATATCAGGAAACTTCACCTTTGACTGTTCTTTATGTCTTTCCTGAACACTGGCTAATTTAAATTGAGGTAAACTTGCAATAAAAGGTGCATGATAAAACTCTCCTGCGGCTCCATATCCCGCTATTGCTGTATTAATCGGATCAATTGACATATTTCAGATTTTCAAAATTTTGAATTCCACCCTTCGGTTTTTAGCACGGTTTTCGTCCGAATCATTAGACACCGCAGGCATTGTCTTTCCCAAACCTTTAGCTACAAGTCTTTCAGCTATAATACCTTTTGAAGTTAGATATCTAACAACTGATTCCGCTCTGTTTTGAGATAACTTATTATTGTAATCATCACTTCCTTTGTCGTCTGTATGTGCAGAGATTTCCACTACAAGAGTTTTATTTGCCTTCATGAGATCCACCACCCTGTCCAACTCAAAAAAAGAAGTTGTCGATAGCGAAGCAGAATCAAATTCGAAGAAAATATTATTTAAAACAAAAGAAGTATTCTTTTTGAGAGGTTTTAACTTAATGTTTTTTTCAAACTTTTGATACCTTTTCACAGAGTCAGGTTTTAGAACCTCTGAGTGAAAAGTATGACCTTTAGAACTTATAGAAAAGTCATAAGTCTGTCCTTCCTCTATGTATACTTGAAATTTCCCTGTAACAGAATCATTGGTAACTTCTGCTACCTTTTCTTTGGTTTTAAAATTATTAAGCTGAATGGTTGAAGCAATAGGTTTGCTAGTTTCTTCATCCTTGATAAACCCTTCTACAGAAATCACCTTTTCAGGCCTGAACTCACCCGGTAACTCTACCTTATAGATGTCATCCTTATTATTGCTTAAAGTGGATGAAAGATAAATAACATCTCCGGAAGCAGGTACAGAAATCAATTCATCGTCTTTTGATGTATTAATGAAATCCAATGGCACAGGTTTGGTCCATTTGCCATATTTCAATTTGGAGTGATAAAGATCATAACCACCTTTACCTTCCGGTTTATAGGAAGAATATATAAGGGTTTTGCCATCTGCCATTATTCTCGGATATCCCTCACAACCAGAGTTTACAGGATAAGGCAATGGAACCGGATTAATAAAAAATGCGCCTCGTCGAGTAGCAGTATAAAGTTTGCAACATCTCTGGCCGGTTGAAGTATTCTTTTCGCCCGCTCTCATGAAATAAAGGATTTTACCATCCGGAGATAAAGAAGGAAAGCCATCGTACCCGGCTGAATTAACAGGTTTTCCTAGATTTTTTGGAGCACTCCAGTTATTTCCAGTTCTTTTACTGTACCAAATATCAATCCCCCCCATACCACCTTTCATATTTGAAGTAAAGAACAAGGTGGAGCCGTCGTAGCTCAAACAAGGTCCACCTAAGAAATCATTTGGCCCGACCACATTATTAATGGCTGCAATATCTATCGGTTTTGTCCAAACTCCCGGCTGTACCTGAGAGGACATATACAATCGCCAACGACCGCCCTTATCTGATTCAAAAATTAATGTATTTCCGTCTGCACTAATGGTTGGAGCAAATTCAGAATTTTCAATAGTATTTACAGGATTGCCCAGGGTTTGCAGATTTGTATTCGTGTTTTTTTGACTGAAAACAGCCAGGGAAATAAAGTTTAATACGAACAGAAATAGCTTTTTATTCATATAGTATCAGTTTTCAGTATCAGGTAGGCCCTGTAACTTACTTTTTACGATCAAAAAGAAGAGATAAGCCATTCCGATTCCAAAAAACATACTAAAAATAAAATATTCCTGTCCTATAAAATTGAGTACCAAAACAATACCGCTAAGCTCACCACAAATCCATGCCAGAAAACCAAATACTATCCATTGCACGGATGATTGTCCTTTTTCTTTAGCAAGTTTACCTAAATTTTTCAGTAAGAAGTATAATGCAACTATTTCAATCATTCTGATATGTTTTCTTCCCTTCCTGGAAGATTTTAATTCTTAATTATTGGGAGAACAAAATTATTCAATAATTTGAATTAACCTTCCTTGTTTTTCTTTTCCTTTCTAATCCTTATTAAAAGTGGCAGAACAAAGAGTAAAACGATGCCAAGGAGTATGACTTCAAGGTAGCTTTTCAAAAAAGAAAATGTTTTACCCAGATAAAAACCAATCAGAAGAATTGAGTTTACATAAAGTGTACAACCAATGGTCGTCATGGAAAAAAATCGCATGTAAGGCTGATCTATAGCGCCATTCATTAAAGGATTGACTGTTCTGATTATTGGAAAAAAGCGACCCAGTATAATTGCGACTGGACCATGTTTTCTGTAAAACGCTTTTGCTCTATCGAGATAACTCCTTTTAAAAATAAAACTGTCTTCTCTGTTAAACAGATGCCGTCTGGTTTTCATGCCAATTGTATACCCTGTAAGATCTCCTGCAATGGAGGCCAATGTCAGAGTAATCATTAAAAAAGGCAGGGGCACATTAAGTACCTCACTTCCGGATAAAAGGCCAGCTGTAAAAAGAAGAGTTTCACCACCGGGGATTAATATGCCAATGAGCAAACCAGTCTCTATAAATACGAGCACCAGAAGAATGGCAAATCCTCCAAATTCAATAATTGATTCAGGCCCCAAATTCTAAAAATTTAAGTGCAATTACCCTCTTGTAATTAACAATGGAGAGTCTGTTTAGTTAATATTAAAACACCAAAACAAAGAAATGGGAACAATAATAAGAACAATTGTTATAATTGCCTTAATTGGAGTATTGATCATTTTCCTAGCAGTGGCCGGTATTCTGGACGCAATCTTTTAAACAACTACAACTAAAAGCGTTGCACATCCTTCTTAAACCTGGAAATAATAGACCTCTCCTCAACTGAAGTTTCATTAAAAGCTTCGGCTACTCTTTCCATAAAACTGATGCATTTTGATTTCATACTTTGGGTAAAATCAAAATGGAACCTGTTTGCTTCCAGGGTATCTAAGGCATAATTGTAGGCATCTTCCAAAGGTATATTAGCCTTCTCCAATTTATTGAACATCTGATCAATCCATTCAATATCACCGTCACCCAGCTGAAACTCCCTTTGGGCCAAGCTTTTAATCGTTTCCTTCTCCTCTGATTGGATTGCACCATCAGCCTTTGCAATTGAGTATGCCAGGCTTCCCATTGCGATGTGAATATTTTGTGTTGACATATTACTTGTTTTTGGCCTTCCTATAATATTATAACAATCCATTTTGATCTAGATTTGTTACATTTTTTCTTGAAATTCTACATAAAATCACATACAAAAAAGGTGCCTGAATTTCTTCAGGCACCTTTTAAATTAGAAATTTTATCAACTCTGTTATTTTTTTCCGAGAGCTTGTTTTGCCAATTTATTTTCAGGATCTAATTCCAGCACTTTTGTCCAGTATTCATTGGATTTGGCTTTATCCTTGTTTACAGAATAGTAATAAGCCAGATACGCATAGGAATCAGTAATTTCTTTTTTATTTTTCTGAACATCTTCCTGAGTCAGTTCGATCACTTTTTCGTAGTAAGGTTTGGCTTTGCCTTTATCAGGAGCTGTATCTGCTGAATAATTAGCTCTGGCCCTCCAAAGATATCCAGTAGGTGATGTTGGGACAATTTCAACTATTTTAGCAAAAGCAGAATCTGCAGCTGAATAGTTTTTGTCATAGTAATAAGATTTTCCAAGATTCAGGTAATCCTGTGCCGTAGGGGTTATTTTTGCAATTCTGGCTTCAAACATTTCTGCTGCCTTTCCATATTGCTTATTCGTAAAATACATCCCTGCAACTTCACTGATCAATTCAATTTTAGATGAGTCTTTTTCAACAGCTTTTTTATAATTGATTATAGCTAATGAGTCATTGCCTGATTTTGAATAAATCTTACCCATATATTCGTAATCAGTTCCTATAACCAATTTGTCATTTGTTTTTTTCCAATACTCATTCATATATTCTAAGCCTTTTGAGACATCACCTGTTTCATAATAGCTATACCCCAAAAGCCTGTATAGAATTGGATTTGGATAATCATTTCTCTTAAGATTTTCAAATATCGTTAAGGCATCTTTATAGTTTTCATTCAGGAATAGAAAAGATGCATATCGAAAATCATTGTCAGCATTTTTATCTGTGTTTTCTACATAAACTTTATAGCTGGCAATCGCCTTCTGATATTGTTTAGCTCTGTAGTAAAGGTCTCCGATCTGACGATGAAACAGTACATAATCAGGATTTTTCTCAAGACCTTCATTGTAATATTTTAAACCTTCATTATAGTTTCTTGCCCTATTATAAATATTACCGATCTTAAGATATGCCATAGGAAAACCAGGTTTGGCATTTAAAGCTTTCTTAAAATTTTCAATTGCTTTGGCCCCCTCATTTTTAACAAGGTATGCATCTCCCATCAGAGAATAGTAATATGGATTTTTATCGTCCCTGCTTATAGCGGTCTGAAGTAATGCAATGGCTTTATCTGCATTTTTGTATTTAACCGAATTTATATAAAACTCAGCTATACCTGCCAGGACTTTTGGATCTTTGGATTTTGAAAGAGCCAAAGCTTTTTCAAAATAGTTTTCGCCTGATTTATCATTGTTTTCATAAACTGCTTTGCCCAAAGCAACGTAATAGAGAGCGTTTTCATTTTTTGCCAGAGCTTGTTCCGCTACAATCTTTGCAGAATCTGCATTTCCTGTCTGATAATAAACATCAGAAAGCTGGTAAGCTATTTCAGGGTTTTTCTGATCCTTTTTACTCAGTTCTACCAAAATTTTTTTGGCCTTTTCATACTGTTCCAATTCAATGCTTTTGGTAGCATCCTGTACAGTCTGAGCATTCATCATCAATGTTTGCATTAATGCAAATCCAACTAAAATACCTTTTCTCATTGCTTGATAAAATTTTTTATTCGTACTTAAACTCAATATCTCTACCTGGCATTTTTGCCGGCACTATTCCTGTTTTAAGAATTATTTTCTGTCCTCTGTCCCCCAGAACAAAAGAAGCAAATCCAGTTCTAAGGCCCGTTCTCGCTCCGCTATATATCATATATATATTTCTATTCAATGGATAGGACCCGTCAGCAATATTCCCTTGAAAAGGTAATGCAAACTTATCCCTGTTGTCTTTATATAAACCAGCCACTCTTACCTGCCCGAAATAGTCATAAGAATCTTTATCATCAGCATCGCTCAACCATGATACGCCTATGATTCCCATCGCATTTTTATGAGTTTTAACATAATCTATAACTCCGGCAACAGAATCTGCAGAAAAAATCTCTACATTTTTGATATTCAGTCCAAGACTATCTTTAAGGAAAAACAAGTTTCCGGAGTTGCCCTGATCTACAGCAATTACAATTTTACCTGATGTAAATGAGGGATTGACTTCTTTCCAGTTTTTTACTTTGCCTGAAAGTATCTCCTTGAGTTGATTAACACTTAATACTGAATCCGGAAAATTTTTATTGAGGACAAAAGCAATTGCGTCTTTAGCTATAATATCCTGGATAACTTTGATTCCTTTTGCTTTAAAGGGAGATAATTCTTTATCGTTTAAGGGCCTCCCAACCACTATCATTTCTGTTTTTCCCCTTAAAAAGGAATCTATTGCTGTTCTTTCAGAGGTAAAGGATATATCTATTTTAGCATTGGTGTAAATACCTTCAAAAGTATTCTTTTCAGGAAGAATCACTGGCTTAAAAGAAGCATCAGAAAAAATATGAATTTGCCCCTTTACAGGAGTATCAGTTGGTGCTTCAATGTTCTTATTACTTTTCTCCTGACAGGAAAATGCCAGTGACAGTAAAATAAAAATATGATATATCCGAAAATTAAATTGCATTTTATTCTCCACGATCTTTAAAAGCTCTGTATCCCCTGAACCCACCGTAAAGTATCAGCAATGCACCCAGACCTATATTCATCTGAGGATTTAACAACTGTATTGTTTTATGGTAAACAATGAAGTAAATGCCTATTCCAACATAGAAAAAAGACATTAATAGTTTGAAATAAAAAAACGCGTTCTGCACTACCTTTTTGATTTTTAAAACTTTAATTATTCTACTTATAAAAAGATAATCCTTAATCAGACTAAAAAAAACATAATCTGATTAAGGAAATTTTGACAAGATTAATATTTTAATCCGGTAATTTAAAATGGATTGGTAAAACCTTTTTTATTCTCACAGCAACACCATTCTGCTTACCAGGAGTCCACACCATCTTTTTAGTTACACGCTCTGCTTCTTCATCACAGCCATAACCTATTCCTCTGATAGCTTTAACATCGGAAACAGTACCATCAGTATTGATAACAAATTGTACGAATACCTTTCCTTCTATACCGTTATTCTGAGCTTTTGTAGGATATACTACGTTTTTTCTAAAAAACTCCTCCATGTTGCCTTTAAACTCTGGCATTTCAGGAACATATAAAAGAGGTTCATTTGATACTGGAATATCTACAATTGCATTACCCGAGCCGTTACCATCAGAAATCACATCATTCAGGTTGGCATCTCCATCCTGATCTACAGGACCCGGATTTACAATCTCCTCATTTTTAGGAGGATCTTTAACGACCTGCTCATCTTTGGTTACTTCAGGCTCAAGGAATTCACTCATTGCAACTTTTGGAGGTTCCTCTGCCGGAGGAGGAGGTTCAACAGGAATTTGTTCTTCAGGTTGCTCATCTTTGACCTCCATCAATTCAAGATCAACCTCTTCTACTATTTCCTCTTGTTCCGCAGGCTTATATTTATTATATATAAGAGGAGATACTAAACCTACAAAAAACACTACGGCTGAAATTAGGACTGCAACAGTAACATAACGTCCATACTCCTTTCTTATAATAAAAGCACCGTATTCCTTGTTTCTGTTTTCAAAAACAATGTCATTAAGGGTTGCCTGGGAATTTATTTCTGTTTTCTTAACCGAAATCGTTTCCGTTTCTTCCAGGATGCTCATAATTCTTAATTTAGATGTTTATTCCGGATAAACTAACTACCCTGAACTGTTTTGGTTAATTCAATATCCTTCGGAGAAATTTTGCCAATTGCATAGTATTTTACTCCTGTGATATGGATTTCATCAAGAATATCTACCATGTTCTTATATTTGGAAGTATCCATCGCCTTAATTACTACTTTGAATTCAGGTATTGACTTGTTTTTCTGTAGTAGTACTTTTCTTATTCCCTGATCTGAGAAATCCGTTGCTTCTACTTGCGGATTAGTCAGCCCCATAAAATAAAAGACTTTGTTTTCTTCTCCCAATACCAGCGTCATTGTTTCGGATTCCTTATAATTGGTTTTTTTATTGTCCTCCGTTTTCACTGGCATCTTTACCTCCATTATCTTCGGTTTATTGAAGGTAGTCGTAAGCATGAAGAATGTAATAAGAAGAAATGCAAGATCGACCATTGGTGTCATATCTATTTTTGTAGAAATCTTCTTACTTCTTTTTTTACCACCCTTACCACCACCCCCGCCGGTATTTACTTCTGCCATTTTAGGTTAGATTTTATAGTACTAACTAATTTTAATTTAACTGTTTTGGAGTAACGAACTACTGAGGTTTTGCCTCCATTGTAGTGATCAATTTGATTTTATTGATATTCAGGTCTTGCAGAATAGCAATAACTCTTGCTATCACTTTATAGTCTGTTTCTTTATCACCTTTCACAGCAACTTTCAGCTGTTTGTCAGCTCTGGCAGAGTATACAATCCAGTCTCTTAACTGATTATTACTAGAGTCAATCGGAATGCCTGGTTGTTTCATTTCTGCTTCTTTTGAGCCCAGCACCTTTTTAAGTTCGCTCACTGGTGATCCGAATGAAGACATCAAGATAAATTTCTTCTCTTCAGCAAGAGAAAAAGTTACTCCGTACTTGGAAGAGATGTTTTTTAAAACTTCTCTCTTAGCCTCCTGACCATCCATACCATAAAAAACTCTTCCATCTTTACCGATAGAAATCGTCAGGATGTTGGCATCCGGAAGAATGGATTCAGAAATGGAAGATGGCATATCTACTGCGATAGGCTCCTCCGGTTTGAACTTGGTTGTGAGCATGAAAAAGGTCAACAGCAGGAAGGCCATGTCACACATGGCTGTCATGTCCAGTGAAATGCTTTTTCTTGGAATTTTTACTTTTGGCATGATTATCCTGCTTTTTGATTACTTGGTACCTGCTGAAAATGATTGAGTGATGCTGAACCCTATTTCGTCAATGTTATAGGTCAGATCATCAATTTTGCTTGTGAAGAAGTTGTAAGCTATGATCGCTAAAGCTGAAGCGGCAATACCAAGTGCAGTATTAATAAGAGCCTCAGAGATACCGTTCGCAAGTGCAACTGCATCCGGAGAACCAGCAGTTGCAAGTGCCGCAAACGCTTTAATCATACCGATTACAGTTCCTAAAAGACCAGTAAGAGTAGCAACAGATGCAAGAGTGGCTATAATTGTAAGGTTTTTCTCAAGCATTGGAAGTTCCAGCGATGTAGCTTCTTCAAGCTCTTTCTGGATTGAAGCCAGTTTCTGATCTTTGCTCATTCCAGCCTCTTTAGATAGGCCTTCATATTTATAAAGAACAGACTTAACTACGTTTCCTACAGAACCTTTTTGCTTATCGCACTCTTCTATAGCAGCCCTGATATCATTTGAAGAAAGAAGACTTTTTATTCTTCTGATGAAAGAATTAACAGAGCCACTCCCTGATGCTTTGGTAATGGTAATGATTCTCTCGATTGAAAAAACAAGCACCATTAAATTGAATGACATTAGAATTGGTACTATCAAACCACCTTTATATACTATCCCAAGATAGTTTCCTTCTTTTGGATGGTTTGCAATATTATTATCCTGAAAGTTAGCAGGATTACCCAACACTTTGAAATAAAGAATGAAACTGAAAAGAATTGCCAATACGATGGCTGCCACAGCGAACCAGGAATTAAATTTTCCCGTAGAAGAAGTTTGATTTTCCATTTTGTTTTTAAATGACTATTGAACTCTGTTATTAAATCTGTTTACAAAATTATACTATACCTATAAATTTAGACACCGAATAAATGTTAAGAAATTGTTAAAATAAAATTTTTCCCAAAACCGCCCATCACCCTATTACCCTATAGGAATAATAGACAAATATACTTTCTTTTTAATAAAAAAAAAATCTGAGCTAATTTTTATGCTTATTTAATAACAATATTTTAAAACATTTATTTTTTGATAACACTAAAACCTTCAAATTTATTGCATGAAAAATATATCAATTATCGGATCGGGTACTATGGGCAACGGAATAGCTCACGTTTTTGCTCAATTCGGATATGAAATAAGCCTTTGTGATGTATCTGCCGGAGCACTCGAAACCGGACTGAAAAACATTCAGCAAAATATTGAACGCCAAATTAAAAAAGAAATAATAAAACCCGAGCAGAAATCTGAAATTCTATCAAAAATAAAAACATTTACTTTATTGAATGATGGAGTAAAAAATGCAGATTTGGTGATAGAAGCAGCAACGGAAAACCAGGATGTTAAATTAAACTTGTTTCGGGAATTGGATTTAATTGCTCCCCCATCATGCATTCTGGCTACAAATACATCTTCTATTTCCATTACCAAAATTGCAGCTGTGACCAAACGACCAGATAAAGTAATCGGGATGCACTTTATGAACCCTGTACCCGTCATGAAACTGGTTGAAGTCATTAATGGGTATTCGACGTCTAAACTGACTACTGCAACAATAATGGAAATTTCGGTCAAGCTGGAAAAAAATCCCGTGGAAGTAAATGACTATCCGGGATTTGTAGCAAACAGAATCCTTTTGCCTATGATCAATGAATCTATTTTTAGTCTATTCGAAGGCGTTGCAGGAGTAACCGAAATTGATACTGTGATGAAACTTGGAATGGCGCACCCAATGGGCCCATTGCAACTAGCTGATTTCATTGGTTTAGATGTTTGCCTGGCTATTCTCAGGGTGCTACATGATGGACTAGGTAATCCTAAATATGCTCCTTGCCCTCTTTTGGTGAATATGGTGGAAGCCGGGCATAAAGGTGTGAAGTCTGGCATAGGATTTTATGATTATAACAAGAGTGGAAAAGACAAATTGATTCCAGCTGAAAGATTTTTATAAAAATACACTATATAATACATAGTGTATTTTTACCAATCGCCTCATTTCCTCACAATAAATCTACGATTCCCAAATTTGTGAATAGCCTTTCAGGATAATCAAAAATGAACTATTGTCTGCCATGGCTATTGAGGCTATAATCTGAATAATTTCCTAAGACATTTGACCTAATTTCAGAGGAACCTCATACCACCAGATTTGATAAAATTAATCAGGTCATAGATTTTTGAATAGAATTAAATCATCACGTAAAAAACTGGAATTCCCCAGAGCCTGCTTTTTGAACTTTAATCTCCTTAAATGATCCAATATTGAGCAATTATTACCTATCTACTTCAACTAGAAATAATACAAAATGGATAATAAAAAAATAACCTTCAATAGTTAATAGTATTCGTCAAATAGTTAAAAAATGAATTAATACAAACCATGACAGAATAATGAGGGGAAAAATATACAACTCCCAAAATCATGAAATGGAATTTCTACGACAAATATGTTTAAAAAAGATTCAAAGATTTTCAATGCTGGTTCTAGAAGTATCACAGTAAAAATGATTAGGTAATGGAATATAGCAGCATTTCTGAAAATTTTGATTTTTTCAGAATGTTCATCTTAACTAGTAAATGAAATTACCACATATATCCTATTACAAAAAACTCATTTCAAGAAAATTAACTTAACAAAGCTAAAGTAACACATTAATACAAAACACAAAAAAAGACCCTGAAATCTCAATAAGAAATTCCAGGGTCCTGATTATACAATGTTATATTGATAGTTATTAAACTGCTACATCGTTCTCTCTCAAAGCATCATTCAGAGATGTTTTAAGATCAGTACTTGGTTTTCTTTTCCCAATAATCAATGCACAAGGAACCTGAAAATCACCCGCAGGGAATTTTTTTGTATAAGAACCTGGAATTACAACAGATCTTTCAGGAACAAAACCTTTATATTCAACAGGTTTATCTCCTGTTACATCAATTACCTTAGAACTTCCTGTTAGACAAACATTTGCTCCTATTACGGCCTCTTTCCCAACACGAACACCTTCCACAATGATACATCTTGATCCGATAAATGCGCCATCCTCGATGATTACTGGAGCAGCCTGAACAGGTTCTAAAACACCACCTATACCAACTCCACCACTCAAGTGAACATTTTTTCCAATCTGAGCACAGCTACCAACAGTTGCCCAAGTGTCGACCATTGTTCCTTCATCTACATAAGCGCCGATATTTACATAAGAAGGCATCATGATAACCCCTTTTGCCAGAAATGCTCCATATCTCGCAACAGCGTGAGGTACAACCCTTACCCCCAATTTATCATATCCTTTTTTAAGTTCCATTTTATCGTGAAACTCAAGTGGACCAACTTCTGTAACCTTCATTTTCTGAATCGGGAAATAAAGAATTACTGCTTTTTTAATCCACTCATTTACCTGCCATCCATTTTCAGTTGGTTCTGCAACCCTTCTGATACCTTTATCCAGTTCTTCAATTACTGTCCTGATTGCAATTTGTACTTCCTGATCATTCAATATACTTCTGTCATTCCAGGCTCTTTCAATAATCTCTTTCATTTATAAAATGTATTAAAATATAAAAGTATTAATTTTAGTGTCAATGAGTAAAACAGCCAAAATACTTCTGGCCTCGGTGCTCAAACCGGTAAATGAGACCCGAATGTACGAAAAATTTGCAAAATCATTACTTAAACTCAATGATGTGGAAATTCATATTGCCGGATTTTCTCCTTCAAAAAAACAGAGTTCGGAACATCACATCTTCTTCCACACAATATTTTCAGAATCCAGATTACATATTTCCAGAATCGGATCTCAGTTTAAATTATTCAGACTTCTACTTAAAGTAAAACCTCAACTATTGATCATTACTACCCATGAAATTCTGACAGTTAGCATTCTATACAAATTGTTATTCGGAGCAGTTTTGATCTATGATGTTCAGGAAAACTATTATCGGAATATTCGCTTTACTCCGACTTTTCCTCCTTTCATCCGAAATATAATTGCCAGTGGGGTTCGACTTATTGAAATGCTGACAAGACCGTTTGTAGATTTTTATTTTCTTGCAGAAAGGAATTATGAATCAGAGTTTTCCTTTTCCAGAAACAAAAGCTGTATTATTGAGAATAAATTTAAAAATGAAGGAATTATCCCTGTCTCTAAACAAGAATTTAGGATCAACCCAAAGAACAGCATTCGATTTTTATATTCGGGAACAATTGCTGAAGTTTATGGAATCTTCAAAACAATAGAACTAATAAAAAAACTACATGATTTAAATTCAAATATTACTTTAACCATTATAGGATATTCACCTAAAAAAGAAACACTTAATAAGTTAAGATCAGAAATTAAAAACTATCCATTCATCAACCTTATCGGAGGAGATGCACCAGTCACCCATTCGGAAATATTAAATGAAATTCAAAATTCTGATATGGGAATTCTTAGCTACCTTCCCAATAAAAGCACTGAAAATTGTATTCCAACCAAATTATATGAATACTTATCATTGTATCTTCCCATGATCATCCCCCCTAATCCTATTTGGGCTTCAATTACAACCCCATACAATGCATCCATCACTTTTGATTTCGACACCACTAAACCTGAAGAACTTCTTGAAAAATTAAGTCAACACATTTTTTATACCTCAAAACCGGAACATATCACCTGGGATTCTGAAGAAATTAAACTGCTAGAGATTGTCAAATCCAAATTAAACAACTAAAAACCAACACAATAAAATATATCTAAATTTTTTTTTAGACAAACCTAAATTGTTATATATTTGTAATACAATTAGGCTGAATCATGCTGCTGAGTTATACAGAAGAAAACTACCTTAAAGCGATTTACCACCTTTCTGAGGATGGCAAAATAGACGTTTCCACCAATGCCATTTCTGATGCTTTAAATACCAAGCCAGCATCAGTCAGTGATATGCTCAAAAAACTTTCACAGAAAGAAGTGATTAACTACATTAAGTATCAAGGCGTTTCTTTAACTCCCAGCGGGAAAAAAATTGCCCTGCAGATAATAAGGAAACACAGGCTTTGGGAAGTTTTTCTGGTAGAGAAGTTAAATTTTAACTGGGATGAAGTACATGAAATTGCAGAGCAACTTGAACACATACAATCTAACTTACTCATAGAGAGGCTGGATGAATTCTTAGGTTTCCCTCCTTTTGATCCTCATGGGGATCCGATTCCTAATGAACGGGGAGAAATGAAAGCCAAAAAGCATACTCCTTTATCAGAAACGGAATTACATAACCAGGGAAAAGTAATAGGATTGAAAGAGACCTCCCCTTTATTTCTTCAATACCTTGATAAGGCAGGAATATATATCGGGGCAAAAATTAAGGTGATGGACAAAATTGAATTTGACGGTTCTCTTGAAATCCTGATTGATAATAAAAAAACGATACTTGTCTCAAACGAAGTAGCCAAAAACATTCTCATCGCAGAATCATGAAAAAGTACAATCACATTCTATTCCCAATATTATTCATAGTCTTTTCAGGATCCATTTTTTCATGTTCTGAAAAAGCCACAAAAAAGAAGAAAGACTTATTAATTGTAACAACTACAGGCATGATTGCAGATGCAGTAAAAAACATTGCTGACACTTCTGCAGACGTTGTTGCGCTCATGGGACCAGGTGTGGATCCACATCTTTATAAGGCGACACATGGAGATCTTGAGAGGCTTTCTGAAGCTGATATTATCTTTTATAATGGTTTGCACCTGGAAGGAAAAATGGCAGAAATTCTGGAAAAACTTGCCAAAAGTAAACCTGTAATTCCGGTTTCCAATGGCATTCCCCATAACCTTTTAATGACCGCTCCTCAATTTGCCGATGCATTTGACCCACATATCTGGTTTGATGTACATCTCTGGACAAAGGCTGTAGCTGAGATTTATAATAACCTTGTTAAGGTCAATCCTTCGAAAAAAGATTACTACGAGCGTAATGCGGCAAAGTATATCAAACAACTTGACTCGCTTGATCAGTGGGTAAAAAAGGAAATTCAGTCTATTCCTCAGGAAAGACGGGTTTTGATTACAGCTCATGATGCTTTCGGATATTTCGGAAAAGCCTATTCTATCGAAGTTAAAGGTCTTCAAGGCATTTCCACCTCTTCTGATTTTGGTTTGAATGATATAACCGGACTGGTAAATTTCATTGTTGCCAGAAAAATTAAAGCAGTTTTTGTAGAGTCTTCCGTGTCTCCAAAAGCAATTGAAGCAGTAGTAAAAGGAGTAAAAGAAAAAGGACACGAAATAACTATAGGAGGTACCTTATACAGTGACGCGATGGGTACTCAGGGAACATTTGAGGGTACCTATATCGGAATGGTTACCAGCAATGTACAAAAAATCACTTCTGCCCTTAAGTAAAACTATAAATATCAGAACTTTATGATTATTCAGGTTCCAAATCCAATATTAGAAGTCCACGATCTCACAGTGGCATATCACAGGAAACCGGTTTTATGGGGAGTAGATTTAACCTTGCCTGCCGGTTCTCTTACCGGTATCATTGGTCCGAACGGAGCTGGTAAATCTACACTAATCAAAGCCATTATGGGACTGATTCCTCTTAGCAGTGGTTTTGTGAAGTTATTTGGTAAAGATTTGAATGAGGTCAGACAAAAAGTGAGCTATGTACCACAAAGAGAATCTGTTGACTGGGACTTCCCTGCTTCTGCATTAGATGTGGTATTAATGGGAAGGTATAGCCAGATTGGGTTATTTAAAAGGGCAAGGAAAGCTGATAAAGAAGTGGCAATGGAATGTCTGAGAAAGGTAGGTCTTGAAAATTTTGCAAACAGACAGATTTCTCAACTTTCAGGAGGCCAGCAACAAAGGGTTTTTCTTGCCAGAGCTCTGGCTCAGGATGCAGACATCTATTTTATGGACGAGCCTTTTGCGGGTGTTGATGCGGCAACGGAAGCTGCAATTATTGAGATTCTCAGAAACATGACCAATTCAGGCAAAACCGTAGTAGTTGTTCATCATGATCTTCAGTCCGCAGTCACTTATTTTAACTGGGTATTATTATTAAACATGCGTTTGGTTGCTTCCGGTCCTACTGAAAAAGTATTCACTCAGAACCTTCTCCAGGAAACCTATGGCGGAAAGCTGACTGTCCTTGCCAAAGTCGGTGATTTGCTGGAGAAACAGCAATTTCCCTCGCGAGAGACTTAGGAGTTGTAAGTAATAAGTTGTAAGTAATAAGTATATAACTCTACAACTTAACCAACCACTTAAAACTTATAACTTAACACTTATCACTTAAAATGAAATTCTTTGAATTCTTCTCATTTACTGATCCGAACATAAGATATGTCGTAGCAGGTTCGATATTGATGACCGTCTGCTCTGCGGTGGTGGGATGTTTTACCTTTCTGAGAAAAAGAGCTTTGATCGGTGATGCTGTGGCACATTCTGTATTGCCGGGTGTTTGCCTTTCCTTTTTACTAACCGGAGAGAAAAATCCATTTGTCCTTTTAATAGGTGCTTTTATTACTGGTGGACTCAGCATTTTTCTGGTAGAATTTATTACATCTAAAACGAAACTCAAAGAAGATAGTGCTATTGGTATAGTTCTTTCTGTTTTTTTCGGAATCGGTATTTTATTGCTGACGGCTATTCAGCATAGTGGAAACGCCAACCAAAGTGGGCTTGACAGCTTTTTATTTGGAAAAGCAGCCTCCATTCTCCCAGAAGATCTTTATAGTTTCGGACTTGTGGGTGTCATACTACTAATAGGTGTATTTTTCTTTTTTAAAGAATTTACCCTCATTTCGTTTGACAGAAATTTTGCAGAAGCAATAGGATTACCTGTAAAGATGCTGGAATTTATACTCACCTCCATTACGGTACTAGCTGTTGTTACCGGCATCCAGGCGGTTGGGGTGGTTTTAATGGCTGCTATGCTTATTACACCTGCCGCTGCCGCAAGGTATTGGACCCATAACCTTACTATCATGATGTTGCTGGCAGCGACGATGGGTGCTTTTTCCGGGATATTCGGAGCGTATATCTCTTACCTTGCTCCTTCCATGCCAACAGGCCCTTGGATCGTCATGGTAATTTCCATGATTGCAATTATATCCTTTACCTTCGCTCCTGTTAAAGGTGTTTTTGCAAGATTACGCAAGCAGGTAAAGAACCAGAAGCAAATCACAGACGAAAATATTCTGAAGCTTTTCTTTCAGCTGGGAGAAAAAGATCAGGACTTCTTTACTGAAAGATCGATTTATACCTTGCTTGAGAGGAGGTCAATGCGAAGAGACCATTTGAAAAAAGGACTTGCCAGGTTAACGGAGCAAGGCTTTCTTTCTAGAACTAAGGATAACTGGAAATTCACAGAAGCTGGTAAAGCAAAAGGTCAAAGAGTGGCGAGGTTACACAGACTATGGGAATTATATCTGACCCAATATTTGCAACTGGCCCCCGATCATGTACATGATGATGCTGAAACTATTGAACACATCATTACTCCGGAACTAGAATCTAAAATATTGGAGCAGTTGCAGTATCCGAAAGTGGATCCTCATGATACTAAAATTCCTTATAAAGATTTTTAAGTAGGTAGGAATGAATGAAATTATATATTAAAGAAAAAATCAAGTAGAAGAAAACATGTCTTCATTTTGGATAATCCTTACAGGAGCCTTAGTGGCAGTAACATGCAGCCTTCTGGGTTGCTACCTGATATTAAGAAGAATGGCCATGGTAGGTGATGCCATTTCTCATGCCGTGCTTCCAGGAATTGTTCTGGCATTCCTGATTTCCGGATCCAGACAAACCATTCCGATGCTTATTGGTGCAGGTTTCCTGGGCATTCTCACAACCTTTCTTATAGAATTTCTGCATAAAAAAGCCAGGCTGCAAGAAGATGCCTCTATTGGTGTAACGTTTACCTGGCTGTTTGCACTAGGCGTAATCCTGATTTCTGTTTTTGCCAATAAAGTTGATATTGACCAGGAATGTGTTTTATATGGAGAAATAGCCTATGTACCACTGGATGTATGGATTACAGATAAAGGCTTGAACCTTGGTCCGCAAGCCGTCTGGATCATGGGAAGCATACTTGTCCTGGTATTAATTACAATTTTAACATCCTATAAGGAATTGCTGGTGACCACTTTTGATCCGTCCTATGCAGCAGCCATTGGTTATAGCACAGCTTTGTGGCATTATATTCTTATGAGTATGGTATCCCTGGCAACAGTTGCCAGCTTTGAATCTGTAGGCGCCATTCTTGTAGTAGCTTTTTTGATTGTTCCGGCAGCCACTGCTTACCTTCTTACAGATCGGTTCGGATTGATGCTTGTTTTGGCAGCAATATTCGGAATTTTAAGTGCTGTTTCGGGTTATGTTCTTGCCTCTCAAATTGATGGCTCTATTGCTGGTGCAATGGCTACTATGACAGGTGTCATATTCGCGCTTGTCTTTATATTTTCACCAAAGTATGGACTTTTCAGAAAAAAATCACAGACAGATAAAACTGGAATGATCATTGAGGAAAACAAAGCGGGAATTTCTTATAAAACCCAGTAATAATCGCGTAGAACAGGATTAACAAAACTAAAATCCTTAAATTACGGTTACCTAAAGAGTTTTTTCTAAATATATCTAAATGAAAAAAGTATTAATAATTTCTGCACTTTCCATTAGTACATTCCTTACCGGATTCACTATTCTTGATAAATCAAGTAATAATGCAGGCACCATTTCAGTGGATCATCTCAATAAAAATGAGGAAGTTAAATGGTTAAGTTACGATGAGGCAATTAAACTGAATGCTAAAAAGCCAAGGAAAATATTTATAGATGTTTATACTGACTGGTGCGGATGGTGCAAAAAGATGGATAAAGCCACATTGAGCGATCCGAAAATTGCCGGGTATCTGAATAAAAAATATTATGCTGTAAAACTGAATGCCGAAAGCAGCAAAATGATTAAATACAAAGGAAAAGATATTTCAGAAAGAGACCTTGCCAGAACTATCTTTAATGCAACCGGTTACCCAACAACTGTGTATCTGGATAGCAATGAAAACCTCCTTTCCCCTGTTCCGGGATATTTGGATGTTGATATTTTGGATAAAATTTTACATTATTACGGAGAGGAACACTATAAGACAAAAACCTGGGAGCAATTTCAGCAGTCTTACAGTCCCGATGCCAATTAACCTCATTTAAGTGGAACCCCATAGTAGTAACATAGAAAGTGAAGACACAATTGCCGCTCTTGCCACCGCTTCAGGTGTAGGGGCTATTGCGGTAATCAGGATATCCGGCAAAGATGCCATTCCTGTAACACAAAAGATATTTAAAGGTAAAGATTTAACGACTGCTGCATCACACACCATTCATTTCGGAACAATACGAGATGGAGAAAAAATTTTAGATGAAGTAGTTGTTTCTCTTTTTAAAGGACCAAACTCTTTTACTAGAGAGGATGTCATTGAAATCTCCTGCCACGGCTCAGAGTACATTGTAAAACAACTCCTTCAACTTCTGATTAGAAAAGGTGTAAGGCTGGCCAAACCCGGTGAATTTACCAAGAGAGCTTTTTTAAACGGTCGTTTCGACCTTGCTCAGGCAGAAGCTATTGCAGACCTTATTTATTCTGAAACCGAAGCTGCTCACCAGGCAGCTATGAATCAGATGAGAGGTGGTTTTTCCCTTGAAATAAAAAAACTGAGAGAACAGCTCATTAACTTTGCATCCCTGATAGAGCTGGAGCTGGACTTCAGTGAAGAAGATGTTGAGTTTGCTGACAGATCTCAATTAAAGAACCTGATTTATGAAATCAAAAGAGTTATTGATCACTTGATCAGCTCTTTTGATGTAGGCAATGTTATTAAAAACGGTGTACCAACAGTAATTGCCGGCAAACCCAATGCAGGTAAATCCACACTACTCAATGTATTGCTCAATGAAGAAAGAGCGATAGTTTCTGAAATACCAGGTACTACCCGCGACTTTATTGAGGATGAAATGGTGTTGGAAGGAATTCGTTTTCGTTTTATTGACACTGCTGGTTTGAGGGATTCTTCCGACAAGATTGAATCTATCGGTATTGAGCGCACCAAACAAAAGATGAAGCAGGCCAGCCTCATCATTTATCTGTTTGATGTTAATTCCACTTCAGAAAAGGAACTTAAAGAAAACCTGCTTGAATTAAAGAGTTATAATATTCCCCTTGTAGTAGTAGGTAACAAGATTGACAAGGACAAGTCCAATATTATCGAGTTCCGAAATTTTGATGGTATCATCTTTATTTCTGCAGCTATGAAGGTTGGTATCGAAGAACTGAAAACCAATCTTGTGGAAATGGTAAACTTTGCCAACTTTAAGACCGGTAACGTGATTGTCACCAATGTTCGTCACTACGAAAGTCTTATCAAGTCCAGAGATGCATTAAAAGCTGCTCTGGAAGCTCTGGATGATGGTATCTCAGGCGAGCTGCTTGCTCAGGATATACGGAGTTCTTTGATTTATCTCGGAGAAATAACAGGAGAAATAACGACCGATGACTTGCTGGGGAATATTTTTAGTAAGTTCTGTATCGGAAAGTAGGCATCTAAAAAACTAATAAGACTTGTTTGGCACGCGTTTTCAAAACGCGTGCTCCACTGCGCTATACGCTTCACCAAACCTGAATAATTTCCTTTTTCATTTATACTTGAAAATAAAATTAGCCAGTTCTACACAAGCTGACCGTATGTTATTATTCGGGACATTAGAGCCAGACGGGCTTATGGTTCTTTATAACGCTATAAATAAAAGCCCGAAGATTACAACCTCCGGGCTTTTTTAATCCTTACATATTTTCCGCAAGTCAATAGACTTGCTCTCATTTGCAGGCAGAAGTCAAATAGACTTCAGCCAGTATACAGACTTACTCCAGTGCTCGTTCAAGTCCAGCCTGGATTTGAACTCACACTAACGACACATTAATAGTCAAGTATTTACATTGGCAATAAAAAGCTTTGTAACCGATTTTAGCACAGAACATTAATTTGTACTAATTTCTCGGCATACACAGATTGAAGATTTCTTATAATACTTAAACCATATAAATAAAAAGTCCCGAAGACAATGGCCTTCGGGACTTTTGTAGTTTCTTATTTCACACTCGCCAGTTAATAAACTGGCTATCATTTGTAGACACAAGTCACAGACTTGCGCCAGTGTGGGGAGTTGCTCCTACTCTTCAATTACTTGCTTCCTGTAAATGGATTTTGAGGTACATTAGACATAAAATCATTCTCATCTTTCACGGGCTCAGCAGAAATATAAAATTGCCAGGCTTCAAACTTATTTCTTAAATCAATTTTTTCGTTCTGTATTTTAGTAACACCAACAATGCCTTCAAAAAAAATTTGAGAATTTGGACGGGTACCATCTCTTAATTCAATCAGAGTATCATTTGAGTACCAAAAATATTTTTCCTCAATATAACCTTCTTCATTCTTTTCACTTTTTACGGGAAAAACTAGAGGATCTCCTGTTAGAAAATAAATACTTGTATTCCCATTCCTATAAACAATATTCTTAGAATCAGAACTATTGAATACAATATTTACCCAACCTGAATAGCCTTTAGGAATAAAGTAATAATTGTACCTTATATCTTTACTCTTACAAGTTGATAACAACAATAATAAAATAAAGGATAAATATTTCTTACAACTAATCATGTTTAAAAAGTTCATTTGTTTTTTGCACTTCATCTGACGGTTCATGACTGTCTTGATACGGTTTGTCACCTGCTTTTCCTTTTTGATTTAGCCATATGTCTCCATATATTGGGAACAATTTTGTTATTTCAGCAGGATCAGCAGTTGTTCCCGCATCAGAAGGTATTTTTGAATACAATAAATCTACATTCCCAGTCTCTTCATTTTCCAAAAATATTTCTATTGCCGGGAATCCATCCCACATTCCTTTAAGTCGATAATTCCCTTCTATATCAAGTTCAATATACAAATTATAATCTATAGCTGGAGCTCCGAAAAATGCTGGGTTATTGGTTGAAACTCTTGCATGAATATCAGCAAATTTTTTCCCAGCCATATCTTCATCCATAACGACTTGCGTTCCATCATCCCCTAATCCTCCATTTTCATATTTAAAGACCTTCCCATTTTCTTTTTCATAAGTTGGAGGAACTGTCCCTGATGTATATTGACTTTTTCCTGGATTATAAAAATTGATATTGAAAATCTGCTCTGATTTATATCCACCATGAGCTGTAACATTGGCATATTGCACATAAGTCCTTACGTTAGCTTTGTCAATTGCACCATTAATTGGCTCATTGACATATGAAAAGGGCAAAAAGGTTCTAATTGTAACTCTATATTTTTCCAACCCTTCAAGGTCAATACAGCTAATAACATCATTTTCCGCAAAAGCATATGAGCTATTCCATGGGAACGATTTGAACAACGGATCCACACTCAGGAACTTCCCTATCCTTGGATCATAGATTCTAAATCCATAATCATAGATCGCCCCGCCACTATTCCACTCACTGTCTTTCTCCTTCCCGTTGAAGCCATAGCGATACAACTGTGGAGTCTTAAATCTTTCTGGCATCTGCATTCCAAAAGGATAATAATTGTTATAAGCAAGGACATTAGCAGTACCGGTAACCGTTGATCCAACGATAGTAACTGCTCTCTGATCACTTACCACCACCGTAACGTTACCCAGATGATCCGATATCTCATACTGCTTCAGGTTGACATTACGCTTATATTCTCCCCCTTGCAACTGATCAAAATAGATTCTGTGCACTTGTGTCGGAAGAGCACCAGACAACAATCCTCCTCCAAGGCTTACATTGATAGCCTTGCCTGTTACTTCACTTAATACACTTTGGTCGTTCTGAACATATGCAGGAAGGCTTGTTCCATTTACGTTATCTATGTGGATTCGTCCGTCTTTGCCTCTGCGAACATCTCCCATGTAACTGTTATTGACCAGTATGAGATTTCCATTACGTAAATCGTATCTTGACGTCGTTTTAGAGGTAGCAGCTGTAGTGCCTAATTTTACCAGAAGATCCCTTGTATAATAGATATAACGACTGTCTGAGGTAAAGTCAGCACTCATTCCTCCATAAGTTCCGGGAACCGGAATCGGAGAATCGGTACTTACTACAGGGTTTTCCACCGCCTTATAATCAACCCCCATATTGAATACTATGATCTCAGACTCCTGATAGTCAAACCATCCTATTTTCAGCTTATGGTTATAAAGAAGCATTTTTCTGGTATCCGGAGAGATCTGCATCTCGCTGAAGCCAGTGCTGTTCTGGGATTGTACAGTGGCTATTGTATTAGCTTTCTGCGCTACATTCCCATTATCGGTTATAGTAAATACGACCAGGTCAAGATTGCCTAATGGCTCTCCATAAGGATCCGGTGTAAAACGGGTAGCATACAGGACAGACTCTTTTTTCGCATCATTCTCTAGTCCGAGTAAAATATTGCCGTAGTTCGTATTATTATCCAGGTCTATTATAAGATTTTTACTCGTTTCCACGACATCTCCCATCGGTGTACCAGTAGTACCATTACCAGGAAGACTCATATCCACCAATGTATAGTATAACCTTCCATCGGTTCCAGTCGTGAACAGGTAATATTGTTCTGTTGTACCCGGCTTTCTTAGTATGATCGCTTTACCTGAAGGATCAGCATTGATTCCTCCGGAATTTGGCATAAGGTTACCAGATGCATCGTATACAAGACATACATTCTGCTTACCCCAGTAACTGCTTGCAGTTACTGCTGTAAACTGAAGCTGTCCGCTCCTGCTTTCTGCCACCGCTATATTTTTCTTCATGCTTCCGATAAAAGAAGCCTGAGGAGCTACAGCATAATTATCTCCGCTAGTATTGTAGCTCAACTGTTGAAGCGAAACGGTATTAATGTTTGTCGTAACACTGTTTTTATTATTAACCACATCTGTTTTCAGACCAGAAGTTGCCCAGACAGTGTTTTCCGTCACCTTTGATAGTACCTGATTTTCGAAAGTGATCTTGTCCATATCTTCTGTAGCAAACACTTTTGTCGCCACTATGGTATTATCCGGAGCATAATTCCCCAGTCTGCTGCTACCATATAAGGTTACTTCCATGAGGGTGAAGGTTGCTGTATAAAATCCGGGCTGTCCTGCGATAGCTTCATTCTTCCTCTCATAAACAGCCATAATATTTCCACTGGCATCGCGCACATAATATGTAGTGGTAATATGCTGGGGTAATCTCGTCGGTTGACCTCCAGTGTATGGATATGGAGAACTATTCACTTCTTTCTTAACCCGGTTGCCCATTGCATCATAGGTAAATGCAATGTAAGGCTTAGGGGATGGAGAAACAGGAACTATAGCATCTATCTTCCCATAAGTATTCCATTCAATTTCAATACTTTCTGAAACATCTCCAACCAGGTTACCTATAGCATCGTAAGAATAGTTTCCGGCAGACTGAGCGTCAATATCGTCCGGATAGTTACCACTATAGTTGGAAGGAGCATCGTCTACATAATCCAATTGATTGGTATTCGGTCTGTAATAATAACTCAGATCATCCATTTGCAACAGAGAGGACTTTCCATTACGGCCGAGATGGATGATGTTACCATTAGGATCATAAGTATAATATGTGCTGAATTCATTGGATGGTGTAAAACCTGATCCGTTGTATCGCCTAAATTCACTCCTAGTCAATCTATTCAACTGGTCATAGGTAAAATTATTACCGGTAGTATAGTTATTGGAATTTGCAGGTGGTATAACCGAACCGTTTTCATTGAGATAATCAGCATACTCCTGCTCCACTCTGCTCGTCCAGCTGGAAATATTTCCATTATATAGCGACTTTGTAGTCTGAAGCTGGAAGTTATTAGTACTAGAATAGGTATAAGGAGAACCAGTACGGGTGAAGTCTCCGTTATAATACCCCAGGATCATACCATATTCATCTTTGAGGAATTTGTTATTTGAAGCAATTCCATCCAGTCCAGGATCCTTAGCCTTATCATAAGCAGGAGTATTGATGCCTTTAAGCCATCCATGAATAGTATAGGCATAGTCAAGTCCCTGAATATGGTCTTCACCCAATTCCGTTCTCTTCAAAGGGCCATGCTTATAATATTGGTAAGCAGCATCTTTATCCCAAAGCAAACCATCTTTAGAAGTATACACGGCCGTTATCCGGTTATCAGCATCATAGTCATACTTGTGAAAAAACTGATCGTTCTTTCCCAAATTATATTTTACCTTTGTTACCTTGTTGCTTATGAGATCATATTCATAGGCTATATGGTTCTGAGTAAAACCAGGTAGTTCCTGAACAATCCATTCCACATTTCCATGCGGGTCATAGCTATAATATGTTGCTGACTTTTCACCTCTTGTCGAGATAGAATAGGTGTAACTTACCCTGTTATCAAGGTAACGTTGTCCGTTGCCAAGGTAATTCACATTGGTAGCCGGCTGGCTGTATACCGTAAAGGTTTGTTCAGAGCCTCCAGTTTCAGGATAGCTAAAACCTTCTGCGACAAAAGCTAAAGATTCAAAGTTACTGGAAATCACAGGAGCTTTTCCCACTTCAATTACTCTACCCAAAGCATCATACCTTGTGTAGGAATATTCATTTGTCAAAGCTTGTTTTGCCGACTGTGAAAAACGTAGTAAACCAATACTGTTATAAATGAATTTGGTAGTACCACCATCCGGAGTATTTTGCTCAATCAGTTGATTGAGACTGTTATACTTATAAGTGGTAGCAAGAGTATGAGAAGGATGCACCTCGCGTTCTCTTACACCTGTAGCAGTAAGCACCAAAGGTACAACACCCTTGGGAGGAACAGTTTTTACGAGGTTTTGTGCCCTGTCATAATAGTAAAGCGTATAATGCTCATACATGAGTTTATAGCTCAACTCCAGATTATCCTTAATTTTAGAAGCGCCACATGTGGTATTGTATTCTTCTATTAACTTGCTCTCGTTATTAGCTTTACAGGTAGCTAACTGACTTTCAATCATTTCCTTAATTTGTTTTGCTGTCTGTTCGTCATAGTTTTTTTCTTCAGGTCTTTTGTCTACAATACCAGGTATGATTTCGTTTGGAGCAATCCATTTGATACAGACTTGGCGAGGGTTGCATGGTTGATTTGTCTTAAGGCCAAATTTAATAATCCAGGCATCTTTTCCCTGATTACCTTTAGCAACTGTCCTATTTCCAGATAATGGTAGTGAATAACTGGAACCAAAGATTATATAATCATGCTCTTTGGTTTCTAATACATTTCCAAGTTCGTCATAACTTGTGCCGCCATAAGATTGATCCCATTGTATGTTACCTAAATTATCTATTTTAACTACATAGTAATCAGCCTCTCCATAATGTGGAGCTTGTTTACTAAGACTTGCATTAGACCATGAATAGCCAGAAACAATATATCCACCATCGTAAGTTCTAATCATAGAAGTTAAATTCTCTCCACTAATGCCTCCATAGACCTTATCCCACAAATAATTACCATTAGCGTCAATTTTTACTACCCAGAAATCAGAACTTCCAGTTGGTGAAGTATCTGTAAAAGTGGAAGTACTCCCACCGCCTCCAGATCGACCAACTCCTGCAAGCATGTACCCTCCTTCATGAGCTTTAATCACTTTTACAAGGTCATCTTGCCCTAACCCTCCATAATTTTTTTGCCATTGAACATTTCTAGCAGCATCTAACTTAATTAACCAGAAGTTTCCACTTAAGTATGTATCTGTTCCTACTGTTTTATTACCACTAATATCTGATTCTGAATCACCTGCAATTAAATATCCTCCATCAGTGGTTTGTATCGCAGTAACACCTCGATCATAACCAGTTCCCCCAAAGTCCATATCCCACTGAAAGTTTCCGCTTGCATCTATTTTTACAATCCAATAATCATAGTTTCCTTCAATAATTTCACCTTGCAATGGACTACTTTTATCTCTACCGACCCCTGAATTGGTAACACCACTCAAAATGAATCCCCCATCAGATGTCTGATTACAATCATTCAATATATCAAAATATGTTCCGCCATAATGATTATTAAACTGTAAATTCCCTGCTGCATCATATTTAATTACCCAATAATCGGCATCCATGGTATGATCTATTGATTGAACTCCTGCCAATAAATATCCGCCATCAGAAGTGACATTAAAGGTTTTAATCCAAGCCAAATGGGAACTTGTAAAATAAGGTAATACATGATCTCTTGTCCAGGAAACGGAACCGTTAGAGTTTAACTTCACAATTCTCACCCCAATACCAGCCCCGGTAAAATTTGGAATACCTGATAAATACATGTATCCGCCATCTGAAGTTTCTTTCAATTCATTAACTTGAATGCCATTATTACTAACTTGATAACCGTTATAACTACCATCACTACCCAATACACCACTTAACCCTAACTGCCATTTTTCATAGGTATGAGACTGTATATTCCCACAATTTGCCGGAGTAAGAGTATACGGCAACAACGGATTACTGAAAAGATTCTGAATCTGAGTTTCTGTAAGTGCACCGGCATAAACAGCAACCTCATCAATACTTCCACTAAAATAGTTACTGTTATTATCTTTGTTATAACCAATAGTCAAATCACCTGTATTGGACAGATCCGTACTTAGGTATGCTGTGTTGTTTTCGTTCTTCTTCACCCCATCCACATAGATCTGCCAGATACCGTTGTTACACACTCCCGTCAGGAAGTGCCAGGTACCGTCATTTACTAAAGTAGAGTTTCCGGAAGTCCGCAGGGCCGCACCATCTCTTCCCTGAAAATATGCAGCTCCACCACTGATCATCAGTTGATATCCCTTGTTAGATGAAGTATTCATCTTACTGATTACTGCCTGAGTAGCCGTTGAAGTAGTTTTGATCCAGGCAGAAACAGTAACACGATTCGTCACGGAACGATTTCCGGCACCTGCATTAATATTATTACTAGTTCCGTTGAACAAATAAGCCTGATTAATAATATTGTTACGGTCTGTAGTTAGGGTGCAACCATTTACTGTCGCATCAACTCCGTTGCCGCTTCCGTCATTTGCATTCCCTGTGAAAGTATATAGAGAAGAAAGAATTAAAGTATTCTTATTATAATCAGAATAACAAACTCCTGATGAAGGAGGAACCTGAATATCGAAAGTTCCATACAGTATCGCATTAAAATACTTCAGCTCTTCGTTAGTACCGAGACTTACAAATTTATCTTCAACAGGTGCGCAATCCGCTTTTACAATAGTAAGGTTACAGTTCTGTTTACAATAATCAACCAACTGTCTTGCTGTACAGCACAAATCTTCCATAGGATATTCCAATGGTGGCATATTCTGTTTTAGAAACACCTTATTAATAGTTACACTGGCGTATCCCGGGACTACTCCTTGGAAGGTAATAGTATTACCAGCAGCGGTAAAGTCTAAAGCAACTTCTTTCTCAATGTAACCCTCATAAGTAGCTATTAGATTTGTACCACTATATACATTAAGAGAGCAACCTGATGGTACATGTAAATAAAATCTTAAAGAATAATTTTTTCCCGAGGTGAGTGAGGCAGTAGATACAATTTTACCCTCATATTGGCTGATAAGATCCAGCCTACCCATAACTCCATACAAGAAGAAAGGCGGATTTCCATTGGTCTGTACCCAACCGCCCGTTGGCTGAGTAAAGTTGTTATTGGTCTGTAACTCAGGACCAGGATAAGGATTAGAGTTCATCCTTACCAGCTGCTCCAATATGTTAGGATATTTACTATCGCAGGCACTGGTACACTGGCTTTCCATTTTGATCTTTTGTGCCTGCATATAGGCTTCGTCCACTACCGGGCGATCCTCCTCCGGGATTTCATCTACTTTCTGATTTGCCAGACATTGTGCAAGACTGCTGTAGTCATCGGAAGTAAGAACATGTACGGGATTAGGAACTTGCCCTACTGTTAACATCGTATATGACTTTGATGTATAGGTATTGTCTTCAGCAGTAAAATAACTTTTCGGACACATTTCACCCTCATTACACGGAGAATAAGCAATTGCAGTATTAATACTTGTCCCTTCTGTAGGAGTGGCATAATTACAGAAAGTATTCTCGCACAATCTCTGTCCTAATGTTTTTGACTCATGACAATAATAGAAATATTTATAAGGCTTTAATTTAACTAAATCATGGTTTGTTGATGGATTACAAGTCGATTTCGGAACAAACCCCGCATATTTCCGTCCTGCACAATCCAGGAACTGATTAACAAGATCGAAATTTGCATTAGCAGGTGCTGCACCCGCTCCCCAGGACGGCAACTGACCTGCATTAGGGTTATTCTGAATATCAGCACCAAGTGTATTAGTATTCATGGCCCCCATAGAGTAGACCGCATTTCTCCAGCAATTCCACAGTTGATCACAAGCATAGATTCCTCCCGGTTCTTCAAGCATATCTTTGATGAGCGTTGTAAACTCAGTAGGTGAATAGGTACTCACCTCATTGATATGTTTACCAGTCTTATCGAATAAAGCAATATCAAAATAGTCACCCATATTAGCTTTAGTATAGGTCTCATAATCTCTACAAGGGTTGTATTCCCCAATAATTATAGGAATCTGAATACTACAACAACTTGTGACTATTTTTATTTTATTACCTTCCTGCAAAGAAGAGGTTTCAATAGCAGCCCCTTTATCAGAATATACTTCAACACTTATACCTTCACCTGGGGCTGCAATTAAGCCTTCCAAATAAGCTTTTAAGCCTGAGATATTTGCTCCATTTAAAAGGTTATTGATTTCTCCTACAATAGGTTGGAGGGTTGCATTAACCTGAGCTACAGCATTGTCAGCATAAGTTTTCCCTGCAGTCTGATCTATCTCAATGATCCTTTCTACCACGTAGTTACCGGGTTGTAATGTAATAGTAAACTCCTCATTCGCTGTATTTACATCAAGATCCACTGTTTTTTCTTCCTCATCACAATCTCCTCCGGAATTCGTCTCAGGAGGGATTGATGTTTCGATGATCTTGTTGTTGGCCGGATTATCTAAATCTATAATCTTTACCTTTAAAAGGTATCCGCAGGTTGAACAGTAAGTGCCACAACTTGAAGTAACCGCAGCCGGAGTAATCGTATAATTTACTGTAAGATCGGTAACTTGTGTAAAGTTGAGCGTTTTAGAAGCTTTAAAGCCGTGATCTCCATAAGGTACATTTTCATCCAGCTTATCTTTTATAACTATGTCAGGATCGCTTTCGGGATATAGGGCAGCAAGATTCGAAGTCCCGCTATACTCATTCCTCGAGAGACACGTGGCAATCGTCTTTCCTGATTTGTCTATATAAGCAATGGAAGTGATTTTATTTTGATCTGTGGTAGCAACTTTATAAACAGAAGCTGCCTTAGGGGCTTCGTCGCCAAAAATCATTATCAATTCATCATCCGACACAGAGCCATATTGAATCTTTACAGTATGGTCACCACCAATCTTGTGGGTTGCCCCTGCCCCGCCTGTTTCAACAACTCTTCCGGTTCCATAATTATCAAAAACTGTTCTGGAAAAAGGATAATTTTCTGCACTTGGTACATTTGGATCAGAGTTATCATCAGAATAATATGAATTTATATATCCACCATTTACCGGATCTGCAGGGTCCGGAGCTGTATTCAAATGAGTGTCCGTGTCAAAATTCTTCGGTCCGTATAACCCTCCTGTACTGTTAAAAAGATTATTTCTATATCCAAGCTCAATATTTCCATCATTTAAAGGAGCAGACAATGACTGAAGTGAAGGTCTTCCAGAGTAATCATACACAGTTTGTCCAGCTAAGACCTGTCCACTTGAATTGGAAGGAACAACTGCCTGAGTCTGTTTTACCTGTAACAGACCATTTGCATAAGAAATACTTTCATGAATTTTGTTACCTTCTGTAAAGGTTCTGGAATAAATGAAATTTTTGTCGCGGTCGAACTGCTTATAGTAAAATATAGCATTCTGATAAGGCTCCAGACAAGTACTGGTAGTGCAAGTCAAAGCAATGGGTGAAGTGAGAGAAAGGTTGTCTGTTGACCAGGTTCCCCAGTTCCTGCTGTCCGCTATGCCTCCTGAAAATGCATTTCCAATGGCCCTGACTCTCCAGATATAATAACCTGTGCCTTCTGTCAAAGTAAGGCTGATTGATTTTTGATTGGTTTCAAGCGTAAGCGCCTTTGACCAATCAATTTCTGCACTAATATTATACTCAGGATTGGTAGTCGTTTGCCCTGGTAGTGTGATGCTACCGT
This sequence comes from Bacteroidota bacterium, assembly GCA_023428135.1. Classification (GTDB taxonomy): domain Bacteria; phylum Bacteroidota; class Bacteroidia; order Cytophagales; family Cytophagaceae; genus Sporocytophaga. Next base: position 118,824 of record JAEYZG010000016.1, on the reverse strand, counting down.
TGTTAAACAACCTCAACAACTGAAACTGGTAAGAAGGTGCCTCACATTGTACGGTTTCCCATTCAAATTTATAAACATTTCCACTTGACGGTAATGTAAATTTAGGATCTACTATGGGTGAATACAAAGTAACGGGAACATTGACATTAAACTCTTCGTCAACGCTTGTTTCAAGCTGAATTGAGTTTTTAATTACAGCTGTTGAAGGAGGGTTAAAAGAAGAGATTTTTACAGTGTAAGTCTTTACAGTAGAATAATCTTTAGTAATGTCAATAAAGTGAAGTACCTCAGGAAAGTTCTTATCAATAGTCAACTGTGCGTTGTAAGTAACAACTGGAACTCCCGTACCATCGTAATTATCAAATCCCGTCACCTGAACCCCAACTGTAGCAGAAAAATCCTGATTACCAAATATGTGATCTTTACCCGTATTTAATTTCAAGTTTAGCGTAGATTTCTTTATGCTTTGCACACATGGACTTGCATATGGAAAGTTTTCCTGCGCCTTAATCACCAGCTGTTTGGAGTCAAGACCAGTAAGTTCTGCACCTTCTGACTCACTAAAAATTAGGGGCTCATTCAAGTTCTTAGCTTTGACTAAATTGTCGTCCGCAAAAGCAGAACCAAGAGTAATCCATTCCTCATCCTTCAAATCAACATAGGCATTAAGCTCTGTACCCTCTTTTACAAATGATACCAACTCTGCATTGGTAAAGACACCATCTTTGTCACGATCAATCAACAATACATAAGTATCGCGATCTCCCAGATCATAAGTTGCCGGATTAACAGAAACTTTTACTCTACCGACATCTCCGTATTCATTAACTTTCCAACTTCCCGATAATCTCTTAACCCCACTGCCTGAGGGAACGGAATTATTGCTAAATAAAACGCCAGTACTGTTACTAGCTAATAAAAGATAATTACCAGTCTGCAAGGGAGAAAACGAGCTCACAGTAAGCCCTAACGAAGTTAGAGATGTCTTTTCATAACCAACGTTATCATTGTTTGTATTGGCTTTTCCAAGAGCATCAAAAGAGGAAGTGACATCATGAGTATTATTGAAACTGTACTGGTTCAGTATTCCAAAGCTAATAAAATCATTATCCTGTACAGAAACATTATTGATTACATAATTCGAACCAGAAGCTTCCATCACGATTACCCTGCTCCCTTCCTTGAAATCTCCATCATTGTCAAGAATAAGTACTGGTTTCTGATAACCAGCGAAAGTTATGAGACGATCTTGAGGAATGGAAAAATTAAGTATGCCAGTAGGCTGAGTAGCATCAATCCTCCATGTTCTCAGCATCCTATTTACATTTTTAGGTGCATTAACAACAGCATCTTTTATACCAGTCAAATAATCTTCAGCTGAATATGACTGATTATCGTTTCCGTACATTACAAAGTAGTCATCTACCGCCGAAGGCATGGTTATAGTAAGAAAATCTGAAGCTACTACTGGAAGAGATGTATTTGAAGCATCATCTGAGCCAAATCCCGCCACAGAGAAACCATGAGTTGCTTCAAAAGCGTAATAATCATTAGAAGTAAGTGGTATATTGTATTTTATAGAAAGGTGGTTTTCTATGAGTTTTCTTTCCGCTGAATTCTCCAGATTATAAGAAACGATCTCTGCTATTGAGCCATTGAAAACAAACCCAGAAGCATTACTAGGTTCGGTATGAAAGTATGTTCCGTTTTCGGAATAGCCAATACTTGGAGCTGAGTGAGAATAAAGGTTCCCTACACCAGTTACGCTATTTATAAGTGTTCCATTCAGATACGCCTCCAAAACATCTCGGGCATCATCAAATGAAATAGTGAGTATATAGCTTTTATTTATCTCTATAGAGCTTGAATTCACAAACAGAGGCCCCCAGGGAGAATTGGGTCCATTATTCGGGATATTCCAGGCTCCTGCATAAATCTTTCCTCCGTCTATATAGGCGTTCAGTCCTTTCTGCGCATCTCCCTCTTCAAAAAGAACCTGCCTTGCCGTAACATCTGCACTGGTTTTAAAGACAAAATTCATTGTCCTTGAAGCATAAGGTCCTGCAGAATTTATGAAAGTACTGGTCGGGATCTGAAGACGAGAATTAACGCCATCAAAAGTGAGCACGGGTTTGCCGTTTATGGTATTGGTAGTAGAAGAATATATAGGCCTTCCATAGGTAAGTAAAGCATCCTGAGCAGCCCAAACAGGTCCATTGGAAAGTGTCAAAGGAGCAAGGTTTCCCGTAGCATCAAAAGTTTGTGTTGAACCAAATTCATCAAATCTAAGATTCCCTACGAGATACATTGCAGTACCTGTAATTTGCTGGTCCTTAAAGGCTGCTATCTGCGATAATGTACGCGCCACATTCCAGAACCTAATCTCGTCCGCAAGTCCCTGATAATAAAAATTCTTATTGTCGATATTGGCCCCTCCAATATTTGAAGAAGGATGGACAATATAATCACTTGTAAGTCCGGTGGCTGCATGTACTCCGTTAATGTACAGTTTTGGTTGATTGGATTCGTAAACTACAGCGATGTGAGACCATGCTGTAGTACTAAGAGCAGTGGTACATACCAGAATTGGTGTAAAATAACCAGCTGAATGCTCGAATACAACTACCCCGTTAGTACCGACAGAAATACCTGCACCAGCATGCCCAGGCCCCCAAGTGTTTGCCCCTTGCATAGGAGGAATTATAAATCTTTGAGAATTGGTAGAAGAAACATTTGTATTTCCTTTGTTCGGGCTAAGCATAACATCTATCGTTCCTGCCGGGAACACTCTACATTCCATTGTAAAATTATCCGTCACTCCCGAATAGGTCGAAGTTCCGGTAAGCACATCATTAATGCCATCAAATTGAATGGCTGAAGTTGTTAAACTAGTATTTGCGTATCGACCTGATTGGTCTTGCCAGCTGGTAAAGGGACTCCCGTCAACAGCACCACTTGCGGCATCGCCTTTATACCAGAACAGAATATTGGAAGCACTGCCAACACCTCCGGGACCTTGCCCATAGGTTACAAATCTTATTGCCAGGAATAGAACGAAAAAAGTAATTTTTCTAATTTTGCTAAGAATGCCAGCTTTCATAAAAATCATTTTTTTCTAACGTCAATCAGTTTATACCCTTTATATTTAGGTAATAGTTTGCCGTCAGCAGTTAAAAATTTTGTAGTAACAGGATAATTTATACTTGCTTTTTTGTAATCAAAATCTATTGTTTCATAGACAATTCCCAGAGAAGCTAATTTGCTTTGAGGAACATAAGAAATCTGGGTCTTATAGAGCTTACTTGTTCTGGAGTTTACCAGAAACTTCAATTCATTAAAACCAAAGCGTTTCTTTATTTCATCATTCGGATTCAGAACTATCTCCTTGTTGAACTTTCCCTCAGAGCCGGAAACCTCTTTACATTCCTTCACCATACACATATTCAACACTTTTAGCTGTAAACCTCCAAGTCCACTGGTTACTGCACTATCTGCCAATCCCAATTGAGAATCTCCCCAATAAATTAAATTCTTAAAAGGTATCACTACAAAACTATTCTTGTCATCCTGATAAGACACCATCTGTTCACTACGAACTTCAGAATAGTTCTTTGTCGTCAGCATCTCAACTTTCATGTTGCTTGATGGAGTATTTTTATCCCTTGAAACAGTCGTAACTACATATTCGAAGAAATATACTTTATCATCAAGTGGTGCCTTTATAGAAGCAAACCGGCTGAAAATACCTTTAAGTTCTTCCAGACAATCTTCCAAAGCAACTCCAGGTAATGAAAAGGATGATAAAACAATTGTTATTAAAACTATTAATCTGAATTTATTCATCTCATTCAATAGTTTTAGTATTGTATTGTGTTTCCTGAATAGTTTTTAATCCACGCTCTGTTTCTACAAGCTTTCTCAGTAACTTACCTTCTCCGTTATATTGATAGTACAAGCCAAAGTGCTGATCATCGAATGAAGTCAGAAGGCGAAGATTTTTCCTATCATACACATAACAAACCATCTGGGCCTCAACTGGCTGAACCCTTACATCATCAACCCAAACCTGAGCTTTACCCGTATTCTTGAGTTTTATGGTAAGTGCCGAATATGGGTCAAAAGTCAGATTCGCAAATTTTGCTTCACAAAGAGTCCACTCCCCTACACGTGCTATTTTGTTAAGTTTGGATGCAAATACATTTAATGCATTATTCTGTACAATGCACTGAAATGAATTATTAATATCATCATTAATATCATTCTGTTGTTTGATCCAAAACTTTACTGATACTCCTTTTGAGTTAATAGATCTATCGGGATTACCATTACCATCTTTAATGTCTATCTGAATATTCCCCACTGTGAACTCACTATTGGAGGCCAGCAATTTCGAATAGCTACCTGAATGAGCGGTTGTATTTACTGCAGCCCCTTCATCTTCAAATCCTGTAAATAGGACAGATGAATAAGGAGCATTCTTCGCAATCAGCACAGGTACATTTTCATTATAGCCAAATCTTGCTGATGAATATATCCCCAATGCGTCTTGTTCTTCAAGAGCGTTGCCATGAGGAGAATAACTATTTACTTTATTGGTTCTTATCCAACCGCTATAGTAATTCGATGTATTAGAAGAAGGAGATGAATAATTGAATCCACCGATATATGCAGTACCTGAAGCGGAATAAACCCTGTTTGATCCTGTTACGGCATCTTTTACCGAAGAAATTCTAAATACATAATTTTCCATGAATCTCCACTTACCTCTTTCTCCTGTCTCATACTCCATGTTACTTCCAGGAGTAATGCCATAATCACTCAATATTGATTCATTGCTCCAAAGATCTGAATAAGTTTTTGCTGTGGAGCTGATTCCATTTACAAATGTTTTCTGAGATACAATATTCCCACTAACATTTATTGGTGACGGAGGAAGGGCATCATTGGAATAGTCTGTTCCATACGTAGTAATGGTTCCTGCATCTAAATTCAACTGATTGGTATAGCCACTGTTGATTACTTCAAGCTCTGTAAAAGAGCCTGAACCCACATTTATCATGGATAGTGCTTTAAGATTTACTAAGGTCCCGGTATATCCACTGATGTAAAACAGGCCATCTAAAGAACCACCTTTTAACCTTACAAGATCTCCATCAATCAATTTTTTACCTAACAAATCACTATCTGAGGAAGGTATATTGAATGAGTAAGCTCCGTTACCCACGGAAGTCAATGCAATCGAGCTACTGTTATATTCTTTTTTAAAACGTTCATTGGTTGCCTTCTGCCCCAATTGTTTATAAACGTAACTCGCAGGAATGGTATAATTTGTATAAGACCCATTGTGTTTATCAGAACTGTTTGGATCCAGCACCAGACCATCATAACCGTCTGTTATAACTTTGGCAATAGGATCACCAGTAAACTTATTAAACACTTTGTTCTCTTCTATATGTACTATTCCATCTCTTGTGGTGGTAGTTTTTTTCAGTATGCATGGATATCTCGTTATTTTATTGGTTACATGCGCTCTCAACTTCTTCTCATTATATGCGAGATAAGGAAAGATACTGAACTGAAAAAGAGGTATAAAAAGAGCTATCCCTGTCCCTGCATCTATCTGAACACTTCCATCTGATTGTATATCTTCTAAAGATCTTGATTCCATCGTCACATCCATTTCCTTACCCATGTACTGGTAATCTATATTTCCATTTTCATCCAACACAGGGACTTTCTCCCCAGGGGTGAAATACTCATGCACTTCTTCGTAACTCTTGGTATAAGTATCCATGTTTTCTCCAGGCATATAATTTCCTATATAGGAAGCTATCCTCTCCAGTTGACCATTCATAGAGTTCAAAACAAAACTATAACCCTGAGTAACCCATTTATTATTAGTGTTCAGATTCACCCAAATAGCCGGAAGTGGCAGATAATCTTTTGCTTCATCTATCTCCGTATTGTAAACTCCTTTACTTAAAGGATAATCCCATGTAGTATAATATTCCGAGACCTTAAACCCAGTTCCTGATTTTCCAGTATGTATATTTTGAGAAACTATTCTCGAATAGCCTATTGAAGCAGGTGGTAAAAGTTCTTCACCAATTGGTCCTTCAAAATTATCCTTATCTTTTCCACTTACAATTTTCGAATACAAGCTTTGAGTCGCTCTCTTGTCAAGAAAATTAACAAGTGCGTTCTCTTCTCTGGTACTCGGAGGTTCATTAGAAGCAACACCACTACTGGTACCATCCTCATTCACATAAAAGTATTCGGTGCCAATCAAAGTTTCATCTCCGTTCTGTCCTGGTTCCAGACCTTTATCAAACATCAATAACCTTTTGACTCTGATACCTCCACCTTTCTTAGCCTTCAATAACGGAATCCTTATATAAGAATTTTCCAGAGACATGGACTTACAATTATTAGAACCACCTGTGAAATCGGTTGATAAGCGATTGATCAATCCTCTGACTATATTCATTTGATCTTCAAGGTTAGCAGCAGCCCCAATAGCATCCCTAGCCTCATTGCAATCTGTAGTAATATTTAGACCAGATTTTGTTCTGGTAACAAAATCCTTACAAACCTGCCTTGGTAACTTGTAACTATTGTTGCCAGAAAATGATATATATATTCCCTTATTAGTCAAGTCCGCAGTAGCCGTAGCATTCATATATCCAGAAATATAATCAACACCACATCCGGTAATTTCAGGATATATATCTCCAATTAATGTGTACAAAAATTTGAAATATATCTTTTTATTGCCATTTTCAAGATAAGTATTAATTCTGGAAGCCAAAGCATTAAGTTCTGTATCATCTACTATATTATTTTCGTCCTGGTCAATGTCTATATCATTGAGATTTAAGTAATATTTATTAATAGAACTTTCAGAACCTTTTTCGTCTTTGGAGCCAACTGTTTTGTTGCTGTTTATGAGACTTACCATTGCCAATGCTGGCTGATCCTGGACAAAATTGTAATCATGCTGTTCGTATTGAATCAGAATTTCTCCTCCTGATGGTAATTTTATAACTTTTAACTGCCATACTGCTGGATCAAACGTTGGGTCTGGTTTTGCCTGATTTACCCAATTTTTCATATACTTATGTCGCGTTGCTCCATTAGGACAATACTGTCCCCAGTTATCGATATTATATATGTTATAATCAGGGTTTTCTTTTCCTTCAAAATTGTCTCCATAAGCAATAATGGATGAGTATTTTGATTTCAAATCTAAAGATTGAAAATCTGAATCTGTAGATTTTTTATACTCATATTTAAATTCATAAGGAGTTATTTTACTGCTTACTACTCCCTCATGTTCAAACCAGACTTTACGAAGCGTAAGTTTTCCTGCATTTTTATTATTTGAATAGACCTTATCACTATTGAGAAGATCTTTGCAAAGTACTTTACTTGAATTATAATCTGTTCCATCATCATAATACTCAAAATGAACAATTTTTAATGGTTTACCCGAAATCTTATTATTTTCATTTTTAGCATATAATATAATTTTTTCAAGGCGCTCCTGTTTCTGACTATTATTCTGAGACGTTGAGTTCATTGCTGCTTGAGCATCATCAAGCGTAGCTCCGAAACCATCTTTTCTGTCAATCAGCGATCCCTTGAGATTTACTGAATTTCCATTCGCATCCACAACAGTCAGATTAGTCTTATTGGTAATAAAATAAGCAACATGAGATTTGGTTTCAATACTCTTCATCAAATACATTTCCTTATATCCCGAAGTAAATGCACCCATATCATCCCTTGGATCGCAAAGCTCATGCCTTTCATATGCAAGGCCATTGTATGGGAAACGCCACTTGAACCATCCGGTGACAGAAGATTTATCTACATTTCCATATAACCTCCTGTAATTGAATTTTGTCCAACCTCCGAAGTCATCAGGGGTAGGTCCGTCAAAGTTCCTGTCTATATAATCCGGTGTAGTAATTTGTGTGAGTAGAAAAGAGGTTGCATATGCAGATGGACTTACCTCTCCTACCTCTGTATTTCCTGTAATTCCCTTATAAACTATATAATTATTATTGACAGTGGGCATATTACTGTAAGGTTCTTTTACACTTACCGAAAGACTTTTTTCAAAGGCTGCATAAATAGGCAGTCCATATACATACCTGTTTCCATCTGCATTGTATGTAGCTATTTCGCCTATGCGATCCTGCAGTGCAGTTCTGGAGGCTGTGTTAACATACTCCCTAACATCTTCAACGTCATATCTGCCAGGAATTGTCGAGCTATATATATCTGTGTTTCCATTAATATTTGGATCTTCCTGAGTATAAGATTTGTAGTAGATGCTTCCACCATTGGCAGTCACTCTAGGTTGAGACTGTATCATATCATTATTGGTATGATAACCTATATAAGAGGATCTTCCTGGACGTCCATTTAAATTCTTATAAATTTTAGTCTGATCTACCCAGGGATTATACCTCTTTACACCAGGTACATTAATCTCTCTTAGCATACTAGCCTGATACGCATCATCGTTATCTGAGAACTCTACATTTCCACCTAAATCACCTGAAAACCGAAAGAAACATTGCTCATCATTCGCTGAAGAAAATTTATACTCTTTAGTATTTCCATCTTTTTCATCTTTCCAATCAGATGATTTCAAAGTATGCTCCCCTGCCCCTACATTGAAACCAGCACCAAACTCCGCCCCCACATTAATATCAAGACCTACATTGCTCATACTGGTAGTAGACAAAACTTGCGTTGGTTTAACATGCCCCAGAGAACTATTATACAATCTAAAACCACCTCCTATTCCTTCTCCAGTAACTGTAAACTGATCTGGGGAACAATAAGGAATAGGAAGGAATTTATCTCTTTTGTTAAACGGAGTCTCTTTCTCCACACGATAGTCTGCCTGACGGAAGTCAACTGAACCAGAAGAATTCCAATTCTTTAAATACATATACCCATAGCCTATTCTATCATAACCTTGAGGAGAAGTTTGCTCACTATAACTTCCGTTAAGCCCAACTTCGAATCCCCATTCAAGAGGGGTTGGAGTCCCTGCAAGCCCAAATGCAATATTCACTGACATTCCGTTATAATTGGAGACAGTATAGGTTCTTGTATCATTGACTCCAAATAGTGAAAGGATTCCATACTGACTTCCATAGTTTAAGGAAGCCATCTTTTTTAAAGCCGCCGTCGCAATGTATTGTTTCTTTGTTTTAGATTTATATTGCTTGTTATATATCAAGCCCTTCTGAACCTTTTTATTTTTCTCTCTTGCAAGGCCAGCAACAAGGGCAGCCGGATTAATATCTGCAGAAAAGCTATGACCATCTTCGCCACTTACGGAATAATTAACGCTTGCAAGCCCTTCGTAAGCAGAAACTCCGATATTAAGGCTTGTACCAAACCCTTTATAATTATTATATCTAACTGCACCTCCTACAGATACCCCCCCCACGGACACCAGATCTGCACTAAAGAACTCCAAACCAAGTCTCGCACCAGTACTTGCTGTCCAATTTTTAGGAACTTTATTGGAATGCAATATTGGTTCTCCATTATAATCATCTGGCAATCCATTTTTTCCTCTGTTGATAGCACCTGGGTTTAAAGTCCATCCGTATCCCACCCATGAAGCCTCCTCTTCCATAGTTCCACCACTATGGTAAGAAAGAGAAGCTGCATAACCGCTTCCATTAGGCCCAGGAACGTTGATTACAGGAAGATTGTATGTAAAATCACCGGTAAATTCATTTACCATGTTAGTCGTAGCTATTGGCTCAAAACTTGAAAATTCTGGTTGTGCAGGTCCAGAAGTAAGAGCGAAGGCCACTGTCGGGAATAAAATTTCTGCAAAAATATTAATGATCAGGTAAACTGATACAAACTTTAATACCTTAAACTTAAATGGACTCATATCTCAAAAAATAAAATGTGGTATATCGTTTAAATCTTTTTTATTAAACACAAAATGACTTCTTCCCGTACCGAAGATCTCATCATCAAAAACAAAATCAAGCTCTTTCGAAACATTCAACTTTCCCTTCTTTTCCTTATCAGCAAAAACAACAAATATATTTCTGGATTTATCCAGGCCATAAACATTCTCAAGATTACAAAGCACAGGAGCATATGATGCTCCCGGAATCTCAAGACTTATATAATCCTGCATCTCAAAATTCATGGTAAAATTCCTACCTTTGTAATCCTGATAATGAGAAATATTTGACATCATTATATCACCTGAGGGCTGACCTTTCCTTTCATCCGGTCCTATATTCAGCACAAAGGTTTTACTTTCCTCATAGTATCTAACCAGACTATCTTTTACTAACTTGTTTACATTCTCCTTGTCCTTACATTCAATATAAGCCAGGTATTCAGGTGGCAGATATTTTACCGATATTTTTATTCCATTGATATATCGAGTCTGAACAAGATTATTCTCAGGATCAGCCAGCCACTTTGTATATTCCAAAGGCTCTTTAATCTCTTTCTTGCCACAGGAGAATAGCAGGAAAAGACACAAACAGGAAATTAAATTTGTGATTCTCATTATTCTGATTTTACAGAACCTTTTTTATAATTCTCATTTAATCCTTTTAAAACTTCATCAGTTACATCAATCGCATCTTTACCATACAGCACACTACCGTCCATTGTAACTCCCAAAATCAGATCATAGCCGTGCTTTTCACCATATTCTTTGATATAACTATTAATCTGGTTGATTACACCTTCTGTCATTTTCAGATCTTCTTCTTTAGCCTTTTCGTCTAATACTGATACATACTGACGAATATTCATCTCCTGTTTCTTTAACAGGTCCTCCCTCTCTGCTCTTTCTTTTTTAGACAAGCCCGAAAACTCACTGTTGTATTTGTTGATTGTCTTCTGATAGTCTTGTTGCAAAGTATCTACATTTTCCTTCCACTTATTCATCTTTTCTTTATACAAGATTTGCGCTTCTTTCATACCTGCATAATTTTCAACCACTCTTGCCGATTTAATATAGGCTAATTTGGGAACTGAAAGGCGTGTCCATACCAATGCTGCTACTATAATTGCAGTTATTGACGTCAGAATTAAGATACCTCTGATGCTCATTAATATTTAAGAATTAATTGTCCGTTATAAGTATAGGTAGTTGATGCACTCACAATATCCAACTGAAATTTATAAAGACCTTCCGGAAAAGGATTTCCTCCATTCATCCCATTCCATTCAATAGGACTTGTAGTAAGACTAGAGCTGGTGAAGACATTACTATTGGATTTATCATAAATCCTTAACACGTAGCTTGTAAAACCAGGAGAAGGAACTGTGATTTGGAAACTTGAAAGAGATGACATCTTGAACGTAATACCGTCGGGAAGATTCGTTGATATATTTAAAGATGGGGCGGCTAGTTTTTCTTTACGGAAAGTCACCGTATTTCCAGATATTGAGTAAAAGTCAGTTACCAAATCGTTATATGTACCTTCCAGATTAGCTTTAACTGCTGTTACATTGGAAGATTCATCAACTGTCAACTGCAAATCCAACCCTTTGTATGTATCGCTCACCCCGAGATTTATACCTACTACAGAAGGATAGGTAGGATGAAAAACCATTACTCCTGGAATGTTATTGGCATCACTCACTTGTGTGGTGCTGCCGGTTGACCCTTCGGAACCACTAAAATAAGGAGATGGCTGAAATGTTTCCACATTTCCTATCCAATAATAAGCTGCGTTTACTAATCTCGTATCCAGTATCAGCAAAGATCTATACCCTAGAGTTACATCTCCGAATGATGATGTAGATAAAGAGGTCACAGTTCCGTCATAACTATCACCAGTGGTTGAAGCCTTGCCAGCATCCGACCATGATGCACCCTTTACAGCTATTGTAATGGGTTGAACATTTATTTTCATACAAGTTGTTCCGGGAAAGAACCCCTTCTTCCAACCTATTGTATATTGAACAGATGCTGAACCTGCTATCCTTTGGGTATTCCAATATTCACAATTGCTCACATCTTTTATAGAAGAAGAATAAGGAGCGATGGAAGGGGAAGCATTAAAATATTCCACCTGGTAATTATCACTAGCCAATCCTGATACAGGTGTAATGCCTATCGGCTGATACATAGCAGACGTAGTTTTCTTACCTACGGGAAAAGTAAATGCTGTATTCCCTCTTTTTTGCATAGGTCCTGAAACAAAGCTTGAAAGCGAGCCTCCCATTACTGTAGATCCGGCAGTCATCAATAATACATTTACAGCAGCCCCATTTCGTGTATATAATATTCCTTGATTTAGGTTAAGATTGTTAGTTACCGTGACTGGAATATTAAGCGTAAGAGAGGTATTACTCAACTGTAATTTATAAAAAGACTGAGTAGTTGCGCCAGAAATTGTTTGTGTTCCTCCATTGAAAAGAACAAGACTCGTTCCGGAATTGAAGATTCCATTTCCTATCCAGTTTCCTCCTACAGTTATTTGAAATGTTGACGCATTAAAATTATTAGTTGCATCAATAGTCAAGGTACCATTAATGATTATGTCAGTAACTAAAGTTGTAGTAGTTCCTGATAATTTTAAATCATGAAAACTACCATCAGCATTTCTAATACTCTGTGCTGTTCCATTGAGCACGACTAATCCGCCTCCGGGCAGAAACGTTCCGTTATTTGACCAGTTGCCGGCAACATTCAGCTGATAATTAGACCAAGTAGCATCCAACGTCTCTTCTGCGTCGATAGTTAGAATGCCATTTAATCTTGTATTTGCTGCAAGGCTCGTAGTTCCAGCAGGAGATGACAATCTCAATGCGTTAAAATTACTACTTCCATTGTTTACTGACTGAGTTGACCCGTTCAGTATTACTGTACCAGCCCTTGGAGTAAAAGTCCCTTCGTTTACCCAATTCCCCCCTACACTTAACTGAAAATTAGAAGCTGATACATCCAGTATTTCTCCTGGGCTGATTGTAAGGTCACCCATTACTCTAACATTAGCTGCAAGCGTAGTAGTCCCTGAAGGGGCAGATAACTGAACATTGTTAAAATTACTACTAGTTCCATTATTTATTGATTGAGCTGTACCGTTGAAGACTACTGTCCCTGAATTTGGAATGAAAGATCCAGAATTAATCCAATTGCCAGCCACCTCAATCTGAAAATTTGAAGCAGAGGTATTTAATGTCCTTCCAGAACTTATGGTAAGATTACCAGCTACTTTCATTGCACTGCCTAAACTGACACTTGTTCCATTGATATTCACATTTTGAAATGGAACAGCTTCTGAAGTGACAATACCAGTTGAACCTGTAAACATCACTGTAGCCCCGGAAGGAAAATTTACATTGCCCGTAACATAGGTCCAATTGCCTCCTACCGTAAGATTTGCAGGAAGTATATGGTTAATCGAATTGCTTAACTTAATTCCGGGCAATCTACATTGACCTATCGGTAAGGTACTGGTTATAGTCTGTGCAGCAGGCCCGTTAAGGGTTATAGTAGCAGACCCACCTCCGGATGTCGCAGTATTTGTAAGCGTTATATTTCCTTTGGCCTGTATCTCTCCTGTATTTAATGTAATGGTTCCTGTTCCACCAAGAGTGAGTATTCCATTAACTGTTACAATACCTGTAATGGTATGAGTAGCGGTGGCAGTTGGACTGATTGTAAGATTATAAAATGAGCTCGTCCCATTATTCAAAGTCTTTGTACTCGCCGCAAATACATTTAATGTAACTGTAGAATTATTAGGAGTAAACGTTCCGTTATTTGTCCAGTTGCCAGCTACGTCTATAGAATAGTTATTTAGTGAAGTATTTAAAACTTTTCCTGAACCTATAGTTAGGTTATTTCTAAGTATAATTGCAGAACCTATTGTAATAGTCGCAGCTGAGCCACTCAGAGTAAGATTATTGAGCATACTCGGAGATGTATTGTTTACTGCAATTAACTGGTCAACAGAACCATTTAAATTTAAAGTACCATTTCCATGATTAAAAACTGACGTCCCTGAAATACTAAAATTATTCTTAACATTCATACTTCCGGAAGTTGCGGTAAAAGTTCCCCCGGTCTGAGAAAATGGACCGTTTATCGTGATTGAGGCAGTCCCCCCTACGAAGCTACCAGACTGAACAGTAAATCCACCACTGCCTACCGTAAGTGTAAGACTTCCCATTGAAACTGTTATGGTAGTTCCGGTAGCCATTGTGATTGAAAGCGCCGAAGGAGCTGTACCTGTAGAAGGTAATACACAATTAACGGTAGATGAATTATCAAAAATTACAGCGTCAGAGTTATTCGGCACTGTGCCAGAACTCCAATTACCTGCAGTGTTCCAATCAGTACTTGAATTACTTATCCACTTACAAGTAGCAGCATGTGAAGAAGAGGCTACCAACACTGATAATAATACTACCATCAGAGTATATTGGATTTTAGGTAAAAAATCAATTCTCATAATATAAAAAAGCATTCCTTATAATAGACTTCAATAAGAGTGTAAAAATATTCTGAACAATAGAGTAAAAATTAAACTAACTCATGGATAAAAATCACTTTGTTTGCCTTATCATCAACTCTATATATCTATATTTAAAATAACTAATCACAAAAATAAGAACTTTTACTCTTACGATATCCACAATTTATCTTTACTCTCAATTGGAACTAAAAATACCATCATTAGACATGTAATATTTTAACAAAAAAAACAAAATAAATAACAATAATAGAAAGAATCATGCTATAATACTTTATCAACGATAACTTCACACATGAAATATTTTTTTAAAATTCGTTCATTTTTGTTGCACTAAAAGTCTATTAAAATTAGACGTTTACTATTTAAAGTTTAGCTATTTTATACTATAATTTAGGTTATCTATCTTCCAGAATAGAGTTCTGATAAATCTTTCTAAAAACTTTTTAACAATAATAACACTACACCTATTGCTGATATTTGTTCTTGTAATTATGGTTTTAAAGCCGATCATAAGTTTAAATGAAAAATAAGAAGAAGTAAGGTTACCACATTTGTATTTAAAATTTTTCCTTTAGTCTTCGCTAAAGTCTTATATTATGGTTATATAGTTATTTTTTATTTATCTTTAATTGGCTGCGTTTTTTAAACGCGTAGGCCACTGCACTATATACTCTACAACATTCCACTGTAATTCTCCTTTTATTTCTTTTGAAAATTATTGGGCACCATTTATCCTTGGGAACTTATTACAGAACAGTCATACCTAGTTATCTATTCATCAAATTATTGAACAGCTGGACAGAAACAACAAAATCGTTATTGAATTGATTATAATTAAATTATGACTCTACTCTCCCGTTAGCCATGTATAAAAGTCGCTCATCTTTTCCTTGCTGACCATAATGGATTCGGTGAATGGGATATTCAGGATGATGTTTACCTTGCGGGCTAAATATGAAGACGCTTCTTTAATTGCATCACGGTTAATGATGAATTGCCTGTTGGCCCTGTAAAAGTCATTTCCCACGATCTGTTGGATCTCGTCCAACGATTTGTTTACGAGATAATTTTTCTGATCAAACGTATGCAAATGACATACTTCATTCTTGATATAAAACAGGGCGACATCTTTGATTTTAACAGGAATGACTTTTTCACGCTGATAAACCAGAATAGAAGTGCTTTTATCCTGAGGAGGCTGGGTCAACGTCCGCATGAGCTGCAACAATGCCTGATTGTCCAGGCTAAATGAGGATTTCAACGAGTGAAACTTGGTAAGGGCTTCCTGTATCATCACTTCATTAAAAGGCTTCAAAATATAATGAATACCATTTGTCCTGAACGCAGTCAGTGCATATTCATCATAGGCTGTACAGAATACGATTGGCGCTTTGACATCTATCTGCTGATAGATTTCAAAACTAAGCCCATCCCCCAGCTGTATATCACTGAAAATAAGATCTACTGATGGGTTCGCTCTAAGATACGAAATAGCCTCCTTCACAGAGCTCAATATCTTCACTACATTGACCTGAGGATTTACCTGAATGATTATTTCCCTGAGATCTTCCGCTGTTATCGGTTCGTCTTCGATTATAATAATATCCATCACTCATCAAGAATTTTAAGACTTACCGAATATGCTTTGTCATTCTGGTCAATTTGAACATCATCTCCGGTCAACAACTTGTATCGTTCTTTTAGTATGCTGTGGCCATTACCAGTTGAAACTTCTACATTGGTCTTGAGTTGAAGATTGTTTTGTACAATAATGCTGTTCCCCTCTTTTTCTATGGTAATGCATAAAGGATTTTCAGGGGTAAGTTCATTGTGTTTTATAGCATTCTCCAGCAAAGGCTGAATGGAGAAAAAAGGTAGTTTCTGATTATAAAACTCGTCACTTTCATTAAGATTTACCTGATAGATCAAAGCATCCCCAAATCGTATCTTCTGCATTTCCATATAATCATTACAGATCTTCAGTTCCTCCCTTATGGTTGCCGTTCCGTTTTTGTTTTTGGTAATGGAAACTCTGAGAAAATCTGAAAGTTTTAACAGATACGTTTCAGCACCTTTAGGATCTTTTCGGATGAGTGATTTCAGTATGTTCAGTGCGTTGAAAAGAAAATGAGGTTTTATTTGCTGTTGCAATAGCTGGTTGGTTGTCTCCATATTGGAAGCTCTCAGTTGCAACAACTCCATCTGTATACGGTTTTTTTCATACTGGTCAATTACCAAATTATGTATCAGGAACATAAATGTATACATAACAAAGTTGGCATAGCTGACAAAGATGGCAAGCTGCCAGCCATTGAGAGGCTCAACTCCTGCTCCAGGCAAACTTTTCTGTACAAAAACTCCACTATTATGTAGATACAGTAACAGTGTATGCTGCAAGGTAAAAACTATCAGAGTAAGAAAATACCCCATTATAAAGGTTTTTCTCCATATCCTTTCACCAGGGCTTTTCCTATTTTTGTCAAAGTAACGAAACAGCCCAATATTGATAGCGAAATAGGAAATAAAAAGAGTACTGAGGGTTGTAAATTTAATGAGCACCCCCTTTAGGCTTAGTTCCTGCAGAGAAGTAATCAGCACTGTTCCCACCAGAAAAAAAAGGAACAACCTTCCGCTTTCTTTCACCAGTACCTTTAAAGGAATTGAATATTGCATAAGGATTTACTTTCAACTAACAATTATTTACCTAAAAACGGAATTTTATTGAATATCCGTAACAATAAAACAGGCACTTAAATTTCATTTTAACAGAATGTCATTAAACTAGAAAAAGAAGATATTCTGCCCCATAGTACTAAATGCCGACTTGGGCAGAATATCTTTTTTCTAATTGAACTACTTATTCTAATGATGCTCTTCTGCCAGTTCAGGAATAAGTTCCATTTCTTCTTCGTTCATCAGAGCTGCATAGTCCGTTTTTTTACCTTTTCCGAACCGTTTCCCAAGACTATCGAATATTGAGTATACGACAGGAACTATGACAAGGGTTAGGAACAAGGATGATAAAAGACCTCCGATGATAACGATTGCCAAACCTCTGTTCATATCCGCACCATCACCTTGTGCAATAGCGATAGGCACCATACCTATTACCATGGCAATAGTAGTCATCAGAATAGGTCTGAATCGGGCGTGATTTGCCGATACAAGTGCCTCATAAGTAGAGTAACCTTCAGCCTTGCGGTGGTTGGCAAAGTCGACAAGCATGATAGCGTTTTTAGCTACCAGACCGATCAACATAATGATACCCAAGATGGTAAAGATGTTCAGGGTCTGATTGAACAAAGCAAGGAATAACAGCGCTCCGATGAATGACAACGGAATAGAGAACAGAACTACAAAAGGTGTAACAAAGTTGTCATACAGTGCCACCATTACCAGGTAAACCAACAGAATAGAAGCTAGCAGGGCAATTCCCAGAGATCCAAAACCTTCGGACTGGTTTTCCATATTACCACCCCATTTGTATGAAACACCCGGTTTAAAGTTCAGTTTAGTGAACTCAGCTTCCCATTCCTGAGCGATAGTACCGGCTGGTTTTCCTACTACCTGTGCTTCTACCGACACAGATGGTGACTTGTCTCTTCTTTCAAGAAGTGTTGGTCCGGAGCCGAAACTGACATCTGCGAATTGCTCTAATTTAATAACCTGTCCATGAGAATTAATGAATTTCAAATCTTTAACATCATTAATAGAGGCCCTCCCAATTTCATCATATCGGATATTGATGTCGTATTCTTTGTCTCCAGCTCTGAATTTCGTATCAGTGTTTCCTGAGAATGCAGTACGCATAGCCATACCCACTGATGCCACATTCAACCCCAGCGAATTCATTTTATCTCTGTCTACCTTTACATTGATTTCAGGGTTACCGTCTTCCGAGGTCAGCTTGACCTGAGAAGATCCTGGAATGTTGCGTAAAAGATTTGCCGCCTGATTAGCAAATTCCATCGCATCTTCCTGGGTTGAACCAATAATGGTCAGCTTCAATGGTGCGTTCTCAGCTCCCATGATACCTATATTTACGGTTTTAACTTTTGCTCCAACAAGTACTCCTTCCATCTCCCTTTTAAGTTTCGCAGAA
Source organism: Bacteroidota bacterium (assembly GCA_023428135.1). Taxonomy (GTDB): domain Bacteria; phylum Bacteroidota; class Bacteroidia; order Cytophagales; family Cytophagaceae; genus Sporocytophaga. The sequence continues at coordinate 100,221 of JAEYZG010000016.1, read as the reverse complement.
AACACTTTGGTAGGTTCTAGTTTAGTGTGTTCCTTATTTACGAAAATATGAATCTCAGATTTGTACTTGGTACCTGAAGTCGACATCATACCGTCGGAGGCTTGTCCCACTGTGGTAATCATCCTATCTACTTCCTGCTTTTGAGACAAATAGGCTTCTGCCTTCTGAGTCATAAAGTTGGTCTGCTCGATCGAAGCGTCTTTGTTCATTTCGATTTGCAGATAAAATTCACCTTTATCGTTGCCAGGGAAGAAGTCAGATCCGATATATCCTTTTCCTACAAGCATCAGAGAGGCGAAAAACATTACAACTGAGATTCCCAATGTAACTAACTTGTTTATTTTGCTCCTCAATGACCATTTCAGGATGGAACCGATTCCGGAAGTCAGCCTGTCCAGGCTACTTTCAAATGCATTTAAAAATCTGCCAAACAGCGAACTACTGTTGATATGCTCAAGTTTTCCAAAGCGGGAATACAACCATGGAACTACCGTAAATGAAACAAGAAGAGACAGCAACGTAGCGATCATCACCGTCACAGTAAATTGACGCAAAATGTTGGCGACAAGTCCTGTCGACAAGGATATAGGAAGGAAAACAACAACAATTACCAGGGTAATTGCGGTAACAGTAAAGCCAATTTCCCTTGCTCCGTCATATGCAGCCCTTACCTTATTCTTACCCATCTCCATATGGCGGTGTATGTTTTCAATAACAACGATAGCATCATCCACAAGAATACCCACCACCAGAGATAATGCAAGCAGAGACATCAGGTTGAGGGTATATCCCATAAGCATCAAACCTATGAATGTCGCAATCAATGACAATGGAATAGCAACCATGGTGAATGCTGCATTTCGTATACTATGAAGGAAAAGTAGCATAATTGCACCTACCAGTACAATAGCCAGCACAAGATCAAAGATCACATTGTTGGCTGCCTTAAGAGTATAATCAGAATTATCACTTGCTATCTCAATACCAAGGCCCTGAGCTTTATAATCCTTCTCAATAGTTTGAATGGCACGTTTTACTTTCTCTGAAACAGCTACGGCATTGGCATCTGATTGCTTATAAACCTGTAATAAGATCGTGTTCTTCTGATTGATTCGGGAAATCTTTTCAGGGTCTTCTATACCGTCCTGCACATCCGCCACATCTCTTAAGCGTATTAAAATACCTGCGGGCGTCATAACAGGAAGCTCGCGCAATTCATTGAGCGACTTGAATTTTCCTGATAGCCTGATGGTAGTCTGGTTGTCACGCGTTTTTACGTTTCCGGTAGGAAAATCCATATTGGACATGGCTATGATCTGCTCTATCTGTCCTATTGACAATCCGTACCCTTGAAGTTTCTCAGGATTAACACTTACCTGAATTTCGCGGGCTTCTCCACCAATCATATCTACTTTGGCAACTCCGTCTACACGGGCAAATACAGGTTGAATTTTCTGATCCAACAGGTCATACAACTCCTTCTCGGAAAGATTAGAAGTTGCTGAAAGCTTGATAATAGGAATATCATCCAGCGAAAACTTGTTGAGAGATGGTGTTTCTGCATCGTCTGGTAAATCTTTGACCACCGCATTGATTTTACGCTGAGCATCCGTTAGTAGGAAGTTGACATCCGCATTACTGTTGAGCGTGATCATTACTACTGACACACTTTCAAAAGATTTGGATTCGATCTTTTTAACGTTCTCCAGCGAGGACACAGCATCTTCGATCTTTTTAGTGACCGAATTTTCCACTTCAGAAGGCGCCGCACCCGGGTAAATCGTCTGAATGGTAATTACATTCGTTTCAAATTTTGGTACTAATTCATAACCCAGTTGTGAATATGAAAAGATACCGCCCAGCGTAAGAATAGTAAACAGTACTATTATGATACTGGGACGTTTGATGGATACTTCTGCTAATTTCATATGTCCTTTGTGAATTAGTTGATTACTTCAACAAGGGTCTGGTCAAGCAGGTTGATTTGCCCTGAAACTACTACCTTCTGGCCTTTGCTAATACCGGATAAAATTTCAATGTAGTCTCCAAAATTTCTGCCTGAAACGACCTGAGTCAGGATCGCTTTTCCATCTTGTATTACGAATACCTGATTAGAGCTGATGTTGCCTACAAAAGCGTTCCTTGGTACTACCAGCACATCGCTTGTCTGATCACTTCCAAAGCGTGCAGTTCCGTACATTCCGGCCTTAAGCTCATTGTTAGGATTGTTTTTGATTTCTATTTCTACCGGAAAGTTGAGACTTCCATCTGCTTTCGGAGCTATAAAAGAAACGACTCCGGTCCATGTCTTACCCGGTAAAACTGGTGTTTCTACTTTTACCTGCTGTCCTAATTTGATAGAAGCAATATTCTTTTCATCTACATAAACTTTCTGCTTCAGAGAGGAAACATTGACGATCTCAAACATCTGTTGCCCCGGAGAAACATAAGAGCCTGCTTCGATAGAACGCTTGTTTACAACACCAGCAAAAGACGCTTTTACATTGACATCGGAAGCAGTAATACGAGCGTTTTGGAGGTTGTTTTTGGCATTTTCAAGCTGCAGCTTCATCTGATCCAGCTGCTGCTTTGTAACACCGCCGGTAGCGTAAGCGCTTTCAAACCGCTCGACTTCATTCTTAGCGTTTTCATACACCGCCTGAGCGTTTGACAGGGTTACATTTAACTTATCTCCACGGATAACAGCCAATACCTGACCTGTAGAAACATACGCACCTTCCCTTACAAGTACATCGGTTATTTTTCCGGATACTTCTGAAGAAATCATTACTTCTTGTTTGGCGGAAAAAGTACCATTGGCTGTATACTGCAGATTCATTTGTTTGTAATCAGCCACCTGCGCGCGTACGGCTACAGAAGCGTTTTTCTGAGCTACAATAGCCGTCTGAGCTTCATTTTTTGCTTTATTGCTGCGAAGCACATAGGCAATTCCTCCAATAGCTGCCAGTATGATAAGACCTGAAATGATTATTCTTTTCATTATAGTGTTCTGTTTATTCTGTGGTGTAATATGATTTTAATTCCCCTCTCGCTTTTATAAGTTGTATTTCCGCCAGCTTATAATCCATTATGGCATTGGTATAATTATTCTGAGCGTCGGAATAGGAAGTTTCAGCATCTAACAGGTCGGTGAGTGAGGCAAGACCGTTTTTATAATTGTTTTCTATATTCTCCAGCACTTGTTTGGCAAGAGACAGATTGGACTCCTGATTATTGAGTGTGATCTGAGCGTTGTTGATCTGTGTGAAGGCATTTTCTATGGCCAGACTTAATGCCAGTTTAGTATCCTTCAGATCTGCTTCGAACTTTTTAATTTCTATCTCGGCCTGCTGTACTTTGGAGCGATTTGAGAAACCATTGAATATAGGTATGCTCAGATTAAGGCCAACAGATGAAAATTTAGACCAATACACGTTAGGGTCGTTTCCTGCAAAATAAGGGAAGTTTGCTCCCAAACCGAAGTAGCCATAATTAGCTGATAAACTTAGTGTAGGATAACTTCTTGCTTGTGTAGCTTTTTTATTTAATCGGAGCAGGTCACCTTGTTTTTCCAGAAGTTTGATCTCGGTCCTTTTATTAACAGATAAATCTTCTTTTGAATAAAGCGTTTTAGGTGCGTTGAAATCACTTTCGGACAGCGTTACTTCCGTACTGATATCCATACCAATCAGAAACTTCAGAGAGTTTTCCTGCAGCATGGCCGCATTTTGAAGTTGCTGTCTGGCACTTTTCAGGTTATTTAATGATACGTTGATACGATCAAGATCTATTTTTTTCGCCAACCCGCTTTTCGTCAGACTTTCAATTACATCTCTTACACGCGTGGTGTTTTCTATCGTTTGATCAATGGTTTTGATTTGAGACCGGGTTTTAAAAACCTCATAATAACTATTGGCAACTTTCTCAACAATTTGTTCATCTGTAAGTTCGGCATTGATCTGATAAAACTCCCGGGTAGATTTGGCAGCTTTTAATCCCTGAAAAACAGACATATTAAACAGTTGTTGATTGAGCTGTAAAGCAGCGGTTGACTGCCATGGCCGACCCATTTTTATTACCATAGTCTCCCCTCCCATGCTGAGGGCAGTCTGTTGAAGTATAGGGTTATAGGTGAGTCCACCATTGGCATTGATCTGAGGCAACGCATTGGCTCTGGCCTCATCGATCAAATAGGAGCTGTTCTGAATATCCAGCTTCGACTTGACAGCTTCTGATTTATGCTCCAGGGCGTAATTCACAGCTTCTTTCAGCGATAGCTCGGTCTGCTGCGCCCAGGCAAAACAGGTAGTTAGCAAGAGCAGTACCGCTATGGAAATTTTCTTAGTCATCTTAGTGGATTTTTTTGAAATTTTATTGGTGATAATGGTCCGTTAGATTATTGCAATATGAATCGCTAGTTTAGGGTCACTTTAGTTTTAGCTGGTAAAAACAATGAGCCCTCTTTAGCCTTCTTTTTGTACAAATCTAAGGCAAGACGGAGAACCGAGGAAAGAGTATTAAGGTGAAACGGACAAAATGAAGGGTGAAGTGGAGAGAAAAAGCAGGGAGAAAAGTTGGAAGGTTTTGTGATGACGTCACAACGGGTTCAGCTTGATGAATGCAGGAATTTTCAGACCGTCATTGATTTTGATAGGTTAAAGGAAAGGGAATTTCCGTGAAACGGACAAAATGGAGGGTAAAGCGGTAGGATAAGCTGAGGAAATGTAGGTTTATTTTAAAAAGGCCCCTAAAAGTTGCCAATTAACGCTTAAAAACTTGTCATTTAAGGAAGACATTTAACACCAGCTGATTACCATATTAAAAGAAAAAACAATGCCGTGAAACGGACAAATGGAGGGTGAAGTAGAAATGATAAGCGGGGGAAACAGTGGGATTTTTTTCAAGATGTCCATAAATTTGGTCGTCTTTGGAGCATAAAACTGACAATTTAGCCGAATAGAATTATAAAGCTTTAAAGGGTACACGCCCCATACTAGCACCTAACTCCCCCTACAATAACACCAAAAGCCTTCCAATCAAATGATTTTCAAAATATAGGCTTCTTTTATTGCTCCTTATTACAGATTAGCCATGTTTAGCATTCGAAGTCGTGCTGATCTTTTCGGATATTGCGAAATTCCTAAAACGGATATTTTGGGGTATTCGTGGATCATTTAGCACCTATAGATTATTTTCAGCAAATTCTATATGTATTTATACAGCTTAACTTATTGCCTGTCAATTGTAGCAAATATAGATTTCCTTTTTGAAGCACATGTCATATCCTTGCTTTTTAGATTAATATATTATCTTCATATAGCTTCATCTTCCTTATCGCTCAACTTCCCTTTGGGCTTAGATCTTTTAAACAACCCTCCTTTCGTATCCAAATAACCTTTATTAGAAAGTGGAGTCAGTAGTAATAAAGTGAGGAAATTTACAATACAAAGCATAAGAGATATCTCCGCTCTTCCAAATCCCACACACATGCCAATAGCAGCTGTATTCCAGATACTGGCCGCAGTAACAATGCCCTGTATATCCCCCTTTTCTTTTAATATCATTCCCCCTCCGATAAAGCCAATTCCACTTAGCATTCCCTGCATTGTGCTTCCGATTATCGACGGGTCTCCATTGCTTATACTTACACCTTTTGCCAATATAACAAACCCGCAACTTGCCATTGACACAATAGGGAACGTACGAAGTCCTATACTATCAACTCCTTTCCCTCTTTCCCAACCTATTGGTATTCCTAAAACCAAAGCTATAAATATCAATATTAAAGAATGGCCCAATGCCTTGAAGTTAAAACCGATAAATTGCATAGGGTCATCAATAAATTCCATAGGTGCTTTATTTTGATATCAATATCAACTTTCACAGATTATCAATTTGATTCCAGTTGAATTTATAGTATAAACAATACTTATATTCATGACAAATGTTCATGATCAGCAATGATCATTACCTATTTAGATTTTATTTTATCTCTTACTTCCATTAATGCAAATCCTAAAAGATTTAGTCCATTCCATCGTAATGGATTATCAGCTTTGTCATTATCTGCAGCAAGACCAATGCCCCATATTTTGTCTACCGGACTTGCTTCTACTATAATTTTATCTTTCGTGGAAAGTAATAAATCTCGAAGATCATTATGTTGAGAAAATTTATATAAGTTTCCGGCTACTACAATGTCAAAACGTTTATCAATCCAGACATCTTCTTTATAATTTAATACTTGCCGTCCAATCGCTTTGGCTTCCTTCGGAGATCCGGCAATGAGTATCTTTTCATATGCTTCTTTATCTCCAAACAAAAGTGCCTTTTGAGCCATCATCCAATGTTCTGCTGTTTTATATGTCACACCATCAACTTTAAATGAAGCACCCCACCATTGACTGAAACAAGTTGGTGTTAAATCTCCATTTTTGCTTTTCTGATGTCCCCAAAAAAATAAAAACTTAGGCCTTTTTCCTTTCTTAAAATTTTCAATAAGCCATTCTAAATTATAGGTCATTGTTATTACTAAAAATAAATTACAATAAGTAATTACCACTCCCAATCACTTCTATAAGTTACAGTCTTAAGCCCACCATTTAACTCCGGTTTAATAATGGATACGCCTACTTCAATCTCTTTACCAAAGATTGTCTTGATTTCTTTTGCAACCTTATCCTTCAGATCTTCATTACTCCACCCTTTAAAAGTAAGCTTAAAATCTTTTGACTGATGTAGTGTAAATCCCGCCAGCGGCAGCTCCGCCATAGCCCTTGATATTTCAATATTATTAACTCTTTTACCGTCTTTTGCATAAAACACTACAGGGTCTCTTGCTTCCAGATCAATCAAGTAAGGAATTCCATTTTCTATTTCTAATGAACAAAAATCTCCTGTTCTATACCTTATTAAAGGAAGAAAAGGATTGTTACCTCCTGTAATAACCAGTTCACCCCTTTCTCCATAAGGTAACAGAAGATCTTCATGCTCATCAAATATTTCAAGATACAAATCATGACGAATGGTTCTGTGTCTTCCATTCTCTGCAACAGCAACCATTCTACATTCAGTAAGTGAATAGATGTCTAATACAGGACACTGAAAATAATCTTCCAGACTTTTACGTATGCCTGCTGTAAGCTTCATAGCTGAAGACACCATTGCTTTGGGCTTTAAACGAGGTTTTAACTCAAGCAAATCAATGAATGCAAAAGGATCACCTGTAAGGATCTGAGGATTATATTTCTCAAGGTATTGAGTTCTATGCGCTGGCGACTTCCAGTCTGCCGGGTTAAGATTAATTTTCAGTACACCTGCTCCATCCATATATGTGGACAAAGAAGCATAGGTGAGCGTTGCACCTTGTGAACATATCAATGCTATGGCCACTTTATCTGGACCATAATCAAGTTTAATATTGTATTGATCAAGTATGGATTGCAGCTGAGGAATCCAGCAAGCCTGAGAAGCCGGATCAAATAACACATCCATTGCAGCACCTGTAGTTCCTGAAGTCTGATATACCAGCAAATCTTCAAGCCTTGCATCATCAGAAACAAATTCCCAGGGAGAAGCGCTTATATGACTTCTATTAATAGTAGGTTGAGCGCTAAAAGTTTGCTTTCTGTTTTTGAAATAGCTTACAGTCTGAATACACCATGAAATATAAAACTCTACCCAATCAGGTATATTGTCCTTTCCCCAAAATGTCTTGTTACTTCTAATGGCTTCAGCATACTGACGGACAGATGCCAGATGATTAAGAGTTAGCCGGTCACCACTGCTGAAGTTAAATACAGGAGCCAGCTCATCCTGTCTCAGTTTATTAAGAAAAGATAAATCATTTATTAAAGGAAATCGTTCCTTATCCGTTAGTCCGATAACCGGCTTTTTATTCTCTGCCATAAACGTTTGCAGCTTCCCTGGCTTTTGCTTCTTCCATTTTTCTCCGGATCTCAATAATCCTTTCAAATGCTTTATTAGATTTTTGAAGTACCTTATTTCTTTTAATCGTATCCAATGCATCAAGTCTTTCAAGGGCTTCTTCCTTCGTTTCTCCATCAGGAATCAGTATGCATCTTTTTAAAGCAAGGCGGACAAATTCTTCTGTTCTGTCCTCATCCTCCAGCCATTGGCGATGTGGGACAAATGCACTTACTTCAGGTAAGTCCTGAAATAAAAAAAGTGACATCTTATTAGCAAGAGGCTTATTTCCTTTAAATACCTCAGCAGAAAATAACCAACAGGCAATATGAACGGCCTGCAGATAGTTGTCATCAAGACCTTCCATAAAAATTACGGCAGGAAGTTTTGAATCTGCTATGTTAAAATTTCCATAGACCCTTCTGTAAGTATCTCTGATCAGGATCTCTGTGAGGCTTATTTCGCCCGGCTTTGTATTTACTTCCTGTAAAAACTCCTCCGGACATCTCTTTAAATAATCCACTAATGAATATACATCCATTACTACCTCCTCTTTTTAAAGTGGTAATGATCCTTTGAAAACCCAGCAGCAAAGGTTAACAGCTCTTGCTCATTTGTAACATAATAAATATGCCAACCCATATTTTTAAATCTTTTCACCTCCTCTTGCCTCCATTGCCCATTGGAGTGCAGCACAAGCGTACCAACACCTCCTGCATTTTTAAGTGCTCTTTCAATGATCTGCCAGTTGCTTTCCCACTCACCTGTATCTTTTGGATCCTTTTTAGCATCAAGCATACTGAAGATATCATCATCTGTAACGATCACAATATGTGACTTCTTTTTTGCTGGTGTATTAAAAGGAGTTTTCAGACGAGGTACTCCAAATGAATATCCTGTACCAAGATAAGAAGTAAGTAAGGTTAAAACCTCTTTATCAGAAGCGCTAAAGCCTTTGGTCTCCATATAACTTCCAGGTTCACCGGAAAGACAACTCATCACTTTAGCACCGGCTCTAAGTGCTGATAAGCCTATCACTGTAGCAGCCAAAACAGGCCATGAGAAACGAACTCTGGGATTTCCCATAGAGCCTGAACAATCAATTCCTATGTAGACATCCAAAGGAACTTTCACTTCATCATTATCTTTGTCTTCTCCATACACTCTTTTTACTGTATTAAATCCTGGAAAAATTTCCGGAGCAGTAATAGCTGTTTCAATCCAGTCGATTTCATCTAAAGGATCTCCTACATCCCAGCTTTCTGTACCTTCCGGCAAAGAAAGAGATGTAGGACTTGAGGCTTCCGATGGAAAATCTACTAAATGCGGCAGTGCAATTTCACGGTAATAATTATTGATCAGCTCTTGTTCATTTGCATTCGGATTAATTTGTTTTAACAGGTCAATATATTTGCCTGGATTCAGGTACCTTTGCTTTGGTCCTTCGCCTCCATTGTCATTCTTTCCGGGAAGGTAACCCGCAAGTCCTTTACCTGTTTGTCCGGTAGCCTCAGTTCTGGGATCAACAATACCTGCAAGTTCTTCCGGATCAATTCCGGTCAGACCTGACAAAGCTCCTCCCCCTAATCCTGCTTGTTCAGCATCCAGCACCAGAATAAATGATTGTCTTCCTTTATGATATTCTTTATCTTCCATAAGATAAGGATACATGAGAGCAGCATAACGTCCGGCTCCATCAAGCCATTCACGGGAATAGCTTCTGATAAGCGCTGCAGCCAAAGAAGCATCAGCATCCAACTCTGGAGTAAGTAATTTTGAAAACCTGGCCAGTGTTCCTTTTTTTAGTTTCCAAAGGGATTCATAAGTACGCATGTAAAAGGCCCATACTTTGGAAGTTTCCCCTTCTTTATTGATCTGCTTGTAAACGCCTTCCATATTCAATCCCTTCGTTCTTTGCAGATTGTCATTGATCAGAAGATCTGCGTAAAGATTTGCGACGAAAGGTGTTCTGTCTTCAATACCGGCAAGCGCCCACCTTATTCTGGAAAGCAAACCGGCATTGTCTCTGAGATTTGCAGGGGTATAAAAATGATGGCCAACTTCATGTGCAAGAATTTCCAGGCCAAAATCAACTATACCTTCTTCCACTATTTTTTGCATGTCAATAACGATTCTATGATCTGTTAACCTGATCATTGCAAAACTGCCAGTGAGTCCTTCTTCTGCAGCAAGGTCTGATGTAAGACACCATTCTGGTTCTCTTAATTTGACATAAGGGTTCCACAATTTCTTTGCCTGCGGCCAGTCAGCTTTCCATTGCTCAAGAGCTTTTTCTATTGATAGTAACTTACTCATGCAGACCAGCCATAAACGTACAAATAATGTGAACTTCTTCTTGTAAGCACAAATGTTGAATGCTTTATCACACAAGAAGTGATATCATCAAATGGGATAACATGTTCTCCATGCTTAGATTTGAAAAAGGCAAGAGAATCATTATCTGATTTTTGAATAATCGTTTCGGGCATTACAGGAATTTCGGGCAATAGCACCTTACCAAACTGATCCGCAAAAAAAGCACAGGTCACTTTTCCATCTGTTACTAGTATTTCATTTTCGATGAGAGCCACCAATGGAGAAGATTGCAAATACCCGCCATTCCCTACGAATCCACCGGCCTCTCCGGCGAAGGTACTTTTCTTATATTCAGGCCACTCACACTGTAATGCTTTCTTCAGACTTTTGTCTTCAGGAAAAATAATCTCATGAAGCTTAGGCAAAACAGACAATTCACTGATGACCCTGCTTCTCAGGTGTGCCATTCCTGCCTGCCATGCATACACTCTGCCAAGCGTAAGTATTTCATCAAGACTAACACAACTACCTATTGAATTATTCATGCGGGATATCCATGATAACACTTTTTCAGGATGAAACAACCTGATCGCTTCTATCCCACTGTCAATGGCTCTTATAACTCTTGAAGGATGTGCTATCACAATAGCAGGAATTCTTTTTAGAAGATTCCATGCTGCCATATATTCCTCTTCAAACACCCGTCCTGTATTATTTCCTAATATTCGCAGCAATTCCGAAAATAGTGCATTGAAAACTACAGGTAATTTATCAGAATATGATGCATCTATCTCAATGATCACGGGCTCAATCACCTTAACCATCCAGGAACGAAGAACCATGTTTTCAAGCAGTCCATATTGCAATTCATAAGATCTGCAAAGCTTGTTATAGAACTCTTCATTTTCTTTTAAATGCTGAATAAGAGGTGCATATTTTATTTTTTCCATTGCAACCAACGTCTGTAATTGGTATATCTTTGATGAAGGTATTTAAGCTTAAGGATATCATCTAACCTGTACCCATAAAGCTTTTTCTCCTGAGCCCACTTGTTCAGCTGTTTCTCTATTTCCAACAGTCTTTTGTCAATCTCTTTCATGGATACATTTTCAAGCCCTTTTTTGAACTCAGCATCAAAAGCCTCTACAGGATCATCTTTATCCAGGTTCTGACTCATAAACTCTTCACAGGACAGATCAAAAACCTTTCTCAGCCAGACGATACGGTCTACTCGGTAGCTTTCATTTCCCGGCTGATCAAAGAATGGTGATTCAAGATGTGGAACCAATGTATCATGAAGAATAAAAGGAAGTATCTGCCTTACATCTTCCAACTCAACCTGGCTATTACCTCTGAAATATGCCATTGCTTTAGCATATATGATTAATGTCATGATCTTTCGGACAGACATCCCATTGACTGTCTGAGATCCCAGATCTTTCACATGATCCTTCCCGGTTTCCCGTCCGAATAAAGATTTAAAATCCAGGCCTGAAAGCTTTGCAGTGTCTTTGGTCATATATTCCAGCTTATCAGAAGCTGATTCAAAAAATTCAAATTGTCTGCAGAAAAACTCAATACGTTTTCTGACTGGAACAGGTAAAGCTACATTTCTGATCTGGTCATTGATTGTATCCATCTCTTCTTCTGTGAAGATTATTTCTTCAGGAATCATGGCTTCAGGCTTATAGTTCAGCTCTATCCTTCTCTGCAAGTCATCAATAAACCTGGTGTTAAAATGCAGCGCACGAATTACAATATCAATTCTGTCTTTTAATGCTTCTATAACCTGATACGTACCGCCTCCTGCATCATCGTTGGCAGTGAGATACCATGCGGAAGGAGGACATTCAAATATCTGATCAAAAATCTCGGCATAGTTATCTGACAAGACGGTTAATAAGGCAGACTGCGTTCTTGTCGGAATACGGTTGTACTCATCAATGATTTTGATCCTCATACCAAGCCATTTCCTCCAGGCTATTCTGATATCAGAAGTTTTCTCTGCCTTTACCATGTCAGCAGGTAAAGGATGGCCAAGCAAATCTGAAATAGTCATTTGTGGCTGACCATGTTGAATGGCTCTCAGTACATCCGTTTTGGAATAACCGGCTAAGAGTCCCATGAGTATAGAGGTGGCAGTTTTACCTCTTCCTGGTCCACCGACTACAAGGCATTTTCCACGGACGGCTAGAGTAAGTAAAGGAACAAGCACAAAACTGGAATAACTTTGTCCGTTTGGCAAAACCACTTCAACCTTGCTATCTCCGAATACAATTCTTTTGGAGTTTCCATCTTCATACTCAATGTCATAAAATGGACTTATGATGGCAGAATTGGTAATCCAGAAATAAGCCTGACGTAATTTTTCATCCAGGCCACTCTTCCCATTATCTATGGACGACTTTTCTTCCCCCTCATATAAATCACTGATTTCAAATTTATTATTTCCTTCAAACTCCTGAGGATTGGTTGGAGCAGAAGGTACTTTTTGAAACAGTCCAAATGATTTTTTTATAAAATCGCTCATAGGTTAAAATCTGTTTTCAGCAACTGCTGGATAAATTAAAAGCAATATTAAATTGGATACTTCTGAAAAGTATTAAGAACTTTTTTGACCTTATCAACTCTTTCAGCCAGCGATCCTTTAAGTAAAATATAAGGAATATTTCTGACATTCAGGTCTTCGATGATTTTCATCTGAAACTCTGACCTCTGCACATCTCCCGAGCGATCCCATGTGTCTTCGTAGGGAATATCCGTATCACATAAGAAAAAAAGATCATATCTATTTTCTGCCTGATTAGCAAGCAATTTCAATTTATCACTTACTTCGTTATGATAATATAACGAAAACATATAGGTTGTAATCGCATTGGTATCTGTAAACAGATACTGATTTGCTTTATACAATTGCTGATCTTCCCGAAGCAAGTGTCCTTCTGCTATATCTGTCAATTGATCCAAAGTAAGCCTTCTGTCTGACTGGTGTTGTTCCCAGTATTCCCTGCCATATTCAGGCATCCAGGCAGTATTGTACTCCTCTGAAAGCTTTTGAGCCAATGTAGTTTTTCCTGTTGACGGAGCCCCAAGGAAAACAACATTTACGACAAAATCTTGATAAACAACAGGTGACAAATAATTTTTATGAAGAAAAACATCATCTCTCACCATTGTTCCCGATATCGGCACAAAAGTCCTTGCCCTATCTACTTCTCTGTTGATGCCTCCTAAAGATTTACTCATGTGATCCCCATAAAACTCACTTGAAAAAAAATGCGTTATTTTTCTTCCATTCAGCAAACCTGCTATATACACTTCCTGGATCTTCTTTATTTCAGGCGTATCACCTGTTACAGAAGGTCCATTTACTCCTTCTATCACTTCAACCTTAGGATATAATGTCCGTATCCAGGAGGCTCTGATATTTAAAGGAACATCTGTTGCCTCAGGTGCATCATATATCACGACGATTACCTCATCTGTCTCGCGGATAGCAGTTTCTATTAAGTATTGATGCCCCTTATGCAAGGGAGCAAATTTGCCAAGAGTAAGTCCTGTCGTTTTCATTAAACAAGAATAGATATCGTACGGTAGTAAACTTTACGCCATTCTGCAAGTCCTGTAATGGCGAGAAAAAGGAATATTACATACAAGCCTGTAGTCCAATAAAGTTCTTTATACCAATAGACATAAATAGCCACCATATCAGTAAGAATCCAGAAGATCCAGGATTCAAGCTTTTTTCGGGACAAAAGCCATTGAGCTATCAAGCTTGCTGACATAATGAAAGAATCCGGATAAGGAAATGAAGCGTCTGTATATAAAGTAAGTAAAAAACCTAGTATAAATGTAGCCAACATACACACAGCTCCATAGACATATATAAACCTTCCTACAAGACCAATTCCAGACCTTTGATCATTAGTTTTATTTTCACTCCAATGATACCATCCATAAATACTTAGCAGGACATAAATGACATGCAAAACCATATCTGCATAAAGTTTTGCCTCATAAAAAACAAAAATGTAAAGGAATACCTGCACAAGACCTGTGGGCCAGCATGCAATATGTTGCTTTATAGTAAGCGATACACAAATTACTCCAAATATTGTTGCTATGATTTCTATTTCAGACATAAAAACTTAATAAGAATTACCTATTTTTTTACTGACTTTTATTACAGTTAAGTCCTTGAAAAAATTTCTGACATGCTCCTGATTTATAAATATACTACTTATAAAAATCCGAACAACCCTAAAAGCACGTGAAAAATCGATGAAATATATTTAATAAGTTTTAGGATTAGCTATTTATGTCCCGTTAACAATAATAGACACGTTGGATAAAACTCTAAAAATACCTCACCCTAAATCCCTCTCCTGAAGGAGAGGGACTTTAATGCGTATGTTATTAGTTCTATCACTATTAATTCAACATTTTTCCCGTCGACTGTTCCCTTCTCCTTCAGGAGAAGGGTTAGGGATGAGGTATTTATTATCACAAGCTTATCTTTAATCAAAAAAAGATATCCTGTTTCTGATTTCATCTTTTCTATTTTCCCAATAAACCATTAACTCCTCTGCGGACATCGTCCGCAACCGTTTCCATTTGAGTGCCGGGTCGTAATAGTAATTTTGGCTTACTTCCTGCATAAACAATTTAGTTTCATTTAAAAAAGTAAATAATTGTTTGTAATCACTATTTTTAAATTCGTCCAACAGGTTGTCAATTGTTGAACTGATACCGTACTCGTGAAGAATCAGGGATTTGGTAAGTTCAAGAATTGCTTGTTTTTCATTATTCTGAAACAGGGCAATATGCATAAGTAACGTATAAGGATAACTTAGAAAACCTTTTGATTGTAATTCCACTTCATCTGCAACTTTTTTCAATTCAGACAAAGATGGTTTGTTTATACTCCCTTCATAGGTAAAGCAATACTCTAAAAACTCTACATAGCGCAGATAGACGGAAGGATTGCTTTTCACCTGATCAAATTTTTTTCTATATATAGCCTGAGCTTCCTCCAATGCATTATCGGCCTTTATTTTTTCCTGATTGCTTAAATTAATTTCAGCAATCTCTTTCCAAATGCCAGCAATGTAAGACACTTCAAGTGCACTATCAGAAGAAGTTTTTAACAAATCTTCATATAATGAAATACTCTTTAACAAAAAGTCAATACGTTTCAATGATGATCCGATTCGATGGAAAAACTCAGCACACTCATGTAAATCCATACGAGTAATTTCCTGCGGATTATAAGATAGAGCCTTCTCAGCCCAACTTAATGCAATAGCTTCAGGGAAAACATGCACCACATTTTTCCATTCCAAATATTCTCTTAACTGTTGATAGGCTAAGGCTAAGTTATAAGAGATATTTGAGCCATAAATAGTTTCCAGTACAATCATTTCTTCCTTGCAGGATTTCTTGGCTTTAAGTTGCATATGCATCCATTCTGCATCATCTGTCAAGGGCACGTAAATCAATTGCAACAAAGTAGACCATGAAGCTTTTTCAGGCGAAAGAGCTGTTGCCTTTCTTATTTCATTTAATGCATTCACCCAATGCATAAAAGCATGCCGGTGATCTACCTCCATCACCATTTGATGAGCAGTTGAAAGCAACCGGTGAATTTCCAATGCTTCTTCCGGATCAGAGAGAAGATAATTGTTGAAAGCCTCAATCGTATCTTCTAATATAAATGGCGCCTTTTCAGGATCTTCTTTGCAAGCTTGCTCCAGCAATATATTCAAAGCAAAGCTGCGGTGCTGCCATTTTTTTTCTCCCAACAATTGCTCTATATGCTCAACCATCGGCAATAAATACTGTATACCTACCTCGGTTAACTTGCCACAAGCATAGTCATAGTTCATTTTCCAGAACAACTGATCATATCCGTTGAATGCCAGATCTTCTTTTTCCAACCTGGAAGTATAAACTGTTTTTGTATGTTCAAAAAGCTGATCTAAACCATCGACATAATAAGTAGAAACACTTTTTTTTATATATTCATGAAAAGCAGTAACCTCATACACCTCATCTAACACGTCGTTTGTAACTGTTGTGTGTTGAAGATAAGTCATATAATTCTCATCACTTACCATTTGATAATACTCTTCATCAATGAAATAGTATTTGAAATAAACGTGTTCCTGATCGGAGACTTTTTGCTTGCGAAGAGTATTAAAGTGAATCTGCAGGTCTTCGATAGAACAAAAATCAAAATGGGATATTGTCTGAGGAGTTACGCCTTTATTTTCAACCACAATCAAAGGAAAAGTCTCTATAGCAATTTTATAGCAAGATGCTATGACTTGTATGTCGGGAGATAATGAATTCAAATACTCAGTGGCTTGTTCCTCTTGTGGACAAATAGCTACAAGCCATGCTTCTGTTTGTTGTTTAACTTCTATAACGTACATACTTTAATTTTTAATTGCAATAATCCATTGAGTGGGAAGATTACTGATTATTTTATTTCTATCTAAATTTCCGACAATGAAGGATTACTTTCAATAATTTAAAAGATTATCCTCTACTTTTTGAAGAAGATTAAACCAGAGCCATGAAAAGCCAGCACCAATGAAATGAGTTTCTTAGTATTCCTGACCAGGACTTGCACTATCTTAATCATCTATCTAAAAAATCAGACATTATAAAAACCTGACAATTTCATAATGCTGACCTGAACTTCAAATTATATAAAACGAAAAAAACTGAAGATTTAAAGTACTTTCTCTATAAAATGAAGTAGCTCTTCCTTTTCTCTTTCGCCACTTAGATTTGCTCTTTTAGCGAGAGCTAGTTTTAAGTGTTTATTTTCCAAGGTTGTTTGATTGGTTTCAGCTCCATGGATATCAATGCTTGTAACATTTAAGGATACTGCTTTTTTGCCCATATCGTCTTTACAGATACTTTTAAAAATAATGGGCAAAGCTTCTATCACTTGCAAGACATGACTTCTGTTTTCCTCCGTTATGGATGATAGTAAAAGATTAATCGGTAATAATCCTGAAACAATTTGTTCCAATTGCTCCTCAACCAATTTAGTTCTTCGCTTTAGTTCCAATTCTGAAACTAAAGTGGGTTGATTAAAAAAAATATCCAGATATGTTTTAGGATCAACTAAGGAAATTGCAACAATTTCAGCGCATTGAATGATGTGTACATTGGTCCTGGAATATGCATCAGCCTGTTCTAAAAGGAACAATGTACTCCCCTGAGCTAGGCTATGATAACCGATGACATTGCCAAAAAATCTATTACCCGAACGTAAAGAAACTTCCAGCTTTGGTAAACTGGAAGTTTCTTTTGATTTGGTTGCTATTTCTGCCAAGGTATTGAACCAGGCCGAAAAGTCTTTGAATAAATATTCCTGATAAGATGTAATCACTATTTATATTATAATAGTTTTTCTACATAAGATGCGATTTGAGAATCGGTATAAGAACTAAAAGTATCGCCAGCCAATTGAAAATGAAGTGACAGCTTATTGTCTTTTAACTCCATATTCACCGCATCTCTCTGATCCGTGTTAGATAAATATATAGTTGACATTTTTTCTTTCAAAGCTTCTTTACCCATATCATCAGTGCAGATTTTCTTCACAAAAGATTCTATGTCACTAAATACGATATCAAGTCTTGAAAGCGGATATTCATTATATGCCGTAAATGAAGCCCAGTCAATATCTACCTTGATCGGATAACCTGCTTTATCCTCCAACTTTGTTTCAAATTCAGGTAGTTTGTTTGTCTTGATTTCTTCTGCCAGTCTTTTTTCTGCTAATCCCATTTTTAAAAGTTTTTGTTATGAGTTAAATAAATTATTAAAAGCCATGTAATCGAAATACTTTATAAAAAGCTATTCTTTAACTAAAGCATTCACATGATTTTCAATTTATATATTCCAGGAATTTAAAACTGACGTAATTAACAAATGACATATATGAATTTACTAACGTTAGCAATAATCTTACTCTTGAATATCAGAAGGCAAAGATTGCTTTGAAGGCCAGTTTGGAATATTGAAAGAGATATAATGAATCACTGCAGGAAAAGAAAAGTGGTTATTATACTTCAATAATGCTCTCATTTTTCAGGATCTGATATTTCAAGCTAAAATTCTCATGTAACCTTAATAATCAATCACTTCAACATGAGTAAAAAAGCTAAAGAGTTTCCTTTTTGTAACATTTGATACATACTCTAAAAAATAAATCCGCTTTCTTGAAGATCAAATTGTAAGTAATCAGCAGAATATAGAAATATCATTGTCAGGTAAACCTACAACATGGAATACAATCCTGTCTGCCCATGACCCAAACAACTATGTTATGAAAATATTTAAAGACTTATTCATCAAACACAATAACCTTAACGAAAGTAATTTTTACATTTTGTATAGCAACAACACATGCCTGAGTGGTGTCGTAGAAGTTGTGCCGGGATCAGATGGTGGATATGTAGAAAATTCAATAATAAAGGGACCAACTATAGAGGGCCGATATACCTTAAGAGATAACAACATCGATCTTCAACTGCATGATGGAGAATGGGTATCCTGGGAAAAAATCACTGATTACCTGTATCAGGAAAATGACAGGGAAATTATTCGTCTCGCCGATTACAATCTGACAGAATCTTTTCTTATTACCCATCAGAATCAAATTCAGAAAAATATAGAAGCAGTGCAACACGGATACTCTGTACTGGACACGGGTCTGGAGACTGAGAATATCTTTGTTGCCAACTGGTTTCTTGGCAACACATGCAGTTACTCCTGCAGCTATTGCCCTTCTTACCTAAATGATGGTTCTATTCCATGGACAGATCTTGAAATTCTGAAAAACTTCATTGATACGCTTTTTGAGAAAAAAGCAGGACAAAAAATTGTAATAGAGTTTACTGGAGGAGAAGTTACGCTATTTAAAGACTATGGGGCTTTATGTTCATATATAAAGTCTAAAGGTGGTGTGATTTCAATGATTACAAACGGCTCAAGAACAATGGACTGGTGGAGAAAGAATGTTCAGCATTTTGATGTCATAGCATTCAGCTACCATACAGAGTTTGCTGACCGGACGAAATACCTGGAGCTTGCCTATTTCCTGAAAGATAAGGTAGACCTGAACTGTAATATTATGACACCTCCGGGAAAACTAGACTTCTGTCTGGAATTGGGAGAAGATATCCGTAAGCTTGGCATCTATACCGTAAATCTGATGCCATTGATAGAAGACCTGGAAGGAGAACTTTTACCTGGTTATACTCAGAATGAGCTAGATGTAATAGATCAGTTCAACTCTACTACTTCACAAGAACCTGTTACAAATAAAACAAAGGTTATCAATAAAAGATCTGATCTCTCAAAAGTATATCCTGACGGAAAAAAACAAAAGATATCTCCTCCGCTTCTGGTGTCCTCAAAGGAAAATACATGGTGGGGCTGGAATTGCCTGAGTGGAGTCACTCAAATAGCTATAGATGCTAAAGGAGATATATTCAGAGGCTGGTGTATGGTTGGAGGCAAGATAGGTAATATAGGAAATCCCAATCTTACCCTGCCGGACAATCCGGTTTTATGCAACAAAGAATTATGTCATTGTCATTTTGACTTCTATTCTAAAAAAGAAATTATATAAATAAAAAGTTAACTAACAGATATTTTGATTATGTCTTTAATTACAAGTTTTTATTTTCAAGTCTACTATAACAGAATGGAAGTAAACCGATTTCTCTTCGAATGCCTGCTTCCTTTGTATGAAGAGGCTCCTGAAGAGGATGGCTTAAATTTCTTTCATGAAACCAGCTACCGCAGGGGCGATCATTTTAAAGTATATTTCAGATTTAACAAAGCTCTTGACATTGAATATATCAGAAGTCAATACCTTTCCAGAATCCGTACATTCCTTCAGGAAAATCCAAGTAAGGAGCTTGATCCGACTTTCTATTATCCTCAAACCTTCTTTCCGAACTATCCCAATAACAGCATTCAGGAGTTTGATATGAACCTGAGAATATCATTCACTGAAAGCGATTTTATCAATGAAAAACTTCTGGATTTTTTAAGCAAGTATACTCCTAAAATGCTGGAAAGCAGGGGAACCTTTGACGACAATCTCGTCTTCGCTACCGGACTTGTACTATCCGACTCTATCATCACCATACTGAGTGATAGCCGCCATGAAAAAGCAGATTTTTCTGAATGGCATTTTAAAGAACGCATGCCTACTGCGGATTACTTTTCAAGAAAAGACAAGGAATTAAGGAAACAAAAGCAAAAAGAGATTAAAGAAATCGCAGAGCTTATGCGCAGAAGCTTCCTTGAACAAAAGGAAACCATTGCTTCTCTGATCGAAAACTTTGCTGATGATATAGAAGATACCGACTTTTACTGGCTCGCTGATTTCAGAAGAGATATTTTAACATTTAAACATATTCTTAAAGAAGAGAAATACATTTTGCCTGACTGGTTCAAGTACACCTCTAATACAAAAACAAGGCTCCAGGATCAGGAAAAATGGCCTGTAATAGCTTGTGTGCTTAAGCACCTATTTGAGACGCTCGGCATACAGGAAGAAAATTGTCTTCAGACTTTATATATGATCAAAGAGCATTATAAAGATGTGGAGAAAAAACTGGCTTAGTCTGCTTCATTTCAAGTTTAGTAAAACACATCTGCAATTTGTTTATGAAATAATCCTTGGAAACGAGGATTTATTTATTTTAACAGACCAAGTAATCTGACATTATCCAGAAATCTATTTTCTTCTAATTCCTGCCTTATTGATACTTCTACTTGCTCCTGAACTTTCGGGCTTAAGCAAACGCTTCGGGGTTATAACGGCTGGTTACATACTTTATATGAAGCAACAATGAAGAACTTCATTGACCTAGTTGATTGTACGTCGTTTGCATTCTGATTTCCAGAGCTTCTTTGTTTTTTTAAGTCTTACGCTTTCTGATTTAACCTTTACAAATCCCCTACTCTATAATGAATTGATCTTTTTTTATTTACCTTCTGCATCCATTTTTTTCTCACAGCCTCACACTTTTTGCAATACAAAATAACAGCTTTGCTATTTCCTAAACTACATCCCTTCCCAACAAAGTACCTATACTTTGCGTTTGCCATATCTCCAATATCATAAGGTGCATTTATATAGTCTCTAGAATCCTCCGGTTGTTGGCTGGCAAATCCGCTTACAACACATTCAACTGTTCCTTTATGCAGTCTTACTTTATGAAAAGGGCAAATTTTGGACTGCCAGCGATCAGTAATGTCAATAACTTCATTTCTTACAAAGGAAGTTAAAGTCAGAACAACCAATAGCAATATCGATATTTTTAAAAATCCATACATAATTATAACTTACAAACTTCTTGTCAAAATCATACTTACCCCAATAATTACAAATGGAACGATAAAAGATAAAATCCAGATAGCTGTAAAAAGAATTTTGCCTCCTACTTTAAGATCCTGTATTGGTTCCTTTTGAATGACCGCTTTAACCTGCTCTATTATCTTCTGTTCATTTTCAGAGACTTCATATTTACCAGGAGTCACATATTTACTGAAAGACGGAACATGCTTCCCCATCTCATCTCGTACAATCCAGTACTCTTCATTAGTAAGTTCTTCAAAATTTTTATTTAAGTTAACTCCCTTTTCCATCAATGCTTTCTTAGCCTTTCTCAACTGAGACTGTGCATATAACTGAAGCGTTAAAAACCCGGGAACAAGCATTAAAAAATATGATTGAGAAGTAATGGAATAGTAAAAAAGAGCGCCAATAGAAACATAACTGAATATACTGCCTATAAGCTCACTTCTTTCAAAGAACAGACACTTAATAAATCGTCCACCATCAAAAGGCATTATCGGCAGCAGATTAAACAGGTTAATCAAAACCATAAAACCAGCAATATTCAACAAGAAGTCATTATTATATACCAACCCGAAATAATACATTATGGAACCAAGCAATGCACCAGGTAAAGGTCCCGCAAGGAGAATAATTATTGATTGCTTTTGAGAGATCTGGTCTTTAGTACCTGATACAAAAGCTCCAACAAGTGGCACAAAAAACATTGATACATCCTTGTAATTATAGAACTTCATTGCGGCAAAATGGCCCAATTCATGAAAGAGTACAACACCAGCCAATATTAATATGTTTGTCAGGCCCCAGTCAAACACAAAATAGGAAGCAGCAATAAACAAAACTGCACTTGCAAATGAAGGCAGCAACGATTTAACAGCGCTTTGCTCAACAGGCTTGTCAGGATAAACTATTTCAATTGGTTCTGAATTTATCAGACTTTCTTGTTCTTCCATATTATAATTAATTATCTTAAAAATGTAATCAAGGCTCAATACTCATCGTCAATAAAGGTACAACCTTCACATTACCATGCTGATCTTTTCTGAACTTATAAGTATAATTATAATGAGTCTCCAGCTTGCTTTCATTTGGGAGACCGTTTATCAGATAGATGTTTCTTTCTTCTGCAAAGCTTATCAGCTCTTTCAGATAAGGTGCAGAGATCTGCCCCACCTCATCTATAATACAATGTACTTTAAAGTTTTGAGCTGTCTTCTCTGTTGACTCTTTAATGAAAACATTTAACAATGTAATATAAATTACAGCTTTCACAAGCATATCAGTACCTGTAGAACCTACTCTGTCAATCTTCTCGATCCAACCGGTGTCGTTCTTTCCTTCTTTAATTCTGAACCTCAGTTCGAACAAATCCTGAACTTTTATCTCATCATAATTTTCTTCACTAATGGTCTTTTGAAGGTCGTTCAAAAGCTCTACTGATTTTTTATCTATCTCTGATTTGGCTTTATTTTCCTGATTAAACAGATTAGATTCTCCATAAAGAAATGGATTCTGCTCTCTGAACTCAGCAATCTTCTGAAGCTTCTTCAATACCTTGTTTTCACTGTCTTCAGACTTCAATTTTATATATTCGATCAGCTTAGAACTTTCAAATGATGCTCTTCCAAAATCAGCTTCCATTTTACTGATCATCCGGTTGATTCGTCCTTTGTGGTCTGTCAGTGCTTTCACTTTTGTAGCAATGGCATCAATCAACATACCATGATTTTTCGCTACTTCTGCAATGGATGTCTGAATTTTATTTTCATTATAAAACTCCTGCAGGTATTCAGCAAACCTTTCGTATTCAAATTCATTAGCGTTGGGATTAATACGGAAACTCAAATGGTTTTCCGGACGGAAACGACCCGTAAACTCAGTGATCTTGTTTCTGAACTTTTCAAACTGACCATGATACTCTCCGTCATTTGAAAACAATTGAGAACAAAGCGCTGTAATACCAAGATCCGAAGGCATGGCAGTAGCAGGTTCTATCAAATGACGCAGACGTTCAAACAAAGCCTTTTCTTTAAAATGCTTTTCAAAATAATCCAGTCCGTCTGTGTATTTCTTAAGCTCTTCAAGATATTTTGAGCTCTCCTTTTCAAGCTGAATTTTATCTTTATCAAATGATTGTTTTTCACCATTGAATTCTCTTTCGCATTGCTTTATTTTCTCATCAAGGATTTCTTTTTCTTTATTGAAAGATTCAACTTTATCGAATAGCTCTCGCTTATCCTTCTTATAATCATTTACAAACTCTGCATTCTTTTCAATCTCATCCAGACCTTGTTTAATATTTTTTATTTCATTCTCCAGCGCTTTAATCTTTGAATCATCAATACCTTTATTCTTTAAGCTCTTGGATTTATCTTTCTGCAGCTTCTCTCTTCTTTCATTAAACTCTTCAAGTTTTGCATCTTTTGATTCTTCAAGAATGGCAGCTTCATCATCATATTCCTTTTTCGCCTCAGAGACCCGATCCGCTTCTTTGTTTTTCAATAACTTCAATTCATCTTTGAGCGATTCTGCAAGACCTTTCATTGAAGCATTGATTTCTGCCAATTCCTTTTTAATCTCTTCCTGAAGTGTGTATAGATCCGTAAGGTCTTGCTCTCTCTGGGATTCAGCTTTTCTCTCCCAATCATTCAAATCAAGTGTGAATTGCTTCTCCTTTTGTTCATCCTGCTCAGCATCATAATCCAATTGAGAAAGTTCATTTTTGAATTGTGCACTTTTCTTACCAATAGATGCTAACTTAGACTGCTCTTCTCTGGCCTGCGTTTCCCTGAAATCCAGAAAACTCTGATTCAATTTAGATTTTTCTTCCAGCAACGTTGATTTCTCCTGTTCGTATTCTTCAAGAGACTTGGAATGAATCTTCACATTAGAAAGATCTAGCTGAATTCCATATAGACTATCCAATTCCTTTTGAATCGACTTAGGATTCAGATCTTTATTAAATAAAAGTTCTTCGTTACAAACCTTGCCTATTGTTTTAGGCCATTCAGGATAATTTTCCTGTAAGAAGCCAAAGAAAGCATTCTGATGTACAGATAGCTTTTCCTCAATGGCTTTGATCTTCTCATCTATTAAGGCTATTTCTTCTTTATTCTTCGAAGTAAATTGCTCAGCTGTTATCCTGTTCTTTTCTTTTATGTGTTCGGCTTCTTTTCTCAGAGCCTCTATTTCTCTGTTCTTAATTTTTGATTGAGCCTCTCTGTCAAGTCTCCTCTTCCCTATTTCATCAAGGTTTTCTTTTATAAGAGTTACCTCTCTTTCAAAGTACTTCTTCTTTTTAATTTCCTTTTCTGAGAACTCGGCTTTCTGTTTATCCAGCTCTCTTTTATGAAGGCGTCCTTTATACTGATCTATTACAGATGCATTCTTTTCTCTGAGGTTATTTTCATTTTTCCTGAACTCCTCAGCCAGCTTGCTTTTCACTTCCTGAAATTTTCTTTCAAGGGATAAGCCCTGACTGGTAATCATATTCAGATATTCCTTTTTCTCATTCTCAAGCCCATCAAACAAAGTCTTGAATTGCTGCTCCACATCTTTGAACCCTGCAGTCAGTGTTGCATATTCCGTCTCCCTGGCTTGCAGACTGGCTAAAAGCTGAGGTTTTTCCTCTGCTTTCTTCATTAGATCTTCTATTCCTTTTCCCTGGTATTCCTTTTGTTTTTTATCTGCTTCTTTTAGTCTTGATTTAATAGCACCGATTTCCTGGTTGATTTCTCCTTTCTTCTCCTGAAAGGCATTTTCTTTCCATTTAAATTCCTTGGTTAGAGCCTCTGCCTTTTGTCTGAAGTTTGCTACCTGCAGTCCTAATAAATCTTTCTGTTCTGTGGCATATTTTATTGCCCCACCAAGTTCTGCCGCAAGAGCCCGTTGTTTGGTTTTAAGATTTTTTATCTGTGAGAAATTATCTTTTATCAACTCTCCTCTTTGAGCATTCTCTTTTCTGAAGAATGTCTCGATATCCTGATATTTCTCTGTAAACTGACGCAACTGACGTTCAACAGTCTTCAGCTCAATATTGGTATGTTTAGTACTGATAGAGTTTGCGATACATTCTTTCACAAACTCTGCTTTTATTGAAGCTTCGGAACTCAGGAAGATCGAAGTAATAGCAAGTGGTATATTGTGATAATTGCTATTTCCTTTAAGCAGAGCAAACTTCTTATAACGTTTGTCCGGATCTGCACCGTAAATTATATTCCTGTACCTCTCAAAGGTTTCAATTTGGTCGCTGTAGTATAATTTATGTTCATTAAACCTTGTCAGCACTTCTTTAGGGAGAACTGCTTCATTGTTCACGATATACAGGTCCTTATTAAAAGGACTTTCCACAAAACGAAACAACAGTTTGTTATGTCTGTATACCATCACATGGAACATGCCTTCTTCTGTCAGAATTTCATATATGATATATGAATTAGGGTATTGAAAATAATAATCTTCAAATGACTTCTGAGAACCAGAAATACCAAGGCCTCTGGTATTGGCGCTATAGAAGAACAGTATAGCTCTTTGAAGTGTAGTCTTTCCCATGTTGTTGGTTCCGACAAAACATGTATTGCCTGCTATCTCTGCACTGGAATAATCCGTATTTGCAATATTGATAAAAATGATTCTGTTAAGAATTCTTTTGCTCTCCATCGTCATCAATAGTTATAAGGGATATAATAGTTTCAAGATAATGAATGGCGTCCATTACCTTATAGGTATCTTCATCTTCCTGCTCAAAAAAGCCGCCATTAGCAAGGGATCCGGCAACCTCTATGACTTTATCTATCAGCTTATCTTTTCTCGACAAAGCAAATATCTTTTGTCTCAAACGCTCATTAGCAAAGCATTCCTCTGCAATCTGAGTTACCCGGTAACGCGTACCTGTAACAGGTTTCACATCCAGACATGAGAAAAAATCCATTACATCGATAAAGTGAGCAAACTGCTCCAGTTTTTTCTCCATATTGGTATTCGTCTCATCCTGCTGACTGAAATAATAATAATTGTGTCCATTTTCCAGATGATAGCCAATATGGGCAAAGTATTCCTTCAATATCTTAAAGTTATCTTCATGACTGATACAATCATACAACCTCGCCTGACTTCCGTTAGAACTAATGAAGTTACCTTTGCTAAGGATCTGAAATATTTCTGCTGTTTGTTTAGGAACCATGAGAAAGTTATAAGTTTTAAGTTAAAAGTTGAAAGATTAAAGGGTCTGCATGCTTGATCTTAGTTCAACTTACTTTCCTATTATCACTTTAATTGCAAACATTTATATGATTCTTTTTATTTTATCTTTTACCTACACTGTAAAATGATCACTTACTACTTTTTTTGGTTTTCGCCTTAGTTACTTTTTTCTTCTCATCCTTCAGAGTAATTGTATTGGGCAATTCATTATCAACTTCAATGCTTAAGCTATCAGTTTTCTTTTTTTTACTTTCCGCTTTAAGCTTTCCGCCTTCCGCTTTAGACTTTTTACTTTCAACTTTAAGCTTTACACTTTCAGCTTTCGACTTTCTAACTTTAGTTTCAGACTGTAAGTCCTCCACTTTAACCTCATCATCTTTAGTCTCGACCAGTTGAGCAGCGGGTTCTTCACTTTCAGCTTTAAGTTTTCCGCCTTCCGCTTCATCCTTTTCACTTTCAACTTTTAACTTTTCACTTTTAACTACTTTCTGCTTTCCGCTTTCCGCTTTCGGCTTAATAAGCGCATATCCCACTTTCTGCTTCTGCCCTTTATCATTTACAAGCTCTATAAAGGCAAATTCATCGGTGATATCCAACTGAGGATCATAGTCTATGGAAATACCAACATATAAGGAAATTCTCTTTTCAAGACTTAGCTCACCGATTTTTTCAGGAAAATTATAAGACTGTACAAATTGAAATAAGTCAACATTTCCCGATTGAAACTTTTCTACAAGTCCTGCAATATTAAGGCTTGCAGACTCTTCTTTGTATGTTTCATAAAAACCGTCTGACATTCTGCCTGCTGGCTTTCTATCTGTGTGCCTCAGTAAATGAAGCTTAGATGCTACCTTTTGTGTAAGTGCTGCTCCCTGATCTGAATAAAGGAAATCAATAGACAATCTAGTCTTCAAAGGCACACGTTTGCGGAACATCAAGGCATTGGTTGAAGCTACTACATCAACAAAATTGGTTTTATATTTTAGTTCTTCGTAGTCCTTTAATTCTTTAAGACGCTGTATCTTCCTGTAAATTTCTGCTTGATACTGAATCTTGTTAATGTAGTCTATAATCTGCGCCTGGATTTCATTCAGATAATCACGGTTTCTGACCAATGTATATCTTAAATCAAGAATAATGGAACTCAACTCGGCATCTACAATTGTATTAAAAAATCCCTGAGCATCAGAAATGATCTGCTCTGTTTCTTTGATAAGATTGATGATATCATCCCGCTTTCTCTTGTACTTATCAAGCTCCTGAAGTTTTATCAGGTAATTTCCCTGATTCTTATAAGCTTCATCAATATTCTTGTGAAGTTTTATGACTTCCCTGGAAG
Organism: Bacteroidota bacterium; assembly: GCA_023428135.1. Taxonomy (GTDB): domain Bacteria; phylum Bacteroidota; class Bacteroidia; order Cytophagales; family Cytophagaceae; genus Sporocytophaga. Next base: position 72,040 of record JAEYZG010000016.1, on the reverse strand, counting down.
TTGTGGAATTGATCTTCTTTAGTGACCTTTTTATGTTCCGCAGAAATCTTGGATTGCTATCAATCCTGTAATATTTCAGATTTTCATTGAGAGACTGAATATTATCATTGATAAAGCTGGTAGTAACTTCGCCTATTTCAAGTACTTCCTCAATAAAAGTGATAATCCGGTCATCCAGACTGATGATATTGTTATTCTCATGGATAATTTCGTAAATGGCCAGCTTTTCCAGCTTTTCATCACTCATATCCTCCCTGGCGAGGATTTCAGATTTGTTTATGGATTCTTTATTTCCAAAAAGCATTTCTATAACCTCCCGATTTTGATAAAGGAGATTGATGAGGTCTTTAATGCTTAATGGTTGCTTCACTTAAAATACCTGATTATGTTTCACTTGAGGGCAAAAATCAAAATTTTAATTTTAGCCCAACTATAAAAATACACTTTTATCCCGGACCATGGAAGGAGATTCAAGGGAATTCTTACATTTAATTGATTTAATTGAATCTCAAAAAACATCTCACTGATTTTCAATGGAAAAAATCTTCTATCTGAACCTTTCCTGATTGAAAAAAAAATAATGTCAGATAAAATCTGTGTGCTTTATTCAATTATGACTATATGATAGGATATCATTGATCATTTTGAGCTTCCCCATCAGCCAATCAGAGAATCAACACTAAGGTCATTCATTACTCAATTTCCGAATTTTAAAACTTCACTTAACTTATTCATTTTTCTCATGCTAAAAAATTTTGAAGAAATTTAAAACCAAGATTATTAACCTGGCTATTCAAAATTAGAACCTTTGCAATGGTTCCATGGGTTATCTAAGTATAAACTGACAAAGAGATGAGCCATAATACTTTTCAGGATAAGGAAATTAAAAAGATAGATACCTCCTCATTCTTTGAGGAATTAATGGAAAACTCACAGGCAGCAGGGCTGATCGTAATAGATGTGAATGGAATCATTCTGGACAGCAACATAAGTATCCAAAAAGTATTAGGATATTCTAGAGAGGATTTAACCGGAATTTATTATGATCTTCTATTCGTTCCGGAAGATCGCTTAAGAAACCTTCCGGAAATTGAACTAAAGACTGTAAAACAAAAAGGCTCTTACATCGACGACAATTACCTTCTTCATAAAAAGGGGGCTTATATATGGGTTCATGGAGAAAGTATTTATACACAAGATAAGGAAGGAAATATTTTCATTATAAAGGTTATTTTTGACATCAATGATAAGAAGCTTTTAGAAGAGCAACTGACTCATTCCAATCAGAAATCAGTCATTGTAAATAATAATCTGGAGAACTTTATATACACCGCCTCTCATGATTTAAAAGCTCCTATCAACAATATAGATGGCCTTTTAAATTCTGTAAAGGATGAGCTAGGTGCAGAATGCGAAAAGAAATTAGAAGAGTCCGGTATTTTGGAAATGTTCAACACCTCCATTCAAAAGTTTAAGGATACTTTATATGACTTGACATCTTTGGGAAAGACACAAAACGGTCTTGCTGAAGAGATAAAGTCCAGAGTAGATTTTAAAGAAGTTCTGGATCAGGTCAAATTCGATTTAATGGATGATATTGAGCATTCTAATGCCAAAATTTATGACTACTTGACTGAAGCATCCTTCATCAACTTTTCCAGAAAAAGCTTAAGGAGTATTCTTTTTAATCTTCTTTCAAATGCAATAAAATATGCCTCACCTGACCGAATACCGGAGATAATAATCAGAACATCAAAAGTGAAAGAGCACTTGATTCTTTTGGAAGTTAAGGACAATGGTTTAGGCATTGCTCCGGAGGATCAGGAAAAAGTATTTCATATGTATCAAAGGATTCATACCCATGTGGAAGGTACCGGAGTAGGGCTTAATATCGTCAAAAGAATTGTAGAAAATAATGGAGGAAAAATTGAACTGGAAAGCCAGGAAGGCAAAGGATCAACATTTAAAATCTACTTTAAAGAGGAGTAGTAATACTATATATATACATCTGTTATATCTTTCTTTAATTATTAACAATATACCAAGCTTTGTTTAGCATTAAACCAATTATTCCCCTCAGCAGTAATTCATTATAAAGTGGATAAAAGTTCAATTCAGCAATAAATAGATTTTCTCCCATCCATAAAAAACATTTTTAATTTGTAAAGCTTTCTTTGTGTACAAGCAGTTAAATTTTCAAATGGATTTATGAGAAACTATTTACTTCAAGGAAAAAGCGTTTGTCTTTGTACTATTACCATTATATTATTCAGCTTAACTAATATCCATGGGCAACAAGTAAAATTGCCGACTGATACAACTTTCAGCGAAAACTTAAGTATGAATCCGAACAGGGATATGTATCCAGGAGATGAATTTGATATTTCATTTCAAATGACTGGCTACCCTACTGGTACTATATATGTAGCTCTGATGCATAAAAGCGATGAAGAGATCAACATAGGCACTACGACAACAGGAAGTCCCATTCACGCTAAAGTACCCTTGGATGCTGTTCCTGGTAACTATGGAATAAAGGTAGTTGCAGCATCCGGCCTTCCTGCAAGACCTAAAACTATTATTATCAGAGATTCCTTGACCTTTGACCCTTATAAATGGACAACAGTTTCCGGAAATGAGCCAGGTAAATTGGTATTTACAGGGACTGGTGAAAGAGTTGCAGTTTCAAAACCTCTGGATTTTGCTACAGGAGGTTTTATTCAGGCAGATTTCAGATGGCTTCAAGCCAATACTGCCGAAAATTCTGATGTTTATATTGAATATTCTACCGATTATGGTTCATCATGGCAGCAAGGTTTAAAAATTTCTACTGCTATAAATTATGACAAATTTGTTTTATATAATTTCCCTGCCGGAGCTTCTACAGACCATACATTAGTTCGTCTAAGACAGCCAAATTATAATGCAGGTCAAGATGGGTGGAAAATAAATCTGGTATTATTTGACAAGCAGGGAAATGTCATAATGCCAGATTATTATGAAAACATTCATTTTACAGTTGCGGGTCCTGATATCTTTATTACTACTCCTCCTTCAAGGTCCATCTGTGATGGACTAGCAACAAGCTATGACTTTACAACAAAAGGGACTTTCCCTGAAGGCAATGTATTTACAGCACAGGTATCAGCTAAAAACGGTAGTTTTGAGAATCCTGCAGATATAGGAACTTTTAATTCAACAACTGGGGGAACAATCAATGTACAATTCCCTGACAATCTTGAAGCAGGCAACCTCTATAAAATAAGGATTATTGCAATTGCTGGAGATAAACAAATTAGCACTTCAGATCCATCTCCTCATCTTGAACTTGGAGGATTTTTAAATCCAACTATAACAAGGGATCTAAATACGCTCACTGCACCCGAGGGAACAAATTATCAGTGGTACAAGGAAAATCAATTAATAGACGGAGCTACAGAAAGAACCTATTATGTCAGCACTTCAGGAAATTATTACTGCAAAGTAACCGGTACTAATGGCTGTATCTTTAATACTTCTACTATAGCCTTAGATCTTCTTGCAACATACAAAAAATTGGCTGCAGAAAATTTCACACTGTTTCCAAATCCTTCAAATGACAAAATTACGCTAACATCTCTTAAAACTCTGCAAGGAGAAATAGAAGTTAGCTTGCATAATGCAATAGGAGAAAAAATCTATTTCAAAAAAATTAACCTTCACAATCCTTCTTTAGATATAGATCTTAATGGTTTTAAAAGAGGAGTTTATTATCTAATGATCATTCATGAAGATGAAAGGATCTATAAGCCTCTTTTAAAACTTTAATAGAATTATAAATACGAAAGGCTTAATAAAATTAAGTCTTTCGATTTTATAGCTAACCTAACTAGAATCCAGTTGATTTTTTTTAACTACATATTGTAGTATTATCAGGAAAAGAACTTTTATCTAAATTCAGAGTTTTTATAATACTTAATGAGTTTAAGCATTTCTGAAATACAACGAAGACTTTTAAGAATGTTTCTTTATGCTTTTTCAATTTTACAAGTTATCTGTTATTGAAGGAATACTTAAAACAATCATGATAAAAGTCCACTATTAAATCAGTAGATTATCTTTATATATTCTTATGAGTTTGAAAAAAACATTTGGGGCTATATTAACTTTATTAGGAGCTGTAACCCTCTTGTATGCAGCTTTTACCTTTATCAACAATAAAAATCCTGAATGGAGAACCCTTATCGTTTGTTCAATTTTAGGACTGATATTCTTTTCATCCGGAATAGGATTGATCAAAGGAATTAAAGATGATAATTAAAAAAAGATTTCAGTTTTTTTCTTCAATCCTTTAACATAGTATCATACTATTAAATAGTGACTAACGATATCCCTGAATGAATACCTTAAGAAATCAGTTTCAGATCTTAACTCTTCTCTGAAAACATTTTTACTTTTTTAAGTATTTTTTGTATACAAACATCTATAATTTTCTACAAACTTATGAAACACAAATTACTTCAAGGAAAGGGCGTTTACCTTTCTATTATTTCAATTCTAATGTTTTCTTTAAATAATGTTTACGGACAACAAGTAAAGTTACCAACCGATACAACATTTAGTGAAAACCTGACTATGGACCCGAATAAAGATATGTATCCGGGAGAGGAATTTGATATTCATTTTCAAATGACAGGATTTCCTGCCGGCACAATTTATACCGCCTTAGCCCATAAAGACGATGATGAAATCAACATAGGAACAACAACTACCGGTAGTCCGATACATGCAAAAGTTCCTTTAGACGTTGTTCCGGGAAGATATGGTATTAAAGTAGTTGCGGCTTCTGGTCTACCTGCCAGACCCAAAACCATTCTGATAAGAGACTCGACTACTTATGACCCATACAAATGGTCTAAAGTGTCAGGCAATGAACCCGGGAAACTTATATTTACAGGAACAGGAGAAAGATCAGCAGTCTCCAAACCTCTGGATTTTACACCTGGCGGATTTACCCAAATAAGTTTCAGCTGGCTTCAAACTGCTAATCCAAATTCAGATGTCTATATTGAATATTCCACAGATTATGGCAAAACATGGAATCAGGGTTTAAAACTTTCTACTACCATAAATTACGAGAAATTTCTTTTGTATAATTTTCCCTCTGGGGCAAATTCAGACCATACTATGATCCGTATTATTCAGCCAAATTATGTAGAAGGCTCTGATGGCTGGAGAATCAATCTCATATTATTCGATATGCATGGCAATGTTATTATGCCTGACTATTATGAAAATATTCATTTTACTGTAATCGGTCCGAGTATTGCTTTAACACCCCTCACGTCGAGAAAGGTTTGTGCGGGGCAATCAACAAGTTATAGCTATACAACTAATGGAACATTTCCAGAGGGTACGGTTCTAACAGCACAAATATCCTCATCGAATGGTCTTTTTGATAACCCTACGAATATCGGAACTTTAACTGATACAAAGGGAGGAACAATTAATGTAAAATTCCCTGACAATATCAAAGCTGGCCCTCATTACAGAGTAAGAATTATGGCTGTTGCCGGAGATAAGCATATAAGCACCTCCAACCCCTCTCCATATATTGAACTTGGTGAATATCTTAATTATTCAATTTCAAAAAACGCAAATATACTTACTGCTCCAGAGGGAACCTCTTATCAATGGTATAAAGATAACCAATTAATTAGTGATGCCACTTCAAGGACTTATGAGATAATGGAATCAGGAAACTATTCCTGCCAGGTTACCGGAACCGATGGATGCGCATATAATACTTCCTCCGTTGATATATCTATCTTAGGAACCTTTAAAAAACTTGCTCCTGAACATTTTACCCTATATCCCAACCCTTCAAGTGATAAAATCACCCTTACATCATTAAAGGCATTTGAAGGTGAAATTGAGGTAAGTCTTTATAATTCTATTGGAGAAAAAATTTATGGTCAAATAGTTAACCAGGTAACACCAACTTTAGAAATAAATCTTAATCAAATCAAAAGAGGACTTTACTACTTGACGATCACCCATAAAAATGAACGTATATATAAACCAGTCATTAAGCTTTGATTCAATACATATCTTTTAAATACCACGGAAGGCCCTTATTTATCGGGCTTTCCGTTTTTTTATTAATAGATATATGACATTTTTAAATAAAACTGAATTTCCGATCTATCGCTTTAGTGTTTCATAAGACACACTTTCGATTTCCCTGAAAACTGGCTAAATTGCATCTTAATTTAAGGTTTTCAAAAGAATGAAAGTATCAGGTAACGGAAAAGAAAAAAAGAGAAAAAAAATCAAACTTACGCTTTTGGGCCGTATACTTTTATTTACCTTTCTTTTCTGTATCGCTTTGCTTATCTGGAATAAATTCAGATTCCTTTTGAATAATCAGCCTATCCTTGACAATAGGTTGTATCCGCTTGAGCTTGATTCCATTAATGCAACTAAGAAAAAACTGAATAAGAAAAGAGCTGATAAAGCTGAGTTGGAAAAGAATTTCCTGAACCTGATTAACAAAAAGGTATTTCCTTATTGGTATGGCACCAAATGGGACTTCAACGGAACAACTGAAACACCAAATGAAGGAAGCATAGCCTGCGGATACTTTGTCACAACAGTTTTGAGAGATATGGGAGTACCAATCAAAAGAAGCAGAATGGCTCAATGTCCCTCGGAAGAGATGATAAGAAGCCTTGTGTTAAAGAAAAATGTTCATCACTTATCCGGCATAGATATAAAAGAATTCGAAACAAAACTGAAACAGTTTGGCAATGGATTATATGTGACTGGATTGGATAAACATACTGGGTTTATTCTACTTTCGAATGAAGGTAATTACTTTATCCATTCAAGCGGCATGTATCCCTTTCAGGTTGTAAAGGAGCCTTTACTGGAATCAAATGTGCTTAGCAAATCAAACTACAGAGTGGTAGGTAAGATAAGCTCAGATGAAGTATTTCTTAGGAAGTGGATAAAACATGGCAGAAGTCAATGAATCAGCTCTACTATAAAATGCAATAATTATTTATGGTATTTACGCATGTGACATATTTTTCAAATGCCTTAAATGTGCCAATATTCCTCCCCAGTAAGTCGTTTGATTAGGTTTTACACCGTTTTCAAGCAATACTTCATATAAAATTCTGTTAAGTCGGGGTAATAAATGATATATAAATAAGATGTAAAAAGTTGTAATAAAAAGTATTATACAATTTAAAACTTCAAAAAGCAGTTAAGAAAAGATCAGACCATTCCCATTTAAAAATTCACTCTATACCCACAGTACTAATAATCCAAATACAAACAAAAAAGGACCGTTTAAATAAATCAAACGGTCCTTTTTAAATTTAGCTAAATTCGTCTTATTCCATTAATCTTCTTAATATCTTACCTACATTACTCTTCGGCAATTCATTTTTAAACACTATATGCTTAGGCACTTTATAAGATGTCAGATATTTTCTGCAATGTTCTTTTACTTCTTCTTCAGTAAGAGTTGGGTCTTTCTTGACGATAAATGCTTTTACTGCTTCATTCGTTTTTTCATCCGGAATACCTTTCACCCCTGCTTCCAAAATTTTCGGATGCATACATAAAACTTCTTCTACTTCATTCGGATATACATTGAACCCGCTCACCAGCACCATTTCTTTCTTTCTGTCCACTATTCTGAAAAATCCATCTTTGTCTATAGCAGCCATATCACCAGACTTAAACCATTCTCCTACCATGACATTGGCTGTTTCTTCAGGTCTTTGCCAGTAGCCGGCCATTACCTGAGGGCCTTTGATCCAAAGCTCTCCCGGCTCATCTATGCCTACTTCCTGCCCATCATCATTCATAACCTTCATCTCTGTACTTGGAATAGGCAAACCGATAGAGCCCAGTCTCATTCTTCCATCGACAGGATTTACGCTGGCTACGGGAGAAGTTTCCGTTAAGCCATATCCTTCAGCAAGCTTTGTCTTAGTTACCTCTTCCCATTTCTGAGCAACTGGCTTTTGAACTGCCATACCACCTCCGACTGTCATCTTGAGATGCGAAAAATCTACTGTTTTAAACGCTTCCTGATTTAAAAGACCATTAAACAATGTATTTACTCCTGTCATCAATGAAAACGGATACATTTTAAGTTCCTTGATGAAGGCCTTCATATCTTTAGGATTAGTGATCAGGATATTTTTGGCACCATACTTCATCATCACCAAAAGGTTTGCAGTTAAAGCAAATATATGGTACAACGGAAGCGGGGTAATTACAATTTCTTCCCTTTCTTTCAATACAGGCTTAAACCATTCATAACTTTGAAGCATATTTGCTACAATGTTTCTATGGGTAAGCATAGCTCCTTTTGATACCCCTGTTGTTCCCCCGGTGTATTGTAAAAAGCATACATCAGAGCCTTTAAGTTCCGGCTTTGTCCAGGATGATGCTTTACCCAGCTTTAGAGCATCATTAAATTTAACTGCTTCTGGGATATTATAAGAAGGCACCATCTTTTTGACATACTTCACCACAAAATTTACGATAGCACCTTTTAAAGCCCCCTGCATATCTCCTATTTCTGTAATGATTATATTTTTTATATCCGTATTTTTCCTGATAACCTCCAGCTTATCGGCAAAGTTTGCAAGGATCACAATTGCTTTGGCTCCGGAATCCTTGAACTGGTGTTCCATTTCGCGCTCTGTATAAAGGGGATTGGTATTCACTATTATAAGACCAGCTTTGACCGCTCCGAAGATTACCACAGGGTTCTGCAATAGATTTGGCATCTGAATCGCAATTCTGTCCCCCTGCTTGAGCTTTGCATGGTTCTGAAGGTAGGCCGCAAACTGAGTGGAATATTCATCAAGTTGCTTAAATGTCATGGTTTTACCCATGTTTACAAACCCAACAAGATCCCCGTATTTCTTAATACAATCTTCGAAAAAATGCAGTAAGGAAGCATACGCATCAGGATTAATTTCAGGATTGACCTCCTTTGGGTATTGATTTAACCAGGGTTTACTTGCCATGATAATATCTGTTTTAGTAGTTAACGGTAAAAACGAAATCGGAATATAACAGGTTTATCCGGTTTGAAAAAATATTCCGTAACAATGATAAATTATAAAGTTTTCAACAATAAAAAAAGTAAAACTTCTGATAACTAAAGAGTAGCATTTTCTGTTTTAAATTTCATTTTTCTGTATATCCGGCTGCGATAGATTTGGCCATTTTATTGAAAATTAAATGATGGAAAGGCAGCATCAGATACCAATATAACCTTCCTGGCAGACCTTTTGGTCTGAACGTTGCAGTCTGCTGAAGAAAATTCTTATCATCGTGACGAACGAACTTCCATTCAAGCCAGGCTTCTCCGGGCAGTTTCATTTCAGCAAATAAAAGTAATCGTCCAGCCTTTCTGTCAGAAAGAATTACTCTCCAGAAGTCAAGGGCATCGCCATTATGAAGATGTTTAGGATCTCTTCTACCTCTTCTTAATCCAACTCCGCCAAAAAGTTTATCCATGAATCCTCTGATTTTCCAAAGCCTGTCGGAAGCATACCAGCCATTCTTTCCTCCTATGGACCAGAGTTTAGCTTTAGCCTCTTCAATATCCGTTTTCAGTTCTGTTTCCTGTTTGTCTCTTGAACATCCGAATACAGGTACCTGAATCAGATCCATCATGGAATATTGAGCATCACTACTGATAAAAGAATCCTTCCAGCTTGAGACAACCATATTTTCCTCAATCTTTTTAAAGGCTTTCTGAACAGATTCTCTATAGGTAATAGGCTGAATGTTCAATATTTTCTCCAGTTCCTTGTCCTTTGCCACTACATCTATCTTCATGCTTTCCACAAGGTTGACGGCAAGATTATAGGAAGTAGATGTAATGAAATACAGCCAATAAGAAGACAAGCGAGGCGTCATAAAAGGAACATCTATCATATATCTTTTTAAATGTCTTACTTCTGCATACTGTAGCATCAGCTGTTTGTAGGTCAATACTTCCGGCCCGCTTATATCAAATGCTTTATTAAGGCAGTGTTCATTCAGCATAACTCCTGTCAGAAATTTTATCACATCTCCGACTCCTATTGGCTGGATTTTACGATGTACCCATTTGGGAGTAATCATTACGGGAAGCTTTTCCACCAGGTCCCTGATGATTTCAAAGGAAGCACTTCCGGAACCTACAATGATACCGGCGCGCAGAACAGTTAAAGGCACAGAAGATTCTCCAAGTACTCCTTCCACCATTTTCCTGGATTTCAAATGAGGAGAAAGAACCTTTTCGTTTACGATGCCGGTAAGAAAAATAATCTGTTGCGCAGAGCTGGCATTGATATAGCTTACAAAATTCTGAGCAGAGGAACGTTCTTTGTCTTCAAATTTCCCGATAGATCCGGACAAAGAATGAATAAGGTAATAAGCCACATCAAAATCCAAAGGAGCGCTTTCAATATCTACAGGTTTCAAAAAATCCGATTCAAATACAGATACTTTATCCTTGTATTTATCAAATGTATCAAGCCTTCTCTTATCGCGGACACAGCAGATCACCTCATGTCCCTGCTCAAGCAATACAGGTAAAAGACGTTTTCCGATATATCCGGTAGCTCCTGTCAATAATATTTTCATAATTCCGAAAATCCTTTAAAGAAGAACAAAAATGGATTTGATTAAGTTAAAATCCGCTTTTTTATTTAAGTTTATCATAAAATTGAAGTTTTCAACTCAAATGGGCGAGCTTGTAACTAAATTTTCCTGGCTAGAAATTAGAACTTACAAGCTTGAATCTTAAATTTTCTAGCTTGAAACTTTTTGGAATTACAATAATTACGAACCTAATTCATCAAACTTCTGTGAAAAAATAATTATATCCCTTAGATTTAAACTGCTTTGTTCAGCTTATTGATGAAAAAAATATTATCGCTATTATTAACATTCTTTTACATTACCCTTTCCGCTCAAACACCCGAAGAATACCTTCAAAGCGGGCTTGAAAAGCATAACAAGGAAGATTATGCAGGAGCTATCAAAGATTATACATTAGCAATCAACGCTGATAAAAAATTTAAAACTGCTTATTTCAATCGTGGCGCTTGTGAACTGGCTTTAAATAATCTGGAAGCAGCTATGGAAGACTTTAATAAGGCTATTGAAATTGACCCTAAATATCCTGATCCACATTATGGCAGAGCTACGGTGTTTGCTACGCTGGAACGATACAGGGAAGCCCTGACACCTCTCGATAAAGTAATTGAGCTTAATGAGAAATTTCCGAATGCATTGATCCTTCGCGGACAGCTGCGTGCTCAGACTGGTAATAAAAGAGGTGCTTGTGAAGATTTTACCAAAGCAGATAAGCATGGAGATTTGAAAGCCAGCATTTATCTTGATAAATATTGCAGTACTACTCCCAGACCTAAAGAATCTTTTATATTAAACTGGCCTGAAAATGAAAACTGGATCACAGGCAACAGTCAGGAAGATGATCAGGTAAAAATAACTGAACTCATTCATGCCAATGAATCATTAGATAAGTGGACTGAGATGGGTTATATGAGTTCGATCAAAAGTGCCAGAGTATTGTCAGTAGAAAAAGCGATGAGCATCTTTTATGATCAGGCTAAAGAAGAAGCGCCCAAAGCTAAATTGACGCTATTGGAACAAAGCGATTCTACAGCCCAATACCCATGGATTATTTTCACTATTGAAGCACCGGAATTTATTAACGATCGCAATCCTGAATCCCAGCTATGGTATGTAGTGTTGGGCAATCAGGCATTATATGCAAACTTTATAGCTGTGAAAGAAGCTGCCTTTCCTAAAGACAAAAGACAAAAATGGATTAGCTTTTTTAAGACAGGGAAAGTGGTGACTAAATAAGTTCTCCAACTTTACTTACAATTTTGTTCAAGGTCTTCCCCTGCCTACAGTTTTCTTATCTTCACCGTTGATATCATCAGACCACCATGTATGAGAAACAGGAAGATCCAAGATACCATAGGCAACGAAAGGTGAAGTATTGGAAAATACGCAACAATAAGCCCAATACTGAATGGAACAGGCATCCCCTCAAAATACTTTCCATTGCTTAAAGTACCTGTAACATTGAATCTGGCTAACCTTAGAAGGCCCGCAGCAATATAAAAAACCAGAACAGCCGTTTCCCAAACAGAAAGATTCTCAATATAAGTAAAAGCAAAAACAACGGGAGCAACAATAAAAGTAACAATATCGCAAAGTGAATCCAGGTTTTTACCAAAATCAGAAGCCAGGTTATACTTCCTTGCTACCCTTCCATCAAAGAAATCCAATATACCACCAGCCACAACAAAACCGGCAGGAAATAAAGGATTATAATTTTTTATACACAATACAATCGCAAGTGCACCACTAATTCCATTTCCCAAAGAAATCCAATCCGGCGTGCGTATAAAATTTAATATATTGTTGTTTTGCATTCTTGAACCTTTTCTATTTTACCTTAAAGCTGTAATAGCATCAAAGTTACCGTTGTTATAATCTATTCTGAATGATAAATATATAGGATCAATCTTTCCATTCAGAACTGAGAAACGGTAAGTTTGCGATATATTATAGCTTGCTCCATTTGGGGTTAACAATACATCATCTGCAACTATGTCATCAGTGGAGTTATAGAAGTCCACATGTATTTTAACATGATTGTCATTGATTCTCGTGATAATGACTTTATCATTTACGTTTAAACCATATGTCCCCAACTGATTATCATAACTTCCCAATGCATAAGTACCAGCAACCTTCTCTGCGTAATTAACATCAATTTTTTCAACCGTGCAGCCCGAAAGTGCCATGACAACGAATAATGTGATTGATAAAAGTATTCTCATTCCAAAAAAGGTTATTTGCTCAATATTAATCAATTTGAAATTTACGAAAAAAAACAGAACATCACAGTTATTATAAAATGGTTATATTCCATTAATTGACAAAAAAAAATATCTTTGGGCTATGATCAATTCCTATTCCAAAATCAGCAATTTCTGTTTTGTTTGGTGTTTAATTCTTTTAATATCATGCAATGAAAAAAAGAACCAGACACCTGTGGAAACTAAAAACATTAAGGCTTTAAACATGATCAATTCAGATAGTATTAAGAATTTCAAGTGGTTTCACGAGCCCAAAACATGGAAGGTGACTTCGGAAGGATTATTGATTGAACCTGATTCCGGATCTGACTTCTGGCAAAGAACGCATTACGGCTTCAGGAACGATAATGCTCATTTTTTATATAAGGAAGTTGAAGGGGACTTTGAAATGACAACGACAGTTTCTTTTTCTCCCAAACATCGATTTGACCAGGCCGGTCTTTGTGTGCGTCTTGATGAAGATAACTGGCTGAAGACTTCAACAGAATATGAGACCCGTGAGTTTTCACATCTTGGTGCTGTTGTAACTAATCTTGGATATTCAGACTGGTCTACGCAGGAGATTCCTGCCGATATAAGAAGAGTTGAATATAAAATCATTAGAAAAGATCAAGACTTTGAGATTTATGCAAGGTTCGGTCAGAAAGATTTTCAACAGATACGAATTGCTCATTTGCACAAGGAAGCTCCAAAGATTAATATCGGCTTGTATGCCTGCAGTCCTACCAATAATGGTTTCTACGCCCTATTTGAAACATTTGAAATCAAACAGAAAAAATAACCAACAGTTATAATACTAATTTCTAGGAAGTCTCATTTTTGAAAAACAACTGATAGTAATGCATCTGACGCCCCTCGTCATATCCCCTTTCAATGAATTCTTTGTTGCCATGGATGTAGACATGAAAGTTCTTGTCCAGCTTTAAGATGCTTTTAAATATCTTCTTATTGCTTTTGAAAGCACCGTTGGAGATATTAAATTCATCATAGGTATTTACCTGGTTCTTTTCCTGAAACTCTTCTTTGTAGGTATTAAAAGCATTTACCATAGACTCTTCATTTCCCATCACCTCTTCCTGAAACTCATTAAGGTTAAATACTTCCTTTTTGGCAAAATACTGTGCAGATCGGTTCATCAGCTCAATCTGATCAGCTTTGCTTACCTCATATTCTTTATCTAATACTTCATTGCAAAACTCTTTGGTAAGCTTCATTAAGTTCTGAGTATGGAAGTAGTTATCTTCATGCTGTTTGATCTTCAGGAAATCATTCTTCCAGTATTGCGCTTCCTGCCCTTTATTGGTATTGTCAACCACGCATATTTTATATCCCTGTTCTTTATTGGTGTTAAAGATCAGACAGCCTTTATCAAGTTTGTTGATGTTAACACCCTGTTCATGTTCTATCTCGAAATTATCAGTATCCTGAAATATGCGAAGGTAGGTATCCTTATTTTCAGATTTGAATAAACCTATTGCATCCATAACGTCTCCATTCACTACACAATCTGCAAAGTATACAAGGTAAAATTCACCACCTTTTATGTTATGATGATTTGATTTATCATAAAGATGTTTGGATATGTTAATGGTCTGAAGATAAAAGCAATCAGGATCATCAAAAATTTTAGAGGCGTAGTTATAAATTTCGTTAAGCGAAAGTTCCGTATCATGGAAAAAGTTATAGAAAAGCTCGCCTTTAAAGGGTGATAAAAAATACTTCATCAGGAGTTCTTTCACTATAGATTCTTTGAAAACCAAAGGCCCTTTCGATAATTTCATCCCTTCTTCCTGAAGACTGTTTCCAATATTATGGACAACAATATTATGTAATTTAACTTCTGTAAAATCAATCATTTGATCATCTTTGGCTCACATTTAAAAATAAGCCAGTAACGAATTTAATGATTTATGATGAAAAGTAGAAAGTTTAAAGTTAAAAGCTAAAAGTAAAAACTGCAAAATTACTTTTACTTTACACTTTCGACTTATAACTTTTAACTTTTTCAGCATTCAGGAATATTAACCGAAACATTAACAGCCAGTCCTCCAAGCGAAGTCTCTTTAAACTTTTCATTCATAGCTTCAGCCGTTTGCTTCATTGTACTTATGACATTTTCCAGACTAACCTTTGCATAATCAGGATTTCCGGCGAGGGCCATCATACTGGCTGTAATAGCTTTAATGGCTCCCATAGAATTCCTTTCAATACAGGGAATCTGAACCAGACCACCAACAGGATCACATGTCAGACCAAGATGATGCTCTGCAGCTATTTCTGCTGCCATCAGAACCTGAGCAGGAGAACCTCCCAGACATTCTGTTAAAGCTGCTGCTGCCATAGAAGAGGAAACCCCGATTTCAGCCTGACATCCGCCTGCGGCAGCGCTGATGGTAGCCCCCAATTTAAAATATTTTCCTATTTCTCCTGCTGTAAGGAGAAAATGGCAAATATCTTCATCCTTAACTTCCTGACCTGAAAAACAGATATAGTAAAACAAAACGGCGGGGACCACACCTGCAGAACCATTAGTTGGGGCAGTTACGATACGGCCCATTGACGCATTGACTTCATTGATAGCAAGCGCCAGACAACTGATCCTTGTAATTACTTTTTTAAAATCACCGCCGACTTTCATTGCTTCTATCCATTCATCTGCATTGCTGTATTCGTGAACTCTAAGTAGTTGTTTGTTTAACGCTGCAGCACGTCTTTTCACTTCCAGGCCACCAGGCAAAACACCTTCCTGATGACATCCTGCATAAGCAGCATTTTTCATAACTGTCCATAACTTCATCAATTTGACCTTTATTTCAATTTCAGGCCTGAGCATCTTTTCATTTTCAAGCACAAGATCCGATATCGACATTTGATGCTTAATAGCTGTAATAACAAGGTCTTTAGGATTAGGACATCGATATGGGAGTTCTTTATTATCAGATATCGTTGTCTCTTTTTCTCCTTCCTTCACTATAAAACCGCCACCTATGGAATAGAAGATATCTTCTGTGACAAGTGTTTCATTTAAAAATGCTTTGAACTTCATTCCATTGGAATGATATGGCAAAACAGTATTCTTGAGAAAATGAATATCGCTAGCAAGATTAAACTTAATCCTGAGAGAAGGAAGAAAAATCAGCTTATGCTCCTGAACATTGTTAAAATATGATTCCAGCAAATCCACATCAACCTCTTCCGGATCAAGGTCCATCAATCCGAATAAAATAGCTTTGTCTGTACAGTGTCCTTTCCCAGTCAAAGCCAGAGAGCCATATAACTCTACCTTAATTTCATTAAAAGGAATGCCTGACAATATTAATTCATGGATCCATTTTCTGGCTGCAGTCCACGGTCCAAAGGTATGAGAACTTGA
Organism: Bacteroidota bacterium; assembly: GCA_023428135.1. Classification (GTDB taxonomy): domain Bacteria; phylum Bacteroidota; class Bacteroidia; order Cytophagales; family Cytophagaceae; genus Sporocytophaga. The sequence goes on along the minus strand of JAEYZG010000016.1, from coordinate 55,741 downwards.
AGGACCAATGCCAATTTTAAGCATGTCGAAAACACTTAAATAACCCATACGAATCAATCTTTGATATTAGTCTTCAATAGGAAATTCCTTGCCACAGCAATCACACTTGTATACCTTTTTCAGGAATATAGGATAAGTGATGGTTACCAAAGAAAGGATAAAAGAGAAAAGGTTTTTCAGGCTTTTACTGGAACTTACGAAATGTACTCTGTCAGAGCCACATGCTGTACATATCAGACTTTGTTCGTACGATTGCTCTGTAAGACCAAGTATTTCAAGAGCAAGAAATCTGAACTTTTCATTGATCTGTAATTTGATCCCCCCTGTCGCATTGGCATATAAAGGATTGATTGCCACTATATTCTCGTCTTTCAAAAAGCAAGGAATACCGGAATCTTCCAGTTTGGCCTTAACAATATTGGCTTCTACAGGATTATCAAATGACTTAATGGTGATAAATTTCATGCTACCTTTTTAACGAAAAAATAAGAGTAATTAGATTCAATTTCCTGATAAATTATTACTCAGGAGCTAAGAAATCAGATTTCAAACAAGTTAATTTAACCGGTATTATGCATAGAAAAAAACATTAATGATAATCAATTCATTAGAAGTTTCTATTCAGTTATTGATTAACAGGATTTTTCAATGGTTAATGATTAATATTTGGTTTAATATTAAATTGCAATCAAAAATCAGTTTTATTTATGGCTTGCCCTTTTTGCGATAAAAGAGTTCAAGAAGGTTTTCTTAGTTCAGAAAACTTCGTTGCAATATACAATATAGCGCCTGTCCTTCCCGGACACTCGCTTATTATTCCTAAAAAACATGTTGAAAGTCTATTTGATTTCACTGATGCTGAAGTAGCAGAATTTATGGTCTTAGGTCGAAAAGTCGCTTTTTTACTTACCCAAGCCCTAAACACGGATGCCTTTGACTGGGCTGTACAGGAAAAAGAAGCGGCAGGACAATCTGTGCCTCATGTACATATGCATGTTGTACCCAGAAAAGTCGGAGACTTACCAAACCCGGGTGACTGGTATCAGGAACTGGAAAAAAGCGAAGTGCATATTGACAGCGCTAACCGCAAAAAACTCAGTCCGGAAGAGATGAGCAGTATTGTTACAATGCTGAGGAAAAAAGCAGCTGAGTTAAATTTGTAATAGAAGAACAGGGAGCTACTTAAATTTTAAATTAATCCCTGCTGATAAACTCAGAATTTTTAAAAAGCTTAGATTTTCGGCTAAACAATAATACAGGTAAGTATCAACTGTGCCGCATTCGATATAAGGTTCTACTCCTTTAAGCTTCCTGTCGTGAACAGCGAAATAGGATTTCACGCCGGTAAAGATTGTAAAGTGAAATGAATTGGTTTGATAATATCCTTTAGGATACTTATCAGGAAGCTTAAGGAAAGAGTTGTTACCAGTTTCCATATTAAATGTTGTTCCAATGTATAGCCTATCCTGACCGGCTCTTGATTTAAACAGATTAAATGTTCCTTTCAATGCTATGATATGGATTGCTTTGGATGAAAATACCTTGGGCACATACCCATAAAAAAGACCCACCCCGACTTTATCTTTAAACAGGCTATACCCCAGACCACCGGAAAGAAAACCCAGATTGCCTGCATATTGCAAAGTATATACCCTTGGGAGGAATCTGTTTTTTCTTACCAAGGTAGAATCAGCGGCAAACGCTGATCTGCTGATAGCATATACCAATATCAGAAAAAATGCTTTTTTCGTAAATCCACTCATTACAACTTTGATTCTTTGACACTTATATTATCAGTGAGAATGATCTCATAGAAAGCCTTCTTCAACATACTTGGTACTACCACATAATTTGTCTCATCATTATAGTAATGACCTTGATAAGCTGTATGCACATGACCGTGAACCGAAAGCTGTACTTTATACTTCTTCATTAGATTTACATAGATCAATTCATCCTCTTTGGAAAACTGATCACCAAACGGAGGAATATGAGTAATCACTACGAGCTCTCTGGATCCAGCTGACTTAAGTTCATTTTCCAGCCATAAAAATTCCGGCCTTTTATTACTTTCCCAAAATATATCGTCAAAGAAAATGATCTTTTTGTCACCGGCTTCAATTGAGTAGTTATAAGCCCCAAACATCTGCCTGTATACCTCACCTCCTCCGGCCAGATAATCGTGATTGCCAATAACCGTGAAATATGGCTTATTGAGCCCTTTCATTATTTCCTCAAAAAACTCATATTCTTTCAGTAACCCTTTATCGGCAATATCTCCACCCACTACGACAAAAGCTATATCTTTTCTGGTGTTTACATGATCTATAAATTTTTCAAGCTCTTTATAATCATAATGGGTATCTGAGATCACTGCAAATTTTATATCATCTTCCATATCAGAAAGAATTTTATAAAGCCAATCTGAATTCTTTTTGATAATATGTTTAAGGCCCCCTTTAACCTGAGTAACATATGGACTGTACTCAAATACACCATTACAGGAATACAGTACAAGCAAAAGCAGGATAACAATACCTGTATTTTTTAAATAGATTTTCATAAAATCAACTTTCAAAATTCACTTAGTTCAGAACTTTATGAACCAAATTAATTTTAAAGCTTTATTAAGAAGTTTTTTCTTGTTCAAAATCTCAATAAGCTTTAATTATTCAAAATATGGGAGGATATTCATAGCTGAAATCATTTAAGCAATCAACTATGAATTATATTAAAGAATCACCAGCCAACTAATATGGGTAAATGCAAAAAGCAATTACTTGCCCTTGACAATTTTTTCCAGATTTGCAGGAGAATAAAATACTGATTTTAATGTTTTATTATCTGACTTACGATATATAAGGTACTTGCCTGCACTCTCAGTATAATAAGCTTCAGTATTATCCAGGTTTTTATAATGAGCAATGGTTTTTTCCGCCTCTTCAATAGTGTGACACACCTTGCTCATATTAGAACGCTGTACTTCATTAAACAACTCGGGGAACTTCTTTCCCAGACCAAATTCCAGCACTGCTCCGGACAATACATACTGCAAGTCACATAAGGCATCTGCTACAGCAACTATATCTTTATTTTCAATTGCCTCTTCCAGTTCTTTCAGCTCTTCAGCAAGCAAAGCAACTCTCAACTTGCATCTTTTTTCACTTGGTATCAGTGGTTCAGGCTCAATGGGATGTTTAAAGGTCTTATGAAATTCTGCTACGTGGTTCAATGAATTTATTGGTTCCATGATTTTTATTTAAGAATTTGAGAATGAATTAGAATTGCGGCATCTCTTAGTAGAGGCAAATCTAAATTTAACCCTTTATTTTCACAGATCCCTTCATAAGTATTAAAAGAAATTGTTTTGTTTCTTTTTCCTAATGATTCTGAAGCACTTTAATATTTCAAAATCACCGATAAATCAATCAGCTTTTATCCGGAGCAAATTCAAAATCATCCGTTCTTGGCATATGCTCTATCATATCAAAGATTTCAGGTGGAGGTACTGTAAGCTTCCTGGTATTCAGATCCATCCAGGCTCCTTCTACAGTGATGACAGCAGACAATACTCCATCTGACCTCAATATCTGGTGAACGATCTTCCATCGTGAGGCATCCTTACGCATAGAGGCTACTTTTATATCAACTGTGATAGAGTCGTTCATACCAACTTCTCTCAGAAACTTAGTGTATTCACTAAAAAGGATTGGGCCAATCATCAGTTTGGCCAGCTTTTCAACAGAAAAACCAAAGTCTTTAAAAAAACTTACCCTCACCTGGGCCGCATAATCATTATAGGCTGAATGTCTTAAATGCCTGTTTGCATCAATATCTGCCCAGATTATCTCATAAGTCTTAGAATACCCCATAAAAACTTTTTCGATTTTAAAAATTATTTAAGGATTTAAACTCATCTGACTTTCAAATAGCCTCGCCACAAGAGCGAGACTATTAAAAACAGAGCATTAACCTTACTAAAGTTTGTGATAAAATATCAATGACATTATCCCATCTGCCGATACCTTTTTCAAACATAAAATAATCAATCAGCACATCCCAATGGTCATTGATTAATAATCATTAATTGCCCGGAATGTTAATATAATTACTCATTCCTTTTATCCCTGGACTGTCAATAAGATTGACAACTGACACTATTTCTATACCTGTTATACTATCATTTCTATGGGTGTCCAACAAATCTGTAAATATTTCACTGAGATTATTGGTTACAGAAACAACCATTCGTTTTTCTTTTGTCCTCTCATCTGAAAACTCATCGTGTCCATCAACTGTTCTTGTCAGATTGTATTCGATCAAAAAATTGCTTATTCTCATACATTGCTGCCTTTTTCATTTTCTCCCTGACAATGATTTTCAAAAGGATTTCCGCCCCAGCAGTGGGAAAACTTTTGCATGTATTTCTCCCTTTCTTCCGGACTTAGTTTTGCCATTTTACGCTCAAATCTTTTTCTCCAGAAGAGATTATGCCGAGGTCCACCGCAACCTCTCCTTCCAAATCCTGAAAAGAGAATTTTAGAAAGAACAAATAAACCTAAAGCCTGATATATATTAATGGAAGGGCCGTGGAACAAATCCGGTATCAGCCAGTTCCAAAGTTGCATTGTAATGAATCCGAACAGCGCTACTGCCAGGAATCCTAAAATGACAAACTTGATCGCTTTTTTAAAACAAAAACCCATAACTCCTTATTTTTTAATTTCTTTATAAAATTCCTGCAAACGCTTTCTTAAATGAAGCACTGCATATCTTTTTCTACTGATCAATGTATTTACCGGCTCTCCTGTGAGCTCTGACATATCCTTAAAACTCTGGTCTTCAAACTCGTGCATCATAAAGACTTCTTTCTGCTCTGCAGGCAGCTCGTCTAAAGCCTCTTGCACGGCTTCCCACAACAGGTTTTTGAAATATTCGTCGTCGGGAGAATTTCCCAGATCTGGTAAGATATCTTCAAGAAATAAACCTTCATTATCTTTCACAGTGTCATTGTAGTCTGTAAAGGTTTCCGGTTTTTTCTTTCTGTAAAGATCAGTAATTTTGTTTCGCGCCACCCTGAATAACCAGGAGGTAATCTGATCAATGGTATCTATACTTCCTGAAGCTTGAGTAAGTTGAAAAAAGACATCCTGCAGAATGTCCTCAGCATCCTCTTTCGCTTTCACCCTCTTTCTGATAAAATTAAACAGCTTACTCCTCTCCTCGCGGACAGTCTGTTCTATTTTATCCTTTTGAATCTGGGTCATATATATTGGTAAAGATTCCATTTAAGGGTGGTGACGGATAAGTTCAGGAAATATTTTAAGGAAATTTTATTTTTTTCATTTTCCTGAAAATTCCTGATCAAACTTTTTTGTACACATCATTAATCACTTAATTATCTGAACAATAATTTTCTTCTGCTAATTAAAAAATCTTTTAAAAAATTATATTGACCTATGTCAAATAAGTCAATTAGAAAAATAATAATTGTCTTCTTTGCCTTATCAGTGAAATCTTCATATGTTTGTTATATAAAATAAAAACTAGTGCTAACTCTTAAATCCCATATCACGGCAATTATTGCGGTCCCTTGCAGAGACCGGTCCGGGATATGTATTGACTAAAAGAAACAGGTTTTATTCCATACAGATATAGAAAATCCCGGGCTTTGTCCGGGATTTTTTTTTGTATATACACAAAACCAAACTGGAACTAATTGAACTGAAAATTTGGTAGTTATTAAGCCTTCTAAAAAATAACAATATGTTAAAAGAAGAGAAAAAAGCAACTGATTGGCTTCTGATAGGAGCTTTTGCCGCCGTATATATAATATGGGGATCTACATACCTGGGCATACGCTATGCAATTGAAAGTTTTCCTCCTTTTTTCATGGCAGGTACCCGCTTCCTTGCGGCAGGATTAATATTATATCTGACTGGAAGATTAAAGGGAGCTCCTGTTCCTGATATTAAAGAAATAAAAACATCCACCATTGCAGGATTTCTATTATTGGTATTAGGGAATGGAGGCCTGGTATGGGCCGAACAAAGGATACCATCTTCTGTAGCAGCACTATTGATTACCATAGAACCTGTCTGGATCGTTCTTTTATTATGGATGTTTAAAACAGAAAATAAACCTAACCTGCTTACATGGGTCGGCATCCTGACAGGATTAGGCGGTATGGTATTTATGACTGGCACTGGAGCTGGTAAAGATCTTATTAAAGCTGATTCATTAAGTATTTTCGCTATATTAATTTCTACACTTGCATGGGCATTCGGTTCTATTTACGGTACTAAAGCAAAATTTCCGTCTTCACCTTTAGTAGCAACAGGGTTGCAGATGCTTTCCGGAGGTATAATATTGCTGATCATTTCATATTTCAGCGGAGAGTTTACAAATATCGATCTTGATTCCGTAAGCTCTAAATCATTATGGGCGTTTGTTTATCTTATCATATTCGGATCATTAATAGGCTTTACTGCCTATGCCTATTTACTTAAAGAGGCACATCCGTCACAAGTATCCACATATGCCTATGTCAATCCTGTTATAGCAGTCATTTTAGGTGTTTTTGTTGGGAATGAAAAACTTACCACTCAGACTATGTTTGCAGGAGGTCTTATCATTGTTGCAGTAATGGTTATCTGGCTCAGCGGAAGACCTAAAAAGGTTTTAAAACATTGACATCATTTTAAAGGGTCCCATTTCGGGACCTTTTCTTTTTATACTTATAATCACCAACTTGAAGTAAGTTCTCCTTAAAAGATTAAACATTTCCTTTACTATCGCACGATTTTAAATCGATCACTGTTATAAAATAAAACCCCGAAGCTTATGAATATCCTGCATGATAACATAGAGAGGAAATTCTATACTTTTATAGATGATAAAGAATATTTCCTTGAATACAATGTGGTGAATGATGACCTATGGGAATTCACTTGTAATTACATATCAAGGATCATCACGAACCTTAAAGAAATCAATGTGCGTGAATCTATCATTGAACATGCACTTGACTACATGAAAAATAACAACATAAAACTTTTTGAAAGCGGATCCTGCTTTGATGTAAGGGATTTTATTGATAGAAAAAAGGAAATTGATTATCTGTTAAATTATGTAATAAAATAGTCTGGGAGAATTAATAATACTCTGATTTCATTCGCATAAATTGCAGAAACAAAGTCTTAAACTTTGTTTTTTCTATTATGGATATCAGAAAAGAATTATTAAAAGAACACTCCAAAGCCCAGATCAATAAAATTTGCAAATACATAAGCAATGACCAGGAATGTTTCGATGAGCTGATGAATATTTTCTTTACCGGGGAGACAAGATTAGTTCAAAGAGCTTCATGGGCAGTAAGCACAATTGCAGAAGAACATCCTTATCTGATAAAACCATATATAAAAAGGATGGTCAAAAACTTAAAGAAAAATGCGCATGATGCCGTTAAACGGAATACCTTGCGCATTTTTCAATTTATGGAAATACCAGTTTCTGTTCAGGGTGAATTACTGGATATTTGTTTCGACTATTTAATTACTCCAAAAAATCCCGTGGCTATAAAAGCTTTTGCAATGACAGTAGCTCATAATTTATCCGCAAAAGAAGAAGACTTGATGAAAGAATTAAAAATCATCTTACAAGACCAGTTGCCTTTTTCAAGTCCGGCTTTTAAATCAAGAGCACATAAAATATTAAAGTAAAAGATAATACAACCCTTTTTTTTCTTTCGAGGGTTTTCAAACAATATGAAATTTTAATATGTTAATAATATAACAACGGGGTTGAAGCGGTGAGATAAGGAAAGTGAAGAGAAGGTATAGCCTCGTTCATGGATTGATAAACTAAAGGTAGTCCTGTAAGACTATCTTTTTTTGTGGTATTAATTAAAAATTAATAAGTTATACCAAACCTAAATTTCCCATTTCCGTTTTCAGCTTTAAATCAGTTATAAAAAATTAATAGCTATGTTAGAATACAGTATTCATATATTAGAAAAAGTCAGTTTTGACAAAAGTTTATTTGAAAAGGAACTTAATAAGTCCATCAATCTATTAAGTCCACAGGAAACTCTGCAACTTGAGAAATGGGTTGAATTCAATTATGGAGAAAAATATCCTGAAATAATAAAGAATTTTAAGAACCTGAATTATTTCTCTTATAACTAATTATAAGAATTTATAAAAAATTCGAAGCACAGAAAAACATTCTGTGCTTTTTCTTTTTGTAAGCTGAAACTCATTCTCTCTTTTAATACAAATCAATAGCTAAATGGGGAGCTGATTAAATTGTAATTTAAAAAGCCCCCAATAATTACCCTACAGGTTTTGATATCCTGGTCGCCAGAAAATTTAACTGAAGGATTAACTTACAGATTACCTTTCCTTTTTATCCTTATTTAACAGATTTGTTAAAATTTATTCAACAATCTCAATTTCTGTTCTTCTGTTCATCTGTTTATTATCAGGAGAATCGTTAGGTGCGATTGGCTTTGATTCGCCATAACCTTTATAGAAAAGCCTTTCTGCTGATACACCTTTGCTAATCAAATAATCTTTCACAGCATGAGCTCTGTTTTCTGATAACTTAAGATTATAATCATCATTACCATCACTGTCGGTATGACCAGATATAAGCATCTTAATAGAAGGATTAGATGTCAGAATCTCGTGAACCCGCTCCAACTCTGCTTCTGATTCTTTTCTCAGAGTAGCTTTATCGACATCAAAAAAGACATTTCGAAGCACAAATACAGTACCTTTCTTCAATCCTTCCATACATATTTCATCATCAATTTCTTTATAATGGTCAAGGAATGGAATATCTATGTTCTTTGAATAAAAGACATAGCCAGGTGCTTCTACCGTAATACCATAGTTTTTACCTGCAGGCAGAATAACTATGTATTTACCTGTGCTGCTGTTAGATGAATATTTTCCAATCTCCTTTCCGGTAGCAATATCTGTAACTATAATACTTGCAGCAACAGGCTTTTTACTATCACAACCAATAATTGTACCTTTTAACATTACAAGAGAAGCCTCTGCCTTTGGTCTTTCAAGCACATATAAATCTTTTTCACCTACTCCTCCTGTCCTTTCTGAAGCAAAGTATGCTCTCCTATTATCAGCTGACCAGGCAAAGTATACCTCGTCATCAGCAGTATTTATAGGATATCCGAGATTTACAGGCTTAGAGAGTACTTGCCCGGTTTCAGTATTTATAGTACAAGAGAAAATATCATAACCTCCCATGCTGTTATGGCCTTTGGAACTAAAATAAAGAGTTTTTCCATCAGGATGAATAAAGGGAGAGAATTCATCTTTTGATGTATTAATTTCTGTACTTAAAATTGTTGCAGGCCCAAACTCCCCATTTGGCTGACGCTTGCTCATATATAAATCCGTTCCGCCGATTCCTCCTTTTTTATTACTTACAAAGAACAGAACTTTTTGATCTGCGGTAATAGTAGCACAAGGTTCCCAGGAACGTGTATTGATATTAGGCCCAAGGCTTTTAGGTTTAGACCAGGTCTTACCGGATAAGGTACTTACAAATAAATCCCCGAAATACTCTCCTCCATCTTTATAAATAAAAATCTGCTGTCCATCTGGTGAAATTCCAACACATGCATCATGAGATGGAGTATTAATTTCATTGCCCAGCTTTTCAGGAGTTGTCCATTTATCACCTTTTTTAGTGGAAATGTATATGTCCTCAAAATACATGTTATTAACTTTAAGTCCTCCTGTACTATTTTCCCTTCTTGAGGTAAAAATTAACAAAGACTCATCTGCAGACAAAGCGGGCACATAGTCTGGAAATGAGCTATTAATGGTATTACCAAGATTTTTAATCTTAACCTCTACAGGAGCTTTAACCAGTTCAATACCATTTTTGCAATTTTGTATCAGGTCATCTACTTCTTTTATTTTTTCCTTCTCAGAAGAACGAAGCGTTGATCTGTATAAATTAAGGTGTTCAATTGCCTTTTCAAACTTATGTGACAAATGATAAGCTTCACCAAGGTAAAGGTCTAACTCAGGTTCTTTGATGCCTCCTGCTTTAGCTTTTAATAAAAAAGGCAATGCTTTTAGCTTTTGATCGGATCTGAAAAAAGAAAGGCTGATTAAATAGGAAACATCCTGATCATTTCCATCCAGGCTATCTGATTTTAGAAAATACGTCAGGGCGGTTTCATAATCCTCTGCTTTGAAATACTCTAAGGCTTTGTCAGTATATTTTCTGGCGGATTTTAAATTATTCTGTGAATATGCACTCAGTGCGGAAGTCATTGCAATCAAAATCAGGACCCCTCTCAAGAAAAAAGACATATAGGATATTAATTAAAATTTATTGTCTAACAGTACATCTCCGGATTTTACCGGACATTCTGGTTACTTTTTAATCTTTACAGTAATTCAAAATATGACGTTTGTACGGCTGACAAATGAAAAAGTGACGTTTTTTATTCGTTGAGATAAAAATAGATGGCAATTTCAAAAAATAGATTATTTTTGGAGAACACATTCTCCCGAAAATAAAATTCCATACAAGACATCGTATGTTTGAACGTTGAAATTTTGGTAACAAATAATTGGCAATAAATTAATTAACCGAAACTATTCCCTATAGTGACAGTTCTAAATCAAATATTCCCTAAGAAATTCTTACCAGTATTAATTTGTATTACTCTAAGCTCCTGCCTGACAGGAAAGATGTATAATATGAATGATGCTGAAAAAGAACAACTCAAAGGCTATCATCAGAGAACAGCTCAGGAGGTAATTGAAAAAAATAAAAAGAACAGAAAGGCCAATCAAAGAATAGCTGAAAAAAGTCGTCAGAAACAAAACGAACAACTGGCAGAGTTAAATGCCAATACCAGCAAAGTAAAGAGGAAACACAAACCCTCCGGTCAGTTTAAATTTTATATTTATTAGAAACTTTTATAGAAATGAGGACAAGGCATTCTCCTCATAGGTTTGATTTTTTTCCTTTTATTAAAGATATAAGTCAGATTAATCTCATGAGCTCCACCACTTCTTGCAGGAGCAAGCCTTGAAACGATAAAATCGTAACTGTAGGTAACAGCAAGGTTGTTATACTTCCACCCAACCAATCCGACAATTGACTCATTATTCTGAACTCCCTTTTTATATCGCTTTAAACCCGGAATACCTCTGTACCAGAAACCAGCAATCAATTGATCATAAACACCATAAACACCAAGGTCTGTCTGATCCGATTTCCCCTGAAACTTATAATGAGCGGTAGGAATCAGGCTTATCTGCTTTTCTTCCTGTAAGGTTGATTTATCGGGCCCTCTACTGAAGTTTATCTGATAGCCTGCAGTAAAAGAGTACTTTGCAGGAAGAGGAGCCTTTCCATTAATAAATGATTGGTTGGGGGTATTAATGTGATTTGCAGCAAAACCTACCCAAAGATTTTCAGAGTATATAACTGCTCCGGTAGAAAGATCCATGAATTGTTTTTTAACCTTCCCGTTATCAAAACCAGGTGCAATATTTCCATTATGATCATATTGATAACTAAACGCCAGATCAGAATAGTCAAGGGTTCTGGAAATATATCCTAACTGTAATCCCGGCCTTACTACAATTTTAGAAGTTAAGAAAATTTCATATGAATAAGAAAGAGACACATCAGTGGAATTGATTGTATTACTTCCTTGCCAGTCCTTATAAACTTGTAACCCCAGACCACTCCTGTATTTGGAGAAATATGTATCTGCAGAAAATAATGAGGTTATATATTTCCCATCCAGTTTTGGCCATTGAATTCTTTGATGAAAAACAAGCCTTGTTTTATGCGTACTTCCGGCAAAGGCAGGATTAACATACATTGGAGCACCATAAAATTGGGAGAACTGAATATCCTGACCTGCAGCTCCATTCCATGAAATCGCAAATAAGATAAAAAATACAATTTTTAACCTGATTATCACTTTAATACAAGTTTTAAAGAATATTCGACGAATTTAGCAATTTTTTAAACATTCAGCACAAATCAACGAACCAGATATTGAAATTCTAATATTTAGAGTTAATTTTATCTCTTTGATAAACAGGTCCACATTGAAATATTACAATGATAACTAATTAATTTTGAATACGTTCATTTTAGAGATATTTAAAATTAATATAAAAATAAATCAATTTCTAAAAATCATTTTGATTTCTAACGCTAGTTTAAATATTTAAGTTATGGGGTTAACTTATACCAAGACTAAAATTTTTATTTTGTCGATATTCCTTTCAATATGTTTTAAAACATACTCTGAAGGAACCAGACAATTGATGCCTACATCATCATCCAATGGATATGTTCAGATCTTTGACCTGAATACCTTATCCAGACCATTTGCAACTTTTAATGCTCCCGAAGACTACAGATTAAACATTCAGGTATGTAATCCGGGCGAAAAGATATACATGGGGTTTAAGCAAACCAATGATGATGTTTATTTTCGTCTTATGGATGAATCCAACAACGCCGTACCCATTCCAGGACTTACCCCCGTCGCAGGGACAACCAACACTTACAGACTCCCCAAATCCGGAGCCGGATATATTGATTCTTATGACAAAGCTTATAATGGCCCTAGTCAAATTGTAGGCGGAGGCGGTTACAATGCTTTGGAATTTACTCCTCCAGGACCAGGAAAATATCACATTGAATTTAACCCCAAATCATCTACCACTCCTACACCGGAAAAAAGGATCTTCACTTATTTTGATATTACAGTAGCCAACCCCACTACAAATAAAATTCAAACCGGAAGACTTTGGTCCAAAGCATGGGATTTTACAACGAATGCCGATGCTAATAGATTTTTAACAACCATGTATGTCTATGCAAAAGACAGCATCATTACCTCATTGAATTTCAATGGTATTCAGCCTTTCGGATTTTCTATCTCAGCTAACTCTACCGGTACTACCAAAACTGGTAATGCTGAATTTGACAGACAATCCAAAATCGGAAACTATACCTATCCTGAATATAAATTATTCCTTACAGAACCAGATACTAACTGCTTTCCTGTAGGAAAATTCGGAAGCCTTACACAGGATCCTAAAATTACCGGCTGCGACCCGAACAACAGATGTATTGAAATCCATACAGATAAAACAGGAACTGTTGAAATTCTCTTTGAATTCAATGGCCAGGCGGGATATCAAAAAGGTACGTCAGACATACTATTCAATACAACAGTAAAAGCTGGATATAACTGTATTCCATGGAATACAAAAGATGGTCTAGGCAATGTCGTACCTGCAAATAAAACCTTTGATATAAATGTTAACTACTTTAATGGATTAACACATTTGCCATTGTACGATGTAGAAAACCATTTAAATGGTTACATAGTTGAATTATATGCTCCTAAAAAAGGAGGAAATGTAGTTCCTAAATTGTACTGGGATGATTCCAAAATTATAGCAGGATCAAACCTTGACGGAACAACAAACCTGACAGGATGTACAGGTGGCTGCCATAAATGGAGAAACAGAGGATTCAACGACTGCGTACCTACTTGTCCTGAATCTATCAATACATGGTGGTATGCCAATGTAATTGAGAAAAAACTTAATTACACCGTTCAAAATGTTACAGTAGATGCTGAAAGCAGAAACGCTCCACTTGCTCCCAATGATACCACAGTCTGCGCAGATATAACAACATTTATTCTAAGTGGTAAAATTACAGGGGCACCAGGAGGTAAATGGTCCGGAGGAAATGGTACATTCTCCGATGTAAATGATCTGAACGCTGGCTACACTCCTACTGCAGCTGAAAAAACTGCTGGAATGGTGAAGTTATTTCTAACTTCAAACCCTACTTCAGGTTGCCCATCTGTAACAGATACAATGAGAATATTCTTTACTCCTCTTCCTACAGCGAATGCTGGACCTACATCCAACATCTGTTTGAATACCACAACTGTTCAGCTTTCCGGAGTGGTGACGAATGCTTCTAAAGTAACCTGGACAGGAGGAAATGGTAATTTTATTCCTAACAGAAATAGAGTAAATCCTGTATACTCCCCAACAAAGGAAGAGATGGAAAGCGGTTCCATTGAACTTACTTTAACAGCAACAAGCACTGGATTATGTGCTCCAGTAAGCAGCAAAACCAAAATTATAGTTGCACCTCCATCTATAGCTGATGCGGGTAAAGATACTACAGTGTGCTCAAACAATGCTGTAATTCATTTAAATGGAAACATCAAAGGTGGCACAGCAGGAAAATGGACGGGAGGAACGGGAACTTTTCTTCCGGATGCCAATACTTTAAATGCTACTTATATTCCAGGTAAAGGAGAACTGGGTGCGGCGAATATTGTATTAAACCTGACCCCGGAACATAATCCTTGCGGAATTACATCCGACCAAATGATTATCCACCTGACCAGACCACCGAGAGTGGAAGCCGGTCCTGACAAAGAATTATGTAAAAAAGACATCATTCAGCTCAATGGCTTTGTGGAAGGAGCTACTGGTATTTCCTGGTCTTCTGAAGGTACAGGAACATTCAAACCTTCTGCAACTTCATTAAATGCGACTTACGAACCATCTTCTGCTGATACTGCAAAAACTTCTATAAAACTATACCTTTCTTCAACTGGCAATGGATTGTGCAGTCCTGTGAAAGATTCATTAACAGTTAAGTTCAGGCCATCACCTAAGATAGTTGTCAACCAAAACCTCGTTGCCTGCGAAAACAATCCGAATGTAGCTTTAAGCGCAACAATTTCAGGAGCTTCCGGAATTCTTTGGAGCTCTGCAAATTATGGTACCTTCACTCCTTCTGCAAGTCACCTGAATGTAACCTATATACCTTCTGCTAAAGATCTTGCAGATAACCTTGCAATTATTAATATAACCAGTGTAGGAAATGATTTCAACTGTAGTTCTTCTACAGAGAAAATTCTGGTGCTGATAGACCCAGCTCCAACTGTGGATGCTGGACCTCCTCAAACAGTTTGCGCTAATAATGCGAATATTACATTAAAAGGAACAGCTACCCTTGGTACATCTGTCACCTGGTCTGGAGGAAATGGAATATTCACTCCAAGTAAAGACAGTCTTAATGCTGTATATACTCCCACTCCGGCAGAAATTGCATCCGGAAAACTGAAGTTAACCCTGACAGCTCAGAAGCCTTCATGTCTTCCTGTAAGTGATGATGTAGAAATCACCTTCACTCCTGGTCCTATTGTTGAGGCTGGTCCGGCACAGAGTGTTTGTGAAAACAATGCTCAAGTAACCTTAAACGGAAATGTGAGTTTCGGTGCTGGTGTGTGGACAGGTGGAAGTGGAACATTTTCTCCGAATAACACTTCTCTTATAACAACCTATACTCCTACCGCAGCTGAGATAACTGCTGGTTTTGTCAAACTTTACCTTACATCTTCAAACAATGGAAATTGTAAAAGCGAGACTGATAGTCTGGAGATCACAATTATAAAAGCTCCGGTTGTAACGACAAGCAATTCAATTTCGGTATGTAAAAACAATCCAACCATTGATCTGGATGGAAAAGTTACCCTACCTGCCCAAGGAGGAGTCTGGTCAGGAGGTAAAGGAGTATTTTCTCCAAATGCCAATACAATAAAAGCAATTTATACACCAACGGCAGAGGAAATCAATTCTGGTTCTCTGAAACTGACACTAAGTTCAACTGACAACGGTTTATGTAATTCTTCATTTGCATACCTTGATATAACATTCTCTCCAGCTCCTACGGTAGATGCTGGTCCTGGACAGGATATTTGCTCGAATACTCCCGGAATTCAGCTTAGCGGAAGCAAGACAGTTGCCGGAGGAATTGTCTGGTCAGGCGGCAATGGCAAGTTCACACCTGATGCAACAGCAATCAATGCGGTTTATTCACCTTCAGTAGCTGAAGTAATCGCAGGCTCTGTTACTTTAACCATTGTAACAACAGACAATGGCAACTGTAACCCGGTTTCTGATAATGTTACCTTTAAACTACTACCAGCTCCGGAAGTCAATGCCGGACCGGATCAGTTTGTTTGCGGTACCGAAACAGCTATCGTATTCAATTACGGAACATTTAAAAATGCTACGGGAACAACCTGGTCAGCTAATGGTAATGGTTCTTTTCTACCAAACAATTCAATCATAAACGCTACATATAATATCACAGCAAATGATAAATCCAGAGGTAGCGTTACATTTACACTAACCACAACAGGCACAGGAGTATGCCCTCCTGTATCTGACAACATGGTTGTTACATTCACAACAGTACCAGTTATAGATGCAGGCCCGGATCAGTTTATTTGTACAAATGACCTTCCTATAAGGCTTAATGCTATAGGTTCAAGATCAACCTGGACAGGTGGTTCAGGTACATTTACCCCAGATGCTAAAACACTCAATGCTACATACACCCCTTCCGCTTCTGAATTATCAAGCGGGATTGTAAAACTTAAAATTACCACAGATGCAGTAGGATCTTGTCCACCTGTTTCTGATGAAGTAACTTTCAGAATTCCTAAAGGACCGGAAATTGAAGCTGGACCAGATCAGATAGTTTGCGGAAATACTCCTAACGTAGCATTAAACGGAAAAGTAGGAAACGCTAAAGGTGCCCTTTGGTCTACGAATGGAACTGGTTCATTCCTTCCTGACAGAAGTAGCTTAACAGCAATCTATGTTCCTTCCTCTGCAGATACATCAGCGGGAAGTGTTATCCTGACTCTTACCAGTTTAGGAAATGATACATGTTCACTGGTTTCTGATCGTTTGACTGTTACCTTTAAAGATGCAGTATTCGTAGACGCAGGTCCTGAACAAACATTGTGCGCTAATGTAAGCGGAATTCCACTACATGGAGTTGTCATAAATGCTTCCGGAGCTACCTGGTCCGGAGGTTCAGGATCATATACACCTAATGCGACCAGTTTAAATGCAACCTATATTCCTTCTGTTGCAGAAGTTAATAGTAAAAAAATAGTATTAACCCTGACTTCTGTGAGTGATGGCATTTGCCCTCCACTTTCAGATAAAGTAACCTTTATTCTTCAGGATGCACCTCTGGTAGATGCAGGACCGGATCAGACAATATGTGCGAATACAAGTTTCATCAAATTAGCCGGTACTTTTTCAAATGCAGGAGGAATTATCTGGAAAAGCTCTGGCTCTGGCACTTTTGCTCCTGATGCTTCACAAAAAGACGGTAATTATTATGTATCCTCACAGGACACTGTTATAAAGAAAATCACTCTGACAATTACCACAACAGGTAATGGAGTGTGTAATCCTGCTGAGGATAAGATGACATTGACCATTGCTCCTATTCCAACAGTAGATGCTGGTCCTGATCAGGAACTTTGCGAAAATGTAACTTCAGTAACACTTTCAGGCAAAATAAATGTAGCCACGGGTGGGTCCTGGACAAGCACCGGAACTGGTACTTTTAGTTCAAATGGGATCAATGCTATCTATAAACCAAGTGCAGCGGATCTTAAAAAAGGCATATTGACATTCACGCTAACATCTACAGGAAACGGAGCCTGCGCTCCAGGGAAAGATGCAATGACTGTTAAATTTACCCCTATGCCCAAAGCAAATGCCGGAAGTGACTTTACAATTTGTGAAAGTAGTTCCTCTATTACTCTAAACGGAACTATTGAATCTGCCATAGGAGGAACCTGGTCGACCTCAGGAGATGGAACATTTGGAAATCGCAATAATATCAATACTACTTATAACTTAGGTGGAGGAGATATTACTAAAGGTAATGTTACATTAACTTTAAAAAGTGTAGGAAACGGAGCTTGCCCGGAAGCTGTAAGTTCAATAAAAGTAACCATTCTACCACTACCAAAAGTAAATGCCGGTCCAGATCAGACAGTTTGTGCAGACGTTTCAGAGGTTAGTTTGTCCGGAACAATCACTAATTATTCTTCTGCCCTCTGGATTTCACAAGGTACCGGTACCTTCCTGCCAAATAGCTCAGATTTAAACGCAAAATATAAGCCATCAGCTGAAGACATTGCTGCTAAGCAAATAAAAATCACATTAAAAGGTGTAGGTAATGCACCTTGTGCAACGCTTACAGATGATATGTTGATTAACATTACCCCGCTGGTTACTGTAAATGCCGGACCTGATCAAAAAGTCTGCTCTGATGTAACAGGAATTCAACTTGCAGGAACAGTAACAGTAGCAGCTGGACAGCAATGGAGTACAACCGGTACAGGAACATTCAGTCCTAATGCCAATACCTTAAATCCAATTTATATTCCGTCCAAAACAGATAAAGAGGCTGGTAAGGTAACATTTAAAATTCTTTCAACCGGGAACGGGACATGTAATGCTGTTAGTGATTTTTCAGATGTTTCCTTTACTCCTGCTCCGACTGTTAAAGCCGGACCTGATTTGGAAATATGTGAAGACGCAACCTCTGTCAATCTAAACGGGGTTGTTACAATTGCAACAGGTGGAACCTGGAGTACTTCGGGAGATGGCGGATTTAGTCCTACAGCCAATCAGCTTAACACATCTTACCTGATCGGAAATGCTGACAAAATACCAGGATCCATAATCAGCCTTATCCTGACAACAACAGGCAATGGCCTTTGTCAGCCAGTAAAAGATACTCTTAAACTTATAGTTAAACCGCTTTCAGTTGTCAATGCAGGTGACGATCAGGTTGTTTGTGAAGATGTAGCAGGAATCTCCCTTACTGGCACGGTTCTCAATGCCACAGGTGGCATATGGAAAAGCTCTGGAACTGGTACGTTCTCTCCAAATGCATCAACATTAAATGCTACTTATATTCCTTCTGCTGCTGAAAAAACATCTGGAAAAATCCAATTAACGCTGACAGCAACAGGCACAGGAGTTTGTAACCCTCTGTCCGATGTTATGGAGGTTAAATTTGAAAAGACACCGGTAGTAAACGCAGGACCGGACATAAATGTCTGTGCAGACATAGGGGCTGTTCAGTTATCAGCTACAGTAACTAATGCTACCGGGGTAAAATGGAACACCTCTGGTGATGGTAATTTTTCACCTGATAATATTACCAATAACCCAATGTATCTGATAGGTTATAATGACAGCATTAACAAAAAAGTAATTATCACTGCTACAAGTACCGGAAATGGAAATTGCGCTGCTGTTTCAGATCAGATGATTCTTACGATCAGCCCGATTCCTTCAGTAGATGCAGGGCCGGACATTGTTGCATGTTCTGACGTCACTTCAATACAACTTAATGGAAAAGTCAAAGTAGCATCGGGCGGATATTGGGTCACAACCGGTAGCGGAACCTTCTCTCCGAGCCCGGATAATCCTGTGACGCAATACCTTCCATCTGCAGCAGATAAACTTACAACGACCTTTCTTATCTTAAGTACAGCAGGAAATGGCTCTTGTAACTTCTATTCAGATACTTTAGCTCTTAGATTTGATACGAATCCAAAAGTAGATGCAGGCCCAGACCGCACTGTTTGCGAAACAGACTTACCTATACAGCTGGAAGGTTCAGGTAACAATGCTACCTGGACCTCACCAGGAGGAGGAATTTTCCTTCCGGATGCAAAAGTGACCAATGGCACTTATATGCCTACTGCCTCTGAAATTGCAGCCAAAACAGTTACCCTGACAATATCCAGTCCTGCATCAGGTATGTGTCCTGCTACTTCTGATCAGGTTACATTTACTATTAAACCAGGTCCTATTGTTAACGCAGGTTCCATAACAAGCATTTGCAAATCGATGACCTCGATAGCTTTATCCGGAAATGTAACTAATGGTAATGTAATATGGACAAGTACAGGTAAAGGAACCTTCCAAAATGCAAGTGCGGCCTCTACGACATACAATATCGATGCGGATGACAAACTTGCAGGAGTTGTTACCTTGATTTTAAGCTCAGACGGCAACGGCATATGTAACCCAATCGGTGATACACTGAATCTGACATTTGATCCTGAAGTAATAGCAGATCCAGGATTTAATCAATCACTTTGCGCAGATGCACCGGTATTTCAATTATCAGGAACTGCTAAAAATTATTCTTCAATTCAGTGGTCAACAACAGGAACAGGAGGATTAAATAATGCCACTACCCTTACTCCTGATTACACACCATCAGTGTCGGAAAGAAATAATCACAGTACAGTTAAGGTTACCATGAAAGTAAACGGATTGGGCAATTGCCCTCCGCTAACCAAAGACGTATTGCTATCTTTAACTCCGGCACCTACAGCTAACCCAGGACTTGATACTATAGTTTGTTCTAATGCTCAGGCTATTCCGCTTAAAGCAACAATTACCGTTGCAGGAGGAGCCGTGTGGTCAACTTCCGGTACAGGAACATTTGCACCAGGAGCACATAACCTGAATGCATCTTATATTCCTTCAGAAAATGACAAATCTTCCACTGTTACTTTAACATTGAAAACAACAGATAACAGGACTTGTGGACAGGTTACCAAGGAGAAAAAGATTGATTTTGTTAAAATGCCGGAAGCTGATGCAGGACCAGATGATACCATTTGTGTTAATGCCACTGCTGGAATAGCACTGAACGGTATTGTAAAATCAGTACCAGGTTCCGGAATTTGGTCAGCAATGGGAACAGGTTCATTTAGTGCTCCGACAACTACTCTTATAAATACCTATTCACCTTCGGACGGAGAAAAACTAGCAGGTAATTTTATACTCGCTCTTAAAACCACCGGTAACTCTGTATGTCCGGAGGTAACAGATTATAAATCCATAATCATTCAATACCTGCCTGAAGCGAATGCAGGGCTTGATCAGAATGTCTGCTCTGACATTCCGGGTATTAAACTTAACGGAACATTGACAAGAGCACTTTCAGGAGAATGGACAACAAATGGAGATGGAACATTTTCTCCTGATCAATATTCCCTGAATGCATCTTATATACCCGGAGCTACAGACAGGACGAAAACCGGAATCATTTTGTCTCTGGCTACTAAAGACAATGGAAAGTGCGCACCATCTACTGATCCTCTTAACATCTCATTCATCCCATTGCCAGACGGAAATGCCGGTAATGATACGACTGTCTGCGAAGACGCAGCAATTGTGAATCTTAACGGATCAGTTACAAATTCATCGGGTGTGATCTGGACTTCAGACGGATCAGGAAAATTCAGCCCTTCTGCTTCATCTTTAATAGCAACCTATCTTCCAGGCTTAAGTGATATCAAAGCAGGAGGAGTAACCCTAAGACTAAATGTTAACGGAGTATCACAGTGCGGGGGCGTAACTAAACTTAAGCAAGTAACCATTAACCCTAAACCTACAGTGTATGCAGGTCCGGACTTAAAAGTCTGTGAAAAAACAGAAGAAATCAAAGTTGCTGGTTCTGCTACCAATTATACTTCTGTTAGCTGGACGAGTTCCGGAATAGGTAATTTTGGAAACGGAAATGTTCTTTCTACAATTTACAAGACCGATCCGACGGATTTTGATGCAGAGGCCATTAATCTTATACTTGAGGTACAAGGCAAACCAGGTTGTAAGCCTGTTCAAGATCAATTAACCGTGCAGTTTGTACCTAAACCTGAAGTGATTGCAGGACCATCTCAAAACTTCTGCTTTGATGCTCCTGAAATTTTACTGACAGGTAAAGTAATCAATGCAGTAAATACAGAGTGGGTAAGTTCAGGATCCGGAATTTTCTTACCTGGAAGAAACAGTCTGAGCACCAAGTACATTCCGTCTTTGGAAGACCGCATTTCAGGATCAGTGAAACTTTCTATCAGAAATACAGATGTTCCATTGTGTAAGGCCGATGAAGACACCCTTGAAATCACCTTTATACCAAAGCCAGTTGCTGACCCAGGGCCTGCTATTGTTTGTGATATTGCAAATGGGGCCAAACTAAACGGGAAATTCCAGAATGCTACAGGTGTTCTCTGGACATCGGAAGGAACCGGAACATTCTCTCCGGATCCAAAAGAACCAGGGGCAACTTACTATCCTTCTATGCAGGATAAACAGAAAGGTAAAATACAACTTCACCTGACAACTACAGGAAATGGTGTATGTAATGAAACGGTTGCTATGACTACACTTATCATTGAACCAAAGCCAATAGCAGATGCTGGAAAAGATCTTGATGTTTGTATCTCAAGTACTCCGACCATTACAGCTAATTTAACCGGTGATGTATCTTATGAATGGTACAACCTGAATGGCGTACTAATGGGTTCAGGTCCTAATATAATGCTTCCTAACCTAGACAGAGACACAACATTGGTATTGAGAGTGTTTGACAGCAGACCATGTGACCAGTTTGATACCGTTACCGTACGAGTATTTAACCCTCCTACAATAGGAATGCCAGGTGATACATGTTTTGATCAGCCGCTGTATGTTGCTGCTAAGTTAAGAGATATACCTCTTGTTACCGGTCAGTATATCTGGTCGCAGGATGGAAAACTAATGCCAAATCAGACATTGCCAATCCTCAGTGTACCAAGGCCAGGAGAATATACTGTGACTTATGCCTTTGGAAATTGCTCTGTTTCTAAGAAAATCAAAATTAATCCATTACCAGTGTTAATGGGTTCTGATAAAATTGCATGTGAAAATCGCAGCACAGTTCTAAGCATAGCTTCTACCCTACCTTCATCCAATTACCATTGGTCAGGGCCAGGTGTAAATGCAACTACCACTGCAGGTAATCTTGGTATAGTCGTACCATTGGATACTAATTTCTATCAGGTTAGTGTCATCACCAATGATGGATGTAAAGCAAGCCATGATATAAGAGTTATCGGAGTACCTTCACCAGTATTCAGCATAAAGGACTCTGCTTTCTGTGCAAATAAAACAGTAATGTTTGTTGCCAGACCAACTAACATCAGTAATATCGATTCTCTCCCTGTAACATATGAGTGGCTGAAAAACGGTGTATCCATGAATAACAGCAATGATTCGCTACTTATAAATTCTGAAGGGGCCTATGCTGTAAAAGTTACAATTGGAGAATGTGATACTTTACTGACAACCAAAATCAAATTGAATGAAGTACCAAATCCAAGGTTACCCAAAGAACTTGATCTGTGTATGGAAAACAGAGAAGTGATTAAACTGGATGCCGGTCCGGGATTGATTTACAAATGGACCGGAGATGCACAGGTTAATAATGATACAACAAGAATACTCTTTGCGACAGATTCAGGATTCTATAAAGTACGTGTAATTAACCAGTATCAGTGTGAAAACGAAGATTCTACAACAATTAAAGATATTTGTCCTCCGAGATTATATGTTCCAACCGGACTTGACCCAAATACAGAAGGAAAATCTACTCTGGATATTTTTGGTAAGTATTATACCAATTTCCAGATTACAATATTTAACCGCTGGGGAGAAGTAATCTTTATGTCAAATGATCCTAAAGAAGTATGGGACGGAACCTACAGAGGAGAAGTGATGCCGATAGGAGTTTATAACTACATCGTCACGTATGAAGGTCTGAATGAAAAATATAAAGGCCCATATAAAGTAAAAGGAGCGGTTACCGTTGTAAGATAACCGAAACAATCTTACACATAAAAAAGACTGCACTTAAAAAGGCGCAGTCTTTTTTTATGTGTAAAAAACATTTTAACTTCTTAAAAATTTTTGATAGGTTTAACAGTTATAAAGAGATAAAACAGTCTCAGGCTTTGAAATTTGCTCGTTTTGTAATTTTTATCCTTCTCATTTCAGGACTTCAAGAATCCTTCGGTCAAAACCAGGGAGATTATCTCATCAATGGTCGCCTGGTTGACAGTATTGATTCCAAAGGTATTTCAGATGCTCTTATCATTAACAAAAGCACTAATAAGGTTGAAATTTCGGACAAAAGCGGATACTTCTACTTCAATGCCTCTCTAAACGACACCATTGTTATTTATATTCTGGGGTATCGTACCAAAATATTTTCCTTGCAAAAGGAAATGGCTTCCAGACAAATGAATGCCATTAGACTTATCCCCGACATAGAACTACTTAAAAGTGTAGAAGTAATAGGGAAAAGCGAGCCTAAACAGAAATACAGATATCCTAATAATCAGGAACCTGCGTCCATTATGAATCCAATTACTTTTCTATATGAACGGTATAACAAAAAGTACCAGCAATATCATAAGGTAGCAGAACTGGAAAAAGGTAAATACTACGAACAACTCAAAGAATATCGCCTTAACCGGTTATTTATCATAGATATTACCGGAATTAAAGAAGAGGATGTGGACGATTTTATAGGAAAATGTAATTTCGGAAGAGAGTTTATTGAAACAGCCTCTGATTATGAACTAATTGTGATGGTCAGAAAAAATTATGAATGGTATAAAAAAACCAAATCAGGGAATAAGAAGTCTAAATACTAGGTAAAAGCTTGCATATATCGAAACATTTAAATATATTTATATAACAATTATTCAGGATGGCAATTAAACCGGAAGAGCGCATAAAACAGATTGAAAAAATGGCCAAAGCCCTGGGTGACAAAAACAGACTTGTTATCCTACAGACGATTGCAGAAAAAGGATGTGTGAACTGCACCGAATTTACTGAAATCATTAATCTGGCTCAGCCTTCTGTCTCTCACCACATCAAAATTTTAGTGGATTCCGGTTTGATCAACTCTGATAAAGAAGGTCGCTTTGTGAAATTATGTATCAACAGAGAAAACATTGAGGAATTCAATGCTTTTTTAAACGTTATTAACAAATTCTGACTTTTTTTGATTTATCATATTGATATATTTAAATATATAAAACAATCAATTTAAACAATTACTCTTATGACAAACGGAACCAAATACCTCGAGTTGACAGATGGAAATTTCGATACCGAAGTAATAAATACATCCACCCCTGTGCTTGTTGATTTTAGTGCAGATTGGTGTGGACCTTGTAAAATGATGGGGCCCATCATTGAAGATTTAGCAAATGAATATGAGGGAAAGGCAAAGATTACTAAAATTGATGTTGATGTGAATCCTCAGACTACATCGAAATATGGAGTGCGCAGCCTTCCCACCCTTTTGATTTTTAAAGATGGAAATGTAGTGGACAAAATTATAGGAGCGGTTCCTAAAAGAGTCATTACTGAAAAATTAAGCACATACATGAATTAAATTAAGAGAAAGGCCGGTCAGTCCCCGGCCTTTTTAGTGGGACGTAGAGACGTCATGCTTGGCGTCTCCCTTTCCACCTGAAACATCCTTAATTTACCAGGATTCTTTAATCCCTAAGCACTGATTTTTGTAATATTTTAATCGTAGTTCATTATCAAAATTTGAGACGCCAAGCATGCGTCTCTACTAACCCGACGCTAATTCTGGAAAACAAGTAATTTTTCTCAGAAACCAAACCTTGCTTCATTCATGTTTCTTTTTTAGGAATGGCTAATAGAAGCCGGAGGAAGGGTTATGTACAGAGTTAATAAAGAGCTTGCCGAAATTTTTGAGGCAATAGGCAGCATATATGAATTTAAAGGTCCAAAAGAACGATTCAGGTCAATCGCTTATCACAATGCAGCCAGAATAATCAATGACCTTCCCGAAGATATCAGAGATCATATTCAGGATGGAAAATTTGTTAAGACCTATGGGATTGGCAAAAGTATTGAAGAGAAAATCTTTGAGTTCCTTCAAACGACTCAGATAAGCTTATTCAACGACCTTCAAAAAGAAGTTCCCAAAGACTTTCTCACCCTGATGAAAGTTCAGGGATTGGGGCCTGAGACCTTAAAAAGATTTTATTACGATCTTAACCTAAGTACCAAAGAGCAGATCATAGAAGCCCTCCAGGATGGCAGAATCCTGCGGCTTAAAGGATTTCAGAAGAAGAAAGTAAATAATATTTTATCCGCTTTACTTAAGAAAACGGAAACAGAGGAACGACTCCCCCTTTGGGATGCACAGGAGATCAGCACCAGCATTATAAACATGCTTAAAACCATTCCTCAGATTCAATTGATTGATATAGCCGGAAGTCTTCGAAGACAAAGGGAAACTGTAGGCGACATCGATCTTTTGATTGCAGCAAAAGCTAAAGATCGTAAAGCTATAATCAGACATTTTGTATCACTGGATGAAGTTGAAAACCTTTATGCAGAAGGCGATACCAAAGCCAGTGTGTATTTCAAATCCTTTCAACGACAGGTAGACATCAGAATCGTAACTGAAGACCAATGGGGTGCTGCCCTTCAGTATTTCACAGGCTCAAAGGCTCATAACATACACCTTAGAAAATTTGCCATTGAAAAAGGATTTAAGATCAATGAATACGGACTTTTTACTGTAGATGAAAATAAAAAGATTGCAGGAGAAAATGAAGAAGGTATTTATCATGCACTGGGTCTTGAATGGATGCCTCCTGAAATGCGCGAGGATACAGGGGAAATAGAGCTTGCGACTGAGGGATTAATCCCACAGCTCGTCACCATTGATGATATCAAGGGAGATATGCATACACACTCCAAATGGTCGGACGGCCACAGCTCTATTGAAGAAATTGCTTCCTATATTTCTTCTAACCAAAAATATGACTACATCGTCATTACCGATCATTCCAAATCTGAAATAATAGCAGGAGGAATGAATGAAGATCAATTTATGAAGCAATTAAAAGAGATTAAAAAAGTAAATAAAAAACTTGGCAGAGACCTTATCAAATCAGGGACTGAAGTAGATATACTGCCCGATGGTACTCTTGATTTATCAGATTCTCTTTTGCAGACGCTTGATTGGGTAGTTGCTTCCATTCATTCACATTTCAACCAGGACAACACGGAAAGAATCATTAAAGCCTGTCGCAATCCATATGTATGTGCCATAGGCCACCCGACAGGAAGAGTACTTGGATCCAGAGAGGGCTATGCTGTTGATATGGAAAGAATCCTTGATGTGGCAGCAGAGACCGGAACGGCCATAGAAATAAACGGACATAGCCATCGGATGGACATCAATGATCGTTGGGCTAAAAGAGCTATTGAGAAAGGTGTAACCTTGGTAATAGGCACAGACAGCCATAATACAGGGAACTACAGCTTTATGAAACTGGGAGTTGCCATAGCAAGAAGAGCATGGTGCACAAAAGATAATATATTAAATACATCGGACTGGGTGAAGATAGAAGCATTTAAGAAGAGGAAACTTGAGAGGATTTATATTACTCACTAAAAATCTTTCAACTTGTCTTTTAATGATACTACCAAGTAATATTTAATTGAATACCGGTATATTCTTCCTTTCCATTCTTGTATCTGGATATAGAATATGGAATACCATTAATAGATCTGTACTGATAACCATGTCTTACTCCATTTTTATATTCAGCATAGTACAAAAGTTGTCCTTCACTATTATAAACATACTTTTTACCCATTAACTTCCCTTTTCGATATTCTTCAAAGATGAATTTCTTCTCCTCTATGCTATCCTTAATTAAAATCAAAGTATTTCTTTTAGGCCTGCTGTAAAAAATCACACTATCATTCTTAACTCCATATTTTTCAAGAATGGTAACTTTTGATGTTTCATTTAATTGGATGATAGTTTTTTTATATCCGGAACAACTTGTAACACTCAATGCCAATAAGAAGGTTACAAAACTAAATGTATGTTTTCGCATCTTCAACTTCAATTTAATCCTTTATTCGATTAGTGGACGTTTTAAAAGGACTATCCACAATATCAGACATTAACTCGACATATACAATTCATCTATAACAGCTTCCATTTCAAGTTTCAATCTTTTATTATTTTCTTCCATATAGTTATCCTTATTTAAAAGAATTATTTGGTCAAGAAACATTCTATAGTTTTTAATTTCCTGAAATGTATTTTCATCCATAAAACCTGGTTGATAAAGTTCCATCACAAGTATTGGCAAACCTGTCAGAGCTAAGGAAATTGAAATATTAATCATAAAAGGAATTATGACAAGCAATGCTGTGTATCGTATCATTAATATCCAATAAGCTATAAATATTAAAAAGCAAACACAACCAAACTTTAATGCTATTGATGAAACGAATAATTCCGGGACCTTTAAACCAAGATCTACTTTCAAATCTTTAAGAACTCTAATCCTCTTCCTTCTTGGAAAAGCTTCATCAATTGGTTCATTTTCTCCTTTAACATTAATATCATAATCTTCCAGAATATTTGATATTCGGTAATTCAATACCTTCCGCATACACTTCAATGCTTCATCTTCATTCCGTAGCTCATTATGGAGAAGATATTTTTTTAACTCTTCTAATGAATTAAACTCTGAATATTCGTAATTAAAAAACGAAAGGATCCTTTTAAAACTTTCAGTCGACATATAGTTATTCAATCTGTTAAACATGGAAGACGCACGGCATTCGGAAACCTCCATTGAATTTAATCATCAGCACTACATATTTATCTCCAACACATACTTCACAAATACAATGGTTCCTTCTTACTTGTATGTCTTTGTATGTTTTATATTTTTAACTAATCAAGAAACCAATCAGCCAAACTACTCATGAATAGCCAATGTGCAAAAAACATTAAACCTATAAAGAATATAACAATGATTTGAAGATCCTCTTTCTCTGGTTTGTTTCTGAACAATCTAAAAACCAGAAAAACAAAAAAAATACTACTCAACAAGCTATAAAGCAATAAAAGATAAATTATTCCAATATGCACATTCATGGAAATTTGATTAGGATCAATAGGATTCTGAAGTGGCCAGACATCGTACTTTAACCTAAATCTTATAACTAAAGCATAAAATGCCAATAAGAAAGACCACGGAACTAGAGAAATCCAGAATGTTTCTTTTTTAAAAAGTAATATTTCCCTTTTCAGACTGTTTATAGGATAAAAATTCAAAGCCTAATTATTTATTATTGGTTAATTGCATGAAATAATCGCATTAATACGTCACCATCTGCTTATTATATTTATTGCGATAATCAATTGGAGTCATACCGGTTATTTTCCTGAACACATCTCTGAAAGCCTTCGAATCCGTGTAGCCTACATCGAACATGATCTCACTGATGTTCTTTCTTGTTGTTTCCAGATTCTTCTTTGCAGCCTCTATCTTCACTCTTTGAATATACTCTGTGATGGTATTACTGGTCGCCTTTTTAAACCTTCGTTCAAAGCTCCTTCTTCCTACTGCGAACAGATCTGACAACTGATCTACAGAGATCTTTTCCTGGAAATTGGTTTCAATAAATTCCTGAGCTTTTCTCACCGGTTCATCCTCATGTTCTTTTTGTCCTCTGAACATTACAAAGGAAGACTGACTGTAACGGTCTATTTCTATTTCAAAATACTTGGCAGCAAGTATTGAAAGCTCTCTGTCCGTATATTTTTCGAGGATGTATATTAGCAGATTCCAGAATGAATTTGCTCCTCCGCTGCAATAAATGCCTTTTTCGTCTGTAATGATTTTTTCTGATACTAAAATAGCTTCAGGAAACATTTGCCTGAATGCATGCTCTGCAAGCCAGTGTGTAGCGCACTTCTTGCCTTCCAGCAGGCCGGTAGATGCCAGCAGGAAAGTGCCGACGCATAAACTTGCTACTTCTCCCCCACTATGGTATTGTTTATTGATCCATGGGTAAAAATCTTTATTGATTTCAACGACTTGTTTCCAGTCCCCGTTCACAGCAGGAATGATAATCAGATCGGTTTTAAAAGAATCTTCAATAGTCAGATCAGGGTGTACTCTGAAAAAAGAATCATATACCTGAGGCTCTTTGTCAATCCCCACTAACTGTACTTTAAACAACGGCTGCTTCCCTTTATTGGCAAGAAATTCATTTGCCATTGTGAATGCTTTATATGCTCCTTCTATACAGCCTAGGGCAGCTGCTCCTCTGGGAACCATAATAGATATGTGCTTCATTTAGATTTATACCTGGAAAATCGAAAAACAATTTTTCCCTGATTTTAATTCTGAGAAAATTCAAAATCAGGATACAAACAAACTAAATTAGTATCATAAAAATATAAAAAAAAAGTGTCGCAAACAACCCCAAACGAAGGCAATATACGTGTAAAATTTTGAAATATCCCTGCGAGAAACAGGAAATGGCTGTATCAAAATTTTTCGTTTATAAGTTTGGTTAAGCCTAAAAACATAAAAGTCTCATTTGTTTATATGAGACTTTTATAAATAGAAGAAACTCTAAGTTACTTAACTTATATTAAGAAACGCTTTCAGTATATTTCTTAAAATTATTCAGAATTGCTTGCCAGCCTTGCTGCTGAAATTCTACAGGATTTTCAGATTCTGCATCAAACGTTTCCACTATATTCGTTTCATTTCCCTGTGCAGTGAATACAATTTTTGTCTTTCTGCCATCTGCCATTATATATTCAATCACTTTATTTGTTTCGACATTGGTATATTCACCACCAAAGTCAAAACTAAAACTACCATCTTTCGCAGCCATTGTCGTTTTAAACTTACCGCCTTTACGCAAATCATTTTCCGCATAAGGAGCATGCCAATCTTCAGATGCCTGACACCATTTGGTAATATCTTCTGGTGTATTCCAGGTTTTCCAGACTTTCTCTACAGGTGCTTTTACCAAAGCCTCTACGGTTACAGATATAGGGTTTGTTGTTTCTTTGCTCATAGTCTTTTGGTTTAGATTTGTTATTGAGACAAAATTAATTTAAAACCTTGTATTCGAATATATTGTAAACGACAATTATAAGGGGTAAATACGACAAATTAACTTCAGAAACTGTTATGGTCCTTTTTTGAAACAAAGATGCGATTAATGACCTCTCTCTACCTTTTCCAGATCCTCTGCATTAATGTTTCTTCTGTCAAACTCCATAAATGCCTTATCTTGCGGAACCTCCAGATCAATGGAATTCAGATTTGCAATTTCAACAATTAAAGATTCTCCTGAAAAATTAAGCACATGCCCCCCACTTCGTCCATCTTCTGAAAGAAAATGAAAATGATACCCTTCAACACTTACTCCATTTAAATAATGTGGCAGATGAAAGCCTATCAAGGTACCTTTTAAGTTTTTATATTCAAAGAACCTTTGAGTATGCAGCACTGATGCCAAAGGAGGGAAAGGCTCCCCGTCTTCAATCCGTGGAAAAGCTCTTGTCTTTACATAAGTAAATTCTCCTTTGATCCTGATGGCATACATACCATTTTTGTTAGGAAAATATTGTTCAGTTTTTTGAAGCACTTCAGATTGATTCATTGGTCTGTCAATACTGAAAGTTGCATCTGCCCTGAAATATGTAACGAAGGCCAATGGTGTGCAATAGCTATCATCTTCCTCTCTGGTTTCCCCGGATACGAATGTGTGATACACATTTCCTTCATGTATAGTTAACTCTCCTTCTATAAGATCAGGGGCCGCAATTCCAAAATTTCCTCTCTTCTTTATCTCACTGACAGGCTTTGTACCTCGGAATAGTCCTGCTACAAAAATATCCGCAACACCATACTGATATAATCGATTGTATTTTATTTCTGACTGCATTCTTTACTTCTCAGACTTATGAAATGCAAATATAGGTTTATTGATTGACTGGTTCCCCTTTAAGTATATCTCTGTGAATTTGTCCTGGAAGCACTCTGTAGACAGGGATTTTTATTAGAAACTCTTTACACAGCTTTTTTATTTCCTCATCAATCTGTTCATCTGAATACCTTGAAGAAAAATGGCCGAGAATCAATGTTTCAATGTTAATTTCAGAAACCATCTTTATAACTTCATCTAAATTACTATGTTTGTTTCCGTGCTTATTTATTCTTTCTTCATATTTTCCCCCAAGAAAGGTAGCCTCATGAATAAGAATTTTTGAGTTGTCCCATTTTGCATAATCATCCACCGGGGTATCTCCTGAATAAGTTAGTATATTCGTTCTTACTATTTCACTGAGCGCTTCTCTGCCTGATTCTGCGATAAGCTGTCTGATCTTATCCTGAGGAAGTGAGGCATATTCAGGCTTTAATTTTGTTTTAGTCTGATACACTTTATAGCTGAAACTTTTATGTATTCCTCTATCCGCCTTTACATGTTCATTTCTGATAGCTTTTACAATCAAATGATCTGCAATCTGAATTTCTTGATCTTCAATAACTGGCTTCCAGATCGTGCCTTTTACATGCGGATCAAACTTCTTGGTAAACTCTTCTATAGCAGGAAAAGAGCCGCAATGAGCAGGGTAATGCAGTATAGGATAACCCTCCCGGGCATTCAGCTGATTGAATTGCAGAAGCCCTCCCAGATGATCTCTGTCTGCATGAGAAATAAATACATGTTCTACTTTTCTTGCCTTCTGCAACAGAGAAGCTGCCACTCCGTCTCCCGCATCAAACAATAGCCCCAGTTCTTCTACGAAATACCAGGTTGCAAATAATGCGGTTGAGTAGCCGCTAATATTAAACTTCATAAAATAATCTTAATCCCCGCTATTAGCTGTAAGAATAAACACTTTTGCGTCTGCGTTAACTATACCTGTTCCATTTTTCAAAATACAGGTTGATTCGTTTCCCAATGAGAATGTATGCACAACAATGTTGTAGTATTGGAACGTTCCATCAATGAGAACATCTGCCCCTCCATTGCAAGTAGGCAATATGTATTTTTCAATAATTCCGGAAAATGTGTTAACCAACCTGCTCAACCTCAACAAACATATATAATTCAACGCAATAAGACTTCATAATTTATTATCTGATTCTAAATAAAGAAAAAACCGGCATCAGATCGGTACTTAAAATCAAATTTTACCATTCCAGACCCTGTCACTGGTCAATCGCCTCCCCTTAAGTTTTGAGTATACTTCAATTCCCTCAGGATTATTCAGGTCATCTGGTGAATGCAGATCAGTCTTATAACAATCATCAAGACTTTCAATACGCCACCTAACAAGTTCTCCATAATTATTTAAGTATGGCTCCACCTTTTTATTCTTAACTTTTTCCATTTTTCTATAAGCATCATCAAAAGATTTTGCTTTAATCAGGACCATTCTGTCTTCAATAGTTTGTATCCCTTTCTTTCGCTTTTCAATTTCGATAACTACAGTCATCTTTACACAATAAAACTCTGAAGATGCTTTAGATATCTTTCGTTTTGCCTTATCAACTTTATTAATGAAGATATAAGCAATAGATGCAATCTTATTTAATTTTGATAAAGCCAGAAATGGCATCTTTGCTTTTAAACCACTGGGATATCCGAGAGTTCCCGTGATCTTATATGAAGTAAATAAATTTAACCTTAAAATCTTTTCGATTTTACTCTTTTTATCCTCAGCCGCCTTAGCCGTCCTATCTTTTGGTGATAAATTATAAATAGTTTTAATATTTATATACTTTGGATGGATTGAAACTTCAACATTCCTCTTTTCATCAGGAAATCCTTTATCGATAATCCAATCCTCCAGGCCTTTAATTGAACTCATTATTGATCCAAAATTTAAAATTCACTTCATAAATTTATGTTTTTATTCCTATAAATATAACAGACACTTGACCATAAATAAGAAGAAAGAACCTTCTACCCATTCCTTTTTAATCCAAAATCATAACGTTCGTGAACGATTCTTTTCAATATTCCCAATTGTCCGCAGTGCCACATGGCATGTTTCATATTCCAGTCTAAGGCTTCGAATTTATTTGACGCCACTGGATGCGTAACAGATGTCGGATGTAAAGGCTTATTCAGATCATGATCGGATAAAGATTTAATAATCTCCAATGACTTCTGTTCTACAAGCATCAGTTCTTTCATTAATTGATCCGGTTTATATTTACCCTCTACATATTTAGGATTTCCTGTATTAAAAAACTCATCATAATCCTTTAAAGGTATCTGCTTGAGGATATCCATCTGATGCCCTTCAATAACCATTACAGAATGGAAATAAATACTTATTAAAACGACCTGCCAGCTGACATTCGTTTGGATTCCTTCCGGTGTAATATTCCACAGATCGTATGGTATAGAAGCAATAAGCCTGTTAACTCACCCATAAGTATCGTCAGTTTGTTTCAGCAAAATTTCAACCTGATTCATTTTAATTTTGATTTAATTCTTATAGTAATTATAAACCAAATCTAAATGCTACAGGCCGCAAATTTCTTGATCCAAATCAATAATGTCCTTTACTTATTTTATTTCTTATTCTGCTGATGGTTTCAGGAGTTACACCAAGATAGGATGCTATTAAATATTGAGGGATCCGATGTGCCAGATCTTTTCTTTGAGAGATGACTTGAAGGTATCTTTCCGGAGGGGTATCCAGTAACAGAGACTTAACCCTGTCATGGTTTCTTAAAAATAGCATTTCATTCATCTGCCTTGCCATGTCTCTGATAAATGAATAATCACTGCCCAATTTTTCCAGGCTTTTCCTGGTAATCACATGGATTGTTGTGTCATCAATACATCTGATTTCCTTCTCCGATGGTTTGAAGGTAAGATAACTATAGTAATTCGTTATAAAACTATTTTCAAAAGCGAATTCTTCAATAATTTCATTTCCATTTTTATTATAGATACACATCATAATGCCATTCTCAATCAAACCAACCTTGTTGCAAGCCTCCCCTGCATTTATAAAGATTTCATTTTTCTTTATTTTCACTTTGGTAAATTCTGATAGAAAAATAGTTACCTCTTCTTCTGAAAGATTAAAAAGTGTACGAATTGAATTATTAATATTATTCATGCCTAAAGAGTCAATGGAAAAGTAATATTGCTTTTACTTCAATGTCTTTGATATCATATTAATCATTTAAGCACCCAAACTCCCTATAAATAAATTCAGACATAATCTTACACCTGTTCAAATAGCTATTTATTTCCTTTTTTTGTAAAAAGGTACAGGATTGCAATATAATTAATCCTCTCTTGGAATCAACCCCAAAATACGTGTTTAAACAAGCATCAGAAAGAAAAAGAACTTATTTCTCCAATAAGATTTTCCCTATTAAACATACAAATATTTTGATCGGCTTATGTAGGAATAAAAAAAAATCCACTAAAAGTTGACTATTAAATAATTAAGAATTTAATTTAGGGATTAATTGTTTAAACATACAATTAACAGAACAAGCTTTTGTCATCCTGAATAATATTTCGAGTAGCGAAAATATTAAAGGTTAGAAAGGTTTTGTGAGGATTAAAGCTGGCTCTGAGCATTCAATATCGACATACAGTACCCAAAATAGCAATAATCCAAACTAACAAACCCATGAAAAAACTTACATTATTATTGTTTTTATTTTCAATTTCTCTTTACTCATGCAAAGATAAAGAGAAAGACAATCCAACTCCGGATAGTGTCTGTGAGACAAGCAATGTTACCTATAGCAATACTGTCAAACCAATCATTGCTAACAACTGTGTAGTTTGTCATAGTGCAGCGCCCATGAATCTTGGTGATGTTGCTACATTGCAGGGAGTAGCTAATAGCGGCAAGCTTTATAAGGTAATAACTCATGCAGACGGAGTACCGGCAATGCCCAAAAACATGCCCAAATTATCTGACTGCGATATAGCAAAGATAAAAGCATGGGTAGACGCAGGAGCTCAGAATAATTAATTTATACAACTATTAGTTTGTAAGAGCGAAATGCATAATTTTTTCGCTCTTACACTTGTATTAAGTGTTATCTTTTGAGAGTCATAAAATAAAAAATATACCTTGGTTTATGGGCCAGGATGCATACAGAATAAATTCCTATATTTTATATAGCAAGGTTTATAAGACATCTGAATTCTGGGAATGTCATGGCATTTTAAATAACCTTAATGAACTTCAAAGGTTGGTAACCTTTGATATACTCTGGCTAAACATAGTCAGAGTGCAACTTAAACTTATTATTCTGGAATCTTACAAGACTATAAAGTCAACTTAGTTATATGAAACAAATTTGCCATATCATATTTATCTTTCTATTCACATTAATAGTGAATGGGTGTAATTATGACAATTTTCAAGAGTTAAATCCACAGACTCTTAATAACAATCCTTGTGACAGTTCAGTAGCAAGCACCTATAACCAGTCTGTTAAACATATATTATCAAGTAACTGTATTACTTGTCATAGTAAGGATATTGCTTCCGGAGGAGTGATACTTGATAGCTATGAAGCAGTTCGTGACCAAGCTCAAAAAGGAGCATTAATGGGGGCTATCCTTCATAAAAGCGGATATCAGCCAATGCCTCCCGGATCTTCAATACCTCAATGCCAAATAGAAAAAATTCAACAATGGGTTGATGCAAAAGAGCCGCAATGATTAATTATTAAACATGATTATGAAAAAATTTGTATTTGTAATATTTATACTTAATATCTCATTTAAACTTTGGGCCCAGGAAGACTTATTGAATAGTCTTGAAAACGAACAGCCACAAAGCAAACAATTAGTCTTTGCATCTTTCAAAGGAACAAGATTAATTAATCTTCATACAATTGAAACATTAGGAAAAGGGTCTCTGGATTTCAGAATATCACACAGATTCTCCGATTTCAGCACCGGGGCCTCCAACCTGTGGGGATTGGATGGACCGGCAACTATTCGGCTAGGATTCGATTATTCTGTCACAGACAGATTCACTGTAGGCATAGGAAGATCTTCCTATGGTAAACTGGCAGATGGATTTCTTAAATACAGGATTCTCAGACAAACAATGGACAATAGTATGCCTGTCAGTCTCACTGGTTTGATAACAATGAACGTATCTTTAGATAAAGATCCTAATAAAAATATTCTGGGGGTAGATAAATATGAAAAATTCAGCTCACGAATTGCTTATATGTATCAACTTATGATCGCAAGGAAATTCCATGAAAGACTAACTTTACAAGTATCGCCAACATTTATTCATTACAATATGGTAATGAACCTCAACGATAAGAATGACATTCTTGCCTTGGGAGTGTCTGGTAGATTCAAGATCACGAGAAGTATCTCTCTGACTGGCGAATACATTTTCAGAATCAACGATTATACCCCGGATCAATCTGATTTATACCACAACAGTGCAAGCATAGGAATGGACCTTGAAACTGGAGGACATGTTTTCCAGGTGTTTGTTACGAATTCTTTTGCAATTAATGAAGTGCAATTTATTCCATATACAACAAGCAGATGGGATAAAGGGCAAATCAGACTGGGATTCAATGTTTCAAGAGTATTTGCGGTGAGCAGGAGTGCAAAAGATCAAAAAGATAAAATTAAAGAAAAGAAAAAATGGTAAAACAGATCATATACATCTTTCTGGTATCTTGTTTAATACTGGTAAGTATCGAAGCGCATGCTCAAAATAAGGTTTATAAAACTTCAACCGGAAAAATCAGTTTTTATTCGGAAACCCCGATTGAAAACATTGATGCTCATTCCTCTGCTATGTCTTCTGCCATCAATCCGACTAACAGGGAGGCTGCAGCACTTGTCATGATCAATAGCTTTAAATTTAAGAATTCTCTTATGCAGGAGCATTTCAATGAGAAGTACATGGAAAGTGACAAGTACCCGAAAGCCACATTTTCAGGAGTGATAAATGAAAATGTAGACCTGATGCAGCCAGGCACTTATAACGTGACAGTAACCGGAAAACTGACCATCCACGGAGTAGAACAGAATCGGACTTTAAAGGCTACAATCACAGTAAACGAAGCATTGCAGCTTCGTTTAAAGGCTGAATTTAATGTAAAACTTGAGGACCATAAAATTAAAGTTCCTGAAATAGTATTTCATAAAATAGCCGAAGTGATCGCTGTGAAAATTGATGCTGATTATACTCTGAAATAACTTTTACTTTTAAAAATCAAGGTTAAACTTTTGATGTTAACTTTTAATAATAATTATTTTTAGCATAACATATCTCACCATTAAAGAAGAAGGCTGTTTTTCATCGAAAGACAGCCTTCTTAATTTTAAATAATTAAGGATTTTTTTTAAGACTTTATGAAAGTCTTATTTTTATAACCATTAACATTTCACTCAATGCATCCATCTCAGATTGTGAATCTATAGATAAAGTAAAGGCATTATCCAAAGTAATGCCACTGTGATTACCAATAAACAAGCTCCATTCCGCTCTATTAATAGAGACAGGAGTTCCATCAACCTTGATTGTTACAGCAGAAGGGGATTTTGCAACAAAAGTAATATGTTCAATATCCGCAGTGTTGATTCCCTGTATGAAATAAGGTAACCGATCTTTTGAAATAGTTAAACTCACTGATTTATTTTTCCTGAACAAATGCCATTCATTAGGCATATCATGTTTCAAATTAAATGCAATGTAAAAACCTTGCTCCGTATTCAATTGCTGTCTAATTTGCTCCATTCTTTCTATCAAAGAACCTTCTGCCAGACCTTTTAAAGTACTTCCGCCATCGCGTGCAGTATATTTTACATGGAGAATCACATCTGAAATAGTGTCATAATTAAATTGTTTCGCTATGCCAGGATTGGGTAGTTCCAGTCTCCATGAACTTATAGCTCCACAACCTTCAAATGGCAGATACCTTTCATCCCTGAAATTCAACTCAAACAGACCACTATCATTCTGAGCATTGCTGGTTGCCACAGACTGAATAGACCCGATATTATATATAAATCTTTCGTCATTGCCTAACTCTTCTGCATATCCTGTCGCAGTATTCGTATTTTTTCGGTAACGGTTATTAATTAAAGACAACTTAGCGCTCACAGATGTATAAGGGCCAGCTATACATGGCATACTAATGCTTACGGATTTTATCCTTCTGAAAAAATGTCCGGCATGATCCATGTCATACAGCGCTTCAGGTACTTCGAAGTCACAAATTCCAGTAGCCCGCAGTTTGATTATAGCAAGAGGGTCAAGCTGTAAAAGAGAAATATGCTTAATGATTTCATACTCCCTTCTATTTTTATCAAGGTATCCAGCCTCCATCCTCTTTATATCGTGCAACAATGCATCAGCAGATTGTAATCCTTTTTTCATGCTATCCCAATATCCATAGTTAATAAAGCTATCTTCATTCCCCAATTCAAATCTATAGCAGCGTTCTGCCTTTTTAGCAAAGTCATGAGCCAGTTGATAGGACTTGTAATAAACTGAACTTACCTGTCCGATCATCCAGTCATACAACTCTTTGTTACTAAATTTAGAACGCATAAATTCATCCGTTTTCTTTGCATTCTCAATTTGTAAGTCATGATTTTTCAAATCCTTTTCAGAAATTTCCTTCCTGATTTCAGCTGCAGCTATTTGCTTTTCAATGCTGGCTAACTCTTTAATAGCTAATCGCTCCTGAAGCTTCCAGTCATCATAGCGCCTTTGATAATTTGCAACAGAAGAAATTCCACCAGCGACTTTGTCAACTATCTGCGCCCCCAACAGTACATGATTGGCGTATGACTTTGTTGCGTTAGATATTTTTTCTCCTCCCAATGGATGAAAAGTAGCAACAGGTGAACCTCCGAATCCGGAAGTGCCGATTACCCAATCAGGAAACATAACAGAAGCAGATGCAGCCATTTCCATTATTGATCCAACACTATACCCTAAAATAGAAATTGCATTCATAGACAACGACGTGACTTCAAGCGCATTCATAAACTCAATTTCTTTATAGAATTTATACCTTTCTTCTGTAACCTTCTGAGTCCGCTTCAATATTTCTATTTGTTCAATTGCCTCATCAATCTGCAGCTTCTTAATATCTCTGACGGCATTCAACACTTTTAATTCCAATTCATTCCTTAGTAGTGATAATGCCTCTGCATCTCTTTTCTCCAATGCCTGAAGTAGGGAATAACCAAGCCCCCGAACTTCCTGTACAAGCTCCGTCGCTTTAGCAGATAAAATATTAAATCGATAAAAAGGTGTAGGTGCATTGAAACCTGCTAATATGGTAGAAACATCCAAACCTGCTGCTGTTGCTTTTACTAACATTCCCGGATCTATTGGTGGAGCAAATAAAGCTAAACTTCTCTCTATTCCATCGATGTTTTGACAATGTCTTATCTTGAACAAACGGTCAGCAACTCTGTCCCAATATTCAAACATCTTTTCGTTTTGAGGAATGCAGAAGTAAAGCATGGATAAAGTGACCGGCGAAGGAGGCAGCTCCGCTCCTCCTTCTGGCAGTATAGATACATCCGGCAGAATATTTTCAAGTGCAATCAGTGCATTACCAAAACTATCCAATTTGGCTTCAATCTGATTATAGGTTTCAGAAGGAGGCTTTATTACCGAAGGAACAATTTTAGGCTTAGGTCCTAATAACTTATCTGCGAGAATATACATCTGGGTAGCCTGTGCTATGGATTCCATTGTATCCTGCCTGAATAAGTAATCTCCCCATTCGGTGAGGTTATCGATATACTTCATCAATAAAGCTTTCTGATAAGCTACCGGCCTGAATTTGGCTATCACGTCAGGTCTAAAGGGCTTGTTTCTCCATTGTTCAATTGCAAATTCCAGTTCCTTGATATCAGGATTATTTTGATCAGCAGTGGCATTCATTAATGAATCAATTCTCTGAGCTATGTAATCGGATTCCTGATTAAGATAAAACGGCTTGGTAACCCAGTATTTCTGAACACCTGTGCCAGGCAAAGCTCCTGTAGGGTTGAACATATAGTGAAACCAGGAAAGTGCTTCTTCAAATCGTTGATTCTTTGTGAGACTTGAAGCAATATGCAGAGGTACACGGTAAAACAAGTCCCAATTGTATAAGCTATAACTTCCGTCACTGGTAAAATCTATATCTTCAATCGGATAGTTATAAATTACTGAACCATCAGGTTGTTTGTAACTAAGCTTGGCAACATGCAGCGGATCCGGGGTATAATATGCTTTGAAATCAAAAGACTCATTAATTTTAAGTTGAGTCTCCCTTTTCATTAAACCAGGAATACCATCTTTGTACAAGATAGTTCTCAATGCACATACCATTGGGTGGTACATATTCTTAAACTGCTCACCATACACAAGACCATTTTGCTCTAATGCCTTCTTCAGATATTCATCAAACTCTGAATTGTCTGTAATACCAATTAACTTTTGAAGGAATGGTTGAAGGGCTTTGTAATGTGACATTTCCTGAATGATCTCCTGAAAGTCAGGATCAGCAATAATTCTATCAATAGCTTCTTGTGTATCTGCAGGTGGATTTGTCTGAATTTCAAGCCTGATTTTTTTTACCCAATTTGTAATTGTATCCAAGAGTTGAAACACGTCAGATGCTGTTCGCTTCTCATCATCTGTCAAACCAACTACAGAATAGAACTCCCCTTCTGCATATTGTTGTTTATAGAAGCCTGGGATAATGACATAGGCATGCCAGCTATCTTCCATGAAATATGGAAGCAAAGTTCCGAATGGAATTTTTAATCCCGGAAGTTTAATATCTGTATTTGATTTTCTTAATAAGAGAAGAATAATGAACTGATAAACTGCACTGATCAGATCAACAACTGTCAACTGATGAGGATAAGTGATTCTGAACTGTCCGGGAGTCTTGTCAAGTAACTTAAAGAACTGGAAAGGACTTATTCCATTTTTGACTTTCAGGTCATCCGGACTTATATTAACATCCTCTGTATATCGCTGAGAAAGGAGTCTGGCCTGACTGAAATCCGGTAGAAAATCAATCAACTTATAGTTACCGCCTTCGACTTTTTCAGGATACCCTTTGCATCCAGCTATATTAAATATTCCGTTAAGAATTTTATCTTCAATATCCCGTTTGTTCCCTCGACTGCTAAATACATGAATCTGACTAAGTACTTCTATAAAGCTCAGATTAAACTTTTCTCTATTTAATGAATAATAGGGATAAGCTTCATGAATTTCTGGTGTGTAAATGCAGTCTTTCGATACTTTTTTCGGTTGCCACTTCTCATTGCTGAATTCACTTATTGCCAGTTGAATCTTAAGCCTTTTATAGGGTTTGTCCGTATCTATTTCCCTACCTTGATCTGTAGTTGAAGGAACTTTTGTCTTTTGCTCAGGGTCTGCTTCTTCAGTAAAAATAAGCCATGCAAGATGTAAACGATTATTTCGTATAAAAGCAACCAGCTGTTCTCCTGTAATATCTAATTCAACCTTCTCCCAGGCAGTCCAGCTACGTTCGCTTTCGAATCTTCTATAATAATATATATCAGGATCACCGCCTTTGGTGCGTGCAAACACATGCATGGTACGGGTTGGAACATCATACCAAGTTGCTTTCACCTCAAGAAATGCAATATTATCCAGCTTCTCCAGATAATTTCGGACAGACTGCTCAGCAGTATCATTTGTGAGCTCATTTTGCTGGATCTCATTGATGAAATCCGTAAGCAGGAAGGATTTATCATCAGCCAGCGTTACATCATACCAATTTTCAGGATACAGGAATATTTTTCTGTTGGCTTCCCAAACACGGTAATTCTTCATCCATTTCCATTGATTCCAATCCGGATCTTCCTCTGTATTTGCAATAGCTTCAGGCTCCAGTCCCATCAGGCAGCGTTGCACAAACAGTTGAACACTATTATGAGCCAATACAATACGGGAAGAAGGCATACATGCCCCTATTTCAACATCGACAAGAAAATATTCATATAGATCATTTTCATTTTTTACATCAGGATTTGTAGCCAGCAAGTATGTAACCAATGCATC
The DNA here is from genome assembly GCA_023428135.1 of Bacteroidota bacterium. Lineage (GTDB taxonomy): Bacteria > Bacteroidota > Bacteroidia > Cytophagales > Cytophagaceae > Sporocytophaga. Next base: position 13,021 of record JAEYZG010000016.1, on the reverse strand, counting down.
TCTTTTTTGAGGCCGGATTTTGTCCATGATCTCTTTAAGAGTACTCAGCCAGGTATCCTCATCATACCTGGTTTTGAGATTGGTGCGAAGGTCTGCTGTATCATTCGCATTCAGTAAAGGTTTAATAAAATTAGTTATCTGCCCTATATTGGCACTTAACATTCGCATACTATCGGCACTATCCAGCAAGCGCTTCAAATTGGAAACAGCTTTATAATTATCAGGATTAAAGGCTGAAAAGAAATATTGATCAACGGCAATTAAATCCGCTTTATCATAACCCGTTAACAAAGAAAGCGCTTGCATCCATTCATCCTGAGTTATTGAAGCATTGAGCACAAGTTCCATAGTGCTGAAAAAGGAAATCGGATTTTCTGCATCTGAAGGATTTTGAACTGGTGAAAGATCTTTTATCAACGATAACAAGCTTATAAATTCCTCATAATGCTGATAAGAAACGGTCGATTGTCCTGTTTCAAAAGGAATATTATCCAATTCAAACCATTCCAAAACCTTTGCATTTTTCAGGAACCACTCCAATTGATCATTACTTAAATTTAATAGATTGATTAAAGGGAACAACTTATGTAATAAACGAAAGGCTGCATATTGCTTTGGAAACATAGTTTCACTGATCACTGGAAGGATAGGAATTGGATGCCCGGAATTAATATCAGCTATATCTATCAATGAATCACTTTGTAAAACATCTATGAGAATACCTGCTCCAGGAGCTGTTTTTTTCAAAATGGCATTGGATAATACTATATCTACCTTATCTATACCAGCCTTAAATGCAGTAGTTATTGCAGTATTGATGACAGAAAATTTGTTTTGCTTAAAGAGATAGGAAGAAATTTCGGAAAGCCAAGCCTTAATAAAAGCTTTCTGCTCATTTTCTATATCCGGACCTGCTGCATTTGCCAAATTATTCAATGCAGTCTTGATTACTGTAACATCAAAGAGTGTATGTATTTTTTTATCATCAATAAAGGTGCTGGCATCTGCAGCCGCACTACCATTATGCACTACGAAAAATTCATCAACCCAGGAATATTTCCAATTCCTATCAATGAAATTTAACAGGATGGCAACATCTGCTTCATCTAATACCCATAATTTGGAAAGATAAGTTTTTAAAGTTTCCTTTTGAGTCTCAACTGATAATTCATCGCTATAAGGAGAACGATTTTCATAAAAGGATTTTTGACAGGCTAATTGAATTCCAGAAAGGATTGCCTCAATCTTCTCTTGTCTAATCTCTCGGTCATTTATATTATCAGCTTTATGTTGAAGGAAATATTTTACATCAGCTGCCTTTATTGGTCCCTTCCCCGAATCCTCAACCGCCACACAAAACCTGAGCATATCAACAGCTGAATTAAAAATATTAATACCAGTCAATTCTTTTAAAATAAAAAAGTCATCTGCCTTAATTTTAAACTTCTTCATCAACTTACCCATCGCATACATTTCGCTTAAGTTTACAAAAGTTAAATCGCCATTGGGAAGAGCGGCCACCAGTTTGTCGAAATCTGTTTCTTTTATACTTATACAGGTACTGATTGCTTTCCTGAATTCAGCCATTTGTTTTTTAACAACGACAGATTCATTTTCAATTACCTTTTCAACGGCAAGTTCAGGCTCAATGGAACCGTTCTTTGCCTTATTCTGAAATATTAAATCATAAAGTGTAGTTGTTTTATAAGGCAATAAAGTATGGGGTATTTCACCAAAACAGCAAATCAATTCATCAATAGTCAAACCTGTCTTATTGCTAATTTTATGCAAATTTGAAATTACGATCAGACAATTATCATTAAGGTGGCCATTGCCAAGTTTTGCCTGACTTATAACTTCATCCAATGTTTCAAATTTCCATCCTAATTTTCTCTGTAAACGGATAAAACGATGGATTCTATCTACTACATCCAGATCAAGGTTCTTTATTTCTTTAGTGGCAGTATCACAAGTAAGGTCGTTATTATAAATAAAAAGGTTTCCGTTTTTATTGATGAATCTTAACTTAAGGAGTAATTCCAGTTCTTTATACTCAAGGCCAGTCCTGTCAAGGAAATGATCCACATGTTTTAAATAATCTACAACATTCCCAGGAGCAGGAACATTCCAGAAGTTCTGTTGGGCTGCATTATCATTAAGAAGAGGGGTATTGGCAATAAGTTGTCTATCACTATCAGTGAGGCCAAGATATTCAGTAGCAATGGTTTCAATATCGGAAATAACAGACTTCTGAAAAATCTCCATCAGGTCAGCACGTTTGATTCCAAAGCGCTCAAAATAAGCATTAGCTTCTGCATGAGGAAGATCAAACGGAAGTTTAAAAGCAAAATTACTACTCTTTAAAACATCATAAGCATGCGTGTTCACATATTCGGGAGCAGCGTCCAATTCTTCAGCAGAAGACATGGTTTGCCTCAATCGATAGATACTGAAATTATTAGTTCCGTTGTTTACAACTTTGCAGACTAACTTTTTATCACGCAAATAATGAGGTAAAGATGAGGAAGGTACTATACTGCTTTCAGTTTCGTGAATCAATGCCTTATCAGTAACGGGCAGTCCTGCAGCTTGTAAAACCGCTAGCAGGCTGTTTGAGATTTTCCCTTTCGATGGATCAGGTCCGTCAACCAGGTTACCGGTAAAATGAATACCCTGATCTGGAGCGATGGCATCTTCAAGAATTTCACATACTAAATCAATGTATTTAACAGGAATATTTGCATTTTCACAACCTAAGTCAATTTCTCCCAAATCTGGTCTTCGACTAAACAAAACTTCCTTTGTATTGCCCGTTCCAGGTATTTGTTTAACAATTCTTCTTTTATCTAAAAACTGTAGTATTTCAACTAAATAAGCAGCAGGACTATAAACAGAACGACAATGTTCACATTCGCAGGTATCAGTAAGTTTAAAAAGGGATTTTAAATTAGGAAACTCCTTACTAACAGCTTCAATCTTTTTCATCAAAGAAGCATTCTCCAGTGAAGCAATATTCATTGCACTTATGCTATCATTCAGATCTCCTATGGTAAGCATAGCAGCAGTGTGTTTCGTTTCTGCTTTATTAAAAACTTCTTTTGCTTCTAACTCTGACAGCCCTGCTTTAGGAGCAACCTCCTTTTCAAAACGGGTTCTTCCAATGGATACAATATTGAATGCGGAATGAATCTTTTCATTCCTCAATGCAATTGTTTTTCCATAATGAGGAACCAGCTTAAAAATACGTTGAACAGATTTCAACTCATCTGCCACTGCTTCAGAGTTAAACTCATTCCCTTTTTCTTTGAGGTAGAGATCTACATTGTCTTTCAGAAATTCGAAGTCTTCATGTTTATTGAAAAAGTTTACAAGCTCTCGTTGATTCTTTAAAACACCTTTTTCAGATCGTTCCAATTGAGCTGCAAAGGCAACTGTAGGAAATGCTTTTTCAAATCTTCTTACAACCGCTGAAGCATAAGTGCTGATCGCTTTTTCATCATATGCCCCACTGCTTGTTTTTTTAATTTCCTCCACCCACTTTGCTTTATTAAAGCGGGCTAGTTTTTTCACATCCGATATATTTTCAATTCTGACTTCTTTTACAATATCAGCTACAGCCTCCTTACTAAAATTAAATAACTTATTCAGCACAGCATCCAAATCATATTCTTTACGTTCTCCCTTCCTTTCAAAGAAATCAGGATCTGATACTTTATCAAAGAAAGTATTCAAATCATTTTTATTGTTAAACAGAAGTTGTTCTACCTCTTTCACTTTGATTGGGTCTAACATTTTTGTAACAAGTTCTATAACCTTTTTAGGATGTTCCTTTTCGTAATAAGCATCGGCTTCTTTTTTAAACTTTTGGAGTGTGTCAAAATCATGGCCTAAATTCCGCAAAACAGACACTCCTATAATGTTTTCCTGAACTGCAGCTTTAAGATCCGTCTCTATTTTATTAGTATCAGTGAGTGCTATATCAAATAGCAATATTTTATCATCATCTCCTAAGCAAATGGAATGACGGGCTTTGAAAGCCCCTCCAAAATCATCCTGCAACAAAGTTCCTTTTCTGAATATTCCATAAAAGAAATCTGCATGTATGCTAGTCATCTTTTGCAGTCGATGAGCGACAACAAGATGTTCAAGCTTTTCTGAAGACACCTCTAGTTCTTTTGAAAGGAAAGTTATGTCCCTGTGTTCCTTATTTTCATTTATATCTTCAATGGCAACATTCCCTGCAAGGAATAGTACTTCTTTAACCAGCCAGTCAAACTCCACTGTTTCCTTAGGAACCGGCTGTTTGATGGTAATATTTATTTCCTCCCGCTCCCCCGCATTGAACCTGACATCATCCATATCTGATTTATAAAGCTCAACACCTTTTTCAGAGGTTAAAACTTTAACGGCGATATCAGCAGTCTTTTTACCACGGCCACTCAACTGTTCATGGCTCCAAGTAACCTCAAATTTACCATCCCAATTGGTAGCAATACTTGCAAGTAATTGCCAACTTCGCATATCAACATCATAGATTTCTACTTTTAAGTTGGGAAGAGGTTGCTTGTTGGCATCTGTGATTGTGCCAAGAACGGAATTGGTTTTGGATGTTGTAGTAGCCATGGTATTTTCTTATAATAAATTAAGACTCACAAATCAAAGATTAAAGCATTTTTATTTTCATTTATCCAAGCATGAGTTATGATTCGCTTTGGTTTGCATTAATAATAACGTCTTATTACTAATTGCCCGATGTTAGATCCCTCCAGGTTATAGTTTTTTTTCCCTGCTTTTCTCTTGCGGTGTTAATGGTATCTATCACAATGTACCTCCAATCAGATTTGAAGCAATTCCTTGGGTTCATACATCCGGTCGCAAGAGAGTTAAGGCCACCTCTTGCCCCAAACATATGTGGGCTTTGCATTATGATGACAGTTGCTTTTCCAAGACGTTCAGGATCCATAGTAGCTTTAAAGACACCACCAGGCCCTTTTAATAATCCTTTTAGCATATCAAGCTCCCATTGTTTAAAATCATCAATTTCTCTTTCAAATCCAGATTGCTCAATCCCTAGCTCATTTTGAAGGTTGCTCATTGATGCTTCTAGTGACTGACGCTTTAATGAATCCATTGAACTTGATAAATTTTTGTCCTTATCTACTGACTTTTTTTTAGTTGGAGGTTTTGCTCCCGCATCTTTAAACTGCTCCATAAATTCGTCTCTTTCTTTGACATCAGTGAAGATCTTATACTCTCCTGTTTTTGAATTGTAATATCTACCAACAATAGGTTTCCCACCAGTCACTTGCTGAAGAGCATCCTCAAAATCTTTCAAATCCATTTTTCCCATACGAAAATAGTTTTCCCTAGTCAGCTGATATACTTCTCCCTTTTCAAGATAAATTTTTGAAATATCTTTGTCAGAGGTAATCCTAATTTTACCACCATTTTTCATAAGTTCATCCGAATAATCTTTCTGATTTCCATGAAGTTTATCCCGATTTACACCTTTTAACTCCGGAATTACTAAACGACCATGCTTATCACGAAAAACGATATCGAATTGCCCCTTAACAACTTTACCAGACTTATCAAGAAATTCAAATGATACTTGTTGTACAAAATCAATTTTATGTAGATCTAAATACTTCAGAATTGCAGGAGTTACATAAGTAGTTTCCGTATTATCATTTCCTGTTTGATCAACATATTTGATAGGATTACAATGCGCATAACAAAAAAAGTTTATTCCACCTTTAACACCTATCGGATCCGAACTCAACCACCTCCCCAACCATGGCAAATAATACCTTGCACTATGATACTCCAACCCTGTCTCTTCATCCCGCTCCATGCCCGTATAGCGATATCTCTTCGCAGTTGATTTTATAGTTGCATTATTGGCCTGATAGGCTGTAGTTCCATAAGGATGATATTCTTCGTATGAAATTACCTGTGCCGTATTGTCCAATTCCAAGGAAGAAGAACCAAGGTGATTGTGCAACTGATATCGTACCAATTGCTCTTCTGTACCATCAATTACACCATTTCGTGTTTCTATCATTACGAAACGATGATCCCCATCCATGAGGCTTAGAGATACTCTTTCTAGCCCTGCATGACTTCCATTATGTTTCTTATAAATCTCATAGCCAGCAATGTAAATGCGTTCCTCTTTCTTGCTAGTTGAGCCTCCTGAACTGGCCTGATTTTCGGTTATCTTACGAATACGTTGCCCGCTTCCATCATATTGATAATAGGTCATTACAGGAATATTGTCGACGGTGCAATGCTGCCGCGAAGTCAGCACTACCTCTTCTTTAAAATTCCAGCCTATCCTTTCCAGATGTGGTAATTCCTCTAAATAACCATGTTTGGCATGATGAGCGTAATTAGTGTAGTCTATCGGATTGCCATTGTCACCAATGAAGGTACGCTTAAGTCTGTTATTGGATGTTTCATATTCGTAACCTCTTGTCCAGTTGCCGCCTGCAGCAAGATGCTTCATTTCCATAATATTCCCGACAGCATCATATTGATAACGTTGAGTATAATACCGAACAGCCATGGGATTGCCGGGATTCATATTATGAAGAAATGGTTTATCATTCCAATTATCACAGGTACTAAAATTCAATGCTGCATTGTTCTCTCTGCCACTTGCTTCCACCAGACGATAAAGGGCATCATAGGTATATTCACTAACCGCATTAATCTGCATATTGTCAAAAAATACAGTGGGAATAGCATTATCCTGTATATGGGTTATATTCCCGGTAGCATCGAAGGTATATTGAAGATCCTGAAGGAGGCTATTGTTTTGCCTCCTGCTTACCAGCCTTTTCAGTCGTAAAGTTTCTTTGTCATAAGTGAAATGAGTAATTACATCGTTACCATAAACAATACGTTCCCGTTGTCCTTTCTCATTGTAGTTAATGTCCTTAATGTATTCTGTTGCAGTTGATGTTCCCTGGTGTAAGACAGCTTCACTAGTTAACAAACCACTCTCGTTATAACGGGGAGTAATAACACTACCATCAGGAGTTGCTTGTTGAGTAATCCTTCCTAAAGCATCTGTATGAGTAGTAAAAGTAAAAATATCGCTTTCTAAATCTGAATTCAGATTAGGATCAATCCAATTAGCGGTTTCCTTATAGTTTATAAAAAGTCTTCGGCTCGTCGTCTTTGGTAGTCCTTTAAAATCAAATACTGGAGAATCTATTAAACCTCCTGTATCGTAGTGCTTAATTACTTGACCAAAGACATTATCATTTTGTAAAGCTGCTTCATTGAATCTATTGGAATCTGTTCTTATTCCTGTTAGCAAACTTTCTCCATAAATAATTCTGTCGAAGATATGGTTCAGTGGTGTTCCGTCACCACCGATTACTTTGCTATGTGTCGGCCTATGAGCTTCATCGTAAAAATACTGGAACTCATGATTCCTTTCATCCCAGGTGCGTAAAGGATTTCCAATAACATTTGTAAGCAACCAGCGTTGACCGTTATCCATTCCAGATTGATACACCAGATTCCCCAGCATGTCATATTTGTAGGCCATGACCACATTTCCACGGGCATCTGTGACTGAGCGGAGATTCCCTTCTATATCAAGGTCTACAAATGTATTGTAATATTCATCTGAATTCGTGATTGTATTTTTATTATGAGCAATAGAGAGAACCGGCCTTGATAAAGTATCTAAATACATTTGACAGGGAGTATCAGCATGTAAAGAGGCTTTTGCTGCAGCCTGCTGCTCCTTTATATCTGTGATAAAATCCGGACGAGTATTGTCAGTCCTCCTTTTGTACCAGTCGCTCTCCAGTACATTATCATTGGCATCAGACATTACCTGTTTCCAGCTATCAAAAGCTACTGAAGAGAAAGTACCATCGGGCAGGTCAGTCCGGACCAGGCGTCCAATAGCATCATAAAACATTAAAGGGCTGACTCCCGTTTCTACCAGTTCCTTATAGTCTTCGTAATTATTACTGACAGAGAAATAAGGTTCGTATTGTTTTACAACGTTACCTTTATTATTAACAATGGTTTTACCATTGCCAATCCACCTCAATAAGGAGCCGGTATTTGTCTCATCCACAAGAATAGAATTATTCGGCAGAACACGTACTCTCTTTGCTTTACCCGGCTCTGCCTGGACTTTTGTCATAGACACCTGTCCACCTCCGGAAGAATATTCAAAACTTATCTGAAGCCTCGTCTCCGGATTTACTTCTCCCTCCTCATTTCTGAAATGTGTTTCACGGAGAATTGAGGCTACCGCTGCCGGTTTACCTGTATTTTTGTATATATCAAAATCATACACAAAACGGGTAGTGGCATTTTGAAGCAATTGTCTTCCGATATTGATCAGAGTTATTGAATCAGTAACACCTTGTGGAGTTTCAGGAAGATTAAAGAAGTTAAATACCGCTGTGTTTTCTGTTATATCTGTCTCCTCCTTTAAGTTCGATAAATCATCGGCCTGACTTCCTTTGCCCATTATTGCCATTGCTTTTACTAATCCCAGTTCGTCTGTTAGAACTTCTGATAGATTTCCATTGATATCCATCATTCTATTCGGTGAAAGCGTTCGGAAGTTGAATTCTGATACTTTGGTTTTATTTCCAAGGACATCTTCCGTTTCTTTCAGAAACAAGAAATAGCTTCCATAATACTTCACTTTGGTTTTGGAGCCAAATGGATCAGTATAAGAAAGTGGAGCATAGAAACGATTCTCAGCATCGGTTGAAGTTTCTGTTCCATCTATAAACTGGGTGGTTCCGGAGCGAACCCACCAATCAGAATCGGGATTTCCCAATTCATCAATACTGTGACTAAACTTCCCTTCAAGTTCTATTAATGCATCATTTACTTTAGCTCCGAAAATATCGTTCAACAGCTCTGGAGTATAAGCCAGCTGGTAACTTTCAAAACCAATAGCCTTTGTATCCAGATTCTTCAGGGGCAAAGGCCCAGTAAGGTCATTTCTGTAGAAAAGTGTTTTTACATGCTCTATGAGTCTTCTCTGTGCCTTGCCAATATCTAAAGGCTTGTCTAGCTCGTGATAGGACACCTGAATTGAATTGGCATCATCCAGAATATTTTCAAAATCCCCTAATGAATAATAATCATCTGTTTTGTTTACCCCTTTCAGTTCATAAGTTTTAGCTTCAGCGGGAAAGCGCATCCTATTGCTGTTGCTATCAAAAGCATCGTTGGTAAAGTCATTCTTTGTATACGTGATAGCAAGTTTACTCTGAACTTCTTGTAATTCCAGAAAAAGAGAGTTATCTGTAATTCTTCTTGGATAAACTATAGAGACAGATTCAAGAACATTTGCATATTCATCCAACTTGATATTGAGCGTATGTGCAATACGTGGATCTTCTGTATTTCTTTCATAGCTGTAGTTAATAGCTTCACTTTCTCTTACTATAAAAACAGCATACTTGTTTTTCCCTTTTGGCTGCAGGAGCTCTATGACACAATTATGAGTAGCAACGGAATAAGGAGTTAATTCTTTCTTCCTGGCATTCGTTGTATTTTCAAACTTACTTGCATCATGCGCAAATACTTCTGAACGCAAGGACATGCCCTTGCATGCACGAAGAGCTTGTTGATATTCCTCAGCACTAAGCAGATCAATGAATGACGGAGGAATACCTTTTGCAGGAATTATCATTGCATCATCCAGTTGCTTCTCATGATGTACAACAGGAAATCCTTGACGATCCATTTCCTCATACCAATACTCATGTTCGAAATGAGAAAGAATTTTATCGTTATGAAGAAAGGATCCGGTATGAAACCATTGTTTTGTTATTACCGGTTCCTGATGGAAGTCAGCCTCAGTGATATTGCTCGCACCTGATTTTATCCAATGTTCAAAAGTCTCTGCATCTGTCTGTTCAACCATTCCAAAGCCTCTGAACTCCCTTTCGGGATGATCGTAATAACCATGATGGTATTTATAACTAGAGCTGAATTTATGTCCTGTAATTTTATCTTCTGAAGTTGTTTTCGAAACACAATGAACAGGAAAATGAAGTTTGGTAACCCACGGTTTTCCAGCCAATTTATCTTCAATATAAAACTTCGTGGAGGGAGCATACTCAAAGGAAACTTCCTTCCCCATATTATTCTTATAAGAAACCATGATGTGAGGTTTCTTACTGTTCATCAGATCTATATATTTTAATGGTGCTGTGGCATCTTTTGCAAGAGGACTGGACCATACAATACAGGCGACACCATTGCCTAGCAGGTCTGTTACATTAAAGTTTGCTATGTTATGAATTTCAGGAAAGAAAGGTATTTCATATGGCGTAGTTGAAAAACCATTGCCACTTAAATTTTTATAACAGGAAAATTTATTTTTCCCTAAATAAATAATATCAGGAACTCCGGAACCATCAATATCCGCAAGCTTTATGAATGAAGGGTTAAAAAGATCTTCATGATCAAATACAGGAGCATGATCCATAGCGACTTTTGCTCCGAATTTTCCATATCCAAGGTTAGGCCAATAACATACCTCACCATTGCGGATACGAATGATATCTGTAAGCCCGTCTCCCGACATATCTGCGAGGAAAACAGTCTGTTTTAAATCAGCAAAAATCATATGAGGCCCAGTCTCTTCATCAAATGGTAGAGGGGCTTTTCTGGCTTCCTTAAATCCATTTCTTCCCTCTGATTCATACCAGGTAAAAATGTTATCTTCACTGATAACCAGCTCCGGTTTTCCATCACCATTCAGATCAATCATGCGGGTAAATGGATCATTGAAATTGATATTAGGTAATGTTTTAAAGTTCCGATGAAGTTGCCATTCATTATCATCATTTAGTTCGAAATAACCTTTAGGTTCAGTATTAAAGGAGACAAGTTGTTTTCCTCCATCAGCATCCAGATCCACTAACTGAAGCTGAGCAAAAGAAGGCTTTGGAGAAATTAGTTTAGCCGATTCAAAATTACCATCTCCGAGATTGTGCTTATAGTACCAGCCGGTAGCCTGCTCTGAAAGTATACCAGAAAGACCTTCATTAAACAAATCCACAAATTGATATGGAGATTCATCTGTTCCGGAAGGTGCGTGAATCAAAGCTTCCGGCATAATAGATTTCACTTCATTGTTCCACTCATGCTTCTGGTATTCAAATTCGAATGGAGGAAGTTTTTTGGAAGAATAGTTGCCATCAGATTTTTTGATATAACCAATAGAAGTGATTGATTTCAAAAAAGTAAAATCCTGCTCAGTGGAAGTATCGTATTCAAAATTCAGAGAACGGACAAGGCCATCATATTCGTTTTCGCCTTTAAATTGATGAAACAACAAAACCCTTTTACAAAGCCTTGTAGTGCGAATTTCAAATCCGGATTTATATTCTGAAAAAGCATCATTGCGGAAGTCCCAACTATGAAGCGTTTCAGGATTTTCTATAGAGGTGGTAGTTCCGTAATCGAATACAACTTTAAATAAATAGTCTTCTTCTGAAGGAATAGAATCACCGAAACTCTTATAAGGTGCCTTATTGCCATACAATACCTTTTTCAGATAAATATTGGTATAGGTGATTGAATTATTTTTGATTCTGTTTTTATTATGAATTAAATTAAAATCAATACCCTCCGAGTCTTCTGATTTGTATCTATAAAAACAACAATTCCCTTTATCATCAAAACTAAATTCAGGTAGCCACTCATAAATTCTATTACCATCTATAGGATCTGCATTCCTTGAATTTATTGACCAGCCAAATAATGTTGTGATGTTATCCCTGGTAATAACCCGCCATTTTATTTCATTACTGTCTTTTTTAGTCCAGCGTTCAATACGAGCAAAAAGTCCTTCTATTCTGGGTCTGAAGAATCGTATGATATATAGGTCATCGTCCGAATTTTTCTCATGAATTATGTAATCGTCCTTTTCATCTTTTAAAAACGTCCCATCATCAGCCTTTCCAAACTCAGGAACCAGATCTTCAGCTTCTGAAAACTGAAAAATATCGCTATCTACGCTTCCGCTAATTGAATCCAGATACTGAGGAAGCAGCTTATCTGTTTTTCGCTTGATAGAACTTAAATTTAAGCTCCATCCTAAACCAAAAATACCATTGCCTGAACCGGAATTATAAGCTATGGATAAAGATGGTGTAATTCCTCTGGCCTGAGAAAAAGGTAATGGGATAGAAAAAGAAGCCGTTCCATTCACAGCATTTACCGTGAATTTTTCATCTATTCCTTTTATAGCTCCACCACCTTTGGGTAAAGAAATAAAGGGAATTTCAATAGCATTGGATTTTGTTTTCGCTTTGCCATCGCGAAAACTGGTTAAAATTCCAGAGCTATCTGTCACTGCATTTTCAGACATAGCAGAAGCCTTACCTATAGGTTTTCTTGAGTCCATAGCAAATGTTTAATACTGGTTTATAATTTGTTATATTAAAAAAAATAATCTACACAAGAAACAAGATTCTATATTTTTTTTAAAATAAACGAAAAAAAATTACATACAAAAGTTGATATAATTTCATTTTGGGAATGATATTAATAATGGCTAATTCGATAAAATGAGTTTAGTTATAAATAATTAAAACCCATATGTCTATAAAAATCACCTTATCAAAAACCGCAGTCAACATAGCTAGCGTGCTTTTGTAAAGCTTGCAATCTGTGATAGAAGGATAATTTAGATTGTTATAGTTTCATCTTAAATAAAGTACCTTCGCATTTATCATGTGAGAGATTGAGGAAAAGATTTAAGAATAACCAGTTTTTGTAGCTGGCTATTTTGTTGAAAAAATTATTAATAAGAAATAAATGGATGTGTTGTATAGTATAGTTAGACACACGTTTTAAAAACGTCCTCTGGCCCAACGTTAGCTATATTGAGTATACCGGTCTATAGTGTACCACCGATTCCGGAGTAAAGTGTACCAGTTGTTCCGGAGTAAAGTGTACCAGTTTTCAATGAGTAAAAACGGATAATCCGAGATGAAAATTTACATTTCTG
>JAEYZG010000069.1 GCA_023428135.1 Bacteroidota bacterium | reverse complement strand
ACATTAATACTTGGAGAAAGAGCAGAAAGAATATTTTGGGTTTCAGACTTGAAAGATCCATCATCTACTATTATCAATTGCTGATCAGGTTGGAGGAATTGTAGAATTTTGGGAAGCGTCACTAATGCCATTGGCAGGTCACGTTCGCAAAGCAATGTAAATACAGGATTAGCCATATTACTATATAAAATTACTTCAATTGAGATAAAAACTTTTCTGATATTTCGTTAAGCCTAGAAAGATAAGGAGGGCGAAAGCTACAATCAACAGCTTTTTTAAGATCGGAGAAAATAAGATCCTTTCTAAAATATATTTCAAGATCAGAAGCTTTATCTAATTTAGGCATCCATATAGGCAACCCATGCTCCAACATGGCTATAGCAGCACCACTCTTTCCTATAAGGTAGGCTTCCGATCGCGCAATTCCTACATTGCACCGCTTAAACAAGTCACTAATAACTTCTGATTCTGCAAAACCTAAATCGTCTAATTCAAAATCAAATCTGGAAAGCCTGTTCTTTATTTTTTCTTTGAACTGTTCTTTAGTTGCAGACTGGCCCGACACTAAAACTAAACTAATTTTATAGGATGTTGTACTGCAAAATTCCTCCAACTTATTTATAATAAGATCGGCGAACTTATCACGGGGGGCAGTTCCAAAATACAATATTGAAACCCTGTCCGATAAATAATTATTAGACATTGTAACTTTTGAAGAATTTGGTATATTACCAAATAACTCTATAATCTCCGTCTGAATTTCCATTTTCTTCAATCGTCTTTGATTGTACGGAATCGTGACAGAAACAGAAACAGGAGAAAGAGTTGATACCATTTTTTTTACAATATGCCTTTGGAGTATTGATATTCCAAACTGAACTAAATTTTGTGGAGTATCTATCCAAAGTTCATGGAACATTATATGCCATTTAATATCAGTAAAAGCCCACGAACTTAATTTATTTGCGAGAAAAACGGGCACCCCCTTTTTGTTAAAGGAATATGGCACATATTGTAAACTCAAAAACTCGGGATGAAATTCTTCAATGTACTGTCTGGCAATATTCTTTCGTTCTACTAAAGGTGTCCTTGCTGGTAATCTCAATGTTGGAATTATTGTATCAGTGTCTTTTTGATTTTCCTTTATTATCTCTCTAACATATAAATCTTCCAAGGCAATAATTTCCGCGCTATGATCTTTTCTAATTAACTCTCCAGCTAATCTTCGGGTATAATCACCAACTCCGTCTTTACCTGGTTCTAGACTTCCACAAATAAAAATAACCTTCATACTATACTCTAACTCCTATTTTTTTGGCTGGAACTCCTCCCCAAATTTCATAAGATGGAACATTTTTATTTACAACCGCCCCTGCTGCAATAACAGCCCCATCACCAATCGCAACTCCTTTTAAAATTACCACATTAGCGCCAATCCATACATCTCGACCAATGGAAATCGGAGCCGAAGGACAAGCTTGGGTGCGTATTAATTCATTTTGTTCAATCCCATGATCATGATCTATAAATTTAGAGTTAGCTCCGATTAGGGAATTGTCTAAAATATCAATTCTTTCTTTTATATTAAATTCAACATCCTTCCCTACAAAAATATTATTTCCTAATACTATAGATGGACCTGGAGACCAGATCCCATCATATTTGAAATATATACCATCTTCTAATATACATCTTGATTTGATTTTAACCTGATGAGGCCATACCATTAAAATTTTACCAAGGCTTGCGGATGGATCTATTTTTGCCCCAAAAACGCTCCATTTAATCCAAAATAAATGGGATTGTAATTTTTTAAAACTACTCCTTATCCTAAAGATAATCTTATCGAATAATTTATTATATCCCATGATGTATATTGATCAATTACCTCTTAATAAATCTTGATAAAAATATGCCTATTAACAATTCTATATTTTTTCGTTTAATATATAACCTTGAGTAAACATTTATAGGGCCTTCCTTCGCATACTTCCAAAATAACCTATCTGTTTTTAAAGGAGAAATACCGCTTAATGCATTTTTTATGTATTTGTTTCTCCATGGCTTTCTTCCTCCCAGTGCGTGAGACATGAAATATCCCCCGGGAATAATATCCATTGCGTCTTTTCCCATTATGGTCTTATTGCCTTTATATGCCATTATAGTACAATTTAATGCATCTTGATCCGTCATATGGAATAAAAAAGTACGATCTTTTATCCCCCATTCTTTCAGCCCCTTAAGTTCCATAGCCATATACACCTGGATCTTTTGCCACAAAAGCAAGAATTCTATATCACTTTTAGAAATCCCTATGAACCCGCCGTTCACATATATATCTTCTTTTGCTTCCAATCTAAGATCATACTTTCCAAAATACTCTATCCAAGCATACCGAAGTGGATGAAATTTATTCAAAGGTGAATTCACATCTTCACTTAAAAAAACTCCATATTTACTCCACTTCTCAAAATTTTCCCATTTGGTCTTTATGACAATGTCTGGATCAAAGTAAAAAATACGGGTAGCATTTTTATCGTAATGATTAAAAATATCTAATATAAAATCAGGCTTATAATTTGTTAAATGAGCATCCGTCTGTAATAAAACCAAATTCATCTCCAAATCATCTGACACTTTATACTTCTGGTAATTATTTTCTTTGCTCAAGCCATTCATCCAGGAAGGTAGGTTACCTCTATAACCCACCCAAATCACTCCTTTATAGCCATTCCTAGCGAGAGAATTGGTTAATACTCCCAAACCATAATGGTAACTTCCTTCAAAAAGGGTACAAACAACTGCATCCATTTATTTTAATCAAATAGTTATTTAAAGTAATTAAAATTAATATTCATTAAGAACGTATAACTAATTAGCCTCAAACATCTTAGTCTCAATTTATATATTTTTTAATTTACGCTTAACTTTTTTAATCAAGCTTGAAATGTAATAGAATCCCGAGAAAAATTTCAATCCAACAATTGTATGAGATTTTATCCTTTCGTTTACAGTTGCATCAATTTTTAATAATTCTTCCATAGGGAATAACCCAACTGGGGTATACCCAGAATAATGGATGTGAGTAATACGACCTTGTGCCATGGCAACTTTCGAAGCAAAATCAAAGCTATTTTTGTAGTCGCCATGCCATGAGCTTAGATACATATAGGGCCCTTGGCATAAATTAATTGTCTTCCAGTCATGAAGATGTATACATATATTTAATAAAGCTTGATCATGAAACTTAGGGATATCTGGATTTTTCTTAAACCAATTTATGGTATTAATTAAATGATCAATATGCTTTTGTTTAATATTGACTAAAAAATGGCCAGCTGTCACTTCTTTATCAAATACACTTTCTGAAAAAATCTCTTTTACCTTTTGAGGAACTTTATAATTATAAATTCCTTTTGTTGTGTATTCTAAATCTGCGTGTAAAAGATCATCATTTTCTTCTAACTTATCAAATAAGTCTGTCCAGTTGGATATTGCTACTATATCATTGTCAGAATAAATAAACTGATCCCAATCTAGATACCATCCAATAAAACGATAAAGGAAGCCCTTAGGACAATCTTTTAGTACTTCTGAAAGTTTTTCAACCAACCCCAATCCTGATGCAGGTAACATAGAATGATTCAGGCATTTACACTCTTTTAATAGATATTCCGAATCTATTGCATCACCGCCAAAGTGAATAATAGTAATAGGTAATTCACAACCAGTAATACGGATAGATCTTACTAAATTATAGCATAAAGATTGACTGCGCTTATTAGCCACCAACAAGATTCCTCGTCGCTTCATATATTCTTTTGACTACCAAAAGTATTTACCCACATTTTAAACCGAACGGGATTTGTATAATGCCTCAGAACAGTGGCATTTCCAAACTTCCAACTGCGCATAGAAAACTGATCCTTTGTAGATAATATAAAATGATCCTTATCTAAACATTCAAACGAATTATCATGAAAAAGTATATGAAGAAAAGTTTGTTCTGTAAAGTATTCATATTTAAAGTTAACGCGTTTTAAAAAGTCTACTGCATTTTTAAAATTCTTAAAAGTTTTATTTACTATAATAAAACCACTATTTGCATTATTGTGGAGAATATTTTCCATGCGGGCATCATAGTTTTTGGCATTATCTTCCATAAAATAATTCCCCTGCAACGTTTTAGCATTACAAAAAAATGATCTACTCCCCTGATAAAAGATAATATCAGAATCAAGAAAAACGGTTGTTCCATTTACTTTGTGAGATAAATAATACAACAATTTTTTCCCTAGTGGATATTTACTGCTGTAATCAATAAGTTGATCTTTTATCTCCAGTAAGGAATTGTCAAGCGAGATACATTTATCTTTAAAATTTATATAATTTACCTCCACAAAAGGGAAATAATAATTCAATAATTCAATCTCAAGTTTTCCATGTGTGCCATCAGAATAAACGATCCATTTTTTCGGATTTCCTACATGCTTAACAAAGCTAAATATAGAAAGTACCTGCTCAGGCAGATCTCCTTTGCTGGAGAAACTAACCATTTCAACATCAATTGATAAGTCAGTATTAACTGGGTAAAGTTTTTTGGAATAAAGCTTTTTACTATAAAGTTCTTTACCAATATTTCCAAGATACTTTAGACAATACCATTTTACTTTGTCTATAGCCATTTTGCTTTAACTTTTTTTAATATGTAGAAATTAAACAAAAGATTTATAATAATATTTGCAAAAGATAAATAAAAACTAAAGTACACATATTCATTTAGTGTATCTAGGTTCATTTTCCACAAAAGTCCAGCTATAACAAGAATATTAACAGACACATATAAACTTGGCCTCATTATATAACTTTTACTTTTAGTCCCCCACATAGAAAGTGATGTTGCAGAAATGTAATTTATTGCAGTTGCTACCAGAGCAATTATAAATTCATGTGATAACCCTTCGTACTTCGGACCAAGAATAAAAAATACAACTTCTTTCAAAGTATACAATATAAAGACTACTCCAAAAGCCAATATAAAATTGGCCAAATTGATTCGGTAATATGCTTTTATAGCAGAATCTTTACTTTCATATTTTGAGAACATTGGATTTATATATTGTGAAAACACATTTCTAAATAACGAATATATAATCCCAACTGCCCCCAATGCTCCCAAATTAGCAATATTTACTAAGTCTCCCTTTAATGATAGGATAAATGTGATAATCTGGCCAGAAAAAATATAGTATATATTTAATGGTAATATTTTTGCAGTGGTGGAAAATATTGTCTTTTTTACATCTTTGGAGAATTCACCCTTGGACGAGAGAAAAGTGGATAATTTTGGTTTAATACTTGCGCCAGAAAATATACTTGACAAAGTGTTAAAAAAGGTTAGACAAATAGCACTCGGGATTATATAAATTAACAAACTTCCAAATAACTTAATCCCTGAGGCTTTTAATTGTACATTTTGAAGAAATTTATGTTCATTATTTAGCTTGAATGGAATATTTTCGATATTAAAATTTAACAGATATACAAAATTTAAAATTAGCAAGATATTTATTATTACTATAAAACTAGTAGATACATCTACTTCTCTTAAAACAAAAAAATAGTAAGGCAAAACCAAAAAACTTGATATTAGAGCGTATACTACTCTTATCCTTTTAGCTGAGCAAATTACATTTGCCAACTTTTGAGGATCATTCCAACATTTAGCCCCCTCTATTAAAACTCCAGATGTAATTCCACTGTCACTTAAAATATTTAATATTGCAATAATACTATTAATAATCACATACAACGCGTATTCAGATTTACTTAAAAATCGAAGATTCAATATTCCACATAAAAAGTTTACCCCTATCAGAACACCTTGTATGCTAACAACATAGATTAAACTACTATAAGAACTTTTTAAATATCTTGATAAATATGTAACCACAATTTTTTTAAAAACTAGTAATAATAACCGTACTTATATATTTGATAGTGTAAGGATTATTCTCATTGAGGAACAAATGTCCTATGGGATATGCAAATTTGGGGAAAGTAGACCATACTTTTTTTAATACAGTTTTTTAAAGAACCTTTTAGTTAGGTCTTTTAGACCTTTATTTTCTGATTCTTCCACGTCGTAATGTCCATATCCATATCCATATCCATATCCATAGTCATATCCGTATTTCCCATCGCTGTAATAAAGGTCATTAATAATAATATTCATATTTTTAATCTTTCCCTCCTCAACAAAATTATTGATTTTATCCAGCAGTTTAATCTCAGTATACTTGTGACGAACAATGTATAAGTTAATATCAGAATATTTCATTAGAATAAAGCAATCTGCAACAAGTCCAATTGGAGGAGTATCAATTATAACAAAATCATATTGTTGATTTAATTCTTTCATCAATAGGTCAAGTCTATTAGAAAGAATCAATTCTCCCGGATTTGGAGGTACTGGACCAGCAGAAATAATATCAAGACAATCTACTTGCGATTTATTGATGATTTCCTCCATTGTAGTTTTACCAGCAAGATAGGTACTTAGCCCTTTAGTATTATCGAATCCAAAATCCTCAAAAATCTTAGGCTTTCTTAAATCAGCTCCAATCAAAATAGTTTTCTTCCCAGATAAGGCAATGATGGAAGCAAGATTAATAGAGGTAAAAGTTTTTCCCTCCCCACTAATGCTGGATGTAATACATATAACTTTTTTTTCTTTATCAGGAGCAAGGTATTGTAAATTGATCCTTATAGATCTGAAAGATTCTGCTATACCCGATTTAGGATTTTTAAGTACTGCTAAGTTGGTTAAATTATCATTATGCCCTACGACTCCGATAACTGGGATATCTGTCCGATCTTCAATACTTTTTTTAGATTGTATCTTGTTGTTGAAGTAATTTCTCAAAAACAAGAAGGCCAATGGTATAGATAATCCGATAAGTAAAGCGTTCGAATAAATCATACGTGTCTTGGGGCCTACCTGAAATGCATTAAAACTTCTGGCCTGTTCAACTACTTTATTATCTGGAATATTAGAAGCTTTAGCTATTCCAGATTCCGCTTTCTTTTCAAGCAGGTAGTTATACAAATGATCATTGAGGTTAAACCTTCTTTGAATATCAACCAATTCCCTTTCATTCCTTGGCAGATTACGGACTTCTTTTTCTAATTTAACAATTCTCTTTTCTATATCATTAAGGGCAATTCTTGAGCCATTAATAATGTTTTTAACATTTTCTAAAAGAGCATCTTTTGAATTTTTAATCTTGATTTCAAGAGAATTTAAAAATGGATTATTTCCTGTAGTATTCCGACCTAATGAAGATTTTTCCCTATTTAACTCAACAAGATTTAACGTAAGGTTATTAAGTAGGGGATCTTCTATCCCCATAGTAGAAGGAGCTACAACACCACCAAGATCCTTGTTGCTTGAAACATATTCCAGTATGTAGTGATAATATTTGTCTTTTAAAAGTAATACTGCTTTTTCAGCTTCCAACTCATCCAATTTTAAAAAGACCGAAGTAGCTGCAGATGAAATATCCATCACTTTATTATTTCTTCTAAAACTCTCCAATTCTGTCTCTGCACTATTTAATGAAGAGGCAATCGATGCTAACTGGTTATCAATAAAGTTAATGGTATTACTGGCAATCTTATTTTTTTCATCTAGTCCGTTTTGGATATAAACCTCCGTAAGTTTGTTCAGGTAATCGCACTCACGCTGAATGTTATTTCCAACTGTAGATAACTCCAAAATACTAGATTCCTTACCCCCTGAATTCGTAATTTGTAATTTATTCCTATAATAAATAGCTAGATGTGCTGGGTCATGAAGTTTAAAATAATAATAATCTGCGGCCTGCAGTTTTTCCTCAGTCTTAACTATAGTGAAAGATAAATTATCCAATTTTACGGGCTCCCCAAAAGTAAAAACCTGTTTTAACTCTGTAGTTTTCCCTATTGTCAATTTATAATCATTCGAAGAAATGATGTTTATATAGATAGGGACATTAAATGCTTGTTTCTTGAAACTCGTATCAATGATGACCTTAAATGGAGTAGACTGATATAACTCCACATCTCTAACCTGCCCCTTATGAAAATAAGAGACATTAAATTCCAGCTGTTGAAGGGTTTTATACGCCATTTCATAAGACTTTAGAATTGCCATTTCATTGGCTTTCTTTTTATCCTGGCGGAATAAATCTATCTCCTGAAATCCCGACATCTTTTCATTTGGCTTTATCAAGATCGTAGAAAAGACATTATACTGAGGCTCTGTATAGTACCTAATATATAAGTAAGCATATCCAAGTGACAGAAAAAGACTTAAGACAAATATAGGCCAATATTCAAAGACCTTTCTCAAAAGTGCTTTTATATCAATTGTTTCATCTTCTCTTTTTTTCACTTTAATTAGATTTTATAAAATTAATAACAAGAAGCAATGCTGAAATTCCCGCAAATAATGTCGTAGCTAGAGTAAGGTTGTTTCGATCAATTTTTGCTTTCATAGGTGCGACATAAAGCACGTCATTGGGCTTCAGGAAAAAATATGGCGATTTCAGAAGATTCTCATCAGTAAGGTCCAGATGAACGATTTCTGTCCCTCCATTCTTAGGACGCATCAATTTGACATTCTTTCTGCTTCCAAATTCCGACAAATCCCCAGCCATTCCCAATGCTTCAAGTAAGGTAAAGCGTTCATTATACATAAAATGCATACCTGGATTTCTCACTTCTCCCAACACTGTCACCCGATAACTGAGCAGCTTTACAACGACAGTAGCATCTGAAACTTGTTCTCTTACAATTTTTTCAATGTTAGCCTGAATTTCCGAAAGGGCTTGATTTTTAACATTTACCTTTCCAATTACAGGAATATTTACCATTCCGGAGTCATTCACTATGTATCCATTCAAATAGGTACTCCCTGGATTAACCACCTGACTTGGTGTCTGCTGTATATTGTAAAAAGATGACACTCTTGGATCTGGACTTACAATACTTATGTGTAAGATATCCCTTGGTTGTATTTTATACACAAACTGCTCTTGGTCAATAAACACCGAATCACTTTGCTTCCCTTGTAAATAAACAACCTTTTTTTGCGGTACACAGGAAAAAATGGAAGTGGCAAGAAAAAAAAGATATATAAATCTTAAATATTTTTTTTTATTCATTTTGTACAATTCTACACTTAGATATTTTCAAACCCGAATGACAAACTACGTTCTGATAAAGTGATAAGTTGTTCAATCTGGGAATTGTCGCCTATGATTTTATGGCTATAGCTGCAAATATATAGGAAAAAGATTTTATCGCCTAAACTTAATTTTGTTATAAATCTATATGTAAGTTTGAAAAATAGCTCTCTTACGCTAAAACTTTCTCCTGAAATAAAGCACTTAATTCTTTAACGTAGGAAACAGATTACAAACATTTGACTATAATACTTTTTTAATTTATCAGGATTTTATTTGATTGAATATTCTGCTGAAATTAATTCTTATTAACAGAATTCCCATTTATAAGATTTTTGCAAACGAAAAACGGGAATTTTACGACTAATCAGGTTATATTTGCGAAGAATATGAACATTTTACTTCTTTACAAGTGTTTCAGACTAACATTATAGTCCAACCACTATATTGGCATTTCCGTATACCCTAAGACTACACCAATCTTTAAAAAAGACAAAAATATCAGCATTTAATTCACCCCCAACTCTTCTATTGAGAATCATTTTTACCTTACAGGTAAAACAATTTGCACAATCATCGATTGTATAATGATTTTGGTCTAATCTGAATAAAAAATAATAAAACAATTCGTATATTTCCTTAAAAATTATTGCCCTTCAATAGGGATTTTTTTTCAGGAAATAACCTCTAAATCAATAACAAAATATACCAAACTAAATAATTAACTAATACTAATCAGTTCTTTTGTACAGAAAATAAATCATAATTATGAAAAAAATTTTTACACTTATACTAATGGCTCTTCTATTGTATGCCGGGCCGGGATGGGCGACGGTGTATTATTCCAAAGGTGTACCAGGGGTTGGCGGTAGTGGACTCATTGCAAATACACTTGCAAATTGGGTAACTGGAACTGATGGAACAGGTACCAGTCCTGCTACCTTTTTAATTGCAGGAGACGAATTTCACATATTAAGTGGACATAATATTAAAGCTACCAGCAAGTGGACTGTTGCAGGGGGAGTTTTTATTGAAAGCGGAGGTACTTTGGTCGCTGGTTCATTCGATCATGATATAACCCTCCACACAATAGGAAATGCCAAATATAATATTTCTGTTTCTAATGACGAATATACTTACAATAATCTAAAGTTTGGAACAATCAGCCCAACGAGCACTTTTACCTTTAGTGTCGGTGAAGATGTTTTTTTTACTCCAAGAAATTTAAATTACCCAAACATTTCAATCACTGGAACTGCAATTGGTTATGTTTTTATAGATGCCAATTTAACAGCTAACAATTTCAGTATTGATGGTCCGACTATAATTGTATTGACAAGTACGTTAACAGTTGCTCAGAATTTATCTGTTAAGAACGGTAATTTAAATGTTGATGAGGCTGGAAGTGTGCAGGTTGCCGGAAACTTAACTATCGCCGGAGGAACTTTTTCAGCTAGAAATTATGGAGCTGGGACAAATACAATAAATGTAACAGGCGTATTAGGTATATCTGCCGGAACTTTTAATGGATCATTATCTGAAAATGCTGCTGCATCTGTGATATTTAACATAGGCAGCTTTAACATGACAGGTGGAATATTTAATGGAGCAGCCGGCAATGCAAGTACTTTAATTAACATCTCTGGTAGTTACTCAATAACTAGCGGAGACTATAGTGCATTAGCATCCTCAAGCGGTCAAACAACGATCAAACTGAATGGATCAACAGGAAACATAACCTCAACAGTTCCTATGACCAACGGGGTCCAGGATGTAATAGTAACCGGTTCTTATAAATTACTCTCTGATTTTGAAGTAGGCAAAGCATTAACATTAAGTGCTGGAAATTTAAATTTAAACGGCTATACTCTAAAGTTGGATGATGCGCTGAACATAACAAGTGGTACATTAACCGGAAGCAATACTTCAGGCATTTATTTTGCCTCGGCAGCAGTTGGTGCTAATTTACCTGCCATTACTCTTGGTAAATTAACCATCGATAGAACCGGCCAAACAATAAATCTAATTGGAAATGTCACTGTTAACGAGGAGTTAAAATTTACTTCCGGGAACTTATCTATTGGATCAAACATATTAACAATCGGAGATCAGATTATTGGTTCAGGGTTAATTGGCAGCCCAACTTCCAATATGGTCTTTAACGGAGCTACTCCAGCTACAGACGTACCGGGCGTAACCTTACAAAACCTTACTATTTCCAGACCTAACGGAATTAACTTAGCTGGAAATGTTACCGTTGGAGGTATCTTAACTCTTACAAATGGTACTTTAGATAATTCTTCCAACGTATTAACCTTGGCCAATAATGCTACGATTGTCCGTGACCAGGGTACACTTTCAGCTTTACCGACCTTTGCAGGATTAGTTAACATTGTATACAATGGTTTAACTGCTGTGAACAGCTACTATGAAATACCGACTTCTTCGGTTGCTCTTAACAATCTGACCATTAACAAAAGTGGTGGTTCCGGGCTTACTCTTATTTCAAATGTAACAGTCAACGGAATATTGACCATTCCTTCAGGAGGAATACTATCTGCAGGTAATCAAACCATTAATATAAAAAACAATTGGGTGAATGATGGGACATTCAATGCAGGAACAGGTACAGTAAACTTTGCAGGAGCTACTACAATTTCAGGAGGTTCATCTAATACATTTTACAATGTATCATTAGCATCAGGGGCATCATTAACAGTCCCTGCAACAACAACTACAATCAGTGGAGACTTCCTAGCAACAGCCCCTTCAACGTTTAACCATAATAATGGTACAATTATATATGCAGGGGCAGGCACTCAAAACATCGCAGGCCTTAACTACTACAACCTAACTAGCACAAACACAGGAACTAGGACATTAAATGGAACTATTGGAATAGCTAATACATTTTCTCCAGGGACAAATAGCTATACTACAACTGGAAGCACAATCAACTTCAATGGTACAAACCAAACAATCAACGCGTTTAGTTACTATAACCTTAGCTTGTCTAACAGCGGCACAAAAACTCCTGCGGAAGCAACTTTAACTGCTAACAACTTAACGATTTCAGGTACTGCGATTTTAGCTGGTAGCGGAAAGACTATTAATGTAGCAGGTAACTGGACCAGCTATGGCGCTACTGCATTCTCTGAAACAGGTAGCAAAGTTGTATTCAACGGATCAGTACCTCAAACAATTACAACTACAGGTGGTGAAATATTTAATGACCTGTCAGTAAACAGTACTTCTACTGTTTCTTTAAATTCAGCAACCACAGTAAACGGAATTCTTGCTCTTATGAACGGAACCCTGGCTTCTGGTGGAAATCTTACAGTTAATCTGAACTCAGGAAGTGTCTCTTACAACACTGGTGATGCCGGAACTATAACTGGTAATATTAAGATTTCAAAATCAGTGAATTCAACAAAAACGCATTATCTTGCATGTCCACTTAACAGTGCTACAGCTAACGATTTTGCGGATAATACACCTGTTACAGATCCGACTAAACCCGGTTCAACCCGTTTATATGAATATATAGATGGTGCATGGTCTCCAATTACAGATATGAATACGGAACTGGCTCCGTTCAAGGCATACTCTTTATACTTTACAGCCCCAACTACTCTTGATTTCACTGGTACTTACGGGCACGGAACTGTTCCTTCAGAAATAACATTCCCTAATTCAACTTCCGGATTCAGGATGATTGGAAACCCTTTCCCTTCAACAATTGACTGGACCCAATCCGGATGGACAAAAAACAATATTAACAATGCCATCTATTACTGGGATGCGGCAACCAGTAAATATGCTTCTTTTGTTAATGGATCAGGTATCAATGGAGGAACACAATACATCCCCGCTTTGCAAGGATTTTTTGTAACTACAAGTGGAACCGGAGGTACTGCAAGCATTGCAATGACTAATAATGTAAGAATCACCACGCAGAACCCTTCATTATGGAGAACTTCTGTAGATAATCCGCCTGTAATAAATTTAACTGCTCAAAATGGAGCATATTCTGATGAAACTGTTTTAAAGTTTACAGAAGACGCATCTGATTCATTTGACGGAAATCTTGATGCGCTTAAATTAAAGAATTCAGGCAATAATCCTAATTTATCTTCGTTAACAAATGGAAAAAGCTACGCAATCAATAGCTTGCCATTAAATTACATTGATTCAACTATCCCATTAAAACTTGAAGCACCTGTTACCGGAAACTATGTTATTTCTGCCTCTCAATTCTCAGGTTTTGATACGACAGATATCATTCTTGAGGATAAATTATTAAACATTTCCCATGATTTAAAGTCTTCAAACGGATACTCTGCTGCAATAACAAAAGGAGATACGACAACCAGATTCTTTATTAAGTTCAGAAAGGCAGATGTTGTTACCGGACTAAGCAGTCAAATAGAAGGCAAGGTCGCAGTAAATGCATTTGGAAATACAGTTAATGTATATTTCTCAAATATTGAAGAAAAAGAAGCCTCAATTGTATTTCTTAACATAATTGGTCAGGAAGTAGACAGAGCTGAAAATGTGAGTATTTCGCAAGGTGTGTATACTAAGAGTCTAAATGTATCGACAGGTATATATATTGTAAAGGTGAAAGCCGGAGACAAAGTTTACACAGAAAAAATCTACATAAACAACTAATAATCAACTGATAATTTTTATCTTTGATACAATGAAAAAAACGATAAAATTTCTGGCACTACTCACGTTGTTTACAACAAGTATAGTAATATCAGTAAGTGCTCAGGATGATCCTCCTTGCCCTCCGGGAGGTTGTGATGATGAGGACCCTATCGATATACCTTTTGATGGTGGAGCTAGTTTGTTGCTGGCTGCCGGCATAGGAATTGGTGGAAAGAAAATCTATGACAGTTATAAAAACAGAAAGTAAAATATATTCTACCCCATATGAGAAAGTTCCTCAGTGGGGTAGAATACCTTTATTTATTTTTTTTACCCTCCTAATATTCTATTCTTTAAAATATTCTTTCTATGCCTATGTAGGTCTGCTGGACCCTAAAGGTGAATATTCATTGCCCATTCTTGAAAAATTCAGTCTTATTCAAGGTATCCTGTATCTCTTAGTTTATCCTGCTGGATTTTTGTTAAATCTTCTGGACTTTGATACTATTCTGACCTACAACTCAGTAAAAATTGCAGGATCAGGAGCTGTCAGAATTGCCTTTCCTTGTATGGGAGTAGAAATCATGTTTTCCCTCATCGCTTTGATTCTTGCTTATCCAGGAAGAAATAAGAGAATATATCTCATCGCCGGAGTACTCGGAGTGCATACCATTAACATCATCCGGGTTACAGGTTTAGCTCTGTTAAGGCATTTAGATCCAAACATGAAACTCCCCGGTCATGATGTATTTAATTTTATTTGTTACACTTTCATTATTGTACTTTTCTATTGGTGGGTAAAAAATTACTCTTCGGATTTGCTGCATTCATCCCAAAAGAATTAAACAGGGAAAGTTCAACAACGAAATTAACCCGCATCTTTCTTAAAGGAGTTCAAACAGACTTGTGCCATAATTAACACCCATTACATTACATATCCATAAGTTTGTCACTTACAATAAAATCTGAGGAATCATATAGTTTTTTCAAGATCCAGATTGATGCCATCGCTTGAAGCGATGGCATCAATTATACGGAGTTAATCGGAGAATCTTCAAGGCAATTATAAATCTTAACTTTGCATAGAGTGTTCAAAATAAAGAACTTCAAAAACTCTCCCCCTGATTTCCCAATTGGCCCCTAAAATCAAAAACCTGTCAACTACGAATCTCTCCTCCTTTTGTTGCCCATTTTTCCTCAATCAGGAATCCTAATTGCATTTATCTTTAATTTTATACCCAAATTTGCCCCCTCTAACGAAAGTTTCTTTCTGTGTTACAACCTTTTTTGTAAATTAAACATTTTAAAGGCGACCAAAAAAAATCTTTTAACTATGATAAAAAATTACCGTCTCGGGGTGATCATTTTTACCCTGATAATTTTTCAATCATCACTGCTCTTTTCCCAGTCAACAATAGGATTATATCAGTTTACAGGCCATACTTGTACTTCGCCCATGTTGGGAGTTAACAGTCAACCTAATAATGCAACATTTAGTGCTATTGCAACTAATCAGACTTGTCATTATTTTATAAACCGATATCTTGCCTCTGACTGGAGCACAGATAATTCTGGCCCGGGAAATACATATATTCAGTTTTCAGTAACTGCAGGTCCGGAGACCAATCTTATCATTACTCAGGTAAAATATACCAGAAAAAGAACTGAGACCGGCCCTGGCGCAATGATTCTAAAATTCAGCACCGATGGCATAAACTTTCAGGACTACAGCTCCTCTGTAGATTCAGTTAAAACAAATGAATTGCGAAAGTCCCTTACCAAACAAATTATCACTGAAAAAGGAACAACCGTTACCTTCCGTTTATATGGTTGGCTGGCTGGTGACGCTATGGGTCAGCTTTATCTGGATGATATTGAAGTACTGGGTTCGGTCCTTGCAGGACCAATCACCTTTTATAGTCAATCAGGTGGTAATTCCAATGCCAGCATTTGGGCTACATCTCCAACAGGAACTAAAATACCAGCTATCTTTAATTCTGAAAATTCCTTTGTTATTCAGTCCGGGCACTCTGTTAAGGCGGTTAACAATATCATCGCAAAAAATCTTACCATCAACAGTACAGGTAGACTGTATGCGGGCATGGTTGATGAATATTCAGTATCCTTGTATGGAAACCTGGTGGTGAACGGAACCTTCGGAAGTGCAGTAACAACCTCAGACAAGCTGACTTTAAAAACATTAAACAATGCAAATGTCACCGGTACAGGAATATTTCACACTTATGGTTTGCAAAACGCAAATGACCTATCCATTGGGCTTCCAACTTACATTCGTGGAAGTCTAACAAGCAACAAGCCAATAAATTTCAACAATTACCCAGTAACCTTCAGATCCTCTGAAGCTCAAACTATTTCAGGCAGTCCACTAACTGTGAAAGATCTCTTTATCGCAAACTCTGCGGGAGTTACGAACCAGACTTCCATAACGATTAAAGGAGCCCTAAATTTAACCTCAGGAACATTTAATACATCAAACAATGTATTGCTTGATTTAAATACCGGTTATGTTTCAAGATATGGAGGAGGAGTACTTTCTGGTAAAATCAAGGTAAAGAAAAATATTTCAGGAAATGAATTCGGATATCATCATGTATCATTTCCACTTACCAATATTACCCTTTCAGAACTTGCCGACAATGCAACTCTGGAAAAAGGTGGTTATTCATGGATTTATACTTATAACGAAACAGACAATCATCCAAGTGCAGACAGTGGTTGGGTTCCGGTTTCAGGCTTAAGCACTCCTTTGGTAAATACCACTGGCTATACATTCTACTTTAACAAGCCTACTTCACTTGACGTGTCAGGTAACTATACAAACTCTTTAACTCCGTTAAAGTACAATGTAACGAATACCAATTCCGGAGATGCACAAAGTGACGGATGGAATCTGATCGGGAATCCCTTCCCTTCTCCTATCAACTGGACCCTGGATAGCGGGTGGGTTAAAACCAACGTTAACAATGCAATTTATGTTTGGGATACCAAAGCGGGCAGATACAGAACTTATATCAATGGCGTCGGTTTAAACGGCGGCAGCCCGATCATTCCGTCGATGCAGGCCTTTTTTATAAAAGCATCAACAGGGCTAAAACCAACTTTGACTGTAAACAAAAGAGCATTTACAACTGAAGCTAACCCAGCTGTAACAAGAACAGCACTAGCTCCGGCAGGATTAAAAATTACTGTTGCCAATAACAATGGTTCAGACGAGACGCTAGTCCGCTTAAGCGCAGATGCTGACACTTCATTTAACGAAGAGTTTGATGCTTACAAATTAATAAATTCAGGCGAATGCCCATCGATCTTCACTCAATTGAATGGAATTGGTTATGCTGTGAACTCCATTGCTGAAGAATTTAATTCAGTTGAAATTCCATTGGTAGTTGCTGCGGCATCTGCTGGCAATTATCTGATTTCAGCCTCAGATCTAAGCTCAATCGGAGATGAATACGACATTTCTCTAACAGATAAACAGTTTGACAAAACGCAAAATTTAAGAAAAAACCCGAATTACTCTGTATATATAAATCAGAATGAAAATCCGGAAAGGTTCTATCTCTCGCTGGAAAAAGCAAGAACAGATGTTGTAACTGGAGTGAATGGCAGCACGGCTCAAAGTCTAAGTCTTTATTGTTTTGACAAAAAAATATTCATCAACTTACCTGAATCTGCAAATACAACATTAAACTTAAGCATCTCAGATGTTTCAGGAAATCAGTTGCTAGGCAACAAAGAACTGCCTATTGCTGGCTCAACTGTAGTTTATAATGTTGACACTCTGAAACCAGGTATGTACCTCGTCTCCGTTTTTGACGGACAAAAGGTAGTGACTCAAAAAATTATCCTTTATTAATTTTTTTATATGAAGATGACATCAATTATCAAGATATTATCAAAAGTTATATTTACGGTATTACTTGCGATAGCAGCAGAAACAGCATATGCACAACCTGGAAGTGGAGGTGGTGGCCCTGGAGGAGCTGAAGGTCCCGGGGGAACCGGAGGAGCGGAAGGAATTCCAGTTGATGGAGGTGTAGGAGCTTTCCTGGTTGCGGGAGCAGCATTAGGGGCCAAGAAACTCCACTCTCATTACAAGAAAAGTAAAGAATTGAAATAATTTTTAAAGCGTAGTCAATAAGGCTACGCTTTTTATTTTTTATACAGGTCCAGGAATAAAATAATAGAACCTTTAAAAATCACAGCTAATAAAAAGATTTTTATAGTAGATCAACAAACTCAACTAATGAATTAGCTTACACTTCTAAAACCTATACAACTCCTTGCCCACAATACAGTAGTTCATTGGAATGTCAAATTTATCTACATCTTCAATAAGATCTGTTGAAGGGAAACAGGATAAACCTATTTTTAAAACATCTTTTCTGCAGGTTGCCAGAAATCTGTCGTAAAATCCTTTACCATACCCTACTCTGTACCCCCTTTCATCAAATGCAAGCATAGGCAAAAACACAAGATCTATTAACTCATGCGGAGTTGGCTGAGCATTGATAGGTTCAGGAATTTTCCAGGGATTTTCTTCCAATACAGTGGTAGGTGTAAAATAATAACTATCAATTGAAAGATTAGCTCGATCTGTTTTAGGAATTGAAATGTCAATATCCGGATAACTTTTCCAGAACCTGTCGATAATATATTTGGTATTTATTTCAGCCTGAAGAGGTATTGAAAGAAAGATGTGAGAGCACTTTACAGATTTCAAATCAAAGTTATTGAAAAAGCAATCTGCAGCTTCTATGCTTATCTCTTCAAGCTTTTGAGAAGAAAGATTTTTCCTTGCATTTAAATAGAAGGACCTGATTTCTTTCTTTCTCATTCCGGCAGTAAAACTTTAAATCTAAAATCAAAGGGATCTGCAGTCATCAATTTAGTTATCAAATCAGGATCGTTGATGTAAAAATTCAGGAAATTATCATAACGCTCCTGAAGTGTATTCGCAGGAAACAACTTTTCTTTTAACCCAAGTATCTGCTGAATTCCCTGCTCATGTTTTTTCTCTAATGCTTTCTTAAATCGTTTTTCTACATTATAAATAATATCGGCAGCTCTTTTTGCTTCTGCTTCTGTATAAGCGATCAAAGTTGGATCAATATCAGCAGCTTTAGTCTGAAGCATTTTAAATATATAATTCAGCAGTGCATGCTCTTCTTCGGTTTCAATATGCTCTGAAGAATGCATATCAAGATATAATTCTTTCAATTCAACTACTGATTTAAATAAGTCCTCTTCGGTTATATTCAGCTTAGTGATCTTTTTGCCATTTGCTGCATTGATGATTAAGAAAAACAACCTCGGCATCAACATAGGAAATGCTATTCCGAAATGATCGAATATACCTTTAAGTTGCAGCCAGTAAGTCAACTCTGAAGGGCCTCCGATGTAAGCCAGGTTGGGCAACAGCATCTCCTGATACAAGGGTCTTAGAACTACATTTGGGCTGAAAACCTCCGGTTGCTCTTCGGCAAGTTTAAGTATTTCTGATCTACTATAAACGATATTGGTATTGTTAACCCTAAAATGTTCCCCTTCATTAATAATTCTTTCTCTTATTTCCTCTTTTAAATAGAAAAGGTTAATCTCTCTGGGAAATACCTGTCCGCTATAGCCAAGATCTTCCAGAGATTTAGTTGTATTTTCTACGATCTTACAAATAGTATCTCCTTCAATTTCTTCCTTAATTACGGGCTTCAACAATTGCTTTAATGAAGCATCATCACCGTCAAGGACAACCAGTCCATAATCTCCGAAAAGCTCATTAAGAATGTAGCGGGTAGCATTTGTTAATGAACTGCCGTTATCAAGGTATGCTTTTTCAAATAGCTCAACCTTTTCCGGAAGTTCATTTAATATCTTTTCAATTCCTTCGCAGCTCAATCTTCCGACAGCACCTTTCTGTTTGGTTTCCCAGGTATACGTTTTTCCGAATAGATGAAAATGGTTGATTTCTGCGAAATCATGATCTTCTGAAGCTACCCAAAATATCGGAACAAATGAATATTTCGGATATTCACGTTTTAGGATTTCACAAGCTTTAATAACTGCTACTGTCTTGTAAATCAAATACAATGGACCTGTAAAAAGATTTAGCTGGTGACCTGTGGTAATTGTAAATGTATGGTCATTTAATAATTCCCCAATTCCTTTTTCGGCAGCTTGTTTTATGACAATATCTGAATATTGTCTTTTCAAAGCATCTGTCAAAAGTATTCTTTGATCCGAATTGAATTTCTTCTGAGCTATTTGCTGCTCTATATTTTCTATTGAGGGAAAAAGATTATAAAAAGGAGAGAGACCTTCTTTCTTTGAAATGTAATCAAGATATAATTTTGAAAAAGCACCGGTTTTTTCAGCTTCGACAGGAAGTATTTTCATTGATGGTGGTGGAAATTTTATGGCCGAATTTAACCCTGATTTTTTAATAGACAAATACCGGGGAGCAAATGAAATCTGATGAAGTCGGAAAAGATTGAGAACTGACTACTTAAGCGTTAAAATAAAATTGGTTCCAGCCAGGGGCCAGAACCAATTTATTATTAAAGTTAGAGACCACTCTGATTACTCCACAATTTTACCATAAAGATCAAATTCAGAAGCTGAATCGATCTTTACTTTTGCAAAATCTCCAACTCTCACATAAGTATTTTCAGCAGATACCAACACTTCATTATCTACTTCAGGAGAGTCAGACTCCGTTCTTCCAATGAAATATCCACCTTCTTTTCTGTCAAAAAGAACTTTATAAGTATTTCCGACCTTAGCTTGATTTAATTCCAGAGAAATGCCTTCCTGAATACCCATAATAGTATCCGCTCGCTCTCTTTTTACATCTGCCGGAATATCATCATTTAATGTATAAGCATGAGTATGTTCTTCGTGAGAATAGGTGAATATTCCAAGCCTGTCAAATTTCATTTCCTCTACGAACTGACAAAGCTCTTCAAAATCCTGCTCCGTCTCACCTGGATGGCCAGCAATCATTGTTGTCCTTAAAGCTATATTAGGAACTTTATCTCTGATTTCCTTTATCAGATCTTCTGTTCTGTTTCGTGTGATCCCTCTCCTCATAATCTTCAACATATTTGAAGATGCGTGCTGGAGCGGCATATCCAGGTATTTACAGATATTCTCTCTTTCCGCCATTACATCCAGCACGTCCATTGGAAACTGAGATGGATAAGCATACTGCAAACGTATCCAATCAATTCCATTCACGTC
Source organism: Bacteroidota bacterium (assembly GCA_023428135.1). Classification (GTDB taxonomy): domain Bacteria; phylum Bacteroidota; class Bacteroidia; order Cytophagales; family Cytophagaceae; genus Sporocytophaga. The sequence goes on along the minus strand of JAEYZG010000069.1, from coordinate 25,585 downwards.
TGACAATTTTCTTAATAGTTCAGCGAGATCACGTTTGCCGTAAATATCAAGACCATAATAAGTAAGGTCCTGTGCGATCAGAATTAATTCTTTCGTTCCATTTTTCGCCAGGTTCTTTGCTTCCGTGACTAATTCCTCTATACCTCTTGATACATGCTTACCACGCATTACCGGAATCGCACAGAATGAACAAGGTCGATCACAACCTTCTGCAATTTTCAGAAAAGCATAATGCCTGGGAGTGGTGATAAGACGTTCTCCAAGCAATTCATGTTTATAGTCAGCTTTAAACTTTTTGAGAAGTATTGGCAGATCGCTTGTTCCAAAAAAAGCATCAACCTGAGGGATTTCCTTTTCAAGGTCATCTTTATAGCGCTGGGAAAGGCATCCGGTAACATAAATTTTTTCTACAAGACCGCTCTCTTTAGCATCCACATACCTGAGAATTGTATCTATAGACTCTTGCTTGGCATTGTCAATAAAGCCACAGGTATTAATGACCACTACATTGGCATCATCTTTTCCTGACTCGTGATCAGCGTCGATATTATTACCTCTCAGTTGGGTTAGAATATTCTCCGAGTCCACCAAATTTTTGGAACAACCTAATGTGATGATATTTACCTTTGTCTTTCTTGTGCCTTTAGTCTTCATCTTTAATACTGGAATATTGATTGGAATTGGAACAAATACTTATTCCTTCAGCTCTCCAATCTCCAAAATTACTTATTATTTTTAAACTATTCTGAGTAGTGCGCCATGTAGTCTACTTCAAAAACTACATTGGTGAATTTATTTTTTTCCACTTTCACGGGAAACAAGTAATAATCGGGAGAAATTTTAGAATAGAGTCTTCCTCCTTCATTAATGACCAGTGAATATTTTCCAACTTCCAAAGGTAACTTGAAAGTTCCGTCTTGTTGGGTTAGAATTGTGTCTATGGGAGTTGTTGAGATCGTTTTAAAAAAATCTCCCTCAGCAAGTTCAGATTCTTTTAAGGAAGTAAGCGGATAAATATAGATTTCTCTTTCTATACCAAAAACTTTACCCTCTTCAGGCAGCTCTTCAGTAGTAGAGAAATCACCTTCTTTGAAAATTAATTTACCTGAAACCCCCTGACTTGTATCTATGGGAGCAGAAACGTTTTTTCGGGTAACGCAGGAATATTCTGAAAAAGAAAACAGAAATATTAACCCCAATAGCAGGATTAATTTGTTACCTGCTGAAGAGAGAGTCAACGAACTCATGTTTATTAAAGACCTGAAGGTCATCTACCTTTTCTCCTACTCCGATATATTTTACTGGTATTTTAAACTGATCTGAAATTCCTAAAACAACGCCTCCTTTTGCAGTTCCGTCCAGCTTCGTGATTGCAAGTGCTGATACTTCCGTAGCTTTGGTAAATTCAGTAGCCTGTACAAATGCATTTTGCCCTGTACTTCCATCCAATACCAAAAGGACTTCATGAGGCGCTTCTGGTATAAATTTCTGAATGACCCTTTTTATTTTAGAGAGCTCATTCATAAGATTGACTTTAGTATGTAATCTTCCGGCAGTGTCAATGATGACTATGTCAGCCTGCTGATCAACTCCTTGCTTTGCAGCATCAAATGCGACAGAAGCGGGGTCAGTGTTCATTCCATGGGATACAACAGGTACGCCGACCCTTTCTCCCCACATTTTTAATTGATCCACAGCAGCAGCCCGGAAAGTATCAGCAGCTCCCAGAACTACTTTTTTGCCTTTCTTTTTAAATTGGGCTGCAAGTTTACCAATGGTAGTCGTTTTACCAACTCCATTTACTCCTACTACAAGAATTACATATGGCCCGGAGACTTTTGGAACTTCATAGTCAGACAAATCTTCTGAATTATTTTCAGCAAGCAGTCCGGCGATTTCTTCCTTAAGGATTTTATCCAGATCGGAAGTCGTCACATAATTATCCTTTTCTACTCGCTGTTCAATTCTTTTGATAATCTTCAAAGTAGTCTGCACGCCCACATCAGAGGTAACGAGCATTTCTTCCAGATTGTCCAGGACTTCGTCATCGACCTTGGACTTTCCCACCATGGCCTTGGTTAGCTTAGAAAAGAAGCTATCCTTGGTTTTCTCCAGACCCTTATCCAGAGACTCCTTTTTATCCTTTGAAAAGAAATTAAACAGCGCCATGAAATATCTTTTTCTTATAACACTAAAATAATAAAAAAGTCCCTTAAAGGGACTTTATCATTAATAATTTACTAAGAAGCAATTATTTCTTCAATGCTTCTTGAACCTGATCTACCGGTACAATTTCTTCTTTGAAAGTGTAAGCTCCGGTTTTATCATTCTTTATTGCCTTAATAATTTTGGCAAACCCTTTTCCAGCGTCCGCCTTCTTCAGGGTAGCAACTACTTTCTTTGCCATGGGTTATTTAATTTCTTTATGAGTGGTCACTTTTTTTAACACAGGATTGTATTTCTTTAATTCAATCCTTTCAGGAGTATTTTTCCTGTTTTTAGTAGTGATATATCTGCTTGTACCAGGTAGACCACTGTTTTTGTGCTCGGTACACTCCAGAATCACCTGAATCCTGTTACCTCTTTTTGCCATGATTTATTGCAATTTCTCTTGTAAAAACCAAATAATTAAACGGCCATGCCATTCGCCTTAGCCTCTTTTAATACAGCGCTAATGCCTTTTTTTGTAATTGTTCTTAAAGCAGAAGCAGACACTTTAAGAGTTATCCATTTATTTTCTTCAGGAATAAAAAATTTCTTAGTCTGAAGATTAGGATAGAATTTTCTCTTTGTCTTGTTGTTGGCGTGAGAAACGTTGTTTCCTACTCTTGTTCTCTTTCCTGTAATTTGACAAACTCTAGCCATTTTTCTAATTTTTTATATTATAGGGTTGCAAAGATGCGAAAATAAAATCTAAATACAAAATTTAGATTTATTTTTTCTTTCAGACAAAAGTAATCTACCCCTTTATATTAAGGTGTAAACGTTTTTATCCTGATTATTTCCTCACGAAATTACGAAAAAAATACAGCTACGGAAAATATTTTTCAGAGTAATACGCTTTATTATCCTCATAAATATAAACTACAGGCTCGTCCCTCTTATGTTAAATTTCATTATTGTTATTATAAATTCGCTTTATTAAACACACAAAAAACTCATTTCTATTTTCAGGAAACCATACAAATCATTAAGAAAAGAATACTTTTATTTCTAAATTTGAAATTCTTTCCTGAAAAATTTCCTTATAATCCTGATATATTTCTATGGAAAATTGGAATGGAGAAATGATATTTTCAGGATATTTTCCTTTTTTTAATTCAAAATAATAAACTTATGATGGGGACTATTTCTGCAACTACACAGGCTATCGAGCTGGAAGAAAAATATGGAGCACATAATTACCACCCTCTTCCGGTTGTACTTTCCAAAGGAGAAGGAGTATTTGTCTGGGATGTTGAGGGGAAACGCTATTATGATTTCCTGTCTGCATATAGCGCTGTAAACCAAGGACATTGCCATCCTAAAATAATTAACGCTCTGATAGCTCAAGCGCAGAAACTTACATTAACAAGCCGCGCATTTTACAATGAACGTCTTGGTGAATGTGAGAAATTTATAACTGAGTACTTTGGATATGACAAAGTGCTAATGATGAACTCTGGAGCTGAAGCTGTTGAAACCGCGATAAAGCTGGCAAGAAAATGGGGCTATACTGTTAAGAATATTCCCACTGATCAGGCTTTGATTGTTGCTGTAGAAAAAAATTTCCACGGAAGGACTACAGGAGTTATTGCTGCATCCACGGATCCTGATTCAACAAAAGATTTCGGGCCTTTCAATCCCGGATTCCAGATTATCCCATATAGTGATACAACTGCTCTTGAAAGCGCTCTGAAGAATCCAAATGTTTGTGCATTCCTTGTGGAGCCTATTCAAGGTGAGGCTGGTGTTTATGTCCCTACAGAAGGTTATCTAAAAAAAGCAGAAGAACTTTGCAAAAAATATAATGTGCTGTTCATCATTGATGAGATCCAGACAGGAATTGGCCGAACAGGAAAATTACTTGCGTCTCAATATGAAGATGTAAAAGCTGATATTCTGATATTAGGCAAAGCAATTTCCGGTGGAACATATCCTGTATCTGCAGTACTTGCAGATGATCCTATTATGCTTACGATTAAGCCGGGTCAGCACGGATCCACATTTGGAGGAAATCCGATGGCATGCGCTGTGGCACAAGCTTCCCTGGAGGTTATACGAGATGAAAAGCTTACTGAAAATGCGGCAAAAATGGGAGAGCTATTCAGAAAAAGGATGACCGAGCTTCAGGAAAAATCTGACCATGTGCTTGCAGTAAGAGGAAAAGGCTTATTAAACGCAATTGTGATTAAACCTACGAATGATGGCAGAACTGCTTGGGATGTTTGCGTAGCATTAAAAGACAAAGGCCTTTTAGCTAAGCCTACCCACGGAGACATTATCAGATTCGCACCTCCTTTAGTGATTAATGAATCTCAGTTAAATGAGTGTTGCGATATTATCGAAAAAACAATTCTTGAATTTTAATTTCAAAAACCTGAATAAACATGCGTCGTCCGAGAAGAAACAGAAAATCTGAAGCAATCAGATCTATGGTAAGAGAACATCAGGTAAGTACCAACGACCTGATTTATCCAATGTTTATGCAGGAAGGTAAAAATGAAAGATCTGAAATATCCAGTATGCCTGGAATTTTCAGATATACACCTGATCTGTTAATCAAGGAAATAGAGCTTTGTATGAAGCTCGGCCTGAAGACATTTGCACTATTTCCTAAAATAGAAGATTCCTTAAAAGATCCTCTAGCTAAAGAAAGCTATAATGAAAAAGGTCTTTATTTAAAGACAATTAAAGCTATCAAATCCGAGCTTCCTGAAGCTTGCATTATGACAGATGTCGCAATGGACCCCTACAGCTCTGATGGTCATGATGGCATATTAAAAAACGGAAAAATTCTAAACGATGCCACGTTAGAGGTATTGGGAAAAATGGCTTTAGCTCAGGCAGAAGCAGGGGCTGACATTATCGGACCTTCTGATATGATGGATTTCAGAGTCGGCTATATCAGAGAAATGCTAGATAACCAAGGCTTTGAGGATGTGTCTATCATGTCTTACACTGCCAAATATGCAAGCGCTTTTTACGGTCCATTCAGAAATGCTTTGGATTCTGCTCCCAAAGCAGGTGATAAAAAAACATACCAGATGGACCCTGCCAACCAGGCGGAAGCTTTGATAGAAGCAGAACTTGATTTCACTGAAGGCGCAGATTTTCTCATGGTGAAGCCTGCATTGGCTTATCTTGATGTGATTAAGCTTTTATATGACAATTATGAACTCCCGATTGCAGCTTATAATGTGAGCGGAGAGTATGCAATGATAAAAGCTGCTTCAGAAAAAGGCTGGATTGATGGAGAAAAAGCGATGGCTGAAGCTTTATTAAGTATGAAAAGAGCCGGGGCAAAGGTTATCCTTACTTATTTTGCAAAGGAATTTGCTGTACTTTCAAATTATTAAGTTAAAAGTCTAAAGTCTAAAGTCGAAAGTAAATTTATCTTAAACTTTCAACTTTAGACTTATAACTTATTACTTTCACTCCTCTCTCACAAGCATTAATATGCTGGGCTGTGGTACTATAAAATACTTCTCATTATTAAAGGTAATTTCATAGGCGCCGTTCTGCAGATAAATTGCAAGATCACCTTCCTGAGCCTGTAAAGGAATATACCTGGTTGAATCTTGCTTTTCTTTCCATGGTTCCTGATTACTTTCATCCGCAACAGGAATAGGATATCCAGGACCAACCTTAATCACATATCCGCTCTGTATCCTGTCCTTTTCAATTACTCCAGGAGGTAGATATAATCCCGATGAAGTTTTATCCGTTAACGTTTTTGGCTTTATTAATACTCTGTCTCCCACTACAATTAATTTGTCAAGAGATCTGTCTATTGAAAGCATTATGAATTTCTTTTTTTCTGCAAATTTAATAAAGGTAAATCAAATGTACATAAGCCTTCATTACAATCAGGGGAAAAGCCTGAATAAAAAAGGAGCTATGTACAGCTCCTTTTAATTAATCATATATCACTTGAATATAATTATCTTTTAACGTTAAACAGGATCTTATCATCCTTTGTTCCGGGGAGGTCTATGACATCTGTTATTTTAATAGCTGCAAAATAAGAATTTGATTTTCTACCCAATCGAGTTAAAATAATCTGCCCTTGTTCCAAATTAGAAATTTTATCTACTTTTTGTCCGGATCTATAAGCTTCCTGCAAAGACATAGCTGTTGCATTTACATAGTCAAATCCGTTAAACAGCACAAACTGACCGCCGGCTGGACTAATAATTGACTTAGACAATACTGATGAAGTATCATTTACCGAAAAAGTCTGGATGTCTCTTAAACTATCAGGAGATAACCCTGAGAACTTTGCAGCCATAGCTACCAGATCATAAGCATCAGCGTTACCGGAGGCTTTTGAATAAATAATTGCTCCTGACGATTCAGTAAGTAAAGAGGCCTTTCCCTTTACAAAAAGGTTTCTCGCTTCTGTTTTATCACGACCTTCGTTATCTATAATTCTAAACATCAGCAAAAGAGTATAGTCCTTCTGGTTGTTAGGAATCAGATATTCCATTCTGTAAGTGGCATTTTTGACTCCGTGCAATAAGGAATCTACAATTACCTTTGATAAACCTCCATCTTCCTGATAACTTATAATTAACCTGTTAAGACCATCATTTGATGACGCATTATAATAGAAAGTTTTAACCTCTCCTACATTGCCATTCAATGCCAAGGCTGAAGGGGTAAGAGAAGTGATTAATGGATCCGGATCATCTTTCTTACAATTCTGGAAAAATATCACAGAGATCAGACAAACGATAATAATTCTGGCTTTTTTCATCGATTTTAAAAATTAAAAAAAACCTAAGTTTCCTTAGGTTTTTTTTGTTAAATATTGGCAAGTCGGTTTTAAAATTATTTATTAGCTTCCTTCAGCTTAAACGCCTTAGCCTTTACGTTTATTGTTACCTTTCTACCAAGAAACATTCTGTCTACTTGTTCTGTAAAGCCTAAAGGCATCACAAAATCAGCATCAGGTTTAGATTGCAATGCATCATAGTATGCGTTATTGAAAGCCCTTCCGCGGAATCTAAAGTTAGTTATACCCGGATTTAAACCTACGTTGGCATAATAGTACCTTCTTCCTCCAACAGGAATAAATCCTAACAGATAGCTTTGTGTAGCAGTACCTTTAACCTCTCCAATATATTCAAGGTCATTAGTTGTAAAATTAACCCTCGCATCTAAAGTGGCTACTGGTACTGCTTTGTAGTTCACCCTGCATGAAGTAGCTAGGCCTAATAAAAATACGCCTAATACTATATTATAAAAAAAGCTCTTCATTCTGATTAGTTAAAATATATATTTACAATTAATCTAAGGTTGCTATTGGTATCCCAGGTTGTTGCTCTCTTTTTCAATTTGCTGTATTCATATGTATCTGCATTACCTACGCCATTGAAATTCTGAGTATAATAATCCTGAGTATTTTCAACGCCACCAACACTTGTTGAAGATTCAACATGTGTTTTTCCTCCTAAAGTCCAAAGACCTTGTAATCCATATTCCATACCGATAGATATAGGAAGATCAAGAATGAACACGTTAAATCCTACAACACCTCCAAGCCCCACTAAAGATGAAGGCGTTTTAGCTGAACTGTGGCTAAAATCTCCGTTGTTATAATCGGTTTCTTCCTTGATCACATCTCTTTTGAAACCAAGATATAAATCACCTCCAGCATATACATCAAAGATGTTTTTTCTACTGAAGTGCTTTTCAAGACCAGGAACTAGAACATATTCTCTTGTGCTTGATTTTGCTTCTGAACGCTCAACTCCAAGAACGTTGGTAGTATGATCTACCTCTCCTTTTGAAGATGTTGCATCTTTTGTAATTTTGAGAGCACCTCTTACAGCTAAATCGTCTTCAATGAAATATTTTCCACTGATAAGTCCGCCTTGCTTAAGGTTGTTGTAGTTGTCAAATACACTTTGATTCATGTTAAATCCAAATGTAAGAACCTTGGTGCCTTTTAAAGGTCTTGTACCAATACTGTAAACACTGGTATCATTTAACCTCTCTGATAATTGGGCAAATGATGTGCTGGCCATTAACACCAGCAAAAAGATTACTGAAATTTTCCTCATGGTTAGAATTAAAATATGTACTTAAAAATAATTAGGGTTCAAAAGTACTGTTTTTTAATGTTACGACAATAATTTTCTACCTCTGGTCATCTCCTTTTTTCCGGGAGGACCAGGAATCGTCTCAACAAAAAAGCCGGCAGACTTTAAGTTTCTCTTAAATTGTCCACTGGCACAATAACTTACAATCACTCCTTCCTTTTTCATCCAACCGAAAATTTTTTCAAAATTTTCCAAACCCCAAAGTTCGGGTTGTTTTGAAGGTGCGAAAGCGTCGAAGTATACGAGATCAAGTAGCTCAGGTTTCAATTGGAGGTCTTCAAGTTTTTGAAAATGCTTTTGGAAGACAAACTCTTTGCTAAACTGTACTTTTTCACCAAATGGGGCCTTATGAAAATCATAAAAATATCTGCTTTTATCGGGGGCTATTATATCAGGATAGTTAAGTGCTGAAAAAATATTTTCTTCTAACGGATATGGTTCAATGGTTTGATAATAAACATTTAATGCTTTCTTTTCGCTTTCCAGAAAAGTCAAAAATGTATTGAGACCAGTCCCGAAACCAACTTCAAGAATATTGATTTCATTGTTTGCTTTTATCAGGTCCAGTCCGTTTTTTATAAATACGTATTCCGATTCACGCAACGCTCCGTGCGTTGAGTGATAAGTTTCTTTCATATCTGGTATATAAAGAGAATGAGACCCATCTTCTGTTTTTATTATTTCAATTTTAGATTGCATGCTTTTTTTAAAATTTTATATACAGATTCAAACTGATAATACTTTTCTATTTCTATAAGGGAATGGCCATCTGTCTTTAGAAGCCCCGCTCTTTTTATTTCAATGTTTTGATTTACTTCACTAACTGAATAATCGTGCTGAAACAATTCATGGTGTATTGGGAATGGCTCTTTAAATCCGTCAAAAACTTCTTTGGGCTCCATTATATTTTCACATTCGTAATCCAGGTACTTCAACTCAGGAGCGCAAAGTGTATTAACATAAGAAATAATATTTGAATCAAGTATTTCTTTATACTTGCCAATAGATGAAGAAGAGATAAGTTCACTTCCCCCAAATGATGAATTGCTTTTCCATATATTCCCCTGCTGGTCCATAAGACGCGACGGCAATTCTATTTCTTTTATTTTCATAAACCCAGCTAACTCTTTCAATACTGCCTGAGGAGATTTAACCAGATCTTCATATCTGACAGAGTAAAAAAGAGGATGCTCAGAATATTGAATACGAAATGCGACAGACTTCCTCCACATTCTAATTGTATATAACAATGGCCTGGTTTTCCCTGTATATTCTTTTCCTAATGCAACAGAGCAAAGCACGTCTCTGGGATCTCTTACAATGTGAATTACATGTACACCATTTTCAAGGAGTACACCGATAAAATCTTCACATAATATTTCCTTACTTCCGGTATATTCTATCGCGTTTTTAACCAATTCTTTTCCTGCTCTTAGCTGCAACTCTTTGAATGAATCAATAAAACCAGTTTCTGAAGGAAGAATCATGTCCATTCCTGAACTTACCTGATCTCCTTCATTAAACTTATAATGGTTAAGGAATCTAATAAAATCCTGCATCTCATAATAATCATTATCCAATCTGGTATTAATGGGATAAACAGATTGAATATTACGTTCTTCATTAAACCTTTTTTTCACTAAATGATAAAAAGACGGATAAGGCTGGGATGTAACGGTAAGAGAAGGATGTTGATATAAAAGCTTGTCAAGAAGAGTTGTTCCTGACCTGTATAATCCGGTAATTAAAAAGAAATTCATGTTAAAAGCTTTTTAAATACTGCATAGCTTTAGGACCAGTGTTGAATATCAGATCAAGGATTGTAACTTGATGAACAAATGGAGGGTACAACTGAGGATATTCGATATAGCCGGAATAATCAAAATACTCAAGTTCAATCCCAGCTTTTTCAAACAGATTGCTATCGATATATTCCTTCCCAGCCGGACCGCTCAGATAATGGGTTGCTCCTGTTTTAATAAGGATATCTATAAGTCTGTCAGTACTCTTCTTCTTTGCATAAAAGGTTATAGAATCCTTAAACACAGTCTTAATTCCAAGCCATGCTGCTATCTTCTTTATTGAATATTGATTGAATTCTGACAAGCTATTGGTGGGATTGTTATAAACATCTTCAATGAGGTCCTTCGTATCTCTGAAATAAGGAGCCTGCATATAAGCTAGTTTTAGTTGCTGCAAATGCTTTTGCTTCCATCTTTCATCAGAAAAATATACCTCATTGATATTTCGGTCACGCTTGTTGCCAATAGGTATCGTAAGCCATTTTAAGCCAGTTACCGTTTTGATCCTGTTTCTGTTTCTCCAATCTCTAACAGTATATTGAACGTCATCCAGAAAGATAAACTCATCGGCGCTGTTAATTAAATCAAAATATCCTTTCCATGGAATATAATTTGACTGAAGAATGACTACAGTCTTTTTCATTTCATTCTCCGGATTTTTCCCTGACAACATAGGCAGGCTTCAATTCGACACCGTTAATGATCCTGATCAGATATTCTCCAACTATACCAATTGAGAAAAGCATAAGTCCTCCAATAAATAAAGTTACAGTTACTAAAGATGCATATCCCGGAACAGGTATGCCAACTGTAAGTTTTTTAATAAAATAAATCAATGCAAGTAAGAAACTGAAAAAAGAAATGGAGATACCCACATATGCAATAAGTTTCAGCAAAAAACTACTGTTATTAAAAAGCATATTGGCAAAGATCGCAAACATCTTTTTCAGAGTAAATCCTGACTTGTCATAGGTTCTTCTTGCATGACGTACAGACACATTTTTCACATCCTTGGTAACAAAAAACAATAAAGCACTTAAAGACGGATTTGGAGTTTTAATTTGCAAAAAAGCTTTCACAACTTCAGCTTTTATAAGCTTAAAAGGACTATTGGAGATATGTTCAGGTTTACCGAGTAGCTTTGTTTCAAACCAATTGTTTACTCGGCTAAATATCCTTTTATTTATACTATGTTCTTTTTTCTCAAATCTGCCAATGACCACATCATGAGCTTTCAGTGACGCAAGAGATGGGATATCTTCAGGAAAATGCTGAAGGTCATCATCTATTGTAATAATGTAACGACCTTTTGCATAAGTAAAACCGCAAAGCAAAGCACCCTGTTTACCAAAATTTCTCATTAGTCGGATGCTTGTAACTTCTATATTCTTTTTTGCAAGATCATCAAGAAATGGCCATGTTAATTCATTTTCAGAGCCATCATCAATAAAAATAAGCTCATATGTTTCCTTCATTTCATTTTTGAAAACAGCATCAATTCTGTCTCTCAGCTCAACAAGAGAATGAGAACTGTTAAATACAGGTACAACAACAGAATAACTAATTTCAGAGAAAATCATATTAAAACATTACGCAACTGTCAGCTAAGAAACACCTCGTTAGAAGCAGATATAAAACTACTATTAAGCAAAGACTCTTTGTTATATTCAAATCTCTTTTTGTCCAGATTTACAACAAGCCCACCACTTGCTTCCACAATAGCCTGACCTGCGCCAGTATCCCACTCCATCGTCGGTCCATGGCGATAATATAGATCAGCGCTTCCTTCAGCAATAAGACAGAACTTCAAGGAACTTCCTTTGGAAATTCTGTCTGCAACATTAAATTTTGAGAAAAAATCTTCTTCCTCTTTTGCAGCGTGCGAGCGGCTTCCAACACCTATAAGGGCTGTTTTTCTGTCGCTTACTTTTATTGGAAAAGTTTTTCCGTTACTATTTTTAAAACTACCTTTTCCAATCTGGCCATAGTACATTTCATCCAAAGCAGGAGCATAAATAACACCTGCAACCGGATAACCATTTACGATAAGTCCTATATTTACAGTGAATTCATCGTTTCTTTTTATGAATTCTTTAGTTCCATCAAGAGGATCTACCAGCCAGAAAACTGACCAATTTTTTCTTACTTCAAATGGAACTTCTTTTTCTTCTTCGGAAATGATAGGTATCTGCGGCGTAAGACTTTTTAAGCCCGCAACGATAAAATCATTAGATTTTTTATCAGCGAGAGTTAATGGTGAATTATCGGCTTTAGTATCAATGAGGTCGGTAAAGTCCGGCAGACTATAGACTTCCATAATGAGTTTGCCTGCCCCCAGGGCTATTTCTTGAACTTTATCAAAATTAATTTCAGGCAGTTGCATGATTCCTCTTTTTATTGAATTTCAAATTTAGATAATTTTGGTCATTCTCTCTTTTTTTTACCTAAAATGTAGTAATTTTACAGATTAAAATTTCTTTACATCCATTGGAAAATATTCATCCTATATTTGATCGAATTCTTAAAAGAGAAGATAAGGAAACGATTTTACACCAGAAATCTGTTGTGATCTGGATGGTTGGTCTTTCTGGTTCCGGAAAAAGCACTTTAGCGAAAGCCATTGAGCAAGAACTACATAAAGACGGATTCCTGACACAGTTGCTGGATGGAGACAATTTAAGGACAGGAATAAATAACAATCTTGGTTTTTCTGAAGCTGACAGGATAGAAAATATCAGAAGAGCAGCAGAGGTTTCAAAATTATTTCTCAACTGCGGGGTTATAACTATCTGTTCTTTAATAAGTCCGACAGAAGAAATCCGTAATATGGCCAAAAATATTATCGGCGCTGAAGACTACTTCGAACTATATGTGAATTGTCCATTTGAGATATGTGAACAAAGAGATGTAAAGGGATTGTATCGCAAAGCCAGAAATGGAGAATTAAAAAATTTCACCGGCTTGGATTCACCTTTTGAAGAACCACAGAATCCTAGTCTGGAGGTAAGAACAGATCTTAAACCTTTGGATATGTGCAAAGAAGAGATCCTAACGGCAGTTTACAAAAAGATAAAAATAAATTAACCTTAAAATTGTAATAGTTAAGCCATATTTGGCTTTTCAAACCCTATAACCTATGATTTCCTACAATTTAAGTCACCTGAAACAGCTTGAGGCGGAAGCGATATTCATCATGAGAGAAGTGGCCGCACAGTTTGAAAGACCTGCATTACTTTTTTCGGGAGGAAAAGACTCTATTGTGATGGTAAGACTTGCTCAGAAGGCATTCTGGCCTGCAAAGCTTCCATTTCCATTGATGCATATCGATACAGGACACAACTTTCAGGAAGCTCTGGACTTCAGAGATGATCTTGTGAAAAAAGTTGGTGCAAGACTTATTGTCAGAAATGTACAGGATTCAATAAATCAGGGAAGAGCTGTTGAAGAAAAAGGACCCAATCCAAGCAGAAACGGACTTCAGACCATCACACTTCTTGATGCGATTGAAGAATTTAAGTTTGATGCCTGCTTCGGCGGAGCCAGAAGAGATGAAGAAAAAGCAAGAGCAAAAGAGCGCTTTTTCTCTCACAGAGACGAGTTTGGTCAGTGGGACCCAAAAAATCAAAGACCAGAACTTTGGAATTTGTTCAATGGCAAAAAAAGCCAGGGAGAGCACTTCAGAATATTTCCTTTGAGTAACTGGACTGAAATGGATGTATGGCAATATATCGCCATGGAAAATCTTGAAATTCCAACTATATATTTTTCTCATAAAAGAACCATTGTTGACAGAAATGGAATGCTTTTAGCAAAATCTGACTATATCACTCTTCTAAAAGATGAACATTACGAAGAGAGAACTATCAGATTCAGAACTGTTGGCGATATGACTTGTACAGGAGCAGTTGAATCAGAAGCTTCCACTCTTGATGAAATCATTCAGGAAGTTGCGGCTGCGCGTCAGACAGAACGTGGCACCAGAGCTGACGACAAAAGATCAGAAGCTGCAATGGAAGACAGAAAGAAACAAGGATATTTTTAACAAATCAATTTCAAGACGTACAATTTCAAAACAGTTAGCCGACTGAAATTATAACAGCCTTAAAGCAATGACTGAAACACAAACTAAAAATAGCTATCTTGAAATGGACCTTCTAAGGTTCACCACAGCGGGAAGTGTAGACGATGGAAAAAGTACCCTGATCGGAAGACTGCTTTACGATTCTAAATCTATCTTTGAAGATCAGCTGGAAGCCATTGAAAGAACCAGTGAACAGAGAGGCGACGGTTATGTTAACCTTGCACTACTTACTGACGGACTTAGAGCTGAAAGGGAACAAGGTATTACCATAGATGTGGCTTACAGATATTTTGCCACTCCAAAAAGAAAATTCATTATCGCTGATACTCCGGGCCATATTCAGTACACCAGAAACATGGTAACGGGAGCTTCTACTGCAAACCTTGCCATCGTGCTAGTTGATGCGAGACATGGTGTTGTAGAACAGACTTGCAGACATGCATTTATTGCATCTTTGCTTCAGATAAAACACATTATCATCTGCGTTAACAAGATGGACCTTGTTGACTATAAAGAAGAAGTTTTCGAAAAAATCAAACAACAGTTTTCTGACTTCTCTTCAAAATTATCTGTACCAGATATCCGTTACATTCCTATCTCTGCTTTGCATGGGGACAACGTAGTGGATGAGTCTAAAAACATGCCTTGGTATAAAGGCGGAACACTTCTTTATACATTGGAAAATGTAAATATCAACTCAGACCTTAATTATATTGATTCAAGATTCCCGGTTCAGTGGGTAATTCGTCCATTGAGCGAAGAGTATCATGACTTCAGGGGTTATGCAGGAAGAGTTGAAGGTGGAGTTTTCAAACCTGGAGATGAAGTGGTTGCGCTTCCTTCAGGATTTACTTCAAAAATCAAGTCTATTGAAACTATTGACGGAAAACTTGAAGAAGCATTCCCTCCAATGTCAGTAACAATAACACTTGAAGATGATATTGATATTAGCCGGGGAGACATGATTGTGAAGCCGAACAATCAGCCGACCTCAGGACAGGATGTCGAATTGATGATCTGCTGGTTAAACGATAAAAAGTTAAACCCGTCTGCAAAGTATATTATCAGACATACTTCAAGAGAAGCTAAATGTGTTGTAAAAGATGTTCGTTACAAAGTTAACATCAATACCCTGCACAAAATAGAAGATGATAAAACTATCGGACTTAATGATATAGGAAGAATCCTTATAAGAACTACCAATCCTTTGTTCTTCGATAGTTATAAAAACAACAGATCTACAGGAAGCGTAATACTTGTTGACGAGTTTACCAATGAAACTGTAGGTGCCGGAATGATTATTTAAAAATCATCTATATTTTATAAAATATCAAAAAAAGCGAAGATGACCTCTTCGCTTTTTTTATGAAGTTTTATTGATGCCATCGCTTAGAGCGATGGCATCAATTTATAAGTCAGACAGCTACTTCAGCGCGGCTTTTTTAACTCCAGTCCATTTTTTGAGGAAGATTAAAACCACGAGGTCATATGTTAACTAATAATAACGTACGATCCCGTAGGGGGCGCATCACTCTACCCCTCTTTTTGTAAACATTCAATCCCTTCAAAATTGAGAAATGGAACGATATATATTTCTTTCCTCCTTAAGAATAAAGACCAGACACCTTGGAGTTTACTTTCAGTTTTTCGCTTGACAATTTCCCTCACAACTGAACCATAGCACACAAGGATTATGTTGAGGGTTTATAAATAATTCAGGCGGAATATCACAGCCAGATTCAAACCTCAAAATCCTTCTATGTTTTCAAATCTTTTAAGAAAAGGAAAAAGAATCATCCCCTATTCACTTGCATTAACGCTCCTATTTTCAGCTTGTAAAAAGGAGAGAGAAGTGGAACCGACTACACAAACACCATCTACGCCAACAACACCTCCGTCAAACGATGACAAAGACGAATGTCTTACAGCATCAGCACTGAACAACGGGGAAGTTATTCCAGGCCAGTATATTGTAAAATATGCTGAAACAGGCGAAAAACTGGGCACCAGAGCTTTTCACAAAGTACTTAGGTCAAACAGAATAGATCCGGAAAAGATACTTCGCACATTTGATGGCCATCTTAAAGGTGTTGCTATTAAGCTTGAATCCAGTGAAGTTGAAAACTTAAAAAAGGATCCCAATATTGAATTGATTGAGCAAGATAAAATTGTATCTATCAGCGATTGCCCTGCACGTGTGGAATATCAGGCACCTGGTTGGGGAGCAAAGAGAGTGGGGCATGCGGAAGGATCCGGTAAGTATGTCTGGATTATAGATACAGGAGTTGATCTTAGCCATCCTGATCTGGTAGTAGATGCTTATAAGTCAAAATCTTTTATTTCCGGCACAACAGTTAATGATGATCATGGACATGGAACACACGTTGCCGGCATAATCGCAGCTAAGGACAACGGATTCGGAACTGTCGGAGTTGCCTCAGGTGCTACTGTAATTGCTTTAAAATCTATGGATGCTCAGGGCAAAGGAAGTATTTCAAATATTATTGCAGCAGTTCAGTATATCGAGCAGTATGGTAAAACCGGTGATGTAATTAACATGAGTTTAGGAGGAGGATATTCCCCCTCTTTAGATAAAGAAGTGTTGAATGCCGCCAATAAAGGGTTCGTATTTTCCATAGCAGCTGGTAACTCTGGCATCAAAACTGATAGCTCCTCTCCGGCTAAAGTGAATCACCCCAATATTTATACTGTTTCCGCAATGGATTCAACAGACACATTTGCATCATTTTCCAACTATGGCAAAAGTGTTGACTACTGTGCTCCGGGAGTAAAAATTGTTTCAACCTATAAGAATGGAGGTTATGCAACGATAAGCGGGACTTCGATGGCAGCTCCTCACATGGCAGGAATTCTTCTGATGCGAGGAAAGAATTTTAAGAAAGATGGGTTTGTAAAAAATGACCCGGACGGAACAGCAGATCCGATACCGCATTTGTAAAGTTAAAAGTCGAAAGTTTAAAGAATCATCACATTGAGAAACTGGCTGTTTTTCGCGTAAAAACAACAATTGATCTTAAAGTAAAATGAACTTAGAAATAATATCGAGTTCATTTTACTTTAAACTTTCGACTTTTTACTTATCACTTTTTATAAATCAATGCTACAGCAAAAGCATTTGCTCCTTCTTCCCTGCCAATGTATCCTAACGTTTCATTAGTTGTTGCTTTGATAGATATATCTTCCTGAGGAATATTCATTGCTTCAGAAAGTACTTCCTGCATTTTAGGAATATGTGGATTAATCTTAGGTTTTTCCATGGAGAGGCTGGCATCTATATTGCTTATCTCCCACCCCTTTTCTCTTATCAGTCTGCAGACTTCCTTAAGAAGAATTTTACTATCTGCTCCCTTCCACCGTGGATCTGTGTTGGGGAAATGAAAGCCAATATCTCTCATATTGGCAGCCCCCAGGATTGCATCGCAAATTGCATGAACTAATACATCTGCATCACTATGGCCAAGCAAACCTAACTTAGCTTCTATCTTTACACCACCCAGCCAAAGGTCACGGCCCTCTGTAAGCTGGTGTACATCATAACCAAACCCGACTTTAATTTTCATTTACTTTTGATTTTGCTCTGTAATAAAGTGTACTGCTGTTTTCAGTCCTGAATGTTTTTTTGGCAACTGCGATAATTGACTCTTTTGTAACACGCTGAATCATTTCAGATTCTTTGTTCACAATTTCCGGATCCCCTAAAAACGCTGCATAGGCAAGATTCATTGAACGATTAAGCAATTCAACTTCACCAAATAATACGGATGCTTCCGACTGATTTTTCACCTTTGTTACTTCATCATCAGAAATATTGCCTGCTACCAGCTCATCAATTACTTTCTGAACTTCAGCCTCGGCAACTTCCAATGTATAATTACCATTAAGCTTTCCCTCGATAATAATCAGTCCCGGATCTGCCGTTCCTGATACATGGGAGGATATAGAGCTGAACATTTCTTTTTCTTTTACAAGTTTATCATAAAGTCTTGAAGACTTTCCTCTCCCGAGAATATCACTTAAAAGATCATAGGAATAATACTCAGGATCTTTTCTTCCCGGCATGTGGTAGACTTTATAGAGAGCGTCCAAAGGTACATCAGCAATCACTTCCTCTCTTCTTTCTTCCTTTTGAACAGGCTCAGCCGGCAGGTTTCTCAAATAAGGTTTTCCAGCGGGTATAGGACCGAACCATTTTTCTGTCAATGCTTTTGCATGATCAAAGGTTATATCACCAGCAACAACAAGAATCGCATTATTGGGAATGTAAAACTTATAGAAAAAATCTCTCACATCCTGCAATTCTGCGCTTTCGATATGACTGATCTCTTTACCTATTGTTGCCCACTTATAAGGATGTTCTTTGTAAACAAGTGGTCTTAACTTTAACCAAACATCTCCATAAGGCTGATTTAAATATCGTTGCTTAAACTCTTCAATCACTACACTTTTCTGCACATCCAGTGTTTTCTGCTCAAACGAAAGAGAAAGCATTCTGTCGGATTCCAGCCAAAAAGCAGTTTCAATGTTTACTGAAGGAATTGTAATGTAATAGTTGGTGATATCAGTAGAAGTAAAAGCATTATTTTCTCCCCCTGCCCTTTCTAAGGGTTCGTCGTAGGATGAGATATTAACTGATCCGCCGAACATCAAATGCTCAAATAAGTGAGCAAACCCAGTTTTTTCTTCCGACTCATCCTTTGAGCCAACATTATACAAAATATTAATTACCGCCTGAGGACTGGATGAATCTTCATGCACAAAAACCTTCAATCCATTTTCCAACACAAAACTCTTATATTCTATCATCTCACTACTCCTGATTTTAAACAATAACCCTCTTTAATCATTAATGATCATATTTGGGGACGAAAAATAAAAAAACCTTCCCATTTAATAACAGGGAAATTGCGAATACTTTATTTTTGCTAATCTACTTTTTAAAAATATGAATTTCAATAGGAAATTATATTCCGACGATTTACTGAAAAGCCTTTATTCAGGGCTTTTGAAACCCAGGCTCATAGAAGAAAAAATGCTTATTTTACTGAGGCAGAATGAAATAAGCAAATGGTTTTCTGGAATTGGCCAGGAAGCCATAGCTGTTGGTGCTGCCATGGCGATGGAAAAGGATGAATATATTCTTCCTCTTCACAGAAACCTTGGAATCTTTACCTCCAGAGAAGTGCCTTTGTTCAGACTATTTTCACAATTCCAGGGAAAACTTTCCGGATTTACAAAAGGCAGGGACCGTTCCTTTCACTTTGGCTCAAAAGGGCATCATATCGTTGGAATGATTTCACACCTTGGCCCTCAGCTCGCCGTGGCAGATGGTATTGCACTGGCCGACCTGCTTGAAAATAAAAATAAAGCTACTCTTGTTTTTAGCGGAGACGGGGGAACCAGCGAGGGAGACTTTCATGAAGCTCTGAATGTTGCTGCAGTTTGGAACCTGCCTGTAATTTTCATGATAGAAAATAATGGCTATGGTTTATCGACTCCCAACAACGAACAGTTCAGGTTCAAAAGTTTTACGGATAAAGGTCCGGCTTATGGCATTGATGCATTACAAATTAATGGGAATAATATCCTTGAAGTATATGATGCTGTAAAAAAGGCAGCGGATAGTATACGCAATAAACCTCGCCCCATTCTTATAGAGGCTCTTACTTTCAGAATGAGAGGCCACGAAGAAGCTTCCGGAACAAAGTATGTTCCTCAAGAGCTTTTCGAAATATGGTCTCAAAAAGATCCGGTCGACAATTACGAAAAATACCTGCTTGAACAAAAAGTTATATCCTATACTGAATTACAGGAGATAAGAAAGGAAATTAAAAGAGAGATTGACGAAGCGTGGACACAGGTTGCCAAAGCTCCAAAAGTAAGCGCAGATACTTCCGTTGAATTGGGTGACGTCTATGCTCCCTTTGATCAGGTTGTAACCAAACCGTCAACAGAAACAAAGGTTAAGAGACGATATGTAGATGCAATCTCAGACAGCATCAGGGAAAGTATGGAAAAGTACCCGAAACTGGTGCTCATGGGACAAGATGTGGCAGAATATGGAGGCGTATTTAAGGTTACAGAAGGACTGGTTGAAAAATTCGGAAAAAAAAGAATCATCAACACTCCTCTTTGCGAATCAGCGATCCTTGGTGCAGCATTAGGCTTGTCAATCAACAATTACAAGGCCATTGTAGAAATGCAATTTGCGGACTTTGTAACAAGTGGCTTTAACCAGATCGTCAATAATTTTGCAAAAATTCATTACCGGTGGGGACAAAATGCTGATGTGGTAGTGAGAATGCCTACAGGAGCCGGCACTGCAGCGGGACCGTTTCATTCTCAGTCTAATGAAGCCTGGTTTGTTCATACTCCCGGACTTAAAGTAGTTTTTCCGTCTTCACCTTATGATGCAAAAGGTCTTCTTAACGCATCAATCGAAGATCCCAATCCGGTGCTTTTCTTTGAGCACAAATTCCTGTATCGATCTGTTTCAGAAGAGATACCGGAAAGTTATTATTCAGAACCTATTGGTAAAGCCAAAATGGTGACAGAAGGCAATGATATATCCATAATTACTTATGGACTTCCTGTGATTTGGGCGAAAGAGATTGTGGCAAATCTGGGAAATTATTCTGCAGATCTAATAGATTTAAGAACTTTATTACCCTGGGACAAGGAAACGGTAGAAAACAGCGTTAAGAAAACCGGACGGGCAATTGTGATCACTGAGGATACACTTACCGGCAGTATTGCTTCAGAAATTGCAGCTTATATTGGAGAAAAATGTTTTCAATACCTGGACGCTCCAGTGGCAAGGGTCGGAAGTCTGGATACACCGGTTCCTTTTTCTCCGGCTTTGGAAGAAAACTTTCTGCCTAAAAAACGTATGAAAGAGAAGATCGAAGAGCTACTTCTTTACTAAAAATGCTAAAGGGTTGCTTTTGAAAGATTTGATTCTTACTTTAGTTTTCTTTATTTTATCCTATAATTAAATGGTGAAAAAATTACATTATTTCTCGTTAATAGTACTTTTTGTCGGATTAATCCTTGGAACAGGGTGTAGGAAAAAGGACTATCCATGCCCTGGCTTGGGTAAAAACAACGAGGCTGATTTCAGCATGTTTAATGAAAGTGGGGAAGTGAAAGATCCTAGACTTGCTAAAAAGAAAAGAGGCAGAATCGATAAGAACACTGGTCTTGTAAACAAGAAAAAGCATAAGAGACTTAACGCTCCAAGGAAAACGCATATTTAAATCATCTGACCTTGAATTTACTCCGCTCAATCATCATACAAAAATATTCAAACAGGTACCTTTTAGCATGCCTGTTTTCCTTGTTGTTTGCCTTCAGCATCCCCCAAATGGCGTATTCTCAGAATTCGGATGGAGGACCAACTGTTAAGGTTAAACAAAGAACAGGAAAGTCAGATAAACAATCGCTAAAGAAATCCACCAAATCAAAGGCCCCAGAATCCCGAGAACAAGGTCCAAAAAGTGGGAATGGTACAGTTAAGGCGAGAGACGGAGGCAAACGTACTTCACAAAATATTAATAAAGGTTCCGGAGGGGACTCCAAACCGACAGAATCCAGGCAGCAGGCTCCCAGGAGCGGAGATGGAACTGTGAAAGCAAGAGATGGAGGGAAAAGGACTTCACAGAATATTAATAAAGGATCAGGAGGAGATTTAAAACCAACTGAATCCAGACAACAGGCTCCCAGAAATACAGCAGGTACAACTGTTATAATTAATGACAAAAAAGACCGAAAGCTGAACAAACAAATGGCTAAGTACCAGGGCGACTTAGCCCAGCCTGAATCAAGAATGAAACCTCCTGTTCATGATAACTATGTTGTAGTAAATCATAAAAAGGAACGCAAGCTGAGCAAACAGATGGCTAAATACCAAGGCGATATTGTTCCGGGCGAATCCAGGATGCAGGGCCCAAGGAACTCTGATGCTTTAGTGGAAGTAAGAGAAATCGACAGAAAACAGGGAAAGCAAATTGCCAATTATAAAGGAGACCTTGCCAACAATTTTCTTGATAAGCGTACAGCCATGCGTGTAGAGAAGAGCAGACAGATGGCAAACTATAAAGGCGATATCTTAGTTAGATCTTTAAACCAGAAGGCGAGAAAAATAAGGAAGAAGCAAAAGGATATTGCTAACTACCAGGGAGACATTGTTGTAAGAGGAAAGAAAAAGGGAATGCATCCAAGCTCTGTATACAGAGGTGGCAAGGTTAAAAATTCATACCAGGCTAAAGAAAGATACAGAAAACGCATGTTGAAGAAATATGGAAGAAACAGCGGTGTGGAGGATGCGAATTATATGAAGAAAAAGGATAGAAAACCTAGACACGACAAAAAAGAAGCTGAAATTTGGTATTAATTATGGAATGGCAGGAATTAAAAGAAGAGCAGCAACTAAACCATATTAAGGATTTATCCTCCGGAGAACCTGTGGTTATTTTCAAGCATAGTACCAGATGTTCAATAAGCTCAACAGCGTTGAATCGACTTGAAAGATCCTGGAAACCAGAGGAGGTAAACGGAATAAAACCATTTTATCTTGATTTGATATCCTTTAGAAATATTTCCAATAAAATTGAGGATGTGTTTAAAGTAAGGCATGAATCACCACAACTGCTGATTATTAAAAATGGCAATTGTGTTTACCATGCCTCACATATGGGAATAAATTACGAGGAAATTAAAAAACAGCTTTCCGCTTAGTAATTAAAAGAAACAATCTGCTTGATTGCAGGATCTAAGCTTAATGCAACCGGGCAGGTATGAGCGGCGTGTTCAAGTTTCCCTTTGAACTCTTCGCTCAGACTTAAGCCGGCAGGGAAAGTAAAGTTTACATGAATTTCGGAGATCTTTCTTGGATTAGCAGTCATAATCTTTGTTACCTCTGCTTCCACTCCATCAATTTGAAGGTTTTCCTTTCTTGCAGTGATTCCCATGATAGTCATCATGCAACTGCAAAGCGCAGCAGAAACCAAATCTGTGGGTGAAAAAGCTTCCCCTTTTCCATTATTGTCAAGAGGAGCATCAGTAATAATTGTATTACCAGACTTCAGATGAACCGCTTCGGTTCTCAAATCTCCCAGATATTTATTTTTTATTGAAAACATCAGACCAAAAACTTGATTTTTAAGTTAAGTTTAAAATTAGAAAATTAATTAACAATGAAATTTATAAAGGTAGTTTTTTATCTCCTAATTCTTGTTTCTATTAGTCTCTCAGAAACAAAGGCTCAGGTGCTGGAACCACCCTATAAAAGGGAATTTCTTATTGGCTTGAATTTTAATACCAATGCCGGATTTATAGGTGGATTAAACGGAAAATTTTCGAGGCTAAAAAAGAATAATATATACGAAACATTCGGAGTCGAAATTGTAAATGTAAAACATCCGAAGGAGGCGAAATATGCAAGTTCGAACGGTAGTCCCTACGTGCAGCAAAAGAAAAATTATCTTTTTCCGGTGAGATTGCAATATGGCCGAACTATAATTTTATTTCATAAAGCTCCAGAAGAAGGTGTGCAGGTTGACGCAGTTTTCTCAGGAGGCCTTACTCTTGGAATCCTTAAGCCATATACCATTGAATATGATTATGATTCCTACACTGCAATAGAACCTTATGACCCTGAGAAGCATACCAATACTAATAAAATTCTGGGCACCGGTGGAATTTTCTCAGGTTTTGATCAAATGAAAATAGTTCCTGGATTAAATGTGAAAGCAGGTATCAGCTTTGAGTTTGGAAGTTTTACAAGCAATGTTTCTGGCTTAGAAATAGGAACTTTGATAGAGGCTTATCCTCAGAAAATGATTATCCTTGACGACATCAATCATTCTTATCAAAATAAATCTGTTTTTACCTCTTTGTACGTGACAATATTTTACGGAAGAAGAAAATAATTGCCTTTTACCAAATTAATTGATTCTCTGGATTGTTAGGGAGAAGCCGGTCTGAGCTTAGGATTTGGTAAAAAACTTTCTTATTTTTCGTAAATTTCAAATAGTAATAGAATGGCCGAAGAAGTTGTAAACAACTCAGAAACAACGAGAAAAAGCAAACCCGATTGGCTAAGGGTAAAGCTTCCTGTTGGAAAAGAGTATGCAAAAGTAAGACAGCTTGTTGATGATCATAAACTTCATACAATCTGTCAGAGTGGGAATTGCCCAAATATGGGCGAATGCTGGGGAGCAGGAACGGCCACGTTTATGATCCTTGGTAACGTATGTACCAGAAGTTGTTCTTTCTGTGCTGTAGCAACAGGAAGACCCACCGAATACGACATTGATGAGCCAAGAA
Source organism: Bacteroidota bacterium (assembly GCA_023428135.1). Taxonomy (GTDB): domain Bacteria; phylum Bacteroidota; class Bacteroidia; order Cytophagales; family Cytophagaceae; genus Sporocytophaga. Next base: position 1,052 of record JAEYZG010000069.1, on the reverse strand, counting down.
GGGTTGCTGAAGCGGTTAAATTGATGACTGTAAAGCACTGTGTGATCACATCAGTAAACAGAGATGAGCTTAAAGATCGCGGCGCTGAGGTCTGGTATCAGACGGTAAAAGCCATCAAAGAAGTTTCTCCACAAACAACTATCGAAACCCTTATTCCGGATGTGAAAGGCAACTGGGATGCACTTGAAAGAATGATTAGTGCAGGTCAGGAAGTCGTATCTCATAACATGGAAACTGTAAAGAGGCTGTACAGACTAGTAAGGCCTCAGGCCAAATATGAAAGAAGCCTTGAGCAGATACAAAGAATAAAAAACTTCGGAAAAAGAACCAAATCCGGTATCATGCTGGGGTTAGGGGAAACTGAAGAAGAGGTTTATGAGGCAATGGATGACCTTCTGGCCCATGGACTGGATGTATTAACACTGGGACAATATCTTCAGCCAACCAAGATGCACCTGGGTGTTGTGAACTTCATTCATCCGGATCAATTCAAAAAATATAAAGAAGTAGGTCTTCAGAAAGGATTCAATTATGTTGAATCCGGACCACTGGTAAGATCATCTTATCATGCTGAAAGACATATATGATGATTCTTATTCTTTAAAATGAATGTTGATTTGCTTGTTACAACTGCAAATCAGCATTCATTTCTTTTTAGATTCCTGAAAATAGCTTTTCTTATTTAAAAAAGCCTCCGATTTTTTCTGTAATAGAACCCACTCCACCTATTCCTAACTTATTCAGTAAATCCCCACTATCTTTTGCCTGTCCACCTTCAGATGAAAATTTATCCAGGAGAAATGGAACTACAGAATTTGCAATAGACTGAGCTTTGGCTTCGTCAATGCCTAACTTGGAAGCTAAAGAAGGAACAAAGTTCTTCATGATTGAATTAGAGAAATTTTGCTTCCCTCCCGGGTCACTCTTTCCTGTTTTCGACACTCTTCAAAATGATTTTTTATAATACTTTGATTATATGCTGTTTGTAATTTTTAAAATGTTTTTTTGGGTGTCCCAGGGTGACTTTTAGCTACCTTTAGGGATGTTTATAA
>JAEYZG010000011.1 GCA_023428135.1 Bacteroidota bacterium | reverse complement strand
TAAGTCCTTCACCATCCATTTCTCCCAGAGTTTGCCATTTCTCCTTTCCAAATGCTGTGGTATCTACAAAAGCAAACTGAACAGCAGCCCCATCAAATGGGTAATTCATGTCAGTCCACGTGTCCATCGATAACATTGGAAGTTGCAAATTACCGATTTCATAAACCGGACTTTCAACCCAGGAGGTTTCTCCTGCATTGTATCCGCCAGTATCTGATTTACTTGTAAACCATGCAGTATCAACAGGAGAAACTGCTTTTATGTGGGATCCGTTTGGAGGTATATTTTTCCAACTTGACCTGGTTTCATCTTTATAATATTGGCCTGTATGATACCAACCATTTTTTGATGATGTATTGAATTGTTCCTTATCGAAATCATCAGGTGAAACACTATTAACGGGAAAAATTGGCATACTTAAAATAGCCGTGTCCGAACAACCCCATGATGCAGTCGCTATATGAAGAACTTGATATGGGTCTCTTTCTACACCAGGGGAACCAAAGGAAACTGTATCACCTTGCAAATCCATCAAGCCTCCGCTAAACTTCCAATTCCACGCGACGATTGTATCTTTTGCTTCTGGTGTATTTGGAACCAGAATTTTAGAACTTGATTCTAAACGGACTGATTCCCCTAAATAATTGTTGTATATGTCAAAGGATGCGGTTGGTTTAGCGCCGACATAAATGGTATCAATAATGTCATTATTGCACATCTCAACTTCGTTCAGATCCTTAATATTTGTCTGAAATCTCAGAAAATACCTTCCGGGTCTCTCATAAACGTAAGATAAATTTGAATCTGGTGATGATAAACTTCCCCCATCTCCAAATTTCCACAAAAAATTATCCCCTATATTAATTTTACCTTTAACGTTAAGCATTAACTCATCTCCAAAACATATAGTATCATTTGGATATGTAAATTTAATATCAGCAGGAGGTAAAAACTTAAGGATGATCGACGTAGAATCAGAACAAGGCTTGGGAGACCAATACGTAATCCTTATTACACTATCATACTTTGATGATATAACATTATTAAAAACCTGTGCTGGAACAAACCTTTCAAGAGTGGGATCGCTCTCTGGCGATGCAAACCCAGCATACCTCAAAGCAGTTGGTTCAGTAGGCTCAAATTTATAATTATTGCCTCCTAGTGAAATACCTTTTTCAATTACATACTTACCCGAACTTCCTGATGGAATGCCACGAATAGAAATTGTATCTGAGGAAGAACTACATAAACTTACAATACCATTCACTTCTGAAGGAAATCCGCTGATAAAAGTTTTTGGAGGTACTGTTAATGTAAGATCTGTCCTATAGGGCATGTAATCAATAATTGGCAGTATCTTAAGATCACAAATAGAACTTATTTCTACTTTCACTACCCCATTGTTGCTAACTTTATACTTGTGAGGTTCAATGGTAAACCTATATCTATAAGCGCCAGTCAAATCATCCCTTCCTTCACTCTTAATATCTTTCGCTGGAAATGTTCCATTATCTGCAATAACTGAAATGGTTGGAAGCCAAGGGTCTGGATCCTGGCATTCATCTTTAATAAGTGCAATAAATGAAAAATTTTCTGCATTATTACAGATAGGGAGAGGTTCCACTGACTTTAGAAAGGAAGGTAAGCTTTCCTTATCGTTTACAATTATGATCTCTGTCTTAAGATCTATGTTAGTAACTTTACCGCATGTCCCATAATCAACTGTATATACGATTGAGTCTTTGAAACTTCCTGTATAAGGAGCTGCTACGGATGGATCAAAAACATATTCGTTCGAACTATTTTTATAGACATATTTTTTAGCCTTTTTTGTATCAAAAGTTAAATTTACATTACTGGGAAGATTTACAAACAACTCCTTTAGCTTTTTCGGAGTCGGTGAAGAAAGGTAAATTGTATACGAACCACCAATCTCCTGAAGTGTCTGTGTACCTTAGCTGTTATTTCATCCGACTCAATATCGCAACTCGGATCTGCTTTACTTTTTGCAATGACTTTAAACTTAATGTCTGTATTGTCATCCACTGTGGTCTTTCCTTTGTACGAATAGACTGCATTGTTAGGATTTCCCCCGTTTCCAACATACGTAAATGTACTTCCGCTAGAGCCGCCCTGTAAACTATAGTCTACTTTATTACTTGCATTTGTTATAGTTATATCAAAAGTGATGTCATTACCGATTCCCACACATACATCATAGTAATTTTTTTGTAAGTTTGGTTTTTCGACCAAATTCACTGTATAGTCATAATGACCTGTTGTGTGAAGGATTGGGGTTGCTGTATTTTTAATTACAAGTTCTCCATAAAAATATCCAGACTGAGATGTCCAATGATCACAATTTCCACTTCCTAATTTTTGTACAACGATATCATTTCCATTGCTTACATAGTGAATTATAGCTTCATATTCTTTACCCGATTCCTTATTTGCAATTGAAAAAGAAACTGTAACCTTACTATTTCCATTATGTATACATCCGCTTGATTGATTAAGAGAAAGAGATAAAGTTGGAGGTGGAGGCGTTGGGTCAGATAACGTCACCAGTGCAAACGAAAACCTTTTGAACTGCACCGATTATAAAAAGCAAAAATAAAAATTTTTTCATATTTATCTCCTAAAAGTTTTGTAAGACAATTCTGGCAAAAGCATACAATGCTTTTGCCAAGATTTTTAAAAGTTAGTCCTTCAAACAACGGACAGACTTATAAGCACCAGGTCCTTGAAGCTCCCTATATATATTTTTGGTATTTCCACTAAAGAACCTTGAATATTGACTTCCACTAAGCTTTGTTGAGGTCCAATATTCAGCAATTTTGTCAGCATTTAAAACAATGTCAAACTTTGAAGTCCCCCCTATTGTCATTTTCTTTAAAACACCTTCAGCTACACCTCGTGATTCACTTTCAGATTTTGCAGTATCTGCATCCGTCATACCTAAGTTATGTTCAAGTAATTTCCATTCAGCATCACTTGGCAAATGCCAACCTTTTGGACAGGCTAAAAGTGCTGCATCTGCGGGATACATTTTACCATATTTATCACAACTATCACTTGCGCATGCAGAACTTCCAATATTTGATGGGAGATCGTAATTTAAATTTTCAGCAAACCAAGTCTGATTACCAATTCTAATTGTTTTATAAACTTTACCATCTCTTGGATCTTTAAAAGTAGACTCTGCAGGATCCTCAGGCTTATTATCATCTTTATCTTTTCCGCAAGACACAAACATAAGACCCGCAACAGCTAAAACCAGGGACCAGGAAAGCATTAGTTTTTTCATTTTCTATAAGAAGTTTTTATTTCAAAAATATATTGGTCGATTAAAATATGTTAGCAATTAATACATCAATCCTATAAGCAACTAACAAACCTAGCGATATCATTTCCAGATTTTAATCTTTAAAACAGTATATCTTTGGGAGTGACTGATCTTGTCATTCTACATGATTAGCAGGATGTTTATAACAAATATTATTTTATCTCTTTAGACAACGAACACAATTTTGGCTTCCTTCAACATTTCTACCACGATCTATAGAATTATTATTCCTTGAAAAAGACCTCGTCAATATATCACCATTTGGATCTCCATTTGAAATTTTAGTAGTCGTCCAAACTTCTCGACTATTAGCGGGTCCTGACGGAATAATAAAATTAAATCCTGTGCTACCTCCATTCTGCAGTTTCATCCCTATACCTTTATCAACACCTCTATTCATCCCATACCCAATTTTAGCTGTGTCAACATCCGACATTCCCAAATAATTTTCAAGTGTCCTAAAGTCCAAATCTGATGGTGCTCTCCAACCATTTGGACATGCAACTTTTGCTCCATCCAAATCATATGTCTTATCTCCAGAAGATAAAGTATAAGAATGACCTTGTGACAATGGTCCATCATATCTTAAATCCTCTGCAAACCAAGTTTGATTGCCTATCTTTATCGTCTTATAAACTATTTGATCTCTCTCATCTTTAACCGACCCGACATTCGGATCATTTGGCTTATTATCATCATCTTTATCTTTTCCACAAGACATTAAAGAAAGACCCGCAACAGCTAAAACCAGGGTCCATGAAAGCATAAGTTTTTTCATTTTCTATAAGAAGTTTTTATTTTAAAAATATTTTGGTCGATTAAAATAGATGTTTAAACTCAAAAGATATTCAACTTAATGAACTCCCCAAATGTACAAGGTACCAGGGATAACTCCCGCCCAATCTATGATGTATCTTGCTTCATAGCTGTAAAAATTTTAGTTAAATACTCTTCTGAAATTTAATTTCGGAAACCTATAAAGAAGTATGATTTGTTGCAGGTGGACTTTATAAGACACTAATTTGAGTGCATGTTCCATAGCTGTTATAAATAATGTTTTAACTAAAAAAATGATGTAAAAAAGACAGCCATTTGCTGGCTGCCTTTGATATATTTATGCTTTCTTATTTGACAAGCTTCAAATCAGAGCTCATCTTGTAGGCAGCCATCATAGAGTTATTTACTGCATAGATAGAACCTATCACAAGGAAACCTCCATCTTTTGTATAGATGATGTGTTTACCTTCATCATTTCCAGCTCCTCCAAATTCCGCTGATGCCAGTACTTTTCCTTCTTCAGTGACTTTGGCTACATAGATGTTTTTGTCTCCTGCTGCTGTCCTGATATAACCAGTAACACCATACACTCCATTGCCTAATGCTACTATAGAATTAGCCTCTGAGCTATATGTCCCAGGCACAACAAATTTATCATTAGCACCTGATATGCCATTAAAGTCTGTCTTTACAATATAAACATCTCTTAAACTGGTAGCATCCGTTGTCCTGTTCTTACTTCCTGCAATAACATATCCTTCTGTCGTCTTTACCATACATCTTCCATACTCATTGATTCCATTATGAGGAA
>JAEYZG010000010.1 GCA_023428135.1 Bacteroidota bacterium | reverse complement strand
TAAGTCCTTCACCATCCATTTCTCCCAGAGTTTGCCATTTCTCCTTTCCAAATGCTGTGGTATCTACAAAAGCAAACTGAACAGCAGCCCCATCAAATGGGTAATTCATGTCAGTCCACGTGTCCATTGATAACATTGGAAGTTGCAAATTACCGATTTCATAAACCGGACTTTCAACCCAAGACTTTTCTCCTGCTCTATAGCCACCGCTATCAGGAACAAAAGTTACCCATGCTGCATTGCCGGGAGTTATTGGTTTAATTTTGTTATTAATCCCAATAGGGGGAATATTCTGCCAGCTGGATTTTACTTTATGGTTAATAAATTGGCCGCTATGGTACCAGCCATTATCTGATCCTGTCTCAAAAGTTTCCGTATTAAATTCATCCGGCAAAACTGTATGAACCGGAAAAATTGGTACATTTAAGACCGCAGTGTCGGAACAACCCCATTTTGCTGTAGCAATATGCAATACCTTATAAGGTTCTTTCTGTACTCCAGGACTAGGATAAGTTACTTTATCATTTTCAACTAAGCTTGTATCTCCAAATCTCCACTCCCATTTATTAATTTCATCTGTAGGATCCGAGATATTTGCGACAATGATTTTCGAACTACTATTTAATTTAATTTCTTCATTTTCGTAATTATTATAAACTGAATAGGAAGGGGTTGGCTTCGCTCCGACATAAATAGTGTCAATAACATCATTATTACACATACTTTCTTCTAATGAATTTATATTTGTCTGAAATCTTATAAAATATCTTCCTGGATATTTATAGGAATAATGTACAATCGTATCAGGTGACAGGGATAACCGTTCCCCATCTCCAAAATTCCACGAAAATTTATTTAATACGTTTTCGCTACCCTTTACCTTCAACTCTAATGTGTCTCCAAAACAAATGGTATCTTTTGCATGCTTAAATGTCACACCTATCGAAGGAAGGAACTTAAGGATGATGGATTTACTTGCCGGACATGGTTTGGGAGAAGTATATGTAATTTTGATAAGACTGTCAAAGGTTGACGTAATGATTCTTCCGAAGACATCCGATGGAACAAACTGCTCTAAAGATTGATCATCCTCTGAAGTTTCGCCAAACTTGACGTTACCAATAGGTTTGAAGGTATAAACTCCTCCTGCTAAAACTCCTTTTTCTATTGTATAGTAACCTCCTGAAGGATTTGCCCTCATTGATATCGTATCTGAGGACGATCCACAGATATATGCAACGTCTTCACCACTTACCTTTATTGTTTCTGGAAGCCCCGAAATATTAGGATCATTAGGCTCTGCAATCTTTATTGTTCCGGACAATTCACATCCACTGGAAGATAAGCCGACAACCTTAATATCTACCTCTGGTTTATTATACTTGATTGGTTCAATTTCAAAACTATATATGTGACAGTTAATGCTTTCTTCGATGTCTACATATTCAATATTTAATGCAGGAATTTCTCCAACGGATATCTGAGGCATTTGCGGGCTTACAGGTTGGCATCCGTCTTTTATGAGAACCTGTAAAGGATACTTTTCCTGATTAGCACATATCGGTAATTCCTTGGTAGCTTTAAGGAATATAACCAAACTCTCCTTGTCATTTAATATTTTTAATTCTGTACCTACAGTAGTTTTACCATTAGAACAGGTTCCATTAAGAGGTGTATATGCTATTATATTTTTATAAACTCCTTCACCGGCATCATCCCCTTTAAAGATCCAGGTATTTCCTTGCTTTACAACCAAACCTTTTCCCGACAGATCTTCAAAAGTATATTCATTATCAAAATTACCGCTTGTATTATTAAAAAGATCTTTAAGAATTATTGTTCCTCCTTGAGAAAGGTAGCGGAGGTAGGATGGTTTTTCATTCAGTTTTGGGGATCTTTTAAACGTTATATTTCCACTATAAATTTTATTGCTGGGACAACCATTTTCTGTTACAGTTACGAAATATGATGCGGATGTATTATCAGCAATACCGCTATTTATATCACGTTCAAACGTTCCATCTTTTTTATCAACAAAAGGAGCTGCCGGCTCATTAACGCCATTTAGATTACCATTCAAATGAAAATCATATGTAGCTCCTGCTGTGTATGGCGAAATTCTCAATCTTACAGTACCATTGTTTCCAGAATTATCCAGACATACAGTGGGAGTGAGTGCTGTTAAAGAATAACTAGGTATAGTTGTAAAGTCATTTAATGCAAATTCTTGCTCCCCGTATTTTTTTGTTTCATCATTCGGATCAGCTAAAACCACCTTTATTTTACCACCTTTTGATACATTTGAATAATTAATTTGAGTATTTGTTCCACTCCCTTTAAAATTATCATCATAATAAGCATAAAACTTATAGGGAGTGTTTGATGGGGATATGCTAAAACCATATACTTCTACAATAACATTGGTCGTAGTCGAGCCATTAGATACGCATATTTTATTGCCATTCTTAACTCCAATCGTAAATGAAGCCGTTATGACTGGGTCCGCAGAGCTATAATTAGATAAAAGAAAAACGGAACAACAAAAAAGTAAAATTTCCTTTATCAAGGAAATTTTTAAATAAATCTTTCTCCTATTCATAGTTTTATATAATCAAAAAAATGTTGAAAAAAGATCTTCTTGCTTAAGACAAGAAGACCAATCAAATACAATAGATTTAATCCTTTAAACACCTAACGCAAATTGTTGCGCCACTACCATTTAGGTATCGATATACTGAACCATCATTTTTCTTAAAAATTCTGGTATAAATCTTACCATTTGAATTAGATGAAGCCGTCCAAACTTCTTCTTCTGATTCACTCGGCTTAACTACAATATCAAAACCTGAGGTTCCTCCCTTTTGTAATTTTATCCCTACAGCCGCATCTGCCCCTCTCTCAATACCATCTCCTGTCTTTGTTGTGTCTAAATTTGACATTCCTAAGTTATGCTCTAAGAGTCTCCAATTTTCATCAGTTGGTAAATGCCATCCATTTGGACAAGCAATTTTTGCTGCATCTAATGTATATAATTTTCCATATTTTGCAGTAGAGTCTTGACTTCCATATGGATCAAAAGACGATCCAGAGGAAAGAGCACCGTTATATTTTAAATTCTCTGCAAACCAAGTTTGATTTCCTATCTTTATAGTCTTATACACTATTTGATCTCTCTCGTCCTTAACAGTTCCAACATTCGGATCATTTGGCTTATTATCATCTTTATCTTTTCCACAAGACATAAGCGTAAGACCCGCAACAGCTAAAACCAGGGTCCAGGAAAGCATTAGTTTTTTCATTTTCTATAAGAAGTTTTTATTTCAAAAATATTTTGGTCGATTAAAATAGATGTTTAAACTCAAAAGATATTCAACTTAATGAACTCCCCAAATGTACCAATTTTAGTAAAAATAGTAATCTTCAACTCTAAAATTTTTCGGGAATGTCAAAATAGGGAATAGTTTCTAAAAATCAAGGGATTAACGGGGAAAATATCCAAGTGTCTATGCCCAGGATGAAAAATTTTGGGAATTTTAGAAGAAATTAGTTTTTTGAAAGTAAAGGGGTTTGGGATATGGATAGGATAGCGGCCTCTGCCTTCTCCTAAAAAAGATTTACAGTTTTGTAAAACTGTTCCAAAATTTCTACACCACTCATAACTCTCATCATTGTAAGGGGTTTCACTTTCATTATAAAAAAACTCTGTTGAATACTATGCAGAATCACCTATTATTTCAAAATTTCTAATAATATCGTTCGTGTCCTTTGAACAAAAAGGATCTAATACTTTACCCAAAGTATTATCGCTATAGTAATAACAATCAAAAGGCAGAAAACCAAATTCTACATTTTTTTCAAAATGTAATTGCCTCTCCAGATGCTGATCTTACGAGAATAAAATTAAGTGCAATAAAAATCTATGTCCTTAAAGCTTACCGCCAATATTGCTGTTTCTATTCAAACTGCGAATGGTAAAGCATAGTCATAATTATTATTGGAATCTTGAATATTATCACAACGATTAAATTAGAGCCCATCCATTTTTATTCCCTATTTAAAAACTCTATCTTATCAAGAACTACAATGCTTTCGGTCTTTCCAATTTGTTTAATAAATCTATCTTGGTAAGACCAGAAAACTCTCACCTTTTCATTATCATACAAACCATCTTCCATATTATAAAACTTTTGCTCTGTTATATTTGCGTTTTCCCCAATATAAAAAGATGCCAAGTAACCAAGACTGTCTCTAATAGCTATATGCCAATAATCTCCTTGTTGTGCTATTACAAATGTTCCTTCTAACACTCCTTTTTTCCCTTTAAAAAGGTACTCTTTGTCATCCTTTTCAAGATTATCATTTGTTCTGGGAAGCTCTGCCTCCATTGTCGCATTATCCATATTTGAACTTTCTTTGGACTTTGTTCCACTCTCAGGAGTTTTAACACATGCAGTGAAGATTATTCCTAAATAATACAACTTAATTATATTACTCTTCATATTACATTAATTTATTTTAGGCATTCTATATCCATGTTCCTCAGCATCATTTGGCCTATACTCCCAATGCCAATGTTCATTATTTACTGTCCTTATCCAACCATACTTAGGACCATTTTCTTTAAGCCAATTATAAATAATGGATTAAATCCTCCCGTATTCAAATCGAGAGCCTGCCCATGTTGGTGATTTGATTTGCCTGGCCTAGCAACTTCATTAGGATTTGGATTTGCACCCAAAAGTAAGTTCTTGCATATGTAACAGCCAAATCAAGTTATCTCTGAGTTATCTTAAATTCACCTACCCTTCAATTATTGACCAACCTTAACAAATCGATCTTTTTTCCAAACTAAAAAAATTTCTCTCTGAGCTATAACAGAATCCCAATGCTTATTCTCCTCAAAAAAAGGATGGTCTCTCGGCTCAAATTTCACGTTTAAAGTATCATTCCGATCATTTTGATAAGTATAAATTAAGTATGGGTTATTGATATAATCCTGCGTAAACAGACTAATATAGGAGGGCTTTATAAAATCAGATAAGGTAATTTCAGGCATTATCTCTTTCGTACATTCAATCAATAACCCTTTTTTATAGCGATAAATGTGAAAGGAATTTACATCCCATAATTCCGCGTAGTACTTATTAATTATTGAATAAGTTTTAGTCTTTATATTAAGTACTCTCAGATCAATTCTGCATGGGACATCAAAGCCTTCACCTAAATAAATATTTATGTGATGATTATTTGAAATCACAGAATCTTTATATTCCAAATCTAGAGAAGAAGAGAATATCCTTCCTCGATCCCATTTATCATTGATATTTATACCATATCTATCAAAATTATATTTTAAATATTTAAAAATGAATATAGAGTCTGGAAGATCTATAAAAAATGATTGTATTGGATCTATTGCTTTGTACTGAGTAATACTTTGGGGCTTACTACATGCTTCACAAATTAAAAGAAATAAAAGTAACAAATATATTTTACGCATCTTTTTTAGGTTCTAAAACAGTTATATAATTTATTACATCCATATCTGATTCACTAAGAATTTTCCATGATAGTTTTCTAGAGTCACCTCTCGATTCATTTTCAATTAAATTCTGACCAGCCGTAAAGGAAAACTCCCGTTTAGCATAATCTGGTTCGGTTGATGAATAATCCGGTACATTCTTGAAATTGTAATCATTTCTTCCACTATCTTTTCCCATAGGAAGATAAAAATCTCCTTTTTGCTTGCTTGTCCTTCTGTAATCCGGATTAACTCCACCGTATGGGTCATCTAATATTATTCCTTCGCTGTCTATTGATTGAACAGATACGATATGAGTGCCTCCCAATTGACCCTTGTGATTCACACTTAAGCTTATAACACAGCCTTCGTCTAAATATGCTTTGAGTTGTTTTCTTAATTCAGAATCCCAGCTTGAAGGAGATATCTGCTTATATTTAAAGGTACTATCTTTTGAAGTATCATTATTATATTCAATCCCAGATCTTAACTTGTCATTATTAGATTTAGATGACATTATCGTTTTGCTATCACTATTATTTAAAAGGTATTGATAAAAATGTATGAGATCCTCCAGTTGTCCAAATTCTTTGAATTTTTCACCTAACTCTTTCGATTTTGTTAATAAACCTTCTTTGCCGCCTCGAATCTTTTGGTAATCATCAGAAGCGGAATTATTGAGCCAATTGAAAAAATCCTTAGACTTCTTTTTCCAGGCTTCATTTGTGGAGGAATACTCAGTATAGGTCCCTAATTTTGTTGTTATTGCAGTGATAACATCTTCTCTATTGTACCCCATTCTTTCAACCATCATAGCAAAAGTGGTAGCCGCGCAAGTTGCTTCGGGTGCAGTTAAATTGTCACTTTGAGTTCTATACTGATTTACTTTCAATCTCGAATTCCAATCTCTATCGGAATATAAAGATCCAGCATTATCTATAGTAGTTGTAGGGGAAACGGTATTCGTATTTTGAGCTGGAGTGCTCCCACCTTGAGCTTGGTTTTGAGAAACCAGTGTTGCAAGTGGCATAGAAGGTTGTTCCCCCATGTTTTCCTGTTGCTCTGCTGGGGCACTATTAGTTTCAATTCCTTCTATTGTTCTTTCGGTTAAAACGATAAATTTTCTTATAGATGATACCAGCTCGTGTGGGGTAACGGATTTAGTGGCATTATCTATAAACGCAGGCTCTTTTTCTAGCCCAGCAATGGAAGGATAAGTTCCGTTTTCAATTTGTGCAAAATTTCTTTCTGCCTGAGATAAAATCCCTTCAATTCTGTCTAATTTACTTTGACCTGATAAACTTGTAATTTCCGCATACCTTGCCTCTAGCCAGTCTTTATAAGATTTCATGAAAATTGCGCGATCATTATCTGCTTTGCTTGCCAGGTCATCTTTGTAAATCCATCCTACATCTGTTGATCCTTGCTTAATATTAACAAATTTTCCGCATTGTTCGGCGATGGTATATTCTGTTGTAGTAGATACATCAAGTACTTTATTTGTCGTTTGTTCATTAATCTTAACGGTTTCATTCAAGCCATAAGGCGATTTATAAACCATCGTGTCTGAAAACTGAACAAAATAATTTCCTGTGTCCGATACAGCAGATTTACCTGTAACATTACCATAGGATGTCCAATACTTAGCTCCTGCAGTAACAGTGGAGCTTCCAAAAGTATCAAGTATTTCAACATAAGCTACCTCAATCGACTTATTGCCTGATGTTGCCGACCCCTTTCTGATTCTTTTTATTTTACACCCTGAGGGAATCTTCGTATTTCCAGCTGCAAAACTTGCTCCGCTTCTAATTCTAGCATCATCATTGTTAATATAATATTCCGTATTATCCGTCACGGCCTCTCCCAAATTTTCATCAGTTTGTGTCGATTTTTGGATCATACCAGCTGTTGCCAACGAGATGTTTTTAATTTTCTCTCCCTTCGCCGCCTTCGCTCCCATCTCATCCGCCTCCTTCTCTAAGCCTTCATCATCATTTATTCCAACACCCTTCTTCTGCACCGTCGGCTGAACTCTTCCTTCCCGCTGCTGCACTACATGAGTCAGTTCATGTCCAAGTAGTTCTTGTCCCTTTTGTGATTCCGGATTGTACATGCCTGGAGCAAAGTGTATATCATTACCCTTTGCAAATGCATGTGCATTAAGTTCCGTTGATTGAGATGAATTCTTATGAATGTTTACGTTTGAAAAATCTTCACCTAAGGATGATTCCATTTTCCTTTGTACTAAAAATGGCATTCGGTCGGATGATGAAGAATCTGAATCTAATTGATCATCTGAATCCATATTCATTGGTGGCACTGGACCTTTCCTCTGGATAGGCTCTTCCTCTTCTTCTGCAGCATAGAATTGTAAAGGAACTGGACCAAGTCTTTGAATTGGTTCTTCCTCCTCTGTATCCTCTATCGGAACAGGACCACGCCGTCGTATTGGCGGCTCATTATCTTCTACCACCATTGGTGGAACCGGTCCCCTACGTTGATTCCTACTTTCATCTTCTCCTCCAGAGCTATCCCACTTTCTCTGCATTACCGATTCAAAAATGGATTCATTGGAAGACTTTTCTTCAGGTTGTGCTTCTGTCTTGCTCTCTGATGGCTTTAATTGTGTCTGTTGAGACTGATGAAGATTCTTATTCTTGTCTGAACTCTGACGACTCCTATGTAAAAATTCTCCCATAGCTAAGCGAATTTGATAAAAAGTTAATCTCTAAAAAAACTGGTATACCCACGAAAAACAAATAATCACTCCAGCAAAAATATTAATACACTTGATCAGGTTTTTCGGGAATGCCAAAATAGGGAAAAATTGTTTGAACTGAGATACTGAGGTTGAAAAATTTTGAAATTTTTTTGATAATTATTTTATTGAAAGCAAATTTATTGAGTGATTGACAGAATAAGACAGGGTATGCTGTAGTCTTAAAAGTAAGGAACACGTTGAGAAGATAGGTAATGAAATTGATCCTTCGTTAAGTTGAACATCTTCTAACTTCTTTTGCCAAATTGGGTCAAATAATCTTAAACCAAAAAAATTTAAAACCACCTCTGAATTGAAATCAGAGGCCATAATAAACTAATGGCCTCTGATGACTTTATATACACAATTACTTTTGCTTATTGATTATTATCTTTCCTGTATTGTATTGTCCTTCTTCATTACTGATTTTATAAATATATATACCCATTGGAAATTTATCTGTATTAATTACAGATTGTCCTGAAGGGATTGCAGTATTAAGAATCTCCAGTCCTGTTATTGAATAGATTGATAGATCGTACGTGTTACTTGTTCCATTAACATTAAAGTTTAAATTATCAGTTGTAGGAGTAGGATAGACAGATGAAAAGGACTGAAACTCTTTTGTTGAGAAAATACCACTAGGGGTTGTTATGTCACCCCCTTCAATTCTGCAGATATTTCCAACCATGGTGTTATTATAATATTGGAAGCCTCCTCCTATTAAGAATTTCCCATCAGGTTGAATGATAAGTTTTTTAATATCTCCACCTTCGCTATTAAGATTAAAGTCTTTGTCAGTAGAACCATCGTAATTTAATCTTGCAAATGGTGTTGTCGTAATTATCTTGCCGTTAGGCTGGACAGTAATATTTGATACACTAGAATATCCAGGCAAATTTTGAGCGAAAAATTCCTTATCAATACTACCATCCAAATTCAATCTAACTATTCTATCTGTTGAATATGCGTTAAATGAATTAAACGCTCCTCCTAAATAAATTTTATCTTTATCAAGTGTTATACAATAAATATTATCGTTTGCACCTGATCCAATTTTAAAATCAGAGTTCAAACTACCATCAGCATTGAGAAGGGCAATCCTATTGACATGTGTGTTATCATAATTAGAAAATAAACCCACAACTAGTATTTTATTGTCAGGCATCGTTTCGATACCCAAAATAGGTGCATCAAAACCTTCTCCTGGGGAAAAACTTTCATCAAGGCTACCATCAGGATTTAATCTGGATATGCTGAATACCGTTTTTACACTATTGGCACTATAAGAAAAAAATCCTCCAGCAATTATGATTTTACCATCTGGCTCGATTTTTATACAATCAATGTAACTATCAAGACCATTCCCATATTTAAAACTCTCATCTATTGATCCATCAGCTAGCAGTCTGACTATATTTCTCACGGGTTTACCATTAAATAAACCAAAAGAACCTACAATGATAAACTTTCCATCATCCTGTCTAGCTATTGCACTTAAAGTCATTGAAGATCCATTTTCTTCAAAAGCTCTACCAGTATAAAAAGTAGGATCAAGCAATCCATTACTAAGTAATCTGGCAACTCCCCAACTTCTCGACTGATTATATGCAGTAAAGCTTCCCACTATTACAATCTTGCCATTAGTAAGTAAGATAAAATCATTAATCGAATTATCCGCTCCATCCCCAGGATTAAAATCGACATCAAGAGTATAATCGGTATTTAACAAAAATATTTTGTTCCTAGGTTTGCTATTGGCAGATTGAAACAGTCCATAGACTAATATTTTTCCATTCCATAGTATCTCAATTCCTTCAATTACAGGTATGGAAGTTGTGATAATATTTTTATCGAAAGTTCCATCAGCTTTAATCTGTATTAGTCCACTAGTAACTGCTCCGTAATAATTAGTAAAATAACCCCCAATAATAATCTTTCCATCCGGAAGTTCTTTGAACGTACTAATAGCGGATGATCTAAAACTATTTCCAGAAATACTTCCTGCATTAAAATCTTTATCTAAAGAGCCATCTATATTAAGACGAGCATATCTATTTATAGCCTGTCCGTCATATTCTTTGAAGCTTCCGCCAATTAGAAAATTACCAGAAGACAACAGAAGCAACACTCTTACATCATCATCCGGTCCAGTTCCAGTAATAAAACTGTTATCAACAGACCCATTAGCGTTTAGTCTTATTATTCTTTTCATAGAACTATCTTCAAGTTTCAAACTTCCGCTAATAACAATTTTGTTATCCTCTTGAATAGCACAACTATTTATATAAACATTCGCATGTGTAAGTGATGATTTAAAAGAGGGATCAAGCATTCCATCACTTTCTAAAAGCGCAATTCCAGTAATTAAGCTTTTGTTATATTCTTCGAAATATCCACAAATTAAAATTTTTCCATCTTTCCTTAATGTAATTGAATAAATGTTACTTACATTTCTGTCCCCTTTAAATGTGTGATCCAGAGTCCCGTCTGGATTCAGTCTTGCAAAATTGCCAAAGAAAGAATTATCCAAATTTTTAAAATTTCCACTAATTATTATTTTTCCATCTGACTGAACTGCCATTGCATCTAGGTTGCTGGAAAAATTAAATGCATTGAAAAATGTATAGTCAATGGTTCCATCTGCATTAAGTCGTCTTAGTCCCCCATCAGTTGCTATAAGTATCTTTCCATCTGATACTTCTTTTGCTGCTTTAACTCTGAAAGCAGCATAACCATATGACTGAAAGGTTGAGTCAAGCATTCCCAATTGACAAAAAGCTTGAGTGATGGAAAAAACACAAAGTAAAGTAATAAAGAGTTTTTTCATATTTAGTTATTTATATGGTTGAAAAATTTTATAAAAATTGAGGTAAATAAAAATTAGCAATAGACGCATTCATTTTAATAAGATTAAATCTACATATCATCATTTGCCAATTAATGTTAAATAGGTTATGTCATTCAAGTAATCTTTTTAATTATTCTGAAGACAACGAACACACGCTTCACGAGAAATAGGTTCTAGAGATCTAAACACTGCAGGTGCTTGGATATTAATTGACCTTAAAAATTGATCTGAATCAACAACTGTGGATGTCCAATAAAATCCAAATCCATATATATTCATTGATTCAAACTTAGAAGATCCTCCTTTATGTAGCTTCAAAGCCACATTTTTATCTTTTCCCCTTAGGTGAGAAAAACTAACTTTGCCTAAATCTTCTTCTGACATCCCCAAATATTTTTCAAGTTCTTTCCACTCTTCATCTGAAGGCAAATGCCAACGATCAGGACACGCAATATTTGCCGCATCTCCTGTATACATCATGCCATACTTCTTTACCGAATCCAAACTGGAATAAGCATAAGAAGAAGAGCCAACATCCAATGTTCCTTCATAAGCTAAATTCTCTGCAAACCATGTCTGATTTCCAATCCTAATCGTTTTATATATCTTATCATCTCTCGGATCCTTAAATGTTAATTCTGCTGATTGCTGAGGTTTATTATCCTTATCCTTTTTACAAGACAAAAAAAGAATACTAGCCATAGCATAAACTATGGACCATGAAAAGAGTCGTTTTTTCATTTTTATTAAAAGTTGTTTGGGTTAAAAATATATTTTACAATGTGTATTCTCATCATAGCTATTTTATGGTTGAACTATTGTTCAAAAACTAAAAATTGGCTCCGCCAACTCAAAATAATTATATATACTAAAAACCTATAGCAATCCAGTTTATAAGATCCATTATCACTTGCAAGGTTTTTCCCACCCTTGAAATACTGAATTCATTGCAAAATTCTACCATGTTCTGCTTCTTTCTTGTTTTGATGACTTAGACTGTATGTGCTGAAATTTCTGATGCTTATTTGAACCTTGATGGTTCTTATATGATAATTCATCCATAGCCATTTGAATAAAAGTTAAATGAAAAAGCTGTTTAATCTTCCGGAACCAACATTAAAAACTCATTCAAAAAACCGGAATTAATAAAGAAAGAGTTTTTAGTTAAACTCTGGAGCTTGCAGATTATCCAACAGCTGGTAGTATAATTACAAACTTGTACTCAAAATTTTATACAAAAAAATCAGTACATGAAAATGAGTATCAAAAGTAGAAAGTTTTATTTAAAAGTCAAGGAGTTAGTAAAAAATAAATCTTAAATGAATAAAAATTATTCTGATAATGATTGTAAAATATTTCAGGCATTCAAGCAGATTAACAGAAAAAATAAAAAAAGAGGTTACCTCATTATTGAAATAACCTCACTCAAACCAAGACTCTAATCTTTAAACTACTTCTCAGCAACAAACTTTCCTGAATTCAGATCAAATTTATATTTAGTTTTTATAGGATTCTTTTTAGTAACTTTTCCCTCTGCATTATAATGCTTTTCTATGTAATCAGTATTCAGAACAGCTGTACTCTCTGACTTCTCAAGAGTACCCGTCAATATCATTCTTACCTGAGATCCTCCTTCTTCTTCAGCGGCCATTTTCCCGTCAAGAATGTTCCCATCTTTATCATATGCGATTACTCCAATAAAAGTATAGCTTTCATAAAATAATGAAAATACCGCTAATGTTACGTTTTCACTTAATGTCAGCTTTCCTATAGCTTTATAATTGCTGCTATTAAAATCCGGATAATTGAAATTAAACGGATAGTCATTTTCTGATATTTTACTGGTAAATGGCTTGATGAATTTACTTTGATAGGTTGTATCAATAGCTGTAAGCTGATCCTCTTCAAGGTCTCGAGGGACCAATTCTACAGGTGTAGTAAGTTCTTTGAATTTAGAAATAAAGGAAGTGTAAGTACCAACTTCACCAGTTGAAAGAGAATCAAGTGAAGTAGTCGAGGTGTCGTCCGTTTTTTGGAGAGCTGTTTCAATAACAGCTGAGGTGTCTGTCTTTACTTCTTGCTGATCATTTTTCTTTTCACTAGTGCATGAATAAATCATTATTGAAAACAATAAAAGAATTGAAATACGTGACATTTTATAAGGTTATTAGATTTTAAAATTGAAATTGGATTTTATTTCATGATAAATTTGCATGCATCTGAAGACCATTCCAGTTTGAGTCTTTTGTTTCTTTCTTCTTCCGTAGTTTTAAGTATCGGATCCTCTGCATTAGACTCTTTAAAGGATGGACCAAGCTTAGAAGGGTTCAGCTTTACATTAATTGAATTTTTATCAATTTGATAGTGAAAGTCATCTTTTGAAATATTGGCGGTAGTAATTGTATTCAAATCCTTTTCATTTAATACATCCTCTGTTACATCGATCCATTTTTCATTATCCAATCTGAATACTTTTAGTGTATAGGACTCAAAGCTTCCCATCAATTCTGAAATCAGAAGTGCTGCATAGGATTGTCCTCTACAAGATTTTAACTCAACTGCCCTTACCGAATAATCCCCTGAAGTATATGCAATACTATCACGTGAAGATGAAACGACAGCCTGATCAACAGGTTCCTCATAAGCAGGATCACAAACTGCATACTTACCATCTTCCTCTTTTATATCAGGTAAAGTATATGAGTCATTATGATTAAGTCTTAGAGGAGTTGCCTGAAGTTGTTTATGAAAAGCCAGGATATCCATATGATCATTTTCAATACTGTTATCTAGAGCAGCTGAAGGTGCTGCTGTATCTTTAATTGAATAAGCTGTTGTGTCTTTCATTTCAGTCTTTTCTGAAGGAGTTGAGCAGGCTACAAAAATAGCCATGAATAATGGTGAATATTTTTTCATCTTTCTATTTTACTTTTAAAATTACAAGCCACCTGAATATGGAGAACGTTTTTACATCATCCCAATCTACGAAAACATTTTCACCGAGATTATGGGCAAATAATTTTTCCGTTGATGTCAGATAGGCTTTGGTCTGGGCCAGTAATACCGAGTTATATTTTAAGCGTTTTTCTATTGTAGTTAAATTATCAGTAATCTTTTGTCTGTTATCGGCGATCTTTGCTCCGTTCTTTAAATAGCTTCCCTTAACTCCCAGTATCAATCCGTATGGATCGTTTATAATAAGTCCGTCTGCTACAACCTTTACCAGGTTTACCACATGACCACCTGTTAGATAAGTTCCCCCAAAGCCCGTATTACCCTTATCAAGCTCAGGAGTAATTTTCTCGTATTTAGTTTTATCAAATACATCATAATAATCCAGAGTTTTTTGAACTCCGGAAATAATCTGTTTTCCAACATGTGAAAGGCAAGCGCCAAACTGATGAGGAGGATTCTTGTCGAACTCAAAGTCTTTGCCCATTACATTTTTTTTGAAGTAATCAGAACCCAATTGCACAAACCTTCTTATGATAAGATCTTCAAGATCAAATCCCATAAGTTCAGCTCGCTTCGTTTCATCATAACCGCCTCCGTTAATTAAGAGATTGATTGTGTTCGTCTTAAGGTCGTGTTCTGATGCATGACTTTTTAGCGTCATAGCAAGAGATGTCACGTTACACATATTGTCTGCTGAGACATTTCCACCTTTTGTTCCAGCTCCATAAATATCAGTGCCGCTATATTTGTTATCTCTCTGACTTGAATAGATACTTTTCTTTTCCGCTTCCTGAGTAGCAGGGGCAGGAGCAGCTGTTTTAATTTCTGTTTTTGCTGCTGCGACAGAGCTTGATTTGGCCTCCTGTGTTTTTACCGAAGTATTTGATTTATCTATGCTTGCGCTGGAACTGAAGAGACTTCCCACACTTTTTGTAAAAGAATCCCAGCTCTCTTCTACATAATCTTTTGTTGTTTCAATGGCATCGTTCAATAAATCAAATGAGCTTTCCACAAATCCTTTGTCCTCCGTCAATGGCGACTTGGTAATAGTCTCAGATGGCTTCTGTATTTTAGGAACCTTAATCTTATCTCCGGCAGCAAAACCTTCTACCACCTTTCCTGATTTAGTTGGCCATTGCTTTAATTTGTCCTTGTTCAGATTCTTTATAGATGTCTCATCTGTCTTAAACTTGGCAGCAATAACTTCGATAGACTCTCTGCTTTTAACCACATATTCACCATCACCCAACTGGTTGCCGGATGAAGCTGGAGCTGCAGCAGTAGCTGCTGGAGTCGTTTTACTTGCATTACCATTTATACCAAGCGCAGCTTCTATGGCTTTAACACGACGATTAAATCTGTCTTCCGGAACATTCTTCCATTTCGATTTGTCCTTCATTACTTTGTATAGTGCCTGAAGATCATTCTTCACCATCGGTTCCTGAACATACTTCCTTGTAGTCCCATAATAATCTCCACGGAATCTCAAATCGACAATAATGTCACGAATGGTAGGATCAAGTTTATCAAAATTAACTTCTCCATACTTTTCAACTACATCGGTCTTTGCTGAAATTCTTTTTACATCGTTCTCAATACTTGTATAGCTCAGGTTGAATAATTTCTCCTGTTGCTCCAGCGATATTTCCGGAAGACTATCTTTATGGTCATCAAGCCACTCTTTGGCTTCTTCCCCTTGTAGTCCAATTGCACCTGAAAACTTAGAGTAATCAATTCCTATAGATGTAAATTCATCTTTTATGAGTTGTTTTGATCCTCTATGTGCAAGATCGTATCCTCTACCTATCGTCACTCCTGACGGCCCGCCCGGCCAGTGTGCTCTTCTTGAATAATACTTGCTTTGGGAGTCATTGTTACCTTCAGCATCAAATGTTATTTGTCCTTTGTCAACTTTCAGAGAATCATTAGCCGCTTGCTTTTGTACAATAGAACCGGCAGGTTCTGTTGACTGAGAGGCTGACTTGGATGACTGAACTATGCCCCTTGCTGCCTTCTCTCCCATCTCATCCGCTTCCTTTTCCAGCCCTTCATCATCATTAATACCTATACCTTTCTTTTGAACTGTAGGCTGAACCCTGCCTTCGTCCTGCTGGACCACATGAGTTAGTTCGTGACCAAGAAGTTCTTGTCCCTTCTGTGACTCAGGGTTGTATTGACCGGGAGCAAAATGAATGTTGCTGCCTTGTGTATAGGCTAATGCATTTAGATCTATAGATTGTGTTGAATTTTTATGAATGCTGACATCAGAAAAATCTTTTCCGAATGAAGTTTCCATTTTGGCCTGGACAGTTGAAGGCATTTTATCTGAAGCTGTATCATTGCCAATATCATATTGGACTTCAGGTTCCATTGCCATAGCAGGGACAGGGCCTTTACGCTGAATGGGTTCTTCTTCTTCCTGTTCAACCATCGCTTGTACAGGCCCTTTCCGCTGAATCGGTTCTTCATCCTCTTCAGATTCCTGAAGCTGAATTGGAACAGGTCCCTTTTTCTGCACAGGTTCTTCTTCTACATCTGAAGCATAAAATTGCAATGGTATAGGCCCCTTGCGTTGAAAAGTATTTTCTGAAACCTCAGACATGGTAGGAACAGGACCTCTTCGAATGTTATTATCCTCACTGCTATCAGAATTATCCCATTTCCTTTGAAATACCTCCGATACCGGAGATTCCGCAGAAATGTCCTGCTCATTCTCTGCTTCCTTCTTTTGAATCTGATTATCCTTTGCTCCCTGCTTTGAATTCTGCGACTGATGGGCATTCTTGGATTTATTTTCCTGACGGCGATTTTGTAAAAATTCTCCCATGGCTAACTCACTCCGATAAAAGCTATATAAAAAAACTGATTACTGTTTAACCCTTTAGTACGACATCTCAAACCAAAGGATTCATTGGGAAACATACTAAAATTATTCTTACTGAAAAAGCTGCATTTGTCAGAATCTATTCTATTTAATTGAACTTAAAATATAATCGGCTATGGGTTTATATATTTGAATACTGTCAGCAGGAAATTTCATGGTAAAATTTATGCAAGAGTTATTTTTTACAAGCATCTTTCTCGCCTTATATTCTTTGTCCTTTATTCCTGCAAAATAAAGAGATTCTTCTTTAATATTACTTGAATCAACTTCTGCTTGTTCTCCGAGATCGACGCTCTTATAAAGATTCAGAATTTCCTCCATAGAGTATTCTTTGTCTTTATAATTGTCACACTCCCCCATATCTTCATGAATGGTAAATGAAACCAATGAATTTTTAGAAACAAACTCATCACAAACAACAGTATTACACGTATTTCCTTTATGTATGAAAAGATCTTTTGGCAACTGCATGCATAACTTCCACCTGTCATTACAATAAGATTCATATTGAAGCGAAGTAGGTTGATCAGCATTTTGAGCCGCCACAGAAGATGTGTCAGCTTTGGATTGTAGTGCTTCACTTGTTGATTCCACTGCAATAGTGTCTGAGGCACCTACTTCAGAAATACTCCCATCTGCTTTTTCCTTACAACTAAAAAGTGTAATCAGAATTAATAGACTAAAAACTTTTGACTTCATTTATAATTTTCACTTTATACAAAACAAAACTTTAATTGAATTTTTGTGACCCTTCTATTCATAAATAATTTCGCGCTCTTCGATAGTTTCGTTTGGGGTTTCACCTAACTCAACTGGAAACTGAAAATCTTTTTTTACAACATTCTTATAGAAAAAATCTTCAAACTCATTCATGTCAGTCACTGACAATCCATTCAAACGTTTTCTCTTCGTCCAGTTACCATTTGCATCAAACTCAATATATTCATATTTCGTCTTTGTAACCTCAGCATCTTCAACGTTTAAATTCACAGTAATGGACTCTTGCTCATTTCCTTTGTTATCACGTCTCACGTTATAATAAAATGCAATATTGCTTTTATCTGAATTGAGATAATCCACTCTCTTTGTAATATTACCTATAGTATCTACAACAATTTCGGTCGGGGCTTCACCTTTAACAGCCTCTTCCTTTTCTCCATTCACCTTATACACCAGTGTATCTGATAAATTTGGTTGTTTATAATTAATATAAAATTCCTTGGAAATCTTTCCACCATCGAAATTAACTGAAAGTTCTTTTACGGGTTCTTCATCTGTCAGTTCATTAAGGGCAGATACCTTACTTATCTTTCCTTCTTTATATTCAACAATAGCAAAAGTATTCCACATCGTAAACTCAGGGAAACTAACATTTGTACATTTTGCACTTTTTATCATTTTTAAATTTGGCTCCTTCATTACAAGTGTATCAGAATTATTTTCCGTAGTTATTGTCTTCTCTGGACCTTTGTCACAGCCTACAATAGTTATTAAAAGCACTATTACAAAATAAAATCTTTCCATGTTATTCTTTATTAACTCTAATTTGCGATAATTTATAATCTCCGTTCTCAACACTTTTCTTGTCATCTCCAATAAACAGCTTGTTGTTTTCACTATAGCCAGATTCAGAAGAGGTAGTTCCAGGATCAAAGTAATTATAGAACCATTTATCTCCAACTTTTTTCTTCCCAACTATAAGAATGAAATGGTCAGTTGTACCTTCATTTATAGTTCTGTTCTTCCCTTTCTCAATTCCTACAAAAACCGGTTTACCGTTCTTCAACTGAGCATCTATATACTTTACTCCAAGTTCTGCCTGGTTTGTAAATTTACCTATTTGAGAATCCTTTACGAAAGTCTGAATTTTAGCATTTTCCCCCTTTTCTGTTGCCCCACAAAAGCTTAGCATAAGACTTGCTGTATCCCAACAACACACAAAGTTTGGCTTAGACTCTCTTGCCTTTTGATTTTTCCTGATTGCATTCTCCTTCACCCCATTAGTTGCAAACCATTTTGCTCCGACAAACTTATCCTTAACAATTTTTATGTTGGCATCAGAAGCCTTATGCAAATCCGCCGGATCATCATAGCCTGTTTTTTCCTTTACAAAACTTATATACTCTTTCTCCAAACTATCCTCCCCATCCTTAAAATTATAACCATACCTGAACTGTGTTCTCCACTGGCTATCTGAAAGAACATTAGCAATTACCGCTTCAAATTTCTGATCATTATACTGATTGTAAATTCTGTTCATCTCTTTTATTGAAGTATGAGTATACTTATCCTTAGAGATTTTCCCATCCTGAGAAGCGACAGATGCACTTGTAGTAGCACCATATTTCTGATACTCCTTAATTGCAGCAATTGTATCTTTCAGATTCTTATCTTCAATCTTCGTGTCCGGGTTTTGTGTAATAGATGATTTGACAGCTGCTATTTCTTCAGAAGAAGATGCCAGATAATTAAAGTTCACTAGGAAATTCTGAATTTTAAGTACATCCTTGGCTTTATTGTCTCCTCCTTTACCTACACTTCCACTCAAATCAAGATTTGAATTTTGAACTTTGGTCTTTGCCTCTTTCTTAGTTTCCTTAACTACTTCTTTTGCTACTTCAGCCTTTGGTAAAAACTTATTCAGCTTATCCATCTGCTTCTGCTCGGCAGCATTTGTATATCCTGAATCAAGTTCGTTATAAAGCCGTTGAACAAGTTTCTTGTCTATTAAAGAAAGATCCGATTCCGAAAGGTGAGAACTAAGATTATATGCAAGATTATCCTTTTCATACCAGCTCAGGTAATCCAGCATTTTTATCACAAGGCCAGGATTTGATTTTGATACTGCAAACATTTCTTTACCTATTGCAAGCATCTCTCCTCCATATAGCTTATATATCTGCTCTGCACTTTTTGCCGGAACTGACTCTGGTTTAACTGCTGGTTTATTTGTATTGGTTGTCGTAGCTGATGTAGTTTTTGTTGCAGCCTTTATTGCTGGTGTTTTAACAGCAGGAGCAGCCGGTAACGCTGCTACAGCTTTTACAATTTCTGAATCTGTTGCTGCATCTATATTGCCACTTTCAGAAAGTTGATGATCTTTCTGGAATTTTTTAATTGCCTTAATGGTATCGCTCTCTGAACCATCTTTTCTTGTAATAAAGCCATCCGCAGTCCCCTGATAATATCCGAGAGCTTTTAATGATTTTTGTACCTTAATAATTTCTGTTTTGCTGCCAACTGGCTGACCATCCTTCACTCCCACTTTCACATCCGAAGGTATCGCTTGAGCTGCATTAGCTTCGGCAGAAGGTGTTGCACTTCCTATCGATGCATTATTCACCACTGCTTCAACAGCTGTGCTTTCTTCTTTTGTATCTTCACGACTCTTTAAATCAGGAATCTTACTGCTAAGAATTGTTTTGAAATACAGGAGACCGATTGTAGTGCCTTCTTTTCCAACGATACCATCCTTATTATTCTTCAGCTTGATATTCATGTTTTCCTTGTCGGTTGCATTTGTAACAAGGTCCATCCTCTTTTTAAACCATTCTTCGTCTTCAGGTGCAAGCTCTTTTGTCTGGAACTCAAGTATTGCAGCACAAACAGCTTCTGTATCTTTCTCCTTGTCCTTTGAGATGTAATTTAATTGTGCTAATAAACCTCCGACAATTTCGACATCATGAGCTGCATTCTTTTTGCCTTTCCCTACGGTTCCTGACAATGCATATTCGGAATCTCTGTAATGCATCAGTCCTATTTCTGCCTTTATTTCTATTTCGTAGAAAGGATTGGTCGCATACACTCCTCCGCTCTTTGTTGTAAAGTTGCCATTCTCAAGCAATGTGTCGGCTGGTTTATTACTAAGGAAACTATCTGACATAAGCTTATAATAAGCATCAAATCCTTTTTCCTTATTGTTTATGCCTTGTTCTGTGGATGTGACACCACTGTCAAATGCGCCGACATTGAATATGTTTCCTTCTGTCCGCTCCTTACCCATCAAGCCTCCTTCAAGTCTGGCTTGAGCAAGCGCATACTCAACAGGGACTACAAAGCTTAGGTCCTGCTTCTCATCATAGACTTTTTTCGCAGCTTTAGAAAACATTGAACCTGTCAGCTTTTTATCGTCTTCCACAGTTGTTTTCGAATACCAGTGATCCAACTGATCCTGTGCAAATTTTTCATAATCTTTGAAATAAGCATCTACCTTATCTGCTTCCAGAGCCTTGAGCTGCACGCCATCTCCGGTTGCCCTTTGAACAGTCCCGGTCTCCACTCCCTTGGCAGCCTTTTCTCCCATCTCATCTGCCTCTTTCTCCAGCCCTTCATCATCATTGATGTTTACACCTTTCTTCTGAACCGTTGGCTGTACCCTTCCTTCGCGCTGCTGCACGACATGGGTTAATTCATGGCCAAGTAACTCCTGTCCTTTCTGTGATTCCGGATTATACATACCGGGAGCAAAGTGGATATCATTGCCCTGTGTATGGGCATGTGCATTAAGTTCTTTTGATTGAGATGAATCTTTGTGAATGTTTACATCAGAAAAATCTTCTCCGAAAGACGCTTCCATCTTTCTTTGTAATATGGATGGCATCTTGTCAGATGAAGAAGGAGAGTCGTTTTGAGAAACCTCATCTCCATGGTTCATCAACGGAACAGGTCCTTTGCGCTGTAAAGGCTCTTCTTCTTCAGATTCCTGTAATTGTATCGGAACCGGCCCGTACCGTTGCACAGGCTCCTCGACATCTGCATTCATCAGTGGTACTGGACCTTTACGTTGAATAGGTTCTTCTTCTAAATCTGTCTCTAACTGCAATGGTACCGGACCATATCTCTGGATCGGGACCTCTTCTTCCTCAAGCATTGGGGGAACTGGACCACGGGGGTTATTCTTGTCTTCTCCACCTTCATCCCCATCCCATTTTCGCTGAAGCACTTCTGCTGCCGATACTTCTGTTAATGATCCCTGTTCTGTTTCAGTCTCAACTTTTTGAACGGTTTTTTGCTCAGGGCCATTGGTTTGGGCCTGATTGGTCTGATGAAGATTTTGATTTCTGTCGGAGTTCTGGCGACTCCTATGTAAAAATTCCCCCATAACTGAGTAAATTTCCTCTTAAAAATTTAGACAAAAGCGAGAGCAATCAAGAAACCTATAATTGTACCAAATATGGTCTATGTTTCAAAAAACTAACACTCTGTGTGAATATGAAAATATAAGTAACTGATCTCTAATGTATCAATTTACGAGGGAAATAAGAAAAACTTTGACTCTGATTTTAGATCCTACTGTCTACGACTAATATGGAAAATTGAAACTTGCTGAATATCAGAATTAATAATCCTGCAAAATCGGAAATTTCAGATCTAATTTTCTTTTTTAAAACTGAATATCATCCGGAGAGAAATGTTCCTTCATATCCACTGGCACTCTTTTACGGAAAATGAAAACCTTAGCAGTAATATACCCCTTTACATTAAGTACCGCAGTTTTAGTAATCATCAATACAGGCAATGACATCATGAGTTGAGTAACATCTGCAGTAAATGACATTGTATAGCTCTTTTCCGATTTAGCATCTAAGACGATTCTATTCGTTATATTTACTTTGCCGACGGATTTTCCATTAAGAAAACCCTCCAAATCACTTTTCTTGATTTTAATTCGAAAGTTATTCGGATTATTGATTTTCATTCCCACATCAACCTTGACCATTGTGTTTGTTCTTTCAGCCAATGCAACTGATTCGATCTGAGTTACTTTTACTTCCTGAAAAGGCTTACAGCAAACGAACAGCAGAACAAATAATAGCGGATAAAGATTGATTATTCTTTTCATGATATTCAGTGGATAAAAAAATAACTTCCGATTCTTAATGTATGTTTAATCTTTTTATAATTCCTTATTCAAATAGCCTTCCAGACGATCTATGAAAGAGATCTGAGCTTCCATAATTTTCTTTCTTGCTTCTGCCGGAGTGAATAGTTCTATTCTGTCAACCTCCACAAAAACTGCTTTCTTTCCGGATCTGGGAGGCCATTCCATTTCGAAAGAGTTTGAAGTAAAGTTTTCAATGGATTTTTCTTCTCCTTCAAAAGCCCAGCAATATACTTTTTTTCCGGATTTCTGCCGAACAAATGAAAGATCAATCAATGGATCTTTTACCGGAATGCCTGTTTCTTCAATAAATTCCCTTTTTGCTGCAGACATAATTTCCTCCTCTATTTCCACCTCTCCCTTAGGAATTGTCCAACTGCCTTCATCTTTATTTTTAAAATAAGGACCACCCGGATGCGCAAGCAACAACCGGAATTCAGGCTGAAGAACATACATTAAAAGCCCTGCGCTAATTTTCATTAGATTTTATTTAAAAAGGAAAGAGCCAGATAGCTCTTTTATTATTATTTATACTCAAAAGCCCCTCTAGTCCCGTATCGCTAGTAGACGCCAGCATGGCGTCTCTACGGTAACACGCATTTTTTGCTTTATGCATTGCGCTTTCAGCTTTAAGCTTCTTAGCTTATCCTGCTCCAATTTAAATCATTCTTGGAGAAAGAATTAATTTGTCGCTTAATATTCCTGTTTTCGTCACTGTCCAGATTAGGGTCTTTATCAATAATCTCTTCAGCAGCTTTCCGAGCTTCCTTAACAATTGCAGCATCCTGCGATAAGTCCGCAATCATAAGATTAGGCACTCCGCTTTGTTGTGTACCAGCGAGGTCTCCCGGGCCTCTTAATTTTAAATCTACATCTGCAATTTCAAAGCCGTTGTTGGTTTTAACCATTGTTTCTAAACGCACTTTGCTGTCCCGGCTGAGTTTATAATTGGACATCAGTATACAGTACGATTGGTCGGAACCCCTTCCAACGCGTCCCCTCAGCTGATGCAATTGCGAAAGGCCAAATCGTTCAGCATTTTCAATAACCATTACACTTGCATTGGGAACATTCACCCCAACTTCTATAACAGTAGTAGAGACAAGTATTTTTGTTTCACCCTTTACAAAGCGTTTCATCTCATAATCCTTTGCATCGGGGGTCATACGGCCGTGAAGAATCCCAAGCGCATATTCTGGAAAGGCTCTGCTAATGCTTTCATATCCATCCATCAAATCTTTAAGATCAAGCGTTTCGCTTTCTTCTATCAATGGATAAACCACATACACCTGACGACCTTCTTCAATCTGATTTCTCATAAAGCCGAAAAGTTTTATCCGATCTTTGTCGAACTGATGCATTGTCTTAATTGGCTTTCTCCCTTTCGGCAATTCATCTATCACAGATATATCCAGATCTCCATAAAGTGTCATGGCCAGAGTCCGTGGGATCGGCGTTGCTGTCATCACGAGTATATGAGGAGGGATTACATTTTTCTTCCACAACTTAGCCCGTTGTGCTACTCCGAAGCGGTGCTGTTCATCAATGATGACAATACCCAGATTTTTAAACTTAACATTGTCTTCAATTAACGCATGTGTACCTACTATAAAATTTAACTTCCCCTCCTCGAGGTCTTTGAAAATAACCTTTCTGTCCTTTTGCTTTGTGGAGCCGGTAAGCAAGGCCATGGAAAGTCCAAGCTTGTCTGCAAATTCTTTCAACCCTTTGAAATGCTGATCTGCAAGGATCTCGGTAGGTGCCATCAATGCAGCCTGAGCTCCATTGTCAATAGCCATAAGCATGCATACAAATGCCACAATGGTTTTTCCACTTCCTACATCTCCCTGAAGAAGACGGTTCATTTGTTTACCAGAACAAAGGTCTTTATATATTTCCCTTACAACTCTTTTCTGCGCTTCAGTAAGGTCAAAAGGTAAGTGATTTTTGTAGAATTCATTCAGTAAAGGAATATTTCTGAAAACCTGACCTTTGAAATTTTCCTTACGCACCTGTTTCTGCATGAAGAGCCGGAGCTGTATAAAAAACAACTCTTCAAACTTGAGCCTTCGTTTAGCTTCATCAAGCAACCTTGGAGAACCGGGAAAATGGATATTTTTCATTGCTTCTCTTTTTGAAAGAAGCTTATAGCGCATTATCAATTCAGTTGGTAAAGTTTCCTGAATTGCAGGCATTGCTATTTCAAGAAGCTTTTCCTGAAGTGCTGCAATCGCCCTGCTGTCGAGATGTTTGCGCTTTAGATTTTCTGTACTGCTGTAGACCGGCTGTAGTCCTTTATCCAGAGACTTCTCCAAAAACAGCTCCATCTCGGGATGCACTATATTAATTTTCCCGTTAAAAACATTGGGCTTTCCATAAACCAGATAGTCAACCCCAGTCTTTAAGGAACTTACAACCCATTTTGCTCCCTGAAACCAAACAAGCTCAATAATACCGGTACCATCAGAGAATTCAGCCATGATCCTCTTCTTGACCATAGTGCCGGCAGAGGACATACCTGTGATTCTTCCCTTTATTTGAATATAAGGAAGCTCTTCATGGACTTCGGAAATTTTATAGATTTTTGAGCGGTCTTCATACCGGAACGGATAATGCTGAATCAGGTCGGCATAGGTAAATATAGATAGCTCCTTATTCAGAGAAGCTGCCTTCTGCGGACCAATTCCTTTTAAAAATTCGATTCTGGTTTCAAAAAATCCAGCCATTATTCCTTTAGAATTCTTTAAAGGAATAAAGGTATAAAAAGAAAACTAAATTTTTTAGTTTTTCCACTCCAGGGTGTTCATCATATGAACTATGTCGTTTTTCATATATTCAATGACGGGAGAAAGGGAATCATTTTTAGTCGCTGTCCGGAAATACAATGCGCCTCTCAGGAAATGTTTGGTAGAATCTGTAACATAAAACTGAAATTGACTCGGGACTTCCCCTTCCAATTCAAAGTAGGTGACGTATTTTCCTTTATCGGTTTTGGTAACCAGCTCATCTATGGAAGTAGCTTTTTTCTGGTGGCCGCCTTTTAACCTGTGTGAATCCGAAAAGAGTTCGTTCAAAGTTTGTTTATTATTATACAATGGCTTATAGGTAATCTGCACATTGCATTTATATTCAGGATAATAAACGTCTATCCAATGAGGCTCAGCAATAGGAGAAGTGTCTTTCAGCACCTCTGCAAACTTAGAAATCTCAAAAGTATAAGGATGGTCTTCTGTTAACTTTACATATTCAGGCTTAGGAAGATCGATACGATTATACCCTTTTGGCTTTGGCGTATATTCTTCTTGATCTGTGCAGGAATATAATGCAGCTAGGGATACAATAACTGATAAAAATTTAGCTGCCTGTTTCATTAACCTCATTTGCCTCAACAATTGATACTTTTACTTTCTTTATAGTTTTGTTATTCACCGATTCCACTGTGAAAAGGAATCGTTCAAACATAATTTTATCTCCCAGCTCAGGAAGGTCAGAGTTCAGCTGAAGCAGCAAACCACCAAGGGATTCTGCCTCACCCTTCACCTCTTCGAAAACAGAAGGGTCCAGGTCAAATACTTTACAGAAATCATTAAGAGATATTTTTCCTTCAAAAAGCCAGGAGTTATCATTGATCTTAATATAAGTCTGATCTTCTTCATCAAACTCATCTGCGATTTCCCCTACAATTTCTTCAATAATATCTTCCAGGGTAACAAGACCAGCAACTCCCCCATATTCATTCACAACGATGGCCATATGTTGACGCATCTGTTGGAAATCCTTAAGAAGTTCTTCGATTTTTTTTGTTTCGGGAATAAAATAAGCAGGACGCAGGAGTTTAAGCCAGTCAAAATCAGGATTGTCTTGCTCCTTAATATAAGGGAACAAATCCTTTATGTTAAGGATACCTTCAACATTGTCAATGCCATCCTTGTATACTGGTATTCTTGAGAAACCATGTTTGCTGATTTTTTCTAATACCTCCCCGAATGTCTGCTCAGAACTAAATGCGGTAATATCAATGCGGCTCTTCATGATTTGCTTTACCGAAGTTTTCCCGAATTTGACCAAGCCTTTGATCATTTCCTTTTCTTCAACGGTAGTCTCTTCCCCGGTTGCCGCTTCAAATTCTTCGTTAATCTTATCTAAGGGTGATTGGTTGGTTTTTATCAATCTCTTTTCAAGCAACGACATTGACTTTATTACCCAAGAAAACGGATTATAAGCCATAATTAGTTGTCATTAATTGTGAACCGTATTGGCAAAAGAATAAGTTCCTGAAATCATTTTTATTCAAAACAGAAAACCCTGTCTGGATAAAAATAACCAGGAACTTACAATAATGAAATCTTTTTAAAATTAATGATTCGATGAAAAAGTCAAGACGCACAAAATCTGGTAACTTATTTAAATTGGCGGGGCCAGGCTCATCCGAATCCATATAGTAATTTGTTAAATTAAACTTAAATATTATTTAAAAAGGCAGATCGTCCATATCATCTTCCACAGAAGCAGATTGTGCCACAGGCTCAGAGTTATATGAAGCTCTCGCTTCCCCTCCATCTGCTTGTCTTGCTCCACCGCCTCCAAGCATTGACATATTTTGTCCTATAATTTCTGTGGTGTATTTTTTCACGCCTTCTTTATCTTCATAAGAACGTGTTCTCAGCTTACCTTCGACATAAAGCTGATTGCCTTTTTTCAGATATTTTTCAATTACATCTGCGATAGGCCCCCAGAAAGACACATTGTGCCATTCGGTTTGTTCTACTCTTTCTCC
This sequence comes from Bacteroidota bacterium, assembly GCA_023428135.1. Taxonomy (GTDB): domain Bacteria; phylum Bacteroidota; class Bacteroidia; order Cytophagales; family Cytophagaceae; genus Sporocytophaga. The sequence goes on along the minus strand of JAEYZG010000010.1, from coordinate 389,485 downwards.
GTTTTTGTCCTTGTAGACTTCTGAAGTGGCTAAGGTGAAGCTTGCCACCTTTCTTCCGGATTCCATCACTCTGATTTCAGGATCCTTCCCAAGGCGTCCCACCAGAATTACTTTGTTTACACCGCTCATAGCTGATTGTTTTTTAAGGTTTATTAATTAATGTATAATAACAGAGCTAAAGATAATTAAAATTCACATTGCTTCAAAAATCTTTGGATCAAAACCGGTTTCGGAAGGTCATTAATCTGATTAATAGAGAATTCCTTCAAATCCAAAGCACCTTTTATAGCGTTAAATGTAGTTTTCGAATTCACATCTATTATATGTCCCTGACAAAAAAGTATTTGATGGGTTAAAATATGTTTCATCACCTCCGATGACTTCACTATAGTCAATTCTTTAGAAGGAAGCTTTCTTAACAATCTCTCAGGATCCAGTATTTCAGAAGATTCATCATTATAAAATTCATATAATCCCTGCCAGATGTCCTTACTTTTTCTTTCTTTCATTAAAATCTTATCCTTCCATCTAAAGGCCAAATAATTAAAATGTCTGTTCTTTTTTATTATTTTTTTATTTTTTACAGGAAGGAACGTTTGTTCATTTGCTCCGAAAGCATAACATTGAGCCGATACCGGACAATTTTCACATTTTGGTTTTACAGGTACGCAGTGCAAAGCTCCAAACTCCATAATTGCCTGATTGTAGGTGGCAGGATCTTTTTTCGGAATTAGAATATTTGCCAGTTCCCGAAATTTCTTAATCCCTGAAGGAGAGGCTATATCATCGCTTATTCCAAAAAACCGGGAAAGAACCCTATACACATTTCCATCTACCACAGCGACGGGTTCATTAAAAGAAAAAGAGGCAATTGCTGCAGCTGTATATGGACCTACACCCTTAAGTTTTAATAGCTCATTATATGTTTGGGGGAAATTTCCCCTAAATTTTTCCACAATTAATTTTGCGGTTGCATGTAAGTTTCTGGCCCTTGAATAATATCCCAAGCCCTCCCACAATCTCAAAACCTCTCTTTCTTCTGCTTTTGCCAACTTGCTCACATCAGGATAATTATCTATGAATTTGTAAAAATAGGGTAAACCCTGATCGACTCTGGTTTGCTGAAGAAGTATCTCTGAAAGCCATATTATATAAGGATTTTGGGTTTCTCGCCAAGGCAGATTACGCTTGTTTTTTGAGTACCAGGTAATTAATTGACAAACGAATTCTTTGTTTTCCACGTTATTATATTACAAAAGTAAGATTTATAGAGAATTAGGAACGCCGTGCTAATTTTTATTTCCCAAATTTGCTTACGAAGTAAATCAGCTCAGTATTCAGTATTAAAAAATTCCCTATTAATTAAATATAATTTATAATTATGACAAAAGCAGAAGTAATCGCAGAAATTGCTGAAAAAACCGGCGTAGATAAAACAGATGTTTCTGCAACGGTAGAGGCTTTCTTCAATGTTATCAAATCAACAATGTCGGAAGGCGAAAATATTTATGTAAGAGGTTTTGGAAGCTTCGTAAATAAGAAAAGAGCAAAGAAAGTTGCAAGGAATATTTCTAAAAATACAGCTATCATAATTGATGAGCATTATATTCCAAGTTTTAAGCCTTCTAAAACTTTTGTAGAAAAAATTAAAACTTCTGTTAAAGAAGGTCCTGTTAAAGAAGAAAGAAATTAGTAGTTTTGAGCAAAAATAAACTCATGACAAAACCACAAATAGCTCTGATTATAACCTCGGTCATATTTGTGGTTTTGATTTTCCAATTGCCGAAGGTCATTATTAAAAATGACAAGCAATTAAAATCATCGACACAAACAGCCCAAAATACCTCTGGATCTGCACCTGTTGCTCCGGACGAGCATACCAAATCTGTTAATAAGGAGGACCTTGAAAAAATAGAGGTTCTTAGAAAGAATTATTATTCCTTTTCTAATAAAGAAAAAAAGCTTAAATTTGCCGACTCAATTTCTAGGCTATATTTAAAAGCCATGGTTTTTGACAGTGCAGCCAAATTCTCAGGTGAAGTAGCCGCTTTGAATCCAAAGCCGGAAACCTGGGAAAAAGCAGGAGACGCCTACAATCAGGCTGCAATTGTTGCCGGAGATGCTGAAAAAGCGGAATTCAGTGCCAAGTCCAGATCTTTTTACGAAAAAATTCTGGAGAACAATCCGAAATCCTATGATGTTAAAGCCAAGATGGCTATGACTTACGTTGGAGGGCCTGAACCAATGAAGGGTATTACGATGCTGAGAGAAATTCTAAAAGATTCACCTGACAATGAGGTTGCAATCTTTGATCTTGGAATTCTTTCTCTTCAATCCGGGCAGCATGAAAAAGCAATTTCTAGGTTTAATGATCTTTTGAAAATAAACCCAAACCATACTGCAGGTCTTCTATATATGGGGATTGCACAATATGAAATGGGAAAAAGATCTGAAGCAAAGCAATACTTTGTAAAAGCAAAGATGCTTAATACAGACCCTGTATTCGCTTCAACCATAGATAGTTATTTAAAGGAATTAAAATAAAGTTTACAAATAAAATTTACAGATTATGCCTTGCGGAAAAAAAAGAAAGAGACATAAAATTGCTACTCACAAAAGGAAAAAACGTCTAAGAAAAAACAGACACAAGAAAAAATAATCCTTTTCAGTTTCCAGTTTTCCACTTTTCCGCCAGTTCAATAGTTTCTTTTGGACTGGTAATTTCTATTTGTTTATTTTTTAAAACAAAATAACTGGTTTGAGTAACGAACTCCTAATTAATGTTACTCAGAAAGGGAATCGTATTGCCCTTCTGAAAGACAAACGTTTAATTGAATGCCACTTTGAATCAAGTGGCCATCAATTTAACGTGGGAGATATTTATCTGGGAACTGTTAAAAAACTTGTACCTGGTTTAAATGCTGCCTTTATAGATCTTGGATATGAAAAAGACGCCTTTCTTCATTATCTAGATCTTGGCCCCCAATTTAAATCGCTGACCAAATATTCAAAATTTGTTCAGACGAACTCTAAAGCGACTTCCAAGCTCAATAAATTCAATCTGGAAAAAGATATTCCCAAAGACGGGAAAATCAGCCAGGTGCTGACCAAAAATCAGCAGATACTCGTGCAGGTCGTCAAAGAGCCGATTTCCAGCAAAGGACCAAGATTATCTTGTGAAATTTCTCTTGCTGGAAGATACATTGTGCTTGTCCCCTTCTCTGATGTTATCAGTGTCTCTAAAAAAATCACCGAAAAAGACGAAAGACTCCGCCTTACCAGACTTGTAACTTCTATTAAACCCGAAAACTTCGGCGTTATTATAAGAACTGTTGCCGAAGGAAAAGATGTCGCTGAACTTGACAGGGATCTCAGAACGCTTGTTAAAAAATGGGAAGACGGATTTAAAGCTCTTAAAACTGCCAAACCCAGAGATCTGGTTATCGGAGAATTGAGCAGAGCTTCCTCTATTCTGAGAGACATGCTAAATGAAAGCTTTGATACTATTTCCATCGATAGCAAAGAAAGCTATGATGAAATCAGAAATTTTATCAAGACAATTGCTCCGGATAAAGAGAAAATAGTAAAACTGCATCAGGGAAAAGTTAAGCTGTTTGAGGCAGCCGGAATTGAAAAACAGCTGAAGACCCTTTTCGGAAAATCGGTTAGTTTGCCTGGCGGAGGATACCTTATCATAGAACATACCGAAGCGCTTCATGTAATTGATGTCAACAGCGGGAATAAATCCAATGCGGAAAGCGACCAGGAAAACACTGCTCTTGCCGTAAACCTTGAAGCTGCTAAAGAAATCGGACGTCAGCTAAGGCTCCGTGATATGGGCGGTATCATCGTAGTGGATTTCATAGACATGAAGAAGGCTGACAACAGGAGAATTGTCTATGAAAAAATGAGGGAAGAGATGAAGGACGACAGAGCCAAATTTGTCATTCTTCCTTTATCAAAATTCGGTCTTATGCAGATTACCCGTCAGAGGGTAAGACCTGAAATGAACATAAGCACCCTGGAAACATGCCCGACCTGTAACGGCACAGGAAAAATTACAGCCAGCATTCTCGTTTCCGATCAACTGGAAAACAATCTTGAATACATCATCAACAAGCAAAACGAAAAACATATTCGCATTGCTCTTCACCCATATCTGCACGCTTATTTCACCCAAGGACTAATGTCTCGACGGGTAAAATGGTTCTTCAAATATCAGAGGTGGATAAGAATGGAGAAAGATACTTCTCTGGGAATTACTGAATTTAAGTTTAAAAACGAACAGGGAGAAGAAATCGAGATCGTCTGATTTCTTCCCCCTGTTCATTCAGGATTTTTATTTCTACCCCTTCTTAGAATCTCAATCCAAGATCAAGTGAAATTAAATCTGTATTAATTTTCAATTTAGGATCTATTGTATTTCCATTTGTGTCAGGAACGTCAAATCTTCTCTTTGAGGCAGCATTGATAAGACCTCTGTTATAACTTATACCTGCCAGAAGAAAAGTACTCTCTCCCATTTGTAGTTGAATACCTGTACCCAAAAGAATAGTTGCATCAATAGGTCTCCACTTTGTTATATACGCATCAGTAAGATCCGTTTTAATTACGTTATCCTTTATTTTTATGTCAAAAGAACCTCCAACATTAAAATAGACCTTCATGTCGGTTGCAATCTCATTGGTATACAATTTCAAATATGCAGGAAGTGAAATATATTGAAGGTTATAGGTCTCCTTTGTCGATGTTCCTGACCCTACGTATTTTATGCCCACTCTTCTTGAAGAAAACCAAACTCCTGTTACAAAAGCCGCATTATCCCCTATCAAAAAATAAACTTCAGGACCAGCGATAAATCTTATTCCAAGGCCATTTCCTTTGAAATCGACAGCAGCTTTATCATCTGCTGCAACCCTGTTAAAACTGAAGCCCGGAGCAAACTTAAGACCCAACTTCACTTGCGAATATGATGTAATACTTAAAAACAGAATACAACATAATAAAAATGCTTTTTTCATAGTTTTACGATTTGATAAAAGTAATTTTGTTCAGTGTAAATATATACTTAATTTCTAATAACATGTTACCCAGGTTTTTCATTTTTACCTTTTTAGTATTTGCTCTTTTCTCCTGCAAAGAGGACAATCAGGAAAAGAAAAGGATTACCATTCCTAAAGACGAAAAGCCAAAACTCAAAATACACTATGAAAATCTTTCACAAGGTCTTTTTAACGTGAAGACCGCTGAAGATGTTAAAGTTTTTTTGGAAAAGCACCCACGTTTTTCTGCTGAATACCTTGAAGTGCCCAATGCTGCTGCCGACCCTAAAATGGTCGATTTCATGTTTAATCTTTATAGCAACCCACAGCTTAAAGCATTTTATGAAGAGTCTGAAAAATATATCAATCAACCACCATACCTGAAAGATCAGCTTACCGATCTTTTTGAAAATATCAAATTTTATTATCCGACCTACAATGCTCCGGAAGTAAACACTATTGTAACCGGATTCAAATTCAACAAAGATATTTCTGTTTCGGATAGCCTGGTGGTAATAAGCACAGATTATTTCCTTGGGCCTAAGGCTCAATTTCGGCCAGTAACTTATGAATATTTTCTAAGCCGATATGACAAGCCATTTATTGCTCCAATGGTCGCAATGGCGCTTTCAAACAAATTCAATGAAGTGGATTCGAAAGATGAGACCATGCTTGCGCATATGATCTATCATGGGAAAACTCTTTATTTTATGGAAAGGGTATTGCCCGAAACTCCGGATAGTCTTCTGATCATGTATCCGGAAAATACAATAGATGATATTGAAAAAAACCTTGATGTCATCTGGGGTCATTTTATTGATAAAAAACTGTTTTACGAAACCAAGCCAAGGATTATTGAAAAATATATTGGCGAATCTCCAAAGATCAGTGAAATAGGAGAGAAGTGCCCTGGCCGCATTGGCCGCTGGCTGGGTTGGCAGATCGTAAGAAAATATATGAAAGACCACCCGGCTGTTACTCTACAAGATCTGATGGCAGATAAAAATGCGAGAAAGATTTTTCAAGAATCTAAATACAAGCCAAAGAAGTCAACTGAAAAATAACTCATAACGGCTTGGCTTTCTATCTGAAGAGTGTAAGAAATTTTGAAACCAGTTCTTTCTTTGAAAACTTTTCAAGAGCAAGTTTGCGGGAATTAACTTGTGCCTTTTCTAATAGTCCTGCATTATTGAGATAAGGTTCAAGTTTTTCCCATAACTGTTCCGGCTTACTCCGGTCATAATAAAAGCCACAACCATATTCTTCAACAATATCTTTTATCCAACCTTCAAAATTCAGGATAATAAGTTTTCCTGCAGCAATTCCATCAAAGAATTTGTTAGGACTTCCGGTCCAAAGGGAAGGAAAATCTGCATAGGATACATAAGATGCGTCACATAAACTCAGAGCATCCCGAATGTTCTCTTTATCCTGAAAACCCGAAAAAATGATATTATCAAGATCGTGCCCCCGTGCGTATCTTTTGATTCCAGCAAGCTCCGCACCTGAAGATATTACAAGAAAAACTACATTCCTTATTCCTGTATTTTTAAAATAAGCTGCAGCCTCTGCCAGTCGTAAAAGATTATTAGCCTTTCCCGCAGTTCCGAAATATCCAACAACAAACTTTCCATTCACTAATGGATACTTTTCGGAATATGTATTTTTGTGAGGAACAAAATATTCACAATCTGAAAAATTAGGAATACAAACTACTTTTTTCTTATCATTAATCTTCGTAGAGATATACGTGTTGATAGGCGGGGAAAGAGCGATTATTTTATCTGCGTTTTTATAGATCTTTTTCTCAAAAAAATATGCCATTTTAATAATAAATCTATTCTTGAAAATGCGCATTTCCTCCGGTACCAATGGCCAAAGGTCTCTTACTTCAAAAAAATACGGAATGCCTCTGAGCTTCTTTATCATCAATGCCAGTATGCCAATTGTAAGTGGAGTAGAAGTAGCAAATAAAAGATCTGGTTTTTTTTCAGATATGATAATTCTGAAAGCCTTGTTAAAAAAAGACAGGAAAGCCCTTATTCTTTTACCAAAACTGAAAGCGTTATCATAGGCTACCTTTACATAATGGATCTTCACTTTTCCAAATTGCCGAACTCCGGATTCCTTATTGTGAGAACTAATGACCAGCACTTCATGACCATCAGCCGCCAAGGCATTTGCCAGATGCCAGGACCGTATAGCTCCGCCTTCCTGTGGGGTCTTAAAATACTGATGAATGTAAATTATTCTCATTCAAAATTATATTTAAGCCAGCGGCTCAGAATAATGAGGGCCCATAGCTCAGCAGTGTAATCTGCGGACTTCCGTTCCTGATGTTCGATCATTTGATCTACTTTGTAATATGGGAAATACCGATACAAAAGTTGATTTTTTTCTTTAAGCTGATTTAGTAAATTCTTCCCCTCACCTTTTTCAAACCAGCTTTTAAGTGGCAGGCCAAAACCTTCCTTTTTTCTCCTCACAAAGTCCACTCCGTCTTTTTTTTGGAGTAATTCTTTCAGAATCCATTTGGGACCATTTTTGAGCAACACGTTTGCTCCCAATGTTTCAGTCCACGCAACCACATTTTTATCAAGATAAGGAACGCGGGCTTCAAGGCAGTGTGCCATAGTCATCTGATCTGTAAGACTCAATATGTCATTTACCAGATAATAGTTTTTGTCATAGTTCAGAGCTGAATCAAGCAACTGGTCTTTATTCCAGCCTTCGCCAAACTCTTGCAAACGAAGAAAATCTCTGAACTTCAAACTAGAAAAATTAAGAAAAGTAGTTTGAGGATCCTCTTCAATATCATTTAGAAACCTGGATATCAGCCGAAGGGATTTTGATTTATATGAATGAATTTCGCCTAAAAGATGGCCTGTATGAATCGCCACAGAATTCCTGAAATATTTCAGATAAATGTTAAAGGCTTTATGCCTGTTATATCCGGCAAAAACCTCATCTGCACCTGCCCCGGATAAAATAACTTTTACATCTTTAAAAGCTCTTTCAGACAAAAGATAAGTAAGCAATAATGCACTATCTGCTATAGGCTGATCAAGTTTTTGAATTATTTCATCCAGCCGCCCAAGATCACCTGCAGAAATCTGAACCTCCGTATGCGACGACTGATATCTTTTTGCTGCAAGCCTGGAATATGAGAAGTCCTGTGTACCTGCCCATGCCTCCCCCTTGCTATTTACAATGCTATAAGTTTTTACCCCGCTTCCAAACAAATCCTTTGAAACAGCCAATAGCAAAGTCGAATCTACACCACCGCTGAGAAAAATTCCTGATGTTCCCGTTGAATAAGTCTGTTCTCTTATGGACTGTTGAATTAACTCTTCAGACTTCTCCAAGATTTCTTCTTTAGAATAATACTGTTTTTTAAAAGGATATCCAATGGTAGTGTTCGGCTTAAAGGATCTGAATTCTTTCTTGAAATGATTATTCAACTGAAGAAATGTCCCAGGTTCCAGCTCAAAAATATTCTTGTAAAATGTATTAGGTCGCTGGGCATATTTAAAATGGAGATAGGAATATATTTCTTTATCATTCAGCTCTTTCTTAACAAGCCCTGTTGCCAGAATACCTTTTATTTCTGATGATGCGATAAAGTATTTTTCATCTTCAAAATAATAGATCGGCTTAATTCCTCTCTCATCTCTGCAGATGCTTATAGTTTCTTTAATATGGTCATAAAAAGCAAATGCAAACATTCCGTGAAATTCATTTGCAGCCAGAAGTCCATTATTAATGATTTTTAAAAAAACTGTTTCTGTATCTCCATCCGTTTTGAAGTCAAAATCAGAAAGTATGGTGCTTTTTAATGATTTGAAATTATACACCTCTCCATTATAGGAGATCGCATAGTTCTGATCCTCACTCACCATTGGCTGATCAGCCCGGCTAAGAGGATCTGTAACTTTCAGTCTGTTGTTTCCTAAAAATATGTTGAATGAAGAGTTCTTAAAAAAGCAGATGCCTGAATGATCCGGTCCTCGATGAACCGTGGCAGCATTCATTCTTTTGATGTAGGCCTCATCAAGAAGACGTGTCTTATCTACGATTATGTTAATTCCACACATAGGTCAAAACTTCATTTCTTCCTGTTTGGCTGAAGGCAACTTCTGGTAATACTTACAGATAGAAGTAAGCGGACAAAGATTGCATTGCGGATTTCTTGCCAGGCAAATATACCTGCCATGCAAGATCAGCCAGTGATGACTTTTATGAATAAGTTCTTTGGGTATATGTTTGACCAATTCCTTTTCAACTTCCAGAGGAGTTTTCGCCTTTTCTGAAACTAGCCCAATGCGTTTGGAAACCCTGAACACATGGGTGTCTACCGCCATTGTAGGCTGATTATAGATTACAGAGGCTATGACATTGGCGGTTTTCCTTCCAACTCCTGGCAATTTCTGAAGGTCTTCCACTTTCTCCGGCACCTCTCCATTGAAATCGCTGATAAGCATTCTTGCCATTCCGGCCAAGTGCTTCGATTTATTGTTGGGATAAGATATGCTTCTGATTAACTCAAATATTTCTTCCGCAGAAGCGTTTGCCATAATTTCCGGAGAAGGATATCTTTCAAATAACTTTGGAGTTACCATATTTACCCTTTTATCAGTACACTGCGCACTCAGAATAACGGCAACAAGTAATTCATAGGGATTGTTATAATTTAATTCTGTTTCAGGTTCGGGAAAATTTTTACTAAAATGATCCAGGAATTTTTCAAATCGTTCTTTCTTCAGCATCAGAGCATCTGGAATGTTCAACCCAAATTAAGCATTACCATTGAAAAATCCTGTTAATCATTATACTCAAAACGGAATTGAATCATCTAATGGCCTGATTAACAATGGTATTTTTTTATATGCTTAATCGCGGTTCAATTTTAGAAAAATAGAGGATTTTCAGATTATGAAAAAGTTTTTTAAAAGAAAAAAGGGCCTTGAATCAAGACCCTTTTTGTTTTTTAGTGATGAACGTAAGTTTTTGAAAAGTTGATGATTTCATTGATAGACTTTTGAGATGGCTCAACTTTAAGGCTTAGCATTGAACTTTCCAGTTCAAGCAACTCAGCATAAAAGAGTGCCAGGTCGTTATCCTTAATGAGGGCATGCAAAATTTCATCCCTTTCTTCATCATTTACTTCATTGTAAACTAAACGGATTACATCATTCTGGGTAAAAATTTTTATCATAGGCTACATTTTGTTTTTCGAGCTTTTTCCTCAGGTTAATGAGAGCATAGCGCATTCTTCCCAAAGCCGTGTTGATGCTAACTCCAGTCGCATCAGCAATTTCCTGGAAACTCATTTCGCCATAATGTCTCATTAACAGAACCTCTCTTTGAGGCTCCGGCAGGGTTTGAATCAATTTCCTCAGAATAGCATGGGTTTCGTCTTTTATCTGCAACGATTCCGTTGAATCCTCTGAAAAATCGAGTGAATTGAAAATATTAGACCCATCCTCCATTATTATTGTAGGATAACGTTTTTCTCTACGGAAATAGTCTATCGCCAGGTTATGAGCAATTCTCACAATCCAGGGCAAAAACTTTCCTTCTTCGTTATAATCTCCGGATTTAAGTTTTTTAATAGCCTTGATAAAAGTCTCCTGTAGAAGGTCTTCGGCTATGTACTGATCTTTAACAATGAGATAGATGGTAGTGTAAACTTTTGTCTTATGCCTTTTAAGCAGTTGAGCAAAAGAATTCTCGTCACCACTGATGTAAAGCGATACCAATTTAGCATCACTAATAATAGCAGCGTTTTTCATTTTCAATTCCACGTTTAGTTAACGTAGTAGTCTATCTCGATATTGTAGGGGTTTAGGGTGAAATAATTGTTCAATTGAATAAAATAATTGAACTAATGTATTTTAAAGTTAATTATTATTTTTGGATATTCCAAAGGCACTACGGGAAATATATACTTATTTTAAGAAAAATTGTTACGAAACAAACTGTTGTCAATATAATTTATGGGAAAAATAGTTACGGCGGAAAAATCAGATGTTTTAGATCAACTTGATCCCAAAAAATACATCATTATTAAAAATGCCCGAGTAAATAATCTGAAAAGTCTTTCGGTCGCAATCCCCAGAAATAAACTGGTAGTTATTACAGGATTATCCGGATCCGGAAAATCTTCTTTGGCATTTGATACACTATTTGCCGAAGGACAGAGAATGTATGTGGAAAGTCTAAATGCTTATGCCCGGCAATTTCTGGTAAGAATGGAAAAACCTGAAGTAGATTATATCAAGGGAATTTCTCCTGCTATTGCAATTGAGCAGAAAATCAACAGTAAAAACCCTCGCTCAACTGTAGGAACCACAACGGAAATTTATGATTATTTAAAACTTCTTTTTGCCAGAGTTGGTAAGACTTTTTCTCCCGTTTCCGGAAATGAAGTCAAAAAACACTCTGTAGAAGATGTTTTAAACAATATCAACAGCTTACCAGAGGGAGAAAAAATACAAATTCTCGCCCCACAAAAATTCCCTGATAAAAAGAAAAAAGAAGACGTTCTCAATCTGCTTTTGCAAAAGGGGTTCTCCAGAATTCTGATCAATGAAGAGGTACTTGCAATTGAAGAGTTAATAGAAAATGCCTCATCTATTAAAAAGGTGAAAGATTTTTACCTTTTGATAGACCGGGCAATGGTAAATAAAAATGATGAAGACTTAAACTTCAGACTTACCGATTCTATACAAACCGGATTTATAGAGGGGGAAGGATACTGTATAGTAGAAGTACCAGGGAAAAACAGGGAAACATTTTCCGACAAATTTGAACTTGACGGAATTACATTTGAAGAACCATCTGTCAATCTTTTCAGCTTTAACAATCCCTTTGGAGCCTGCAAACGTTGTGAAGGCTTTGGCCATGTTCTTGGCATTGATGAGGATCTCGTATTTCCCGATAAGTCTTTATCTGTTTATGAAGGAGTAATAGCTCCCTGGAGAAGTGAAAAGATGCAAAAGTGGGCAGAACCACTTTTAAAAAATGGTATAAAATTCGACTTTCCAATTCACAGATCTTATTCTGATTTGGACGAAAAAGAAAAGGCCTTACTATGGGAAGGCAATAAATATTTCGATGGATTAAATGATTTCTTCAACTATCTTGAAAGCAAGACTCATAAAATACAGTACAGAGTAATGTTGTCCAGGTACAGAGGAAGAACTACTTGTCCAGATTGCAGAGGGACCCGATTAAGAAAAGACGCATCTTATGTCAAAATAGATGGAAAGTCTATCGTGGACCTGGTACTGATGCCAATAAGCAAAGGCATAGAATTTTTTAAAGAAATAAAACTGAACAATCACGAAAAGCAAGTTGGAGGTAGAATTTTAAAAGAAATTTCCAGCAGGTTAAATTACCTGGACAGAGTTGGACTTGGCTACCTAACTTTAAACAGAGTCTCTTCTACACTGTCAGGGGGAGAGTATCAGAGAATAAGACTCGCTACATCTCTTGGCAGTGCGCTTGTGGGATCTATGTATATACTGGATGAACCAAGTATCGGTTTGCACCCGAGAGACACGAGAAAGTTGGTTTCGGTTCTTGAAGATTTAAGAAATATTGGAAATACGGTTATAGTCGTAGAGCATGAAGAGGAAGTGATGAGGGCTGCAGACCAGATAATAGATATAGGTCCAGACGCCGGTGCTCATGGGGGACAGCTGATTTTTCAAGGTAGCATAGAAGAAATGAAGGATGAAAATGTCTCTCATACATCAAGATATTTGCATGGGGCAGAGGGCATATCCGTTCCCAAAAGAAGACGTGCCTGGCATGACTTTGTGGAAATAAAAGGAGCAAGAGAAAATAATCTGAATAATCTTACGGTTAAATTTCCACTGAATACACTTTGTATGATTACAGGTGTGAGTGGTTCCGGAAAATCTACCCTTGTTAAAAAAATCCTTTATCCGGCTCTTAAAAAACTTCATGGAAATATGGGAGAATTCACTGGCCGTTACGATGGGGTTGGTGGATTATTAGGAAAAATTTCCCAGGTAGAATTTGTTGACCAAAACCCGATTGGAAAAAGCTCCCGTTCAAATCCGGTGACTTATGTAAAAGCATACGATGCCATCAGAAATCTTTATAGCGAACAACCTTTGGCAAAAGCCCGTGCCTATAAACCCGGTAATTTCTCATTTAACATAGAAGGGGGTAGATGCGAGATTTGTCAGGGAGAAGGAGTAGTAACCGTTGAAATGCAGTTTATGGCCGACATTCATCTTAAATGTGAAGGCTGTAATGGCAAAAGATTCAAACAGGAAATTCTGGATGTTATCTATAAGGATAAAAACATCACTGAAGTACTGGATATGACTATAGATGAAAGTCTTACATTCTTTGGAGACAAGCCTAAAATTCTTGAAAAACTCAAACCTCTCGCTGATGTCGGGCTTGGCTATATTAAACTTGGCCAGTCTTCCAACTCTCTAAGCGGAGGAGAAGCACAAAGGGTAAAACTGGCTAGTTTTCTTGGAAAAGGAACTTCAGAAGCAAAAGACCATATACTTTTCATTTTTGACGAACCTACAACCGGACTTCATTTTCATGACATCAAAAAATTATTGACTGCACTTAATGCGCTTGTTGAGCAAGGAAATTCAGTTATTGTCATAGAGCATAATATGGATATGATCAAGTGCGCAGACTGGATCATTGATATGGGACCTGAAGGGGGAGATGGGGGAGGAAATGTTACCTTTGAAGGTGTGCCTGAAGATTTGGTTAAACTGAAAAATAATTACACAGCTTCATTTCTGAAAGATAAGCTCTGAGCAAATGCCTGATAAAAGAAAGCATAGAGGAGCCCATCCGGATGATGAGAACAATTTTAACGAAAATAAATTGCCATGTTTACGGAATGCGGTGGAAGACCTTTCATGGTTGCTTTCAAAAAATTATAACGAAGCCTCTTCACTCAAGCTGGTAGGAGACAGGTATCGACTTAATCTCCGTCAGCAAATGGCAGTTCGGCGAAGCTGCTGTACACTTGATTCTCTTAAACATCGGTTGTCGATTCAAAAAGATGCTGGGTCTCTTGAAAATTCAGATTTATTTATTGATGGCTTTAACACATTAATAACGATTGAGTCCTTTTATTCGGGAGCTTGTCTTTTTCTTGGAATGGATGGATGTATACGAGACCTTGCTTCCATTCATGGCAGTTATAAAAAAGTGATGGAAACACCTGAAGCTTTGTCTCAGATATGCTCCTTCTTGTGGAATCTGAAACCGAGATCTGTAACCTGGTATTTTGACGCTCCTGTTTCCAATAGCGGTAGGGTTAAGACCCTTCTCAAAGAAATTTCCCCTAAAACAAATGTGGAACTTGTCCCTGATGCAGACAAACAACTACTTCTTTCGAAAGGAATTATTGTGACTACCGATGGTCCATTGCTGGACAAATTAAACGCATGGTTCAACCTAAATTCTGACCTTATACACTCATTATCAAATTCATTCAGGGCAAAACTTTTAAATTTGAACCCTTTTGAAATTTAAGTCCTTAACAATCCTTTAACTTTCCATGTTTTTATAGAGGAGAGTAAAAGCAATGGAGAGAATGACAAAAGTAATGATCAGACATAATGAAGAAGAAAGAAAATTCTTCACTACGGTAGAAGGGGTTGAATGTACTTTGAAATACATTAAATGGAATGACCTTGTCTGGGATTTTATAAGTTCTTTTATTCCTCAGACCTTAAAACAGGCCAGTGAGCTTCGTTCAACCATTGTTGAATATGCACTCAATTTTGCCAAAACTAAAAATGCACGGATCAAGGCATCCTGCTCTTGTGTTCAGGATTTTCTGGTAGAACATCCGGAATACAGAAGTTTGATTTATTATCCTTATTAAAAATAAACAGTGTTTAAATATAAAGCCGGACAATGAATATACATTGTCCGGCCTTATTTAAAACACGCCTTATTCTTATTCTAAAGTAATAGTAGCATAAATATTTTCAAATGACGGGTCTGTAATTTCTCCTTTAGATTCAATCGTCAGAGAAAATGCTTCAGCATTTGAAGTCCCTTTCATTTTCTGCAAAAATTTTATATTGGGAGTTACAGTACCAGAATTATCAGGAATACCTTCGTTTATTGTCCAAAGTTGATATGTCTTATCATCTCTCAACGCATGTATATTTGCGCCATCTACGAAAACATCTCCATTTGATTTATTCCAGTACAAAGGCACTCTTAAAGTACCATCGGGACTAATCATTTCAATTTTTGTAAAATTAGAATCTTTCAGCACTTCAACGCTTAAAAGCGCAGATTCCAATTCACTTTTAACACTAACTATCTCCTGCAAAAGGGTTTCTTTCTCTTTTAATGAAGACTCTTTTACCAGGGAATTATCCGAATTTAGATTCACCAGGTCATTATTTGCATTTTGCATTCTGTAAGCAAAAAATGCCGCAGCGATCAACGAAATGACAGAAGTAATAATAAATATTGGAAGTAAAATTTTGGAGGCTTTGCTTTTTTCCTCTAATTTTTCGAACTTCTCTACTTTCTCATTGACTGCTTTTTTGGAGCTCTCTTCTGCCTGACGTTCTTCATTCTGCCTTGCCAAATCCTCGAGTACCTGTCTCTTGTAGCCTAATGGAGGTGTCTTTTCAAAACACATCACATATTTTCTCAATGCATTTTGAAGAGTTCTTATTTCCTCATTTACGTCCGGATTTCCTCCACTTGCTATTTCAATTTCACGAGCCTCAGCTTCTGATAGCTCACCCAAAACATAAAGCTCTAGTTTACCGGAATTAATTAATTCTTGTGAAGTCATTTTCAGGAGTGTAAAGCTTTTAACATGTGTAAAGCCGCCTTAGCTCTATTTCTTACTGTATTTGCAGGTTGATTAAACTTTTCAGCAATCTGATCGATAGTCAAACCCTGAAAATAAATCAGGTCCAGATAATGCTTTTGTTCCGGATTAAGGTTGTTAAGAAAATCCCTTGAAACAGCAGGCTCTGTATTGCCAAGAATTCCTTCTTGCGCCTTCAACTGCGCTAAATCTGATAAATTATTTTGCTTAAAACCTCTTTTGCTGACCAAATCTAAAGCAGTACTTCTGGCAATTCTCAAAAGCCAATCAAAAAACTTTTCTGTTTTATGATTGAATTCCGATATCCTTTTTAATATTTCAGAAAATACTTCTTTAAATATCTTTTCCGCAGCTTTTTCCGAATTCGCTATACGTAATACGATTCCAAATACAGCAGGGGAATAGTGATCATAAAGGTATTCCAATGCTTTCTGGTCTTTGCCTTTTAACAGGCCAACAAGCGCTTCTTCGGGGATGTGATCTTGCTGAATTTTTTCTTTAGCAGTATTTGCCATGGTCTAAAATTACGAAACCTTTCCTTCGTTCGATGGATTTTTCCCGAAAAATATTTGTGATTACATATTTATTCCTGTACCTATTTATACTGATATTGCTATTTATCTCTATATCAAATCATGGATTGAAAAATTTATATAGGTAATCATTAAGCAAATTTTCCTGGTGCCTTGCTGCAATGAAAGCTTTTGAAGGGTTCGGATAAAGCTGGTCAAAATAATTGCCATTTCCGATTTTTACTATGTAAGATTTATAGGTATGGGTCAGAAACAAATCATGAAAAGGAACCTTAACCCCTGAAAAATTCAGGCTAAATGCCCTTTCATCCAGATTAAATACCTTAATACAATCACTATATTTAAAATAGGCAAGTGGCTCAATTATACCCCTGTAATTTTCTGATTGAGGAATTATCAAAGCAATATATTTTTGCTCAAAAACGAATTCCGATCTGTGCTTATTAAAGATAATATCTTCACCCAATTCTATTTCCCTTAGTGAATGCGGAAAAATAAAGCCAACAGTATCTTCAGCTGACATTATGACTTTAGATAATATTTCATCTCTCGATACCTCCTCCCTACATAACCTGTCCTTATAAGCTAAAAGATTACCTTTTTCAACAGCATTTAGTAAAATCTCCGACAGAGCTGCATTTTCCCCAAATAATTCAACATTTCTCGCATCTTTTAAAGAAAACGCTCTCACAAGATGCTTTCTGAAAAGAACATCCTGTTCTCGGACATTCAGATTTTGCCCAAATACCAAATTTGATATGGCAAGAAAAAACAAAATTAAACTTATGCATTTCATAAAAGAATACTTTATGAAGGAACGAATTCTTGAAGTAAATTATTTAATTCTTCATACAAATGCTCTCAGCTATGAACAGACAGCAACTGCTAAAAAACAAAAATACTTCTGCATAGTTTAATTTTTATAATCATAGCCTTAATGAAAGCACTTCTTAAAAACAGATTTAAAGGTCTATTTCTTGTTGCAATTTGTTTTTTAACAATAGCGGATAATGTTGCTACAGCTCAGAAAATACATGATCCGTGGAAAATAACTATATATTATTCACCAGAATATACCTCAAGATATTTAAGCGTTACAAGTGATCAATCCAACATTAAAGAACTGAGGAAAAAAGAAACTGGTACTTACGGTTATTCTGTAGGACTAAACTTTGAAAAACACCTTAATGATAGATTTGCTTTTGGGCTTGGAGGAAGATACAGCAGAAAAGGTTTTAAGAAACCATTATCAACATTAAGTGAACCTGCAAATGGAAATGATCAGACCAAAGGATCTTTTAAAGCAGAATTATTGGAATTTCCCGTTTTTGTAGATTATAGCTACATTAAAAAAGAGAAACTCGCTCTATTTCTCAGAGTTGGCCCCTCTTTTAATTATTTGATAGAAGCTAAGGAAAAAACTGATTATTACTCCTCAGGAGTTTTAATGAAAACAACGGAATTAACCCGAGATGATGCAAATCTGAATAATTTTATCATGGGAGGAAATATAGGTACAGGAGTGCAGGCATTTATTTCTGATAGAATAGGATTTATGCTCATGCCACAGTTTACTTACTTTTTTACACCATTACGCAAAAATATTCCTGAAAAAGAAAGACTATATTCAATTGGAATAAATGGAGGTATAATACTTGCCTTTTAATGAGTTAAACTTTTAAGAAAATTTTTTTTAAACTCTAAACCTTGTGTATACCTGACAAGTATATACATAGCCTTTAATTAATTTTCCAAAAATTTTAATTATTTGTCTATAAAATTATAATTTAGTAATATAGTTTGTAAAAGGTTCGTTTTTGAGGAGAAATTTCCTTCAAAAAAAATATTATATAATTCAACTAATTAATTGTATTTTATACTGGAAGTACATAAATTAGCCAATTATTTGGAAGTGTATACAATTTAAGAAACAGGTTATGAATAAAATTTTCACCACTTTAAAAGGGCTTTCTCTTATAGCGGCAGGAGCAGTAATCATTACTGCCTGTTCAAAGGGAAATCCTACCAGCACCAATCCGGGCAAAGAAAGCACGGTTACCGGTCTGGCCTACAATGAAGAAAACGGTTTTGAGGTTAAAGATTTCCAAGGCCAGCCTGAAGGGCCGAACCTTGTGTATATCGAAGGCGGTAGAACAGTTTTAGGTTCTTTCGAGGAAGATATTCTTAAGTCGGGAGACAACGTAGAAAGAACTGTTACTGTAGCGTCATTCTACATGGATGAAACTGAAATTGCGAACATTCACTGGTTAGAGTATCTATTTTATATTCAGAGAGACTCTTCTCAGGAATTCTATGAATCAGCTCTTCCTGATACAAACGTTTGGGCAAGTGAGCTTGCTTACAATGACCCATATGTAGAGCACTATTTAAGATACCCTGGTTTCCGTTATTTCCCATTAGTAGGAGTTAACTGGATTCAGGCGGTTGATTACTGCTCTTGGAGAACCAGAGTTGTAAACAACGAACTTGCTAAAGATGCTGGAGTTGAAGTACCTGAAGGCGGAGGAAGAATTCCTCTTGAGTCTGGAGTAGTTCTACCAAACTACAGACTTCCTTCTGAAGCAGAGTGGGAATATGCAGCTCAAGCTCTTATCGGAAACCAGTGGCTGGACGAAAACCAAACACATAAGAGACTTTATCCGTGGGATGGACATGCACTTAGAAATCCCTATGGAAAACAAATGGGTATGTTCCTTGCCAACTTTAAAAGAGGAAGAGGTGACTATGCCGGTATAGCTGGTAAGTTGAATGATGGTGCAATGATCACCACTTACATCTATGAATATCCTCCAAATGACTTTGGTCTTTACAACATGGCTGGTAACGTAAACGAATGGGTTTATGACGTTTACCGTCCACTTACATTCCAAGATTTCGACGATCTGAACCCACTTAGAAGAAATGGATTCCTTGATGAAGAAAAAGGATATGATAAAGCAGGATTCCAGTCTCTAATAGATGACCACGTTAGAGTTTACAAAGGCGGTAGCTGGAAAGACGTAGCTTACTGGATGTCTCCTGGAACAAGAAGATACCTTGCAGAAGATTCTTGTACTGCAACTATCGGATTCCGTTGCGCAATGATCCAAGCTGGAACAAACTATTAATAGAAAATTATTTAGATCTTAAAAAGCCTTTGGTATAATAACCAAAGGCTTTTTTTATGTGGCAATAGCCAGAGATGCAATGCTTACCTTTGAGGCTCCGGCATCAAGTAAAGCAATCAGGCAAGCCTCCATAGTTGAGCCGGTTGTAACAACATCATCAATCAGCAGAACATGTTTACCCGAAATTTCAGAATCTCCCATAACCTGAAAAATTCCATCAACATTTTTCCATCTCAAAATCCTATTGATTTTTGTTTGGGTGGAATTTGAAACTACCCTTCCAACAACTTCTTTACAAGCGACACCGAGAACTTTTCCAAGTCCTTCGCCAATTACAAAACTCTGATTATAACCCCTGGATTTGAGCCTTCTCGAATGCAAAGGTACTGGAGCAATAAGGTCCGGCTTAAATGAGGGAGACTTTTTAAGGATTTCCATACCAAACCTTTCTCCTAAATATCTTCCTGCTGCTTTATTCCCTCCATATTTTATATCAAATAAAATATTCTGAACGATGCTTTTTTTCTGGAATTTGAGATAAACAAAAGCATGGTCAATCATTACTTTTCCATAAAATCGCTTCTCCAATTCATTGTTTGTCAACAGACCTATATCCGCTTTAGGCAAATTTACCTGGCAAGAAGCACAAAGAAACTTTTCGTTGACCAACAAACCATTATTGCAGCCGCAGCACAGTTGAGGGTATATTAATTCAAAAAATGAATAAAATAATTTTTTCATAGCTGGTTAAAATTGAATCAAAATAAAGTAAAACTAATTATCATTTCATAACTTGAACCAATATTATAATAATAAATATGTCAGCTGATAAAGATTTTGACCCCGAATGGATTGCGCTGCTTGACAGTTTGAAAGCGGTAATCGGAAAAAGGCCAAACCTTGACGCTATTCTGTTTCTAATTGGAGTGCAAGAGCTTGGAAAAGGAAAAAGAAATTATTCCAAAGAAGAAAAGCAGGATCTGATGCACATCGGAATATGTAAACTATTGAGTTTATCAGGATATTATGAGCTTGAAGGACAAGATCAAGATGGATGGCCCCACTGGAAACTGGTAAAACCCTTGCCCCAATTTGACCTCAGAGAGCAGGAAAAACTACTCAAAATGCATATAAAGGAATATTTCAAAACACTTTAATTCTACTTCTGCTTGAAAATATTAACTTACAACGTAAATGGGTTAAGATCAGCTATTAGTAAAGGCTTTGTAAAATGGCTTGAAGCAACCGGAGCAGATGTTATTTGTCTGCAGGAAATCAAATCAACTCCAGAACAGGTAGACACAACAGAGTTAGAAGAGATAGGATTTAAATATTTACATTGGCATCCTGCAGTGAAAAAAGGATATAGCGGAGTTTCAATTTTTTCAAAAATTAAACCTGTAAATGTCTGTGTAGGTTGTGGTATGGACAAATATGATGATGAGGGTAGAGTTTTAAGAATAGATTTTGAAACTTTTTCCATTCTCAACGTATATATGCCTTCGGGATCTAGCGGAGAAGAGAGACAAGCCTTTAAAATGTGTTGGTTAAATGATTTTTATAATTATGTTTCCACACTTAGGATAGATTTCCCCCGTTTAATTGTTTGTGGCGATTATAATATTTGTCATCAAGCAATAGATATACATAACCCAAAATCCAATGCTAATTCTTCCGGGTTTCTACCAGAAGAAAGGGCTTGGATGTCTAAGTTTTTTGAAAGCGGCTTTGTAGATGCATTCCGGCACTTTAATTCTGAACCTCATCATTATACATGGTGGACATACAGAATGAACGCAAGAAGTAAAAATCTTGGCTGGCGCATAGACTACCATGCCGTAACAGAAAATTTAAAAGAGCGTCTTAAAAGAGCAATTATTTTAAACGAAGCTAAACATTCAGACCATTGCCCTGTGCTAATTGAAATTGTTTAGATCAATATTTTCGTTTAATACATTTTGTTATTAAATTGGCCTCTTTAAAAATCTAATTGGGTATTGAATGTACAACCAATTTTTTAAAAAATAAATGAAGAAATTGTTATTAACCTTAGCGTGCGCCGGGGTGCTGTTGTCATCATGTGATACAACAAAAGAAACTGGCAGCGGTGAATCTTCCAACTTAACTGCGGCAAAGGGAGGAAGATATTATGGCGGAGTGTTTAAAGTTAATGAGTCCGACTACATTAAGAACTTATTCCCTCATAATATTACTGACGCGATATCGTACCGCGTTGCAAATCAGGTCTATGAAGGATTAATGAAATTTAATCAGGCCGATCTAAGTCTCATAAAAGGAATAGCTGAAGATTATTCAGTAGACCCAAGCAAAACTGTTTACACATTTAAAATCAGAAAAGGAGTATTCTTTCACGATAATGAATGTTTTCCAAATGGTAAAGGCAGAGAGTTAACTGCAGAAGATGTTAAATTCTGCTTTACCCAACTTTGCACTCAAAACATTAATAATCAAGGATTTAGCGTATTTCAAGGTATTTTGAAAGGCGCTGATGAATATTACAAAGCTTCAGAAGGAGGAAAAAAACCTTCATTTGAAGTGGAAGGTATTAAAGTAATTGATCCCAATACGATTCAATTTACCCTTACTGCTCCAAACTCAATCTTCCTTTATAATCTTGCAAGACCATTTACTTATATTTTTCCTAAAGAAGCTTTAGAGAAATTTGGCCTTGAGATGAGAACAAAAGCAGTAGGAACCGGACCTTTCAAAATTTTCAGCATTGAAGATGATATTTCTATCATTCTTAAGAAAAATGAAAACTATTGGGGTTCAGATGAACATGGAAACAAGTTGCCATTCCTGGATGCTATAAAAATCAAGTTTATTAAGGATAAAAAGACTGAACTATTAGAATTCAAGAAAGGAAACCTTGATATGATGTACAGACTTCCAACTGATCATATCATAGAAATTCTTGAAGAGGTAAAAGGAAATAAAGGTCAATACGGACAATATGACCTGCAGAGAACACCAGAGATGGCTACTCACTTCCTTTCCTTCCTGAACCAAGGTAAAATCTTTAATAATAGAGATTTAAGAAAGGCATTCTCCTTTGCAATTGACAGAAAGAAAATCCTTGAATTCGTGCTCAACGGAGAGGGTTATGCTCCTGCAACACATGGCATTACTCCAATAGATATCTTTAAAAATCCTCTTTATGATGTCAGCAAAATCAATGGATATGACCTTAATATGGATTCTGCAAAACATTATCTGAAAAAGGCCGGATATCCTGATGGAAAAGGATTCCCTAAAATAACTCTAGAACTTAATTCAGACGGA
Organism: Bacteroidota bacterium; assembly: GCA_023428135.1. GTDB lineage: Bacteria > Bacteroidota > Bacteroidia > Cytophagales > Cytophagaceae > Sporocytophaga. The sequence goes on along the minus strand of JAEYZG010000010.1, from coordinate 366,603 downwards.
GAAAGAAATGCTGCAGTAGCAGAAGAAATTCAGAAACAACTTAAAGAGCATTTAAACATTTCAATTGAATTGAACATTGTTCCGTTCGCTCAGTTAGTTGAAAACATGATCAATGGAAAAAGCGACTTTTTCAGAGGAGGTTGGATTGCAGATTATCCTAACCCTGAAAACTTCCTGTGGTTCTTCTATGGAAAAACTGTTCCTGCAAGCCTTGAAAAGCCATCATATCCAAATATGATGAGATATAAGAGTGATAAGTTTGACAAACTTTATGAAGCAGGCTTAAAAGCTACAACTCAGGAAGAAGCGTTCAAACATTTCCTTGAAGCCGAAAACATAGTAATGCAGGATGCTCCAATCATGGTATTATGGTACGATGAAGGGTATAGACTAATGCAGGCATTTGTTAAGAACTTCCCAAATAATGCAATGCAATACAGGGACTTCACAAACGTCTACTTTGAGTATCCGAAGAAAGCGGACATGTAATTGGTTGAATTAAAACTTATTAATAACCATTTTGAGCAGGATCGAAGTTCGGTCCTGCTCATCTTAATTTAAAAGGCCTACAAAAATAATCAACTGGACGACCTCGTTAAGAAGTGATGAAACCAGCAGAAAACTTCGATAAACTCTTAGTAAACCTAAAGGCCTACAAAAGAAAGTATTACCTTAACCAAATGCTTAAGGGTGGAATCTTATTTTTAACACTTCTATCTTCCACTTACTTATTTTTTTCAATACTTGAATACTATGGAAAATTCAGCCAGACAGTAAGGGTCATATTTTTCTTCACGTATCTGATCTCCGGTTCCCTGGCATTTTTTACCTGGATTGTGGATCCACTATTAAAATATTTTGCGATCAACAAACAGCTGTCGGACGAAGAAGCATCACAACAAATAGGATTATACTTTCCTGAAATCAAGGACAAACTACTGAATACCCTTCAACTCAAAAAAATGAGTGAGAAGGATAGTGAGCTCATAAGAGCAAGTATAGAACAAAAGACAAATTCATTATCAATAGTCCCTTTTTCCAATGCCATCAACATACGGGAAAACAAAATATATTTAAGATACCTAGTTGGACCGATAGTAATTATCGCTTTAATAGTATTCTTTCTTCCACACATTTTTGTAGAAAGTACTGCACGTATTATAAACTATAATACTGACTTCAAAGAGAAAGCTCCGTTCACCTTTATCCTTGAAAACAAATTATTAAAAGCCTTTAAAAACGAAGATTTTGAGGTCCACTTGTCCATAAAAGGCAATTCCGTCCCCGAATCTGTTTACCTCATATCCGCAAATAAAAGGTCCAAATTGAAAAATCTTGGAGGTGGAAAATTCTCATATCTTTTTAAGAATATTCAAAGAAAAGAAGACTTCAATTTTGAAGCTGCAGGTTTTATTTCTGACGGATATTCCATCGATTTAATAAATAGACCAGAGCTTGCTTCATTTGATGTATATTTAAACTACCCATCATATCTAAAAAAACAGTCAGAAAGGGTAAAAAACATAGGGAATCTAAGTATTCCTGAAGGTACTTCAGTTACCTGGGAGTTCAATACAAAATCAGCTGATCTGATTAAGATTCTGTTTTCTTCCGGAAAACAAATCACAGAAAATATAAAAGACGATTCTTATAAGCTGTCCAAAACCTTTAATAAGACAGAAAGCTATGATCTAGAATTGCAGAACAAGCAAGTCAAAAGCAAAGAGAAGATTAGTTACACCATTAATGTAATTCCAGATCAGTTTCCTCAAATTTCAAGCGAGGAATATCACGACTCAATCCTGTATAATTTTATTAGTCTAGGGGGAACCCTTAACGATGACTATGGCTTAACAGGCTTAAGACTTTTTTATAAAAAATCTCAAGCCGACAGCAAAGAGAAAGAAACGCAATTCAAATCTATCAATGTACCAATAGATCAAAAATTCCTGTCTCAGAACTTCATATTCAATTGGAATATTGATTCTCTAAACCTAAAGCCAGGGGAAAGCCTTGAATACTATTTGCAAGTTTGGGATAATGATGGAGTAAATGGAAGAAAAAGCTCTAAATCCAAAACTTATGGACTAAAACTTCCATCAAAAGAGGAAGTATCAAAAGCTATTTCTAAAAATTCAAGTCAGACCGAAAATAAAATGGAAAAAGCTTTGAGCAAATCTCAACAGATCCAAAAAGACCTGAATAAAATTGAAGAAAAGCTAAAAGGGAAGAATAATCTGAACTGGCAAGACAAAAAGAGCATAGAAGAACTCCTTAATAAGCATGAAGAACTTCGAAAAGAAATAGAAGAGCTGAAAAGAGCAAACGAAAAACTGAATCAGCAACAAGATAAATTTAGTCCATCCACTGAAGAAATGGCAAAAAAAATGGAGCAATTGCAAAAGCTCATGAATGAATTACTGGATGAAGAGACTAAGAAACTATATGATGAGCTTCAAAAACTCATGGAGAAAAATGCTCCAAAACAGGATCTCCAAAAAGTATTGGATGCCATTCAGAAAAAAGAAAGCAACATGGATAAGGAGCTAGACAGGGCTCTTGAAATGTTTAAGCAACTAAAATTTGACCAGAAGTCAGAAGAAATCATTAATGATCTAAAGGAAACTGCAAAAGAGCAGGAAAAACTTGCTGAAAAAACTACTCAAAAACAGGAAGATCAAAAATCACTTCAGGAACAACAAGAGAAGCTGAACGAAGACTTTAAAAACATTAAGGATAAATTAAATGATCTTGAAAAGATTAACGAGTCATTGCAAAACAAAAATGACCTTGAAAACACAGATTCAAAGGAGAATGAAATATCCAATGAGCAACAAAACAGTTCAGAACAACTAAAGAACAATCAAAACAAAAAAGCAGGTAATTCTCAGAAAAATGCAGCCGATAAAATGAAAGAAATGGCTGATAAACTATCTTCAATGCAGCAATCCAATGAACAGCAGCAAGCTGAAGAGAACATGGAAGATCTGAGAATGATATTAGAAAACCTTGTAAGACTCTCTTTTGACCAGGAGGATGTCATGAAGGAATTCAAAAAAGTAAATCAAACAGACCCAAGATTTATTGCATTATCACAAAAACAGTTAAAACTGAAGGATGACAGTAAAATTATTGAAGACAGTCTATTGGCTTTAGCAAAACGCGTCTATCAAATTGAATCTTTTGTTACCCGAGAAGTTGGACAAATGAAAGACTTTATGGATGAGAGTGCAAAAGCAATTAAAGATAGAAGACCAGATATAGCTGCCGGCAAACAACAGTTTGCAATGACATCTATAAATAACCTTGCTCTGATGCTTAATGATGTACTGAAACAGATGCAGGAACAAATGGCTCAGTCGATGAAAAGCGGATCTTCAATGTGTAAGAAACCTGGAAAAAATCCTAAGCCTGGTATAGGAGAGCTTCAAAAACAGCTCAATCAGAAAATACAGCAATTAAAGCAAGGAGGAAAAACCGGAAAGGAGCTTTCTGAAGAACTGGCAAAACTTGCTGCGGAACAAGAATCTATCAGAAAGGCGATGAAGGAACTGGAGAAAATGATGAATAAAAATGGAGGTCAGACTCCAGGAAACAATTTAAATCAACTTTCTCAGAAAATGGAAGAAACAGAAAATGATTTGGTAAATAAAAAACTGACTCAGGAAATGATCATGAGACAGCAGGAGATACTAACCCGACTATTGGAAGCAGAAAAAGCTGTTAGGGAAAGAGACCTTGATGAGAAAAGAGAAGCTGAATCTGCCAAAGAGCCAAAACAGGATATACCTCCTTCGTTTGAGAAATACCTTAAAGCAAAAGAAAGACAAATAGACCTTTTAAAATCCATTTCACCTGCTTTAACACCATATTATAAGCAGGAAGTAAATGAATATTTTCAGAAAATAGACAATTAAGATAAAAACGTATTATAAAGTTAAAGAATGATGAATTCGCTTAGGATACAAATCCCTTCCTTACCGGAAAACATTAGAATTGTTGAGAGCTTTATCGACAATGTAAAAGACAAGTTTCAGATTGACGATGACATCTATGGAAACATCATGGTTGCTGTTACAGAATCAGTAAACAATGCTATTGTTCACGGAAACAAAGGAGACAGAACAAAGAATGTTGTCCTAGCTGCAGAATGCCAGGATAATCATTTGAAATTTATAATTGAGGACGAAGGCCCAGGCTTTAACTATGACTCATTACCTGATCCAACTGCACCAGAAAATCTGGATAAAATCGGTGGAAGAGGAATATTCCTTATGAAGCATTTATCAGATCAGGTCGAATTCAAAAATGAAGGAAGAACTGTTGAACTTTCATTTTACTTTAATTAATGTCAAATACATCTGAAATTTTTTTCCATAAAGAAGATATATCATTTCGCTTTTTACACAAAGATCAAATTATCCAATGGATAAAAGAGGTGGCAAAAAAGGAGAAGAAATCCATTGGATACATCAACTATATTTTCTGTTCTGATAATTATCTTTTAGAACTCAACAAGGATTACCTTAACCATAAAACTCTAACAGACATTATCACTTTTGATAACTCTGATGGAACTTTAATCGAATCGGATATATTCATTAGTATCGAAAGAGTAAGAGAAAATGCGGCAAGATTCGAAACGACATTTCAATTAGAGCTTTACAGGGTTTTAATCCACGGAATATTACATCTCTGTGGATACAAAGACAAAAAGGAAGAAGAGAAAAACCTAATGAGGGAAAAAGAAAACAAATACATCACCCTCTTAAACGCAAAATACAATGTTCCACGTGGAACAAAACAATAAAACCTATAAAAATCTAACGTGAAACATAAATCAAATTTTAAAAAAATTAACAACAATTCAATTAATAAATGTTCCACGTGGAACATAACAATACAATCAACTGATAATTTTACACAGATACTATCTAGTAGAAAAATCAAAAAATAACAAACTCCCCAAATGGAACTCACTATCAATATAAAATCTAATAAAAATTAGACAAATAATGTTTCACGCGGAATATAACAATTTAAACAACAAAGAATTTCTACATTAAACAATTCAAATTGTAGAATAATCAAAAAGAAGCAAATAAAAATGTTCCACGTGGAACATAAAATTACTATCACAAATGTTTAAAGAATACGATGTAATTGTTGTAGGTGCAGGTCATGCAGGATGTGAAGCTGCTGCTGCTGCTGCCAACATGGGCTCAACAGTACTACTTGCAACAATGAACATGCAAACTATCGCTCAAATGTCTTGCAATCCGGCAATGGGAGGAGTGGCAAAAGGACAAATAGTAAGAGAAATAGATGCTTTAGGTGGTCAATCGGGTATTATATCCGACAAATCGATGATTCAATTCAGGATGCTAAACAGATCAAAAGGTCCTGCAATGTGGAGTCCTAGGAGTCAAAATGACAGAATGAGGTTTGCAGAAGAATGGAGATTAACTTTAGAAAGAACACCTAATGTAGACTTCTGGCAAGAAATGATTAGCGGACTTCTTGTAAAGGATGGAAAAGTAGTTGGGGTAAGAACAGGAATGGGTATAGAAATAAAATCCAAATCTGTTGTTCTAACCAATGGAACATTCTTAAATGGGATAATACACATCGGAGAAAAAAGGTTTGGAGGAGGACGAACTGCAGAAAAAGCAGCAACAGGAATAACAGAACAACTAGTTGAACTAGGTTTTGAAGCAGGGAGAATGAAGACCGGAACTCCACCAAGAATAGATGGTAGATCATTGAACTACCAAAGAATGGAAGAACAAAGAGGTGATGAAAATCCTGGAAAATTCTCCTATTCAGAAGAAACATCAGCTCCAAAAGAACAGAGAAGCTGTTACATTACCTATACAAATAAAGATGTACATGAAGTATTAAAGACAGGATTTGATAAATCTCCAATGTATACAGGGAGAATTAAAGGATTAGGTCCAAGATATTGCCCTTCTGTAGAAGATAAAATAAACAGATTCGCAGATAAAGAAAGGCATCAAATATTTGTAGAACCAGAAGGATGGAATACAGTAGAAATCTATGTAAATGGTTTTTCAACTTCACTACCTGAAGATGTACAATACAATGCCCTTAAACTAATACCAGGATTCGAAAATGTAAAAATGTTCAGACCTGGATATGCAATAGAATACGACTATTTCCCACCAACACAATTAAAACTAACTCTTGAAACAAAGATCCTGGACAATCTATACTTCGCCGGACAGATTAATGGAACTACAGGTTATGAAGAAGCCGCATGCCAGGGATTAATTGCGGGAATAAACGCTCATAATAAAGTCCATGAAAAGGAAGAATTCATTCTTGGAAGATCTGAAGCATATATAGGGGTTCTGATTGATGACTTAGTAAATAAAGGTACAGAAGAACCATATAGAATGTTTACTTCAAGAGCAGAATACAGAATACTACTACGTCAAGATAATGCCGATTTAAGATTAACAGGAAAAGGATATGCTTTAGGACTTGCTAGCAGGGATAGATATGAGAAAATGGAGCAAAAGAAAAAAGGTGTATTAAATCTCACCGAACAACTAAAAACTTTCAAATTCCAACCTGATCAAATCAATTCAAGACTAGAGGAACTTGGAAGTGCTCAAATAAGAGAAAAAGCAACATACCTTAACCTGATAAAACGACCAGATCTCGATATAAAAGACCTGGCTAATATAAACGAAGACACAAATAAACTCATCTCTAATTACAGTGATGATATAGTTGAGCAGACTTCAATAGAAGTAAAATACGAAAGCTATATTCAGAAAGAAGAAGCTCTGGCTAAGAAAATGACAAACATGGAAAACTTTCAAATAAACGAATCCATGAATTATGATAGTTTGGTAGCGCTGTCAGCAGAAGCAAGGGAGAAGCTAAAAAGAATTAAACCAAAAACACTAGGACAAGCATCAAGAATAAGTGGGATAACTCCATCTGATATTTCTGTCCTAATGATTTATCTAGGAAAATAAATGAAAGAGATAAACTCATGCCCTGTATGTCATTCCACAGGATTAGGACTTAAACTGAATATTAAAGATTACTCAATTACACAGGAGAATTTTAACTTATTAGAATGTCCTAAATGCAAATTGCATATAACCTCTCCACAACCTGATGAGCAGAACATAGGAAGATATTACCAATCTGAAAAATATGTATCTCACACAGATTCCAAGAAAGGTATCATCAACGCAATATACCATAGAATAAGAAAAATAACTCTTACAGCTAAACTTGAGTTAATCAACAAGTATTCAAAACCAGGGAACCTATTAGATATAGGATGTGGTACAGGATACTTTCTTAAGAAATGCCAGGAAAACGGATGGAGGATAACAGGTACTGAACCTGACAATGGTGCAAGGCAAAAAGCTAAAGATCTAACAGGAAAAGAAATTTATGGCAATTTAAATGAAATTAAAGCCATAAAAGAATTCAACGTAATAACACTTTGGCATGTACTTGAACATATCCATGATCCAGTAAAAGCTCTTGCCAAAATAAAGGATTTATTAAAAGATGAAGGAACACTCATAATTGCAGTTCCGAATTTAGAGTCTAATGATTCAAAATATTACCAGGAAACCTGGGCGGCCTATGATGTACCGAGACATCTATACCACTTCTCAAAAACAGCTCTAAATAATCTACTAGTACAAACGGGATTTCAGCTCATTGAAACGAAACCAATGAAATTCGATAGTTACTATGTAAGTATGTTAAGCGAAAAATATAAAGGATCAAATAGTCTATTAAACGCTTTCATCACCGGATTTAAATCAAACTTAAGAGCAAAAAAAGAATCAGGAAATTACTCTAGTATCATATATATCGCAAGAATAAAAAAATGATAAGAAATATTTTTACAACAGTAACAGTAATTTTTATAATCATATTTTTGAAAGCCTGTGCAAATATTCAGGCTCCCCAAGGAGGACCCAAAGATGTAAAACCTCCCAAAGTAGTCAAATCACATCCAAAGCCAAATTCATTAGGATTCAAATCAAACACTATGATTTTTGAATTCGATGAAAATATTAAAGAAAATAATTTCATGGAGCAATTAATAATTTCTCCAACTATAAATTCAGAATATACTTACAAGATCAGAGGTAAAAAACTAACAATAACATTCAATAAACCATTTGAAGAAAATACTACCTATACTTTGAACTTTAGAAATGCCATTCAGGATATCACAGAAAGCAATGCACCGAAAAACCTTTCATTAGCCTTTAGCACCGGACCAATACTAGATACCTTAACCATATCCGGAAAACTAACAGATTTACTTACCAATAAACCACTAACAAATATATCTGTTGCTCTATACAAAAGTGATGATACTTTAAACATCACCAATTCAAAGCCGCTTTACTTTTCTAAATCCGAAAACGATCAATACAAAATCACCAATATAAAAAAAGGAACATATGATCTTTATGCATTGGAAGATCTAAGCAATAATTTGAAATATGATTCAAAAGAGAAAATTGGATTCAAGACCAAAATTCCAATAGATAGCAATATTACAAACTCAGATATTTACCTAACCAAAATAGATACCACAGCTCCTGAGATAATATCTACCTCAACTCTAAATGAAAATGAATATATTATAAAATTAAAGGAAGGGATAAAATCACAAAATATTGATTATCAAAAAGATACATCTTTTAATGTAAGCTATATAATTGAAAATCAAGGAAATACAATAAAAATATTCAATACATGGAAAATAATAGAAGATAGTATTCCACTTAAACTTGTATTAGAAGATTCTTCTGGGAATATAGGAAGAGGAAACATAAGAATCATCTTTGAATCTAAAACCAAAAAGAAAACCGAAACAAAGGCACCATTGCTCATAACAGTTAATCCAGACAATGGAAAATTAAACCCTAGAGCAAACAAGATCAAATTAAACTTTTCAACTCCGGTTACTGATATAGATTTCAGCCAAATCCAGATAAAGGAGGATTCAATCATAAAACCTTTTGAAAAGAAAAACTTTAAACTAAATAAACAAAAGCTACAAGCAGAGGTAGATATCCTGTATCCGGAGAAAATCGATTCCTTATTTCTAATTATTCCAGACAGTACCATAAAAGATTTCTTAAATAATGATAACAGGGGCTTAAAGGAGCGGTTTACTGTTAAAAAAGAAGAGGACTATGCAATACTTTCAGGAACGATATCCACAGAGGCTAAAAACTACTTTTTTGAATTACTTGATGAAAAGTACAATCCTATTCTTACCCTCAAAAACCCTAAAAAATTCGAATTGAATTTCCTTAACCCAGGAACATATTATATTAGAATTCTCGTAGATGTTAATAACAATGGCAAATGGGATAATGCAAATCTAAATAAAATGATTCAGGCAGAACCAGTTATCTTCTACAAAGAGAAAATAGGTTTAAGAGCCAATTGGGAAGTCAAAGATATCAACATAGAATTTTAATATTTTTTGATAAAAACATAAAATATTGATTTTTAACTATTAGTGATTAAACATTTTCAACATTCAATGTTATTAAATCATTAAGAAATAAATTTTCAAAATCTAAAAACAATATGAGATGAGACTTTTATCAACGAAACAAAATTCAACAAAAATAACATGGTCAAAAATGGTGGATTATTTATAACAATCCTCAATCCACATTGTTTAAGGATAAATACACATTAAAAAATTATCTTTCGTGAATAAAAACCAAAAATATCTAATAATCAATCAATAAATCGTTATATAACCTGTGGATAAAAAAGATATAAATCAAGAATTATAAACTTCACAAAAAATCAAGACGTGAATAATTAAAGTTTTCAACTTATTCACAGGGATATATTATAAATAATAATTATTTAAATATTTAATTAATAAAATAAGGGATTAATAAGTCAGTTTGAAAAATATGAATGTGAAGAAGCTTTATATTTCCTTAACCTCTCTTGTTGCATTTTTGTTTTTGGCAACTTCCAACTTTTTGTATGCGCAAGGATCTCCTGAAATAAAAATTGCCAATGAATACTACAACAACCAGGAATACAGCAAAGCTCTTTCTGAATACGAAAAAATCAGCAAAAAGTCTGAAAACCTTCCGCTGATCTATTCTAATTACTATAATTCGTTAATCCACGAAAAAAATATTACTGAAGGAGAGAAGCTCATCAAAAAGATGATTAAGAGCGCTCCTAACGAATCTTTTTATAAAGCTGACCTCTATCTTCATTTACAGAAATTCTCTTCGCAGGACAAAGCTCAGAAGGAATTTTCAAACCTTTCTGAAGCTATTCGGGAAAATCAATCCTTAACTGAAAAAATTGCGGATTATCTGGTGAAATCCGGAAATGTGGATAAAGCTGCGGAATTGTATATAAACTCAAGAAAGTCACTAAATGACAGAAATTTATACAGTTTTAAACTTGCTGAGCTGTATAAAATTCAGAATAATAATGCATTAATGATTGAAGAAATGCTGAATTATCTGAAAAATGATCCTAATGAATTGGAAAATGTGAAAAACCAATTACAGAATATTCTGACAGAAAAAGAGGATTTTGATTTATTGGAAACAACATTGTATGATAAAATTCAAAAAGACCCCAATGATGCAGCTTTTAATGAAATGCTCCTCTGGATGAATATACAGCAGAAGAATTTTACAAAAGCCTTTATGCAGTCAAAAGCCTTAGATAAGAGATACAAAATGCAGGGTATGAAATTGATAGAGGTGGGTAGAATTGCAATGGAAAATAAAGACTATGAAGCAGCTTCAAAATTTTTCCAATATGTTGTGGATGAATACAAGAATGGGGTGCATTATGGTCAGGCAAAAAGAATGTTGATTAATTCCAGAGAAGAACTGGTTAAGAATACATTTCCTGTTAATGAAAGTCAGATAAGATTGTTGATAGCTGATTACACAAATCTTATTAAAGAACTTGGAAAATCTCCTTACACCACAGAGGCTATGAAAAACATGGCTTTGCTGGAGGCATTCTACCTGGACAAAAAGGATACAGCTATTATAATATTGAACGATGCTTTAAATTATTCCAGAAATGATAGTCGTTTGACAGCAAAAATAAAGATTGACCTTGGTGATATTTACCTGTTAAAAGAGGAACCGTGGGAAGCAACGTTATTGTATTCTCAGGCTGAAAAAGCAATGAAGGAAGATCCGATTGGCCATGAAGCGAAGCTAAAGAATGCAAAATTAAATTATTACAAAGGAGAATTTGAACTGGCGCAGGAACATCTTGATATTCTTAAAATGGCTACTTCGAGAGAAATTTCAAATGATGCGATGAATCTTAGTCTTCTGATTCAGGACAATACTATACTGGATACAGATACGACAAATGAAGCTATGAAGGAATATGCCAAGATAGATTTTCTTCTTTTCAGAAATAAAAATCTAGAAGCTATTGAAATGGCAGAGGAAATTCTAAGAAAATATCCGAAGCATTCCCTGGCTGATGAAGTGCTTTTATTGGAAGCAAAGATCTATAGAAAATTAGGTGATTTTGATAAAAGCCTTCTTGCATTAGAGAAAATTAATGCTTCTTTCTCTAATGATATTCTTGGTGATGATGCTCTGTTTCTTACGGGAGTCATTTATGAAGAAAATAAAAAAGATAACCAGAAGGCGATGCAGATTTATCAGGATTTTATGATTAAATACCCTGGAAGTATCTTTAACGTAGAGGCAAGAAAACGCTTTAGACAGCTTCGGGGTGATAAAATCTAATTCGCCGGCAGTTTAAAAAATTTTCCCGCTACGCGGATATTGTATCCGATTATTTTCTTCTCAACAATTATTTCCACAAAATTCTTTAAAGCTATGGAGTTTAAAAGACTATTTGATTTACTTGATTATCAGGTAAAAAATTTTCCAAAAGATGATGCTCTTGCCTGTAAAATAAACGGCAGCTGGAAAAAATTCAGTTCGCTTGAGTATGCAAACATAGCAGATAAATTAAGTACTGGCCTTATCAAACTTGGAATAAAAAAAGATGATAAAGTTGTTATAGTTTCTCCAAACAGACCAGAATGGAATTTTGTTGATATGGCCCTGCAGCAAATTGGAGCAGTGGGTGTACCTGTTTATCCTACAAATACTGTCGAAAACTACAATTTTATATTCAGAGATGCAGATGTAAAACTGATTTTTGCAGCTGACCAGGAGCTTTATGATAAGTCAAAAGAAGCTGCTATAGGGATAACCTCCGTCAGAGAAATTTATTCTTTTGATACCATTGACGGTGTGAAAAACTGGACTGAGATTAAATCTCTTGGAGAAGAAATTAATGCAATTGAACTTCAAAATATCAAGGCATCTATTAAATCTGAAGATCTCGTCACTTTGATTTATACTTCTGGGACTACCGGAAATCCGAAAGGAGTAATGCTTACCCATGCTAATATTCTGAGTAACGTATATGCGTGTGCCCCATTGTTGCCGGTAAATCATCAACACAGAGCCTTGAGCTTCTTACCGCTCAGCCATGTTTATGAAAGAATGCTCAACTATCTGTACACTCGTTGTGGGATTTCAATTTATTATGCAGAAAATATCAACACCGTTGCGGAGAATTTGAAAGAAGTACAACCTCACATTTTTGTGACGGTTCCAAGACTTCTGGAGAAAGTTTATGATAAAATAGTAGAAAAAGGAGCCTCCCTGAGCGGGATAAAGAAGAAATTATTTTATTGGGCCCTTGATTTGGGACACAAGTTTGAAAATAATGTAAATCAAGGTATTTTTTATAACTTTCAACTTCGGCTGGCGAACAAGATTATATTTAACAAATGGAGAGAAGCTCTGGGTGGAAATATAATTGTAATCATTTCCGGTGGTGCCGCTTTACAACCCAGATTGGCCAAAGTATTCTGGGCTGCTCAGGTAAAAGTGATGGAAGGTTACGGTCTTACAGAAACTTCGCCTGTTATTGCTGTCAATAGACCGGTAGAAGGGGAAAGCATGGTGGGGACAGTAGGTTTGGTTTTGCCTAATGTGGAAGTTAAAATTGCTCCTGACGGAGAAATTTTGACAAAGGGTCCACATGTAATGAAAGGCTACTACAATAAGCCTGATCTTACAGCAGATGTAATAGACAGCGAAGATTGGTTCCATACCGGAGATATTGGTGAATTTATAGATGGAAGATTTCTTAAGATCACAGATCGGAAAAAAGAAATGTTCAAAACCTCAGGAGGTAAATACATTGCACCTCAGGCCATTGAGAATAAATTCAAAGAATCCAGGATTATTGAGCAGATAATGGTGGTAGGAGATGGAAAAAAATTTGCTTCGGCATTGATTGTGCCTTCATTTATAGGTCTTAAGTCCTGGTGTTCCATAAAAGGAATTCCATTTTCAGATGAATCTTCTATTTTAAAGAATCCGGCTGTAATTGAAAAATTTGAAAAAGAAGTCGAGGCCTATAATGAAAATTTTGCTCAGTTCGAAAAAATAAAGAAATTTCAACTTGTAAAATCACCCTGGACAATAGAATCTGGAGAACTCACACCTACTTTGAAGCTTAAAAGAAAGGTAATTCTTGAAAACTTTAAAGACGTGATTGAAAGGATGTATTTAGAACCTTAACAAGACTAAAATATATTTCATGAGAAGAAATTTTATTAAAGCCATTTTTTTTAGTGCAGCAATTATGGCAGCTGCCACCACTTTTGCACAAAAAAAACAAGCAGGACAAACTGTAAAAATTGAAAGCCCTGCAGCAGGTCAACAGACTTATAAAGTATCATTGGGCAATACAGTTATGTCGATTGATGCGGGAGAAGGTGCAAGAATAACGTCTTTTACTCTTGGAGGAAAAGAAATTATCGGGCCGGGAGGTTCTACATTCTGGACTAGTCCTCAGGACCCATGGGGCTGGCCTCCGATTCCGGAGCACCATGACAAACCTTACAAAGTTAAGGCAACAAAAAATACTGTTGAATTTACCAGCGAAAAAGACGCGAAATTAGGTGTAGTAATAAAGAAGAATATTACTGCTAATCCGTCTGACTCAAGTTTTGTAGTGACTTATACCATAACCAACGAAAGCGGAAAAGAACTAAAAGTTGCGCCTTGGGAAAATACCAGGACAAAAAAATCTTCTATCACTTTTTATCCAAGAGGAGAAAAAGAATTTGAGCAAAGCAGTCCAGTAATGAGTGTTCTCAAGATGAATGATATTGATGGAATAAGGTGGTTTGCTTATTCACCTGAAAGAGTAACAGATGGCAATATGGCTAAGCTTTATGCAGATGGAAGTGAAGGTTGGATAGCAAATACAGATGAAGGACTTTTATTGGTAAAAAAATTCGAAGATACAAAGGCAAGTGAACGTGCACCAGGTGAGGGAGAGATAGAGATTTTTGCAGATACGCAGAACCCGTTTATTGAAATGGAACAGCAGGGAGCGTATAAAAATCTTGCTCCGGGAGAAAAACTAACCTGGCAGGTGAAGTGGTATTTGAAATCATTACCAACCAGTGTAACAAAAGAAGAAGGAAATGCTGAGCTGGTTAAAATTGTAAGATCAATAGTTAAAAAATAAATTTGAAAAGGGAAGATGTTAACAAACTATACATCTTCCCTTAATTTTTTACAAATTATATGGAAAAGGCTGAATCAGAGTTGTCCAAGGTAGTCTCTCAGCTAAAGTCCCACGCACGACCGGAAATACTTCCTTCACTTTCAAAATTTGGCGTCAATACAGAAAAAGCATTAGGTATATCCATACCTGTATTGAGAAATTTGGCAAAAGCTCACAGGAAGGATCACTTGCTTGCGATCGAGCTCTGGAAAACTGAAATACATGAGGCAAGAATACTGGCCTCGATGATTGATGACCCGGCAAAGGTTCAGGAAAAACAAATGGATGAATGGGTAAAAGGTTTTAACTCCTGGGATTTGTGTGATCAGGTGTGTTTAAATCTTTTTAGAAAAACTCCATTTGCTTTTGAAAAGGCTAAAGCCTGGATAGATGAAAAGGCTGAATTTGTTAGAAGAGCGGGCTTTGTATTAATAGCAACATTAGCTGTTCATGATAAAAAATCTGATAATGAAAGGTTTTCAAAGTTATTTTCCTTAATAGAAAAGCATTCACAGGATGAAAGAAACTTTGTCAGGAAAGCTGTGAACTGGGCTTTGAGGCAGATAGGTAAGAGAAATGAAAAGCTACATCAGGAAGCGATAACAGTAGCTGAAAGAATAAGAAATCAGGATAGCAAATCCTCAAAATGGATTGCTAATAATGCTTTGGTAGAATTAAGAAGTAAAAAAGTGATAGATAGAATTCAAAAGAAGAAATAAAACATCACCTTAAGATCAGATTGAAGTTATTTCTATTTAAAAAGATTGTAGCGGATTATACACAGTACAGCCCAAACGCCATCTTTCCAGCTTATTTTTTTCCCCTCAGAATAGGTTCGACCATAATAAGAAATACCCACCTCGTAAATTCTGATCCCGGAAACTTTTGCAACTTTAGCAGTAACTTCCGGTTCAAAACCAAACCTTTTTTCTTTAAGATCAAGAGCTTGAATTAATTTTGTATCAAAGACTTTATAGCAGGTTTCCATATCTGTAAGGTTTAGGTTTGTGAAGAGGTTAGATAAAAAAGTCAAAAGCTTATTCCCGAAATAATGCCAGAAAAAGAGGACCCTATGTGGCTTGCTTCCCATAAACCTTGAACCATAAACAACATCTGCAACGCCTGAATAGACAGGTTTTAGAAGATCATTATAGTCTTCCGGATCATACTCAAGATCGGCATCCTGTATTATAAGAAAATCTCCGGTTGCCATTTTTATACCTCTATGAAGAGCTGCTCCTTTACCTTCGTTTACATCGTGTTTATGATGAATAACTGGGAAATCAGGATACTTGCTTTTATACACAAATATAACTTCTGAAGTATCATCTGTAGAAGCATCATCTATTACAATTACTTCTTTCCTGGTATTATAATGAAGTTGTACCAGGCGTATTTTATCCAAAATTTGATATAATGTTTTTCCTTCATTATAAGTGGGGATAATAATTGTAAGCTTTTCAAGCTTCATAGAATATTTAGAAATAATAGATAAAGTACGCAAAAATAAAGTTGTGAGGAGGAATAATTATTTTAATTATGCCTTTTTTACTTCACCCGCTTCCAATATTCTGTTCTCCCTATCAATGAAAATCCAATATATCCTCTGACTTTCATAGTATTTTTATCTTGAAGGGATAATTGACAACTATAGGTATTACCGCTTTTAGGGTCATATATTTCACCATCTTCCCACATATCTTCTTTATTAAAAATAAATCCTTTCAGAATTTCAGTGCCAATGATAGGGCGATTTTGTAATGATTTATTTGGATTATTTTTGTCGGTTAGAACTTCTCCATTCTCACCTTTTCTTTTCAGCCATATTATTTTACCATAATATTTATTGTCTGTTTTGAATATCTCTATTCTGCCATTGTCATCTCCTGGTGTTTCCCAGATTCCTATTATTTCATCACCTGAATATTGAGCAAGTGAATCGGAAGAAAAAAATGTGAAAGCAAGAGCAAACAGAAAGAGAGCAAGGATTTTTTTCATAACGGCTTAGTGAATTGAATATCAAATGTAAAAATAGAAGAATATTTGTCTACATTAAAAAATAAGAGGCTGCTCTTTGAAAAAGCAGCCCCTTTGTACACAGGTAAAAAAATATCTTTTAGATCGTCTTTCTTTTCTTTCTTAACTGAAGAAGCAGAAGACCTCCGGCAATTAATCCTCCTGCAAGGAAAATATATGAACCACTTTCCAAAGGAATAGCGGCAGCCCCTCCTGCAGGTACAGGCTCAGGAGAGCCAGTGTCAAAAGAAGGTGGCTGTGCTAATGCGCTTAAACTAAATAATATGGTGAATATGACTGTATAATAAATTTTCATATCGATTAAAACTTTACAATTTTGTAAACAAATATTTCTTCGTTGCTCTTCACTTTTAGTATGTAAATCCCATTTTCTGCAGATAGTGGTATTTGAAGAGATCCTTCCTGAACATTAGTCCATTCAGCTATTTCTGAACCCATCGGATTGATAAGTACAACATCAGCATTTTTCGCTCTGCCAAAAGTAAGTGTCACCTGATCTTTTGCAGGGATAGGGTATACAAGAGGGGCAGATTCAGTTAAAGAAGAAGAATTGCCTGTTACTACTGAAGAGAAGGAAACTCTGAATCTATCGGCTATTTCTGTTATATTGGTCGTAAATTCATATTCAGTCTCATTTGTAATTTCTACTTCCTTTCCAAGTAACTTATCTATCAGGTAAGCACTTGTTCCTTCTAGCGTCTCCACATTTTTAAATGAGAAAGAAAATTTTCCTGTTCTTGCCGCAGAAACTTGCAGAGGATAAGATCCTGTCAGTTCTTGAAGAGAGTTTATAGAAAGATCTTCTCCGTCAGAGGATTTTGTTGAGATGTTGATGAAGGTTCCGGGAAGTTTGTATGCATCAAATTGAGTATCAAATTTATTGGTTGCACCTTCTACTTCGCTGAATATAAG
This sequence comes from Bacteroidota bacterium, assembly GCA_023428135.1. Classification (GTDB taxonomy): domain Bacteria; phylum Bacteroidota; class Bacteroidia; order Cytophagales; family Cytophagaceae; genus Sporocytophaga. Next base: position 349,002 of record JAEYZG010000010.1, on the reverse strand, counting down.
CTCATCCGTTAGTTTCTCTACATTGTCATTTAGAACTATGCGTAGTTTGGCAGATGTTGCAGATGTCCTGAAAAATGGTGCATATGTAGGGCTTATTGGCTTGGAAGTCTCTTCAATTATCAGCTTTGGAGAAGGACCTGACGCTTTCACAAAGAATGCCTGTCCCATTTGTACTAGAGGCGAACCACCATTTGTTTGCTCATTATTTACATAGGAAGAATATGAGCCTGCGTTTGGGTTCCATATATAAATGGCTTCATTCATATTTGCCTTGTTAGTTACTAACCTCCAGTCAATTTCAGAAAAATATGGATTAGCAATTAGATTCCATCCCCCTCCGTTATACCCGCTTGGGTCAAATGTCACATTCATATTCTTGGATCCCACGAAAGGAGTACCATCTAGTTTTAGATCTGTCGTTGTCTGGCTATATACCCTGAATCCTTTTCCAGTTGCGTAAGCTTCGGTTAGCCCGCTACTTTTTACCCAACCGTTCAATACTGTTTTAGTCCCATCATATTCATAGATGCTTTGAGATTTTTCTCCAAAACCTAAAGGAATAGTAACGTTCAGGTATGCTAAAGTTTGGCCTTGAAGTGGACTTCCTAGAAAGGACCAACCTTTATTAATCTTTTGCTTGTAATAAATGGAACCTCTTATTGGATTTGGAGTGGTACTTAGAGATCGGCCAATTCTTGAAATATTTAGAATGCCATAGAAGGTAACAAAGCCATTGTCAACAGATAAGTCTTCTATCAATGGATAATCCAAAAACACTCCTGCTGAATTATTTATAATCAGTTTTTTAATAGTAGGGTTGCCATATACATTTTGATTGGTGTTTCCAACAAGTTTTACCGTTGTGTTAAAGTAAGGGGAAGAGATACTTTTAATATCCCCATATACATTTAGTGTAAAGTTGTTTCCAATTATTCTACAGTTTCTTGCATCAATATATTTTGCTTCAGCATCTTGAAAAGAAATTGTAACGATATCATTAATTACAATTACACTATCATTTTGTGTTGGTGCATGTCCAAATGACCAGTTGACATTATCTTTCCAATCACCGCCATTGCCAATCCAACAGTTTCTATTACAAACTGATTTCATATCCGTTTCATAAAGATTAACGGGCAAGTTTGGAAGACAGTAGAATTGGTTACCAGTAGCTTTGATGCTGCCAAGTCCTTCCGGTAGTTTTGGAATAGATGGCAAATTGTTGTTCTGGCAATAAAGCCTCTTTAAAGTTGCAGGAATAGTGGTGTAAGGGAAAGAACTCACTTTTGTTTTCGAAAAATCAAGTGTTTCCATTTTGGCAGCGCCTGTAAATCCTGAAACATTTGTATTTGAAATTTCTAATCTGGAAAGGTTCTTTGGCAGTACTCCAAGTTCACCGCTTATACTATTAAAGCTTGCAGTAAGCACTTGCAAACTATCTGGTAAAGTTGGCAATGCCGTTAATTGATTTGTGCTCAATTGCAAAATTTTAAGGCTTTGAGGTAATTCAGTTAATGATGCAATGAGATTATTTTCAGCAATTAAAGTTCCAAGCTTAGATGGTAAAGCGGGAAGGTTAGTTACTTTATTGAAGCTGATACTTAAGGATACTAATGAATCAGGCAGATTGGGTAAACTTGTTAATTGATTATTGGAAGCCCTTACTTCTTTCAAACTGTTGTTGAATGCCGGCAAACTGACTAAAGAATTTCTTTCAACATTCAGATAAGTAAGACTTTCAGGAAATTCAGTTGTTGAATGAGAGGATAATAAGTTATCTGACAAATCAAGCGATTGAATTTTTGCTGGCAAATGGCTGAGGGATGTAATTTTGTTATTTTGTAGAATTACATATTTAAGATTATTTGCCTTTGCAAAGCCTTGGTTTAAAGAACTAATATTATTGAATGTCAATAATAACCTTTCGAGTTTCGAAGGTAAAGAATCAGGCAGGCTTGTCAATTGATTCGAAGACGCTGAAAGAATTTTTAGATTGTCAGGTAATGCAGGCAGAGCTTTAAAATTGCCACTTCTCTGATATCCTAATTCAAGCGTTTCAAGCTTGCTTGGTAAGTGTCCGAAATCTTCTGATACCTCTGTCGAAATTTTGTTTCCACTTAAATTCAGGTTTTTCAGAGTTGCAGGAAAAGTATCTGGAAGGATCTTAACATAATTGTATTGAATATCTAACTTTTCAAGACTTGTGAAATACTTTACCCACCTGATATCTTCAATTGCATATTTACTTTCTATTATTACAGATTTGGCTTGTTTGAATTTTGAACAATTTGGATTTATCGAATCTTTATTTTGACTGTCTTTTACTACACAACCTTCATAAAAAGTTTTCAGGTAAACGATGTGTCCCTCTTTGGTTTCCCTTTCAGGAATATCATCCTTAAAATCTTCCGGAGGATCAAATCCAGGATTTTGAGCAGAGGCAGTGCCTATTGCAGCCAACAACAGCAAAGCCGTCAATGGTTTTCGTAATTTTAAAAATTGCATAGTTTATGTGTGATTTTTATGTGAGAAAAATTAGTCCCATTACAATACTCTAGTTTTAAAGTATTTAGTACAATACCCATCGATAGGTATTTTTAAGTATGATTCGACAGATGTATAAAAAGTACCAATCAAGCACCTAATTGGAAGTATGACCAGTTGAGGGCAAATTCATTTTTTTAAATAAATAAAATGATGGAAGGAAGAAAAGGAGTAAAATAGGGGTATCCAGTAATTTCATAAATGCAAATGTGACTGGTTCAGTAATGTCATTAAAATGCGGAAACAGTCTTCTGCTTAACACAATCAAAGCCGCAGCCCCAAATATGATAAAATCTGTTATCATGTAATAGAACAGAATTTTTCTTTCTCCTGTAAAAATTTTCACAATCAGGCCATGAATAAAAGCCCTGTGAATTATGTATATAAGAAGAAATACAACAGGCAGTTTGGCAACCTGAGGTCCTATAATTGGAGAATAGGTTTTAAATAGATCTAAAAAAAGTAGTCTGAATTGATCTAAAAGGCTTTGATAAAGATATAGTGAAAGACACACTAATATTCTTTTACTAAGCAGTTTGCGCAACATGGGGTAGTTGTTTTTTTGCCCAATAAAGCCATACTAAAAGCATAAAACCATAGACAACAAAGTTAAACGTGTATTTATGGTTAAAGTCAAAACTAGAATTGTAGAAGTAAAAGTTGAGAATAAGAAGCATTACTCTTATCATGTTCAGGACATGAATGGCTAATATTCCCAGCGGAAGAAACCATAACTTAGATTTCCAGGAAGCCGGGAAAGCAATAACAAAACAGGTGAACAAACCAAAAAAAGCCAGACCATTACAAGGTGTTCCTATATATAATGCAGGACGGCCGTCAATAGATATGCAGTATGTTGCTTCAATCCAATTTAGTTTCAAGCCTGTCAGGGAAAAGAAATAGCTGCTGGACCTTCCGAGAAATGATGAAATTTTGTAAGAAAAGGGGGACATGCATAGATAGGAAGCATAAAAAGTTTCCCATATAATGTATAATACAATGACTGTTGTAAGGAATACAAATACAGGATTTTTGCGGCTAAAAAAATTCATGATTAAGATTTCTGATATCTAAGATACTGATTTTTTTACTGGGATTTATAGGATTCAGGGATAGGCGGGATTTTCTTCGACAAACTGAAGCCTTAATTACATTAGTTACTTTAGGAATAAAAGTATGTAAACTTCAACCTCCAATCTATAAGGCTTCAGTATCCGGGGATTTTTGCTCCAATGCCCGAGCTTTCGAACCCAAAATCCTTAGATTTTTGGCCAATGTTTCAAGATAGGAAGCTGGAATTCTGAAGCATTTAGAATATAAATTCGAGCTTTTAAGTCAAAATTTGGAGTTTTTTACACATAAATTCGAGTTTGGAGGCCGAATGTTGAAGCTATTGTGGTATAAATTTGAGCTTTTTGCTCAAAAATTCGAGCTTTTGGGTCGAAATTTGGAGCTTTTGGCTCATAAATTCGAGTTCTTAGTTTAAAATTTGGAGCTTTCCGGGCAAAAATTCGACCTTTTATCTCAAATGTCGGAGTTCTTAGGTCAGTTTTGAGCGTTTTTAATTCAAGAACCCCTAAGTTCTTAGACTAAAAATCCTTTCGGGTCTGATACGCTCAGGGGTTCTTTTAAAAATAATTAATTGTAAAAAAATTGAAATTAAACCCTGGAAAGCTTTCTGTTTGCAACTAACAGAGCCAAGGCTGTAATACACATTACCCCCTCTATCACCATCCAGTTTGTTCCAAAGCTTCCAAGAGCTCCTTCAGAAACCACTGTAATAATTCTTGAAAGGGAATAAAAACCGCAAAGAAGTGCCACAAATGCCAGACCCTGAAGTCTGTTTTTAAAAAGAAGATACATTAATGTAATGAAAATGGTCAGTCCTGCCCCTCCATAAACTCCCCGGATAGAGCTATAAGCATCATTATTCGGAAGCTTTACCTGAACTAAGTCCATTACTGCCTGAGGGTTAGAAAATGCCATCACACTGACCATCAGAATACCTAGAGCCGTCAGGCAGATGATGAACATTCCGGAATAATTTATAAATCTGTTCATAATTGTAGTTTGTTGTCTTGATATCAAAATAAGCGTATCTTCAAATAAAGCTAGTTGCTCTTTACGCCAATTTATTAGCACAATTACGCCATGCGTGTAAACAATGAAATTTTAAAAACTCTGATCAGCAATGCATCACATTTTGGAGTAGATGAAGCGGAGATATATAAAGATACCGGCCTTAATGCAGAAATTTTGGGAGAAGCCGATGGCATGCAGGATTGGATCGTTGGTATAAGGGTATGGGAATCCATATTAAAAAGGTCAAATTATAGATACATTAGCCTCAATTTTGGAAAACGAATTACATTTTCAGTTCTCGGTTGGATTTCCTCATTGGTATCAAGCAGTACCGATTTACTTACTTCCTGGAAAAGCATTGTAAATTTTTTCCCTCTCATGGGAGATATGTTTGAGTACAAAATGCTCCTACTGCCAGACAACTCTGTGAAAATAATTTATAACCCTGCAGCAGCTTGGGTGGAGAAAAGTCCTGTTACTGCTGCTATGGCGACAGAACATTCGATGAGTCTGACACTGGCAATATCTGGTTTTCTTGTTGGCCAGAAGATCACACCTTTGAAAGCCAGTTTCGCATATGACGTTAAATCTTCTGATAGGATTTTTTATAAGGATATTTTTGAAAACGTTTCTTTTGGGGAAAAAGAAAATAGTCTGCATTTCTCAAAAGAGACATCAGAATTGAAAACGGTTTCCGGAAATCAGCTCACCTATGAGTTTATGCTGAAACTTTGTTATGAAAAGCTTAGCAGCATTAAGCGCACTGTCGGATATTATTCCAAAGTAAAACGAATACTTTTTAATAAGGAAAGTTACTACAATCTGAAAATTGAGGAAGTAGCAGCAATGCTTAATACAAGTACACGAACCTTGCAAAGAAATCTCAAAGAAGAAGGCCACACCTATCAAAGCATTCTGGACGAAAATTTTGTGGAAAGTGCCACAACCCTATTGGCAAAACCTGGAGTGCAGATCCAGGAAGTCGCATTTATACTTGGTTTTGAAAGTGCCCAGAGTTTCAGCAGGGCAATGAAGAAAAAGACAGGTAAAAGCCCCAGATCATTGAAGGCGGAAATAGGAAAGGAGTAATTTTGTGAATTATTATTCGACCCCCTCAGGGTCGTATCCCACTATTTGCGTAATTCTATAAACATTCAATCCCTTTAGGATTAAAAAAAATAGCATTTGATTTCTTTTGCTTAAGAACGTTATGGAATTTATAACCCTTTTTGCGAAAAGTTTGACCTCGAAGAGGTCATATGTTTATAGATACGAGGATTTATATGTTATACGACCCCGACGGGGTCGCATCAATTCCAGGGATCTTTATAAATATTGATCCCTTCAGGATTGTAAAATGGTAATCGATATCTTTCTCTTATATAAATGTATGCTCTGAGGATTCAATGAGGAAATACTAAAAGTATAACCTTTATTAGTTTGGCCTCTCTTCCACATATACCTTCTCAGGAAAAATTCCAAAGTAAATACCACATAGGGAAGAAAAAGCAGTGAGCAGATAGAATAGCATACTTACTGTCACTGAAGCACTCATGTCCAGATTAAAGTATTCCGCACCAAAGAGAAATGTCAATTCTCTTGCGCCGATTCCCCCGATCGTAAAGGGAAAGGCAGCCACTATTGAGGAAACCAGAAAGACAAATACATAAGGAAGGTATTGTTGCTTTATACCAACCAGCAGAAGAAGGAGTAAGACGCAAATAACCTGGAGTAATTGTCCGGCAAGACTTTCCAGGTTTGTTTTATTAAAAACGGACAGATAGTTTTTGTAGAAAAGGTAAAGCCCTCCCCAATACCCCGCCAATGTAACTGGTAAAGAAATAAGAGAAAGATAAAAACGTACAGGATCGGTATAAAACAAGAAAACTGCACAGGTTTCACCAAGTAATAAAATAGCGACCATTCCACTTACTCGGTCAATAATACTGAGGGAAAGCAGATTTTTTAACGGACTTTTAAATAGTTTATGTAAATAATAAACCTTATACCCATCGCCACCTACTCCACCAGGCAGGAGGAGATTATAATACATGCCTAGTAGGTAAAGCCTGAAATTTACAGCATCAGAAATATTGATATCTATAACTTTCAGAAAACGCTGAAACCGGATTGCTGTAATGTACTTAGATACTAAGTATAAGAGTACAGTAGGAAAAAGAAGCCAGTAATCAGAGTTTTTAATAAGGTTATAAACGTCTCTGATATTTACCGATCTGAATACGAAGTATAAGGCAACCGAAGAAACCGAAATTTTTAAGAGAAGCTTTAGTAATTTAATGGTGTTTTCTTTACTCACTTTTTACTATGAAATATTGTCTGCCATCATACTGAAATTCAAATAGTTTTTTGAAAGGCTGTTCATGAAAATAGGAAGTTTCCATAATATAATAGACATCCTTTCTTTTGCCCACAAAGTCTCTCACCAGCATTTTGTTGTTTTGGGTGGTATAGTAATAAGACAAATTGTGTTTCATAAAACTGTATTTATAAATATACAACGGAAGATCGTTGGAAATCTTTGCTGAAGCAATAGCGTCTTCTTTCCATTTTACTTCCGGTGAAACAGTTGCCCTTTCCGGCAATACAAAAAGGTCAAATCCTATTCTTGCAATGAGAAGCGCAAGAGGGAGGTAGAAGAGATTTTTTCGGCCGCTCTTGAAAAAGAGAAACGCTGTACCTGCCAATAAAATAAGCAGGACCGATGCTTTCAGGTATTTAAAAGAAATCTGCGCATGGATCTCCGCAAAAAAAGGAAGGCATGCCATCACGACAAATACAATAAAAGCTACCGACAGCAATATTGAAGTTATAAACTTTTGTCTTTCCGCACCTTCTTTAAAATAAAAGTAAATCGATATAACAAAGATGAAAGGGAAAAGCAGGAATAAATACCGTGGCCTTGTCTCCGGTGAAATCCAATAGATTGGAATGTTCACGGCAATAATAATCAGGCAGAAGAAGATGAATGGATTGTTTCTGGCAATGTTGAGAAAATCCTTCCTGAAGCATGCCACAATCAGTAAAGACCAGGGCATCAGATGAAAGAGATATTCAAAAGGAAAGATGAACAAAAAGGAAAGAGAAGATTTCCAGTTATTCTCAAACGCAGTCCTTTTGCTTGACTCACTCCATAATGTTTTAAGGAAATCATCAGAAGAGTTGTATTTATTGTAAACCAGAAAATAACTTCCAATAATCAACAAGAATATGGCTATACCAGCAAAATGAGCAGGATGAAACAATCCTTTCAGTTTTTTAAAAGAAAGGAGAGTAACACACAATGACAACCCTATAAAGACCAGAGCCGGAAGTCCTTTCATGAGAAAGGCGAGGGAGGTAAGAAAGTATGCCGCGGGAAATAAAAGAAAATAACGCTCTTTAACTATGAAATGAAATATGGAATAGATGGCTAGATAAAGGATCAGTGAAAACAGTATATCTATATGCCCGAGCATGGAATCATAGAAAAGCATCCTGCCGAATGTTAAAAAGGCAAATGCAGAAAGCAAAGCAATTTTAGTCTCGACATGCTTTTTCATGGTAAAATAAATGGTAATGCAAAAAGCAAGGAGAGAGACCACTGCCGGCAGTCTCAGCATCCATTCGTCGGCACGACCAGAGGTGTTAAAAAGTAATACCAGCAGCCAGTTGTACAGAGGAGGTTTATTATAATAGGGTTCACCATTGATGGTGGAAAATATATAGTTTTTACGAAGTATAAATTCAAGAGCCACCATGGCTCTGGTAGCTTCATCGCCAAGGGTAGGCATGATATCCAGATTGATCAGCAGAGCAGGAACTGCCATAATGCAAATAATAGCAACAAGGTATTTGTTGCTTTCGGGTTTTTCCAACATTAAGTTTTATTTATTGTAATTCTTTAAAAGAGATTAGTTTAATGGAATTTTTTTCGAGAAAAAATTTCCATTCACAGGATTTTAAAAATTGATATTCTTCTTTTCTTTTCAGATAAGAATCTGGCCTGTCCATAGTGCCGGGATGGGTCATCATTTCAGCGGTTTGATACTTTTCAAAAGCATTGCTCAAAGATTTTGAAAACACCTCCATATCCGCTTTTTTATCAGCAGAAAAATCGGAAAGAAGAATCTGCGGACTTATAAAATTTTTTGTTTCTCTGTGAGGATAAAGACTCATAGCCTTCAAGATCATTCGCCTTTTATCTGAAAATCTGTTTGTATTGAGTTTCCTTATTTTTTTTATCCCGGATTCGTTTAAAATCTTAAGAATAAAATCTCCTAAAACTGGGTATTGATGTATATGCTGGTGACTGTCAGCGTGAGAGATTTCAACCCCCATTTTTTTCAACCGATTGATCTGACTTAAAATTTCAGTTTTAACTTCTGCTTTACTAAGGGTATTCAGCAGAAATTTTCTATAGATGTTTTGAGCGGAAAGAAATCGCCCGTCTTTATCAGTAAGTGATTTTACAAGGGAAGGCCGGGATACCGGATTTCCATCAATGAGGTTTAGGTGAAAACCCACAGAGATATTGTGTAAAGCATTCAATTTCTTTATATCACTTGCCGTGACGTGAGTAGCCAGGACAGAGGTACTGGAAATGGCATTTTTCTTTGCGAGAGCCAATATTCCCTCAGTGGCGGAAGGGTCCCACCCAAAGTCATCCGCATTTATGATCAGGTGTTTATCCATTCATTAATTGGCCAGAACTTTGATTCTCTATTTTTAGAGGTATAATGATTTTCTCGTCAGTAATAACTTCTCTTACTCTATAAGGAGGAGAAAATGATTTTTGGAAATAATTGTAAACACCGATTTCAGCAATTATTCCAATGGACAAGAACATGGTTCCTATAAGCATCAGAAATACACTGAAAAGAAATTCTGCCAGGTAATGCTCCTTAATATTCAGTTGAAAAAATAATGATCCGACTGTAAACCCAGTGGTGAGGGTAATTCCGGTCAGGAAGTTGATCAGCCCGATGAGACCGAATATTCTGAATGGTTTGTTAATGTAGGAGATAAAGAATTTTAAAAACAAGAGATCAAGGATTACCAAAAACACCTTGTTGATTTTATAATTGCTTTTTCCTCTTTTTCTTTCCCTTATCTCTATTGGCAGCTCAGTGTAGCGCGTTCCTTTGCGGGCTACTATGGCACCGAGAAATCTATGGCTGTCACCCAGCATGTTACTGCCTTGCAGCAGATAACTTCTATAAGCTTTGAAGGTGGCGCCGAAATATCTGAGATTTACCCCGGAAATGCTTTTTATTATTTTATGTCCTGTTTCTGCAAGAAAGTTTTTAAAAGCGGACTCTGGTCTTCTGATTTTTGCACCACCAACCATATCGTAGTTTCCTTTTTGCATTTCCTCAATAAATACAGGAATGTATTGAGGGTCATGCTGCAAATCCCCATCCATAGCAACAATGATTTCTGCCGAGGCCTGTTCAAATCCTGCTCTCAGAGCCATCGTCTGACCATAGTTTCCTGCCAGGTTTATTGCTTCTATTTGTTTAAACTCTTTTGCAAGAGCCTGTATTTTAGTCCAGGTATGGTCTCTGCTTCCGTCATTTACCAGTAGTATTTGATAGCTGTAATTAGTAGCATTCATTACATGTACAATCTCTTGTACAAGCTCGAATACATTTTCTTCCTCATTGAAAAGCGGAACAACAACAGACACTAGATATTTAGCCATAAAAAATTCATTTAATTCCCGGCTATATTAACCCTGAACCTTAAATAGTGTTTAAAGAACAGGTTAATAAATTGTTATATAAACGAGTATTAAATTGAATTTCTTAACATGGAAGCACTATAAAGGCTGTCCCTGAAAGTCAAGCCAGATGGTAAAAAGGCGTGAATGAGAAGGATCTTTCTGCAAATAGTTTTTGATCATTAAAAAATATCATATTGATTGCTAAATTGTGCACATAAATAAAAAGAGCTTGTTCAATATTTAAAGGAGAAAAATTATGGCAGTTCAAAGACCATTCAGTTTTAAAAAGTGGATTGAAGAAAACAGGCATTTGCTGAAACCTCCGGTAGGAAACCAACAGGTATATAAAGGCAATGATGATTTTATAGTGATGGTTGTCGGTGGACCTAATTCAAGAAAGGATTATCATTATAATGAAGGAGAGGAGTTTTTCTATCAGCTGGAAGGCGATATTAATCTTAAGATTCTAGAAGACGGCAAACCAGTAGATATACCAATCAAGGAAGGAGAGATTTTTCTTTTGCCGGGTAAAGTCCCACACTGTCCGCAAAGACCAGCTAACACTATTGGCCTGGTCATGGAACGTTACAGAAAACCAGGAGAAAAAGACGGCTTTATCTGGGTTTGTGAAAACTGCGGCAACAAGCTTTACGAAGAGTACGAATATATTTCCGATATCGTAAAACAGCTTCCTCCCATTATGGAAAGGTTTTATTCTTCGGAGGAGCTTAGAACCTGTAAGGTTTGTGGGACGGTGATGGAGCCGCCGGTTAAGCCAAAAGCTTAGATTGTGCATCAAAATAAATGGACCTCATCCCTAACCCTTCTCATAATGCGTAGCTTGGTCATGTTGAGCTTGCGAAACATCTGAGTGTTCAAAAGATTGAAAATGAGCCTGTCTGGCAGTGAGTCATTTGAAATAGAAAATTATTTTGTGACTATCAGATCCTTCGCAGGGCTCGGGATGACAAAGTAGCAGAATGAAGTGTTACGGAGGCAGCGCCAAGTGTAGCAGCTGTGTCCTTCAGGAGAGGGATTTAGGGTGAGGTTTTTTTCCCGGATAAATTAAAGAGTATATAAAATTTCACCTTAATGAGAAATATGAAATTTTCCACGGATAAAAAATATGCAAAAAGTCTGGATTTAAAAGATCCTCTGAAAGATTTTAAAAAGCAGTTTTTAATTCCTGGAAAAGGTAAAAACAGCCAGATTTACTTTTGTGGTAACTCTCTGGGACTTCAGCCTGTGACAGCTAAAAAATATATTGAAATAGAATTGAATGACTGGGCAGAGCTGGCAGTTGAGGGACATTTCAAAGGGACTAATCCATGGGCTGATTATCACAAGCTTTTCAGAAAACCCTTAGCTGCACTTTGTGGAGCTTTGCCGGAGGAGGTAGTTGCGATGAACAGCCTTACTGCGAATCTTCACCTGTTGCTCGTGAGCTTTTACTGGCCACGGGAGAGAAGGGTAAAAATCCTTGCAGAAGCGGGAAGCTTTTCGTCTGACATCTATGCACTAACTTCACAGATTGAGATCAGAGGTTTTGATCCGGCGGAGTGCCTGGTTGAAGTAGGTCCACGTGAAGGTGAATTTGCTATTCGCGACGAAGATATCATAAGCAAAATTGAAGAGCTGGGAGATGAGCTGGCATTGGTAATGATGAGTGGTGTTAACTATTATACCGGTCAGGCATTTGACATGGAAGCAATTGCTGAAGCTGCTCATAATGCGGGAGCTTATGTTGGCTTTGATTTGGCACATGCTATTGGAAATATTCCATTAAACCTTCACGAGTGGCAGGTAGATTTTGCTACCTGGTGTTCTTATAAATATCTGAATGCTGGTCCGGGTGGTACAGCTGGATTATTTGTGCACAGCGAAAATTTCCATTTGCCACGATTTGCCGGATGGTGGGGAAATGATGAAAAGGAAAGGTTTCTGATGAAACCAGAATATGAACCATCTATTGGCGCAGAAGGCTGGCAATTAAGCAACGCACCTGTTTTGTCAATGGCGGTTTTGAAAGCCTCGTTGGATATTTTTCAAAAGGCAGGGTTGAAGAAAATTTTTAAAAAGAGCGAGCAGTTGACAGCTTATCTGGAGTACCTGATAAAAATAAAATGCACTCAGGCGCAAAAGGAAAAGCCTTACAAAATCAGAATTATAACACCGACAGAGCCATCCAGAAGAGGAGCTCAGCTTTCTATCTACTTTGAAAAAGGAGATGGCAAAAAGCTGGTTCAGCAGTTTGCCAAGGAAGGAATTATCCTGGACTGGAGATCTCCGAATGTGCTCAGAGTATCACCAGCTCCGCTTTACAATTCCTATACAGAGGTCTATACCTTTGTTGAAAGGTTTGCGGAATTCTGTGAGTATGTAAATTAAATAATGATGGAGGATAAAAAGGTACTAATATCCGGAGGAGGCCTGGTAGGAAGTTTGCTCGCTTTGTTGTTAGGTAAGGCAGGTTATGAAGTGGATGTTTATGAAAAGCGGCCGGATCCGTTAATGACTGCTCCTGAGACAGGAAGATCCATAAACCTTGCATTGAGTCACCGTGGGATAAGAGCATTGCAGGCAGCGGGGGTGGAACAGGAAATGTTGAATATTGCCATTCCTATGAAAGGCAGGTTTATACATCATGAAGACGGAACCAATTCTTTTCAACCATATGGAGACGAAGGTCAGGTAATTTATGCAGTATCCAGAGCAGACCTGAACAAGACTTTGCTGAATAAAGCAAGAGAAGCACATAATGTAAAACTCTTCTTTAATGAAAGATGTGTGAAGGTTTGTGTAGATGATTCCACCATTGAATTTGAAAACAAAGAGGATGGTACAAGTAAGACCAAAGAGTTTTCTGTTCTGTTCGGAGCAGATGGAGCGTATTCTCAAATCAGGAGTTCTTTGCTGCCGACCAGCAGATTCAATTATTCTCAGGAATATCTTGAGTATGGATACAAAGAATTAACCATCCCCTCCGATGCAGGAGCTCACAGAATGGAAAAGAATGCCCTCCATATCTGGCCAAGAGAGAAGTTCATGCTGATAGCGCTGCCAAATCTTGACGGGACATTTACAGCAACACTTTTCCTGCCCTTTGAAGGCGAAAATTCATTTGAGTCATTAAAGATTGATGCACATGTTGAGGCTTTTTTTACGAAAAATTTTGCTGATGCTACAGAACTTATACCTGGCCTGAACAAGCAATTTGCAGAAAATCCAACATCAGCATTGATTACTGTTAAATGCTATCCATGGGTATATGAAAACCGCATCGCACTGATCGGAGATGCAGCACATGCGATTGTTCCGTTTTACGGACAAGGCATGAACGCTGGCTTTGAAGACTGCCGGGTATTGTATGATCTCATTACAAAAAACGGAAGTTTGAAAGAAAGCCTTCAGGAATATCAGAAGCTGAGAAAACCAGCTGGCGATGCAGTTGGGCAACTGGCGCTTCAGAACTTCATTGAGATGAGGGACCTGGTGAATGATAAGAAGTTTCTGTTGAGGAAAAAGATAGAATCAAAAATTCACCATAAGATACCTGGTTATCTTCCTCTTTATAGTATGGTTACATTCAGCGACCTTCCGTACCATGAGGCTTTGGAGAAAGGTAAAAAGCAAGATAGGTTGATGGAGGAGATTATGAAGATTGAAGATTTGGAGGCATTGTCTGAGAAAAAGGAGGTGTGGGAGAGGATTGAGGAGATGGTGGAGAGGGAGATGGGGAGGTGAATTTTGGAGTTAATTATATAATTAGAACGTAAACAATCTTTCAGGTCTTTAACACATAACCACTTGGTATGAAAGGTCTAAATATTAATAATAATATTGTTGAATATTTTGAGAGGCCTTTAAAAGATACGGGTTCTGTTAGGAGGACTAAAGGGTTTAGAATTCCTTTGGAAGAAATTAAGGTTATAGGAGTAAGAGGTATTGTATTATTAGATGATGAAGATTTTATAGTTTCCTTAATTGGTAGCAATAAGAAAGAATATAAATTTTCATCATTGGAGTTTAATACACCGGCTGCAAAATTTCTTGAAGAAAAATTTAATATAAGCCTAACGACTCTATGGGGCACTTTTGCTTATAATGAACATATCAACGGAGCGAATAAAATTTTATATCCTAAAGAATTTGAGGGAAAACGGTTTTATAAAGGGATATTTGAGTCACCAAAAGCATTTTTATGTGCATTGAATATTTTTTCAGGACCTCATAAGGGTATTTTGACAAATGAAGTGGAAGCTTATATTGAAAGTATTAGGTTTCAAATTAGCTCTATCCGGAATCAAAGAGAGAATTGAGGCAGAGTTATTTAATTGTATAAAAATTTTAAAGTCTACTATTCAAAATCTAAAAGCTTAGATATCGAAATTTCCAATGCATTAGCAATCTTTATTAATGTGAGCAAACGAGGATTGGTTTTCCCATTTTCGACCATATGTAATTGGGTCCTGCCTAAATCACAATCAAAGGCAAACGTTTTTTGATCAAGATTTCTGGCCTCTCTTAATTCTTTAATCCTGATTCCTAATTTCTTGAAATATTTTTCCTCTTTCGTTTTCACTATAGCGAATGTCCAGAATTTATCTTTATCTTGTGTTCGCAATAATGAACACAAAAAATGAATCGGTTTAGGAAGTTGAAAATACATAGTAAGTTCCGCAACAGAAGGTGGAACAATACTACTATTCCTGAAATAAGGCTGGAAGGAAAGTGGTTGGAGGAAGTGGGATTTAAGCAAGGGCAAAACGTTAATATTCAAATAGAGGAAAATAAACTTATCATTACCATTGATGAAGGACTAAAATAACCTTTGTGATTGGACTACATTTGTAATATGAAAAAGGACGAGATAGGAAAAATTGAACATTCCCTTGAAGTTTAACTTCCGGATCACTATAAAAACTTTCTACTGCATTATCCGGAAGAGCTAAGAGAACTTAATTTTCATAAAGAATTTTTTAGTGAAGATTCAGATTGGCTAATAGAAATAAATCAACTTTTAAGTAAGGGAGCTCTACCTAAAGACTTATATGCTATTGGGATGGATTTTGGTGGAAAATTTTTCTTTATAAAGAAAACAGACCTGGATGAGACCGTATACTATTTTGATCATGAGGACGCTAGTGAGTTGGATAGTGATGAATTTTATTGGGATAATATTTTAAGCCCTGATCATAAGAATCTTGATGACTTTAAAAATTGGCTGATTGATTTTTATGGTGATACTGTAAAGTCCTTAACTGGTCCGAATTTATAGTCGAACACCACAAGTTGATGAAGAGTTAGCATTCATTTAAACATTCAAACAATGTTATTCTGGAATAAGAAAAAAGATGATTTAATAATGCAATGTTCGATATGTGAGTGGCGGCCAGATGGTGAAATACATTGGGCCTGTAGCTGTGGACATAGGTATAATACTTTTAAAACGAAAGGGAAGTGCCCTAGTTGTAAAAAGCAATGGGAGAATACGTGGTGTCCCGGCTGTGGGAGCTCTACGCCTCATAAAGATTGGTACAAAACTAAAGAGGAAGTTGAAAAACTTGAATCCACAGGTGACCTTGTATTAAGGGGAAAAAAGAAGTCCCTTGAATCAAGACTTATTGATTATGGGATAAAGAATTATAGAGTAAGTCATTTGGAGTATCTGGATCATTCAAAGGAAAAGTTCCAAATACCTTATGATGCCGGTTGCAGAATGATAATTCTTTATGCAATTGCATATTTAGTACATAACCTGGATGAGAGGCCCGCTTTTATTGATTGGTTCAAGAATGAAAAGATATGGGAAAAAGTATCACCAAAGGAAATGGAGTTTTTAATGAATCCATCTCCAGAAGAGAGGGTGCTAATGGATTTGTCTTGGTGTATCGAAGGTGCTATAACCTTGGCCTGGTGCTTAAATAAGGTAGACGTTTTGCCTAGACTGGATGATGAAAATAATTTAGTTGAGGAGTTCCAGCAAAATTTGCCAGAACTTGGCGATTCGTTAATTCTGTTCTTGTCTCAGTTGGAATTTAGAAATTTTGAAGAAATTTATGAAGAGAACTTATTGAATGAATTAGCTACTACCTATTTCAGGGATTTAATGTTTAACGGGAAAAAAGATACAACTAGAATAAATAGATCGGTAAGTTATGAAAGACATAAAGTTCTAAATTGGCTTAGAACTTTTTATATGGAAAGTGATGAAGTAACAGGAGAGCTTTGGGATGAAACTGATACTTCGACATAAAATATTAGAATGATCTGCTTGCTTGACACATCGGTAATAAAAACAAAATGACCTACTCATTACAACACCTAATAGACAGAATCAACAATGGCGAAAGGTTGAAGTACATTTATTTCTGGGGGCATCAGCCTGCTAAGGACGGAACAATCACTAACTCATGTTTTAGTCAATGGTGGATTGCGGATTTTAGAGTTGATAGCATTATCTATAAGACAGCCGAACATTGGATGATGGCAAAGAAGGCTGAATTATTTGGTGATAAGGAACTGCATGAGAAGATCATACATGCCAAATCTCCAGGAGAAGCAAAAGATCTGGGTCGCAGGATATCAGGGTTTAATCAGGAAAAGTGGGAAGCATCCCGCTTTGAAATTGTAGTGGAAGGGAATTATCATAAGTTTTCCCAACATGCGGAATTGAAAGACTTTTTGCTGAAGACGCAGGACAGAGTTCTGGTTGAAGCAAGTCCGGTTGACAATATCTGGGGCGTTGGACTAGCAAAGGATAACGCGCGGATAGAGCATCCGGAAGAGTGGAATGGCTTGAATTTGTTAGGTTTCGCGTTGATGGAGGTGAGAGATAGGTTGAGTAAAGAATAGTGAAGCCGCTGACAAGAGCACTTTTACCAGTTCAATTGCCGTAATTGTTTGAATCGGGATTAATCGGATTAATGGATTAGTTGGATTAAACTTTTGCTTCGATAATAATCCTGTTAATCCTTAAATCCGATTAATCCCGATTCAAATTTTGGTAATTGTAATCAAGTTCAGTTGATAATATGTAGGGAGTTGGATTTCAATAAGCACATTTAAACTTAATAAAGTTCAATTTGTATCTAAGGCAACTCCACCCATTCTCAATTACTTTTCAATAGATTATCGCTTCAAATGGCTTAGATGATAGACTTTGATTACTTTTTGTCCATCTATACTTTTTGCGTTTTTATCAGTTTAGTGCAATAAGTACGCCTGTAATAACTTTGCATTAGTTAAACCAAAGCACGCGTTCATATATCTTAAGGCGCTCCTGATTAAGTTCAATTCTTTTATTTAAGCAACAACGGATACTTTTAGCCTTCCTAAGTACAATTAAATAAATGAAGTTTAAAAACAAATTCAGGTTACTGTGCCTGGCTATGCTATTGCTGGTTAGCAATAGTTTTGCACAAACACAGCAAATTAAAGGACTCGTTGTTCTGGTAAGTTTTCTGGGCGACCCATTTCCGGAACCTGCAGACTCGGTGGCTATGATGATGAACCAAACAGGATTTTCAGCATGGGGAAATCAAGGTTCTGTAAAAGATTACTTTTACACACAGACAAATGGGAAAATGGAATTTACGCATGAGGTCATTAAAGTATCCTTATCAAACCCCATCTCTCATTACAGAACAGGAGGAGGCAGAGATCTCTCAGACATCGTTGATGCGATCAATGCTGCATATCCTGCTGGATTTACAAACCTTACCTTAAGACCAGACAACTCTGTATACAGTTTTACAATATTAACCAAAGTAGGAGGAGGTGCATGGGCTTTCTATCCTCAACCTGGAAGCAATACCATTAAAAACAATGGAGTAAATGCATATATCTACAGAGGAAATATTACCAACCTTGGTTGGAATGAAAAACCATCCTATAATACAATTTGCCATGAAATGGGACATAATGTATTCGATTGGCCTGACCATTACCAAACATCCTGGTCTAACCTTGGAAACTATTGTCTTATGGCTTCTGCAGGTAATAATGTAGCTCCTCAGATGATTAATCCTGCATTAAGGCTTCAAAAGGGTTGGTTTGATAGTGTAATAGAAATTGGTAACAAGGCGTCTGATACTACGATAACTACAGCATCAAACAGCTATAGTAAAGTTTTTAAGTATACAAATCCAGCCAATTCAAAGGAGTATCTTTTGGTATACCCGGTGGTATATGGAACTTACTTCCAGGAAAGACTTGGAAGCACTAATATTGCAGATCAAGGTTTGGCAATTTATTATGTGGATGAAGAGGGTGGAATGGAAATTCCGGGACAAGAATCTGCATGGCAGGTAAAACTTATTCAGGCAGATAACAAAAATGATTTGCAGGATGAGAGTGTCGCAAATGCATTACCTCTTGGGGGCGGCTTATATTACTCGCCTGTTCGTGGTGACTATAACGACCTATATGATAATGTAAAAAACAGCTTCCCTGCCGGAACCCCTTTTAGATGGAAAGACGGAGGTGAGTTTGGTCTTTTGTTAGGTGACATTTCAGCTCCTGGGGCAACGATGACCTTTACCGTTTATGCAAGAACGAATACTTACATTGCGAAATCTGATAACAATGGTACGATATCTCCTAAAGGTATTATTAACAGCGTTAACCAAACATTTACCTTCACTCCAAATCCTGGTTACGAAATTAATACTGTAAAGGTGAATGGAAGTAATGTAACACCTGTAAGTAATCAGTACACCCTTACAGGTACAGGAAATAAGACCATTGAAGTAACTTATAAAAGAAAGTCCCCGGAAGCAGCTTTGCCATCACCATGGTATAAAGCAAACATCGGAACGGGTTCTGCAACGGGCTTTGCGGCTCATGAATCAGGAGACTTTTATATTGAGTCCTTTGGAAGTTCAATAAATGGGACCTCTGACAACCTTACTTTTGTATATCAAACTCTTTATGGTAATGGGTCTTTTGTAGCGCGTTTAAAAGATTACAAAAATCCTTCTAGAGAGGATAGTAGATTTGGGATAATGCTTCGTACTGCTTTGACAGACAATTCTATACAATCTATGATTTCTAAGAAGCCGTATAAAGGTGTGAGTGTTGAACAACGTTCAGGCACAGGACAATATCTTACGTCTGATAATGCATTTGGTAGTGATCACCTATACGAACTGTATACTTGGTTTAAGATTACAAGAACAGGAAATGTCATTACCAGCCATGTGTCGAAAGATGGCTTAACGTGGGTAAAAAAGGGAGAACAAACACTTTCTCTTTCAAATGAAATTTACATAGGTTTATATGCTACCGGACAAGTTTCTGGAATTCCTGCAAGAGCAATCTTTGATAATGTTCAGCTTACAGGATTTACGGCATGCCCTAATGGTGGGAACAAACTTACTGGTACAAGCATTGGTACTCCTGGCTCATACAATAACTGGGGGGATACGCGTGATAAAGCATTTGATAACAACATCTCTACCTATTTTGATTCAGATGCAGCAGACGATATTGCATGGACAGGTTTATCTTTAGGAGGTGATTACCAAATCAATGGAATTAAATACTATCCAAGAGCTTATGCTACTGACCGTATGGTAGGAGGTAAGTTCCAGGGAAGTAATGTTGCGGATTTCAGCACAGGTGTGGTAGATCTTGCAACGCTTAGTGCAGAACCTATTCTTGACTGGAATTGTGTAAATGTTACAAGCACTGCTACATTTAAATATGTAAGATATATCAGCCCTGCACAAGGATGGGGTAATGTTGCAGAAATTGAGTTTTATGGTACAGCTGTAGTAACCAATGTAGCTCCAACTGTAAGTATTACTAGCCCTTCAGCAAGTGCTTCATTTACTACACCTGCTTCCATTAACATCACAGCAAATGCTTCTGATTCAGACGGGTCCATCTCTAAAGTAGAGTTTTTTGTAGGTAGCACGCTTATCAGCACTGATTACACTGCTCCATATTCTTATACCTGGAATACGTCTACAACAGGATCTTACACCATAATTGCCAAAGCAACGGACAACGATGGTGCGAGCACTTCGGCTTCTGTTTCAGTTTCAGTTACAGAGTCCACTTCCACTGCAGATATCAATGGTCCTGCTTGCGGAAGTAACTACTCTACTTTGTCATACGAAGTTGGAGCTTCAAGAAGAACAAACGCTACAAGCTACAACTGGTGGTATACTGGTAATACTCAATCTGTTAATGCTGTATCGGGGACACCTTATCAGGTAAATATTTCTACCGGAAATAATTTCCAGGCAGGGCAGCTTTGTGTAGGAATTAACTATAGCGGAGCTCCATATTATGCAAGCTACTGCATCAATCTAAGTGTTTGTTCAAGTTCAAGAGAAGAAAGTGCAGAGTTCACTGAAAGCGTTGGAGCGATCAGCTACCAGAATCCATTCATCAATTCAACAACAATTACATTCCCTAATGCAAATCAATTTGCAAACATAGAGGTGTTGAATGGAAATGGACAAGTCATTGATCAGGTACAAGCTACAGGCGCTTATGAATTCGGTAGTGATTTAAAACCAGGATTTTATATCGTGAAAATCAACTTTGAGAATGAAACCAAAGTGGTGAAATTAATCAAAGAATAATTTCCAATTAGGACCTTTTAAATATTTTATAAGAACAGGAGGCTCTGGTGTGAACCGGCCTCCTGTATTTTTTTTGATAAATTTTTTTGTCAAAAGCTTATAGCCATTCAGCTAAATGACGCTATAAAAATCTCGGTTTTTCAATTGTACTTCAGATCTTTTCTTCTTAATTCTTTGTGACAGACTAAACTGATTTTTTTATTTCACCCAATCGTTTATATTAACGCATTATTGTGTTCCTAATCCGGAGAGCAAACCGGCAAATAAACGTATGATGATAGAATCATTTAATAAAGAACTGGAATTTGACGAAAGTCGGGTCAGGACAAAAGTTGTTATAGAAACTTCTTTTTCAAAAGAGATAAGGATCCTTTTAAGCAAAGGGCAAATTATGAAAGAGCACAAAACTCAGTTTCCTATTATAATCCACATTTTAGAAGGGGAAATTATGTTAGGCGTGAAAGGAGCAAGTCATAAAATGAAAAGTGGAGATGTTATAGCATTGGAAGGAGATATATCTCACGACTTAACTGCGAATGAGAATACAATTGTCCGGCTTTCTCTTTCAAAACATGATAAGGTGGAGCGCCTTAAAGATGTTATAGAGAGTTAAAGAAATTGTTGATGAAACAAATATGAGCTTGTCAATATTTCTGTAAGACCAGCTTTATAATCTTTTAAAGTATCTATAAACATCAATAAAACAACTCTGAATAAATGGAGGCAACAAAATTCGCAGAGTCAATTTTTATTGACAAAAGTCCGGAACAAGTTTTTGATTATACACAAGATTATAGTAACAGGCTAAAATGGGATACTTTTTTGAAAAAGGCCGATTTAATTGAAGGAGCAACAAAGGCCAGCAAAGGTGTTAAAGCATACTGTGAAGCGAAAAATGGATTGGGTATGGTTACAGAATATGTGACTTTCAACCGACCAAAAGTAACGGCAATTAAAATGACAGATGGGCCATTTTTATTTAAATCATTTTTAGGTTCCTGGACATTTAGAGAAATTTCAAATGGCCAAACAGAAGTAGTATTCCTATATTCATTCACTTTAAGGTTTCCGTTTAAGCTATTAGCAAAATTTATAAGAGCTAACTTGCAGAAAAATGTAAGGCAACGCTTAGTTGATCTTAAATCGAATATTGAAAAAGAAAAGATCGATAACTAATTAATATCTTCTGAAAAGCTACTCCTTTATAATTTTCTTTACTGTTTTACCATTACCCGAAGAGATTTCAAGGAAATATAAGCCACTCTTTAAATCTGTGATTTTCATTGTTTGCACCTCTCCATGTGATGCAAAAACTTTGTTTTCCATTACTACTGAACCAGTCTGCTCTATGATCTTTAATGTATAGTTGTCTGAGGAAAGATCTTGAAAATCTACAAACAGCATATCGCTTGCGGGATTAGGATGTACAGATAATTTGAGATCCTGTAAAGTGGTATTTTTGTTACCAGTGACAAAGGAAGGGTTATAGGCAAAATAAATATTGTATGATCTTTCTCCTTCCGAGGATGAGTCGGCTGATAAAGAGACTCCAAAGAGGGGAGTTACATAACCAGGAATTGTATAGTAATAGTTAACCAACGTCATCTTTTTTTTGTCGTCTCCACGTTCAGTTATTTCTACGCGGGATTCTTTGATACGGACTATATTATTGTAAGTACCCCAGGCAGTTTTTAATGTGCCATAACCATCATATGTGGAGGTTAAATCTCCATATTCCTTGTATAAAATGCCTTGTCCTAAATCTTTAGCCAGATAGAATTCGTCTGTTATTGTAGTGCCATATGTGCAAGGTGCTTTGAATAGGGTCAAAGGATCATTATATGCCCAAATGCTTCCATCTTTTTTTACCTTTCCAAGGATGGTATGTTCGGGTGGTGTTGTCTTAATGAAGGTGTTTTCAAAATATTCTGAGTCTTTCATAACTACTGAAGCTGAAGGAAAAGCGGCGGAACCTTCTATCTGTGACGGGTTGAGATAAGTGTAGATAGTGGCATTTTCATCGCTGAAGGTGATATCGGAAAAGTCCCAAATCTGGTCACGTCCTGCATTTCCAGGAGAGACATCAGCTACCAGTATTGAGTAAGCTTTTAATTTTTCACCTGCGGTATTAACAACTAATGAATTAATTTCAGGTTGAGCTATTGCAGTATAATTCGAGCAAACAACGAGGAAAAGTGAGAATAACAGTTTTTTCATAAAAGTGAGTTAAAAATATATAGAGGCAATTTAAGCAAAGTAATTGGTTCATAGGATTATATAGGATCTAAATTTGTTAAACAATTTTCAATTATATATCATGTTCAACTGTGATTCTCCTGAATTAATTACCTTTCTTGTGTTTGCCTCTCGGAAATTTTCCGAAAGTACACTTAATAGAATGGAAAAAGCTAGTTACAGGGGTTGTTTCCGGCCTGTAAGATTCAGGCAGGGGAAAGGAATATGAAACTTAAGAATTAGAGGTATTATCAGAAAAAATGGATGACTGGAAGAACGTAGATAAGGAGTTTAGAGCTGAGATGCTAAATGGAAAGAATATGCGTAATAGGTGTCTATAAATTATTTGTTTGCAATTGAAATATGAAATTTAAGCTATTAACAATTGGAATCTTAGTTCTATCATTTTCTTGCCACAAGCAAGATCATTACAAACTTAACTTATCAGATGAAAATGTTTTAAAAGATCAATTGAGAGAGTTTATTAAAGAAATTCATCTAAAAAATAAAACTTCAAAATTCCAAGCGAATGTAATTAGATGGTGGAATACCTACAACAATGAAGCACTTTTTGGTAGGGTTAAAATTATTCCCGGCAATACACCTCTTTGTTATATCGGAGAATTAAATAACCTAAAGATTGATACATTAAAAGTAAGTGGAGATACTATCTCTGGGTTAACATATGAAGAATTCAGAAAATGTGATATTCCGGATACAACAAAGCTAGTGACAAACAGAATAGATTTAGTAGTTAACAAGAATGGAAAAATAAGCGACATCGTCAATCGAATAGATATTTCTGTAGCCTGTTTTTATGTAGATGAGGATGAAATTACTTCAAACTATAATCCTTGGGCACCACCAACTAAACAGGAATTGGATTCTTTAGAAGCTCATAAAAATGATTTTGAATTAATAAACAACTGCAAGTAACACGAGGATTAACAGGCTCCTAAGATCATAGAAACGGATTGCAATTCTAAATGAAATAGCAATTTCAATTACATTTTTATTGTTGAAAGCATATTTCTATATGGCCATTTTCATGCCCGTTACCGGTATTTATCGAATAAAAGAATGGTAAACCATATAGTATGTAACCTTCTCCATCAAAATCATGTACACATCAAGGTTAAAAAAAAATGTATACAATGAAAAAAACCAATTTGCTTTCAGTAGTTTTTGCAACACTTTTGATCATTAGTTCTGCCTGTAGTAAAAAGGATGTTCCCGGTCCTGCTGGCCAAGATGCCTTGAGAAAAGAAGGAGTTGTCTCCGGTAAAATTTATAAGCTTAATTCTGCCGGAACAGCAGATACCCTTCTAGGAGCTTTCACCTATGAATATTTTGAATCCCAGGAAGATGCATCTTATGCTCTGAATTCTGAAAGTAAAGGTATAAGCCTCGTAAGACGTAGTGCAAAAGAATCACGCGACTACTTTGAGCTTTTTTCAAATTATATTACCACTCTTGAAGAAAAGCCTGAAGAGACGGACCTAACTATCAATTTTTCTTACAACAAAGCCTTGGGCAATGGAAAATATCTGAAATTTATGACTTATGATAACAGGTACTATAGAACGGATATATACTTTGGCAGCTCTAGTTCTACCCTTTCTATAAGTAATTATTCCTTTAATAAATCTACTGGCAGACTACAGTTTGATTATGAAATGAATATAGCTTCTTATGAAAACTCTACCTATAGTCCTGCTAAAGTTATTGGCTCTGTAAATGTTACATTGTTGGAAGAGGAATATGCAGATAATGGCCCTAATATGGTTGATTAAAGCGATCCTAATTTTATTCTATAAAAAAGAAGGCCATTCGCCTTCTTTTTTTGTTTAAAAGGGCAAAAGTCCGCAATCCGGAGCAAAGCCTTTTTGATCTTATCATTTAATACCCCATCTTTAATATTCACATTTTCAAACACATCATTCTGATGGATCAACTAAATGACAAAGAAAGAGAATTGATAAAGCTCACCAATCATTTCAGAAAAAAAGCTGAGCTTATGATTGAAGAAGGCACTCTGTCTGATGAGTTTAAAGGTGTCGTAGATGCTTGTGAGCGCTTGTCAGGTATAATCTTGGAACATGCGGAAACCAGAAAAAGCGTGCTTGATAAAAGAGAGATTCTGAAAAACATTGTCAAGGACAATGCATCCTGTCCGCATTGCTCCAGTAATGAGCACCTCAAGGATGTGGCTTTGGATGTGAATGATAGGGGATGGAAATTTAACAAATATAAATGCAGGAGGTGCAATATATCCTTTGTCTGGAACCGTCCGAATAACCCATGGGATATGCTTGCTTTTATAGATCAGCTAAAAGCAGATTTCATGCTTAGAATAATGAACAATGAAGTAGAGGAAGATGAAAAAATGCATTCTCTTGAAATGATCAAACAACTGGACGAGAGTCTGTCTACCCTAAGGCCTGTCATTGAACAATCTGATCTTGAGGTAAGCGAAATGGACCGCAAGGACCAGCAGGTCTCTACCATGATTTTGGAATTTACCAAATACCTTCAGATACAAAAGTTATTAATCTCCTAATCATAGATTAAAATGCCCTGCTGCTTCCGGTTGATAAATTATGTCTTC
Source organism: Bacteroidota bacterium (assembly GCA_023428135.1). GTDB lineage: Bacteria > Bacteroidota > Bacteroidia > Cytophagales > Cytophagaceae > Sporocytophaga. The sequence goes on along the minus strand of JAEYZG010000010.1, from coordinate 323,216 downwards.
TATATAAATTTTTGTAGCACCGGCAGGAACTATCCAGTCAACCTCATCACCAGCTCTATAACCTAGTAGGGCAGTGGCAACAGGTGAAAAGATAGATATCTTGTTTTCCTTCAGATTTGCTTCATCCGGATAAACTATTTTAAACTGAAGCACTTTCCCGGAATTGCGGAATAAAATTCTGACAATAGAATTCATAGTAACCACATCTACCGGAACCTTATCCGGATCTACAATCTTGGCTGCATTTAACTCTCCATTAAGTTTTTCAAGCTCTTCAGGAGTAATTGCTTTGGATTGCTTTAAATCGACTATGCTCTTCTTAATACGCGCATAATCAAGTCTGTTCATGACCAAATTTCCCATAATCCAGAATATATGTTACAAGATTTTATTTCCCTTATAAATTATACAAAAGTCAATTGATTGTAGTTCGATATGCAGGTTAAATCCAAGTAAGTACTCCCATTTCTGTAACTTGTAGAATTAGTCGGCAAAATGATCATTCTGAAAAAGTTCCCTTTAGTAATTAAAATCTTTAATAATCAACTTTGAACCTTGCTAACTGATATCCTGATCATTTGATCTTCAATAGCTGGGGTTTATTCAATGCCATGGTGATTTTAACCTTTGTTTAAATTTTCTTGTATCAGAAACCCGTCGAAACGCTGATTTTAAAGAAATAAAAACAGCCAGTCAAAAACTTCTGACTGGCTGTTTTTTTCATTAATTCCTGCTTAAATCTTTATTTTACCACACTGAATTTCCTAATTTCTTTAAAGCTGTTTGTTTTAATGACGAACATGTAAAAGCCACTTGGAATATTTGAGATATCCAGCTCAATGGGATAATCTGTATCATTTACAACAAACTCCTCGCTGAGCAACTGTGCACCATTCCTATCCAGAATTTCCAGCTGGACTTCTCCAGCCTCTGAACCCGGGGCCCAGATATTCAATTTGTAATCAGCAGGGTTAGGATATACTACAATATTTCTTGCATTCAAAGGCAAATCAAAAGATGTGATTTTGCTATCTGTTTCACCTGGCGTTAATCTCGCAGAAGGTATAATCTGCTTTGCCTGGCTTGGGCTGGACCATGAAAGCGATATCACTGCAGAGCCTACATTCTCAAAGTATTCCAGTACAATGTCATACTTCTGACCTGCAACAAGATTGATGACACCACTATTTTCAGTTGGTGGATGGTCTGTAAAATTATTAATGACCTGGACTCCATTCACCTTCAATCTTACTCCATCGTTGGAGACAGTATAAAACCTGTATTGTTCAGAGTAAACAGGCTCCACTTGCCCGCTCCACCTTATTGAAAATTTATCTTCATCAATATTAGGAGCAGGGTTGTTTGTCCCAAAATTAAAATTGACCACAGAGTCTACTCTGGTATATCCAACCTGATTAAAATTCACATCTTTAAAATAGGTGCCAAGCAAACCATTTTGTGTTGGTGGTTCCTGTGGTGGTCCAAAAGGAGAGAGACGACTTCCCGGGATCGGTCGCTCCAGTCTGCCATCAGGTAGTTGCCAACCTACAGCAAGATTATCTGTATTTGCTCCCTGCTTATGAAGTGCTTCTATGTAATATGTTTTTCCGCCTACAAGCGGGATGGATACGGACCGTTGAGAGGGATATTTGGCCCATTCTCTCACACCTGTATATCCCGTAACACTTGCAATTCTTACTTTATTAGCTGGTGTATTATCTGTGCTTAACCAAAGCTCACTATTGTCGTTGCTTGAAATCCAGAAGATATAATTTCCTGATAAAGGCGCACAGATAGTACCACGAATTCTTTGTCCGTAGTTGACACCAAAATTTGTTGGCGCCTCGAAAATCGTTAATGAGCTTGTCTCGTTAGGAGATGTGTTTAACGGAATATTTGAAACAAGGCTTCCACCAAAAGAGGTCCAAACTTCTCGTGTGATTGTGCCTGAAGCATTACACACGCCCTGCACCTCAATCGCTGATTTGTTTATTGCGTAAGCTCTTTCACTGATAGTTCCTGAAGCTGTTTTGGCCCTTACACTCATCCAAACCTCATTCTCACTGCCCAATGGTCTGTTCTGAAACACATAAGATGTTGAGGTTGTTGTTGCCTGAAACTCAATAACCTTGTCCTGAGGTTCCAACAAATAAACATCATAAGAACATGCTCCTGGCACTGCATCCCATTCAAACCTTATTGCACCTGTGGAGGGGTTAGACGCCCTAAGATTAGAAGGAATACCCAGCACAGAAATGTTGCTTACACTTTGGCTGCAATATGAGCCACTTTTCACCCGAACGATTAATGCGGCAGGCCCAGAAGGGGCAATCCAGTCCTGGTAATGTTGTGCCGCGGGTACGTTTGATGCGATGTTTACCCAGGACATTCCATTGTTCGCGGAATATTCAACCGTATAATTTCCTGTACCAAAAGCATCCCAGCGAATCTGAGTATACTCATTTGGGAAAAGAGATTCGTTTCCATAAGGGAATGTCAACGCAATAAATGGTTTTACGAATTCATATGCAACAACGTATCTCTGTGGCCCGAAAGGTATTGCCGTTCCTTTGATGTTAACAGTATAATTTCCGGCATCAGGATTATCTACAGTTATCTGCTCAATGTTGTTAAGATTATCCACCCCACGAACAGCTGGGTTTCCCGGAGTAGAAGGAGATAGAACCCACGGCAAATAAGTGTTAGGAGACTTTGTAATCTTAAGGTCAAGATTATTAACGAGGTTCACAGAGCTGAATTCTGCCCCTTCTTTATCCTTCCAGTACAGCAAAACCCGAAGCTGACCCGTACCGTTTGGGACATTTATTGTATGTGTCAAATTCTGCCCCTGACCTATCGTGTTTTCAAAATATAAATTAGCTTCCAGCGCTTCAATTGCTCTCTTTGAATTCATTCTTCCAAAGCCATGAGAATAATCAGGCCCGGCATTTCCAAGATCATCAGCAGTATTGCAAATCAATGCTTTAATAATGTCAGCATTGGGTATGTTGCCCTTCAGCTGGCGATATCTTTCATATAATAGAGTAACGCTGCCAGTGACACCCGGACAAGCCATACTTGTACCGGACATATAAACGTAGGCGTTTCCTGATATGGTTGAGTATACAGATTCGCCAAGCCCTACTATCTCTGGCTTAAGTCTACCATCATTGACCGGGCCTTTTCCTGAGAAACCGGAAACTATATCGTGCTCATTCACAGATCCCACAGATAAAACATTTTTTGCAGTAGCCCAACCAGAGCTTACAGTATAAAATCCTGCAGAACCGCCATTATGAGTTGCTACCACATGCAACAGACCTGGACTTGTCAGGTTATCCTGAGTCTTATCTGTGTAATTACTTGAGTTATCGTAAACTCCCCAATAAGACAGGTAACCATAAGAGTTATTCGTAATAGTCATTCCGTAAGTTTTGTAGTATGAAGGACCATTATTGATTAGTTCTGGAAAACTTTGTGCAACAAGGTTCGCATTAAAAGCAGTTCCTTTTGCCCTCGGGTCTATATTACCTGAGCCTCCAGTGGTCCCTGCAACGTGCGTTGCGTGATTATTAAGAGCAGGAGGAGAAAGATTGGTAATTCTTATAGGCTTAAGATCCTGATGGATACCTATTGAGCCTTCGTCATCGATACCAACTGTAAGTCCATTTCCTGATAAGCCTCTTTGGCCAACAAAATCCGATTGCAGTACATTGTTTCTATGATGATTTACAGAAATAAAATTGCTATGCTCCGGCTTAGGAGGGGCAGGCATGATATAGGAAATCTGAGGGGTAGATGCCAATGCCTGGATCCGTCCTCCTGAAATTCTTACTATAAGGCTATTCTGCAAAGGAGATGCTTTTACTATTTCAGCCCCAAGATTAGCCAATGATTGCTTAAGACGTACAGTGTCGGCGTTTTGAAAATAAGTTATTTCAATTTCAATAAGGGTTCGCTTTTCTTTTGTCGCTTGAGTGTTGAGCTTATTGTCTATTTTATGTTCGGGTAGAATTTTTTCAATACTTCTAATTTTAAATTTTTTTATTTCTTCATCTGTAAGAGCCCTTTGGAATGAAGCCCAATAGGCAAAATTCGGGACATACTTCAGAAGAGTAGTGCCTGAGTTTTTTAATTGAGCCTGTGTTGATTCATCTGGCAGCTCAAAGAACTGTACTAGTGTATATTCCTGATGATTGCTTCTTAGGTTTTTTATTTTATCAGAAAGGTTAGCGCCCTCTTCAGGACAATATTGACCGGACTTATAAACTATGCAATATTTATTTTCAGTCTGGGAATACGCATCAACAAAAAAGAATTGAATAAATATCATAACCAAAGTCATGATCGATAATCGGTAAGAAATTATCATAGCTAGTGTTGTTGGATAAAAAATTAACAGCTTAGCTCAAATGATTGTTTTGATAGTAAATAGAAGTGATTATGAGAAGTATAAAATCCTTAATAAATTCCCTTTTACAGAACTGATATTTAAAGTATTTATCAGATTAAAAATTTGATAATTAAAGATAAAGTCTTCTTTACTGAGCAGATTTTGGCTTATTAAAAAATATCTTAAATTCAGTGCCTTTGTCAATTGCGCTATCAACTGTTATGTAGCCGTTATATCTCTCCACTGCTTTTTTTACTATAAATAGACCTATGCCACTACCCTCTACATGGCTATAGACTCTTTTAAAAATTGAAAACAGCTTTTGCTGTTGATCTTCAGGTATTCCCAGACCATTGTCTGAAACTTTAATCACAAAGTGTTCATCCGTTTCATACATTTTCACCAACACTTCAGGAATTCTATTTGGTGAGCGATATTTTATTGCATTTGACAAGAGGTTATAGATAATACTTCTAAAGTCAGACTTAGTGAGTTTTAGTTCATCACACTTTTGAATGTCGGTAATAACTTTCGCTGCAGCCTCTTTTATAAGTTCTTTAATGCTGAATTTAATTTCTTCAATGACCTCCTTGCAATCAAAGTTATCGGGTTCTTCCATCCGCTCTTTTTGCACCTGAATTACTTTTAAAAGATCCTGAACAGTTTCTTTTAACTGCGTTACAGAATGAGCAAGCATGTTCAATACAGTCTCTACCTGATCAGAACCCTCTGCAATTTCTTCCTTTAGTGTCTTTATTAACCCCTCCAGGTTTGCTATAGGCAGCTTAAGATCATGTGAAGCAGTGTAGACGAAGTTGTCAAGCTCTTTATTTTTTTCTACCAGCATTTCATTATAAATCCTCAGGTGCTCTTCAGCGTATGCTCTGCGATCAACTTCATACTTAAGCTCTTTATTGGTTTTTGAAATTTCTGCTGTTCTGTCCTGTACTTTCTTTTCCAGTTCTGCATTGGCTAAAGCAAGTTTATCTTCAGAATTCTTTCTAGCTGTAATGTTCCTTCCTACTGCATACCACTTGCCTTTGTTAAGAATAAAGGACCAGCTTATCCAGCAATTTCCGTTGTTTTTATTAGTATGTTGCTGTTCATAATTTTGAATAACCTGATTTGGTCCGGAGGGATTTTTAAATATGTTCAGCAACTCAGGGTCAATAATAGTATTTTCATGTTCGCCAGAATTCAAGTCTTCAAGACTTCTTTCTGTATATCTCTCAACAGCAGGATTGATATGGATAAAGGTTTCTTTCTGAGGTTCGTAAATATACATCAGGTCTGTAGTCAAATTAACCAGCAAACCTAAGTGCTCCAGTTCATCATTTTTATATTCAAGCTCCTTTTGCTGGCTGTAAAGCTGAAGGAATGAAACCACCTTAGCTCTTGTAATCTGGGGATCTAGTGGTTTAAAAAGATAGTCTATTGCCCCAAACTCATATCCTTTGACCACATATGAAGTTTCATAGTTGATAGCAGTGACAAAAATGACCGGGATATTTCTGGTTTTACTGCTTTCTTTAAGAATTTTAGCGACCTCATAGCCATCCATATCGGGCATCTGCACATCAAGCATAATGAGAGCGAGCTCCTCCTTGAGAGCAATTTTTAGTGCTTCCGTTCCGGAATCAGCCGTAAAAAATTTTAGATTTAGGCGTTCGTCTTCCAGCACCTTTTCAAGGCTGAAGAGATTTTCCGGTCGGTCATCTACTAAAAGAATATTCAGTTCTTGAGTTGAATTTATTGCCATATAAATTCTTTCCCTGACGAAATTAATTCTATGATCGATTGAATATTTCCAAGGAAATCAGGCTTTATCAATCTAAGCGCGGCCGAAGGCATAATCCCTGAGGCGGCGGTAGAAGGGTCCTGAACAATAGTAAAACCTCCTTTTTCCGCAATAGTTTTCATTCCATCGCCTCCGTCTTTATTCGCACCTGTTAGAAGTATTCCTGTCAGTAATTTTCCGTAGACCTGAGTTGCGCTTTCAAACAGCACATCAATTGATGGTCTGAAATAATTAACAGGAGGAGAAACATCCAAGGAGAAGATCCTCTCTTTTTCGATAAGCAGGTGATAATTTGAAGGAGCCAGATAAACATGATTCAACCTGATTTCCTCCTTGTCTTGTGGCTCCGAAAAAGGTATTTTGGAATACCGGCTTAACATACCTTCAAGGGAGTTAACCATATTTTTGGGCCGGTGGAGGGCTATAACCATAGTAGGTTTAAAATCAGAAGGAAGCGCAGATAGTATTTTTATCACTGCATCTATTCCGCCCCAGGAACCTCCTATCACTATTGCTTCTATCTTTCTAATCATACCAATTAATTTATCCTCCTGTATATTTTCTGTGATTTGTCTATTTCTTCAAAATGATCTCTAAAGGCGGAAAAGGAAAGCGTTTCTTTGTTTCCCAGAGCAAGAAATCCGAAAACCGGCAGACTTTTAAGAAACAATTCAATAACTCTCTCCTGAAGCTGCCTGTTAAAATATATCAGTACATTGCGGCAAACAATGAGATTGAATTCATTGAATGACTCATCGACAGCCAGGTTGTGTGCAGCAAACATCACATTTTTCTTCAGCCAGCTATGAAAAATGGCATTACCATACATTGCGGTATAATATTCGGAAAAGGATTTTTTTCCTCCGGCATGAATATAATTGGTTGTATATTCTTTCATCAGGTCAATAGGGTAGATACCATCCATTGCCTTATCCAATACCCGCTGACTTATATCTGTTGCATAAATCCTTGACTTTCCATAAAGCCCATCTTCATCAAGAAGAATAGCAAGAGAATATAATTCTTCTCCTGAAGCACAGCCTGCATCCCAGATTTTTATAAAAGGATAGGTTTTTAACAGGGGGAAGGCATTTTTTTTAAGACTTGCAAAAAATAAAGGGTCACGGAACATCTCCGTTACATTTACGGAAATCTCATCCAAAAAAAAATTGAAAAAAGCTGCATCGCCCAATAAACGATTCCTAAGAGCATCTGCTGATTGCATTTCGGCAGTGTCTATAAACTTTTGAACCCTGCGTTTTATAGAAGCTTCAGCATATCCTGTAAAATCATATCCGTATCTCTGTTTTACAGAAACAAACAAATCTTCTATTTGATCATCTTCTAATACTATATTACTTTTTCCTGCCTTCATACAACCACACACGCATAAGAGATAATAATCTTTCAACATCCATTGGTTTGCTCACATAGTCAGAAGCACCGGCATTTATGCATTTCTCCTTGTCGCCCTTCATGGCTTTGGCGGTTAGCGCTATAATAGGAATATTCTTATATTCATTCATTTCCCTTATTCGCCTCATTGCTTCATATCCATCCATTTCAGGCATCATGATATCCATAAGAACCAAATCAATGTCTTTATGTTCAGTCAATTGCTGGAGTGCTTCTTTACCATCACTGGCAGAAATAACCTTTGCCCCTTCAGATTCAAGAACATTATGCAAAGCGTAGACATTCCGGATATCATCGTCAGCTATCAAAACTTTTTTGTTCTTCAATGCATTATCTGAATTAATAAATTTTCCCTTAACAGAATTTTCCTTTGATCGGCTTCCTTTTATATGATATAAAAAGAGATTTACTTCATCTGCAAGTCTGTCTCCTGACTGAGGTGCTTTTATAATGATTGACTCAGTAAACTTTTTTATCCTCCTTTCATCTTCTTCTGAAAAATCTTCTTCAGTATAAATAATTACCGGAGTGTTATAGTTTTTTTCAGCTCTCTTTACCGTTTGCAATAACTGGAAATCATTGTCAGAAAGATGGAACTCTATAATTATGCAATCAAATTTTTTTGATAACAATAATTTCTCTGACTCTTCCTGTGCTTTTGAGTGTAGGATCTTTACAGAATCCGGCTTCATAAGACTCTTAATTTTCTCTTCCAAATCATTCGCGCTTTCAATGATAAGAATCTGCTTAAGGGCATTGTTGTTATATCTTTCTATCTCAAAAAAGGTCTTTTCAAGAGCCTCTTTACCAACAGGTTTTTGTTCAAACCACACATTTGAAAAATTTTTAACAATATCTGCATCTTTATCTCCTGAGAGAATATGAACAGGTACATCTTTTAGAATATCATGGTTTCGAATCTTTTCAAGTACTTCCCATCCGCTGATATCAGGCAGGCCAATATCTAGTATTATAGCACCCGGAGTTTCTTCAAGGGATTTTTTTATGGCATCATAGCCAGTATGGGCAACAAAGGTCTTGTATCCCTTGGATTCTGCAATGTTTGATATGACTTTAGAAAAATTGACATCGTCTTCAATAATCAACAAAACAGGTTCATTGCGTTGTATCTTCTTATTTTCCTGCTGTTCCTTTTTCTGATTGTCATTTTGGACCGCTTCTGAAACTGTAGTTTTAGAAAGCCCACGCTCTTCTGATAACTCTGGAAGATACAGGGTAAAAATACTTCCTTTATCTTTTTCACTTTTAAGATGTATTTCCCCTCCTAACAATGTTGCCAGCTCTTTACTGATAGAGAGTCCCAGGCCGGTACCCCCGAATTTTCTTGTGGTTGATGGGTCTTCCTGCTGAAAAGCATCAAAAATAAGTTTTTGCTTTTTTTCAGAAATGCCGATCCCACTATCTGCTACTGAAAATGCGATTACCTTATTTGAAGATTTTAAGCTATCAATCTTAAATGCTGTCTTATCATCAGCATAATAAACATTTGTAGAGACTTTGCCTCCGGATGGTGTGAATTTAAAAGCATTCGAAAGGAGGTTTTTTAGAATTTGCTTGACTCTGAATTTATCAGTATAAATTTTCTCTGGAAGTTCGGCTGCTATAGACGTTGTAAATTCAATATTTCTTTCCTTGGCAACATGTCCGAATTGTTCTTTCATCAGCAAATCATCCAAAGAGGTATAATCCATTTCTGTGTCAATCTTTCCAGATTCAATTTTTGAAAGATCAAGTACATCGTTTATAAGCCTTAAAAGGTCTGCTCCCGAGTGATTTATAATTTTAACATATTCTTTATGCTTATCCGGAATACCATCCTTGCTATCTAATAACAACTTTGAGAGAATCAAAATACTGTTCAAAGGGGTTCTTAATTCATGAGACATATTAGCCAGAAACTCTGATTTATATCGGGATGTAACCTCTAGTTGAAGCAGATTATTTTCAATTGATTTTCTGGCATTCTCCAGCTGGATGTTCTTTACTCTTGACTCCTCATACTGCTCCTCCAACTGACTAGCCTTTTCCTCGAGCTCCACATTTTTCTCCTGAAGCTCCTCCTGACTGGATTTTAGTTCTTCTTCTGAAGCCTGCAGTTTATTTTTCTGCAAAAGTAATTCCTCATAAACTTCCTTTAGTGTTTCCTGCTGAACGGATAATATTTCAGCCTGGTTCTGTGATTCTGAAAGTAACTCGTTCGTTCGATCTACTGCTCTTAAGCCTATGAGTACCATTGAAATCTTTCCGCATTCTGCCATAAAAAAATCAATGTCCTCCTTCGATATTTCTTCATTGGAAGCAAGTTCAAAAACCCCGATTTTAAACTCTTCAAAGAGCAGTGGCACCCAGATAATGTTGGACGGTATCCCATTTATTAACCCAGAATAAACCTTAAAATAAGATTCCGGTACATCTTTTAACTTTATCACCCTCTCATACTTCAGTGCAAGACCAGGCCTGGAATCTTCAAATGAAAATTCTTTATCCCTGACTTTTTCAATATCTATACCCCAAGTGGCCTTCACGTTTAATGTTTCGGATTCAGATAATATATATATCAGACCTATTTGCAGGTTTAATTTTTCAGAGATAAAGCCAATAATTTTTTTAAGTAGTAAATCAATACTTCTCTGACCACGCATGAGGTCGTTAAGCTCTCTGTCAAAGTCTAGTTCCCAGGTTCTCCTTTTTTCTCTTTTGGAGAAATTGCGGAGGTTATTGTTCATTTTTTTTAATGAATTGCCGAGAAGGTCATGTTCACTCTTTACCTCGATATTAACATCATAATTTTCCTTTCCGATTTCCGAAGCAACATTGGCCTGGCGCTTCATTGTTTCACTCATTAATGTAAAAGATTTGGCAAGTGCTCCGATCTCATCATTGGATTTTATCTTAAGCACAACATTGGTATCACCATTAGAAATCTGCTCAGAAGCATCTTTTAATTTTATAAGAGACATGGAAATATTTCTGGTAAAATAAATAGCAAGGAATACAGATATTAAAACCAATAGTGAGACAGATCCTGTAAAGACAAGCATTTTCCTCCGCCCGGTAAGAAGTAGGTCTCCCATCTCTTCTTTGAGGAGGTTTATATCATACATGGCAACATTATTTAGCTTGTCCATGCAAATTGTTGTTTTCTCAAACCATGTTTCGGGAGACGTTATGGTATAATCAATAGAGGCTTGCTCATATATCAGAGCCATTGTACTCCAGACATCCTTAAAAGCCTCGTCTTTAATAACCTGAGAATAATAATTATATACATTCTTAGACGATTCTGTTAAGAAGTTCTGAATTTCTCTTTCGAAAGAAGCTTTCTGGATACAGAAAGCTCCGTAATCTTTAACAGAAAAAATTTCCGACGTTATACCTCTCATCACAATTGTCCTTAATTGACCTAAAGATTCTTTTGCATTAAGAAGGTAAAGAAATGCATAAACTTCGTTTTGGAGTTCAGGCTCTTTGATTACAAAAGCTGTATGTTCAATATCATCAAGCAAATGGTAAATAATATCGCTATACAAGATTTTGTTAGATAAGGAATCTACTTGGAGGTGGTCAATTTCACTCCGATACTCATCAAGCCTTTCCATAAGGTAAAAGCCATGTGAAATTTCTTCATCAGACTCATTTAAAAACCGTCTAAAAATTATTACTTCTTTATCTGTTCCCTTTCTGGCCTTTATAAGCTCGCTTTCAAATTGCTTTCCCCTACTGCCCAGGTACGCCTGACTAAGTATCCTTTCATTCTGAATAGTATTTATAAGGCTGGATGTAAGCTCAGTCTTTTGGATTTTATCAAAAACTGCGGTTAGCCTTTTTTGATCATTCAGCTGGTTGATGAGGTTGATTGTGCTAAAGTATAGAAGAGGGATGAGTAATACTCCAATGAGCAAAAGGAGCTTATTTCTTATACTCAAGCTGTTTAGTATTTTCATAAAAAATTCCCTGATTATTTCTAACCCTGGAATTTCATTCTTGTTTGATTATAAAAACAGCTCAGTTGTTATTTTGGAGAACCCAAAGAATGTCAGATATTGTCATGTCAGGTATTCCATTAGAGACGCCATGCATGGCATCTCCTATCCTTTAGCACAACATTTATTTTTATCAATCATAATAAACGTTAATCATTCTTTAGTATCGAATAATTCCGGATTCGTTCATTATCAAAACTTTTAGACACCACGCATGGCGTCTAAAAGTTTTACATTGTTTTTATCACATCTTTCAATAATTAATATTTGCTTCCTGTTTCAACTTCTCGGCAGCTTTTGCTTTTGCAACTTCCATAGGCTTCACTCCAACCCCCTCGCGGTAAACTAGTTTACTTCCAAGTACTGCCTGATAAATAACTGAAACGCCTCCGATAGTTAGAAATACAACCCATGAAGCATATTCAACAGTTTTCATCACTCTCTTTCTTAATATCAGCCATGAAGTGAGAAGAAGAAACAAGACAGTAATAATGTAAGAATTTTTCTTATGCACAGCCAGCAGCTCATCTACCGGTAATGAGCGGATGATTCTTTCTTCATCACTATAACCACTTATAATCGCAAGAAAAAGGAAGAATAAAGAGACAATACATTGCCATAAAACTATCTCTTTAAATAACCCTCTTCTGTAAAATATACCAACCAACCCCATAAAGCTCGCTGTAATGAGCAATGCCAATGGGAAATGAACCACAAATGGATGAACATGTTCCATACTTTATAAAAATCAACACTTTAAATAATCTCGTCGGGTATTAGCTGTTTGTAATATTGAAACTTGCTTATGATATTGCTCACATATTTAAATGTTTCTGAACCTCTGCAGTATCCGAATTTTACAACTGGATCGGAGTAATACTCTACCTGAGCCTTCTGAAGCAGGAAGTATGCTACGTTATCATCCCAAATTAATGGGTCTTTTTCATACTTTATTGCCAGTCTCTGTGCATCTGCTACATGCTCCTGACCAGCATTGTATGATGCCAGTACAAACTTAAGCCGCTCATCCTGGTTAGGAACTTTTTCCTTCCAGTACTTATCGAGCCATTTAAGATATTTTATACCGGCTTTCATATTTTCATACGGATCTTCTGGATTTTCAAGACCGAAGAGGGCTCCTGTAGATGGCATCAGCTGCATTAAACCGCAGGCTCCTACCCAGGATTTTGCAAGTGGATTAAAATTGGATTCATGATAAACAAGAGCAGCTAATAGTCGCCAGTCCCATCCGATTTCCTTCGCTGATTTTTTTATCAGGCAATCATACTGTGATATCTTTTTTCCATTGCTCCTGCTGCATTGCACATGTCCATACTGCCCTGGACAAAAATATTTGTTGTATGTCTTCGAAAAATTTTTTCCTTCCACATATTTAGTCATCCATGCATTAATTTCAGTTAACAATTCAGGAGCGTTTTCCCCTACTGCCCAGGAAATTTTCTGAGGGTAGCTTATCGCCAATTGAATATTAAGATTGGGATAATAAGCCTTGGTTAGTCGAGCAATATTTTCCTCCGCAACTGTATAATCAATTTTTCCTCTGGCGACCTGCAAGATTAAATCTTCTTCTTCGACGAGTTTAGTTCTTTCCTGAATATGAATGTCTTCTCCTATTTCTTCTCCAAGATGTTTTAACCTTGTTTTAAATGAAGATCCTTTGGGGATATGAACGGTCTTACCGGCCAGATCTGAAGGGGACTTTAGAAGAGAAGAGGAACTTCTCTGCACAATCACTTGCCTCATGTGGGTATAAGGAATGGTATAATTTACGTCATTCTCTCTCTCTCTACTAGGGACCAAATGATATGCGATAAGGTCAGCTTCTCCTCTTTTAAGCATATCATACATAGATTCTACACTTTCAGCAACTACAATTTCTAGTTTAATGTTAAGATGTTTTGCCAATGCTTGTAACATCTCGTATTCAAATCCGCCAGGTACACCTTTGTTGTTTAGATGATAGCTTGTTCTGCCAAGCCCGGTTATGGCTTTGAGAACGCCCCTCTGACGAATATTGTGAAAGTCAGTAGATGAATGTGAAGTGTTGTTGTTGACAAACTTTATAAGGTGTTGAAAATCTTTATCTGAGTGATCTTCTTTTGCTACTCCTATGTTTCCCTTACACCTTTCTTCTGACTCCCGCTCTGCTAAACTGCAGGAAAGACACGCAACCGAAATAATAAAATATAAAAAGACAAAGTCTTTTTGTTGTTGTAGGATTCTTCTCATAAGTAAAGGCTTTTAGATTCAAACTCTGAGAGAAGCTGTACTTGAAGAACTATAAAGAATTAAAAATTGTTAAGCACCTCTTATACTTCCACTGAAATACAGGGGCTTAAGAGTGCTTTTTTAACAGAGAAAAATCTTGTGTAAACTTTTGAAGAAAAATTATAATTAATCCATTGGCATTTTTAATGAGATATTCTTCAGAATATTGAGTAGAATATTCACTAAAGACTTTATCCTAAATCCCCATTTTTGAAGGCAATGGAATGGGTCAAAGTAAACGACCGGATTGACGCCATCGCTTTAAGCGATGGCATCAATTAATATTAATAGGCTCAGTTCTTTTTAATCACTAAAAAACCAATACTACTTTTTCTTTTTAAACGGCCATACTCTTTTAAAGAAGGGCTCTTTGTCATCTTCCTTTGCAGTTGGAGGCTCTCCAAGGATAAACCCATAAGGCTTTAGCGGATCAATGGCATCAAAGATAACCTTAAGGATTGCAGTGAAGGGGACAAAGAGAATCATACCCAGTGGCCCCCAAATCGCACCGCCTATCAATAGCGCAAGTATAGAAGCAAACGGGTTGAGACTTACTTTACCTCCTACAATATTTGGTGTAATAAAATTTGATTCAAGTAATTGAACAACCCATAAGGCAGCTCCCGCACCTATGCACTGAATCAAGGAACCTCCTTTGAGTGCGGTATATACTATAGGAAGAGTGGAGCCTAAGAAAACTCCGATATATGGTATTATATTCAACATTCCGGCAAATACACCGAAGAAAATTGCATATTTCACCCCTACTATATAGAGGCCAATGACATTGAGAATAGAAATTATTGAAATGACAATAAGTAATCCGGAAAGATACGACTGTGCTACCCTTTCTATTTTTTCAATTGTCTTTAATACATCTGTATGGCTTTCTGCTTTAAATAAAAGAAGCAAGAATTCCTTGAAAAATGATCTGTAGTATAGCATGAAAAATATAAAAACAGGTACAAGACCAACCGCAGTGAATATCCCTGTGGTAACAGAAAGGGTTGTTGAAAATATCGCTGTACTTTGATGAAGTAAATTGATAAGCTCTTCTTTTAAATAATTTATAGTCTGTCCTCTTTCTACTCCAAGGTATTTTTCAAAGAATGGATTCCCTCGTTCCAAAATTTTGGTAAGCCTCTGAGTAATATCCGGAAGAGATTCCATCAAGTCTACCAATTGGGAATACACGAAAATGCTTACCAGACTAAGTACGAGAATAATCAGAACAAGACCAATAAGGATTGCCAGAGATGATGACATTTTCCTTTCAAGTTTTCGCACCAGAGGAAGCAACAAGAGAGAAATGAGTCCGGCCAGAGCAAGTAAGATTAAAATATTCTGTGCCTCCATAAGGACATACACCAATAGGATCAGCCCAAAAAGAATTGTTGTAAACTTAAAGTATACTGGAAAACGAACTTCCATCGGATATTGAAAAGTTATAGTAAAACACCTCAAAGCAATTTGCCAAAGAAAAGTTTAGTTGTATCTCATTTTGGCAGGATACTCCAATAGCTTTTCCTGTTTAAAAAGCTTTATTACATTTGCATAAAAATTTCTGTAGATTTAAACAGAATTTTTATTGATCTGCAAATTAACATCTTATTGACTAAAAAATCATCATGAAAACCACGCTTTTAAAAAGATTCGCTGCTCTGATTGTACTTACTATACTTATAACGGCATGTGCTAAAGAAAAAAAGGATATGATTGCCAAAGACTGGAAGGCAACAGAACTGGTACTTGGCGGAACAACAATTTCGCCGGATGCGATCGGTGGTGTTTATTATTCATTTACCAATGACGGTAAATTTGAATATACAGAAGCAGGGCAAACTCAGGATGGAACCTGGGAAATAAATGGCAATACCATTACTCTGCATTATAATGAAGGTGGCAAAACTGTTGAAAAGCAAATTAAAGATATCAGTGAAGAGAAGCTTTCATTTGAAGGTGAAGAGCATGGAATGCTGAGAGCAGTGACGCTGGTACCTAAGAAGTAATAAGTTATAAGCTGAAAGTTAAAAGAGGCTGACCAAAAGAGATATGGTTAGCCTTTTTTATTGGTATGAATATTAATAAGCTTGGCTTTATTTTAAGTAATTTAAGACGTCAGCTTTTTCTGCATTTAATTAAATAGAAAGGGTAATTCTCATTAATTTCTGAGATTTCAAACAGGCCTGCTGTGCTAAATTCAGTGGTAATGGATTCTCTATCATAAAAATACATTTTAATTCCACCAAACATTTCATACCTGTCCTTGCCGATCATTTTGCCGGTACCGTAAGTTGATGCTTCTTTCGAGATAGTGGTAAAAACCATGTAGCCGTTATCTTCCAACTGATTATAGCAGTCTCGGATTAATTTCTCTCTTTCATCGCGATCCAAAAGATGGATCAGGGCATAACAAAAGATTCCATCATACTGATTATTATCAAATGGCATATCTGTTACAGAGCCATGATAAATTTTCATATCTCCATAATGCTTCTCTGCCATTGCTATTGCTGTTTTTGATATTTCAATCCCTGTTACAGATATTCCGTTTTCTCTGAAAATCTGTGCATTTCTTCCATAGCCAATTCCCGGAATGAGGATGTTCTTTACAGAATTTTTAACAAAAAAGTCCTTTGTTATGATTGCAGCATTCGATGGCTCAAAGCCCCACATTTCCTTCCTTTCAATAAAGTTGGCTTCCCAGAATTCAGGTTTTTCTTTTTCCATTACCTCAATAAAAGATTTTTAACCTGTTGGATAAATTTAGGATTAGTGTATCAATTGTTCAAGTTAAGAAATAGTCTTTATTCAATGTTTCAGTAGATCTTAATTTTAACCTATGCCAAGATCAAGGCACAAGCATTTAGCTTCATTACAACTGAATCTTAAAATTATTATCCAATACCAGCATGACAACAGTTAGAATACAAACTATCAATGAATTATAGTAATGTTGATATTCCTGATGTGCCATATGTGCTGTAAATGCCCCGACCGAAAAAGGAATCAGTAATAGAATTCCCATGTTTCTCAACTGCGGTTTAATTAGTCCCGCTACAATTAAAATTACCCCAATCAGTTCAGCAATACCAATAAGAATGGTCCAGGTTTTATTAAACCCGAGTGACAGCATACTGTCCATCATAGATTTTTTTTGAAATACCTTGAAAAGTGATGCGTACCCAAACACATACAGATAATAAGCATAACTTACCCAGTAAAATACTGTCTTGATTGTTTCCATTTTTATTCTTTTTTAAATCTTACTTTGCAAATATTTTGATTTCTTTACAGTGAAGGAAGTACATACGAAATTGTATGGTACTAACAAAAAAGTAAGTATGAGTTCAAGAAAGGAACATTCTACCAATAGCATCAATGAAAAATACTGGAAAGAGCATTGCGGTATTTCTCATATTTTGTCTTTAATCGGAGGGAGGTGGAAAATTAACATCCTTGTTTACCTTCTGAATGAAAAGAAGCTTCGATACAATGAATTGAAAAAAAGACTGATCGGCGTTTCTGAAAGAATGCTTATTGCAAAGCTGAAAGAACTAGAAAGTGATGGATTGGTCAATCGTATTGTTCATCAGGAAGTGCCTCCAAAAGTAGAATATGAATTAACAGAGCGTGGCCAGTCCCTTGAAGATATATTAAACAGAATGGAGAAATGGGGAGAGGCAAATCTACCGGGAAATTAACTTTTCTAATTAAAAACTTTTTTTAGTTGTTTTTTGCCAAAATGAAGCAGGAATACTTTGGTTTAAGTAATTCTCTCTTAAAAAGAATGATTTTGCTACATTTTCCCACAAATCTTAATTTATTCAGATTAATACTTAAATATCCTTTAGGCTTCGTTATTTTTAAAACGGAAAAAAATCAATTTTAAAACCTTGAATATGAACAAAAGCGTTGTTGTTTGCGCTCTTCTTTCTGTAATTATCTTTTCCTGCCAGAACTCTGTCAAGGAAGCAAAGCTGGAAAAACCAGCTGGAGATTCCATAATAGTTAAAACCCCCTGGAAAAAACCTTCCGGCACCCCTGATCTTCCGCTTACTGATTCAATGATTACCACTGCAGGTATCGGCAAAATAATTCTAGGGCAAAAGCTGGACAGTGTGCAGGCAATGTATACCCTTGCAGAAAAATATTTGCTTTGGGACCAGTCACCTGCTCTTAAAATCTCCCTTACTGACAAACACTGGATCATTGCGGAAACCTCAGGGAGCGTAGGTGTTATTAATTTAATAAAAACAAATAGTCCTGATATTAAGTCAAAAAGTGGATACCATGTAGGACAGTCTTTTTCCGAGATTTCAGATTCTCTAATCATTTTATCCGAAAATAAGTTAATCTATTTTGCAAGGGAAGGTGTGGCAGCAAGGCCTGAGGAAAAAGATCTGAAAAGAGTTTTCGGGAAATCTTTTAACCGTAATGCCTTAATGCAGTCCTCAATTGCCGAGTTGGTAATTACTTGCGAAGATTGCTAAAGCAGACAAAATGGAAACAGCTTTTTCTCAGATGAATTATTGGGCGATTATTACAGCTGCCGCGATGTATTTTATCCTTGGTGCAGTCTGGTATTCTCCAGGGCTTTTTGAAGCTGCCTGGTTCAGAAACGTTCGGATTCCTAAAGAAAGTGAGAAAAAGTATACGCGTATGACAGCAGGCACATTTGTATTACTA
Source organism: Bacteroidota bacterium (assembly GCA_023428135.1). Classification (GTDB taxonomy): domain Bacteria; phylum Bacteroidota; class Bacteroidia; order Cytophagales; family Cytophagaceae; genus Sporocytophaga. Next base: position 304,627 of record JAEYZG010000010.1, on the reverse strand, counting down.
TTATTTGCTGCAATTTTTCTGGACTATATAGTTGAGCTAAGCGCAACCAATACTCCGGGAAAAGGAGTTTTTCTTGGCCTCATAGCAGGAGCTGGTTTGGTAGGAACAGCGATGAGTACAACCTACCTTTATGAAGGAAAGCCGAGACAATTATTTTTAATAGATATAGGGTATCACTTGGCCGGCTTTACTCTTATGGGCCTTATTTTAGGGGGCTGGCATTAATTTCTACTAAGTTTTTCTATTGGATAAAGAAATATTAATAGAGGTAAAAAAGGTGAAAAAGACTTTTAAAAGTCTCGTCGCCGTTAATGACGTTTCCTTTAAGGTCAAAGCAGGTCAATACCTAGCTCTGCTTGGTCCGAATGGAGCGGGTAAAACAACCCTCATAGAAATGATCGAAGGTATCCAAAAACAGGATAGCGGAGAAATTCTTATTCAGGGAAAGTCCTGGGATGGGAATGCAGAGGAGCTTCACAGAATTATGGGTATTTCTTTACAGGAAACTCACTTTGTAGACCACAATTCTGTTGAAGAAACTTTAAATCTTTTTTCAAGCTTTTATGGCCTTCCAAAATCCCGCTCTCAGGAAATCCTGGAGATCGTCGGGTTAGAAGCAAAGAGAAAAACTTATGTAAATCATCTTTCCGGTGGACAAAGACAGAAACTGGCACTTGGGATTGCGCTATTGAACAATCCTAAAGTGCTTCTGCTGGATGAACCTACTACCGGCCTGGATCCTAATGCTAGAAGAGAGATATGGAATTTGCTGGAAAAGTTGAAGCACACCTCTAAAACAGCAATGATTCTCACTACTCATTATATGGAAGAAGCTGAATATCTTTGCGACAGAATCATTATCATGAACAAGGGAAGTTTTCTGGCTGAAGGTACATTGCCGCAACTGATTAAAAGCTATGGCGAAGGGGAAATCATTCAGTTTCTGGTAAACAAACCATTTGGGGAAAGCTTGAAATCTTTACCCTCTGTCAGAAAAGTTTTCTGGGAGAAAAGAGGCACGAAGGGCAAGCTGGTTGTAAGTGACATTACTAATACCTTGCCTCATTTTCTTGCTTTGATAGCCAAAGAAAATCTGAAGTTGCTCGAACTCGAAAGCAGAAAAGTAACATTGGAAGATCTTTTTATATCATTAACCGGAAAGGCGCTTAATGAGTAATTCATTTCTACAGCTTGTATTTTTACAATTCCGCTCTTTTTACAGAGAACCGGCTATCCTTTTCTGGGCCATAGGTTTTCCGATCATCATGGCCGGCGTTTTGGGTATTGCATTTAGTAATAAAGAAATAAAAAGAAAGGTCATGATCCTGGGAAGTGCAGATAGTGCTTCTTTTGAAAAGGTGCTAGGTGGAGACATAGGTATGCCTTCCCGTTTTACGTTTATTTATGGCACAAAAACCCAGGCGGAGCTTGGTATTAAAAGAGGTGAAATACAATTGTATTTCCTGCCTTCTTCAGACAGAATTACATTTTTTCTAGATCCCACAAACACAGAAGCACAAAACACTTACCTGGTATTAGAGAGAGAATTTCGCCGTGACAATAAAGTGACAAAGAAGATAGTTGTACAACCGCTTACTTCACTTGGTACACGTTACATCGATTTCCTGATACCAGGCCTTATTGCTCTGGGCATTCTTAACTCTTGTATCTGGGGCATTAGCTGGACGCTTATCAACTATCGAATTAAAAAGTTATTGAGAAGAATGATTGCAACGCCAATGAAAAAGTCATATTTCTTTCTCTCACAGTTCAGCGCCAGAATCTTTATTACCATTGCTGAAGCTGTTTTTCTGTTTCTGTTCGCATGGATTTTCTTCAGAGTACAGATCAGTGGTAGCTTAATAGCGCTTGCAATAGTTTTCCTTTGCGGTGTCATCTCCTTTTCCGGATTAGCCATTCTGGTTTCCAGCAAAACGGCTAATACTGAAGTTGCAAATGGAATTATCAACGCTGTAACCTTGCCGATGATGATTTTATCAGGGATATTTTTCAGCTACCATAACTTTCCTGAATGGCTTATCCCGGTAATAAAAATTTTACCGCTAACCATGTTGGCAGACGCATTCAGGAGCATCTTTATAGAAGGCGCAGGAATAAAGGATATTTTATTGCCATCATGGATATTGTTGGTTGAGGGAATTGCCTTTTATTGGTTAGGCAGGAAGATTTATAAGTGGAATTAACATTCAGCAATGACACAATCTTGTATTTTAAGAAGTACATCGGGGGTTTTAAAAGGGGCAAGGATCTTGGTATCTTTTTAAAAATTTTGCCATATTTCATAAATTGATTTTTAACCTACATATCCTATGCAAACCGACCTTTACACAAAAACTATCCTGACCATCATTGCTATTTGTCTTGTGATTATTGTTGTTAAGCAAATTGATATTATCCCAAATGCCCATGCAGAAAATTCTGCTAATGTTGTTTATGATCCGAACTATCGTTTAATCAAAGCCAATGCAGATGGTACAATTGATGTGAATATTAAATCTGCATCATCTTCCATTGATGTTAATCTGGTGAAGGTAAAAACATATGATCCTGTAGATGTAAACATTAAAAAGGTCGCTGGTAACACCTGTTATGATGCGATTCCAGTGAAAAATAAATAGAGTTTGCTTTGAAATAAATAACGTTCAATTGAACGTTATATGCAGAACTTTTATCCATTAGAAAATGAAAAAACTATTTTTATTCCTGGTTGCAGTAGCTGTAATGGGATGTGATGAAAAATCTTTATCTGTTGATTTTATAGAACCTCAGCCAGGGGAAAGTAAGAATGAAAGCGGATTTAATAAAAAATACAGAGGCACTTATAATGGTGAAGGAGGAGCGCAATTGGTTATTTATGAGGATAAAATTGTAAAAAGTGAAACTCATGATTTTCTTTTTGCAAGAGAAGATGTGGACAGCACCTTTACAGGTGACAAAAATAATGATGAAGAACTGAAAGCTTATTTTGAAAGTCAAAATCTGAAAGTTTTAAAGATTTCAGGCGATTCCATTTACACGCGATATCAGGCAATAGATACGGTTTTTAAAATTTCCGAAAGTCAGCTTTGCCGGTCTTTAAAAGGCTCCTATTTTTTAAATTATAAGTATGGAGAGAATAACTGGAAAGTTCAGAGACTTGATCTGGAGAAGGATAGATTATCTATTAGCATGATTATGCCTCATGACAGTTTATTTAAGTTGCTGCCGGTTCAGGAAAAAGCAATTGTAAAAAATGATAGCGGTGAAATTACTTCGTATCAAATGAAGCCAACCAGAAAAGAGCTTCAAAAATTAATAAAGGATAATGCCTTTGAAGAACATGAGGTTTGGATAAAGGAGAGGTAATTCGTTGTAGTGAAGATTAACGGGCGAATATTTATAAGATCGTTCTAAAAGATCAACAATTTGAGCAAGGCCAAGATACGTTCGAAGAACATGTGTTGCTCTTGCTCAAACTGTTGCTGGTTATCCTTATTCTTCCTTCATTATCTTATTCCTGTGAGACATTCCCCAGTTCTTCATTTCTTCCAAAACCCTGTTTAAGGTTTTTCCATGCTCAGTAATAGCATATTCAACAGCTATGGGTTTGGTTTGGTAAACGGTTCTGCTTATAAGCTTATTCATTTCCATGTCCTGAAGCTCCTTTGAAAGCATTCTTGGGGTTACGCCAATCTCCCGGACTAATTCTTTAAAGCGTAAAGGCTTTTCAAGTAAAGTCACTAAAATCAGCAACTTCCATTTTCCATTAATTACCTCAAGTGTGTCCTGAATAGCTCTTCTGCTACCTGCGCAAGTCTCCTTTGTGTGGGGTATTTCCATTCGATATACTTTTTGTAACCGGTATACATTTAGTAACTGATTACAAATGTATAGCATTCTAAAGTAATTTTGAGTTCAATCATCAAAGAATAGTTACAATGAAAAAAGAGAAGATTATTTATTGGGTAACCTCTGTGTTATTGGCATTCATGTTTGCATTCAGCAGCTTTTTGTATTTAACCAAAAATCCGGAGCTTGTGGAAAACTTCAGCCAGATCGGCTTTCCTGTGTCTTTTATTATGATATTGGGAACGGCAAAGTTGCTAGCTGCAATTGCATTTATAGTGCCTGTATGGAATCGCGCAAAGGATTGGGCCTATGCCGGTACCAGCTTTGTGCTTATTGGAGCTGTTTGGGTGCATCTGGCAACTCAAACGCCCTTTGTTTTGCCGCTTATAGCTTTGGGCATTACTGCAATTTCTTATTGGGCAGGGATTAAGCTTAATTCAAAAGAAAGCCAATAACATAAATTTTTATTTTTTTAGTTTGGAAAAAGGTCTGTCTTTAATTTAGGACAGGCCTTTTTTATGATTGAGCTCCATAGTAGTCAATATCAATCAGCATTGAATCATACTTTTGTTAGAGAACTAATAGCTAATACCAAAGCTGGTTTCCAGAAAACAGATTTCTATAATAATCATAAAAACACTTAGTGTTGAAAAAATACAAAAGGGTGCATATCTATTTGATTGAATCATTATTGATGCTGAATGGCGGAGTTTCTTTTCACAATTAATGCACACTGAAAAGACAATTGTATTTATTCAGTAATAGTTTTTAATATTTGTTTAATTTTTAAATTGCCGTTTAAAATTTGTATTTTTCTAATTATTGGTTAAACATCTAAAATTGTACTTTTCTTAATATAAGTGTTAAATTTGGAAGAATATTGACCTTTTTTCTGGATTTTGTCTTATTTTTTGAGCCGATATATTGCATTTTTCATTACCAAGCTATTACATTTGTCTTAGATAAAAATTGTAAAAAATATGGAACTCACATTGGATATTTTTGAAAGCAAAAAGACAAAGGGAGTTAAAAGTCACATAAACAACCTTGTGGCAATTGCTAAATCAGATGGTAATTTTTCGATGACAGAGAAGAGATTAATTTTCGAGATCGGAAAGAGAAATGGATTAAGTAATGATAAATTAAAGACAATAATTAAATCAGATAAGCCCATCAAATTCAAAGTTCCTAAAACGGATTCTGAAAGATTTGACAGAGTTTATGATTTAGTTGAAATGGCAATAGTAGAAGGAAGCGATAATGAAAATGAAATTTCTGCATGCATTGAGATTGCGGAAAAACTAGGTTTCAGAAAAGCAATTGTAGGAGTACTGGTAAGAAAACTCGCTACTGCAATCACAGCGGAATTGCCGAAAACAAAAGAAGAGTTAAAAGCAGAGTGTGCAGACTTTCTTGTCTTTTAACCCTTAAAATTAATCTTGCACCTTATATTTTCGTAATACACTAAGTGTTTATAAAAAGGCCCTCCAGGAGGGCCTTTTTTTTATAGCAACAGTTTGAGCAACTGCAAGACTGTGCTAAAATATTCTGTTGCTGTTGCTCAAACTCTTGCTTCAGTCTCTTTAGCTTTTCGCTTTCCGCTTCAAAACTCCATTTCACAAAGCTCCCTATTTACAGCGGCTCCAGCTATGTTTCCGGTAGCAACGGCATTAGCGACCGAACGCATAAAACTGCTATTGTCCCCGCAGGCAAAGACGCCAGGTATCGTTGTCTTTTGCATATTATCAGTTTTAATAAAGCCATGCTCTGTAAATTCACATCCGAGGGAAACAGGTATATCACAATGATGTTCAAAAGGAAGCTTTGCGTACAGTGCTTTCAGAGGAATTTTAGACCCATCAGTAAAGATTACTTCTTCAAGGTATCCTTCCTTGTGCTTCACTTCATCAAGTTCTTTTTCAATAACTGATATGTTTTTTTTCTTAAGTTTTTCTGTTTGCTCGGCTGTTAGTTCAGATTTGCCATTGGTTATTAAAGTCAGGTCTTTTGTAAGATTGAATATCAGTTGAGAGAAATGAAAAGCGATATCTCCATTAGACATTATGGCTGTTTTATTTCCCCGGAATTCATATCCATGGCAATAAGGACAATGGATAACAGAAATACCCCAGCATGCAGAAAATCCCGGTATTGCAGGTATTATGTCTCTGATTCCTGTGGCAAATATTAGTTTTTTACTTTTGAAAATATCTCCTGCTTTGGTTTCTATTTGAAATCCATCATCCTGTTTATTGCCTCTTAGAGCAAAACCTGTGTAGAATTTTACGGTTTTATATTGCTCTACCTGCTGCTTTGCAATTGCCGCGATTTCTGCAGGTTTTTTACCATCATGCGTAATGAAGTTATGAGAATGTGGTGTTGTCGCATTACATGGTTTGCCATCATCTATAATAAGTACATTTCTTAAAGATCTTCCTAAGGCCATAGCAGCAGAAAGACCAGAGTAGCTTCCTCCTACTATAATGCAGTCATAATAATCCATCTTCATATTTTTATCTGTTCATGTTGAAACTTTAGAAGTGCTCTTTGATAAAAGATCAAAACAGTGGAAAATATAAGACAAATACTTTCAACTTTAAGCTTTTACCATTCAACTTTATTACAAATATCCTCTGGCCTGAAGATTAAATAGCTCTGCGTACCTGCCTTCTTTTTTGAGAAGTTCTTCATGAGAGCCGATTTCCACAAACTGGCCGTTTTCTATCACCAGTATTCTGTCTGCCATTCGCACTGTAGAGAACCGATGACTTATCAGGACAGCTGTTTTACCTTTGGTCAGTTCCGAAAATCTGACAAAAACTTCGTGTTCTGCTCTTGCATCCAGCGCTGCTGTTGGCTCATCAAGGATGAGTACCTGGGCGTCTCTCATGTAAGCTCTGCCAAGAGCAATTTTTTGCCATTCTCCACCTGAAAGATCCACGCCCTCTGCGAAACGGCGCCCTATGATTTGTTCATAACCTTTAGGTAGTTTGAGAATAACGGAATCAGCAAGGCTTTTAGAAGCAGCATGTTCAATTCTTGAGGTATTTTCTTTTTGTTCTATTCTTCCGACAGCAATGTTATTTCCTGCAGTCATTTGGAACCTCACAAAATCCTGAAATATAACTCCGATGCCAGATCGCAATTCCGAAACATCATATTCTTTTATATCATAACCATCAAGCAGAATCCTCCCTTCTGTGGGATCATACAATCGGGCAAGTAGCTTTACAAGCGTAGTTTTACCCGCCCCGTTTTCTCCTACCAGCGCCAGTTTTTCACCTGCGTTTAATGAAAAATTTAAATTCCTGATGGCCCACTTTTCTGCATGTTTGTATTTAAATCCTACATTTTCGAAGAGGAAGCCTTGCTGTATTGGGTTTGGAAACGGTCTTGGACTGGCAGGACTTATGATTTCCGGTTTTAATTCAAAAAAATCAAAAAGGTCTTTTAGATATAAGGAGCCTTCCGCAATTGTTGAAAATCTTGTAAGCATAGATTGGAGCAAAGTCCTTAATTGATTGAAAGAGCCTGCAAGAAATGTGAGGTCGCCAAGCGACAGGCTACCATTTACTGTTCTGACAATAATGAATACATAAGCTCCATAATATCCTGCGCTGCCTATTGCTGCCAATGCGCCACCCCACAAAGCTCTTTTAGTTGCTAAGGCTTTGTTGGCTTTATAGAATTTTGTAGAAAGCTCAGCAAATCTTGATTTCAGAAAGTCTGATAAATTAAAGATTTTAACTTCTTTTGCTGTTTCATCGCTTGCTCCTATATAACGGATATAATCTAGTTCACGCCTTTCCGGTGTTTGTCCGTGTACCAGAGAATAAGTCTTTTCATTAAAATGTGCCTCCCCAAGAAATGCTGGGATGACAGCAATAAGTAATAAAAGTATCAGCCATGGATTAAAAAGTATAAGACCTGCAGAAAGACCGGCTAGGGATATGGCATCCTGCATCTGACTTAGCACTTGAGACATCAGCACTGTACGACCCAAAGTTTGTCTTCTTGCGCGTTCCAGCTTATCATAAAATTCAGAATCTTCAAAGTGATTCATATCCAATTGAGCAGCATGGTCCATTAGCTTCAGAGAAGTAGTGTTGGCTACCAGGTCGCCCAGTAGGCTGTCCAGGAGGGCGATGGCTCTTGAAAGTAAATCGGAGAGGATAGCCAACGCAAATTCACTTCCTACAAGAATCCAAAGCCTGGTGGTAACCTCTGCCTGATGCGCAGAAATCAAAACAATTTCATCAATTATTTTACGTGCTATTAAAAGCATCAAAAGAGGAATGGTCCCTTTAATAATTCTGAGAATACCATTTGAAACAGCCATTAAGGGACTTGCCTTCCAGATGATCTTAAAAAAGGGAAGGAGGTTTTTCAGGGCTCCATAACGTTCTGTCAGGGTTTGGTTATTTTTCCCCGGTAATGGTTTTCTTAACATTATATGATTGTATGCTTTTGGGGTAAACTTTTTAAGTCAGGCAAAGGTAAGCAAGAGATGTTCATAACGAAAAAAGCCCTTTGCGATTGGGGCAATAGACTTTATGTTTTTTGCACAATGGAGTATTGTTTTCTGTATCTTTTGAATGTAGTTGTCTGGCTACAGAATGAATCTCCAATCCAATTCCTGGTTTCAAAGGAAATTGTGATTCTTTATTCTTTGATTTTTTTCATAACATGGTGGAATTTTTTCCAAGCCACTTCATATAAAAGTCAATAATATCCATCTAGAACCTGTATTGCAGATCCCCCTTGATAAATTAAAGGCTATCAAAAGAGCCTTTAATGTGATCATTATTAGGAGTATATGTTTATAGCTTTAGTTTCTGCATCTGAAACCAGGTCGTGTATTCGGCCTTTATCAAAGGTGGGAAATTGAAAAATTTGCAAATAATTTAATTTCAAAGCGATATAACTATTATTTTACAAATTGCCAAAACAGTGATTCGTAATGCAGAGTATTGTAAATGTCAGAATAACAAGTGATTATAAAGAAGATGGAGTCATTGTTCAAGGATTTTTTTAAATCAATAAATAAAGGTAATTTTCTGTTTTACCTTTGCATATAATTTTAAACCTGATACGTTTATTAACAGTCATATCGGCACAAGTTCTATTCATTCATATACATATAATTAATGATTTTCACTTTATGAAATCCAGATTCATTCTTTTTTTTCTTTTTCTGTCTTTTATAGCACAAGCACAGGTTAAGATTAGCGTAGGTCAGCCTTATGGCGTAATTGATGCTCAAAACAAATATTATTTTAACAGAGGTTCAGAGATACTAACTGTTAAGCTTAAAAAAAGAGAAGTTATTATTCAAAAGCTTAATTCGGAAAAGTTAGCTTTTGAAAAAATCTCTGTTTACAGAGATTTTCCGGATGGCTTTAACCTTGAACATATAGTCGAGTATAATGACAGATATTATATATTTTATTCTGTGTGGGACAGACAGGCAGAGATGGAGCAACTCTTCTACAGAGAGATAGATTTTGATAAAGGTACTCTGAAGCCAGATGAGAAATTATTGGTTCAGGTTCGTGGAAAAGTTGCTGGTGATTTAATTTCCAGAGGCTGGTACAGTTTCAGTGTAGCAAATAAGTTTAGTTTTCAATTTTCAAAAAATGATGACAAACTTCTTGTTCATTACCGCCTTAAACCACAGATCAAAAATGACAGCAAAAGCTACGATATAATAGGAATGCATGTATTTGGCAAAAATTTAGAGAGGGTTTGGGATGAAGAAGTAACCATGCCATATACTGAGAAGAAAATGAATAATCTCGACTATTCAGTAGATAGGCAGGGTAATGCCTATATTCTCACAACAGTATATAATGACGAAACCACTGATGAAAAGAAGAGAACTGACAATCAAGCAAACTATCATATTGAACTGCTAAGGATGTCCGGAAAGAATAATAAGATTGTAATAACTCCTGTAACTGTTGGAAGTAAATTTATCAATAAAGTTTATCTCTTTGAAGTTTCGGATTCTTATATGATCTGTGCAGGGTTTTATAGCAATTTGCCTTATCGGAATGCAGCTGATGGCATCTTTAGCTTTAAGCTTACTAAAGAAGGAGATTTAATAGATTCAAGGAATTATGAGATTCCATTGGAAGTACTGAATATGTACATAAGCGAAAAGGCCCAGAGACGGAATGAGAAAAAGGAAGAGAAAGATAAAGCTGAATTTGAAGACCTTGAATTGAGAGAACTGTTTATTGATGAAAATGGAGGAGTCCTTTTAGTAGGTGAACAGTATTATATTCAGGCTCATACGTACTATAATAGTAATGGCAGCAGCCGTACTTATTATACCTATCATTACAACGATCTCCTTGTAACTAAAATAAATGAAAGCGGTCAGTTAGAATGGATGAAAAAACTGCCTAAGAGACAAACAGGTACATCGGGAAGGGGAAGTATGTCATATAAACACATGGCAGCAGATGGTTCGCATTATTTTCTGTTCCTCGATAATGAAAGAAATCTGGAATTGACACCGGATAGATTTCCTGCAGTTTATCGTGATGGAGGAGAGGGTTTCCTGACAGCATACAAGGTCTCAGATAAAAGCGGAAGTGTTGATAAGGTATCAATAACCAGCACAAGAGATGTATTGGGGCTGCCAGTTTATCAATTTCAGACAAGCCGGATTTTGCCAATAGATAAAAATAGTTTTGTTGTTGAAGTTTATAAGAAAAAAAAGCAGGACGTGCTTATCAGGGTTGATCTGGGAAAGTAAAAGAAAAATTGTTTAAAGGGCCGTAAGGCCCTTTTTGTTTTACTATGGAGAATCAATTGTTCCCCGGACTATATAAGACTTTTGGAAAAAATATTCAAAAGTTGTAAAATTGATAAAAACACCTGGATGAAATTGAAAAGATTATACTTTTTGCCGGTTATGGCAGCTCTTATATTTATGAGTAAGAATGCATCAGCTCAGCTCAATACTGGAGGAAACGTGAGTGTGAGTTATGATGATGGAGTTTATTTTGATGTGGCTCCGATTATTGGCTATAAAATTGAAGATCTTAAACTTAACCTGGGCCTTTCACCAATTTTTTCATATAAAAAGCCTTTGAGCTCAACGCAAACAATCCTTTCCGGAGGTGGAAGAATATTCGGTCAGTTCTATTTTCTTGAGAATGCATTTCTGCATGGAGAATTTCAGACACTTAATACTCAAACATCATCTACCAATGCGGATGGTTCTAAAAACATCAATAGAGTGTGGACTGCAGGTCTTCCTGTAGGTGCAGGGTATGAATACAGAATAAGTGACAAGGCAAGGTTCCAGGCATCTGTTCTATACGATGTTTTGCAAGATAAAAGTGCGCCGAATAGAATGCCGGTTGTAAGAGGAGGAATTGTTTATGATTTATAAGAACCGTAAGGTCTTATGAATACTTATTTCTATTCTCCGATTTGCCTGAGTACAAAGATTGTCAGGAAAGCCGGAGAATAGTTAAAGATCTTATTTTTTTATATCAAATTTACCTGTATATAAAACGTTTTCCCCTCTTCCTAATACAGTATATAAATACATTCCTGAATTAAGATCAGTTGTATCTAAGTTAATATTATCAGATGTTATGCTAAGTTTTTTCACAACTCTTCCCGAAAGATCTTTTACCATTATTGAAGAAGATTCTTCAGGCAGGTCAATAAACTTAACCTCATCTGTTGCAGGATTAGGATATGCCTTGCCTGCAAATAAACTGGATATAGGAGTGCTTACACTTGTGACAGTTGAATAAGAGAGGTCATCAATAGTTAATGAAGTGCCATTAGTGATCATCTGGCCGGCTTGAGCTGTTGAAAAGAGAATGGAGAGTTTGTCTGGAATTATATTACCTGCGTAATCAAGGTTGATAGTAAATTTAGTATACTCTGTTTTAATTTCGTATATCTTTAATGTGCGTCGAACAAGTATATCAAATACTTCCATAGAAGGATTCCATTTTGCTAAAACAACTTCAACCGTTGCAGTATCATAATTATCAGAATCTTGAGTAGCGCCTTGTGAAAATTTATAATATCCAGTAATAGCTGCAGGTATCTCATTTATTGATTGGCCTGGCAGTTTGTAATCATTTCTGTCAAAACTACCTAGAATAAGAGTTCCTACATTTGCATAGGTTGTAAGGATATCTCCAGATTGTCTTTCTTCCAGAATATTTTTTAAAGTGACGGCATATGAACCAGAATATGAAGACTGGTCTTTTTTGACAGGCAGATCACTTGTTGAAACAGGAGTGAATTCGCTGGACCACCCGGAAGGCAATTCAACTCCGTTAGAATTTATTTCCCAGTTTTCAAATCCGCTGTTTTCAATTTGTGCAAAAGTAGGTACAACTGCGAAAAGCATTAAAAATTTAATAACTATTTTTTTCATATAATCAGTTTAAAAATTTAATAATATAAAAATCTCCATCGTGTAACTTAGAAGATTAATTCAGATTTACTTCTTCTATTTCTATGAGGATTGTGAAAATTAAAGCTGTTTTGAGTTCAGCAATTTCATTATATTCAGTGTCATAAGGAAGAATATGGTATGGCTGAATATATGACATAAACCTAAGATGATTTATGAAACTTTACGAAAGGCTTATTTCAATTGACAAAGCACTATTAAGTTTCAATTTTGCGTTTGTCTTTGCTCCTGATTCATCCGTGAGACCTTTAATGACAGGCGTTTCTTTGCCGGAAATCAAAGCCTTCAGATGATTTTTATTAATTTCCTTCTGCATAAATAAAAGCGGTATTCTGAAGTTGCATCCGGATTTCCATTCGGCGCAACCATATGCAGCTTTACCTTCAAGGATAGCACCCTTTTTACATTTCGGGCAAATGAGCGTTTCTGCTTGCTTTTCCTCAATAACAGCATTGAAGTGATCGTCAAGTTTTATAATACCTTCCGTTTCTTCTCCGCTTTCTTTTTTCAGGCCTTTGATATTGGAGGTCTTACCGGTTTTGATAAGTGTCTGAAGCTGCTTGTCAGAAAGGGTTTTGCCAAATAGCTCGAATGGCACAAGAAAGCTGCAGCCATTTTTATATTCAGAACAACCAAAGGCTTTTTTACCTTTCATCATCTGCCCTTTTTTGCATTTCGGACAGCTAAGTTTTACCTCTGAGTCGTGGCCAGCCTCTAATTTTTTAGTTTTGGCTTTTGGCTCTTTATCTTCAGATTTTTTCTTTTGTTCTGGTTCTGCCGACTTTAGTTCTATGGCAATCTTTCTTGCATTAGAGTTTTTTACATGGTGAACGATCTGCATTACCATGTGTTTCATTTCACTCAAAAATACACGTGCATCAAAAGAGCCTTTTTCAATATCACGAAGTTTCTTCTCCCACTTTCCTGTCAGTTCAGCAGATTTCAGTAATTCATAATCAATGGTTTGTATGAGCTGTACTCCGGTGATGGTTGGAATCAGATTCTTCTTTTCTTTCTTAATATAATTTCTTTTAAATAAAGTCTCAATGATATTGGCTCTGGTAGAAGGCCTTCCTATACCATTTTCCTTCATTGCTTCTCTTAGTTCTTCATCAGCTATCTGCTTGCCTGCTGTTTCCATTGCTCTGAGCAATGTGGCTTCGGTGTAGTGCTTTGGTGGTTTGGTCTGCTTTTCTGCAAGGGTTGGTTTGTGAGGGCCTGACTCTCCTTCTTTAAATTCAGGAAGTATCTGGTCGTCATCCTGCTCTGTGTCTTCTTCTTTTTTCTCTTCCTTGTATACTGCTCTCCAGCCTTCCTCCAGAATCTGTTTACCTGTCGCTTTGAATTCGGTATCTTTAACCTTACCTATAACTTCTGTTTTTGAAACCTGACAATCAGGATAAAAAGCTGCAATGAAACGTCTTGCAATAAGATCATAGACATTGCCTTCATAACCACCCAAGCTCCCTGCTTTTATATTTGTAGGAATAATTGCATGGTGGTCCGTTACCTTTTTGTCATCGAAGACGTTCTTTGACTTTTTGATAGCGCTTCCCAATAAAGGCTGTGTAAGCGAAGCATAACCAGTCATGGATGAAAGTATCCCTTTTATTTTCGGATAAATATCATCGGGAAGATACATGGTATCTACCCTTGGATAGGTGACCAGCTTTTTTTCGTAAAGGCTCTGAACCGTATTAAGAGTGAGATCTGCAGAATATCCGAATTTTTTATTACACTCAACCTGTAATGATGTGAGATCAAAAAGCTTGGGAGCGCTTTCCTTGCCTTTTTTCCTGGTAAAGGAAATAACTGTAAAAAGCTCATTCTGTATGTCCTGCAGAATCTGCTCTGCGTCTTCTTTTACGTTAAACTTTCCGTTTTTCGCTGAAAAGACAACATCCCGGTATATCGTTTTTAGCTCCCAGTAAGTCTGAGGTTTAAAGTTTTCTATTTCAAGGTATCTGTTAACAATCAGTGCCAGTGTCGGAGTTTGAACTCTTCCAATAGAGAGCAGCTGTTTGCCCTGTGCGTATTTTAGCGTATATAGTCTTGTGGCATTAATTCCCAGCAACCAGTCTCCTATTGCTCTTGAGCTCCCTGCCGCATAAAGCAGATCATATTCTTTACTGTCTTTCAGATTCCTGAATCCTTCTTTCATAGCCTCTTCAGTCAAAGAGGAAATCCAGAGCCGCTTGACAGGTTTTGTACAGTTGGCTTTTGTAAGCACCCAGCGCTGAATGAGTTCTCCTTCCTGACCAGCATCACCACAATTGATGACTTCTGTAGCTTCATTAACCAGTTTTGTTATGGTTTTGAGTTGTTTTTCCATCCCCGGGTTATTAATACCCTTTATGCCGAACTTGGGAGGAAGAATTGGAAGGTGTTGAATGTTCCACCATTTTAACTGAGCATCATAATCTTGAGGCTCTTTCAGTGTGCAAAGATGGCCAATAGTCCAGGTTACCTGATAACCATTACCTTCAAAATAACCGTCTTTTCTGTTTTTGGCACCCAGAAGATCGGCAATTTCTCTTGCAACACTTGGTTTTTCGGCTATGCAGACTTTCAATTTTGCTAGTTTAAAATTTCAGGATTTTAAAGATACTAAAAATTTGAAAAGTGATTTCATTGAAAAAGCCAGAGTTATTAACAAGTTTTTCTAGCATGGATTTGAATGTGCTGGATAACAATTGCTTTGTAAGGCCTTGGAGGACAGCATGCATTTGAATTATTAATTTTTATGCAGATTGATTGGTATATTTCTATAGATATTTTTAACTGAAATACTAAGATCAAACTGTTAAATAGGAGTATAGGATTTCCCATCATACAACAATTCGGGAAACACTTATGCTTATAAATTTCTTGACGAATCACGGTTTTAATCTATTTTAAACATAATCAAAATTAAGCGGTTTTGAGTCGATAAATCTTTTCAATTGGACTGATTATTATTGATTTAATGGACAAGACAGGTGTAGAAATTCTTTATCTTAAGGATTATGCTCATTTTTTATTACAAAACCATCTCACCGATCTTGCCAGGTATGAACTAACCTATAAAAAGGAGTTAGAACAGCCTTTATTGCGAAAGATGACGCAGTTAACTGATGAAGAATTTGAGAATAAATTGGAAACGCGTCTTGTTGTGTTCCTTAACAATTTGTTTGAAGGCAAGGGAAGTGAGGACATTGAAAAAGATGTCGCAGATTGGAAATTAAATCAACAAACTGAATTTTCCAGATTGGAGGTAACGCCCACGGATATAGCAATTAATTATGGTGCCAGAATAAAAGCATTATTAAAGTTCATCCCTTATTATACAAATGATCTTGACCTTGCTCTAAAGATTATAAATGAGATCGAGGATTATTATGTTATGAGGGAAAAAAGAATAATTGAAACGTTTACAGAGTTTCAGAAGGAGGAAGCGGATAAAATTATCAAATCCCAAAAAGAAACAGAGTTAAAGTTGCTGGTTAATGAAAAGCGGCTTAAAGAGTCTCAGAGAATGGCTGAGCTTGGCAATTGGGAGTTGAACACCAAAAGCGGAATAAATATTTGGTCTGAGGAACTCTACAGAATATTTGGCTTATCATACAAAACAACAATAAGTATTGACGATATCATCGCATTGATGTCGAAGGAGGACTCTGAAAGGATTATAAAAAATATTCATAATGCTCTTGAATTTGGAACACCTTATAGCCACGAATACGAAATAACCCGGCCTGACGGACAACATAGAATAGTCAGGACTAATGGCAAACCAGAATTTAATAAAGATGGAAAGGTAGAATATCTGAAAGGGATTACTCAAGACATTACCCAGCTTAGAGAAACTGAAGGCTTATTAAGGCAAAGTCAGGAGCTTTTGGAGCAAATAGCAAAATTGGCCCCTATAATTATACTTGTTATCGGGGTGCCCGGGAATGAGATTGTTTACTATAATGGGAATATCTTTGAAAACCTGGCGATAGAAGGAATTGATGTAAAGAAAAATGGTTATAAGCTTTTATTGGAATTGATTCATCCTGATGATCTCACATCAGTCATTAATAGAAGCAAAAGCTTTAGGTCTCTTACAGAAAATGAGGAGAGTATACTTGAGTTTAGAATAAAGGATAGATCTGGAAACTGGATATGGTATTATTCCAGATCTATTATTTTTAAGAGAAACGAAAAAGGAGAGGTGAAACAGATTTTATTTACTGCCTCAGACATAAATGACCTTAAGCGTGCTGAAGAAACACTGAAGCAGAATGCTAATTTCATTCAAAAGGTCGCTGAGACTATTCCTAATATTCTTTATATCTATGACATTAGAGAACAAAAAAATGTCTATGCAAACCGTACTGTTGGTGATGTGTTGGGATATTCTCCGGAGGGACTGAAGGGGCTTGGCACCGACGTTCTAACTACTTTTTTACATCCAGAGGATCTACCGAAGATAACTAGGTACTTCAATGATTTCGTTAATGCTAAAGAAGGCGAGATTAGAAAGCTTGTCTATAGGATGAAGGACGCAGGAGGGAAGTGGAGTTGGTTCATTAGTATGGATACAGTTTTTGCAAGGGATGAGAGAGGAGAGCCCTTTCAGATTTTAGGAGTTACTCAGGATATTACAGACAGGGTTGAGGCAGAAGAGGCCCTGAAATACAGTGAAGCACAATTGGTGGAGGCCCAAAAAATCGGTCATGTCGGAAGCTTTAATTGGAACATGAAAACAAACATTGTTCAGGGAACTCAGGAGTTTTTTAAAATATTTGGAATAAAGGGAGATAACGGCACAGTGATGCTAGAGGAAATTGTGTCGTTGATACCAGAAAATGATGTTCAAAAGATGTTTAAACTTTTGGAAGACGCTTTGCTCAATAATAAAATGATAGATGTTGATTTCAGGATCAATGTTAAAGGAGATATCCAAAACCTTATATCCAGAGCAAAAATATATAAAGACGAGAGTGGACAAGGAGACAGAGTTGTGGGTTCAATTCTAGATGTTACAAATTTAAAGCGAACAGAAGAGACTCTAAAGATAAAGAATGATGAGCTGAAGAATGCTTATGATAAGCTTGACAACGCTCAAGGCAAGCTCAGGAATATTAACACTGAACTGGAAATAAGAGTTAAAGAAAGGACAGCAGAACTTGAAGAAAGTGAAGAGAAGTACAGGGCATTTGTGTCACAAAGTCAGGAGGGTATCTGGAGATTTGAACTTCAAGTTATTAATGATATAGATATTTCGCTCTCAAGTGAAGAACAGGTACAGAAAATTCTTGATTTTGGATATGTTGCTGAGTGCAATGAGCGAATGGCTCAAATGTATGGTTATGCATCTAGCTCTGGGCTTACAGGACGTACTATTAAAGATTTGCTTGATACAAATGATGAAGATGTAGTGAAGGTCTTTAAAAGATTTGTCGATTCCGGTTACAAGATCGAAAACCTCCTGACATCTGGAAGAGGGCCCAATGAGAGTAAAAGATATTATTCAAGTAATGTGCTTGGAATTGTGGAGAAAGGAAAACTTATCAGGGCCTGGTCCACGCAGATTGATATTACTGCAGCAAAAGTTGCAGAGAAAGAAATGAAAGCTAGCGAAGAACAATACCGCTTTCTTGCTGAAACAGTGCCTCAATTATTCTGGGCGTCGGATACAAATGGCCATATTGAATATTATAATCAAAACTGGTATAATTATACAGGCTTGCAATTTAATAGGGACCAAAAATGGAGCTGGATCAATGCTGTTTATGATAAGGACAAGGAACCTTGTATTTCAAGACTCAACGAGTGCGTGAAGTCCGGAGGGCTGTTTGAAATAGAATGCAGACTCAGAAAACATGATGGCAACTTTGAATGGCATCTGGCCCGAGCTTTGCCACTTAAAGATGATGGGCAAATTAAGAAATGGTTTGGGACATTTACAGATATAAATGAAAGAAAGCTCATAGAAGAAAATCTGCGCATCAAAAATGAAGAATTATCAAAGATAAATCTTGACCTGGATAATTTCATATATACGGCTTCTCATGATCTTAAAGCTCCGATCTCGAATATAGAAGGTTTGTTGCTCACGATAAACGATACGCTAGACCCGGAGCTTTGCAAAGGTGAGGAGATTACTCAGCTCTTTGAGATGATGGATAAATCTATTCTAAGATTTAAAAAGACCATCCATGATCTTACTGAAATAACAAGGGCTCAGAAGAGCTCGGAGGAAGAAAAAGAGTATGTTGAGTTTGAACGGATTTTTGAAGATGTAATAACTTCCATAAATGATCTTGTGAATGCTACTCAGGCAAGCTTTAACCTTGATTTTTCAGTTCCATCAATAAAGTTTTCAAGAAAAAGTATGAGAAGTATTTTTTATAATCTTATAAGCAATGCATTAAAATACAGGCATCCTGAAAGAAAACCTGTTATTGACGTTAAAACGGTACAAGAAGAAGACTGGATAGTTTTAACAGTAAAAGATAATGGACTTGGAATTTCTGAGGCAAATAAAGAAAAGGTTTTTTCTATGTTTAAGCGCTTACATGCCCACGTAGAAGGCTCTGGAGTGGGATTATACATAGTTAAAAGAATTGTCACCAATGCCGGTGGAAGAATAGAACTTGAAAGCAAGGTTGATGAAGGTACAACTTTCAGAATCTTCTTCAAACGAGTTTAATATTCAGGGGTATATTTGTCAATATACTCAGACAACTTTATTAATAAACCTTCAAGGACAGCTATAGTTTGCTTGTCAGTAATTTCCTTGTTGGAGTTAAGCTTTGAATTTACATTGGCTATACTATATGAACCAACCTGATTGGTTCCCAATGCAGTTAAAGTCATTTGAAGAGATGCAAGGGCTTTTTCACCTCCTGTATTCAATGGTGAAGCACTCAAAACCAGTACTGGTTTTTCATTGAATTCACCGGAAGATACGCACCAGTCCAAAGCATTTTTAAGAACTCCGGGAAGGTTGAATGCGTATTCCGGAGTACAGAATATTATTCCGTCTGCATTTTTAATCTTTTTGCGAAGTTTCTCCACAGCATCTGGTGCTTTATCCGAGTCTCTTTCCGGACTGAAGTGAGGAAGGTTGTCCAGGTCCGAATACAAATCCATTTTAACAGAGGGACTTGCCAGCTTTATCATATACTTTAAGATGGAGGTGTTAGTAGAGGTTGATTTCAAACTTCCGGATATGGCCAAATAGTTTTTCATTCGCTGCAGTATTATTTAATTAGCTTCCGATTTATAATAATATTTTGAGATTGGAAGTTTATGTTTGAGTTAAAATTATGTTTTTTTTAATAGTAAAATTACCTTATAATTTTGACTTATCTCAATCATCATAATCCTCTTTCGTCCACTCGTCAGTTGTTATGCGTTGATTATGAATTTATATCTGATTTCATAGTTTTGTTTTTTAAATTTTGAAGTTTTATATTTGAATCATTGTCAGTTACTTAATTCTTTTTAATAATAAGCTGGATTTTGTGACCCTGCAGCTTAAAAGCTTTTCTGTCAATTAATTGAAAGTTTGCTATATACTAAGAATAGATTTATTTTAATATGAAATTTATACCTGCACTAGCATTTTCATTGATATCTTACATTGGTTATGGTCAGTCAATTTCTCCATATGTTTTTAACTCCACCGGAAATATCATTAATGGAGGAGGTTATTCATTGGAGTATTCAGTGGGAGAAGTTGCTGTATCTACAATTGCTAAAGATGATTTCATTATAACTGAAGGAGTCCTTCAGCCAGATTTCACATTTGTTAGCTCAAATCCGCTTAAGCAGGATGTTGTGGGACCAAAATTCATTTTTGACAGATCAAACTCAGAGCTGCATCTTATCTGTTCTGAGGAAATAAGATCAATTGAGGTTTTTGATATCAAAGGGAATAAGGTTTGCAGCGCTGCTAATACTACTTTTATAAACCTTCGTCAACTCAGTGATGGTTTGTATCTGGTATACTACAAAGATCATAAGGAATCATTCGATTATTTTAAACTCGTTAAATAGCAATATGAAACCAAACTTTTTTTTACTCTTTTCATTAATGTTTAGCATTTGCGTGGCTGCCTTTGCTCAGCCGGAAGCAATAAACTATCAGGGAGTTGCACGCAGTGAAGATGGCCAGCCTTTAATTAGCAAGGTCATAATTATAAGAGCTTCAATTACCAAAGATGCGGCAGGAGAAAATGCTGAGTATTCTGAACAGCATTCTGTTACGACTTCTTCTGCTGGCTTATTTAACCTGGCTTTAGGGAAAGGCACTGTTTTATCAGGCGTATTTACAAAGATAGGCTGGGGAGAAGGAGATAGGTTTCTCAAGATAGAGATGAATGTTAATTCAAACGAATTTATAGCTCTTGGAGTGACTCAGCTTCTTAGCGTTCCTTATGCTTTGTATGCCGCAAATGCTGCTACTGCAAATATATCAGCTAAATCTCCTTTAAATTTTTCTAATAAGGTAATCGGACTAAATGCTGGTACAGTACCAGGAGATCTGATGACCTGGGATGGCGTTAACTGGGTTTCAAAGGCTCAAGAAACAAAGACGCTCAATAACATGCAACCATTTACAGTAATCAACTATTGTATCGCTGTTAATGGTATCTTTCCTTCTCGAAATGGTGCTGAGCCGTTTGTTGGAGAAATAATTCTTTTTGCAGGTAATTTTGCACCCAAAGGATATTTGCCTTGTGATGGAAGATTGTTGGCGATCAGTCAGAATACTGCATTATTCTCGCTTTTAGGAACAATGTATGGTGGCGATGGAAAAACTACTTTTGCATTACCTGACCTTAGAGGAAGAGTGCCAATTTCGGCAGGAACCGGGCCTGGACTTAGCACCTATGCCGAAGGACAGACAGGAGGAACGGAAACTATAGTAAGATAATATGCATAAGGCTCTTTGAATTAAACTTTTAATTTGGAATTTACCATTCATAAAATGCGGCAATTGGCAACAATTGCCGCATTTGTGTTTAAATCTATGCTTATTTACAAAAAACAAATTTTTCTGTTCATCTTTATCTTCGCGGGATTTTGTTGCAATGCCAGAGAGTTACAACATCTGAGAGTAAAGGTAAGTCAAGGCTCGACGTGGAAAGAACTATCTTCCAGGTTTGATAAAATTTCTAAACAATTCGGTTTAAGTTTCAAACCGTGCCATAGTTTTCCTGAAAGGAATTCTGAACTTAATAGATGGTTTGCTGCAGATATTGATTATACGGAAGTTGCTCAAATGATTAGCAAGGATTTATATGGTGATAAACTTATTGAATGTGCTGAGCTGAATGGAATTATTTTTTTAGGCGCTTTTAACCATAAAAAAAGGGAATATAAGTCCAATAGTTTCTTAGCTCTCGGATCCCACAATAGAAAGGTTGTAAAGGTAGCTGTAGTGGACGATGCGTTTCGGTTGAGCCATAGCGCTATTAAATCTTTTATATACACCAATCCAAAAGAGATAATAGGAAACAAAATTGATGATGATGGAAACGGCTATGTGGATGATATTCATGGGTGGGATGTTTCAGATCATGATAACAATGTAAGCCCGCCAGCGAGCAGGCTTAAAGATTTTTATCACGGGACTCATTTAGCTTCCATTATTGCTTCTTTTAATAGTTTGATTGATTCTATTAGTCATTTTAAACCTCAATGCAGAATTGAAATTATTCCGGTAAAGTGTTTGTCTGATAATGCTTCCAGCACCTACCTGAAAGACTGCTATAAGGGCGTTGAATATGCGATTAAAGCGGGTGCGAATATTATTAATTGTTCATGGGGAGGTGGAGCATTTTCTCAGTATGAGAGGGATCTTATGGATGAAGCAAAGAAAAGAGGTATTTTAATCATTGCTTCAGCAGGAAATTTTTATTCTGAACGAACCCAGTTTCCTGCAGCTTATCCATCAGTAGTCTCTGTTGCAGCACTTAGCAGAGATAATAAAAAGCTTCCGCTTTCTAATTTTGGAAGATCTGTAGATCTGTCTGATTGTGGAGATAATGAAATAGCGGCTAGTGTATATGGGGATCATAAAGATACTGCCATCTCTGGTACCTCTGTTGCTGTTGCACGTGTAACAGGAAAGGCTGCATTAATCCTGGCTTGTCATCCGCAACTCAATTCTGACGAGCTATTGATGTACCTCCAAATGAATTCAACTCCTCTCGAAGAGATAAATAAGATATATGCAGGAAAGTTGGGAGCAGGCAGGCCGGATATCCATCGGACCTTACATTCCATAAGGTCTAAGACAGAGAAGAAATCTTTTTCAAATGCCAAAGGATATATTAAAGGTAGATTTAATAAGAATGGCTCTGAATTCTATGAAATTAAACCAGAGGGAAAGTATAGAGGTGTTGTCATTAAAAAGGTTTCGTCCGATTTTTATGGCAAAAATTGTGAAATAGTAATTTCCGATACAGCAAACAATTATAGGGAAAGATTTGCTGTAAATGATTTTCCGGATTCCTTGTTTCTCCCTGTAAGTGCTGTCAAGCTTGAATATTGCTCATCGAAAGAAAAAAATGAATTGTTGTTTTATTATAGTGTGGTGACGGTTGATTCTTCAAAATTGTATTGTTTCTCAGAAAGAATTTTGGACTTACCTTCCGGAAGTTTTTCTGATGGAAGCGGAGACGAGAATTATGGTGGTGGTCAGGATTGCAAATGGCTGATCTCTGTAAAGGAAGGCTCACGCATTAGAATAGGCTTTCCGGAATTTAATACTGAAGTCCAAACAGATAAAGTTTATATATTTGACGGAGATGGCACTCAGGCAAGAATTATTGGTGTCTTCAGTGGTGGTTTGGTTCCTCCTGAGGTATCTTCAACAGGAAATAAAATGCTTGTCTGGTTTGTCACTGATAATGAAAACAACTATTCAGGATGGAGGGCAGAATATTTAACAATTGAGCCATAGTGGACGGAGAGCGGACTATAGATTGCAAATAAATTATTTGGGTAAAAGGCAATGTGATAATATCTATGTTTAAGTTTTTTCAAAGGTTAAGTACTTATGGAACATCTCCTGGATTTAAAACCTGGGAAAACAGAAATATTATCACCGCTAATAGTATTGCTTTGTGTGTTGCCATACTTTTGAGCATATTTATCATGCTTGATTTTTTTATCTACCTGTCAAGCGCACTTGTGGTTACAATTTTTATGGCAATGGTGCTGTCAAATCTTTTTACTCTTTTCTTGTCAAAGCATGGATATATCAAAATGTCAAAATTTTTGCTTACAGCAGCAAATTGTTCAGGGATGCTTATCATGACTTTAGTTGATAAAAAATCTGGTACTGCAATTCACGATGCTTATTTTTTTCATCCCCGAACGGCTTTGTTATTGTTTTGTATTATTCCACTTGCAGTTTATCAGTTAGAGGAAAGGGTTGCTTTGATTAGCAGTATGACCTTTAGCTTTTTGACTCTGATTTTGTTTGATCCTATTCATTATCTGTTTGGCGTGGATTATTATCAGATGGACTTTCAGGACGACAAGTACTATTTTACCAATGTTGTATATTTTCTATTTTATTCCTTTCTGATTGGTAGCTTTGGTTTCTTTAAAAAGAACATTGAGTCATTTGAAAAGAAGAATCTTCTTCTGGTACATTCACTAAAGGGGAAAACCGAAACTGTGCAGGCTCAGAAGGTCGATCTGGAAAGCAAAAACTATATTCTTGAAAAGTTACTTAGTGAAAGGGATAAAGATCTTTCAAAGGTTACCGAAGAGCTTTTCAGATACAATCAGGAATTATTGGAATACTCTTATACGCTTTCACATAAAATACGTGGTCCTGTAGCCAGCGTGCTTGGTCTTCTAAACCTGATTGAAATAACAAGGAATCCGACAGATATCAGAGAGTATCTTAAAAAATTGGAACAATCAGTTCTTGCTTTAGACAATATTATCTATGATCTGAATAATATTGCGGACATTCAGCAGGAAAGCTATCAGGCCAGAGATCTGGTGTATTTCAAGGAAGAATTTGAAAAGGTTAAAAATCATTTAAGACCCAGGATCAGAGACTCTAATGTGAAGATTTCTGAGGACTTTAAGGATGCGCCGGAAATATATTCGGTTCAGGAAAAAATTTATTATTTGCTAAATGAGCTGGTTACAAATGCGATACAGTTCAGAAAACCAGACCATCCTTTGGAGATATCTGTCAGGACATACAGACAAGGGAGCAATGTGGTTATAGAAGTACGTGATAACGGCTCAGGTATGGATCTTGATAGTTATGGTGATGATCTGTTTAAACCTTTTAAGAGATTTCATCCGGACGCTTCAGGAACGGGGCTTGGGTTGTATATACTTAAACTTATCGTAGAGAAACTGCAGGGAGAGATTATAGCTGATAGTTCCAGAAAGTTTGGAACCATAATTAAGGTTATTTTGAAAAATCGCTTAAATTAGAACCAGGTAAGGTTTTATTTCATTTTATAAAATTGGTTTTGCAGTGGATTTTATTATCTAATTGGTCAGCATGTTAAGAATGAGGTTATGACCTGTTTATCAAAACCATGCTTCGTTTTGTCTCGTAAAAAGTAAGAAAAGTACAAATTTTAATATACACTTCAGGACACTGCATTTTCGAGATTCTGTTGAAATCAATTGAACACCAAGTCTTGTAATGATAAATCATACAGGTATGCACGATAACTACCCAAGAAATTCATTATTCTCTAAAATTACTTCCGGAATATTTTTAGCCACTTCGTTTTTATTCTTTTCGGGCAATTCTCAAGCTCAGAAGATTGAAATCTGGCAAGGATCTGTTATGCACCCGCACAACAGCACGGTAGCTTTTCCTCCTGCGGCTGAAACAACCCCTTCGCTGAGTTTCGTAATTAAAAATGCAGGAGATGCGGATCTTCAGTTAACAGGTGAACCTTTGGTAAGACTGAATAAGGTGGTTGATTTCTTTCTGGAAAATGAGCCATCTGCTTCTATAGTAAAACCAGGAGATTCTTCAGTATTTTCAATATCTTATTTTCCATCATCAAGCGATGTAAATACAGCTCGAATATTTATCGCTTCCAATGATCCGGACAATGAAACCTTCATTATAAATCTGGCAGGGCCTGGAAACTTGCTCTATAACTCCCTGAACCAATGGCCTGGTGATGCAATCGTACAATCCACCGGTGATGTGGGCTATGCCGGAGGTGTTTCTGTTAGTATTGAAAATGTTAAAATTTCCGGAAAGACAGACGCTTATTGGGGGCCTGTTGTAGATTCTCAAGGACGTTTATCTCTTAGCCTTTCCTATGATGGTTTTGCTGTATCCGATGATGAGGTAATGAAGTTTTCGCCGGATGAAAGCAGTTTAGATAATGGAGTTCTGGTCTGGAAAGGGAAGTCAATACTAATTGATGCTATTGATGGAACTTCTCCTATGGTATATACAAGAGCAACATTGAAAACTTTGAAAGGGGATGGTTCTGTTTTTCCTTTGGCAAATCCCGTTGTTCTAGGTTTGCCTGCTCAAATAGGCGGTCTCGTTAAATTCTCTTCTGAAAGTGATAAGCTTGAAGCCAATCTTCTTGTAGAAGCTTCATTCTCTCCGAATGCTGATTTTATGCCGTACCTGGAGTTTTATGAGACAAAAGCGATACCTGCAGATCCAACATCGACTTATTTTGCAGGAAGTCAGGGTTTCTATTGGTATAATCTTCCTCCGTTAGTCGAAACAAACTTAGGGCTCACGGTTAATGAAGGAGGAAAGGAAATTATAAATGCAGAGCTTCTGAATATCTATGATGAATCTGCGTCCGAATCGATAACTTTTTCCTTTGATCCAACTATCGCAACTGATAATCCTGTTAAAAATGGTACAGGATATCTGGTGCTAAAAAATGATACTCTTAAGAAATCAGACTCCTTTACCTTAAAAGACCTTGAAGATGGAAATTTAAGTTTTGTTCATAATGGAGGAGATGCTGTTTTTGAAGATGAGTTTACCTTCAGTGTAAAGGATGGTAAAATTGTGCTCGCATCAGATAATGGTTCTTCACTGTTTACTTTTAAAATTGAAATAGTGCCGGTTAATGACCTGCCTGTGGCAAAAACGGATACAATATTTATTTCTTACCAAGGAAGTTATTCAGGCCAGTTAATAGCTACTGATGCGGAGCAAGATAATCTGACATTTGAGTTAGTTGATCAGCCTTTACTTGGATCTGTTAGCCTAAAGGAAGATGGCAGCTTTATTTATACTTCTGCTTCCGCAGGCTCTGCAATAGACCTTTTTACTTTCAGGGTACATGATGGCTCTGGTTTTAGCAATCTTGGTGGAGTTTTGATAAATCTTATTAATTCTGCTCCGATTGCTCAATCTGAGCATATTACTACTAAAGAGAATGTTGAGGTATCAGGTAATCTTTCAGCTTCTGATGCAGAAAGTGAAAATATAACTTTTCATTTAATTGCTAATGGCTCAAAGGGTAATGTGGAAATCGAGGAAGATGGCTCTTTTAGCTATAAGCCAGGTAGCGGTAAATTTGGAACGGATGTATTTTCCTTTAAAGCTATTGACGTTGCTGGTAATGAGTCACAAGTAACACCTTTTTATATTCGAATAAAACCTTCCCTCGATGAAGGAGATGTACTGATAGCTGACGGAGATAAAATAAGAATTGTGGATCCCGTTACTTCTCAGGACAGCATAGTAGCTTCAGGAGAATACATTAAGGATGCCAGAAACATTTACTATAAAAATGGAACGAGTTTGTTTGTGCTGGATGCAGAATCAGGTCTTGTTAAAATAAATATAGAAACTGGGTTGCAGACATTGTTGGTGGAGGTGACTCGTTTCAGTATGCTTCCTTCTGATCCTTTGGCACCAGCAATGGTTATGGATAAAGATGGTAACCTGATTATGGCTGACGGCACCAATGGGATCGTCAGAATTGATACAGCGACAGGATTTGTAGAGTCTGTATACCAGGGAGGTGATCTGCAATTTGCAAGTGGAATATTGCTATTAAGAAATGGAGACCTGGTTGTAGGAAATGCTGGTGTGTTTTTTGGTGCGCCAAGTTCAATACTTAAAATTTCGCCTAACAATTTTGTTGTGAATATTAGCAGTGGTAATGATGTCTTGCTTCCTTTAGATATTGCTTTGAAGGATCAGGAGAACATATATGTTGCGGATGGAGGTAGCCTTGCCTCAGGAACAGACGAGGTTTATATACTAAACCTTTTGGATGGAAGTAAAGAACTTGTTTCAGCTACAGGAGATCTTAACTGGCCTGCCGGATTAGATTTTCAGGAAAAGAAAGAGTTGTTCTATGTTTTGAGCCAGGGCAATAAGAGTTTACTTCAGTATGATGCAAATGGTGTAAAGGCAACGATTACGACAGAAGATGGTCTGGTAAATCCTTTCGGACTTTTTGTGATTCAAAGAACAAATCTGAAGCCTGAATTTACTTCTATCGCAGAGCTTTCAGGAAAATTCGGAACGGTTTACAGAATAGATCTTGATACTGTTTTGACAGATGATGTTGATGCCATTAGTGACCTTTCGATTGAAGTTGAATCATCAGATAGAAGCGTTGTTGATGTGTCAATTGACGGTAAGATTATTACTTTAATCTGCCTTGGCTCCGGAAAAGCTGATGTTACTATTAAAGCCGCGGATACAGATGGGGCATTTAGTCTTCAAGATTTTAAAGTATATGTAGACAGGGAAATTCAATACATCACATTTGATCCTATACCAGATAAATCTAGTAACAGTAATGATTTTACGATAGTAGCTAACTCAAATGCACAATTGCCGGTTACATTTGAAGCTTTATCATCTAATGTTATTGTGGAGGGTGACAAGGTTCAGATCGTTGCGCCAGGATTGGCAAAAATTAAAGCCAAACAAGAAGGTAATGACGAATTTGCTCCTGCAACTCCGATAATACGTTCTTTTTGTGTAATGCCAGGTCAGCCACAAATCTTCCAGACAGCAAATGAAGATGGAACAGTACTGTTGACTTCCAGTGATGAGAACGGAAACCAATGGTACTTTAATAATCTACCTATTGAAGGTGAAGAGAGCAATACTTTATTAGCTGCAAAGACAGGTTTTTATGGAGTTAAAACAATAGTTGAAGGCTGTGAAGGAGAGATGTCAGTTCTTGCTGAAGTTGTTGTTACAGGAATATATTCAAACCTTTCTTCTTCAAAGGTACAAGTTTTTCCCGTCCCTGCTGACAATATGATAACTGTTCATTTTGAAAATGTTGCTTCAGATACCAGAAAGCTTGAAGTCTTTGATGTTCTTGGGCAAAAGGTTTATTCCGGGTATTCAACTCAGGAGACAATGGAAATCAACATTGAAAATTTGAGTGGGGGGCAGTATTTGTTAAAATTAAGTACTGCACAAGGATTGATAACTAAGAGGTTTATAAAAAGATAAGTAATCCTTTAGTTATAAAAAAAGAAGAGGCTGTCCTTTTAAGACAGCCTCTTTTTTTATAAAGCGTTATTAGTTTTTATTGACAGATATAAGAAACTTTAGAAGTGGTTTCAGTGGATCCTAAAACTGTATTATGTTTAGTCCTGACTTCTGTAACGTTTCCTTTATCATCATAGCTGTAGCTTATTTCATCAGTCGTAAAGCCAAATGGATAAGTAACTTTGGTAACGGGGTTTCTCGTGCTTTTGCCTGTTGGGATAGAATTCGAACTTGCTCCTGAAATGTCTATGCCCGATTTATTTTCTACACTTGTATCATATTCATACTTCGTAATATATAGTGTCCCGACTTCTCCCATTTTGGAGTAAGTGCTTTGTTGTACATTTCCTCCGGAAACTTCATAAGTTGTATAGTAAGCATCTTTGGAAAGAAACTCCCCTAAAGTATTATAGATATATGTATAAATGATTTTTCTGGTCAGATAGCCCTCGCCGTTATACTGGTAGTAAACAGAGTCATAAGTAATAGAATCGCTACCTATTGTTTTGTTAAAACTTTTCGCAGCATATCCGTCCTTATTTACTTCGATTTTAGAAGTACCTTTTAATTTGCCGTTAGGCTCAAAGGTATAAGTTCTCACATAAGAGCTGTCATAATCGTAGTTTGTGTAATCGCCAGATGCATTGTCAGTTACCTTAGTGATTTTTCCATCGGACGAATATTCACTTGTTGACAATAACTGATCATTTGCTCCTTTAACCTCTGCTATTTTGCAAGGGTTTGCAGGCGTAACATCAGAATCTTTATCCTTCTTACAAGAAGCAAAGCATAATACAAATGCCATTGCGGAAATGGATAAATATGAAATATTTTTTTTCATAGATTATAGTTTAATTCTTAAAAATACCTGTTTTTGATAAAAGAACCAATATGGATGTTTGGGAGCAGTTTTGAATTAAAAAATCAAGAAAAGAAGATAAAAGTTAGAAATCATGAATCAGAATTCATCGAGCAATTCTTTTTCTTTACTGGTAAGGCTGTCTAGCCCCTTTTCGTTGATTTTATCAAGTATCCTGTCAATATCTTTCTGTTTGTTAAATTTCCTGAGATTGTATTCTTCATCCTTAGACATATAGCTCTGCACAGGAGTAAAAGAAGAATTAATTAAAAGGATCTCCGGCATTGCCAGGATAAAATATAAGAATGTGATCGTTGGTGCAAGAAGGCACAGAATAGGTATGTAATTGTAGAAAATGATCTCAGGATTCATTGCTATTGCTACCATCATGCCTGTCAGAGCACCTCCCAGGTGAGCATCATGACCGATATTTCCTGCATTGGATTTTATCCCATAAATGGATATAGCAACAAAAATCAAAGCAACCAACCAACCCGGAATTTGTACCGGAATAAATATTAAGCCTATTGAAAAACCAGGAAATAGCGCAATGGAAGCAAAGATTAGTCCGCATATTGCTCCTGATGCGCCAATGGCACTATAATCGCCATGGTTTCTATGAATATAGAGGGCAAACAAATTTCCACCGAGAAGGCTCAAAAAGTAGATCATCAAGAATTGTCCTGATCCCATTTGGCTCTCCAGTGCTTCCGAAAAAGAAAAGAAAGCATAAGTGTTAAGAATTAGGTGAAACCAGTTTGCATGAAGAAAACCAGATGAAAACAACCTTTTGTAGTCCTTGTAAATTAGAATGTTGTCAACTCTAAAAAGGTATTTCTCAAAAAAAACCTTGTCTTTAAATCCACGGTAAGAAAAATATACCGTGAGAAACATTATTACAACACTTAATAGTAGTGCTGTGTTGGTTGAAAACGCTCCCATTTTTGATTTCGGTTAATTAAAAGCACCTAGATAAAAATAAGAAATTTCAAGGAAAATCGCGAATAGTTGTGCCAATTACATCGTACTTCATTGACCATAAGTAATGGGTATTTTTGGAAATGAGATCTTTTAAAAATCAGCCATTTCCTTTTTTATTTTTTCAAATTGACTCTTTGTTATCTGTTGGAGCTCATCAAAATCTATTTGATTCATTTCATATAATAAAATTGCGTTTTCAAGACTAAATGTACACGCCTCAAGGTATAATATTTTTGTGTGTAGTCTCCGTACGTAGATGTAGTTTGTTTCTTTGTTTGTCTCCATAGCATTTAGAGTTTGAATTTAAGTATAATATTACACATTTTAAGTAATATTATACTTAATATTTGTGAAAAAATACTTTACATGTGGTTATTTTTACATTTAGCTTTACCCAGTATCATGAAAGATCTTGGTAACATTTTAAAATCACTCAGAATTTCAAAGGGAATCAGCCAGGATGCTCTGGCTTTTGAAATGGAGATCTCACTTTCTACCTATTCAAAGCTAGAAAGGGGATTAACTGATATAACACTTTCTAAGCTAGAAAAGCTTGCAGCTTTTTATGAAATGGATGTAGTAGAAGTTCTTTTGTATGGCTCCGATCCGTTGGCTGCCCCTAATATTTGCAAAAGGCTTATTGAAGAAAAAGATAGAGAAATCATGAACCTCCAAAAAGACTTGATTGAAGCATTGAAAAAGAAGGTTTAGATATAATAGTTTAAATTTTCAGTTCATAACTGTTTGACAATCAATATGGATTTATATTTTTCGTAGGTCCTTATTATTCTCTTAGGGTGAAAATAGTTTTAGCGTATAACTTTATTCATATCTTTTATTTTTATAGATTTAACATATTGTAAATAAATAATTTAATCATAATTTAACCGCCAGTAAAAAATGATTGATTTATCTCTCGTAGGGAAACGCCTGAAGCTGTTTCTTGATACGAAAAGGATGAAGATTAATGAGTTAGGGAAAGCCAGTGATACGGCCGGCACGCAGATATATAACATTATAAAGGGAAAGAAATACGGTGTCGACAAGTTTATCAGTGTCGTCAAAGAGGTGCCGGACCTTAACCTTTACTGGTTATTGTTTGAGGAAGGAGAAATGTATAAAACTGCAAAAGATGCTACAGACATTAAAGAAAAACCGGAGTACCTGAAAATGGAAATTGAAAATCTTCGATCCCTCATCAGTTATCAGGAGCTTACTCTTAATGTTTATAAAAAGTCTTTGGAGATGGCTGTTTCTACTAATGAAGATCTTAAAGAATTGCTGGATTTTTATCAGAAATTAATTGAAAAAGAAAAGAGTGGGTCAGGATGAGATTTATGTAAAAAGGTTGCACAGCTATAGCTATGGAAATTAATATTAAAGCTTGTAACTTCGTGGAGACTGTTACAAGGAAAAATGTAGAGATTATAAGAATTGACGGAAAGATTTATGTACAGATGGATGAGCTTTGTCACGGAGAAAATTTAATGATTTTGGCAGATTCTCTTTCAGCTGAAATGATAGTACTTCAGGATCGGATTAGAGTTCTGGAAGAACGCTTACGTATACTGGAAGCCCCCAATTTTTAAAAGTAGAATTTTTATAATCCAATTGTGGAAAATTATTTTTTAATTATAGGTAAATAAATAAACTTAATTTATCGTTGACATTGTAATTTTCTGAAAGTTGTACAGTGTTTTTAATTGTTAGTATCTTTTTTCTTAATCTTTTTGCTATGGACTTAAAACGAAATCAAACGAATGAACTTTTTATTAGAAGGCTGCATACAAAAATTCTTTATATTGAAGCATGTGCCTTTAGCCTGGAGAATGCTATTTTATTGCACGAGATGGGCCAAATGACTTTTGAAGAGCTGGAGGCCCATGTAGACGCCCAGCTTAAAAAAATTATTAAAGAAGTGAAGGTTGAATAGTAAATTTCAGGATCAAGGAATTTATCAGTTTATTTTACTTTTGTCCATAAATGGAAATATGGTTTTCCAGTCATTTTTCATACTGGTGATGATCCATTTTTTTTCTGATGCCATTATAAGGACTTGGTCCAATTTTCCTTGCATTGCCTCCTTGGTATAAGACCATTCTCTTAGTGCATCATCATGTTTAATAATCATTCCTAGAGAAGGTTCTCGTGATGTTACCCATTCCAGCATTTGGATGTCTCCATCAGAATTTCCGAATGCAGCTATTGGCTGTTGGCCGATATTTGCAAATATGCCTACTGGCTTACCTTCTTTATCATCTATGAAGTTTATTTCAGGTAATCTCCACAACTCTGGTTGTCCATCAACTATTTTATATTGTGTTTTAATGCTGCTCCCAATGACTTGGGAGGGAGGTATGTCATATGTAGCCTTGGACCAGGGCCTGATAAAATCTATTCCCCCGCCAGAAACAATATAGTTTCTAAAACCATTTGATTTAAAGTAATCCAGCACTTCAAGCATTGGAAGAAAGACACATTCGGAGTATAATTTTCCAAATCTTGGATGCAATGCTTTTGAGATCCATTCTATTACAAGCTTATCGAACTCTGTGGTTGTCATTCCGGCATGAGTGGCCATAATCATTTCAGAAATTGCTTTTAACCCTCCGGAAAGTGCATTTTTCAAATCCCTTTTAAGTAAAGACTTATATGGCTGCTCTTCCTCCCATTCAGGATGCTGAGGAGCCAGGTCATTTACACGGTCTAGCAAAAAAGCCATTTGAGTATAATATGGTTGTTCTGTCCAGAGTGTACCATCATTGTCAAATACAGCTATTCTGTTTTCCGTAGGAACATATTGTGCATTTTCTGGATCTGTTACTTTTTTAATAAATTCTATTATTGCTTGTTTTGTCTGGCCATCATTCCAGGATGGAAGAGGATCTTTTTCTCTTGGTTTTACTTTATTAAAAGTTACTTGTTCGTTTTGGCCAGCTATCCTGTTTTTCATTGGTTAAATAGAATTTCAATTCTACTATGAGAAGCTATTAAAATGTTAATTGTTCGGGTATTTACAATACAGGTGTCAGCCTCAACAAGGGTAACATTTTCCTTTATGACCTGTTTTATCCGGAAATAAAATTCCAATGGAGCAGTTTTCGTACGTGTTCACAATTTTTTTTATCACAATAGGACCTCTTAAAATCATTCCTTTATTCTATGGATTGACAATAGGGCTGGATGAAAAAACTCTTAGAAAACTTGCGTTAAAAGGAACCTGGTTTTCACTCATCATTATTCTGTTGCTGGTGCTTGTTGTTACCCAAATGCTGAAGGCCTGGAGAATTTCTATTCCTTCTGTGACTATAGCGGGAAGTATCTTATTATTCATTTCTTCTCTAAAAATGATTCTGGCTTTTAAACCTCCTGAAACCGTTGCAGGACATGGAGCTGAAAGTGAAAATAAGCTACATAGTCTTTCTCCTAAAGAGTTATCAATGAAAGCTCTTTCTCCTCTGACTGTTCCTTTAATCATTTCTCCAATTGGTGTTGCAGCTATTATCGCCGCTGCAAGTCTGGCATTTGAGAACGGAATTGAAGCTGATCTGATGGTAGTAGTAGCACTACTACTAATTGTATTTTTGAATATTCTTTCAATGATATTTGCCCGAAAAATTATGAAGGTAATTAGTATGCCGGCATTTTCAATAATAGGATGGATCCTTGCAATTCTTCAGGCAGCACTTGCCGTTCAGTTTATGGTTAATGCCCTACACAAGTTGTTCCCGTGAGGGATATTAGACAGCTATGTCTTCAGGAGAAAATTTTAGGACGGTGTTTTTTTTAGTTTTCAGGAATAAAAAAAAGGGCTACAATTGCAGCCCTTATAAACAATTTATAGAATAATTATTTCTTTTTCTCCTTATCATGCTTTATTGAATTAGCGATGATTTCATCTGCCTGCTCGTGAGAAACTCGTTTTGCAATAATCTCCTGCTTGTCGTTAAGAATATAAAGAACAGGCGTTGCATAAATATCATATTTGTCTCTAAAGCTTATTGTATGATCCGGGTCATAAACGTTGGTCCAGGCTAGGTCATTTTTATGAATGAAATTTACCCAGTCTTTGTGTTTTCTATCAATATTTACTGCATATACAGACAATCCTTTGTCCTTATATTTCAGGTATACTTCATAAAGCTTAGGGGTGGTTTTCTGACAATGACCGCAGTTGGGATCCCAGAAGTATACGAAAGTGTATTTTGACTTCTGATCACGTAGTCTGCGGTAAGTTCCTGTTGAGTCTTTCAGCATCAGATCAGGAGCTTTTTTGCCTAGTAAAAGAGGCTCAAGGATCTGGGCTCTTTGTACAATTTTAGCTAGAGTTTCTTTGTCGACCCAATAAGCTTTCCCCGTTTTGTAGTATTTATTGACCATGTGCACAAATACTGCATCGGCTCCCATGAGCTGAGAAGTTTCGTGTTTTGTAGTGATGTACCATACCGTGTATTTGAAAACCTCTTTGTTTGCTTCTGACTTTTTAACAAGGTTATCTGCAGCGGCATTGATGGAATCTACATTAGGATAAACAAGATTTTCAAAGTACTCTTTTAGTTTTTCGTGATAAACTGGAGTTTTGGTTATTCTGTCATCCGAGAAATCAATGTTGTCAAAATAGTGGTCTTTATAAAATCTGTAGGTAAATAGAGAATCTCCTTTGGCTTTTGCCGCGGCTTCATCTGCCGGAGGAACCTCTACAGGCATCATTGCCTTAAAGAGTTTTGCCACGAAGGTTTTGGGATTATTATTAATGACACTTAGTCTGTAATCATTTATCTCTTTGCTTACAGCCTTCATTTTATCCTTAATGTCAGTAGAATCTTTTTTGTTTTTAGCATCAGCAAGGCTTTTCTGAAGCTTACTCATCTCTTCTCCTTTAGGATTAAGATATTTCAGATAATCATAAAACAGAGTATTTTCCGTTGACCCGGTAACCTTCATATTTTTTACATAATCAGCAGTATCGGTTTCCATAGCGAATTTCTGCTCGTTGATGAGCACTTCAAAGTATCTTTTATCAGGAAGTACCACGAGATAAATGCCGCCTTCAAGAGGAGCGTTACCTTCGAAAGTAAAGTTTCCTTTTGAGTCAACCTTTGCGGTGTCTTTCAAATATTGTTTGTCCCCGAAATGATAAGCAAGGAGGCATGTGGTATCTTTAATGCCCTTCACTTTTACCTTAATTGAATAAGCAGGCGGCGTTCCACCTGCAAACGCATTGACAACGAACAGGGAGAACAATAAAAGTAATGTGTTTCTAACTCGCATAGTTAATATAAATCAGTATTTATTGAACGCAAAATTAATAATAGTGCTTTAGGAAAAAAGAGTTTATTCCCTAAACGCTATCTTTATGAATTGTTTTGGATTTGAATTGACATTTTTTATGCCATAATAAACCCCGCCGTCCAGCTATTCCTATTTTTTCCTTAAGTCACTTTGGTATCAATTAATGCCAGCACATCTAAAGTGAAAAAATTGCAAAAAATGAGCTGTTGTAATGGAAGTATCATCCTTACTAAATTGACCTGTTTAATAGCATATTTATTCCTTAATAAGAATATAAGTGTAATTGGTAACAACTAAAAATGGCCTGGATAAAAGTTTTTAGTAAAATTCGCTCTAAATCAGTTTCTTAAAACATTATTCAACTCTTTTTCCAATTTAAGAGCGAGCGGAATAAGTATCTCATCTTCAACCATTGAGTGTTTCTGAAGGTCTTTTGAAAAAATCTCCAGCTGAATCAAAAATATTCTGTAAGCCATTACCGGCTCCCTTTGATTTGCTGCCGCAAGTATAATTTCTTTTATGCTTTCAAGACCTTTTTCATGGTCATCATGACTATGAATAAATGTTGAAATTGAGTATTTGCTCAGCTTGCTATGCACATCAAACTTAAACCCATGAAGTTTGATGGATTGCAGATATTCTATGTAAGGAAAAAGTTCAAGCTCTTCTTCCCAAATGTGCTTGATAAGGTCTTCTTTATAAGTAAGAAAAAGTGAACCGGAATGTACCAGAGAGGGAGAACCGGGAGCATATTCCCTGATCAGATTTTCTATAGAAAGCTCAATTTCAGGTAGTTTTTTGCTCAGATAATACTCATGAGTCTTTTTCAGATAATTGAGTATTGATGTGAGGCTAAATGACATTAGCTCCTGTGTAGGAAAATCTGTATTCTCATCAAAAGCTTTCAGAATGCCAATTACAAAGTCCGGATTCTCTCCATTTAAAAGACAAGCTTGCTGCACACTCACATTCCAGGAGGGCAGCTTAAAATTAAATCTCTCTACTACACTTTGCAGAAGCCTGTTTTGAGCAATTATGTCTTTTAAAGGGGTGTCTTTTGTAATCATTTCCGTTAATGATAATTAATCTTTAACCATCCCAACAGATGCCGAAGCTTTTCCCGGAGTCTATATATTGAGAAAATTTTATCCAAATGCTCTTAATATTCAGACTACGGCATGAGGTACTTTTCTTTAAATTTAAACAAATAAAGCCTTCTGTAAAAAAAATCCTTTTATTATCTTTTTTCCTGCCATCATAATTTCGATAAAAGGAACAAAGTTGTTTTCCGAATCACATTTCTTTTACAAAGACCTTTAAGTCAGCTTGCTGGTATTAAATCGCTGCCTTTTAGTTTAAATCCACTTGAATCGTTTGTCATTGAAAAAAAATCCTGTTAATCATTATAATCAATCATTTGAATGTGTTTTCTTATCAATTGATTAACAAGGACATTTTTGAATGCCTAATCCCGATTTAAAGATTTTTTTCGATAAAGTCACTCATTTTTTTATATAAATGGAATCGGGTATAACCTCCGTAAATTCCATGATTTTTGTTGGTATAATAGAATAACTCAAATTGCTTATTGCTGTTTACCAAAGCATCTGTCATCATCATTGAATTCTGAACATGAACATTGTCATCCGCAGTTCCATGAATCAGAAGGTAGTTGCCTTTTAATTTTCCGGTATGGCTTAACGGGGAAAATTTGTCATAGCCTTCAGGATTTTCTTGTGGAAGCCCAAGGTAACGTTCTGTATAAATGGTATCATAAAATCTCCAGTTTGTAACAGGCGCAACGGCAATACCAGTCTTAAAATAATCTGCTCCCAGGGTCATGGCGAGGGAAGAAAGATAACCCCCATAACTCCAGCCGAAAATTCCTATGCGGTTGCCGTCAACATAGTTGAGGCTCGAAATGTATTTTGCCGAAGAAATAAGGTCTTCCGTTTCATATTTTCCAAGGTTTTTTTGGGTAATCTTTTTTAGCGAAGCTCCTCTTCCTCCGCAACCTCTTGGATCCACACTGACTATGATGTAGCCTTTTGCAGCCAAAGCCTGAAACCAGAAATAGTTTGGTCCCATCCACTCATTTTTAACAGTCTGGAAGCCCGGACCACCATAGACATAAAACATTACTGGAAGCTTCTTACCAGCTGCAATTTCTTTTGGCTTAATCATCCAGCCATCAAAGGAATCGCCGTTTGCAGACTTAAACTGGAAAAATTCAGGCTCAATGATTGAAAAAGCAGCCATCCTCTGAAGTAATTCCTTATTTTCCGTGACTGGACGTAACTCTTTCCCTGATTTATTGAATATGGTGGCAACTGGAGGAGTAGTGATTGTACTAAAGATGTCCAGAAAGAAATTCTTATTGGAGCTCATTTCTATTTCATGGGTTCCTTTTCCTGAACTTAGTTGTTTCTTGCTCTTGCCATCAAAACCGATCACATAAAATTGCCTTTCCAAAGGTGAAGCTTCGGTAGAGGTATAGTAAATCTTTTTTGTGGCTTCTTCAATTCCTGAAATTTTCTCGACTTCCCAGTTTCCACTTGTAATTTGCCGAACTTCTTTTCCTTCCAGGTTATACAGGTAAATGTGTCTGAATCCTGATTTTTCGCTGGTTAAAACAAAGTGTTTGTTATCAGCCAGGTAGGTCAGGTTGTCATTGATCTCAATATATGTATCGGATTTTTCTTCATATCCGGTATTAATTTTTCCTGTGGAAACATCAGCATGCAAAATCTCCATGTGGTTTTGCAGTCTGTTCATTCTTATGAAGCTTAGCACAGAGGGATTTTTGGTCCATTGAAGTCTTGGAATGTAAAGGTCTTTTCCTTTGCCTGAGAAAATTTCTTTGGTTTTATTTTCCTCTGTGAAGTAACATGATACGCTAAGTTCTGAGTTTTTTTCACCTGCTTTTGGATACTTGAATCTATAATCTGTCGGATACAGACCATCCCAAAGTTGCATATTGTACTCTTTAACATCAGATTCATCAAAAGTCAGGAAAGCTATTTTTTTGCTGTCTTCTGACCAGGAAAAAGCTTTGGTAATTTCAAATTCTTCTTCATACACCCAGTCTGTACTGCCATTAATGATTTTATTGATCATTCCGGTGAATGTGATTCTGGTTTCTTTTCCGTCCGAGACAAAGGCAAAATATAAATCATTGTTTTTTACATATGCTATTTTCTTACCATCAGGTGAAAAGGTTGGGTAAGCAATTTTTTCTGCAGAGGAAAGTGGGGTAGCTTTTTTATTGGAAAGGTCAACAAGATAAAAAATACTTTTGGACGATCTTCTGTATATTGGCTCTGTTGAAGAGGCAACAAGGAGCATGCTTTCGTCAGGACTAAAAAAATATTCTTCTATATTTATCTGAGGCTGAATAGTTATATCAGAAGAAGTGAATATGGTTTTTACTTCTTTTCCATTTTTGGCATCAAATTGGATAACGCGCTGAATTGTATTGTCGTTGACCAGTTCGGTATAGTAAGAGTCATTTTTCATC
This sequence comes from Bacteroidota bacterium, assembly GCA_023428135.1. GTDB lineage: Bacteria > Bacteroidota > Bacteroidia > Cytophagales > Cytophagaceae > Sporocytophaga. The sequence continues at coordinate 265,188 of JAEYZG010000010.1, read as the reverse complement.
CAGGAAAATCCCTGAGGAATTTCCGGACGAAATGTGCCTTTGAGCCAGATATCTTCTATCTGGATTGGTTTTTTTGACTGTGAATAAGTTAATGAATGAGTGAAAAGTATTAATGTGATTAAAAAAAATCTTTTTAACATAATTTTAATAAGTTATTATTTCTTTGTGGTGATTTAAAACAAAATAAGAATCAAACGGTTTAAAAATAGCTAATTTTTAGGTCGATTTTGAAACATTTTCCTAGAACAAGAGTAACAGAAAAAGTTATATCTTTACCTTTAAAACATTTTAAACTTAAAACAATCAAACAATTTAAAAAAGTATGAAAAAATTCTCAAAATTCTTTTCAATGATGGCGCTTGCGTCTGTTGCAATTTTATCTAGCTGTAGTAATGATGATGATCCGAAGCCAGCACCAAGTATTTCTGCTTATGTAGGAAGTTCAACAAGTGGAAATAGTGGTAATTTTGCTGCTGGTACTGATGTTAGTATAACTGTAGCTGTCAATGCTCCAGCTGATATTGATCAAATAGATGGTACAGTTACCGTAGGTGGATCAACTCAAACATTAACAGATTTTCCAATTAAGAGAGGTTTTGACACTAAAACTACTCATAACGTTGTTGTAGGTTATACATCTACTAACTCAACTGCAGTTTTTACTTTCACTGTTAAAGATAAGGAGGGTGCAACTTCTACAACAACTTATACAGTGAATCCTGCATTGACTGAAAAAGCTGACCAAACTATCTATAATGTATTAGCTCCAACAGGATTTTATGGTGCATATAATTTGGAAACTTTAACAGGAGTATCTTCTACTGCAACTGATAAAGATATGCAAGATATGACACCTTCAGGAACAGGAGTATATTCTAAAGGTTGGGATGGCGCTAACGGAACAGTTTTCGTAAAAGCAAATTCTTTTGATTATGCTTCTGCTAACTGGGCTACTGCTAAAGCAGCGTTTGCTGCAGGTACTTCAACAAGTTCAGTAACCAATGCTGCACTTAACGATATCTATATCGCTAAACTTAGAAATCAAGACAACTATGCTGTAATTAAAGTTACTGCAGTTGTTGACGATGGTCAAGTTGGAGCAGGTAAAAACCAAGATCACATTAAATTTAATGTTAAGAAATAATTAACGTTTAATTTAATTTCAGAATAAAAGAGGCAGCACCTAATTGGGTCTGCCTCTTTTTATTTTTTGTAAGTAATATTTTTAGCAACTTGTAATGGAAGATTGTAAAAACCTCACTTTAGTATGGCTAAAATATCATTACAAATAAACTCTTAACTTTACTCCAAATTGACCTTGCTATGAATGTAAAACCGGAGGAACAGAAGATTAAACTACTCAATTCAGACGACGTCTACAGCATTATGCAGGAGATCCTTTTGCGGGAAAAGAAAATAGATCGCAACAAAGAACACTTCTGGACAATCGGTCTCGCAAATAACAATCAGATTTTATATATCGAACTGATCAGCTTGGGTGGTACCAACAAAACTATTGTTGAGCCGATGCAGGTTTTCAGAGTTGGGGTTTTAAAAGGAGCTGTGAAAATGCTTCTGGTGCATAACCATCCTAGTGGAGATCTGATTCCGAGCGATCAGGATAAAGATATTACAGACAGGCTTCTCCAGGTTGGAATTATCCTCGACATACAGGTGATCGATCATCTTATTATTTCTGAAAAGTCATTTATAAGTTTTTTAGATATTGGATTGCTGGATATATTAAAGAAAAGCAATAAATATGTTCCTGCTTTTGAACTGGAAGCACGAATAAGGAAAGAAGCAGAAGCTTTGGGTGAGGAACGAGGAAAGTATCTGGAGAAATTAGCAATTGCTAAGGAGTTAAAGAAAAAAGGACTGGGTGATCAGGTGATTGCAGAAGTGACAGGGTTGTCATTGGGGGAGATAAAAGAGCTAAATTAATATATCTCAGATTATTGACTGATGCCTTCGCTTCAAGCGAAGGCATCAGTTTTTCCGTTTTCCAGAGTCCTGCCGATTTTCCATTCAATTTATATTTCAATTAAAAACTTATTGATGGTTTTATCCAGTGGACATTGCTTTAGGTGGAATCGAAATTCAAATTCTTTATTTCCAAGCCAGATTTATATATATGTTCTATTGAGTCTGAAATCTTTTCCAGGTTGACTGATGCCTTCGCTTCAAGCGAAGGCATCAGTTTTTCCGTTACCCAGAGTCCTGCCGATTTTCCATTCAATTTATATTCAATTAAAAACTTATTGATGGTTTTATCCAGTGGATATTGCTTTAGGTGGAATTGAAAATCAATATCTTTATTTCTAATCTAAGCCAGATTTATATATCTGTTCTATTGAGTCTGAAATCGCTGCCAGACGAACTGATGCCTTCGCTTCAAGCGAAGGCATCAGTTTTCTCTTTTACCCCTGAAGTCCAGCCAATTTTCTAATCAATTATTTTCAATTAAAAACTTATCGGTGGTTTTATCCACTGGAGTGTTTTAGGTGGAATGAATAATCCACATCTTTATTGCCAAACCAGATTTATATATATGTTCTATTGAGTCTGAAATCTTTTCCAGGTTGACTGATGCCTTCGCTATAAGCGAAGGCATCAGTTTTTCCGTTTTCCGCTACCCAGGACCTGCCCAACCTTCCATTCAATCAAGTTCAATTACAAACTTATTCATGGTTTTATCAATAGGATATCGCTTCTGATGAAAATCAATATAACCATCTTTATTACCAAACTAGTTTAGTACTTCAGCTCTATTGAGTTTGGTTTTCCTTTCAAGTAAATGGCTACGATAACTGGAGTGTTCATATTCACGAAAGTCTTTTACAAATCCATGTTTTTGAGGATTAAAATGTATATGCCAAAGAAGTTTTGAAAAATAAGTATCATCATCTACCTCTATTCTATGGAAAGGTTCTTCGAATAATCCGCCTGTGCGACTGTATCGTTTATTGAATGCCTGAGCATAACTTTTGAACAAACTGCCAAAGGAATTACTAAGATGCCATGAGACACTTTTTTGTGATGCCTTCGTTTCAAGCGAAGGCATCACTACTTTCATAGTATCTTCTTCACTTTTGGTTTTTATCAAAAAATGAAAGTGATTTTTTAACAGGCAATAGACATAAGTATCGGTATATGGTGATACAAACTGCGCATACTTTTTAAGGAAAAAAGAATAATTTTTTTGTTCTACAAAAATGTTTTGTCCATTGATGCCACGGTTGTAGATATGGTAATACCTATCCGGAAGCAAAGGCGTTTTGCGGGTTTCCATTAGCTGGTTGATTTGGTTTTCAATTCAATCTACGAAAATAATATTTTATTCACGGTTTACTAACGTTTGTATGAAAATGACTCTGATTTTCATGTGGTTTCCACGGATGCCTTCGCTTCAAGCGAAGGCATCCGTCATAACTTTGCAATTGATAAAAATTATATGTTGAGCCGAATAGAGGAGTCTATTCGGCTCAAAAATTTCTATTATTTGAGCCGAATAATTTATAAAGTGCGTTATAAAAGCTGGAATAATAATCATCTCCATTCCTTTAGGATTATAGCTTCGATTTCAATCTTTCGATTCATTCAGCACCTAAATTTGATTTATTACCTTATTTTTTCTAAAAGACTACAAAAGAGTATTATTTTCGTTTCAGTAATAAACTGCAACGGCATTCTTTATTAACATGAAGGGACCTATTTCCCAGGCAACCAATACAAACATTTTCCGGAATTTCATTCGAAATAATACATATATTAGGCTAATCCTGAGTAGTATTGCTTTGCTTTTAGTATCATATTTTGTGTTTTTTCATAAAGAAGAGTTGGTACTCTTTCCCTCTGCACAAAATCTGAATGTAAATTTTTATACTGATAAGAATGATAATGGACAGTCTTCAGTTATAAGCTCCACTCACAATGACTCCGGTATTGGATTTCACTTTATACTAAAAAAAGGATTTGTATTGCCTTATGCGGGAATTAATCTTGCCAGACCTGAATATCAGGTAATGGATGTTTCTGATTATAACAGGTTGGAAGTTGAGGTTTCCTCAAAAAACGTATCAGATCTTCTAATTTATTTAGTTACAAAGGACAAAAGTGTCAAAGATACAAGCAACAGATTGAAGGACAGACATTCTTCAATGAATATTGAGATCAATGAAAAAAGACAAACTTTACAGCTGAAGTTTAAAGAATTTTTTACTCCTGACTGGTGGTTCACAGCTATCGGACAACCCAAAAGCGACTTTTCAGATCCTGAGTGGAACAGAGTGAATCAATTATCCTTTTCCACAGGTCTAAATCCAAAGCTGGATATAAAAAGCGCTCTTGAATTGTACAAAGTACGCTTTTACCGAGATAATACCATTGTTATGATAATTATGGTTTTATTCGAAGTATTTTTAATTGCAGGACTTTTTATTAGGTTTTATTCCAAAAGCAAAACTGTCGAGAAAAAAGCTTTTTCTGTTGATGTTCGATACAAACCTTTGGAAACGAATGAGAAACTAGATACTGGTTTTAATTTCCTGGATTTCATTAGCGAAAATTTCAATAATGCGGAACTGGACCTTTCTCTTGTTTCAAAAGAAACAGGAGTAAACCAAAGGTACATTTCAGAAACCATCTCCGAAAAGTTCAATTGCAATTTTAAAACTTATGTAAACCAGATAAGAATAAACGAGGCAAAGAGACTTTTGAAAAATTCAGGCCTTAACATAGGTGAAATTGCCTATTCAGTAGGCTTCAGCAGCCCGGGAAGTTTTAACAGGGTGTTTAAAAGTCTGACAGGAATGACCCCATCGGAGTTTCAGGAGGATATTGAATAGTAGTTGATTACATTTTTTGTGAAGCATTTTTCGGGTTTTGTGAATAGTTAATATTAGAAATATACCATAATTGTATGCCAAATTTTTATTGACTAGTTCTAACCATTCACAACTATATGAAAAGAAAAGTACTGATTGCTTTAAGTTTACTGTTTGTTGTCTTTAATTCCTATTGCCAGGATTTTATAAAAAGGGATGGCAAAAAACTCAAATATAAAGGTGAGGAAATATTGCTGAGAGGGATGGCATTTGGTAATGTTGTTTATAATGACAATTTTTCTCCTGCGCTTCACCATTCAGAAATTGATTTACAAAGGGTTCAAAGTTTAGGAATGAATGCCATTCGGTTTTATTTAAATTATAAAACCTTCGAAAATGATGCAAATCCATATACTTATAAGCAAAGTGGTTGGGATTGGATAGACAAAAATGTCGAATGGGCTAAAAATCATGGTATTTTTCTGATACTTAACATGCATGTGCCTCAAGGAGGATATCAGTCAACATGCGGAGGTGATGCTCTGTGGACAAACCCTGAAAATCAGAAGCGTCTGGCAGCTCTTTGGAAAGCTATTGCTGATCGTTACAAAGATGAACCTCAGATCGGAGCTTATGATATTCTGAATGAACCTACGCCCTCTGGCAGCATCCAAAACTGGAGCAACCTTGCTCAGCGAATCATAGATAGTATCAGAAGTGTTGATAACAATCACCTTATAGTGACAGAAAGAGCTCTGGCTTTGGATTGTGATTATAGCTATTCTGATGCAAACAATAACTACCCGCAGATTACGGAGGAAAATTTGATGTATACAGTTCACCTGTATGATCCTTATGAATTTACCCATCAGAATCTTGACTGGGCTAATACAGGTGAAGGTGGAAAATATCCGGACGAGGACCTTATCACGGCTCCCACGGATGCTACCTATTTTACAGGTAATTACACTAACCCTTCAATTGGATCCGGCACTAAAGATTGGACCTACTTTACAGGTAAGCCATATACAGTAGCAGATGATGAAATATTATTGGGGCGTGTTGTATTCGTAACAAATAAAATTGGAGCCGGCAAGGTATATTTTGACGATTTTGTGTTAAAAGAATTGGATGCCAGTGGGAATGAAATAAGAACTATTTTTTCTGCGAATCTAACTTCTGGAAATTATTGGTGGTATTCTGCAGATGGCACCGGAGCTTATAAAGAAGAAAATTCTGTTGGCCACAACGATAACTATTCAGTGTCAATTTCTGGAAATCAGGCAGCGGCAACAGTAATCTGTCCAAATTTTGGCTTTAAAGTAACAAAGGGTCATAAATATGTAGTAAGTGGCTGGATGAAAGGTGATAACATTCCTGCCGGAGCTACAGCATCTATTACAACAGAATTTTATAATTCTCCTTCCAATACTCCCGTAGGAGCGAGAAACTATCAGTTTCTGGTAGAAAAAATTGCTGCGTATTCAAAATATATTGAAGACAAAGGGTATCCTGTATACTTTGGAGAGTTTGGCGCTGCAAGAAATACTTTTGATAATGACAAGGGGGGAGACAGATGGGTAGCAGATGCATTGCATATTTTTGATAGTTTGGGATATCACTTCACCTACCATTCTTACAAAGAATCTTCGTTTGGATTATATGACGGATGGGATAAACCCGTGGACACGACCACCATTAATACCGCCCTGGAAAACGTTTTCAGAGACTTCTTTGGTACGACCACTGGCCTCTTTTCACCAGGAAAGGCGAGTAAATCTTCTTTGTTGCTTTATCCAAATCCTGGAAGCGATTATCTGAATATTGGAAATCCTGAGAATCTTAAAATTTCTAAAATTGAGGTCTGCGACTTATTTGGAAATGTGATGATATCATCTTCAGAAGCTTCAAGATTGGATATTCATTCTTTGACAAAAGGAAGCTATATTATTTTAATGCATCATTCAGGCGGAGTGATTCATGGGAAGTGGATAAAGCAGTAGCTTAATAATCAAGGACGGAAATAAAGATTATGATAAAACATAAAGGGCGCAATGGAAAACCATCGCGCTCTTTATGTTTTATAGTATTGTAAGTTTTACCGATACCTTCGCTTCAAGCGAAGGCATCGGTATATAATTGTATAATGATGGCAATTCAAGAGCACAACTCCAGATACTTCTCAACCGCTTTCAGCGTCTCCTCTCTTTTCTCAAACATACCCATATGACCACATTCGGAGAAAAAATGAACTACACTATGCTTGGGAAGATAACACTGCTCCAGGCTTTTTTCCAATGGAACAGGTCCATCGTCTTTGCCGACGATGAATAGAACAGGTACTTCAGTATTTTTCAATACATCTGTTCTTTCTTTCCGGTCCCGCATTGCTTTGGTAGTTTCAATGATTGATTTCATGGAAGTATTTTTGGTCGTTTCAATCATCCCTTGAATTTCTTTTTGCAGATTTTTCCTGTTTCTCATAAAAAATAGAGGTTCTACAAAGCTATCTGCAAAAGGAGCAACTCCATTTTTCTCAATAAATTGAATGGTCTTATTTCTGTTTTCCTGCTTTTCCGGACTATCTGCAAAAGCCATTGAATGAAAGAGACCTAGCCCCTTCAGCATTTCAGGATACTTTTCCGCAAAGGCAAGGGCGACATATCCACCCAGAGAGTGCCCGATTATGACACATTCTTTTACAGAAAGATCTTTTAGCAGATATCTCACTTCATCGGCAAAGTATTCCATGCTGACAGGGGTGATATTCAAAGGGCTTTCACCAAATCCTGGCAGGTCCGGTGTTATTACATGATAATCGCTTTGAAAATGGTTTAAAAAGTCATTCCAAAGAGATTTTTCTTCGCAGAAACCATGTATAAAAACAACAGCAGGCCCGCGGCCTGCTGATTTATATTTTAAAGTTGAAATAGCCATTGAATTTTTGTGATCCTTTATTCATGATGTATTATTCCTGTTAAAGACCTGACTGAATCTGCAATTGCTTCTGTGCCATAGCCACATTCCTTGTATAGCTGTGGCTGTTCTCCATGCTCTATGATTTTATCTGGTATGCCCAGCCTCACTATTTTTGCTGAATAATTGTTGTCTGCCATAAATTCAAGAACAGCGCTTCCGAATCCACCCATCAGACAACCATCTTCAACTGTTATGATCTTTTTAAACTTCTTGAAGATCTTATGTAAAAGCTCTTCATCAAGCGGTTTGGCAAACCTCATATCATAATGAGCAGGCGACAGCTCTTCATGCTCAAGTATATTGCATGCGTCTACTGCATTATTGCCTATTGGTCCGAACGTTAGTATTGCTATGTCTTCTCCTTCTTTTACTGTACGGCCTTTGCCAATTTCAATCTTTTCAAATGGAAGCTTCCACTCGGGCATAACGCCCTGGCCTCTCGGATATCTGATTGAAAACGGCCCGTTTCCATCCATTTGAGCTGTATACATGAGATTTCTCAATTCGCGTTCATTCATTGGAGACGAAACGACCATGTTCGGGATACATCTCATAAATGCGATATCGTAGGCTCCGTGATGTGTAGGGCCATCAGCGCCTGCAACTCCGGCTCTGTCAAGACAGAAAACTACATGTAAATTTTGAAGACATACATCGTGAATGACTGAATCATAAGCACGTTGCATAAAAGAAGAATAGATATTGCAAAAGGGAATAAGTCCTTGTGTGGCAAGCCCGCCAGAAAATGTTACGGCATGTTGTTCCGCTATACCTACATCAAATGCCCTGTCTGGCATTTTGTCCATCATGATATTTAATGAAGAGCCTGATGGCATAGCTGGAGTAATGCCCATAATCTTAGAATTTTTTTCTGCCAGCTCTACTATTGTATGACCGAAAACATCCTGAAATTTAGGTGCCTGAGGTGTATCATAATGTTTGATACTGATTTCTCCGGTAAGTTTATCAAACTTTCCTGGAGCGTGCCATTTTACCTGGTCCTTTTCAGCAAGAGGAAACCCTTTTCCTTTAGTTGTAACACAGTGAAGAATTTTTGGTCCGGGAATATTTTTGAGATCATTAAAGATATTTACCAGGTGATCAATATCATGTCCGTCTACCGGACCGAAATATCTTATTTTAAGTGATTCAAAAAGATTGCTGTTTTTTAACAAAGAAGATTTTAAGGCAGTCTCAATTTTGGAAGCAATAGTCTGAGCGTTAGGCCCAAATTTGCTTATTTTACCCAAAATATGCCATGCCTCATCTCTGAGTTTGTTATAAGTCTGTGATGTGGTAATATCTGTAAGATAATCTTTAAGCGCACCAACATTAGGATCAATTGCCATGCAATTGTCATTGAGCACGATTAACAGATTGCTATTGGAAACTCCGGCATGGTTCATTGCTTCGAACGCAAGTCCAGCCGTTAAAGCTCCGTCTCCGATTACTGCTATATGTTGTTTGTCAAGCTCTTGCTTGTATTTAGATCCGACAGCCATTCCGAGGGCAGCAGAAATTGATGTAGAAGAATGCCCTACGCCAAATGAATCATAAGGGCTTTCGCTTCTTTTCGGAAAGCCGGAAATCCCTTTATAAAGTCTGTTGGTATGAAAAACATCCCTTCTGCCAGTTAGAATTTTGTGGCCATACGCCTGATGCCCCACATCCCAGACAAGCTGATCTTTAGGAGTATTAAATACATAATGAAGGGCAACAGTAAGTTCAACAACGCCAAGCCCGGCAGCAAAATGTCCTCCATAAACGGATACATTATCAACAATAAACTGTCTAAGCTCGGTACAAACCTGATAAAGCTGCGTTTCGTCCAGTTTTCTCAGATCTTCAGGAGAGTCGATCTGCCCCAATAATTTTCCCGGTTTTATTAACATGGCAAGTCCCAAACTAAAACAAAGATAAAAGAATATATGTTTTCTTGAATTAAAAAAAGAAAAAATGTGCTTGGGAATTAACGCCAGAGTATTGGAGATATTATACTGACTTTTTTATAAAAGGATTTTTATACAGGAGGGAAATAATTTGGAGAACCAGTTTTAGAATATATTTTGTTAAAAATCAAAGATTTATGATTTTGTTGTCAAGGTTGCTATGAAGATTATAAATCAGGATTGATTTTGCCGTTTGAAAGACTACTGTTAAATTTACTAAGTGAGCTTCGAAATTAAACTACCCCTTTTTACAGGTCCGTTCGACCTTTTGCTCTTTTTCATAGAGAGAGATGAGCTGGATATTTATGATATTCCTATTTCAAAAATAACCAACGACTTCCTTGAGTACATCCATCGATTGGAAGAGATGAATATTGAGGTTGCCAGTGAATTCATTCTTGTTGCGGCAACCTTAATGAGGGTAAAGGCAAAAATGTTGCTGCCGAGACCGGAAATTGATGAGCAGGGTAATGAAGTAGATCCAAGGGAAGAGCTTGTGGCCCATCTTCTTGAGTATAAAAAATACAAGAGTATTATCAACGACCTTGCTAATCTTGAAGAGGAACGAATGGGCCTCGAAAAAAGAGGTAACATAGTTAAGGAGTTAAAACAACTTTCGGAAGTAAGTGATGTAGAGTCGGAGCTTCAGGATATTGACCTTTACAAGCTTCTAAAAGTTTATGAAAGAGTATTAAGGAAGTTTGAAGAAGAAAAAAATAAACCAATTCATACAGTGGTACAGTATCCTTATACCATTGAAAACCAGAAAGAATATATTTTGACTAAGTTGAGTGACGTTTCAAGGCTATCTTTTGAAGATGTCATTTCAGAATACAGAACCAAAATAGCAATGGTATACAACTTCCTTGCAATTCTGGAACTGTTGACACAAGGTTATCTGATGATTTATGTTGGGGAGGGATTTAATAACTTCTGGGTAGAGAAGAGGCAGGCAGAGACGGAAGAAGCAATAGAGCTGTAAGCACAAAGCTGAAAGCGTAAGACAAAAGCTGAAAACAGAGAGCAATTCACTTTCTGCTTTCAGCTTTTTGCTTTTCGCTTTATTAAAATTGCTCTAATCCTGAGAAGAAGAAGTTTCCTTCGATTGCAGCATTCTCATCAGAGTCAGATCCATGGATTGCGTTTGCTTCGATTGATTTAGCATACAGTTTACGGATAGTGCCATCCTCCGCATTTGCAGGGTTTGTCGCACCAATCAATTTACGGAAATCAGCCACTGCATTTTCTTTCTCAAGAATCATTGGCACGATAAATCCGCTTGACATATACTTCTTAAGATCATTGTAGAAAGGTCTTTCTTTATGAACTTCATAAAACTGACCTGCACGTTCTTCAGAAAGTTTGAATTTTTTTAACGCGACAATTCTGAATCCCGCTTCTTCGATCATCTTTAGAATTGCACCGGAATTACCTGCTGCCACTGCATCAGGTTTAATCATTGAAAAAGTTCTGTTACCAGCCATATTTTTGTTGTTAGGGTTACAAATTTCAGAGCGCAAAATTATACAGATTCCTGAAATATTGGTTTTTTTTTAAAAAATTCTCATTTTGCGCAGATTCTCTGATTTTTTATAATCAAAAGCTAGAGAATTTTGTTTTAGCATAATTAAATTCTACGGGTCTATTCGTCCAAGAAATCAATGCAGGATCTTGTATCTCTAAGGGAAATCCTAAGGACTCCAAAAAAAATTGTCATTACAACTCACGCAAAACCTGATGCTGATGCCTTGGGCTCTTCGCTTGCAATGTGGGCTTATCTCAAGAAAAAAGGTCATGATCCTAAAGTGATTACTCCAACAGATTATCCTACTTTTCTTAACTGGATGAATGGTAATGACGAGGTGATTGTGTATGAGGAAAATGTTGAGTTGGCTACAAAACTGGTAAAGGAGGCTGAAGTTATTTTTTGTCTGGATTTTTCTGCTCTTGGCAGAATCAACGAGATGGGGGAACTTGTAAAAAATGCCACTGCTACAAAAGTACTGATAGATCACCATCTTGAACCGGAGTATTTTGCTGATTTTGTTTTCTGGGATATCAAAGCTGCTGCTACTGCTGTACTCATTTATAAGCTTATTATCGGTTTAGGTGATAGAGAATACCTCGACACCTGTATTGGCGAATGCATCTATGCTGGAATCATGACAGATACAGGGTCATTCAGGCATCCAAGCACGAACAAGGAAGTGCACATGATTATTGCAGAGCTCTTGAATCTTGCAGTGGATGTGTCCAGGATTCATAGACTTATTTATGATAATAACTCTGAGTCAAAACTAAGATTTTTGGGTTTTGCACTTCTGAAAAAGCTTGTAGTAGAAAGAGATTTGTATGCAGCTTATATCGCTATTTCAGAAGAAGATTTGAAAAGATTTGAGTCGCAGACAGGTGATACAGAAGGCTTGGTCAACTATGCTCTGTCTATTGATGGAGTTGTGATTGCTGCTGTAATTATAGAAAGGCCAGACTCTGTAAAGCTATCTTTCAGATCTAAAGGTGATTTTTCCGTCAATGAGTTTGCAAGAAGACATTTTGAAGGAGGAGGTCATTTGAATGCAGCAGGTGGAAAATCAAATCTGAACCTTGAAGACACCGTAAATAAATTTATTGAAGTGCTTCCCGCTTATAAAGAACAATTGTATCAGAACTATAAACTAGAAAAATCATTATGTTAAAGAAAAGTGTTGCGGCAGTTGGCCTATGTATTTTAGCCGCTTCCGGTATTCTGTCGTCTTGCGACGGATACAAAAAAACCGAGAACGGCCTTAAATACAAGATTGTAAAGGACTCAACTGGTGGTAAAGATGTGGAAGTTGGCAGCGTAGCTCTTGTGCAGATGAGCTATCAAAATGAAAAGGATACGTTCAGCACTGCGAAACAGAATTACGGGAACCCAATAGATATTCTTGTTTCTGAGTCTCCGTTCAAAGGGAGCCTTGAAGAAGGTTTGGCGTTGCTTAGCGAAGGTGACAGCGCTATTTTTCTTGTCAGCAGCGATTCTCTTTACCAAAAGAGGTTCAATACAGAAATGCCTAAAGAAATTAAACCAGGTAGCTTTACCACATTTAATGTTAAGGTTGTAAAAGTTTATACTAAGGCTGAAGTAGCTGCGGAAAGAGAAAAGTATAAAAAGCAACAGGAGGAAATGAATAAACAGCAAATGGCAATGGTAGATGATTATATTTCCAAAATGCTTGATTCTGCTTCTGTAAAAGCTCAACTTAAGACTGACAATGCAATCATCGAAAAAAAATTGAAGGCTGAAAATATTAATGCTCAGAGAACCAAGTATGGCGTTTCTTATGTGATTACCAAAGATGCAAATTCTCCTCTTATCGCACCCGGTGATACTGTTACAGTAGATTATACAGGAAAACTGTTGGATGGTACTACATTTGACTCATCTGTAGGCAAAGATCCATTTACTGTTGTTGTCGGACTTGGCAGAGTGATTCCAGGATGGGAGGACGCTCTTCAGGTGCTTGGTAAAGGTGATAAAGCTACAATCTATATTCCGTCTCCTCTTGGTTATGGAAAGGCTGGAATACCTGATCCAGCAAATAAAGATAAATTCCTGATTCCTAAAAATGCACCTTTGGTATTTGATATTGAAGTACATGATGTTAAGAAATAATATTTCATAGTATATACAAAAAATGGGTTGTTCAAAAACAACCCATTTTTGTTAACCAATTTTTTTGATCTGCGTTTCGCTTTAAAAATTTAGATATGAAACATATAATTTACTTTTGTGCAATTTTTCTGATTCCATTTAGCAAGACGTTTGCAGGAGGAGATACAGTCACCACAAAGTCAGGTCTTAAGTATGTTGTGAAAAAAAAGGGTACAGGAGAAAAAGCTTATGAAGGAGCTAAAGTTAAAGTACATTACAGAGGTAAGTTTACTGATGGTAAACAATTTGACAGCAGTTACGATGTTGGTCGCCCTATTCAATTTGTCCTTGGTACAAAGGAAGTGATTGCTGGTTGGGATGAAGGAGTGCTCCTGATGTCAGAAGGAGAAGAGGCAGTTTTAGTTATTCCTGGCAATCTTGGATATGGTAAAAGGGGAGTTAAAGACAATCAGCGCCCTGGCACTTACTTAATTCCGCCAGATGCAACCTTGATTTTTGAAATACATTTGGTAAAGGTTAAGTAATGGCTCTTTCAGAGCCATTTTTTCTTTCTGAAGTAAAATAGCATCGCTATTAAAATTGTCAGGCACGAAGCCAGAAATCCAAAATAGCCATATTTCCACTTTAATTCAGGGATATAGTCAAAGTTCATCCCATAAATACCCGCCAAAAAAGATAATGGAATAAATATGGTTGATATAACAGTAAGCACCTTCATAACAGCGTTCATTTTATTGCTTATACTTGACATATAAAGATCAAGCATTCCTCCGGATAAATCTCTGAAAGACTCCAATGTATCAATAATCTGAACAGTATGGTCATATACATCCTTGAAATAGGTCTGAGTAGAATCGGTTATAAGCTCATATTCTTCTCTTTCGAATTTCATTAAAACTTCCCGGAGAGGCCATATGGATTTCCTCAGTTGGATTAGCTCTCTTTTAATTTTGTACAGGTCATTTAGAATGTTATTGGTAGGTTCGCTAATCAGACTATCTTCAATATCTTCAAGCCTTTCGCCAATTTTTTCAAGGATGATGAAATAGTTGTCGACAATGGTATCGATTAAAGTATAAAAGAGGTAGTCTGCGGAATATTTTCGATGTTTCCCCTTGTTGTTTCTAATCCTATTCCTGTTTGGGTCAAATACATCCCCGCCGGCTTCCTGAAAAGAAAGTACATAGTTGCGACCCAATACAATGCCGATCTGTTCAATAGTTATACAGTTCTTCTCCGAATTATAACTAAGCATATTCAAGATAGTAAATAGCTGTTCATCGAATTCGTCCATTTTCGGACGTTGTTCAGCTGTAGATATATCTTCAAGCAGGAGAGGGTGCAGATTAAAAATTTCCCCGATTTTTTTGAGGCTTTCGCTGTCTTCTGTCCCGTCAATATTAATCCATGTAACAGCATCAGCACTTTTGTATTTATGCAGTTCATCCAGAGAAGGAATCGTTCTTTCTTCCAGTGAAGTAGAATTATAACTCATGATAGTTACAACTGAGTTATTCTCAGGATTCTTATTCTCTGTAAGAGTGCCAGGTGATAATCCGACGGTTCTTCTTTTATGAGGTTTTACCGTTTTCATTGCTTATTCGGCATAAAAAAAGCGGCTCAAGGCCGCTTTTTTATATTTGATTTAAATTGTTATCCATTCATTGAAACAAGGAACTCGTTGTTGTCCTTGGTGTTTTTCATCTTGTCGATCAGGAAGTCCATAGCTTCTACAGATGTCATGTCTGACATGTATTTTCTCAGAATCCATACTCTGGAAAGCTCGTCTTTATCCATAAGAAGATCTTCACGTCTTGTTCCTGATGCAGGAACGTCAATAGCAGGGTAAATTCTTTTGTTGGAAAGCTTTCTGTCAAGCTGAAGCTCCATGTTACCTGTACCTTTGAATTCTTCAAAGATAACTTCGTCCATTTTACTTCCGGTTTCTATAAGTGCAGTAGCGATGATAGTTAGTGATCCGCCATTCTCTACATTTCTTGCAGCACCGAAAAATCTTTTAGGTTTATGAAGCGCGTTTGCATCCACACCACCTGAAAGTATTTTACCTGAAGAAGGAACAACTGTATTGTAAGCTCTTGCAAGTCTTGTGATAGAGTCTAAAAGGATAACCACATCGTGACCGCATTCAACCATTCTTTTGGCTTTCTCAAGTACTATCGAAGCAATCTTTACATGTCTTTCAGCTTGCTCGTCAAAGGTAGAAGAGATAACTTCAGCTTTCACGTTTCTTGCCATATCTGTAACCTCCTCAGGACGCTCGTCGATCAATAGGATCATCAGATATACCTCCGGATGGTTTGTAGCAATAGCGTTTGCAATTTCTTTCAGGAGAACTGTTTTACCTGTTTTAGGCTGAGCTACAATCATACCCCTTTGACCTTTTCCTATTGGGGCAAAGAGATCAAGGATTCTTGTAGATAACTGATTGTGCGTTGTGCTAAGGTTAAGTCTTTCCTGCGGGAAAAGTGGTGTAAGGAATTCAAATGGAATACGATCTCTGATTTCTTCAGTAGTCTTTCCATTAACACTTTCAACTCTCAGTAGCGCAAAATATTTTTCCCCTTCTTTCGGAGGTCTGATCTGTCCTTTAACGGTATCACCTGTTTTAAGCCCGAATAGTTTTATCTGGGAAGGAGATACATATATATCGTCAGGGCTTGCAAGGTAATTATAGTCTGCTGATCTTAAGAAACCATATCCATCCTGCATTATTTCTAGTACACCAGAGTTAAGAATGATTCCGTCAAACTCACGCATACTCACGCCACCATTGTTTTGTGAGGGTTGTCTTGTTGTTTTTATTCTTTCTACAGGCTTTTCTTCTCTTATTTCTTCAAAAGTGGAAACTGCGGGGGCTGCTGTTTCAAATAGAGGTTCAGATTCTCTTTGGAAAGGCTCGAAAACAAATTCATTTGAACTCGAAAAAGAAGGAAAATCTTCATTAGCTGGCTCAGTTTCCTTTACATTTTCTCTCTTTCTGATCCTTTTTCTAGGCTCCTTTTCATCTCTTGAGCCGTCTTCCGTATTGTCAATAGTCATCATTTGTTTGTTTTCGGTGAGTTGCGGCTCTGGCATTACCGCCTGTTGGTCGAGGATTTTATATATGAGTTCTTTTTTCTGCAGCTTTTTAAAATTCTGAATACCTAGCTTTTCGGCAATGTCCTTCAATTCAGATAATAATCTGTCCTCTAATTCTTCAATATTGTACATAG
This sequence comes from Bacteroidota bacterium, assembly GCA_023428135.1. Classification (GTDB taxonomy): domain Bacteria; phylum Bacteroidota; class Bacteroidia; order Cytophagales; family Cytophagaceae; genus Sporocytophaga. The sequence goes on along the minus strand of JAEYZG010000010.1, from coordinate 248,546 downwards.
AAATGCTCTGATAGATTAAACACGATCAACTAACCAACCCTGATTATGTTTTAAAAGGGAAACCCATTTAAGGATGAAAACTGGTTATTTATTAAGATGTTAAGTTAAACTAAAAAGAAATGAACTTGTTTAGAAAAAGCTCAAATGCTGTTTTGGTTCTGCAATATTAAATTATCAGGAGATAATTGTCAAGTAATTTTTATTTATTTAAAATTTTTAACGCGGAAAATAATTAAAAAGTTTGGACTAGTGTGGTCTTTTTAGGTTTATTTGTGCTCTTTTCAAATTAAATAACATGTTACAGATTGCTTTTATACGCGAAAATAAAACGGAAGTAGTTGCCGGCCTGAAGAAAAAATATTTTAAAGACGCTGAATCATTCGTTGATAAGGTAATTGAAATAGATCAACAAAGAAGAGATACGCAAAGACTTCTTGACGATATACTTGCTCAAAGCAACACAAAAGCCAAAGAAATTGGGCAGTTGATGAAAGCTGGCCAGAAAGATGCTGCCGAGGAAGCTAAAGCTGTTACAGCTGATCTTAAACTTAAAAGTAAAGATTTGGAGGATAAACTTGCGGCCCTTGAAGGTGAATTAAATGAAACATTGGTTAAACTTCCTAACCTTCCTCACTCTTCAGTTCCAGAAGGGCGTACAGCTGAGGAAAATCTCAATGTTTTTGAACATGGCAGCACTCCGGCTCTTTATGAAGGTGCTCTTCCGCATTGGGAGCTTATTAAGAAGTTTGATATCATTGATTTTGACCTTGGTGTAAAACTTACTGGTGCGGGTTTTCCCGTATACAAAGGTAAAGGTGCCAGACTTCAGAGGGCTTTGATTAACTTCTTTCTGGATGAAGCCCTGAAAGCAGGTTATTCAGAGGTGCAGCCACCTATTTTAGTAAATGCCGATTCTGGATTTGCTACAGGACAGCTTCCTGACAAAGAGGGGCAAATGTATTTTGCATCTGCTGATAATTTTTACCTGATACCTACTGCCGAAGTTCCTATCACTAATATGTATAGAGATGTAATTGTGAAAGAGGAAGATCTTCCTGTAAAAAATGTGGGTTATACTCCTTGTTTCAGAAGAGAGGCTGGATCCTGGGGTGCTGATGTCAGAGGCTTGAACAGATTACATCAGTTTGATAAAGTGGAGATTGTCCAGGTTGTTCATCCTGATTCTTCTTATGAAGCTTTGGATAAAATGGTTGATCATGTGAGAGAATTGTTATACAAACTTGGGCTTCAATTCCGTATTCTTCGCCTTTGTGGTGGAGATATGAGCTTTAATGCTTCCCTGACATATGATTTTGAAGTTTATTCGGCCGCTCAGAAAAGGTGGCTTGAGGTGAGCTCTGTAAGTAACTTCGAAACTTTTCAGGCAAACAGACTTAAGTTGCGCTTTAAATCTGAGGGTAAAACGAGGCTGTTACATACTTTAAATGGAAGTGCACTTGCCCTTCCAAGAATTGTTGCCGCTTTGCTTGAGAACAATCAGGATAAGGATGGTATTAAAATTCCGGATGTTCTGGTTCCTTATACAGGTTTCGACAGAATTTAACCTTTACAGAAAAGGTTAAATTCTGTCGAATCTTATTAAAAAGATAAATTCTTTAAATAATAGATTTTATAATTCCTCAAGAAGGGTTGCGAAAGGCATTACCTGATTGGGGAATTTTTTTTGTATTTCCTCAAGGAGGATATATTCGTAGTTCTCTGCGAATGATATATAATTGGCTTGACTTTCAAACGAAACTTGCAATGCAAAGGCACTTTCGTTCCCCTCGCCCGATAGGATTTTCATTAACTTGTGACTTAATCCATGCTTTCTTTTCTGTAAGCCAGGAATGTAGTTTGATTTTATTTCAGTCAATACTTCTGTTTGAATTTCCGGAAGTGATACAAGCGTAAGATTGTAGATAATCATTTTTAAATAATAATTTTTATTGATAAAAGCACATTAAGGTAACAAGTTTAAGTTTTATCCGTAATTTTTATTTATATAGAACCCAGGAAAAATTCAAACTTGTAAATCACTCTAATATGTCTTTTTTAAACCCAGAAAAAGAATCGCCAAATTATACTATTGTTTTCGCGGTGCTTTCCACATTGTTTTTTATGTGGGGACTAATAACAGTAACAAATATAATGCTTGCTAACGATTTACGCACAGTATTTCAGTTGAGCTATGTTGAAGCAATATCCATGAATTTTCTGTTTTTTGCCACATATTTTGTAATGGCAGTTCCCTCTGGGAAATTAATCGATAAAATCGGCTATAGAAAAGGAATGATGACGGGATTGGGCTTGGCTGCTGCCGGGTGTTTCCTGGCTTACCCTGCAACAGGAATGAGATCCTATTCCTTCTTTATGACAGCCCTGTTCATTCAGGCTACAGGTATTACCATTCTTCAAGTTGCGGCTAACCCATATGTAGCTTTGCTTGGTTCAAGAGGACGGGGGGCAAGTAAATTAACTTTGGTTCAAGCCTTTAATTCTCTGGGTGCATTTGTTGCTACCTTATTTGCTTCTGGATTTTTAATGGAACTTTCAGGTCTTAACGAAAGAAGTTATTTTGATATGTCACCTGAAGAAATCAGAAATTCAGTAGTTCATTTTGTGCAGCTTCCTTTTGTCCTTCTTGGTGTGGTGTTGCTACTTCTTGGTATTTTTCTGTTTTTCTCCAGACTTCCCAAAATTAATACTAAAGAAATAGAGCCTCTTGTTCTGGAGTCAAATCCTCCAAGAACTCAGGTATGGCAATTTTCCCATGCTGGCCTGGGTGCTCTTGCTATTTTTGCATATGTAGGAGCAGAAGTTACGATAGGTACTTATTTGGCTTCTGCAGCAAGCGAACTGGCAGTTTTATACTGGGGCGGTGCAATGGTCGGAAGGTTTGTTGGTTCGGCTTTACTTGTAAAGGTTAGTCCAAGAAAGAGTATCGGAATATTTTCTATTATCGCTTCTTTGCTTGTAATTGGGTTTATGCTGATAGACACGCAAATTTCCATTTATGCCATAGTTGCAGTTGGTTTATTTAACTCTGTTCTCTTCCCTTGCATCTTTACTATGGGAATAGACGGGCTTGGAAAATTTTCGGAGGAAGGTTCTGCAATGCTTATTATGGCCATTGTCGGAGGTGCAATAATACCATTTGTTTCTCATGCGTTGATAGAGGGCAAAGCTGGATTTATTCTTCCTGTCCTTTGTTATATTTTTATTGCTTACTTTGGCCTTAAAGGATCAAGATATCCAAAGAGGACAAACTTCTATTAAATTTCGTATTGATAAAGAATTTCTATATTCCGCGCTACTTTGCCGGATATTCAAAAGAAGAGGAAGGCTGAGACCTTCCTCTTCTTGTTTCTTTAAAAATAAAAAGCACAAATCTATTGGTTCATGCTTTTGTAAAAAGAAATTTTCCTTATTTCTTTTTTGGTTCTGGTTTTTTGGGTGCCTCAGGTTTAGTTGGCTGAGGTTTTGGAGCACCTTTTTCTTTAGTTGTCATAATTTTCTTTTTTTAGTTAAGTTCCTAAAATTGATAACCTGTCAAGTTCAATATTGTTAAGAAAGTGTTGGGATCAGTTATATAATTTTTTACGATTAAAATATAAAGCTTTAGTCGGTCCAATTGAATTAAATAAGGTATTTCGATAAAATCACGTTGGGATTTTATCCAACAAGATTAAAAAAGGATTAATTTTTTCAAGGGTGACATATTTTTTAAAGGATAGAAACAGGGGGAATTTTTATAAATCAGTGCAATCCGGATAAATAAAAATTAGCCAATAGAATCCGTTTAAACCAAAGCCTAAACACTGATGGACAGTTACTGGTTGTGTGAAGAGAAAATGACTTAGCCAAATTAATAATCTATGAAAAAAATACTTACACTTCAATCCTTAGGAGGACTCGCTTTCTTTTTGCTTTTTGCAATAGCCGGGTCCGCTCAGCCTGATGGAACTGTTTACAGTACCACGTTATATAGAATTAATGCGGGAGGTACAGTTGTACCAAGCATAGATACAGCAACGGTAGCCTGGGGCAATGATCATCCGGACGTACCCTCTGTTTATGTCGATACAGCCATTGCAGGGAACAAGACATATACAGTATTTGATACTATTCTTTTTGATGCATCAGTGCCACTATCAGTTCCTGTTAAAGTATTTAAGAGTGAAAGAAGCCTTTCTGAGTTCAAAGACGCCATTGATCTGGAATGGAAATTTCCTGTGAAAGCTACCACCCTTGTCGAAGTACGGTTATATTTCGCTGAGATTTGGTTTAATGAGCCTGGATCAAGGGTTTTTGATATATGGGTAGAAGGAGAGAAGAAGCTTTCAAATTATGATATTCTAAGTGAAGTCAGCAAATTTACAGGTACTGCCAAAACTTATGTTGCAGAGGTTGGAGCTGATGATACACTTAATATAGTATTTGCAAAGAATATTGGTCAACCCAAGGTAAACGGCATTGAGATAATTGAAGTAACACCTACCGTTCAAAGTGTATTTGGAAAGAAAACGCAAAATAATATAGCAGCATTTCCCAATCCTTGTAAGGATATTGTGATATTAAAAATGGATAATTCTAACCTTAGAGACGTTCAGTTATTTGACGGCTATGGAAAGCATATAGAAAGTCCTACAACTGAGCTATCAGGAAATGATTTGAGAGTAGATTTATCTTCTCAACCATCAGGTATGTACATGTTGAAAGTTACAAATGATAAGGCGACAGAGACTTTGCGCCTGATTAAGCAATAAGACTAAATGGCATTATATCATAAAGGTTAAAGCGCTAGCTTTAACCTTTATGCTTTTTAAATCTGCCATAGATTTTGAAGAGATGCTATTCCAGTTTCCTTAATATTTTTGTAATCAATTCGCTGAAATAAGCTCCGTTGAATGGTCCAAACCAGTTCATCTCACGGGTTTCGTTTTTCACCAGGTTGTAATATTGATCAGGTGTTATATAACCCAGATAAGCACCGTTAAAGCTTGTTATCTGAAGATTTAAATTTTTAGTTTTAGCAAGGCTGTCCAGAGGTGTCATTAATTCTCCTGAGAAGTCGCAGGGTGTGCCAATCATTACATTATTGGCAATTTTAAACACTGAAATTCCTGGAGATTGTTCTCCCATCAGCCAATTGAATACCCAAGGACGTATCCGGAAATCTTCACTTAGTCGCAGGTGGGCACTTCTGGCATATAAGGGTATAAAATCAGATAAAAGTTCTTTTGGTTTTTCTAGATATATGCTGTCGCTGATTGCTGACACTTTTTCTTCAAGACTGTCGGCTATAGTAATCGCTTTTTCAAAGTCTGCTGTTCCTGTTTCTCCCGGCTTCATGCTTCCGACTGCACCCGCAAAAAATGCTGCGAAGTCTGTTTCTTTTCGTCTTTCTAAGGAATCTACCAGAAAGCCAGGATAGTCACAGCTGATATAATTAATTTTTTTTGCAAGACAGGTAGGGTGGGCAGAGTAGGATAATATCATTGCATTTTCCCCATTGTTCTTTTTAAGTTTCAAGATCCTTAAATATGGATCAGTTTTCCCTCCATCCATCAGTCTGTTTGCTACTTGTTTTGAAGCGTCAATTTTGCCGAAGCCTACTTCAATAGGAGCAGTAGTTTTTTCAGCACTCTTTACGGCCACAACAATTTTGTCCGCTATGAATTGTACATAATCTTCCTCAAAGGCACCTGCGAGAAATCGACCTCCCGCTCCCTCTGCCCAACCTCCTGCTGCATTGTGGGAGTGAGTGGCGGAAAAATATACCTCATCTCGTCCAAAGCCTTCCTTTTCAAGTAAAGGCAAAGCCTTAGCGGCAACAGAAGGAGGCACTATTAACAGATCCATTGTTATAAGCGCACATTTTTTCTCTTTGGATTTAAAAACAAAGGTTCTTACAAATAAAGAATCATGTACACCATCAAAATCTCTTCTTAGGCCATAACTAGCTATCTGTAAGGGCTGCAAAGGAGTAATATTGGCTTTGGCCCACCCTGCAGCTATGCTCAGTGAGTCTTCTTTATATTGGAGCGTATCAACCTGTTCCATCATTTGATGGTAATAAGCCGTTTCTTTTAACGGGGTCTTATCTACTGTTTCTACAAGAGCTATAGCCAGAATAGAGAGACAGATAACAGTAATCAGAAGTATTTTAGAGGTTTTTTTTAGCAAAGAAGTTTTTTTCAAGGAGAAATTATTTAAAAGGCTCTCAAAATAATTATTCGGAAATATAAAAATTTTTATAAGTCTTTGGGATATTTTCTAATGAAATACAGTTAAGAAATATTAAGGAGATAGTCTCGGCAATTATTCGTAAATTTGCCCTTCTACAATATCAGGAATCAGAAAAAAATATGATCAGTACATCAAACGTTACCCTCAGATACGGAAAAAGAACCTTATTTGAAGACGTTAACATTAAGTTTACTCCGGGAAACTGCTACGGGTTAATCGGAGCGAACGGAGCCGGAAAATCCACTTTTTTGAAAATATTGTCCGGAGAAATCGACCCTACTTCAGGATCTATAGCCATTACTCCCGGAGAGCGCCTTGCAATTTTAAAACAGAATCACTTTGAATTTGACGAAGTTCCTGTTTTGCAAACAGTATTGATGGGCCATAAAAAGTTGTTTGATATTATTCAGGAAAAAGATGCTATTTATGCCAAAGCAGATTTTTCTGATGCTGATGGAGTTAGGGCTTCTGACCTTGAAGCGGAGTTTGCAGATCTTAATGGCTGGAATGCGGAATCTGAAGCAGCTGAAATGCTTAGCGGCCTTGGTGTAAAAGAGCACCTTCACTACAGTCTTATGAAAGACCTGGAAGGTAAGGATAAAGTAAGGGTATTGCTTGCACAGGCTCTTTTCGGAAACCCTGATATCCTTCTTCTCGATGAGCCTACCAACCACCTTGATATTGAATCTGTAATGTGGTTAGAAAATTTCCTTGCCGATTTTAAAAATACTGTAATTGTGGTAAGCCACGACAGACACTTCCTGGATCAGGTATGTACTCATGTTGCAGATATTGATTACGCTAAGATTCAGTTATATGCAGGAAACTATTCTTTCTGGTACCACTCAAGTCAGTTAGCGACTAAACAAAGAGCTGACCAGAATAAAAAAGTTGAAGAAAAAAGAGCCGAGTTGCAGGAGTTCATTGCAAGATTCAGTGCAAACGCATCTAAATCCAAGCAGGCGACTTCAAGGCAAAAACTTCTTGATAAACTTACCCTTGATGATATTAAACCTTCGAGCAGAAAATATCCGGCTGTCATCTGGAAGCCTGAAAGAGAAGTTGGGGATCAGGTATTGTCTGTTGACAACATTGCTAAAATGGGAGAAGACGGGAAGCCGATGTTCAGCAATATAACATTCAGTTTGAATAGAAATGACAAGGTTGCATTCGTAAGCAAAGATACCCTTGCTATATCAATGTTTTTTGATGTCCTGATGGGTGTTCAACAGGCGGATAGTGGAGAATTTAAATGGGGTGTTACTACAACACAGTCCTATTTCCCTAAAGACAACAGCAGCTATTTCAATTCTTCTGATTTAAATCTAGTTGACTGGCTGAGACAATTTTCCAAAGAAAAGGACGAGAGCTTTATCCGTGGTTTCCTGGGTAAGATGCTCTTTACAGGTGAAGAGTCTTTAAAACAGTCAAAGGTTTTATCTGGTGGGGAAAAAGTAAGATGTATGCTTTCTAAAATGATGCTGGAGTCTTCTAACGTTCTGGTACTTGACGAACCAACGAACCACCTGGACCTTGAGTCAATCACTTCTTTGAACAATAGTCTGAAAGATTTTAAGGGCATTATTTTATTTGCAACCCATGACTATGAGTTTATGCAGACAGTTGCTAACAGAGTTATTGAAATTACTCCCTACGGTTTGATCGACAAACTGATGACTTATGAAGAATTTGTGAAGAGTGAAAAAGTAAAAGCCCAGCGGGAGGAACTTTATTCTGTTGTGAAATAAGTGAAGTTTAAATAAATTAGAAAAAAGGAGGTCGGTTTTTATCGACCTCCTTTTTTGTTTTTGAAAGTATTATAAGGTTTTCTTTAAAACCTTCTATTATTAAAAAGAAAATAATAAAGTTATCTGGCCAGGATCAGGTCCAGTAATAGAACACCTGCAAGGCCGGTAACTGAAACAATAGTTTCCATAACAGACCAGCTTCTTATTGTCTGCATAATTGAAAGGTTAAAATATTCTTTGAAAATCCAGAAGCCTGCATCATTTACATGTGAGAACATCAGGCTCCCTGCACCAATGGAAAGTACGGTAAGTTCAGGGCTGACATGTGTACTTTGAATTAAGGGTAAAATGATACCTGCGGAAGTAAGAGCTGCTACCGTAGCAGAGCCAAGAGCCAGTCTGATAATGGCAGCCATGGTCCAGGCAAGAACTAAAGGCGATAGGCTGCTCCCGCGAAATAATTCTGAAAGATACTCTGCTGATTTGCTGTCTATTAAAACTTGTTTAAATGCACCTCCAGCCCCTATGATCAATAAGATTAAGGCCACTTCTGATATTGCCAGATTGTATAAATCCATAACTTCTTTTACTGATTTCCCTTTCGCAATGCCAAGGTTATAAGTAGCTACAATAACTGCTAAAAGCATTGAGATGAAAGGATTTCCCCAAAAGCTTACAATGTTATAGACAATGGCATCTTTTGTCAAAAATGGAAGCAGACATGCTCCAATAGAGATCAAAAGTACCGGGAATAAGGCCGCGAATAAGCTCGTTTTGAAAGAGGGTAGATCTAGTGACTCTACAGATGATTTAACCGGTCCTCCCGCACATTTAATGTCTTTTACAAACTGACCGTAAAACGGCCCTGCAAGTACAATTGCAGGTACAGCAATAATACTTCCATAGATTAAAGTAAGTCCAAGATCTGCTTTAAAGATAGAGGCAAGAGCCACTGGCCCTGGATGAGGCGGCAGAAAACCATGAGTTACGGAAAGTGCAGCAGCCATAGGTATTCCTATGTATACAGGAGAGAAATTTCTTACACTAGCAATAGTGAATACCAAAGGAATAAGTAAAACGAAGCCGGCCGTGTAAAACAACGGAATTCCTATAATAAATCCTGTAAGCACTACTGCCCATACGACGTTTTTAGGACCAAACAATCGATTAAGGCTATTGCTGATCTGTAAAGCAGCGCCGCTTTCCCCCACTATTTTACCCAGCATGGCACCGAATACCACAATGAATGTAAGACTTCCAAGGGTGTCTCCAAAACCTTTTTGTATGGAGGAAATCAGATTATCAGCAGACATGCCGAAAGAGATGCCAAGAAATAGTGACACGAGAGTGAGAGCAATAAAGGCATTAAATTTCAGGAATAGCATTAAAAAAAGCAGAAGCAAAATGCTGCTTATGATGAGGATTACTGGCATCTTCGGTTATTTTTAATGCAATTTATCCATTTTCTCAAGATGTTCATTGTGAGCACAATAATTTGTGGCCCTTTTAAACATAAGTCTGAACAGAATCGCTCAAGCAGCTTCATAAAACTCTATGTTAAGGGAAAACATAAAGCCTTTTAACCGGTTGAATCTAAAGGATTATTAATTTAATTTTTTCTTGAGTTGAACCTCTTAATTATTAAGAATAGGTGATCATTTAACCTTTCTGTTGAATATAGATATTGAAATTGTATTGGCTATTATGTATTCAAAAAATATATTTCTCTTCCGGACTGATTATTCTTTATGTTCTCATCTTCAGTGTTTTCACATATGGGATATATAAGCAGAAGAAACAGGAAACCCAGAAAGAGAGAACGGGGAGATGACAAACTGAGTAATGACCATAAAGGTTCATTTATAAAAAAGGTGCTTGATACCGTTGCCAATACTATATACATATTTGACATTGAAGAAAAGCGGTTTGTTTATGTAAATGAATTTGCTCGGGAATCATTAGGCTATAAGCCTTCGGAAATTACAGCGTTTGGCGATGAATTTTTTTATAAAATAATGGACCCTGATTTTGTTCATCTTAAATCCGATCATTTTAAGGAGATTCTAGAATTGAAGGATGGTGAAGTTAAAGTAACCAATACCAAACTCAGACATTCAGATGGAAGTTGGAGGTGGTTTATATTGAAGGAGTCTGTCTTTAATAGAAATGAAGTTGGTAGTGTAAAACAGATAACAGGTACGATAACGGATGTCACTGAGAAGAAAGAAACAGAGCAACAGTTGAAGCGTAGCCTTAACTTTATTGACAAAGTAATGAATTCAAGTCCTTTCGATGTCTTTGTTTATGATGTACAGGAAGAAAGGAATATTTTCGTAAATAACAATGTTATAAACACCCTTGGCTATACCGCTAAAGAAGTGCAGGAAATGGGTGTTAGTTTTTTAACAAAGATTATTTATCCTGATGATCTGGGAATTTTTATTAAGAATCATGCAAAATTAAAGGAGTTGGGTCAGAGTGCCAGCAATACTTTTGAACTTAGAGTAGTTGCTTTGGATGGAACAGTGAAATGGCTGAACAATCACATTTCTGTATTCAGCAGAGATGATCAGGGGCGTGTTAAGGAAGTTTTAGGAGTTGCAAGGGATATCACCGAAAAGAAGGAAGGAGAGGAGTATTTAAGGGATAATATTCATTTTGTAAATAAAATTACAGAAACAATACCCAATTACATATTTGTTGAAGATGTGGTTTTAGACCGGTTAATATTTTCGAACAGATCTTTGCTTGAGGATTTTGGCTATGTTGAAAAATTTGAAGATCCGATGAATGTGTTCTGGAAAATTATTCATCCTGATGATTTGCCAATATTAAGCAAAATAAAATCGGAGCTAAAGTATATGGGAGACGAAAGCTTGAAAGGAGAATTTCGGCTTCGTCATGCGGATGGCTCATGGAGATGGGTGCATACGGTATTGTCTTCCTTTAAAAAAAATACATCCGGGGAGGTGATTCAGGTAATAGCTTCAAGTCTTGATATTACGGAAAGAAAAGAAGCAGAGCTGAAGCTCCAGGAGAGTCAGCATTTTATCCAAAGTATACTTGATACTTCTCCTAACTCCATCTATGTATATGATCTGGAAACGAGAAGTAATATATATTCTGCCAGGTCTCCTGGCGAAGACCTGGGTTATCCGTCTGATTATTTTAAAGGCCTCGGTAATAATTTCATGGCTGTTTTATTACATCCTGATGACTTTGAACAAAATTTTAAGCATTGGGAAGAGTTGAAAACAATGAAGAATGGTGAAGTAAAGTCTGTTGAGGGCAGGCTGAGACATGCTGATGGAAACTGGAGATGGTATCATCTTAGACATAGTGTATTTAAGAGGAATGATAAAGGTCATGTAGTTCAGGTGATCGGAATAGCTACTGATATTACCAATCTTAAGAAGACTGAGAGCCAGCTGGAAGAAAGTAAAAGTTTTGTTACCAAGATTATGGAGGCCAATCCTAATGTAGTCATCATTCATGAGCTGAAAACACATACTCCAATCTATATCAACAGATATGTTGAAGAAATACTTGGTTATACACCGGAAGAAGTACTTGCAATGGGAGGGGATGCATTTCAAATACTAATCCACCCGGATGATCAGCCTAAGATTTTAAAACATCTTGATGAGTTTGCCTCTGCTGATTTTGAAACTTCCAAATCAATTGAATACAGGGCAAGAGATAAACAGGGAAACTGGCATTGGGGCCTCTCTAAGGATTCTGCTTTTGAAAGAGATTCTGAAGGTAAAGTGACAAAAATAATAGCTGCAGCAACTGAAATTACTGATAGAAAAAAAATCGAAGAGGAAATAAAAAGACTCAATACAAGTCTTGAGGAAATTGTAGAGAGGCGGACCAAAGAGCTTCGGAGAAATCAGGAAAGACTGGAGCATAGGGAGAAGCAATTAAGAATAATCACAAACTCTGTCCCTGCATTGATTTCTTATTTGGATACTGATCTTAAATATGTTTTTGCCAATAATCATTACTTTAAGGTTTTCAATATAAATGGGACGATCAGCGGTAAACATATAACTGAAGTGCTGGGAGAGGAAAATTATAATAATATTTCAGCAATGTTAAAGCGTGCCATTGCCGGAGAGGAAGTTACATTTGAAAATAATTTCAATAATAAGAATAATGAAAAAGTTTATTATAAATTAAGTTATATACCGGATTTAGATAACAAAGGAGAGTTGAAAGGTTTAATCATAATGGGCACAGATCTTACTGACAGATATAATTATGAAAAATCTCTGGAGGAAAGAAATGTGGAGCTTGTTAAAATTAATTCTGAACTGGATAATTTTATCTATACAGCCTCCCATGATCTTAAAAGCCCGATTGTAAATATGGAAGGCTTGCTTAAAAGTCTGCTGGAAGAAGCAAATCAGCATTGCAAAGGTGATATCAATGAAATGCTGAATTTCGTGGCACTGAGTGTAGAAAAGCTTAAAAAGACTATTGAAGAGCTCTCTGAGATCAGTAAAATTCAGAAAGGAACAGAAAATTATGAAGAGAGGATTGAAATAGAAGATATCATAAGAGATTTTACTGTTGAGTATTCAGAGCAGATTAAGTCCTCCCAAGCTATGATTACTTCTGACCTCACTGTTTCATCAATAAAATTTTCTCAGAAAAATTTTCGAAGCATTATCTATAATCTCCTCAGCAATGCCATTAAATTCCGCTCTCCGAAGAGGCTACCTATTATCTCAATAAAATCGGAATACACATCAAATAATTATATTAAGATCAGCATCTCCGATAACGGGATGGGTTTTGATATGAGAAAAAAAGACAAAGTTTTCGGGATGTTTAAAAGGCTTCATACTCATGTTGAAGGAACAGGCGTAGGTATGTATATAGTTAAAAGAATTATGGAGAACGCATCCGGCAAGATAGAGGTGGATAGTGAAGAGGGGATAGGTACTAGCTTCAGATTGTATTTTCCAATTGGTTAAATTTAAGGTAATAAAAAAGACCAGGCACTTCTGCCTGATCTTTTCTGTTTATGATTTTATTCCCTTATTCAATTTTTTTCACCAGAGGAACCAGCTCTACCTTATAAGGCGCTCTCTCTTTTTCAGCTGTAATATTCAGAATAAAAATCCCTTTTGCATTTCTTATAACTACAGGTTCTCCTTTTTCTGCTGCATATACTTGCTCGTAATATTCTTTGTCTGTCTGAGTCTCCCAGATCCAGCCCAGGTCTTTTCTTTTCAGGGCAAGTTTTTCTTCATCTTTCAAAGCGATTTTATAAACCTCTTTGTCGTCTTTCTTAATAAGCGCAGTGTATTTATCAATATACTTTTTTATTTCAGTTTCATCTTTAAATGATTTGGGTATAAACTGAATAAGATCGGCTCTAACTCTTGTAAGAGGTTCGCTGAATTTTTTCACTTTAAAGGAATAGCAGAAAGAATCACCTCTGAATGGCCCAACAATGTCTCCAACTTTTGCAGAAAATATTTCTTTATCAATATCATCTTTCTGATCGCCGGGGCTGAAACGAACTGTGTAGTATGGCTTTTCACTGTTATTGACAACAAACAGGCTGTCATTTTTCGATGCTTTAAAAGCCTTGGTTTTAGTCTGAAGCCAGTCCATTGCCTGTTTCTCTGCGGCAGTAAGACTCATTTGTGCAAACGATGTTTTGCAGATGAGTAGAGAAATTATTGCAAAAACTACTTTTTTCATATGTGTTTTTATGGTTCTGTTTGATAGATGTTAAGTAATTCTTCTGTCTATGATAATAAGCTTACCCCTAACCAGTTAGTGCGCTTAAAGTTTAGATTATTATACCAAAGCTTCAAATAAAATTTCTACCGGATGTTTCGCAGATCTGCCCGTTCCATCTTTGATCTGATGCCTGCAGCTTGTTCCCGGGGCGGCAATAATTGTCTCCTCAGAAGCTTTCCGTACAGCAGGGAAGAGAACAAGCTCTCCTACCTTCATAGAAACATCGTAATGTTCTTCTTCATATCCGAAGGATCCTGCCATTCCACAACATCCTGATGGGATAACTTCCACTTTATAGTTTGAAGGAAGAGTGAGGATTTTCTGGGTATATGAAACAGATGAAAGTGCTTTTTGATGACAATGTCCATGAAGTTTGATTTGCTTAGCATCTTTTTTGAAAGCATTGGCGTCAATTCTCCCGGCTTCTGCCTCTCTTGCAAGGAATTCATCTATAAGCAAGCTGTTCTTTGCAAGGTTTTCTGCAGCCTCTTTTTGTTCAGGTGTTGCTAATGCTGGATATTCATCTCTGAAAGAAAGTATCGCGGAAGGCTCAATTCCAAGCATTGGATGCTCCTTGCTTACTTTGTCTTTCAGCATGTCGATATTCTTTCTTGCTATTTTCTGCGCTTCACGGATAAGTCCTTTAGACATGTAAGTCCTCGCACTTTCCAGGTGTTCTGGTATTTCAACTTCATAGCCAAGTTTGGTAAGCAAGCCTATTGCTTTGATTCCTATTTCTGATTCGTTATAGTTAGTATACTCATCGCAGAATAAGAATACTTTTCCTTTTTTGCTTCCTTTTGCCTGAAGTGCTTCTTTGTTTTTGCCAGCCCATTTTCTAAGAGTAACAGGAGAAAGAAGGGGCAATGGACGTTTGGAAGACATACCCAGTACCTTTTTCATTAAGCCGCCTGTAAGGCCGTTTTTCATGACAAAGTTAGACAAGCCGGAGAAATTGCTTACAATACTGTTGGCTTTGGCAAAGTTAGCAATCATCATGGCTCTGAAGGGAACTCCTTTTTCATCATAGTACTGCTGAAGGAATTCTGCTTTCATCTTTGCCACATCTACGTTGGACGGACACTCTGATTTGCAGCCTTTGCAGGATAAGCACAGATCCATTACTTCGTAAATCTCGTCATGGGCAAATTTATTCTTTTTCGGAGATCTGGTAAGAAACTCCCTCAGTATGTTAGCTCTTGCCCTGGTTGTCTCTTTTTCACTTCTGGTGGCCATAAAGCTTGGACACATAGTGCCGCCTATGACGTGGGACTTACGGCAATCGCCTGAACCATTACATTGCTCTGCAAGTCTCAATATGCCCTGACTTTCTGAGAAGTCAAAAACAGTATTAAACTGATTGGTAACCTGATTGGATTCGTACCTCAGGGATTCATTCATTTTTGGTGTATGAACAATTTTCCCTGGATTAAAGATATTGTTAGGATCCCAAATATGCTTAAGCTCTACAATCATATTGTAGTTCTTTTCTCCTATCATCTTTTTAACAAACTCTCCTCTTACTCTTCCATCTCCATGTTCCCCGCTGAGTGAGCCTTGGAATTTCTTGACAAGATCAGCTACTTCATCTGTAATAGTGAAGAACATTTGTCTGTCTTCTTCTTTTTTAAGATCAAGTATCGGGCGAAGGTGAATTTCTCCATCTCCGATATGTGCATAGAACACACAGGATTTATTATGCTTGTGAAGAATTTGTTGGAACTCTTTGATAAACTCAGGCTGATCCTCTACTGCTACCGCTGTGTCTTCAATACAGGCCACTGCTTTAGGGTCACCTGGAACATTTGCTAACAGACCAAGTCCTGCTTTTCTCAGGCTCCAGACTTTATTTACATCAGCTCCGTGCAAAATCGGGAAATAATAGCCGTAACCATTGGCTCTCATTTCAGCCTCCATTTCACTGGCAAGTTTTTCAATTTCTTCTTTGCTTTCTCTTGCAAATTCTACTACCAGAAGGGCTCCCGGATCTCCCTGTACAAAGAAGCGATTTTTTGTTTGCTCAATATTATGCTTAGTACACTGAAGAATAATATCATCAATCAATTCAACCGCACCAGGGTTATACTTAAGTGCAATCAGGTTCGCTCGTGTACTTTCGTCGATTGTGTTCATGTGAACCGCTACTACAGCTTTGTGCTTAGGCGGTACATCAACAAGATTTAACTTGATTTCAGTAGTAAACGCAAGTGTACCTTCAGAGCCTGCAAGAAGCTTACACATATTAAATGCGGGTTTACCAGAAGTGAACGGCTGAGATTCCAGCAATTCATCTATAGCATATCCTGTATTTCTTCTTCTTATAGAAGGTTTGGGGAATTCTTTTCTGATTTCTTCTGCATTTGCAGGTTCAGAAAGGATGGTTTTTATATGCTTGTAAACCTTACTTTCAAGAGAGGTCCCTTTAGCTTTTGCTTCAAACTCATCAAGAGTAACAGACTTAAAAACTGCGTCAGATCCGTCGCTTAGGATGGTTTTCAGTTCTAAAGTATGGTCTCTGGTGGTTCCGTATATCACCGAGTGAGATCCGCAAGAATTGTTTCCCACCATTCCCCCGATCATACATCTGTTAGATGTGGAGGTTTCGGGAGCAAAGAAGAGTCCGTGTGGTTCAAGGATTTTGTTCAGTTCATCAAGATTTACACCTGGCTGAACTCTTACCCACTTCTCTGCTTTATTGATTTCCAGTACTTTTGTCCAATGGAAAGAAACATCCACCACAATACCTTTTCCGACTACCTGGCCTGCTAAAGAGGTTCCGGCGGTACGAGGAATGATCGATGTTTTATGTTGATTGGCGAATGTTATTAGTTTTTTAATATCCGACTCCGATTTTGGTCTTGCCACAGCCAATGGCAATTCGCGGTAGACAGATGCGTCGGTTGCGTAAAGAGTACGCATGGTAAGGTCTGTAAAAAACTCGCCTTCTAGTGAATTCTTCAGTTCTTCTAATTTCGCCAGCATTAACTTCTTATATTCTTAGGGAACTGCAAATTTAACGATTTGCAGGATAACAAATGGGCAGAATATGGCAATTCTGCTTTTTTATTATAAAAATCGCTAATTTTAAGTTCAAAGTTCTATAACTATGAAAAAAATAATCGTTCCGGCCGCATTTTTTATCATTTTAGGCCTTTCTCTTCTGAGTGTCACTTCTAAACCTCTATTCCCGGATTATTGTCCGGATGCAAAAAAATACACTTCGCTCCAAGACGCACTTGCTGAACCGGAGAAAGTTGTAAAGCTGGATCTCAGTATGTTAAAACTTACAGCCATTCCTCCGGAAATCGGAAAGTTTACCAATCTTGAGTGTCTGGATGTATCTTTTAACAGGATAACTACTTTGCCAGGTGAAATGGCAAATCTGAAGAAATTAAGATATATTGATTTGACAGGTACAAATTACATGGCAAAACTTCCTCCGGTTCTTGCTCAGCTGCCTAAGCTAGAGGCAGTGAATATTTCTGATCACGCCTATTGGAAACCTGCTCAATTTGAAGAAGCTAAGAAGTTTTTGCCAAATGTGAAGATGATTCTTTCAAACGATTAATGTCTGAATTCAAAGATTATCTCTATTAAATTCTTTCAAATGTCGGTCAGTAATTAAAGACAGACCGGCATTTATTATCGAATATTTCTTGAAGAGTCTTTCAGCTCTTTTGCAACATCCCTTACAGAATCTGCTTCTTTCTTGAGCTTTCTTGCTGACAGTTCTAAAGAGTCAGCTCTTGCCTTTTCCAGGTCAGCAGCATTTTGAATTTTGTCTTCAAGCATCCTAGCCTTCTGTTCTTCAGGTGAATTGTTGCATGACATAATTGAAAATAACAAGCAGCAAAAAATTAATCTTTTCATAGTTTTACATTATTTTTACCTAAAACTCACCTGAATAGGCATTGTTCTTCGTTCTTAAAGAAATCCAAAGCGAAATTACCTCGTACATAACCTTAGTTTAAATAGAAAGACAGTATTATGGACTCTATTCTTAATTTCTTCATGAATCATTTCTGGTGGATTGTTCCGCTGGTTGTGATAGTTTCGATAGCCATTAAAGACATTTTTTTCAACCGGGCACATACGATTAAGCACAATTTCCCTGTGGTTGGGCACATACGCTACCTGCTTGAAAAGATCGGTCCTGAAATGAGACAATATATCGTTGCCAACAACAGGGAGGAACTTCCTTTCAACCGGAGTCAGCGTTCATGGATTTATGCAAGTTCGAAGAGAGAAAATAACTATCAGGGATTTGGTACTGACCAGGACCAGAATGCTGCAGGGCACATTTTTATTAACCCTGCAATGTTTCCTTTTAATCTGAAACCTGGTCATCCGAATATAGAAGACCCAGGATTCGTTCCATGTGCAAAGGTTATTGGACTTGCGAATAAAAGAAAGAAGCCTTTCAGGCCGTATTCTGTTGTGAATATTTCTGCAATGAGTTATGGTTCGCTTTCTTCAAAAGCTGTTGAATCGATGAACAAGGGGGCTTTGAAAGCAGGTTGTTATCATAATACTGGGGAAGGTGGTTTGGCTCCTTATCATTCGTTTGGAGCTGATGTTGTCTTTCAGGTAGGGACCGGATATTTCGGTGTTAGAGATGAGGTAGGAAATTTTTCAATGGAGAAGATGGAAGCACTGGTTAAGAAGAATACTTTTGTAAAAGCAATCGAATTTAAACTTTCTCAAGGTGCTAAACCAGGAAAAGGCGGAGTGCTTCCTGCGGCTAAAATTACTCCGGAAGTAGCTGAAATTCGTCAGGTAGCAATGGGTAAAGATGTAATTTCCCCAGCTTGTCACTCTGCATTCGGCAATGTTCCTGAGATGATGGACTTTATAGAAAGAGTAGCAGATAGAACAGGTTTGCCTGTTGGAATAAAATCAGCAGTTGGTAAATTGGAGATGTGGGAAGAACTTGCTGATTTGATGGCGGAAAGAGGCACAGGTCCTGATTTTATTACAATAGATGGAGGTGAAGGTGGAACAGGTGCTGCACCTCCTGCATTTGCAGATCACGTTTCATTACCTTTTGCTTATGCCTTCAGTAAAATTTATAAGGTCTTTGCTGAAAGAGGCTTATCAGACAGAATAGTATTTATTGCCTCAGGTAAACTAGGGTTCCCGGCCAAGGCGCTTACTGCATTTGCTATGGGGGCAGATATTATTAACGTTGCCAGAGAGGCAATGATGTCGATAGGTTGTATTCAGGCACAGGTATGCCACACAAACAGATGCCCTGCCGGCGTTGCGACGCAGAATAAATGGCTTGCTGCTGGGGTAGATGTTACTTTGAAGTCAGAAAGATGTTATAATTATATTAAGACACTTAGAAAAGAATTGCTTGAAATTACTCATGCCTGCGGTTACGAGCATCCTTGTCAGATGACCATGAGAGATGTCGACATTAGCATGGGTGATAACAACATGACAATAAAACTGAGAGACTCTTATAAATATGACAAGGTAAAGGTGAACTTCAATGGTATGCAGGATGTAAAAGATTGTCCATATCTTGGAGGTCCTGCGAGGAAGAAGGAAAAGCAGGAGTTGGCTGAAGTAAAATAAATTTAATTAAGATATTATGGAAAGGCCGTCTCATTTAGAGGTGGCTTTTTTGTTTTTAACCCCTGGGTTTAATTATGTAGAGACGCCATGCTGGCGTCTCCTTGACAATAAAGCAGGCTTTTGATATTTGTTGAAATATTATAAGTTAGGTATATAAATCTTATTTTGATTCTTTACCACAATTTCTCAGACGCCAGCATGACGTCTCTACAAAGAGGCAATAAATAATACAAGGCAGATTTGAATTATCTATTCCGGTCTACTCTTCACTCTCCAGTTCCTTCAGAATTTTACTTACATCCTCTTCTGTTGTATTGAGTTTTGTCTTGCAGATTTTTATAAGATGTGCAGCCCTCTTTACTTTATCCGAAAGATCATCTACAGAAATTTCACCCAGTTCTATTTCTGAAACAATGAGTTGCAGTTCTTCAAATGCTTCTGTATAGCTTATTTTTTCACTCATCTTTGTCTGATTGATCTATTGATTTGATAGTACTATCAATAACTCCGCCTAAAACCCTAGTCTGTATTGTATCTCCTTTCTTCAACATGTCTGCACTTTTGATTGCCTTGCCATTAAATAAAGTGATACTGTAACCCCTTTTCAAGACACTTTCAGGACTCATGTTATTGATGTTTTTTTCTATGTTTTTTAATTCTTTAGTTTTTGTTTCAATAATTCCCGGTAGACGTTTAGCTATTTCTCTTTTATTCTGAGACAAAAGAAGAGAAGATTGACGAAAATGTACTTTGGTGTCTTTTCTCAGATCTGCTGTAAGTGTTTTCAGACAGATTTTTTCCTTTTTGAGGATATACAATGAATGATGAGATAATGATTTACTTTCATTCAATATGTCATTTTTGAATTTATTAATACTATTATTGGCAACTGACCTGAACAACCTGGAAGCACTATGAAATCTGGCTTTTTCATCTATGATCATCCGAAGGCTTTTATCCTTGATTTTATCCTCCGCCTTTTGAACAGGAATAGAAAAGTTGTGGAATTTCTGTAAAAGAAATTCTGCCAGTTTGGTTGGAGTGATCTGGTTTGAAAAGGAAATCATTTCTGCCACTGTTTCATTAGTCGCATGTCCAATACCTGTTAAAACTGGGATCGGGAATAAGGTAATTTCTTTCGCTAGTAAATAGTTGTTATAACAAGACAGTCCCACATCACCACCACCACCACGGATGATTGCAACTGCATCAAAATGTCTTACAACGCTTTTAATTCTCCTCAGTTGTCTGATGATGTCTTCGATAGCTTTCTCGCCCTGTAACAATGCGGGAAACAAAACGGTAAAGAATTTATAATTCCATGAGTTCTCCTCAATCACCTTCATGAAATCAGCATAGCCTTTGCTTGTTTCTACTGATATAATAGCAAGTCTTTGTGGCAACAGAGGAAGTTTTAATGTTTTGTTTTGATCATATATTCCTTCGGCCTGAAGTTTTTGTATGGTTTCTTTCTTTTCTCTTTCTAGATCTCCGAGCGTATAATGAGGGTCAATTTCAAGGATGTTAAGCGCTAAACCATATCCCGGATCAAAACAGATTTTTGCAAGGAAGAGAATTTTGATGCCGTCTTTTAAAGGCTCTTTAAGAACTTTTAGAAACTTATCATTTGCATTTAAGTAATCCGTTTTCCATAAGATGGATTTCAGTTGAGCTATAACTTTTCCATCCTGCTTTTCAACAAGCTCGGGATAGCAGTGACCGGAGTGTTTGTAATGATTCAGCTTGTTCATTTCTGCCATTACCCAGAATGCATTTTTATACCTTTCAGAAAGGGTCTTTTGTATGCTCTTGGTTACTTCGAGCAATGAAAATACATTCTTGTCATGGATTTGCTTAGGCATTTGCTCTTGAAAGGTTGAATGCAAAAGTTTAACGGCTTAAGGCAAATTATTGAATTAAAATTTAAGATTCAAATGGAGTGTAAAAAATAAGTTGCTAGCTTAATTTGTGCAAATAATATCAAAGGAAGACTAATTTTGCTGGTATCTAATACCAATAATATTAAGCTTATGCGTAAAGACTCATTGTTGTATTTCTCTGGATTGAAAATATCTGAATTGAGTAATTTTAAGTATACTGATATCGATAGAGAGAAAAAATAAGGATAGGAGGAGCAGGTTAGTGGAGTATTAAATCCTTTTCAGGTAAAACTCTCTGAAAATTATGGGCATTTATACTCATCTGTCGACGAATACTTTTAACAAAATTTGAAATTTGTTAGATTGAAGGTAAAAGAGAAGGCAATTAAAAGATATGGATAAACTATCATTCTTGGAACTGTTAAATTTTTTCAAGAGTAATCCGAGAAGAGATTACCCTCTTAGCCAAATTTCACCTCATCGTGTACCTAGAAAAAACCTAGTGTTCAAAAGTGGTGATTTTAAACAACTCCTTCAAGAAAATTTAACGCCTAGACTTAACGAAGCAGGTTTTTCTGGAATGCATTACAGATTTATGAATGAGTATTCTACACATTGGGAAATTATATCTATTGGACGATCAAAGTATGGTGGAGCTATCTCAATAGATTTAGGAATAAAATTTAAACAACCTTATTCAATAGGGGAATTTGACATTCATAAAATTTATCTATTAGCAGAAGCTGAATCGCATATTAGACTTTCTCCTGATGATAATGACAATTGGTGGACCTACCAAGATACAAAACTAGAGAACTTAAGAGTAATTGATGAAATGTGGAAACTGATAACCATTAAAGGATTTCGTTATTTTAATAAATTTAAAGATTTAAAGGCTTTTATGAATACCATTCAATTCCATGATATTGAAACTGAGAAACTTTATACCAAATATTTCCTAAGTAGATATGAAATACGGGTTTATTTCTTCTTAATGCGGCACTACGAATTAAATCATGGAATTAACAAAAGTTTATTTTTAGCTAAGAAAGGACTTGAATCTATAAAATTGGATAGCGATGAGGTTTATAGAAAAGCATTTGAAGATAAATTGGGAAATGAATAGAATGCTCTACTTATATTACAGTCATTTAAATTAAGCTTTTTTCTACATCATACTATCGATTTATTAGTTTTTTTGCATTATCTGTTTTTAATTTAATTATTATAGGTTAAAATTAGAAATTAGCTTAACATGCCTCTTTGGATCCATTTGATATCTTATATTTCCATTTATAATTTTCTTTTATCCGAATCTTAAAATTTCGTTGGCATTTTTTAACATACATTTATATCCCCTTCGCGAACTTCATTCGTCATTAGTCCGGATCCGAATGTGTCTGTTACGCAGATGTATCTATTTCGTAATTGTTTCCTACTACGTTGTAAGGTTTTTCAACACCTGAATGATTATAGATATTTATTGTGTAACAGTAAGAAACTCTTCAAATATTTGTTTGCAATTCGCGAATTGCGAATTGTTTTGTATATTTGTTTATGAAACAAGAGGATAGCTTATATGAAAAAACACAGCGGAATGCGACCGCATGATGTTGTAATTTTACTAAAAATAGTTAGTAAAGGACACCAAAGCTGGTACATGAAAGACTTAGCATATGAGTTAGAAATAAGTGCAAGTGAAATAAGTGAAAGTATAAATAGATCTTATATTGGAGGACTAATTAGTAGCGATAAGAAAACAATCAATAAACTGGCCTTATTGGATTTTTTGAAATCAGGTTTAAAATATGTATTCCCCCAACAGGCGGGAGCTTTGACTAGAGGTATTGGAACAGCTCATTCTGCCCCACCTTTAAATAGAGAAATAATGAGCGAAGAGCAGTTTGTTTGGCCTTTCGCAAAGGGAAACGTTAGAGGGCAAGCCATAGAACCATTGCATCCTAAAATTCCAGAGGCATGCCTTAAGGACAGTAATTTCTATGAGTTAATGGCTTTAACTGATGCAATAAGGATTGGCAAAGTAAGAGAGCAGCAAATAGCTTTTGATATCTTGAGAGAAAGAATAGAATATGCTTAAAAATCAAGCTCACAATTTAAGGATAGTTGAGAGGGTTGCCTTTGCTTTAGGTGAGCTAAATGATGAAGTGATTTATGTAGGCGGTGCGATTATAAGTCTGTATGTTACAGAGGAAGGTGCAGAACAACCTCGTCCAACAAAAGATATTGATGTTTCTGTAAAAGTTAGTTCCTATGCTCAAATGGATCAATTAAGAGAACAACTTGCGTCTAAGAAAATTTATCCAGCTGCTGCTGAAAAAATTATGTATCGATTTACGCATGAAGGAATTTTAATTGATTTTATACCTTATGAATCTACACCGCTCGGACCAACAAATAAATGGCTAAAACCAGGGTTTGAAAAGGCATACTATGAAAGTGTTGGAGCCACTAAAATAAGGATATTGCCTGTAAGTTTGTTTTTAGCAACAAAATGGGAAGCATTTAATAGTCGGGGCAGTGACCCAAGAATGAGTCATGATTTCGAAGATATAATTTATATTATTGACAATAACCTTAACGTCTATGAGGACATTACTAAAGCCGAGAAAGATGTTCAGTTTTTTTTAAAAGAAATGAGCACTAAAATACTTTCTCATCCATCAAGGAATGAAATTATAGATTGCCATTTAAACCCATATATCGCAAAAGAAAGGAGAGAACTAATAATTGAAAAACTTAAACAAATAGAGGACTTGGGTTAAATTTGCAAAGAAGGGAATATTTATTGCTACTTTATTTTTTAATCTGGTTCCTCAAATAATAATGGTGTTGAAATCTTAGGGTTGGATTGTTTTCAAAGATATGTGACTAAAAAGGCTGCCCTTTTCAGACAGCCTCTTTTTTTCTTAAAGCTCTATATTCACCTGATTTCTCAGCAAATCTTCCATCGTTTCTCTTTTTCTGATGAGATGTGCCTTGCCTTTGTAAACAAGCACCTCAGCAGGTCTGAATCTTGAGTTATAGTTAGAACTCATGCTGAAACCGTAAGCTCCCGCATTTTTAATAGCAAGAATATCCCCTTCACGAACATCATTTAACACTAATCCGGATCCGAACGTGTCTGTTTCGCAGATATACCCTACTACATTATAAGGCTTCTCAACTCCTGAAGGGTTAGAGATATTTACAATGCTGTGATAAGCACCATACATCATTGGACGGATCAGGTGATTTAAACCTGAATTGACACCGACAAAAGTCAGGTCGGGAGTTTCTTTTACAACATTTGTCTGAACCAACAAATATCCGGATTCGCTCACAAGAAACTTACCTGGCTCAAACCATAGTTCCAGTTCTCTGCCATATTTTTTGCAGAATTGCTGAAATGAAGAAGACATCTTTTCTCCAAGTTCTGCTATGTCGGTTGTATAGTCGCCTTCTTTATAGGCCACTTTAAAACCGCTTCCGAAGTCAAGGAAACGAAGGTTTTTGAAGTTATTAGAAAGATCAAAAAGAATATCAGCTGCTTTTACAAATGCATCTGCACTTTTAAAGTCAGAACCACTGTGGATATGCAGTCCGATTATATCAAGATTGTATTTTGAAACTATATTCAGGATTTCAGGAAACTGCTCTATGGAGATACCAAATTTAGATTCCTTATGGCCAGTCATGATTTTTACATTTCCGCCCGCATCTATATGAGGATTGATTCTTATGCAGCAGGGTACTGAAGAGCCAAATTCTTTACCGAACTTTTCTAGAAAAGGTAGATTGTCAAGGTTGATGGTGACGCCTTTTTTTACCCCGGCCTGAATTTCTTCATAAGCAACACAGTTAGGAGTAAACATAATGTCTTTTGCAGTGAAGCCTGCTAAAAGGCCCAGCTCCAGCTCCTGCAAACTAACTACATCTATCCCTGAGCCGGCTTTATTCAAAAGTTTAAGGATGGCCTGATTGGTCAGAGCTTTTGCAGCGTATTTTATTTTTAAATTGACACCAGAAAAAGCATTTTTTAACCTTTGAAACTGCGAAAGGATTTTTTCCGCATCGTAAACATAAACAGGGGAACCGAACTCTTTTGCAATTTCGGCTAATTCAACACCCTGAATCTGATAATTGACCTCTTTGAGCAACATAGTAGTATTTATGAAGTACAAAGATAGCAAAACGATTGGGATTAGTTAATGCAATATTTTTTGGTTAAATTTTGGACTTTCGGAAAATTATCAATTACTTTGGGCGTTCGTCGATAAAAACATGAAGTTAAACGTACATAATGGCTGGTGGTGGAGCATTTCTAGGGAAATGTGAACACAAGGTTTATGTATATATAAAATATAAAAAGAGGCTTGCTGTTCAACAACGGCAAGCTTTTTTAGTTTTAAAATAGGGGTAAAATTTCAAATGGCACAATACAGACTTACAACAACATACAAAAAACTACTGGCAGATACGATTACTCCAGTGAGTATTTACCTTAAAGTCAGAGATAAATTTGCAAACAGTATTCTGCTGGAAAGCTCGGATTATCATAGCAATGAGAACAGCTTTTCATACATCTGCTGCAGCCCTTTGGCAAAATTTGAGGTTTCGGATGGAAACATCATTACTGAATATCCTGACAAAACTTCGAAGTCAGTAAAAATTTCGGACAGAGCTCAGGTTTTGAGTGCATTAGAAAGTTTCAAAAGCTCTTTTGAGACTGAAAAAAGTCCGTTTAATTTTAACAACAATGGGTTATTCGGTTATATAGCTTATGATTCTGTCAGGTATTTCGAAGACCTGGAGATAAAGACATTCGAATCTGAAGACAGAAAAATTCCAGAAATTCTTTACCATGTGTACCAGTATGTGATTGTTATCAATCACTTCAAAAATGAGCTGTTTATTTTTGAGCACTGTTACAACGACCAATGTTCAGGACTCGATCAGGTAGAGTCTCTCCTGATAAATAAGAATTTTGCTTCATACAAATTTTTTCCCTGTGATGACGAAATATCTAATTTCACAGATGCAGAATTCCTTGATGTCATAAAGAAAGGAATTGATCACTGCTACAGAGGTGATGTTTTTCAAATAGTACTTTCCAGGAGATTTTCACAAAGTTATACCGGCGATGAATTCAATGTTTACAGAGCTTTAAGATCTGTAAATCCTTCTCCCTACCTCTTTTATTTCGATTACGGAAGTTTCAAAATTTTCGGCTCCAGTCCTGAGGCGCAAATCGTTATTAAAAACGGAAAAGCAAGTATTTACCCGATTGCCGGGACTTTTAAAAGAACCGGAAACGATGATCATGATGCTGAGCTGGCAAGAAAACTTTTTGACGATCCTAAAGAAAACTCAGAACATGTGATGCTTGTCGACCTTGCTCGTAATGATTTGAGCCGCAGTGGAAAAGAGGTTTCAGTAGAAACATTTAAAGAAATACAATATTATTCGCACGTTATTCACCTTGTTTCTAAAGTAACTGGTGTATTGGAGGGTGATAAATCATCGTTAAGCCTCGTGGCTGATACGTTCCCTGCTGGGACTCTTTCAGGTGCACCCAAACATATGGCGATGAATCTGATCAACAGATTTGAGAATGGAAACAGAGGATATTACGGTGGGTGTATCGGGCTGCTTTCCTTTAACGGAGATTTTAACCATGCTATCATGATCCGTTCTTTCCTGAGTAAAAACAATCATCTGTATTATCAGGCAGGAGCAGGAGTAGTTGCAAAATCCGAATTGCAAAGTGAATTAAATGAAGTAAATAACAAATTGCTTGCTCTGCGCACTGCAATTAAACTAGCTAAAGAAATATAAGTACTATGCGCCTTTTAGTTTTAGACAATTACGATTCTTTTGTATATAACATAGTTCATATCATAAAGGAGTTAGGCTTTGGTTCAAATATGGAAATTCATCGTAACGATAAAATTTCCATCGATGAGGTTAAGAATTTTGATAAAATTCTGCTTTCCCCTGGTCCCGGTGTTCCTTCAGAAGCGGGGATTTTACAGGAAATAGTCAGGAAATATGGCGCTGAAAAAGATATTTTCGGTGTATGCCTCGGTCATCAGGGAATAGGGGAAGTCTATGGAGCAAGCCTTATTAATCTTGATCAGGTATATCATGGACTTGCTATCAAAACAAGAATTTGCGTTTCTGACTACATTTTTGATGGCCTTCCTCAAGAGTTTATGTGTGGAAGATATCATTCATGGGCCGTGGACCCAAATAGTAATCTTGATCAGATTGAGGTGACAGCAGCTGATGAGAAGGGCAATATAATGGCCCTTAGACACAAGAGGTACAAGGTAAGAGGTGTGCAGTTTCATCCTGAATCTGTTCTTACGGAAAATGGCAAAGGGATTATGAAAAATTGGTTAAACGGTTAATCCGATTTTATAATGAAAGATATTATTCTTCAGCTACTGGAACAAAAAAGTCTGAGCAAAGATACTGCGAAACAAGCTCTGACAGATATTACAATGGGCCGCGTAAACCATAGCCAGATGGCATGTTTCATGACGGTCTATATGATGCGCAGTATTACAGTTGAAGAGCTGGAAGGCTTCAGGGATGCCATGCTCGAACTTTGTCTCGCAACGGATTTGTCAGAATACAATCCTATAGATCTATGTGGTACTGGCGGAGATGGTAAAGATACGTTTAACGTGTCTACGCTGGCATCTTTTGTCGTAGCAGGCGCCGGCGTCAAAGTTGCTAAGCATGGAAATTACGGTGTTTCCTCAGGGGTTGGATCTTCCAATATCATGGAGCACTTTGGTTATAAGTTTACCAATGAAATAAGCACTCTGAGAAATCAGATAGAAAAGGCGGGAATATGTATTCTGCATGCACCACTTTTCCACCCTTCAATGAAAAATGTTGGTCCTATCAGGAAAGATCTGGGAGTGAAAACTTTTTTCAATATGCTCGGCCCAATGTCTAATCCTGCATTTCCTCAAAACCAGCTTGTAGGTGTGTTCAGTCTTGAATTGGCAAGGCTTTATGGTTATCTTTACCAGAAAACAGGTAAAAACTTTACCATACTACATTCACTGGATGGTTATGATGAAATTTCTCTTACTGGTGCTTTTAAGATCATTAGTAATAAAAGAGAGACAATTCTTCGACCGGAAGATATTGGTTTCAGTAGGGTTAAGGCAGAAGCTTTGACATCAGGAAAGTCTCTTGAGTCTTCAGCTAAAATATTTACGAATGTATTGTGTAATGAGGCAACACAGGAACAAACCTCTGCTGTCATTGTAAATGCGGCAATGGCGATTTGGTGCACGAGGCCTGAGCTTAGCCTGGAAGATGCTATCGGTCTTGCCAAAGAGTCACTTGAATCCGGTAAAGCTTTGAGTGCCTTTAAAACATTACTATCTCTGAATTAAGAATATGAACATACTTGATAAAATCATCGAGCGCAAAATAAAGGAAGTGGAGCAGAGAAAAAGGCTTACTCCTGCAAGTGTGCTTGAAAAATCGGCTTACTTTGAATTGCCTAATATTTCATTCAGAAAGTTTCTTACAGATCCATCAAGAACAGGAATCATTGCAGAGTTTAAAAGAAAGTCTCCTTCTAAAGGCGTAATCAATGATAAAGTTACAGTAGAAGAAGTTGTTTCTGCTTATGATTGTTTCGGAGCAAGCGCTGTTTCTGTTTTGACAGACATTGATTTCTTCGGTGGTTCGGATGAAGATCTGCTTCATGCAAGAGATGTAATCAAATGTCCGATTCTGAGAAAAGAGTTTATCATTGATGAGTATCAGATTCTGGAAGCAAAATCTATGGGAGCAAATGTAATTCTCCTCATTGCTGCTGTACTGGAACCTCAGAGACTTAAAGCGCTCGCAGCATTTACTAAAAGCCTTAACATGGAAGTGTTGATGGAAGTACATGACCTTGAAGAGCTGGAAGCCAATCACTGGGACGAAATTGATGCTATTGGCGTAAACAACAGAAATTTAAAGACGTTTGAGGTGAGCCTTGAAACTTCTTATAAACTTTCTGAAGAAATTCCGGATAGGTTTATTAAAGTCTCGGAGAGCGGTATTCATGATGCAAAGACTATACTTCAGTTGAAAGAATATGGCTTTGAAGGGTTTCTGATCGGTGAAAATTTTATGAAAAACACAAATCCCGGAGAGGCATTTGGAGCTTTCACAAACGAGTTAAAAGAATTGCAGCTTAAGCAATTTCAAACTAAAAAACCTATTTAAGATATGATCAGGCTCAAGGTATGTGGGATGAGGGAGGAAGAAAACCTTAAGCAATTAATTCAGGTTGGGCCGGATTATATTGGGTTTATCTTTTATAAAAAATCCAAAAGGTTTGTCGGCGATAATGACACTATATCTTTTATTAAACCGCTTAATATCCCCAAAGTAGGGGTTTTTGTAAATGAAGAGAATAGCGAAATTATCAGGCATGCAAAAGCTTTGGATTTGCATATGATCCAGCTTCATGGAGATGAGTCTCCTGCTCAGGCAGAGGAATTGAAAAGCCTTGGTCTCAGGGTTATCAAGGTGTTTTCTGTGAGCAATCAGTTGCCAGTGGAAGAGCTGAATAAGTTTAAGAAAACAGCAGACTATTTTCTTCTGGACACAAAGACAGAAGCTTATGGTGGTAGCGGTCAAAGATTTGACTGGTCTGTTTTAAAAGATTATGATAATGAAGTTCCGCTTTTTTTAAGTGGAGGCATAGGCGAAGAACATCTGGAAGAAATTTCGGATCTGAATAAAAAATTAAATATTCACGCCATAGATGTAAACAGCAGGTTTGAAATAACACCTGCATTAAAAAATATAGATAGTATATCATCATTTGCTCAAAAGCTAAAAGCATTATGAACTTTACAGTAGACAAAAACGGGTTTTATGGAAGCTTCGGAGGTGCATATATTCCGGAAATGCTTTTCCCTAATGTGGAAGAACTAAAGGAAAAGTATCTCAATATTATGCATGAAGAATCCTTTATCGAAGAGTATAACAACCTATTAAAGGATTATGTAGGAAGACCTACACCTTTGTATTTTGCTAAGAGGCTTTCAGAGCACTTTCAAGCAAATATTTACCTTAAGAGAGAAGATCTTTGTCATACCGGTGCACACAAAATTAACAATACCCTTGGCCAGATTCTTCTTGCCAAAAGACTTGGTAAAAGAAGAATTATAGCTGAAACTGGTGCGGGTCAGCATGGTGTTGCAACAGCGACAGTATGTGCCTTGCTGGGTTTTGACTGTATTGTATACATGGGAGAGATTGACATGGAACGTCAGAAACCCAATGTAGAGCGTATGAAAATGCTCGGCGCTCAGGTAGTGCCGGCAACCTCCGGAAGTAAAACATTGAAGGATGCTACCAATGAGGCTATCAGGGACTGGATCAATAATCCTGCTGATACCCATTATATCATTGGATCAGTAGTCGGTCCGCACCCTTATCCTGATATGGTTGCAAGATTCCAGGCCATCATAAGTAAGGAAATCCGCGAACAGCTTAAAGAAAAAACGGGGTCAGAAAATCCTGACTATGTTATCGCATGTGTAGGCGGTGGAAGCAATGCTGCCGGAGCGTTTTATCATTATCTGAACGAAGCGAAAGTAAAACTTGTAGCTGTAGAAGCTGCCGGAATGGGCATTGATTCAGGCTATTCGGCTGCTACGACTTTCCTTGGAAAGCCAGGTGTATTGCATGGAAGCAAGACCTTATTGATGCAGACGGAAGATGGCCAGATTGTTGAAGCGCATTCCATTTCTGCAGGTCTTGATTATCCGGGAATAGGACCAATTCACAGCCATCTGTTCGAAACAGGCAGAGCTGAGTTTTTAGCCATCACAGACAAAGAAGCATTTAAAAGCGCAGTATTATTGAGCAAGCTGGAAGGAATCATCCCAGCCCTTGAATCATCACATGCCATAGCATCTTTGGCAAAATTAAATCTTAAGCCTTCAGATACTGTCGTAGTAAACCTTTCAGGAAGAGGTGACAAAGATCTGATGACCTATATAACCAGAAAAGAAGAATTTTTAAAAGACTAAGGTTATGGATACAAAAATTCAGTTAAAAAACCGATTGACTACGGCTTTCAGCGAGAATCAAAAGCCTTTGTTAAATATATATTTTACAGCGGGATATCCTGCTTTGGATGACACACTTCCTGTGCTCAGAGCATTGCAGAAATCCGGAGTGGATATGGTGGAAATCGGAATGCCGTTTTCCGATCCTCTGGCGGATGGTCCTGTTATTCAGAGAAGCAGCGAAATTGCGCTCGAAAACGGAATGACCATAAAAGGGCTTTTTCAGCAAATCAAAGATATGCGCAAGGAGATTCATATTCCTGTTCTGCTGATGGGTTATATCAATCCTGTTCTGCGATATGGTGTTGAGAAATTCTGTGAGGATGCGGCAGCTGTGGGTGTGGACGGTGTCATTATTCCGGATTTACCTGTAAGGGAATATATTGAAGATTACGAAGAGATATTCCAAAGGAATAATCTTTCAAACATTTTCCTTGTAACGCCGCATACTTCTCCGGAGCGGTTGAAGCTTATTGATGAGCATGCTACAGGATTTATTTATGCTGTTTCTACAGACAGTACAACTGGAAACACAAAAGACATCAGGCAGCAAGAGGCTTATTTTTCTAAATTAAAAACTTCAGGTCTGAAAAATCCTTTAATGATCGGGTTTAATGTAAGGGATAAAGAATCATTTTGCTTTGCAGCGGATTATGCTAACGGAGCAATTATTGGAAGTGCATTTGTAAAAGCGATTACTGGAAGCAAAAACCTGGAGAAGGATATTGACGTTTTCATAAGGAGTATCAGATAACGTTTTTAAAGTATATACTGCCATGATCGAGATAATTCCGGCAATATCAGTTGTAAAGCTCAGGGTAGCAAGGGTTCAGAACGGAAACCTTGATAATATCAAAATCTATGATGAGCGTCCTCTTGATATGGCTTTGAAATTTCAGGATCATGGCATTAAAAAAATTCACCTGATTGATATTGAGGGTGCCCGAAAAGGACGGATCATGAATCAGGAGGTGATTGAAACTATCGCCGGTTATACAGATCTGGCCATAGACTTTGGCGGAGGGATTAATGATGATGACGATATCAGACTTGCCTTCGAACATGGCGCCAATGCAATCCATGCTTCTACCATAGCGGTGAATAACAGGGATTTATTTTCTTCCTGGATCATTTCTTACGGAAGAAATAAAATAATTTTGGGAGCTGATGTCAATAATGAAAAAATTGCTACCAGAGGCTGGTCCAAAAGTACGGAGGTTGATGTCCTTGATCTAGTGGATTATTTTCATAATCAAGGAATTTTATATGTAAAATGTACGGATATCAACTGCGATGATTCCCTTGCTGGTCCTCCCTTTGATCTTTATAAAAAAATTCTGAATAAATTTCCTGATATCAAACTATTGGCAAGTGGGGGAGTAAGGTCGGTAGAAGATATTGATAAACTTCAGGATCTGGGCGTTTATGGAGTAATATTCGCCAAAGCGTATTATGAAGGAATGATTCAATTAAAGGATCTTGAAAAATACCTGAGCTAAAAGCCCATTTTAGATCTTTAATTATTTTTTTGAGAATAGTCTACTGACTTTTCTTACTTTTAGCAAATATTATATTTGAATCTTTATTTTTGGAAAAGCAATTTCAGTGTTGTTTGCTTCACATTTAGGTAGTAAATTTGTTTGAAATCAGTCTAAATAAGCATGGGTGAACCCAAAAAAAGCATTGCAGATCTTAAAATCGGAGAAAAGGGAATTGTTTGTTGTTTCAACGACGAAGAAATGTCTCTGAAGCTGCTTGAAATGGGGTGTCTTCCTGGTTCTATGGTGGAGTTGAGCAATAAAGCTCCGTTAGGCGATCCTATTTGTATTAAAGTTTCCGGATATAATCTTTCTTTACGATTAGAAGAAGCAGCTACTGTAATGCTGCGATAATTAGTTATTGTTCAAGTAAAATTAACCTCAGAATTTGAGTGCCAGATATTCCGGTATCCTGCTTTAAATTCCTGGTCTCAGTTGGGATATGTCTATTGAAAAAACAACGAGGTTAAAAGTTGCCCTTCTGGGTAATCCTAATGCCGGTAAATCTTCTCTGTTTAACCACCTTACCGGTTTAAATCAAAAAATCGGAAATTTTCCCGGTGTAACTGTAGATAAGAAGGTTGGTACCAGTAAAATTGGTGACAATCTGTTTGCTGAAATAATTGACCTTCCGGGCACATATAGTCTTTACCCAAAATCTCTTGACGAGCAAATAGTCCTGGATCTTTTACACAGCAAAAAGGATCCGTCTTCCCCTGATCTGCTTCTGGTTGTGATAGATGCCTCTACTTTTAAGAGGAATATGCTTTTATTTACCCAGATCAGAGATCTTGGTTTTCCCGTCATTCTTGTGCTCAATATGCTTGACCTTGCAGAGCAGCACGGGATTAAAATTGACCCTCTTAAACTTGAAAAAGAGCTTAATGTACCAATAGTGGCTATTAATGCCAGAACGGGTGCCGGTATCCGCGAGCTCAAAGCAGCCATAGCCTGTCCTGTTCATACTCCTCCTGAAAGTTATTATAAACCAGGCCCGCTGGCTTCTGGAATTATATCCGAAGTGAAAGAGAGCTTTTCTTTGGAAAATGACTATCAGGCGATTTTGCTTGCACATCAGTATGACAACATGCGGGGGCTTCCTGAAAAGGAAAAAGAGGAGCTTGCAAGACTTGTTAAAAAGTGGAGCTTTGATTCAAAGGCATTTCAATCCAAAGAAACAATTGCAAGATATGATGTAATTACCCGGATTCTGAAGGAAACCGTCGAAGAGAAGTCTGTTGATGACAAGGAGTTAACCTCAACAAAAATTGACAGAATACTTACCCATAAAGTATTCGGATATCTCCTGTTCTTTTTCATTTTACTTGTTCTGTTTCAGTCCATTTTTGCTTGGGCATCCTTTCCAATGGATTTAATTGATGGGGGGATAGCATGGATAAACGGAGCATTAAAGCAGAATCTTCCTGGTGGGCCATTTACTGACCTCATAACTGACGGTCTTATTGCAGGATTAGGTGGAGTGCTTATTTTCATTCCTCAAATTGCCATTTTATTTGCTTTTATAGCTGTATTGGAAGAGTCAGGATATATGTCCAGGGTAATGTTTCTGATGGATAAGCTCATGCGTCCATTCGGAATGAGTGGCAGAAGCGTGGTGCCTCTTATTTCAGGAGTTGCCTGTGCTGTTCCGGCTATTATGTCTACAAGAAGCATTGAAAACTGGAAAGAAAGACTTATTACAATATTTGTCACACCTTTGATGAGTTGCTCAGCCAGGATTCCGGTTTTTACCATTCTAATTGCATTGGTTGTTCCGGAAAAAGATATCCTTGGCTTCTTTAATCTTCAGGGAGTTGTATTAATGGCTTTATATCTGTTAGGGTTTCTGTCAGCAATCATTTCAGGATTTGTAATGAATAAGATTCTGCGGAATAAACAGAGAAGTTTTTTCATCATGGAACTCCCTTCATATAGAATACCAAGATGGAAAAATGTGGGCTTAACGATTTATGAAAAAGTTAAAACCTTTGTTCTGGAAGCGGGAAAGGTAATTGTGGCAATTTCTGTTGTGCTTTGGGTGCTTGCAAGTTATGGTCCTGGTGATATAGAAACAAAGGCTTTTGATGAGGTAAGGCAGGAACAGCCTAAGCTGGAAGAATCAACTCCTGATTTTGAAAATGCTATTTCAGGTAAAAAACTGGAATTGTCTTATGCAGGTAAGTTCGGACACTTTATAGAACCTGTGATAAGGCCATTAGGTTTTGACTGGAAAATAGGAGTAGCACTTATCACTTCATTTGCGGCCAGAGAGGTATTTATCGGAACGATGTCTACCATATACAGCGTAGGAGACAGCGGTGACGACGAAGCAACGATTAAGCAAAGAATGAAAGAGGAGATTAATCCGAAAACAGGTGGCCCGATGTATACTCCTGCATTGGCTTTTTCTTTGCTGATATTTTATCTGTTTGCCATGCAGTGCATGAGTACGTTGGCAGTTGTGTACAGAGAAACTAAAGGCTGGACTTGGCCATTAATTCAGCTGGTATATATGACTGGTCTTGCTTACGGCTTGAGTTTTATAACATATAATATTTTTAGTTAGGATAAAGGGCTGATTGTGTATTGAAATTCTTGTGATTGATATATTCTTACAGAAATTCGTTATTAAAAAATGCTTCAATCAAGAGGGTAAATGGTTTTATCTATATACAACTTTTAGTATTCCATATTAAAAGATATTCATTACCTGCACTTTAAGTAGATTCTATTAGATTTTTTTAGACAGTTTCGTTTTAATTCCTACAAAAGAATAAAGCCTTTATTCCCTTAGAAATCTTATTTGTTAGGAAAAAAACTATATTTTTTTGTATTTAAATTACCTAAATTTTCTTAAATAGCTAAACAATAATAGTTAAATCCTATTTTGTACCTATTAAATTATAAACCAGTTTGGAAAATCGTTTAAATAGTTATTATGAAGAAAAAATTTACCCTATTGCTGCTTTGTCTTGTTTCTGTTTTTCAGATCCAGGTATTGAAGGCTCAGGCACCAACTTATGCTTATCCTCAGAACAGAAATTATCCTTATGGGTTTCAGCAAAATGTTAAAACCAAAACAGAAGCTTCTGGTATTGCAGATTCCTGGTATAATGACTGGAAGTCCAGATGGGTGGAAACCTGCGGAAGTGCAGCTAGAGTAAAAGATGGTGGTGGAAGTACATATTCAGAGGGTATTGGTTATGGAATGCTTCTGGCTGTTTACAGGGGAGACAAAACGTTATTTGATGGCCTTTGGGCTTTTTATAAAAATAACATGAACAACCATGGGTTGATGAACTGGCGGATAGGCGGCTGTTCTGGCGCCACTGGTTCTAATGGAGCAACAGACGGAGATTTGGATGCAGCAATGGCATTGGTTATTGCTAGCTGTCAATGGCCTTCAGGGTCTTACGCTGCAGATGGAAAAACGTTAATCACTAATATAAAGAACTGGGAATTCACCACCTGCAGTGGTTTAACTGTTCAAAAAGCAGGCGATTGGTTTGGAGGTTGTAACTGTACAAACCCATCATATTTTTCCCCTGGATATTACAGGGCATTTGCTCAGTTCGTGCCTGAACAGGCATCGTTCTGGTTAAAGGCAGCAGATGACAGTTATACTGTTTTATTAAAATCTGCTCATGCTACTACCGGGTTGATTCCAGCATGGAGTGATTCAAACGGCGGTCTTGGTGGTTCAGGTGATTGTGAACTAAGAGACGCAGACGGTGGTGGTACAAGATCCGATTATCAGTTTGATGCTGCAAGAGCACCCTGGAGAATTGCAATTGACTATTTATGGTGGGGAACTCCTAATGCAAAAACCTGGCTGACTAAACTTACAGGTTGGGTTAAAAGTGGTCCGGGAATCAGCGGTATCAAAGCTGGCTACAAAAGAGACGGCTCTCAGAATGTGGATTACAGAAATTCAGCATTTACCGGCGCATTTGCTTTAGCAGCAATGGCTTCCAGTCAGGATGATGCAAATTCTTTCTTCAACTGGTGGACCCAGAATTCAGTCACTTCAGGTAATGTAGGATCCAGATTGGACGATGTTCCTTATTTCCAAAACTCTCTAAGAACAATCTATGTATTGCTTGCAACAGGTAATATGTGGTATCCTTGCGGGAATATTACTCCGCCTTCAAGCTGTAAAAAGCCGAACCTTGGTGCGGACATCAGCATGTGTGGAAGTTCTTTTCCGGTGACACTTCAATCAAAAACAAACGGTGGCGGAAATATCAGATTTACATGGAAAAAAACGAGTCCTTCTGCTGCGACATTTGTAACGAGCAGCAGTAATGCGGCGGATGCAAACTATAATGTGACAGCAGCGAATGGCGCAGGTACTTATGTTGTCGTTCGTGATTCGGTGGATAATACAGGTAAGGTAGTTTGCACCCAGACAGATGAAATTGTTATTTCTGCAACCCTTCAGACTCCTGCATTAGGAACAGATAAAGTTCTTTGTAATCCTGCTAGTTATAACCTTTCACCTTCTAATCTTTCATCCTTCCCTTCCGGAACAATCTGGCAGTGGCAGAAAAATGGAGGAAACATTAATGGGGCAACAAGCAGTACTTTGTCTAATGTAAATGAGGCTGGAACCTATAAGCTCACGGCCAGCATTTCAGGATGTAATTCTACCTCTGATGAAATTAAACTAACCTCAAGTCTTCCTACTCCTGTAAACGGATGCAGATCTTCAGCAGGAACAGTTACTTTAAGTGTGAGTGGCGGTACTGCCCCTTACAACTGGTATAACAGTTCTTCAGGAGGCAGTGTCCTTGCCACGGGCAATACCTATACAACTCCATCAATTTCCTCGACCACAACTTATTATGTGCAGGATGCCTCGGGTGGTGGAACAAAGGGAAATGTCGGACCTGCCAATAATTCAATAGGAACAGTCTGGGATGGAAACGATTATTCGTATAAATTAAAATTTGATGCGCTTAGTGCCTTTACTTTAAATTCTGTTACAGTTTTTCCAAATGCTGCAGGTACGCTCACTGTAAGGGTTCTGAAAAACGACAAAACAACAGTAGTCGCATCTAAATCATTTACAATCTCAGGTTCTGGCGGTTCACAGGTTTTAGAACTTGGATTTTCAATACCCCAAGGTTCTGATTATTATATGGATGGAACAGTTTCTGGTGGGGCTAAATTGCATATGAATGGAGGAGGAGCAACTTATCCCTATACGCTTGCAGGTGTTGTTTCCATAAAAGGAACAGATCCTGACTGGATCGTTGGGAATGGATGGTATCTCTATTATTATAACTGGAATGTAAGCGTAGGAAATGGATGCGCAAGACTTCCGGTTGTCGCTACAATCAATGCATCTTGTACATCAACACCTCCTGCTCAGCCGCAGATTTCAGGTCCTGATAATGTTGGACAGGGAGCATCTGTGACCTATACGGTGGCTCAGGTTCAGGGAGTTTCTTATAGCTGGACAGTAGCTGGCGATGCTCAGATTCTTTCAGGGCAAGGTACAAATTCAGTTGTAATAAAATTTGGAAATGATGATGCAAGTATCTCAGTTGTGGCTTCAAGC
Organism: Bacteroidota bacterium; assembly: GCA_023428135.1. Lineage (GTDB taxonomy): Bacteria > Bacteroidota > Bacteroidia > Cytophagales > Cytophagaceae > Sporocytophaga. The sequence goes on along the minus strand of JAEYZG010000010.1, from coordinate 210,122 downwards.
TCAGGAGGGACAGCAATTTCTCCTGCTAAATTAATTGATGTTCGTCCGGCAGGAATCAACGATGGCCAGGCCGAGTCTATTAAAATTTACCCAAATCCATCCAATCATGAATTCTTAATGGATTTGCCAACGCTCCATGGAGAGGCGATCGTTAAAGTTTATGATTTAAATTCTAACCTTCTGGTTGATCAGAAAGGAGTACTTTCTGGCTCTCAGGTGGCTTTCGGGGCAGATTATCCAGCCGGTTTTTATATTGTCGAACTGATTACAAATAAAGGTAACTTCAGATGTAAGCTGGTGAAGCAATAAATATATTTGGCATTGCTCAAAAAAAGTGGCTAGAATTTATCTTTAGCCACTTTTTTTGTTAGTGAACTTTTAGAGTAGTTTAATAATCTTCTGATTTTTTTAGACCTTTGTAGGTTTTTCCCGGCGCTTTATTTTTTGACGCCAAGACTTTTATACTAGTCCGACTTTTGTCTTCTATTTCGCCTATATTTTGGCTTTACACAAAGAAATATATTGAAAATATATTGTTTTGATTTAAAGGTAGATAGTAGGTGTTCTTTTATTTGAGCTTTAAAAAGTATAATTATTTCTGTGAGAAATGTGATTGCAGGGCGAATAATATTACATCGCGTATTCAATCTCCCCAAATGTATCTTTTTTAAATACAATTTTGTATGCGTAATTTAATAGTTAGTGAATTCACCTCAGAAATGAAAAAAATCATTCAATTAATATTTCTAATTGTTTTCAATAGCTCTGCTGTTTCCCAATCATTAACCAATAGTGATTATCAGAAAGCACTGTGGATGACCACAAGATTTTATGGTGCTCAAAGATCTGGTGATAATAACTGGACCATTTATAATCATTTACCGGCTGGTGTGCCTGCGGGTTTAAGAGGAAAGGCCTTTATTGCTGATGCAGACGGGGCACATGACCTTTCCGGCGGGTGGCACGACTGCGGTGACCACGTAAAGTTTGGGCAGACGCAGTTTTATTCAGCTTATATTCTACTCAAAGGTTATGCAGAATTTAAGACTGGTTATGATGATAGGTATTCTTTCGATTATCAGGGATATAAAGCCGCAGATAAATGGAATTTTGAAGACAATGCTCATGATCCGAATTGTATTCCGGATGTCTTGGATGAGATGAAGCATGAGGCAGAATTTCTCATTAAATGCATCCCTAATTCAACCACATTTTATTATCAGATAGGAAAAGGTGGTTGCCCAGGAGATCATTGTAGATGGGAGACAGCAGTTAAAATGCAGACTAATGATGCAAATAACGGAGGACAGCCAAGACCGATTTATAAGAATCCTCAGGATGCTTCGATGCCATCTTTCTGTGGTGCCACATTGGCTTTAATGTCAAGAATGTATAAAAAGTTTGATGCAGCTTTTGCAGCTACGTGTCTTCAACATGCTGTTTATGCCTATAATTATGCTAAGGCAAATCCTGGTACTGTAGGCTCAGCAGGTGGAGGCCAGTATGGTGCAAAAACAAACTGGAAGGATGATTTTGCTACTTTGTGTGCAGAGTTATATTGGGCTACAGGTAATGCTGCTTACAGAACAGAAGCCATTAGCCAGGGACCAATAACACCGAACATGGGTTATACTTTTGATTATGCAAATACAGGGGAAATTGCTTTGTATAATTTGGCAGTGTTAGGAGATGCGGCCTCATTAACTACGTTTAATAATCGAATAACCGGTCACTTTCTGGCTGATGGGAGCAGAAATGGGCAAGGAGTTTATAATGCACATGGAGGAGGTTGGGGAGCATTGCGTTACAATGCTAACTCTTCTTTCCTAATAGCCTTATACTGCAAGCTAAATAATAATTATACAGCCCCTGTTCTGGAAAAGCTGCACAAAGATATAGATTATATAATGGGAGCAAATACTTCCAAGAGATCTTATATCGTAGGGTTTGTTCCTGGCGGTACTGGTTATGTTTCCCCTCTGAAACCCCACCATCGGAATGCTTTTCTGAGAGATGACAATCCTGCTGGTACAGATAATAGTCTTACAATTCCAGCAAAAAATCAACAGTTGGGAGCTTTGGTTGGAGGTAAACGCGATGGAACATATAATGACAATAGAGAAGATTATGTTAATTCTGAAGTAGGTATAGATTACAATGCTGGATTAGTTGGAGCTCTTGGATTTATTAATTCAAGAGTTGCTCCTGTGGATACAAATAAATTTTGTGGAAATCCGCCAACTTGTGAAATTCCTTCTCTTGGCCCAGACTTAAGCACATGCGGCACTAGTTTTCCGATACAATTGAACTCAAATACATCTGCAGGTAGCTCAATAAGATTTACATGGAAAAAGATCAGCCCGGTCGCATCTGTACTTGTTAACAATAGTAGTAATGTTGCTGATTATAAGTATGCAGTAACAATAGCAAACGGTGCAGGAACTTACGTAGTCATAAGAGATTCATTAGACGCAGCGAATGCAGTAGCTTGCAGTAAGTCAGATACTATTATTATCAGCAGCACATTGCCTGTTCCTGTTTTGTCACCAACCGGTTCAATTGATTTGTGTAATCCAGCCTCTGTTGATCTTTCAGTTACAAACGGATCTGCTTTTCCTGCTTCAACCACCTGGCAATGGAGCCTTGATGGTAATAACCTGACAGGTGAAGAAGCGCAAGCATTGCTAAATGTGAGAAAGGCAGGAGTATATAAAATTGCTGCAAGTATATTATCTGGTTGTGCAGCCACAGAAGCAAGTATTACTATTACTTCAAGTTTACCTTTGCCAGTTGATGGCTGTGCCTCTAATGCACCTATTAAACTTTCAATTGCGGATGCCACAGGAGGACCATATAATTGGTACGCAACACCTACTTCTACTACCCCTTTGGCTACCGGAGTTACTACCTTTGATGCACCTGCCCCGGGAATATACTATGTTCAGGATATGAGCAGTACTACAGGGAGTATAGGCCCGACTGCTACTTATGGCGGCGCGTCGAGTTGGGGAATTAGCGCAACCAATACTCTACTCTTTACTGTCACTAAGGATTTTACGCTTAATTCTTTCAAAGTGCCATTTGGTAATATCTATGCTAACAACTCTGCAGCTACTGTTACTGTGGAAGTTGTGGATGGCGTCGGAAATTCTTTTACTCCTAAAAAGCTCTTTACTTCTGATCCGGTAAATATTACAACAGCAATGGCTAATAGTTTGGTTACATTCAGTTTTACAGGATTCGACATCAAAGCAGTTTGGGGAGCAAACCTCGGACTGAAGATTTCTGCGCTCGACTTAAATGGCGAGCCTCTCTGGAATTCCACAGGAGTTTCTTATCCTTATATGTCTGATCCATCAGGAATTGTTTCAATAACGGGAACTCTTGGAGGTAATGGAGACACAAACGATTACATGTATTTCTATGACTGGAATATCTCCACGGGAAATAATTGTGGAAGACTACCTGTTATTGCAACTATTGGTTCAGGTTGTGGGATTACTCCTGTTAGATTATTGGATTTTAAAGGAGGCCATGACGGCAATGTTACCAACTTAAGCTGGATTACTGCATCAGAGGAAAACAGCAGTTTCTTTGAAATCCAGAGATCAACTAATGGAACAGATTTTATAGGAATCGGCAAATTAAGTGCGGCAGGAGAGAGTTCATCTGTATTATATTATACATTTGAAGACAGCTATCCTGTTAACGGTTTGTTTTATTATCGATTGAAACAGGTTGATATTGATGGGTCACATGAGTTAAGTAAAATTATTTCAGTTTCTAGTGAAGATCAGACAAGATTAAGCCTTGTTCCAAATCCTTTTCAGAAATCATCTCAGTTGTCAGTAATTTCTCCATATAGCAGCAGCTATTCTGCTTATGTAATTGATCTTTCGGGTATGATAGTGGAAACAGCAGAAAATCTTGGAATAGGGGAAAAAGTTGATATCGGAGCATCAGTAAGCTCAGGTATGTATCTTCTAAGAGTAGTTGTAAACGGAAAGGTTTACCATTTGAAGATGGTTAAGAATTGAGCTAAAAGCTCAAAGCAGAAAGTAAAAATTAAAACTTGAATACAAAGAAAGGTTATCTTAATAGGTAGCCTTTTCTTTTTTTACTGATATATTAAAAGCAAGAGGGAATGCTATCGTCTCAGATAACCTTCCCTCTACATTATTAAAGTCTGCTTCTATGGCTTTCTGCTTTACGCTTTGCTTTAAGCTTATTTAATGTACTCTTTCCTTTTCAAGATACTATCCATAAAACGAAGATCATTATCTGAGTTGAAGATCTTAAAAGGAAGGTGAATGATCTGAGCTTTATTTATGATTAGCAGATATGCATCCTTCGATTTTTCAGCAGCTATTACCATGTTCCATTGAATCGGACTTCCTTGTTTAGGGTTTAATTTGATGAGAACCTGTCTGCTATCTATTTCATAGGTTAGTTTGTCAAACATTATTTGATTTTGTGGTAATTGGGTAACTCCGGTAAACTGAATAGCCCAGAACAGAATGTATCCAACTACAGCAATGATTGCAGTTACTATAAACCACCATTTGTAGTCCGGAAGAAAAAAGGCGATACATCCGAACAATATTGGTCCGAATATATACCACCATTGTTTTTTGACAAGGTTTGTAAGAGCAATCTTTACGTAAGTGTTTTTAGGCAACTGGTACTTTTTGGTTTTGATAATCATAATTCCCTGATTCTTCTATATATAAATTTTTTAAAATGCTTTTAGACTAAGATCCAGACTTCTGAATGAATGGGTCAAGGCTCCGCAGGAGATATAGTCAACGCCTGTTAATGCGTAGGATCTTATAGTAGACTCGTTAATGCCTCCTGAGGCCTCAGTTTCATATTTTCTGGCAATTAATGCCACCGCTTCTTTCATAAGCTGAGGGCTCATATTGTCAAGCATTATTCTGTCAATTCCTCCGGTGTTAAGCACTTCCTCCACTTCTTTAAGAGATCGTGTTTCCACTTCTATTTTTAAGGATAGAGAGTGTTTCTCAAGGTAATTTCTGGTTGATTCAATTGCTTGTTTTATTCCCCCTGCAAAATCAATGTGATTGTCTTTAAGGATAATCATATCATATAAACCGAACCTGTGATTAACTCCACCTCCGATAGAAACTGCCCATTTTTCCGGCAAACGGAAATTAGGAGTAGTTTTTCTCGTATCCAGAAGTTTACAGCCGGTATCTCTGATTAACTCATTAAACGTTGTTGTAAGTGTAGCAATACCGCTCATTCTTTGCATGCAATTGAGCACCAGTCTTTCTCCTGTTAATATTGATCTGGCTCTGCCATGCACTTTAAAAGCCACATCTTTTGGCTTTACTCTTATTCCATCAGGAATAAGAACTTCCATTTTGAGGTTCGGATCCACTCTTGAAAATATCATTTCCGCAAGTGCAATGCCGGCCAGTACTCCTTCATCTTTTACTAAAAGCTGAGCTTTATTGATGGCATCTGCAGGGACAGAAGCCAGTGTGGAATGATCGCCTGTCCCGACGTCCTCCGCAAGAGCTGAGTCTATAAACTCAAATATTGCTTGTTCTGAAAGAAAATTCACGAGACAAAAATAAAAAAAGCTCCGAATATCTTCAGAGCCTTCGAGAAATTTGCGTTATTTATTATTTACTCTTCAAATACTATTGAATCAATCAGGTAATTTCCGCGGAACTGTTTTACGACTGTTATTACCCTGAATGTGCCTCCATTATACATATATTTTCCAATTGTGTACTTCATTCCTTCTTTGGAAGAACCCTGATGTACATATTGAAAATCTGTAGGAGGGTACTGTTTGAAAAAATCTCTTAATATGAATTCTGCCTGAGTTTTGCTGTAGGTTTTCTTATCCTCTTTGTTCAGGCCAATTTCCACCATATCGTTAAAATATTTCGAAATATCTTTTGAGCTCCCCGCTTTCAAGGCATTTTTTGTGCCTTCAAGCACATCGGACTGGCCTACTGTATCCTTACTAAATACCATCAGAAGTAGAGTAAGAATTAAAAAAGAGTGATTTCTCATAAACTAACTCGAATTTTAATATTTTTCATGTGAGCTAAAATTATGCCAATAAGTTAAAAAAACTTAACCAAAATAAGTATAAGCTATTGAAAAGTCTTGCTAATCATTTAAATCCTTCATGGATTATATCTTATAAATTATTTATTAGCATTCACATTTTTTTAATTGTTAAGCTTGGTTAGCTTTTAAGTTTTTTAAATTTTAAGTAACTAGTGATCGTTTTTAAAAATATTTATTGAAATGAATAAGAAGGTAATCCTAATCATTATGGATGGATGGGGCCTTGGATCAAATCCTGAGGTTTCTGCAATTGCCAAAGCAAACACTGAATTTGTTGATTCTTTATATGCAAAATATCCCAATAGCAAATTGGAAGCTTCGGGACTTGCGGTTGGGCTGCCAGAGGGGCAAATGGGTAACAGCGAAGTTGGACATATGAATCTCGGTGCCGGGAGAGTTGTTTATCAGGATCTTGTGAAGATTAATAAGGCCGTGGATGAATGCACACTGGAGCATGAACAGGCTTTGGTTGATGCACTTGACTATGCGAAAAAGAACAATAAGAAAGTTCATTTAATGGGCTTGGTTTCTGATGGAGGGGTTCACTCTCATATTAACCACTTGAAAGGTCTCTGCAGTATTGCGAAGAAAAAAGGTCTTGAAAATGTGTTTATACACGCTTTTACGGATGGAAGAGACACCGATCCAAAAGGTGGGATAGGTTACATCAAAGACCTACAGAAGCACCTTGATGGTTCAGCAGGAAAGATCGCTTCTGTTATAGGAAGATATTATTCTATGGACAGGGATAACAGATGGGAGCGTGTTAAGCTTGCTTATGATCTTTTGGTTAATGGTACCGGTACTAAAACCAAAGATGTTCAGAAGTCGATTCTTGATTCATATGCGGAAGGGGTGACAGATGAATTTATCAAACCATTTGTAGTGGTCAATGACAAAGATGAGCCGCTTGCTACTATAGAAGAGGGTGATGTGGTACTTTGCTTTAACTTCAGAACAGATAGAGGAAGAGAAATTACAATAGCGCTGACTCAGAAAGATTTTCCTGAACAGAACATGAAAAAGCTTGATTTGTATTATGTAACACTAACAAATTATGATGATAGCTTTAAAGGAGTAAAAGTTATTTTTGATAAGGATAATCTTAATCAAACGCTGGGTGAAGTTTTGGCCGCTGCAGGGAAAAAGCAGATCAGGATTGCGGAAACAGAGAAGTATCCTCACGTTACTTTCTTCTTTTCAGGAGGAAGAGAAAAAGAGTTTGCAGGTGAAAGCAGAATCTTATGTCAGTCTCCAAAGGTAGCAACTTACGATTTGCAGCCTGAAATGAGCGCTTTTGAAATAAAAGACAAGATTATTGCTGAAATTAAAAAGAAGGAAGTTGACTTTGTGTGTCTGAACTTTGCTAATCCGGATATGGTGGGACATACAGGTGTTTTCAGCGCAGCTGTAAAGGCTGTTGAAACTGTAAACGAATGTGTTGAGGCAATTGTAAAACAAGCACTTTCCGACGGATATACTCTTTTGATCCTTGCAGATCATGGTAATGCTGATGTTATGATTAATGAAGACGGAAGTCCAAATACAGCTCATACAACCAACCTGGTTCCATTTGTTGTGGTTGATAACACATATAAAGGAAAGCTAAAAGACGGAAAACTTGGGGATGTAGCACCTACAGTTCTGGAATTGATTGGGGTTGAAAAACCAAAAGAAATGACGGGGGTTTCTCTTTTAGGATAAATCAATAGATTTTTCTATATATACAGAGGCTGAGCTTTAACCAAGCTCAGCCTTTTCTTTTTTAATATGATTTACGGGCTTTAATGCCAGTCATTTTTTGGTGAAACCTTTTCTTTTGTTCTGAAGGCGTTTTTCTAACGCCGTTATATGCTATTAATATTCTTAATTGATGAAATCTATATTAGCTCATTTTTTATATCTTGTTTTGCCCAAGTTAATTGATTTTAAGGCGATTTAACGGGTCGTTATATCTTAATGTATTTCCCAATTTTTGGTTAGGTTTTTGAATTAGGCTAATAATCTGATTTTGCCATAAATTTTGAACATATTTCCCTTCTAATTGCTATTTTTTATCAACTGTGGTATCAAATTTCATTTATCTATGCTTGAAATGATCATAAGATTTATTTAGGTGACTGTTTTTAGGGGTCTATTTTAATCTTTGTTACTTTTTTTATCTATCAGGTTGTAAAAATGACCAACTATTCGATTATTTATTACTTTTTTCTAAAAATAGGTTAAAAAAATAAGTTGAATTCAGGGGAATATAACATTTTAGATATGATTGGCATTAAAATTTGACCATGACTTGCCAAAAAAGCCCATTTTCTTTGTTTTTTGGGCCTTTTCTTGGTTTCATTATATTTTCAAGCATTGTCTAAAAATTGTATTATTTTAATATTTTTCAAATTTTACTTTTGCCTTCTTTATTGCCTCAAATTGTATAATTTCAATTTAATGTGTTGAGATTGCTTTGTTTTTGCCTGTTGTTTGATATTTATTTTGGATTTTTCTATTAGGGCTATTGACATAGAAATAAAAATTATCTAAGTTTACATAGGCTATATTATGATTATTTCAATGTGAAAGACCAATTAACTTAACCTTTATTAATTAACCTTTATAAATTATTTACTAACTAAACAAACAAGTACTATGCGTAAATTTAACTTACTGCTATCGCTGACTTTTTTACTAAGTATACTTTCAGCAAAAGCACAAGATTCTACCGCGGCAGAGCCGGGAAAATTAACAATCACAGGTTACATTGATACCTATTACAACTGGGCATTCAACAAACCTAAATCAGGAAGTTTACTTGGAGCCACTGGTGCAGGAAGGGCATTTGACAGAACAACCAATCAGGTTGCTATTGGTTTGCTTCAGACTAAATTCATGTATTCTTCTAAAAAAATAGAAATTGTAGCTGATCTTACTTTCGGTCCGAATGCTGAGTTAGGAAACTTTGGCAACGTAAATGCGCAAGGATATACTACAGGTAGCGCAAACCTTTATACAAATCCTTCCTTTTCAAATATCTATGGTTCATCCGCTTCTATTAAGCAGGCATATGGAACTTACAAAGCAACTGATAAACTTTCATTTACTGTTGGTCAGTTCGGTACTCACATAGGCTATGAAGTTATTGATGCTCCGGTAAACTATAACTACTCTTTATCAAACCTATTCAATAATGGTCCTTTCTACCATGTTGGAGCAAAAGCAAATTATGCTTTCAGCGATAAAGTTGGTGTAATGGTTGGTTTGGTAAACAACTGGGATAACCTTTTTGAAAATAACAAACAAAAATCAGGTGTTGCTCAAGTATTTGTGAGCCCGATCGAAGGAATGAATGTTTATGTAAACTGGATCGGTGGTTATAATGATGATACTTCCCTTGACACAGTAGGTGGTGCTACTCCTTGGGCTGTTAACTACAACAGACACTTATTTGACCTTACTGCAGGATACCAGCTTACAGAAAAATTCTATGTTGGTTTTAACGGAGCATATGGTTTCTATAAAGCAGCTGACAATAACACAGAAGAAGCATTTAAATCGCTTTCTTCTCCTTATGGTGAAGACAAATCTACTCTTACCTGGGGTGGTATAGCTGGTTATGCACATTACGATATCACAGATTTTCTAAGCGTTGGAGTGAGATATGAGCACTTTAAAGATAAATATGGAATGAGATATCTGAAGAGCACAAACAACTCTCTGACTATCACTGCTCCGGTTACTCTTGCAGACGGCGCTTTGGTTTTGAAACCTGAGTTCAGAATGGATACTTCTCCGACCAAAATCTATGAAGATAAAAATGGAGATGCTGTAAATAGTCAAACAACATTTGGCTTAGCTGCAATCTTTAAATTCTAATCCGATCAGAACAAATAGATTTTAAAAATTTAAATGATCATGTGTTAGGTTAAATTTTTCAGGTTTATTTTTTTCATCTGGTTAGTTAAAAGCCCCGCGTCTGTATGGCCGGGGTTTTTATTTTTAGTAATTTTGAGAAAAAAAGATTTCAAAGTGGAGTTTTATCAGGATTTTAAATTAGGAATTCTTGGCGGTGGTCAGCTGGGAAGAATGCTTATTCAGTCAGCTGTAGATCTTAACCTTTATGTATGCACCCTCGATCCTGATAAGGAAGCTCCTTGTGCAAAAATTGCTCATGAATTTGTCATTGGCGATCCAACTGATTATGACACTGTTTATAATTTCGGAAAAGATAAGGATCTCATAACTATTGAGATAGAAAATGTGAATGCTGATGCTCTTCAGACTCTTGTAAATGAAGGCAAAACAATTTTTCCCCAGCCTTCATGCATTAAAACTATTCAGGATAAGAGGCTTCAAAAGCAGTTTTATCGAAACAATTTGATTCCTACGGCTGATTTTGAGCTTATTAATGACATTGATGAACTTTCGAAATTCCCTCATTTGTTTCCTGCATTTCAAAAGTTGGGGAAATCAGGTTATGACGGGAGAGGTGTTCAGCAATTAAATTCTGTTTCGGATCTGTCTAAAGCTATGGAGGGACCTTCTCTTATAGAAAAGCAAGTTGAATTTGAAAAGGAAATTTCTGTAATCGTTGCCAGAAACAGCAAAGGTGAAAAAGCACACTTTCCTGTAACCGAAATGATTTTTCATCCTGTTCACAATCTGGTGGAGTATTTGATGGCTCCAGCTCAGATTACTGAAGCTCAGGAAAAAGAAGCTGTGGAAATTGCAGAGAAAGTAATAGAATCTCTGGGAATGGTTGGATTGCTTGCTGTTGAGATGTTCCTTACCAAAGATGGAAAAATTCTGGTAAATGAAGCGGCGCCGAGACCGCACAATTCTGGTCATCAAACTATTGAAGCCAATTTTACCTCTCAATATGAGCAATTATTAAGAGCTATTCTTGGTCTTCCTCTTGGATCTACCAAGCAGTTAAAACCTGCTGCTATGGTAAATTTACTCGGGGCCGATGGTTATTCTGGCCTTGCTAAGTATGAGGGGTTAAATGATGTTCTTGCTATAGAAGGAGTTCATATCCATTTGTATGGAAAAAAAATTACCAAACCTTTCCGAAAAATGGGCCACATCACAATTTTAGATGAAGAGATTACTGGCCTGAAGCAAAAGGCTGATTTGATTAAAGAGAAGTTTAGGGTAATAGCTTGATAAGCTTAAAGCTCAAAGCGGAAAGCTTAAAGTATTTGATTTTTAGAGTACAAACTAGATATAACAGATTTTCATAAAACTACCATCACACTCAAGTCCTTCTCCTTCAGGAGATGGATTTGAGTGTGGTGGTAAAAACTTAAAACAACATGGTTGGAATTATAATGGGAAGCCAGTCGGACTTAAAAGTAATGTCCAAGGCTGCAGAAATTCTTGATGAATTAAAAGTTCCTTATGAAGTAACGATTGTTTCCGCACACAGAACCCCTCACAGAATGGTTTCATATGCTGAAAATTCTATTGACAGAGGGATAAAAGTGATTATTGCCGGTGCTGGTGGCGCTGCACATCTTCCAGGAATGGTTGCATCTATTACTACACTTCCGGTTATCGGTGTTCCTGTAAAATCTTCCAATTCTATTGATGGATGGGATTCTGTTTTGTCTATTTTGCAAATGCCTGCGGGTGTACCTGTTGCAACAGTCGCTCTTGATGGTGCGGTAAATGCAGGTATTCTGGCTGCTCAGATTATTGGCTCTCACGATCCTCAGATTGCTGCTAATCTTAAAAAGTACAAGACTTTTCTGAGAGAAAAAGTAGAAGAATCAGTGCAAAAACTGGAACAGTCAGGTTATAAGAATCTTTTGTAAACTTTAATTAATTATTGGTTGAAATCCTGTTAATCCTTAAATCAATCACCTAGATTAGAGTCAAGTGTTTTGAATTAAATTGACAAATTTTCTTATGCTTAATCCTGATCAAACTTTACCCTTTGTTTGCTTGTTTTCTTAAAAAAGGAAGGAGTAATGTCATGCAAACGGATTATGTTACGGCATTAGTAGTCAGTCATTTGATTGAAACTTGTAATGCAAGAGAAGCAGATTATAAAAAAGCTGCTGATAGTATTAAAGATCCTTATTTTGCAGATTTATTAAATAAATATGCAACAGAAAGCGGCCGGTTTTTTCTTGAGTTGCTTCCATTTTCAGAAAGCAAGGAGGAAGTAGAGGATGAAGAAATCACAATCTTGAATGTGAGATACAAAGGATGGATGGATGTAGCATCAGGAAATACACTGGTTGATAAGAAGGGTTTATTCGAGAATTGTATTGATCGGGAACGTTCAGCAATTGAAGTTTATGAAGCAGCTTTTAATGAGGAAATACCTGAAAATCTAAGAGTTATTATCATAAAGCATAAGAATGCATTTTTTAAAGCATGCTCAGATTTGAATGTATTGATTAAGGAGCTTTAACAATGATTAATTTGCAATAATCACTTTTTAACGGTTATTTGCGTTAAGGATTATATTAAAATTCTATTAAAAAATGTTTGAACCATTCCTGACTGCCGAAGGCATTATCAGTTTTCTTACGCTTTCACTTATGGAAGTTGTATTGGGAATTGATAACATCATCTTTATTTCAATCCTCTCCGACAGGTTACCCGCCGAAGCTCAAAAAAAAGGAAGACTTATTGGTCTTAGCCTTGCACTCATTATAAGAGTCTTTCTGCTGATGATTATTTCTATTATTGTTGGTTTTACCAAACCTGTAATGGAAATCAATGAAGTCGAAATTAGTTTGCGTGATATCATTTTATTTGCCGGAGGACTTTTCCTTGTTTATAAAAGCACAATGGAAATTCATGAAAAACTTGAAGGTGAAATAGAGCAAACGGCTAAAGCCAAAAAGCTGTCTCTCGTTTCCGCAATTATTCAAATAGTTCTTCTTGACATAGTTTTTTCATTTGACTCCATTTTAACTGCGATTGGTCTTGTGAATGATCCACATCGAGATATGCCAATTATGGTTGCAGCAATTATAGTTTCAATTATAGTTATGTTGCTGTTTGCTAAAGGCATCAGTGATTTTATCAATGATCACCCTACTATAAAGATGCTTGCCCTTTCATTCCTTTTATTGATAGGAATATTACTGGTAGCAGAGGCGTTCCATTATCACGTTCCAAAAGGCTATATCTATTTTGCGATAGGATTTTCCCTGGGCGTTGAAATGCTTAATATGCGTGCTAAAAGAAAATCAGAACCTGTCAAGCTCAGAAATAATCCCGATCTCGAAGAGGAAGAGAAGCTGAATAAAGAGCACTGATATTTATTAAAATAATTTTAAGTTTGTAGTTCCTGCAATATGACTCAGAAGGTATTTTGCAGGAACTTGTATTTTGTATATTTCAGAAAGAATTAATAACCCTAACTGATCCTCTCGGATCCGAAAATAAAAGAAATGGTAGCAATCCTCATTAATGAGTGCCTTAAAGTGAGCGTGAAAAGCTCAGGCGCTGAACTGATAAGTCTGAAAAAAACAATGGCAAACAAGGAGTTCCTATGGCAGGGAGATCCTGCTTTCTGGGGAAGAAGAGCGCCGGTATTGTTCCCAATTGTAGGAAGACTTGCAGGAAATAAATATCATTCGGACGACCAGGTCTATGAATTGCCACAGCATGGTTTTGCCAGAGATATGCATTTTGACCTGGTAGATCAGAAGGATCAGTCACTTACTTATAAACTCATAAGCTCAGAAGAAACGCTGAAGCTTTATCCTTATCAATTTGAGTTGACAATTGAATATAAACTTCAGAAAAGTAAGCTGATTGTTTCTTATGAGGTTAAAAATATAGATGATAAAACCATCTATTTCTCTATTGGAGCACATCCTGCTCTTCGTTGCCCAATAGAACAGGGTGAGGAATTTTCTGATTATTACCTCGAATTTGAGAAAAAAGAAACAGTGAACAGGTATTTATTGACAGATGGTTTGCTTAACGGAAAGACTGAGCCCGTATTGAACAATGAAAGTATTTTACCTCTTTCAGTTGATCTGTTTACAGGAAAAGACGCAATCATTTTCAAAGATCTGAAGTCAAGTGTCGTAAGCCTTAAAAGTAAAAAGTCTTCTCATACCATAACGATGGATTTTGCAGGGTTCCCTTATCTTGGAGTCTGGACTAAACCTGGTCCGTTTATTTGCCTGGAGCCTTGGTTTGGAGTGGCAGATCAAATCGGATTTGAAGGGCAGTTTAAGGACAAGGAAGCAATGAGATCTCTTGTAAAAGGGAAGACATTCAAATGCGAATATTCAATAGATGTGCAGTAGAAGCTGAAAGTAAAAAGAGGAAAGCAAAAAGTTTGGCCCCTGATTTTGATGCAAGTCAAAGTCAGGGGCCAATTATTTTATCAGATCCAAAAGCTCCTAATTTTTGGCTTTAAAATGGAATCAATTCCTTCCAAATCCAAAATCAGTCTCATCGGCTTCGGGGTCAGGGCCGAGATTAAACATGGTACTCATGAGATCTTTAAACTGTATCCCTTCATCCAGCTTTTGTTTGCTAATCTGGCTTGTTTCAGCAAGTCCGTGCAACACCAGCTCCATCTGTAAAGTCTGGTCTTCTTTACTTAACCCTGGTTGATAATGTAAAACAGTCTCTTTAAGACCGGGAATGCTTTCAAGAGATTTTTCATATTCCAAATTAGACATGTTTTGGACAAGGTCTATATAATTTCCATCGCTAAACCAGTCAGTGATTTTCTTATAAGGATTATCTTTTTTGGATTTTTTAATCTTTTCCGGTGAAGGATAGACTTTTTCAAATGCCTTTCTTACTGTTTTCCCCACAAGGAAATAGGCAACATTGGAGATGCCTTCTAGTTCACCTTCATAAACCAATTCAACTTTCCCGGTAATTGAAGGTATGGTGCCGAAAAGGTCGCTTATCCTTCCTGAAGTGCCGTTTTCCCCGTTAATCAGCATGCGTCTTTCTGCTGTGCTATACAAGTTTTCAAGGGCTGAAATAGTAAGCCTTGCAGAAACACCGCTTTTCTGATCTATATATTCGCTGGCTCTGGCTTCGAAAGACACATTCTCAAGAAGGTCTTTGAGAAGCTCAGGCATTTTAATACACTCTTTCTGAAACTGAGTTAACTTTGCTTCCTGTAAAGTTATCAGTTTAGAGATTTCCGGAGATTTAGGATAGTGTGTCAGAATCTGGCTATCTATCCTGTCTTTTAATGGCGTAACAATAGACCCTCTGTTGGTATAATCTTCAGGGTTTGCAGTGAATACAAATTGAATATCCAGAGGTAAACGTAGTTTAAAGCCCCTTATCTGAATATCGCCTTCCTGAAGAATATTGAATAATGCAACCTGAATTCTTGCCTGCAAGTCTGGGAGCTCATTAATGACAAAGATGCTCCTGTGTGATCTTGGAATAAGACCAAAGTGAATAACCCGCTCATCCGCATAGGTGAGTTTTAAAGAGGCGGCTTTAATGGGATCAAGATCTCCGATTAGATCTGAAACTGAAACATCGGGAGTAGCAAGTTTTTCAGTATATCTTTCTGAACGGTGAACCCAGGAAATCGGAGTGTCATCACCTTTTTCATCAATAACATCTTTGGCATATCGGGTTAAAGGGTTCAACGGGTCATCATTGGCTTCGCTGAATGCTACTATGGGCATATATTCGTCAAGAAGATTTGTCATCAATCTGGCAATTTTAGTTTTCGCCTGTCCTCTTAATCCAAGAAGTATGATGTTGTGTCTTGAGAGAATTGCAGTTTGTAACTGAGGGATTACTGTTTCCTCGTATCCTTTAATTTCCCCGAACAGATTTTTCTTTTCCCTGAGCGCCCTTACAAGGTTTTCCCGCATTTCTTCCTTTACACTTCTCGAAGTATACCCGGAAGCTTTCAGCTGTCCGAGCGTTTTTATATGACTGTTAGGATTCATGGTTTAAGAGGTGATTATCTCACTGTTTTTTTTCTGTTTCTAATAAAATCTTCAAAGATATATTCCCCAAGTCCGGTAAGGGAACTGTAAAAGGCTCTTCCGTTATTCGTCTTGGTAAATTCCTGAACAAATTGCTGAAGATAAGGATCTTTAGCAATCATAAAGGTGGTTATTGGAATATTTAATCTTCTGCATTGTCCCGCCATTTCAAGTGTCTTATTTACAACCTTCCTGTCCAGACCGAAACTGTTTTTATAGTATTTTGTTCCTACCTTCAAACAGGTAGGCTTACCATCTGTGATCATAAAGATCTGTTTATTGTTGGTTTTTCTCCTTCTGAGAATATCCATGGCAAGTTCTAATCCAGCGTAGGTGTTGGTGTGGTATGGGCCGACCTCAAGATAAGGAAGATCTTTTATTTCCACAGGCCATGCATCATTACCAAATACAATTATATCAAGCGTATCCTTAGGATATTTTACTTTCACAAGTTCCGCCAGAGCCATTGCTACTTTCTTCGCAGGAGTAATTCTATCTTCTCCATAGAGTATCATGGAGTGGGAAATATCTATCATCAGAACCGTACTGGTTTGAGATTTATGTTCCTTTTCCTGAACCTGAAGATCCTCATGAGTAAGTTTGAATTCGTCAATGCCATGATTTATCTGTGCAGTGTGGAGCGAGTCAGTAATATTTATTGAATCAAGTGTATCTCCGAACTGGTAGGGTCTGATGTCTGCGCTAGGTTCATCTCCCAATCCTGTTTTTGAAGTATTATGATTCCCTTTTTGATTCTTCTTTAATTTTCCGAATATTTCTTCCAGCGCATTCCTTCGGATTACCTGCTCTGATTTGCCAGTAAGTTTAAAAGTTCCTTTTTCGGAACTTTCTTCTTTGATAAAGCCCTTGTCGTTCAAGTCACGGATAAAATCCCCCATTCCATAGCTGTCATCAGTCATTCCATGTTGACGGTCAAGGTCATTCATCCAGTTAAGTGCTTCGGATACATCCCCTGAGGTATAATTCAGCAATTGGAAAAAAACCTTTGAAAGGTTATCGAACCCTGAATCTCCCTTAGGCGGAGCTGTAAATTTTGAAAATCGTAATCCCTTCATTTGGAGTAATTCTAGTTAACCTTTTAACATGGGTGGAAAAGTAAAAGTTTTATGTATGAGAGCACATTAATTTAAAATGATTTTACCCAAATTCAAAGTTTTTTATAGCTAATCTAAAGTTAGCAATATTGTCTGATTCCAATTGAATTTTAATATTTAAGCATTTTTTGAAACTGTAATTTTTTTAATGACAATTTTATGTAATTCATTTAAATACAGTGTGTACTATGCGTAATTTGTAATATATTTTTAGCTTGAAACCGTATATATATGCATTTTTTACATTAAAAATTAATATATAGCTGATGATATTTACTAAATTTGTAATTATTATCGCATAAAAAAGTGGAATTGTGGCGAACTGTTAAGTGTTATCAGGTAGTAGAAAATGTATAAGTCATTTAATATATTATTTAAAACCCTCCTTCTGAAAGTCAAATATTCAGTTGGGTGAGGCATTTAAACAAATATAAAAGGCCATTCTCAACAACAGAGGATGGCCTTTTCATTAAAAATACACGTCTGTAGAGAAAACAAAAAGTTATGGCTAAAAGAGTTTTTATTTTTGACACAACACTTCGCGATGGAGAGCAGGTGCCAGGCTGCCAGTTGAATACTGAAGAGAAAATCAGGGTTGCCAAAGCATTGGAAGAACTTGGTGTTGATGTTATTGAGGCTGGGTTTCCGATTTCAAGCCCTGGAGATTTTAACTCCGTAGTTGAAATCAGTAAGGCAGTAAGAGAACCGATTGTCTGTGCGCTCACCAGAGCAAAGGAAATGGATATCGATAGTGCAGCTGAAGCCCTGAAATATGCCAAAAGAAAACGTATTCATACAGGTATCGGAAGCTCAGATATGCATATTCAGCATAAATTGAGAACTACAAGAGAAAAAGTTATTGAACAGGGAGTTGCTGCAGTTAAGTATGCACGCAAGTTCGTTGACGATGTTGAGTTTTTCTGCGAAGATGCCGGACGTGCAGATGTTGTTTTCCTTGCTCAGATGGTTGAGGCGGTAATCGCTGCCGGTGCTACAGTTGTAAATATTCCTGACACAACAGGATATACTTTGCCATGGCAATTCGGGGAGCGTATCAAGTTTCTTATGGACAATGTTAAAAATGTAGATAAAGCAATCATCTCTGCACATTGTCACAATGACCTAGGTCTTGCAACTGCGAATGCTATTGCTGCTCTTGCAAATGGTGCAAGGCAGGTAGAATGTACTATCAACGGTATAGGCGAAAGAGCAGGAAATACATCTCTTGAAGAAGTGGCGATGATCATCAAAAGCCATCCTTCCCTTGGAATTGAGACTGGAATCAATACAAAAAAATTAGTGCCAACCAGTGACCTTGTGTCTTCTTTAATGAGAATGCCGGTTCAGGCTAATAAAGCTATAGTTGGTAAAAACGCTTTCGCTCACTCATCCGGTATCCATCAGGATGGTTTCTTAAAGCATAGAGAGAACTACGAAATCATCGATCCTTCTGACGTCGGAGCGGATGCATCTTCTATTGTTCTTACAGCAAGAAGCGGAAGAGCGGCATTAAGTCACCGTCTTACGACTATCGGCTACCAACTTTCAAAAGAACAACTTGATGCGGTCTACAAAAAATTCCTTGATATGGCCGATCAGAGAAAGCAGATTGAAGATGCCGATTTGAAAGAATTAATGGCACCTTACTGCTAACAATCTTTTAAGTTAAAGAAATCAATAAAAAGTTTAAGACTATAAAATTTTAAAACCCTATTGCCTTGGCTGCTAAAACTTTATTTGACAAAGTATGGGATGCACATGTGGTAACTGAAATAAAAGGTGGCCCTAGTGTATTATACATTGATAAACATCTTGTTCACGAAGTAACAAGTCCTCAGGCTTTCGCAGGTCTGGAGAAAAGAGGTATCTCTCTTTTCAGATTACAAAACACGCTTGCTACTGCCGATCACAACGTTCCTACAAAAGATCAGCACTTACCTATAAAAGAAGCTTTATCTAGACAGCAGGTAGAAAAGCTGACTGAAAACTGCAATAAATTCGGTGTTACACTTTATGGCTTAGGCCACCCATATCAGGGTATCGTTCACGTGATCGGTCCTGAATTAGGCGTAACGCTTCCGGGCATGACCATGGTGTGTGGTGATAGCCATACTTCAACTCATGGAGCTTTTGGTTCAATTGCTTTCGGTATCGGAACCAGCGAAGTGGAGCAGGTTATGGCAACACAATGCCTCATGCAAAGCAAACCTAAAACCATGAAAATTGAGATCAATGGTAAACTAGGTAAAGGGGTTGTGTCAAAAGATATCATCCTATATATCATTTCTAAAATCAGTGCTGCAGGTGGTACAGGTTACTTCGTGGAATTTGCCGGATCTGCCATCAGATCTCTTTCTATGGAAGCCAGAATGACTATCTGTAATATGAGTATCGAAATGGGTGCAAGAGGAGGAATGATTGCTCCCGATGAGACTACTTTTAAATACATAAAAGGACGGGAGTTTGCTCCAAAAGGTGCAAAGTTTGACGAAGCGGTTGCTTACTGGAAGACTTTATACTCTGATGAAGATGCAAAATTCGATCAGGTTTTAACATATAAGGCTGAAGATATTGAACCAATGATTACCTACGGAACAAATCCTGGAATGGGAATCAAAGTAAGTGGACATATCCCTGCTGAAACAGAAATTGATGCAGCAAGCAGACTTTCTTTCAAGAAATCCCTTGAATATATGGATTTCCAACCAGGAGCAAGTCTTATCGGAAAACAAGTAAACTATGTTTTCATAGGAAGCTGTACCAATTCAAGAATTGAAGATTTGAGAATGGTAGCGGAGTTCGTGAAAGGAAAGAAAAAGGCTTCGAATATTAATGCATATGTAATTCCAGGCTCTAAGCAGGTTGAAAAACAAGCTATAGCAGAAGGAATAGATAAAGTATTGGCAGAAGCTGGTTTTGAGTTGAGAGAGCCAGGATGTTCTGCGTGTCTTGGAATGAATGAAGATAAAGTGCCGAAAGGAGAGTATTGCGTGTCTACTTCAAACAGAAACTTTGAAGGTCGTCAAGGTCCTGGTGCTCGTACATTGCTGGTAAGCCCACTTACAGCAGCTGCGGTAGCAGTGAGCGGTAAAATTGTTGATGTTCGTGACTTTAATCTGAATTAATTCCATGGAAAAATTTGTAACAATTACTTCAAATATAACGCCTCTTGCCATAGAGGATATCGATACAGATCAGATCATTCCTGCTAGGTTTCTTAAAGCTACTACGAGAGAGGGCTTTGGCGACAACCTTTTCAGAGACTGGAGATATGACGAGCAGAATAATCCTAAGAAGGATTTTGTTCTGAATAATTCCGACTATGCTGGAGCGAAAATTCTTGTAGCAGGTAAAAACTTTGGATGCGGATCAAGCCGTGAGCACGCTGCCTGGGCTATTACAGATGCAGGGTTCAAAGTGGTGGTATCAAGCTTTTTTGCAGATATTTTTAAAAACAATGCATTGAACAATGGCCTTCTGCCTGTTCAGGTTTCTCAGCAGTTTTTAAATACCGTTTTTGAAAAAGTACAAGCTGATAAAAACTTAAAGCTTAATGTAGATCTTGAGAAGCAAAAGATAGAAATCGTTGGTCACAATGTTTCAGAGTCTTTTGAAATCAATGATTACAAAAAGACTTGTCTGATCAATGGATATGATGATATAGATTATCTTCTAAGCATTAAAGACAAAATAGAGGCTTACGAAAAAGGAAGTAAATATTTAAGTCTGGTAAGATAAGAAATGAAAAGATATATATTTTTTGCACTTATTATTTGTGCGATAATTAAAGCAGGAGCTACCGATATTGGTGGAATTTTGGGAAATATGACGCTGACTAAAGCGAATAGTCCTTATGTCATAACTAAAAATACATTAATTCCTTCAGGAGTAAAGGTTAATGTGGAGCCGGGGGTTAATGTTCAGTTTTCCACAAATGCCTCATTACAGATTGATGGAATCTTTTTGGCTCATGGCCTGGAGAACGATAGCATTTATTTTACGAGAAATGGCACTAGTGCAGGATCTATTAAAATTATGGATTCTGCTAAAAATTATGAAAGCGGAAATGTAACCTCGTTTTCGTATTGCTCATTTCCTCAGGAGTTTTATATTCAGGTTTCTGGAAGTCGTCCTTTAATTACAAATTGTAATTACGTAGGACAAATTTCGGTATGGGAAAATGGTTATCCTGTTATTTCTAAGAATAAGATTATAGGGAGCATCCAAGCGTTAAATTCAAATTTTTCAATATCAGAAAATGATATCCTCGGAGGAGTAATCATTGAAGGAGGCTATAATGCATTTGTAGTGAATAACGTTATTCATGGCGGGGTAAATGGTGTTGTATATGATTATGTTTACACAGGAACCATAATAGGTAATTATATTTATGACATGGAAAAAGTCGCAATTCTTGCAAGATATTTGAATTCGTTTGGTGATACCAAAATTGAGATAAAATGTAATTCTTTTTGGGGTAATAAGGGGCCAAATATTGAGCTAGGGTGCGAATTTGTTCCAGTAATTGAACATAACAATTTTTTTGATTATTCAATTGCAAATGTTGAAATAGCCAGTGTCCATTATATACAATGTAATTCTTCCTTACCTCCAGGTCAGTATTTGGCTGTGAATTTAAAAAACAACTTTTGGAATGGATTGTCAGAATCGGAGATAGAAGATTCTTTTGTGGATTTTGATGATGATTTTGAAAAGAAAGTAAATGTGACTGCTATTGAAAATGTTTCTGAAATGATATATAAAGAGGAGTGTCTATCAGGAATTGTAACTTCAGTAAAGAAAAGTGGGGCCGAAGTTTCTAATTCAATTAACGTTTTCCCTAACCCAAGTGTCGGAGGGGCATTCACATTTACTTCAGATGATTGCTTAATTGAAGAAATTACACTGGTCAATGCTCTAAATCAACAGGAAGTTATCAAAGGCAATAAAGTAGAAACCTCATTTAAAGGTCTGGTAACGGCTATAGTAAAAACGAATAAAGGTATTTTTAATAAGAAAATAATTATTTATTAATTAAATGAAAAAGAACATTGCAGTCCTTAAAGGAGATGGTATTGGTCCTGAAGTAACGGATCAGGCTCTTAAAGCGCTTAAAGCCATCGAAGAAGTGTATGGCCACGAATTTACTTATACTGAAGCTTTAATTGGTGCTATTGCAATTGATGTTACAGGAAATCCATTTCCTGAAGAAACATTCAAAACCTGCCAGGCTTCTGATGCAATTCTTTTTGGTGCTATCGGTCACCCTAAGTATGATAATGATCCTAACGCTCCTGTAAGGCCGGAGCAAGGACTTCTTGCAATGAGAAAAAGCCTGGGTTTGTTCGCAAACATAAGACCGATCAATACTTATAAAATTCTTGCAAACTCTTCTCCTCTCAGAGCTGATCTGGTTGATGGAGTTGATTTTGTTGTTTTCAGAGAGCTTACAGGTGGTATCTATTTCGGGCAGAAAGGAAGAAGCGAAGACAGAAACATTGCTTTCGATAACTGCTCTTATTCAAAAGAAGAAATTACTAGAATAAGCAAGCTCGCTTTCGAAGCTGCTCAGAAGAGAAATAAAAGAGTTACTCTTGTAGATAAAGCTAACGTGCTTGCGACTTCAAGGCTTTGGAGAGAAGTCGTGAAAGAGTTTGCTAAAAATTATCCTGATGTAACGCTTGACTTCATGTTCGTAGACAATGCTGCAATGAAGATCATTCAAAATCCTAAATATTTTGATGTTGTTCTGACAGAGAACATGTTCGGTGACATCCTTACAGATGAGGCTTCTGTTATCACTGGTTCTCTAGGGATGTTGCCTTCTGCTTCAGTTGGTAGCAAAACAGCTCTTTATGAACCTATCCACGGCTCTTATCCTGAAGCTGCCGGCAAAAATATCGCTAATCCAAATGGTGCAATACTTTCTGCTGCAATGTTGTTGGAAACTTCTTTTGGTTTAAGCGAAGAAGCTTCTCTGATAAGAAAGGCAGTTGAAGAGTGCTTGAATCAGGGTATCGTTACCTCTGATATCCAGAAAGACTCTAAGTTTACAACTACTCAGATCGGTGACAAAGTCGCTGAGCTTATCAAAACAAAAAAGAAAGAATTGCTGGCTGTCTAAACAAAGGATAACAAAACTTATTACAGGAATTTCAATGGAAAATATAAATAAAACGAGCTCAAGATTAACTCAGGACGTAACACAGCCTGCTTCTCAGGCGATGATGTATGGTGCCGGTTTTACAGAAGAAGATATGAGCAAAGCTCAGGTGGGAATTGCAAGTACAGGTTACGAAGGTAATACTTGTAATATGCATTTGAATACTTTGGCAGGATGGGTTAAAGAAGGAGTTACCAAAGCTGGTTTAAAACCGCTTCAGTTTAATACGATAGGAGTGAGTGACGGTATGTCAATGGGAACTCCGGGTATGAGATATTCTCTTATTTCGAGAGATGTCATAGCTGACAGTATCGAAGCTATTGCAGGAGCTCATTACTATGATTCGCTTGTTACGATCATGGGTTGTGATAAAAACATGCCAGGAGCGCTTATCGCAATGGCTCGTTTGAACAGACCATCATTGATGGTATACGGTGGTACAATCAAAGCTGGAAACTGGAAAGGTGAAAAACTAAATATTGTTTCTGCGTTTGAAGCGTTAGGGAAAAAATTCGCAGGAACAATCTCTGAAGAGGATTTTAAAGGTGTTATTCAGAATGCTTGTCCTGGAGCCGGTGCATGTGGTGGTATGTATACTGCCAATACAATGGCTTCTGCAATTGAAGCTTTGGGGATGTCTTTGCCATATAGTTCTTCTGCTCCTGCATTAAGTGATAAGAAAAAACAGGAGTGTTTTAGTGCAGGGGAGGCGATTAAAAATCTTCTGATAAAAGATATTAAGCCAAAGGATATCATTACATATGAATCTATCACCAACGCTGTGAGGGTTGCAATGGTATTAGGCGGTTCAACCAATCTGATCCTTCACTTCCTTGCGATTGCTAAAGCAGCAGATGTGAAGTTTAAGCTGAAAGATTTTCAGGATCTGTCTGATAAAACTCCAATGCTTGCGGACTTTAAACCAAGCGGTAAGTATATGATGGAAGATATGGACAACATAGGTGGTCTTCCTTCTGTCATGAAAATGATGTTGAAAGAAGGTCTTCTTCATGGTGATTGCCTGACGATTACAGGAAAGACGGTAAAAGAAAATCTAGAGAGCTATCCTGATCTTCCTAAAGATCAGAATATTATTTATCCATTGAACAATCCTATTAAACCTACAGGTCACTTACAGGTTCTTTATGGAAACATTGCTCCAGAGGGATCAGTGGCTAAAATTACTGGTAAAGAAGGAGAGCGTTTCGAGGGAACTGCTAAGGTTTATGATTCTGAAGAAGATATGAACCTTGGTATCGAGAAGGGTGAAGTTAAGGCTGGTAATGTTGTTGTAATCCGTTATGTAGGTCCTAAAGGAGCTCCAGGAATGCCTGAAATGCTAAAAGGAACATCCCTTATCATCGGACAAGGCCTTGGCAATTCAGTGGCATTAATTACGGATGGAAGATTCTCTGGTGGTACCCACGGTTTTGTGGTTGGCCACATCACTCCTGAAGCTCAGGAAGGTGGCCCAATCGGCCTTGTAAAAGATGGAGATAAAATTATTATTGATTCTGTCAACAACACGATAGATGTTTTAGTTTCTGACGAGGAACTTCAAAAAAGAAAAGGTGCTTGGGTTAAACCGGCATATAAAGCAAATAAAGGTCTGTTATACAAATACCTCAAAACGGTTTCTTCCGCTTCAGAGGGATGCGTAACGGATGAAATTAAATAGACAGTCAACCCGCAATTTATGAAGACCAGAATTAAATTAAGAGGTGCCGAATACATTGTAAAACTTATCGAGCTTTTAGGGGCGGAAGATTTGTTTGCATACCCTGGCGGAGCGATACTGCCGATATATGATGCATTAGCATTTAGTAAACTAAACAGCGTGCTTGTTCGTCACGAACAGGGAGCATCTTTTGCTGCTAACGGTTATGCCAGAGTGGCAGGCAAACCTGGATTTTGCCTTGCGACTTCCGGTCCGGGAGCAACTAACCTTGTTACTGGTATTGCAGACGCATACGCTGGTTCAGTTCCATTGATTGCGATTACAGGACAAGTTGCTCTTCATCTTGTAGGAACAGACGCATTTCAGGAAACCGATATCACTGGAATTTGTATTCCTATTACTAAAAAGACTTATCTTATTACCAAACTTGAGGATGCGGCTTCGATTTTTCAGGAAGCATATAGAGTAAGTATTGAGGGGCGTCCTGGTCCTGTACTTATTGATATTCCAAGAAGTGTACAAGGTAATTACATAGATCTTGATGAAGACTGGGAGCAACATTTTGAGAAGCCTCAGCCTCCGAAAAAATGTTTGGTGACGAATGAAGAGATTCATAAGGCATCTACATTAATCAAAAATGCAAAAAAGCCTCTTGTTATTGCTGGTCATGGTGTTTTATTGGCAAAAGCCTGGAGTGAACTACGAGAGTTTGTCCATAGAGAGAATATACCTGTAATCTCTACCATCCTTGGTACTGGTGCAATGGAATACAATGATCCGTTGTTTTTCCAATGGCTTGGGATGCATGGAATGAAATATGCAAACCTTGCAGTGCAGGAATCTGATCTGATCATTGCTTTGGGAATTCGTTTTGATGACAGGATTACAGGTACTCTTGCTACATTTGCCCCTAAAGCAAAAATCGTTCACTGCGATATCGATAAAAGCGAGCATGGCAAAAATGTAAAAACCGATGTTTTCCTTCATGGAGATCTGAAACTGGTTTTACCGCAACTGCCAGATACAAGAGATTCTGAAAATTGCAAAGCACGTGCTGAGTGGCTGATGAATCTAAATGAATCAAGAGAGGAGTTTCCTATTCTCCTACCTGATTACACTGACTTCAATGAGGTAACAGCTATAAAGGTACTGGAAGATATGCTGGCTCCTGATGCAATCGTAACAACTGATGTTGGTCAGCACCAGATGTGGGCTGCTCAATATATTGTAAGAATGCAGCCCAATCATTTCCTTACTTCAGGTGGTTTGGGCTCTATGGGCTTCGGATTGCCAGCTGCCATGGGCGCTCAGGCTGCTGCTCCGGATAAAGATGTTTGGTGTGTTACCGGTGATGGTTCATTCCAGATGAACATTCAGGAATTAATGACTTGTGTTCAGGAAAAATGGCCTATAAAAATATTGTTGCTTGATAATTCATATCTAGGAATGGTGCGTCAATGGCAGGAACAGTTCTATGCAAAGAACTACTCTGGTGTAGAACTTCAGAATCCTGACTTTGTATTACTGGCAAAAGCATTTGGCATGGATGCTGTTAGTGTTGAATCTGTTGATCAACTTAAAGCGGCAGTAAATAAAGCACATAATCAGGATAAGCCTTTCTTGATACATGCAAAGGTTAAAAAAGAAGAGAATGTGCTTCCAATGGTTGCACCGGGTACAAGCTTATCGGATACAATTTATTATCCGGTTCACCCAGTGAAAGAAAAGGTAACCAAATAAAATATTTTTAATACAGTAAAAACCGGATTATTTCCGGTTTTTTTGTTTAAAGGTAAGCTTTAAATACATTTTACAGTATGAGGAATAAAGCACTATTGTTTTTGGCTGTACTTATTGCTCTTCCCATTTTTAGTTATGTTTCGAATGCAAGAGAAGAGTTTTATTTCAGCATTCATAAGAAGATACAAAAGGGGCAATTTTTAGAAGGGGACATCATCTTTCAAAGCATGGATTCTGATCAATGCAGGGCTGTGAAACTGGCTACTCATTCAAAATTCAGTCATGTTGGGATTATTACTCTGGAAAAAGAAAAAGGATTTGTATTGGAAGCTGTTGAGCCTGTATGTATTACTCCGCTTGATGAATGGATTAAAAGAGGTAATAATGGCTTTTATACTGTTATGAGATTGAAAGATCGTGATAAATATCTGCATGCTACAAATATTTCCACTGCAAAGAAACTTGCTAAAGAGATGGTTGGAAAGCATTATGATATTTTCTTTAACTGGTCTGACGACCAGTTATATTGTTCTGAACTTGTCTGGAAGATATACCAGAGAGCATTTGGATTGGAGCTCTGTCCACTGAAAAAGATGAAGGATTTTGATCTAAATTCGCCCGAAGTAAGGGCTATAATGGAAAAAAGATACGGTAAAAATCCGCCTTTATATGAGCTGGTGGTTGCGCCTTCTGATCTTTCAGAGTCTAAATTACTTTATGTCGTAGAGAAAAATAACATGAGATAAACAATAGATAAAATTTTACAGTTCTTTTAATGAAGACTGACTGAAAGCTTATAGATTCAAAGAGAGAGGGAGCAGTTTTTTTTCAGTCAGTCTTTCAAAACATTCTTCCTAGAGTAATTATGTTCTTATTTTAATTTGCACCAGGTCTTTTATTGGCGATGGGAGCTCAGCTGCAATATCTTCGAATTCTCCTTCAGAGACATATTTGCCAAGGCTGTCTATAACCGTTCTAACTATTTCTTCAGTGGAAATATCCCAATCGAACCGGCTTTCTCCATAAGCTCTTTGTTCTTCCTCAACTGCTCTTGTAAAGTCTTCAATGCTTTTATGTCTTTTTGGTTTTTCCCTGTATTTCCAATTCTCTACATAAACGGCTTTTAGAAACATTGGCAATTGAGAAAGTACATTAAGTGATTCCGGAATCGTGATACTGTCTCTTAATGTATGTAAAACAGCTCTGACTATTATGCAAGCCTGTTTTCTTCTGTCCGGATAGTTGAACCGCATACACAGTTCTTTTATAAAAGCATTCCCGTCAGAAGCGAATTTATCAAAATGAATAGCCATATTACCTCCCCTTTATTTCAAAACAGCATGGAAAAATATTCGTTCCCTTGATTTCGCTTCCTTAAATAATAACTAAATGGTTCAAATCCCGTTGAAAAAATTACTTTTTAAGTAGTTATATTAAAGCCGGCAAAGGAGTATATGCTTTATGATAAGTTTTAGCAATAAAAACAGAGGTTTGTTTAGAGATCGTTTGAGAAATGAGAAGTTTGATCTTCTGATTATTGGAGGCGGTGTTACAGGAGCAGGTATTCTTTTAGATGCGCAAACACGGGGACTGAAGGCAGCCTTAATTGAGATGCAGGATTTTGCACAAGGTACGTCCAGCCGTTCTACAAAGCTTATTCATGGAGGATTGAGATATCTCAAGCAATTTGAGTTTGCCCTTGTCGCAGAAGTTGGCAAAGAAAGAGCTATTGTACATAAAAATGCTCCTCATCTGACGGTTGCTGAAAAAATGTTATTACCTCTGACTGAAAATGGAAGTATTGGCAAGCTGGGAGCCAGGTTCGGACTTTGGCTATATGATTATCTTGCTGGAGTAAAAAAAGGAGAACGCAGGATAATGCTTTCGGCAGATGATGTTCTGAAGATAGAGCCATTGCTTGACAGAACTACGACTATTGGCGGTGCTTTGTACTATGAATACAGAACGGATGATGCTCGTCTTACTTTTGAAATTATAAAGGAAGGGATGCTCAGAGGTGGCCTTGCTCTCAACTACCTGAAGGCAGAGGCAATGTTATTTAATGCTGAAAGAAAGGTTGTAGGCGTAAAGGCTAAAGATCTGATTACAGAAGAAACGTTTTCTATCAATGCAGATTATGTAATTAATGCTACAGGCCCATGGGTTGATGAAACAGACACTCTGGATCAATCTTCGAAGAAATCAAAAATCATTCATACAAAAGGAGTTCATATTGTTATTGATCATAAGAAATTTCCTATAAGCCAGTCTGTATATTTTGATGTTCCCGATGGAAGAATGGTTTTCGCTATACCGAGGGAAGATAAGACCTATATTGGTACCACGGATACTTTTTATACAGGAGATATGATTAATCCGGAAATCACTTTTGAGGATCGTCAGTATCTGGTTAATGCAACAAATCAGATTTTTACGAATGTAAATTTAAAACTCAGTGACATAGAATCTGGGTGGGCCGGACTCAGGCCATTGGTGAGGGAAGAAGGAAAGTCACCTTCTGCAATTAGCAGGAAAGACGAAGTATTTGAATACGAAAGCGGACTTATTACCATCGCCGGAGGCAAACTAACTGGTTATAGAAAGATGGCTGAAAAGGTCATAGACATCATCCGTAAAAGAATTAAAGCAAACAAAGGCAAAGACATTGGCCGGTGTCAAACAGCTACAATACAGCTCGCCGGAGGCAAGTTTTCAGGAAGTATCGAAAAGGAACTTGCCAATTATATCAAGGAAGGAGAAAAAGTGGGGCTTTCCGATAAAGAGGTAGGAAAGATATTTTACCGGTTCGGATCAAATACAGGAAAGGTTTTAAACTACGCGAATGGAGTGCCTTTAAGTGGACTTCCGTTGTATTGGAGCATCCAGCTTCAGTACTGTCTCGAAGAAGAAATGATTGCAAGGGGAGAAGATTTTCTTGTCCGGAGAACCGGGGCGCTTTATTTTGATATAGGAGAAGTGAAGAATTATAAAGAAGCTGTTGCAAATCATATTGCCAGTTATTTCCATTGGTCAGAAAGCGAGAAGGAATATAGCTTGAAATTGATTGATAATCTGATGGCTGGTTTTTAGGGTGGCAAATAAATTTTGAATTTTAGTGAAGAAAAGTATTCCTCTGGTTTTATTTTCCGCAACGCTCCAAAATGTTAATTTTGCGGCATTATTAGTTTCTTATGAAAAGCTCAAAGTACGCAGTTGACACAGTCAGTTTTGCCGGTTTATTAATTACGCTTGGGATTATTTATGGAGATATTGGAACTTCTCCTCTATACGTAATGAAAGCGGTAATCGGGAAGAGCAGGGTAAATGAGGATTTAGTATTAGGAGGCTTGTCCTGCGTATTCTGGACTTTGACACTCCAGACGACTATTAAGTATGTAATTCTGACGCTGAGAGCGGATAATAATGGGGAGGGTGGTGTTTTTTCGCTTTTTGCGCTAATTCGCAGAAGAAGTCCATACCTGGTTTTTCCGGCAATGATTGGTGGCAGTATGTTGCTGGCTGATGGTATTATTACACCGCCTATTTCCGTTTCCTCGGCTGTTGAGGGGTTAAGAATTTTCAATCCGGAAATTAACACCATTCCAATTGTAATTTGTATTCTGGTTTTCTTATTCGTCATTCAGGGGCTTGGAACCAAGTTTATGGGTAATGCTTTTGGCCCTATAATGGTTGTCTGGTTTTGCATGCTGGCTACATTGGGATTAAAAGAAGTAGTACAATACCCTCATGTATTAAGATGCATCAATCCTTATTATGCTTATAATCTTTTGATAAATTATCCTGGTGGCTTGTGGTTACTGGGAGCAGTATTCCTGTGTACAACAGGTGCAGAGTCGTTATATTCAGATCTTGGACATTGTGGAAGACCTAATATCAGGATATCATGGATTTTTGTAAAAACGTGTTTATTACTCAACTATATGGGGCAGGGAGCCTGGGCATTACACAGTTCAGGTGGTTTTTTGAATGATAGAAATCCTTTTTATGCAGTAATGCCTCACTGGTTTCTTCCGATCGGAATAGGTGTTGCTACCATGGCTGCTGTCATAGCATCTCAGGCATTAATAAGTGGATCCTTCACGCTTATTTCGGAAGCCATCAGATTAAACCTTTGGCCAAAAGTTAAATTATCCTTCCCAACACTTATGAAGGGGCAGATCTATGTCTCCAGTATTAACTGGTTGTTACTCGGAGGTTGTATTGGTATTGTATTATATTTCAAGGAGTCTTCTCAAATGGAAGCGGCTTACGGCCTTGCCATTAATCTTACTATGATCGTAACCACCATATTGCTTAGTTTCTACCTGTATTTCGTAAGGAAGGTAAAGTTTTTCTGGGTGGCTCTCGTTTTTCTGGTATACATGGCAATTGAGCTTACTTTTCTCTTTGGAAACCTTACCAAGTTCTTGCATGGTGGTTATGTAACCCTTATAATCAGCGGTCTTCTGGTTTATGTAATGTACACCTGGTATGCTGCCCGTAAAATCAAAAATCGACTTACTGAATTCATCAAACTGGATGATTATATTCCCCTTCTTAAGGAACTCAGCAATGACCTTTCTATTCCTAAATATGCTACTCACCTTGTTTACTTAACCAGTGCAAATAACATTAGAGAAATAGAATCTAAGGTGATCTATTCTATTTTTCAGAAACAACCTAAAAGAGCAGATATCTATTGGTTTCTCCATATTGATGTTCTGGATGAGCCTTATACCATGGAGTATAAGGTGAAATTCCTAGAGCCGAATGATGTAATAAGGGTAGATTTCAGACTTGGTTTCAGGGTAGAACACAGGATTAACCTCTTTTTCAGAAAAGTGGTAGAAGATCTGGTAGCAAACAAAGAAGTGGACTTTACCAGCCGGTATACTTCACTTTCCAAAAGAAATGTTATAGGAGATTTCAGGTTTGTCGTGCTGGAGAAACACCTGAGCCATGATAATGATTTGTCAGCAGATGAAAGGCTGATCATGAACAGCTATTTTATACTAAAAGAAATCAGCTTATCAGAAATCAGCGCATTTGGTCTGGATACCAGTTCTGTGTCAGTAGAAAAGGTTCCTCTCGTAATTTCCCCAATGGAACATTTTGACCTGAGGAGAATTGATTAGTTTAAAATAGCATCCAGGTAGGGAACAGAAAATCTTTAATTGTTCTTTCCTTACTTTTCTTTTCATTTTCTATCGAAGAGGTTTCCATATTTTCAGAGGTTTCTTTCGAAGGAATATTTTTGATAGCTTCAAAAATGGTGAGTGGCTTTCTGAAATCCTCCTTGCCGGTTGAGTTATTTTCTGTGTTTTCCATAATAATTATATTTTATAAGCAGACCTTCCTAATATCAAAAGCTTAATATACTTTAAAATGTTTTAGGAGTCAAGATGTTAAATTTCACAAAATCAGCAAAATGTGTTATTGTATTTTGTGTTTTTCCAATAAGGTCATGTAGGAAAACGTTGAGGTATTTGACGGATTGTGTGACAAGACTAAAAAAAATTCAATTTTAAGGTTTAAAAAATATAAAACTTCAGGTTTGGTACAAAAACTCCTTTAGCCACGGCTATTTTTTATTTTGTTTTTTTCAATCATTCGGTATAAAGAAGCTTTAGAAAGACCTGCTCATTAGTGAGTCTCTTGATAAACGATCAAATTCGTCCTGTTCTTTCTTTAGAAAGTTCAGTACATCTTTGGTCAAATCAAATCGACAACTTTAAGGCAGAGATGCTCCAGATTCATAGTAGTTTTCCTTGGTGAATTTTACAGTAGGTAAATCAGTTAGATTGAGTTCCTACTAGGAAAATGCTATTTATTTTAAAATTGTTTTCAGGAGTAAAACCTGCTAACTATAACAAGTTCAATCAAATAGCTTTGATTTTGGTGTTTCTAGAGCACGGGTGGGGCTAAAACTTATTAGATACTTTTGAAAAAGTATTGGCCAGTCTAATAATTACTAAAAAAGGGAAGTCTAAAATTGTTTTTGAGATAGTTCCTTCTCAATTTTTTTCAGATCAACCGAACTGCAGGAGCAGCCTTTGTTGCATTGTCCTTTTTGACTAAAGCTTCTATAAACTAGCCTGATTAAATATGCTAAAGACAAAATAAATAGAACTCCAATCAAAAAGGTTTGCATGTTATTTAATATTCAGTGTGTTATTAATTCCATCGTTGTTTGATCACGGTGCTGATTTCTTCAAATGCTTTTCCGCAGGCTATAATTTCTTTCCCGGACAGATAATCATTTCCTCCCTTAAAATCAGTTACTGTGCCACCTGCTTCTTTAACGAGCAGAACGCCCGCAGCTATATCCCAGATTTTGAGATTGAATTCAAAATAGCCGTCAAATCTTCCGCAGGCTACATAGGCAAGATCCACAGCAGCAGAGCCTAGCCTTCTGACTCCATGAGTCTTTTTAACGAATTCTTTTATAATTTCGAAATAAACATCGGTTTTGTCAAGCAAACTGTAGGGAAATCCGGTTCCGATAAGGGATTCTGCAAGTTTGGTATTTGTATTGACAAAAATCCGGTTTCCGTTCAGATAAGCTCCCCCTTCTTCCCAAGCGTAAAAACATTCATTTAGGTTCACTTCATGGACTACTCCCACTATTATTCTTCCCTCTGTCATCAATCCTACACTGATTGAGAACGATGGTACCTTATGAAGAAAGTTAGTTGTTCCATCAAGAGGGTCAATGATCCAGGTGTAAGTTTTTTCTTCTCTACTGATAGTGGCTTCTTCGGTGATAAAGCCAGCGTCAGGAAGTATATCTTTCAAGCCCTTTACAAGTAATGTTTCAGATTGCTTGTCGACGTATGATACCAAGTCATTCTTTCCTTTATGTTCAATTTTTGAAAGATCAAAATTTTCATGTTCATGCTTAATGAAGTTGCGCACCTCTTTGGTTAATGCGATTACTTCAAGGCAAAGATGTTCCAGATTCATATTGGGTAGTAGTTTCTTCTTTTCGTGATTTTATAGTAGAGGGTGAATGACCTTAGGATAATAAGCAGAAGCAATGGAATAATGGCCATATTTATTTCCTGGGGAAGGATTGAGATACATGCGGTAAAGATCAGAACTACTATTCCATTAAACAGGAAATAATAACCGGTGCTTACATTTCTTTTCTTTTTGAACAGAATAATGGCTGCAATGATGTGCGTTGGAAATGCCCAGATTATATTCCAGTTGTGAACGGTTACTTTATGGTCTGTGCCAAACCAAAGAAACATCAATAATAGACCAAAAAGACCAAGTATTAGAAACAGAATTCCATCCATCGTAAATTTTTGCGGTCTTTTTTTCCAGGTAATAAAAGTAGAAAAAACCCCAATCAATAGAAGGATAGCGAATACCATGGCAGGGGTCACTAACATGCCTTCGTTCTTTGGCGGATTTGCTTTAAAAAGAATATTGTTTTTGGACACGAATGCTGTTTTCCCTGAATCAGAAAGCACAGTTGCATTACCTATGGCATTCATGAGGTGATCTGGGAGAAACATATATTGTGAAGGTGTCGCAATCCTGTCTGCTGGTGCTCCCAGACCAAGGTCCATCCCCAGGTCCTGAAATTGTTTGTTTACAAGATAGGGATCTATCAGTTGCCTGAAGCTTTGATTTTTAAAAGCTATATTTTTAAATTGAAGGGAATCTCCCAAAGCAGCTTTAAAGGCATCTCTTAATCTTGAAGAACAATTGTCATAAAAGAAATCGTATTTATAGTATCGATTTTCAGGTAAGTAGTTTGTTTCCAAAAAATTATAAAGCTTTTGCTTTTGTGATAAGGTCATGTTGAGCTGCTGTTCTATCACAGATCTTTGCTCCTGTTCTGCTCCATAAATCAGGTACTCAGATCTTGAAACTGAAAGCATATACAGAAGCTTTCCTCTGACAAACTTCGAATAAAATCCTGGTGTATCGAAGTCGAAAGTACCATAGTTATATATTTTATCTATATAATTAGAATCGTCTTTAATCCAAATGGCACTGTGTCCAAAACTTGAATACAACTCCTGGCCTGGAGCGACCGTGATAAGACTCGCTTTGGCATATGGGGAAAGTTTGGGTATTGAAAAAGATAAAAATGGAATAAATGCGGATAATAGCAGCAGCCAGAATTTTTTCATCATTCGTTCAGCGTTTAGAAATCATAAAATTAGAAAGGTAAAAATAGGGGATAAGTTCGTAATCAAGCCACTCTTCTTAACAATTAAATATTAATTCAGGTTACTTTTTTAGGAGTTGTAGATTTTTAATGCTATGAAAAGATTAGGTTTTTGGGCAATTGTGGTTCTCGGAATTTCCTTTTCATGTGAAAAGAAGGAGCAGGATGTAAAAATAATTCAGGTTCCGGAAGACCCGGCTCCTATGAGCAAAAACCTTTCTATTGAGCCGGTCATGATGGTGGAAGAGGTAAAAAGCAAGTTCAGAAAAGGTGCTAAGGGTTGTCAGGAAGGATTTGGGATTTGTGATGTTGTTACTGTTAAAACAGATACTTTGGTGAGTGAAATGGTCAGTGACACAGTTCAGGAAGAATATAGAGCTAAGTTTGTTCTTGGAAAAGATGATAATGAAATGCTGATTGAATTTACTGAGCACATTCCACATTTTTCGAATGAATTTGTTGTAGATCTTATGTCAGGGGTTCCTGAGCTTTTTGGTTATGAATATGTCAGATTAATTCCCGGAGTTTATCAGACAGATGGAGGAATTGGAGAATATGGTGGAGTTGTGGTCAAAGTTGAAAAAGGCCGGAAATTGGATGATCACGCGGCAAGCAAAAATTTCTCTTTGAAGGTAGGTTTCCGGAAAAAAGCGGAATCTGATTAATTAGGGCTAAAAATGGTCAGCTATTAAAATAAAAAAACACGGCAACCATCCGTGTTTTTTCATTTAGTTTAGAATTAAGTTGATAAATGAAGCGACTTGATGTACTCTTTCATCATCCGGACACCCTCCTTTCCGAATAGTACCTGAGCTAGTTTCAGGTTATCTCTTTCGAATTGATCCAGATACATTTGACAATTTTTACCACTATAAAGATTGGTATAGTACTCATAGTTTTTCTTAAATCTTCTGATGAAAAGCTTGAGATTTATTTTTGTGCGCCTGTCCATGACTTTTAATCGTTGGTGCTGGGTATATATACGTGGCAGGCTCAAACAGGGATTAAAAATGTGGATAAATTAAAGGAAAAATATACTTTTTCCATACCAATCGCATTCATTTTTAATCACTTATTTATAAAAATTAGAAAGCTTTTTAATCGTATAATTTACTTCCTCAATAGTGTTGTATTTGCTGAAAGAGAATCTGATATGTCCTCTTTCCGGGTCAGCTTTAATGGCATTCAAAACATGTGATCCTGCGTCGGTGCCACTTGCACATGCACTTCCCGCGGAAGCAGAAATTTTGTTTATATCCAGATTAAAAAGCAGCATTTCATTCATATCTGAAGGAGGAAGGCTTACACTTAAGACAGTGTATAAGCTGCACTCAGGATCTGCACTGGCGCCATTGAAATTGACCCCTGGTATTTCCGCTTTCAAAGAGTTGATCATATGAGCTTTCAATTTGCTTATATGCTCTTTGTGAGAAGCCATATTTTGATATGCGAGTTCCAATGCTTTTGCCAGGCCTACTATTCCATAGATATTTTCTGTTCCTCCACGCATGTTACGTTCCTGCGCACCACCATAAATTAAGGGATCTATTTTACGATCACCATTTACATAAAGGAAACCAACGCCTTTGGGTCCGTGAAATTTATGTGCGGATCCAACAATGAAATCTACTTTCAGCTTTTGAAGATCGTGCGGAAAATGCCCTGCAGTCTGCACCGTGTCTGAATGGTAAATAGCGCCATATTTACGGCATAGTTCACCGATTCTTACTATGTCACTAAGATTTCCGATTTCATTGTTTCCATGCATCAAAGAAACAAAGCAGTTGTTGTGGTTGTGGAGAAGATGCTCAAGATCATCATAGTTTATTTCACCCTTTTCATTGAGCTTCACATAGTGCAGTTGTATTCTCCCTTCCTTTTCCAAATGCTCCAGCGTATGAAGTACCGCATGATGCTCTATTGGTGAGGTGATTGCATGTTTGATATTAAAAGCTTTAATGCTGCTTGTGATAGCAGTATTGTCAGCCTCTGTTCCTCCTGATGTAAAAAATATTTCAGATGGAGATGTGTTGAGAAGAGAGGCAACTGTTTTCCTGGCTTTTTCTATAGCAGATTTTGCTTCCCTGCCATGTGTATGTATCGAAGACGGATTGCCAAAATGCTCTTTAAAAAAAGGCATCATGGCATCCAGTACTATCGGATCAAGAATTGTTGTAGCGGCGTTATCTAAGTAGACATGCATGTCTTGAAAGTAGCTCCTTTATGTCCGTAATAATTTTATTGGCAAGGTGATCTGCAGTTGCCTGTGTCTCGGACTCAGAATAAATTCGGATAATTGGTTCTGTGTTTGATTTTCTTAAATGAACCCACTCTTTGTCAAACTCAATCTTCACCCCGTCTATATTATTGATAGGTTGCTTGCTGTATTTTTTTCTTATTTCTTCAATTACACAATCTACATCAATATCAGGTGTAAGCTCGATTTTGTTTTTTGATATATAATAATTCGGATACTGCATTCTCAACATTGAAATTGACTTGCCGAATTTAGCAAGATGAGTCAGAAATAAAGCAATACCAACCAAAGCATCTCTCCCATAGTGAAGCTCAGGATATATAATTCCTCCATTACCTTCACCACCTATTACTGCATTATTTTCCTTCATTGCATTCACTACATTCACTTCCCCTACAGCAGATGCGAAGTAGCTGCCTTTTGCTTTTTCGGTAACATCTCTTAATGCCCTTGTTGATGAAAGATTTGAAACCGTGTTGCCAGACTTGTTTTTAAGCACATAGTCAGCTACTGCAACCAATGTGTATTCTTCACCAAACATGCTTCCATCTTCGCATACAAAGCAAAGTCTGTCCACATCAGGATCCACAACTATTCCCAGATCAAATTTTCCCTTAGAGATCTCATTGGAAATATGAGTCAGGTTTTCTGGCAGTGGTTCAGGATTGTGGGGAAATTGACCGTTAGGCTCACAGAAATATTGAGTTACCTTTTTTACACCCAGTGCTTCTAGCAACATTGGAAGGGCAATACCTCCCGTTGAATTGACACAATCAATGGCGATTGAAAAATTTCTTTGTTCAATCAGTTTTTTATTGACTAAAGGAAGTTTAAGGATCGTCTGAATGTGTTTTTTAATGTAGCTGTCGTCAGTAGTATATTTTCCGATCTTTTTGATTTCGGCAAATTCTGTTGATTCATTTTCGGCAAATTCAAGGATTTGTTTACCATCTGCTTCCGATACAAACTCTCCTTTTTCGTTCAGCATTTTCAGCGCGTTCCATTGAATAGGATTGTGGCTTGCAGTGATTATAATTCCACCTGCTGCTTTTTCCATTGTAACGGCCATTTCTACGGTTGGTGTAGTAGACAAGCCAAGGTCTATAACATCAAGCCCAGTAGAAATAAGAGTTGAAGTAACAATTCCGGAAACCATTTGCCCTGAAGGCCTTGCGTCTCTTCCTATTATAATTGTTTTTCCCTCACCTCTGGACTTGATCCATTGAGCGTATCCTGTGGTGAATTTCACAATATCAATTGGAGTAAGACCTTCTCCGCTTTTGCCTCCTATTGTACCCCTAATGCCTGAAATTGATTTGATTAGTGTCAATTTTTAATGATTTTATTTTCTGTTTAAAAGCTATTCCTGCCGTAAAAGTAAAAGGTTTTCCGGTATTTTTTGTTTATTTAAATAACGTGCCAAAAATAAATTTTATGTCAAAATTTCTGGTTTTTCAGGGTGAAATTTTTAACTGCAAAACCTTATTATTGTATAGAACTAGGAAGAGCAAAAAATGATTTACAATGATTTAAATAAAAGTGAAAGAAGAAAAGAGATGCTTTCTGCTTTTGACAAACTACTTACTATCATGGACGAACTGAGAGAAAAGTGTCCCTGGGATAAAAAGCAAACGATAGAGTCTCTCAGATACCTCACCATTGAAGAAACGTTTGAGCTTTCTGACGCAATTGTTGAAAAAAATAATGATGAGATAAAAAAAGAGCTCGGAGACATTCTCTTACATATTGTCTTTTATGCCAGAATAGGTTCTGAAGAGAACAATTTTGACATTGCTGATGTGATCAATTCTTTATGTGAAAAGCTGATAAGAAGACATCCGCATATTTATGGAGATGTTAGTGCTGAAAATGAGGAGGAAGTGAAGAAAAACTGGGAGCAGATCAAGCTTAAGGAATCGAATGGGGAAAAGACCGTGCTCTCTGGTGTTCCCAAATCGCTGCCTGCATTGGTTAAGGCAATGAGGATACAGGAAAAAGCCAGAGGAGCTGGTTTCGACTGGGAAAAAAAGGAACAGGTTTGGGAAAAGGTTGAAGAAGAAATGAGCGAGTTCAAAGCGGAATTTAATGTTGCAGAAGGAAAGGAAATAGAGAAAGAAAGAGCTGAAAATGAGTTTGGAGACTTAATGTTTTCTCTGATTAATTATGGCCGGTTTTTGGATATAAACGCTGAGGATGCCTTAGAAAAAACCAATAAAAAATTCATCAAAAGATTCAACTATCTTGAAGTAGAAAGCAAAAAGGACGGTAAGGAATTGGGAAAAATGTCTCTTGCTGAAATGGATAAGTATTGGGAGGCTGCTAAGAAACTTTAGGTTTTTTCTGAGCCATGAGGATTTTGTAAATATCCGGACTTCCGGCAATTATTAAAAAGGCCATGCCTATGACAGACTGAATGTTGAAAATTTCTTCAAAGGCAAGATAACCCCAAAGGATTGACATGGCGACTCCAAGAAAATAAAAGGGAATGAGATTGGACGCCTTTTCCTGTTGATATGCCTTTGTTAGAAATAATTGGGCAAAATGGGCTAACAAGCCAATTCCAATCAACATGAAAATTTCGTATATAGTAGGAGTTTTCCAGTAAAGAATGGCAAAGGGAGTTACCAGAGGCAGCGAAACCAGAGGAAGATATGTCATTACTTTTACAGGAGGATCATCCTGGTTGATGACTTTGATAGTAAAATGTGCTCCTGCAGTCATGATTGCAGAGAATACTGCAATTGTTATATCTAATGTTGTTACTCTCAGATCAAAACCTTTGATTAACAATACACCTGTAAATGCCAGTATCAAAAAGAACCATTGAAGGCTGCTTATTCTCTCTTTTAGAACCATGGCAGCCAGGACACCTATAAACAATGGAGCGAGTTGACTTATAGTAAAGGCAGTTGCCAATGGGATGTTCTGAAGGGTATAATAAAAGCTGAAAATGGAAGCCGTTCCGAGCAAACCTCTGAACCAAAGCATGCTTTGCCTGTTACCTTTCAGGTTTAAACCGGATTTATTAAGAAGGTATAAACAAATACTCAGGCTGATAAGAGCCCGGAAAAATGCAATTTGGAATATACTGAATCCGCTTAAGTATTTTACAGAAACATGCATCAATGAAAATAAAACGGTTGAAATAAGCATGTTTCGTTTTCCCATAGATGACTCTTTTTACTATAACAAAGTTAAATTATAACCTTAAACTATATGAAAAAAATTTTATCAGCTTGTTTAGTTTTATTATCAGTGCAAATGACAAATGCACAAACCATAACTCTGACTTCGGCAAATAATTATGAAATAGGAGACAAGTTTACCAGCCGAGAATATGAAACGGCGGGTCTTACTAAGGAAGATTTAGAAGACCCGGCGACATCAAGGGATTTTTCCGGAAGGACGCTTAAAAGTACTTATCAGAATGAAGTAGTTGCAGTTCCTGCCGGAGATGCCACAACCTACCCAAATGCAAACTTAGCCCTTCAATCAGTAAAGAGTGCAAAGACTGAATATCAGTATTATCAGGCTACAGCAAATGAATTGATCAACTGGGGATATAAAAACACAGATATTGGAAATGCTGTAAATACGGATGGTTATAAATATCTTTCCTATCCGTTCTCTTTAAACAGCACTTTTACGGACAATTTTAGCGGAACTGCATCGATTTCGATTCCTGGTTTTTCCGCAACTACGACAAGAACTGCTACTGTTACTTCCACTGCTGATGAAGAGGCATCTCTGGTTCTGAATAACGGAGTAACCTATGAAAAGACTCTAAGGATCAAAAATGTGGCAACTATAACGGATGTAGTTTCTTTCCCTCCAGTGACTATAAAAACGACCATTACCTCATTTTCCTGGTACACACAAACTGCAAAGTTTCCATTATTGACTATAATCTTTTCAAATACAACTACTCCTTTGGGTGATCTGCCGGACACTTTATTTATTCAAAATGCAGTCGAACCCGCTACAGGTATTACACCTCTTGAATTGTCAAAGGAAATAAATCTTTTCCCAAATCCTTCAAACAGCCAGATCTGCCTGACTTATGGTCTGAAAGAAGCAGCTCATCTAAAAGTGAATGTAAATTCAATTGATGGCAAATTCATTAAGACCCTTTATGAAGGAAGACAAGCTGCCGGAGATCAGCAGATTTTCGGTGATGTTTCAGGCCTGCAGAAAGGTATGTATTATGTTGAAATACTTGCAGATGAAAGAAGACAGGTTGCGAAGCTTGTAGTAGATTAAGAAGTTAAAAGTAAAAAGTTGAAAGTATAAAGTTTTACTTTCAACTTTTAACTTTCAACTTATAACTCTATTCATACTCCACATATCCTTCCCACTTAGCAATAGCATCTTGAAAATCCTGAGGTAGGTCAGAATCAAATTGCATAAACTCTTTGGTGGTCGGGTGAATAAATCCAAGTGTTTTTGCATGAAGAGCCTGTCGTGGAATGATGTTAAAACAGTTTTCTACAAACTGTTTATATTTTGAAAAACTCGTCCCTCTGAGTATTTTATCACCTCCATAAGTTACATCATTAAAAATAGGATGTCCCAGATGCTTCATATGGACCCTTATCTGATGCGTCCTTCCAGTTTCAAGATTGCATTGGATTAACGATACATATCTTATGCTTTTCAAAACCTTGTAGTGCGTAATAGCATGTTTGCCTGTCTCACTTCCTTCCGGATAAACAGCCATAACCTTACGGTCTTTCATACTGCGGCCCATGTTGCTCCTGATGGTACCGGTATTTTCTTTTGGCTCACCCCAGATCATAGCAATATAAGTTCGCTCTATGGTATGATCAAAAAACTGTTTAGCCAGGTATGACATGGCAAATTCAGTCTTAGCGATCAGAAGGAGACCACTGGTATCTTTATCAATTCTGTGGACCAGTCCAGGCCTTATCTCTCCATTTCTTGAGGTGGGCAGATTCTGGAAGTGATATGCCAATGCATTTACAAGAGTACCAGTCCAGTTGTTATATGCAGGATGCACCACCATTCCCGGAGGCTTATTGACTATTAATAGCTGATCATCTTCAAAAACAATATTCAGAGGGATGTTTTCAGGAATTACAACATCTTCTCTTGGAGGATGGGGAAGTGAAACCGTAACAACATCCAGCGGTTTTATTTTGTAGCTGCATTTTGTAGCCTTGTCATTGACTTTAATGGCTTCAGACTCTATGCCGTTCTGGATTTTGTTTCTTGTAACATTGGGCAGGCGATCCATCAGAAATTTATCAATTCTGATCGGAGCCTGTTTTTTATCTATTTCAATCCTAAAATGCTCATACAGATCAGCATCTTCTGAAAGTTCGTCGTTGTCATTTTCAATTTCCTCAGTCATAAAACCTCGCCACTTTTTTTATTCTTAAAATTGCCGCAATTTAGCATAAACCAGTTTAAAATTTAGGTGCCTGTGTATCCCAAACCATTTCTTCAGGAAATAAATCATCCGCTCTGTCTGGAAAAAAAAGTCAGATTTTCTGTCTGGAGGGAAGATTTAAATCATCCATTAATATCTGGTAACAAATTCTGGAAACTCAAATACAACCTTGAAAAAGCAAAAGAACTGGGAAAAACATCTTTGCTAACGTTCGGAGGACCTCATTCCAACCATATTTACGCATTTGCGGCAGCTGGAAAAGAGCTTGGTTTTAAAACAATCGGAGTCATAAGGGGTGATGAGTGTCGGGAATTAAGTCCCACTTTAAAGTTCGCCACTGAATGTGGAATGAAGATTTATCAGGTTTCCAGAGAACAATACAGAAATAAAGCGGAAGCATCTTTTTTGACCGAATTATTTGAAAAGTTCGGTGATCTTTTTATAATTCCTGAGGGTGGAAGCAATGAATTTGCTGTTAAGGGGTGTTCCGAAATGATTCAAAGTCTTCCATTTTCCCCTGATTTTTTATGCAGTCCTGTGGGAACAGGAGGCACACTTGCAGGAATTATCAGAGGGAAAAAAGGTCAGTCGAAAATCCTCGGCTTTTCAGCGCTAAAAGGAGGAAGTTTTTTGAGAAATGATATTGAAAGTCTTCTTGGAAATGAAGATTTTACAAACTGGGAAATTATCGATCAATACCATTTTGGCGGTTATGCCAAATGTACTCCGGAATTGGTCTCTTTTATTAATGAATTCAAAAATCAATATTCCATTCCCTTGGAGCCGATTTATACCGCAAAAATGGTTTGGGGAATCCTTGATATGTTAAGAAAAGATTTTTTTCCTGAAAATTCTGAAATCATAGCTATTCATACTGGTGGTCTTCAGGGACTTAAAGGATTTGAAGAAATTGGGGTTACTTTTTCATAACAGGAGTAATTTTATACTAATGGAGGAAATATTAAATCGGGTAAAATTTCTGGGCTTAAAGCTGTATTGTATCCTTAATTAAGGAAAGGCTGATTATTAAATTCAGAATAGTTTAATGTTCGTTAGAAAATCTGGTTAATCATTATAATCAATTACTTAATTGTAACTTTAAGTGAATTGATTAAGACTGACACTTTTTTGATGCTTAATCCCGGTTTAATTTTTATAATTGCAGTATAAAACAATCCTTGGGTAAAACTCTTTTTGAGCAAAGGCATTGAGCCTGTGTTATTTTATGAATACATATATTGAAAAAAATAAAGACAGATTTCTTTCAGAACTGTTTGATCTTTTACGAATTCCCTCTGTAAGTGCAGATAGCAAATATAAGCAGGACGTTCTCAAGGCTGCAGATTTCATTAAAGACAAGTTAATAGCGGCTGGGGCAACAAAGGCAGAAATTTGTCCGACAAAGGGGCATCCTATTGTATATGGTGAAAAACTCATCGATTCTAAGGCTCCTACCGTTTTGGTTTATGGTCATTATGATGTGCAGCCACCAGACCCTTTAAATTTGTGGAATAGTCCGCCTTTTGAACCAGTCGTAAAAGATGGCAGGGTTTATGCGCGAGGTTCCTGTGATGACAAGGGCCAGATGTATATGCACATCAAAGCGCTTGAGACCATCCTGAAAAGCAGTGAATTAAACTGTAATATAAAATTCCTGATAGAAGGCGAAGAAGAGATAGGATCAGACAATCTTGATACTTTTGTAAAAGAGAATAAGGATAAGTTAAAAGCAGATGTGGTTTTAATTTCTGATACATCGATCATTTCTGAAGATTGTCCTTCTATCACTGTTGGATTGAGAGGTTTGTGTTATCTGGAAGTGGAAGTTACAGGACCAAAAAGAGATTTGCATTCGGGTATTTATGGAGGAGCAGTGGCAAATCCGATCAATACTTTGTGTGATATGATTGCTTCATTGAAGGATGAAAACAATCATATCACAATTCCTGGATTTTATGATGATGTAATAGAATTATCTGCAAAAGAGCGGGAGGAGTTGAATAAAATTCCATTTGACCTGAATGATTACAAAAAAGAGCTTGACATTGAGGATATTGAGGGGGAAAAGGGCTATACGACAATTGAAAGGACTGGTATCAGACCGACTCTGGATGTAAACGGAATCTGGGGAGGGTATACTGGGGAAGGAGCCAAAACCGTT
Organism: Bacteroidota bacterium; assembly: GCA_023428135.1. Lineage (GTDB taxonomy): Bacteria > Bacteroidota > Bacteroidia > Cytophagales > Cytophagaceae > Sporocytophaga. Next base: position 165,364 of record JAEYZG010000010.1, on the reverse strand, counting down.
CTTCCTTCAAAGGCCTATGCAAAAATTTCAATGCGCTTGGTACCTGGGCAGAATTTTGAGAAAGTTACAAAGCAGTTTAGTGAGCATTTTAAAGCGATAGCTCCTAAATCAGTAAAGGTGGAAGTACTTCCGCATCACGGAGGGGAGCCAGCTTTAATACCAACGGATTTTCCCGGCTATGAAGCTGCGAGTCTGGCGATAGAAGAGGTTTGGGGAAAAAAGCCTTTGCCGACAAGAGACGGAGGAAGTATCCCGATAGTTAGTTTGTTTGAGAAGGTATTAGGCTTGAAGACTGTATTAATGGGATTTGGACTAGATGAGGATGCCATCCATTCTCCGAATGAAAGTTATAAAGTGGATCATTATTTTAAAGGTATTGAGACGATTACATTGTTTTATAAGCACTTTAGTGCGATAAGCAAAGGAAAATAAGGATAGAGATTTATTTACAGCACCAATTATTTTATGAAGATCAGGATTTTAATTTTCTTTTTAATGTTGGGAATTTCATCTAGTCTGATTGCACAGATAGAAAGGCCGGTTACATGGAGTACTTCAATTTCCAAAAAGGAAGTAAAAGCAGGTGAAATAGTAGAATTGATTTTTACAGCCCAGATAAAGTCAGGATGGTATTTGTATTCTAGTGACTTTGACCCGAATCTTGGTCCGAATGTAACTGAAATTGAAATAGAAAAAAATCCTTCATTTGAAGTAGTTGGTAAGCTTATATCAGTAGATTCAAAAAAGAAATACGATTCGCTGTGGGGAGGAGAATACAGATACTTTAAAGGAACAGGTGTTTTCAAGCAGAAAATTAAAATATTAAAAGATAATCCTGTGATTCAAGTGTCTTTAAATGCGCAGGCTTGTACTGATGTGAGTGGTAAATGCGTGCCTGTAAGTGGTGATTTTACTTTTGAGGGCATAAAAGTTACTGCAGGTCCGGTAAAAGAAACACCACCTTCTCCAACACCAAGTAATCCTAAAACTTCTGTTAAGCCAACAGGTGCTTTGGATAAAAATTCATCAATTGCAGAGCTGGAATTAGAAAAATCAAAATTGATTACGCGTACCCCTGACGGTAAAGACGAATCCATTGAAGTATTGAAAACATTTGTGAGAAAATGGGGAAATTAAAATTTATTAAAGCATTATTTTTTTCTCTTCTATTTATTCTTCCTCTCGTATCCTTTTCGCAAGGCAGCCCATCAAAGGAAGAATTAAAGAAGACCAGTGAGCATATTGAAAAGCTCATTAAAAGAGATAGTTTGAATAATCTGATAATTCAGGAGCTGAAGTCTCAACTTGGCGGATCAGCCAAAAAGGATTCTAGTCTGTATACCAGAACACTTGACAAGTCTCCCGCACCAACAGCGCTTGAAAAGCTAGAGAGAAAGTTAAAAAAACGTAATAGTGGTCCAGAGCAGTTATCTTTGCTAGCATACATAATCATTTCATTTGGTGCCGGTTTTATTGCGTTGTTCACACCATGCGTTTTCCCTATGATTCCAATGACTGTGACATTCTTCACAGGAGGTAAGCAGAAGAGATCGGAAGGTGTTAAAAAAGCAATTATTTATGGGTTATCTATCATCCTTTTATATTTTATAATAGGACTGTTATTTGGTCCTGCCCTTGCGAATTTGTTGAGTACTCATTGGTTGCCAAATGTTATATTTTCAGCGGTATTTGTGGTATTCGCTCTTTCTTTTCTTGGGATGTTTGAAATTACTTTGCCGGCATCAATTGTTAACAAGGCAGATGAGCAAGCAGATAAAGGAGGATATTATGGAGTCTTCTTTATGGCGGTAACGCTTGTTTTGGTATCCTTTTCATGTACAGCACCCATTGTTGGGAATATTCTTGTTATGGCTTGGGCAGAAGGACAGATACTTAGGCCAGCACTAGGAATGCTGGCATATGCTACTGCTTTTGCAGTCCCATTTTCATTGTTTGCATTATTCCCATCTTGGCTAAGCAAACTTCCAAAATCAGGTGGTTGGTTAAATGTAATCAAGGTTATTCTTGGGTATATAGAATTGGCACTTGCTCTAAAGTTTTTAAGTATAGCAGATCAGGTTTATCATTGGGGAATTTTGGATAGAGAGATATATATTGCTATCTGGATAGTTTTATCTGCTTTGCTGGGATATTATCTTTTGGGTAAATATCAGTTGCCTCATGATAGCCCGGTGGAAAAGATAAGTGTTCCAAGACTACTGCTGGCGATTTTCGCTTTTTCATTTACGATGTATCTGGTACCGGGTCTTTTTGGAGCGCCATTAAAATTATTATCTGGTTATCTTCCCCCTATGTCTACTCATGACTTTGATCTGCCTGGTATTGTAAGAGAGTACACTAACTCACACGAAGCCTACATCTGTGATGAGCCTAAATATGCAAGTTCAAATAAAAAGCTTCCGCATGGTCTTAATGGCTATTATACATATGAGCAGGCCATAGAATGTGCCAAGAAGAAGAATATGCCATTGATGCTTGATTTTACTGGGCATGGCTGTGTGAGTTGTAGAGAGATGGAAGCAAACGTATGGGCAGATGCTGAAGTATTGAAGTTGTTAAGTAATGATTTCATTATTGCTTCATTATACGTAGATGATAGAACTAAGCTTGATTCCTCAGATGTGTTTGTCTCTATTTTGGATGGTAAAAAGAAAACAACTTTGGGGCAAAAAAACACTGAATTGCAGGTAATGAGATTCAAAAACAACGCCCAGCCATACTATGTGCTTATCGATCCGTTTACGGAGGAACTGCTGGCAGAGCCAACTGCTTATGATCCGAGCGTTACTAATTTCCTTGATTTTCTTCATGAAGCTATCAAAAACTTCAGGGCAGATCACCCAAAAGAGTAATCTGATCATGCAAACCAAGGTTATTAAAAAAGCTGTTCTTGAAAATATTCCTTCTGCTTCTGGTGTTGAAGTGGTGGATGGTATGATTTATATCATCGGTGATGACAGCAAATATCTCTTTAAGCTGAAGTATAATCTTGAACTCCTTGAAAAGGTTGAACTTTTCAAATCTGACGAAGAGTATAAGATTCCTAAAAATGAAAAGCCAGACCTTGAATGCATGACAGTTGTGACTATTAACAACTTTAAGCATCTACTCATTTTCGGCTCTGGCTCTACGGATAAAAGAAATAAAGTTTTTCTGGTAAAGCTGCCTACGAAGTATAACAAGAACCATTTTGTACAGCAGTTTGATCTTACTGAATTTTATAAATTGCTTCAAAGTAATTATGAAATTACAGGAGGAGAATCGCTTAACCTGGAAGCTGCAGCTTCTGATGAACAGCATTTGTATTTGTTCAACAGGGCCAACAGGAAAGGAAACAACGCTGTAATGGTGATCAAGCTGGAGGAGTTTATTCCTTATTTGTGTGAAGGATCGCAACTGGTCCCCTTTCCCTTTGTGAAGTCCTATCAGTTGCCTGAGATCGCAGGTGTTCCATCCGGTTTTTCAGGAGCTTCCGTTTTTGAGAAAAGGCTTTACTTTACTGCCAGCGCTGAAGATTCAGACAATGCTTACCTTGATGGTGAGGTGGCTGGAAGTCTGTTAGGGATATTAGAACTTGGAGAGTTTGACTATCTGAGAGGAGGCATGAATAATCTTCTGCCAAATCAATTCCAGATCGGTCAGATTGATGATAACGGCCAGCTATATAAAGGAAAAATTGAATCTATTTCAATTTTTGAAGCAGAGTCATCCAAAGAAACCATTGCCATTGCTGTCACAGATAATGATGCTGGAGATTCTGAGTTACTGATGCTTTCAGTGACTTTTTAAGCAAGCAATCTATTCTTTCAGCAAATTTACTTTTTAATAAGTTTTAAAAAGCCATATCAAATTTTTACCTGCTTTTTGAAACGTGATAAACATTTTTCTGAATTCCATGTTTTTCAACTTGGTATTTTTTGTTTTCTTAAGTTAACATGATACTAATCGTGAGTTAACATTTGCCTTTTATTTTGTCATTTTCATGCGTCCAAGCGTAGCATTATTATGTTAAACATATACAAATCAACAAGCATTAGCCTTTTACTTTTTATCATAATTTCTTTTCCTGCTTTACCTCAACGTTTTCAGCTTACAAAAGATTACGATGGCTCTGGAATTGTTCTGCCCAGAGGCATACGTTATGATCAGTTGTTCAGGGAGGGAGAGATAGTGGTAAATGTTAAAGGTGTTAAGACAACTTCAAAGGGTGAACATGATTATAGTTGTTTTATTCCGAAGGGGAAAAATGGCATTGATGGTTTTCTGTTTGTATCTCACGAATCTAACGACACAAGTCTAACATTGGGAGATGGAGGAGGAGCTACAGTTTTTGAAATTAATAAAATTGATGGAAGATGGATTAATAAAGGCGCTTTTAATGCGGTTGATTTTTCAAAGGTTGGAGGTACTTTTAAAAATTGCAGTGGAGCTTTAACTCCTTGGGGGACCATCCTAAGCGCTGAAGAATTTCCACCTGCTTCAAATGTAGAGCTATTCAAGGAAGGCAGTGGCTCAAGAGATACAAGTGATTTTAATGGAATGAAACGATATCAGAATATGGGTTGGGTTGTGGAGATTGACCCAGTTTCAAAAATTGCTTTAAGAAAGTTATATGCAATGGGGAGATGTTCTCATGAAGGTATTTTGCTTATGCCAGACAGTGTTACTGTTTATCTTACAGATGATTTTACTCCTTCAGTGTTTTATAAGTTTATTGCTGATAAGGCCGGCGATTTATCTAAAGGAAAGTTGTTTGCATACCAGCAAAATGCCAATGGAAACGGAGGTACCTGGATACACCTCCCTTCAGATATGAAATCATTGATTGAATCGAGAAATGTTGCCTTGCAGAGAGGTGCAACAAGTTTTGTGCGCATGGAATGGCTTACTCTCGTTGATGGCAAGATTTATATATCTGAAACAGGGCAGGATGAAATTCATCTGGATAAATCTGTTATGATAAATTCTACCTGGGCGAATCATATTCAAGCCACCAAAAATGAGAAAGGTGTATATGATTATCCATATGGGGCAGTCCTTGAGTTCAATCCTTATTCTAACTCCATCAAGCCGTTAATTACGGGTGGCAAAGGTTTTAAACATGTAGATAAACATTTTTCTAATCCGGATGGAATTGCCTATGCGAAGGTAAAAGGTAAAACATATCTGGTCATCAATGAAGATATCATTAAAAACACTCGAGGCAGAGTCCCGGAAGAGTTTCTAAAAAAAGACAAAATAGTGAATGAAATCTGGTGGCTTGATTTAAGCATTAAAAATCCAGTAGTGGATGATTTAAAAAGATTTTTGATTGCTCCTGTGGGTGCAGAAACGACCGGTGGTTATTTTACTCCGGATTATTCAACCTATTTTCTCAATGTCCAACATCCTGACAGTGATAATCCTGAGCCATTTAACAGATCTGTAACGATTGCGGTAGGGCCAATTCTGAAGAAAGGAAAGAATAAAAGATAACCTTTTTTTGTGTTTCTGACCTTTATTTCAGAATTTATACAAAAGTTTAGTTTAAGTGAGGCTCATTTCACATCCGGTTTTGTGTAATTACTATGTCACATATAGATGCAATGCAAGTTGCACATTTTGTGATATCTGGGAAAAACCTTCTCCATATGTTACACTTGAGCAAGCAAGAGCTAACTTCAGAGATCTTAAGAAACTTGGTGTGAAAGTAATTGATTTCACTGGTGGTGAGCCTTTGCTACACCAGCAACTGGATCAACTTTTGTCACTTGCGAAAGACATGGGGTTTATTACAACTGTTACCACTAATACCCTTCTTTATCCCAAATATGCAGAGAGGTTGAAAGGCAACATAGATATGCTGCACTTCTCCCTTGACTCCTCTCATAAAGCAGAACATGATAGCTCAAGAGGTGTAGCATGTTTTGATTTCTTTGTAGAATCTATAAAAATTGCAAAAGAGATTGGTGAAAGGCCTGATATATTGTTTACGGTATTTGAAAAAAATATAGATCAGATAGAGGAAGTATATAAAAAGTTTGCACTGCCTAATGACCTTTTGCTTATACTTAATCCTGTGTTTGAGTATAATGGGGTAAATACTAATGGAGGCCTGTCGGATAATGCTTTGGATCGTCTTGAAAAGATTGCATCAGAAAAATTAATTTATCTCAATCAGGCATTCATTGCTTTAAGGAAAAATGGAGGTAATCATATTGATGATCCTGTTTGCAAAGCTGCCAGTACTACCATTGTAATTTCTCCCGAGAATAAACTTCTACTTCCTTGTTATCACCTGGGAATGGAAGCTCTTGATATTGAAGCTAACCTGTACAACCTCTATACATCTGATAGGGTGCAGAAGCTCATAAAATTAGAAGGCAGGTATGAACAATGCGAAGGCTGTGCAATCAATTGTTATATGCAGCCATCTTTTGCAGTTGATGTAACTCGATATTTCTGGATGGCTTTGCCCAGTACCCTGAAGTATAATATGATTAAAGGAACCTGGAAAAAACTTTTTAAGCTTTAAGCCGAAAGCAAAAACTGCAAGTTAAAAGTATTGAAAATGGAAACAATTCTCCTAGAGGCGCCAGGCTGGGATCTCTAAGAGAATGAGGTCATATATTTATTTTATACTTGATTCTTTCTCTGTCAGCATGAGTTTAATCTCATTAAGCTTTAATAGCGCTTCCACTGGAGAAATAGTATTAATGTCTATTTTTTTAAGCAATTCTCTTGCTTTCTCAAATCCCGGATCTGAGGGCTCGAATAGTTGTAGTTGAAAGTTGTTCTTTGGAATGTCTTTAATTTTATCGTCACTATTGTTGCTCACCTTTTCTTTCTCAAGGTGGTGCATAATTTCGTTTGCTCTTAATACAACCGGGTTTGGCATACCGGCCATTTGAGCTACATGAATACCAAAGCTGTGTTCACTGCCTCCCTCTTTAAGTTTGCGCATAAAGACGACTTTGTTGCCGACTTCTTTTACTGAAACATTGAAATTCTTAATTCTCGGGAAATCATTAGCAAGTTGATTCAGCTCATGGTAGTGTGTAGCAAATAAAGTTTTGGCCCTATATTTCGGATGGCTATGAAGGTATTCGACTATTGACCAGGCTATTGATATCCCGTCATAGGTGCTTGTACCTCTTCCGATCTCATCCATCAGCACGAGACTTCTTTCACTAAGGTTATTGAGAATACTTGCTGTTTCTGTCATTTCCACCATGAAGGTAGATTCCCCTTTAGATAAATTATCGGAAGCGCCTACACGTGTAAATATTTTATCAACCAAGCCAATCTCCGCTGATGAAGCAGGCACAAAACTTCCGATTTGAGCAAGTAATACTATAAGGGCTGTCTGCCTTAGCAAAGCAGACTTACCCGCCATGTTTGGTCCTGTAATGATGATGATCTGGCAACTTGAGTCATCAAGAAAAATATCGTTAGGAACATAAGACTCTCCCGGAGGAAGTTGCTGTTCAATTACAGGGTGACGACCTTCTTTGATTACAAGTCCCTTACTTTCGTTTATGGTAGGTTTTACATAGTTATTTGAAACAGCAGTTTGTGCAAATGAAGCAAGACAATCAATCACAGCTATAGCCCTTGCATTTTGCTGAACCGGCAGTACATAATCTTCTGCAAAGATCACCATTTCATTGAATAATCGCTGCTCAATCTGAAAGATCTTGTCTTCGGCATTAAGGATCTTTTCTTCGTAATTTTTCAGCTCTTCTGTGATATATCTTTCTGCGTTTACAAGTGTCTGCTTCCTGATCCAGTCAGCAGGAACCTTGTCTTTGTGAGCATTTGTAACTTCAAGGTAATATCCGAATACTTTGTTGTAAGCAATTTTAAGAGAGCTGATACCTGTACGTTCTACTTCTCTTTGCTGAATCTGTATGAGGTAATCTTTTCCGCTGAAGGCAATTTTTCTTAAATCGTCCAGTTCCTGATTTATACCATCCTGAATGATGTTACCCTGGTTGGTAACAACAGGTGGATCGTTCTTGATTTCTTTGCTTATTTTTTCCGTAAGCAGTTCGCAGTTGTTTAACTGCTCAGCCAGTTTCTTTAAAGCTTCAATACTGCTTTGCTCAAGAATTGCTTTTACCGGCCTGATGTGCTCGAGTGCTCTTTTCAATTGTAGCATTTCTCTGGGATTAACCCTGCGCACTGCTACTTTTGAAATGAGTCTTTCAAGATCTCCAATATGTCTTAGCTCCTGGGTAAGGCCTTTTAACAGGTCTTCATCCTTAACCATGGCATCAACCACATTTAGTCTTTCCTCAATCGGTTTCTTCTCCTTCAATGGAAGAAGCATCCATTTCTTAAGCATTCTTCCTCCCATGGGAGTAAGTGTCTTATCAAGAATTTGGATTAAAGGGATTGCTTCTGCATTCTGCGGATATACAAGCTCAAGATTTCTTGCTGTGAAGCGGTCGAGCCACATGTATTTTTCTTCTTCAATTCTTGAGAGATTTACAATGTGCTTTACTTCTCTATGCTCTGTTTCTGCGAGATAATAAAATACAGCGCCGGCAGCAACGATACCTTCCGGAAGGTTTTCAACTCCAAATCCCTTTAATGAAGAAGTGCCAAAGTGTTTGGTGAGAAGATCGTATCCATAATCGTAAGAATAAACCCATTCGTCCAGGCAATAAGTGTTATACTTATCTCCGAAATGTTGCTCGAACAATTGTTTTTTTGCCTTGGAATAAATTATTTCCGATGGGTTGAAGTTAATCAGAAGCTTTTCTATGTAAGAATTATCTCCCTGAGCTGTCAGAAACTCTCCCGTTGAAATATCCAGGAATGATATCCCTGTAAAGTCCTTTCCGAATTGAACAGAAGCAAGATAGTTGTTCCTTTTAACCTCTAGTACATGATCATTAAAAGATACACCTGGGGTTACCAGTTCTGTTACGCCTCTTTTCACAATACCCTTGACCATTTTCGGGTCTTCAAGTTGGTCGCATATGGCTACACGTTGTCCTGCTCTAACCAGTCTTGGAAGATATGTATCAAGAGAATGATGAGGAAATCCGGCAAGTGCTACTTCAGAAGCTGTTCCATTGCCTCTTTTAGTCAGCGTTATTTCAAGGATTTTGCTTGCTTTAATGGCATCTTCTCCAAATGTTTCATAAAAGTCACCAACCCTGAAAAGTAATAAAGCTCCCGGATGTTTTGCCTTTATAGCATTATACTGCTTCATCAGAGGTGTCTCTGAAAACGATTTGGTTTCACTCATAGTAAAATTATTTAAATCAATGCTGGAGAACAGTTTAAACCTCAAAGGTCTTGCTGTTCCAATCTTAAATTTACGGTTTTTGCTGTTTTCCTCCTTTTTTCTCTCCTGATTGTGAATAACTTTTTATTCCAAATTATCATTGGTCATTGAAAAGGCTTGTTAATCACTATAATCAATCACTTAAAGTTAACTTATATGGAGTTGATTGGCTGTGAAATTTTTATAATGCTTAATCCCCGGCTATTTTTGTGTCCTCATAAATTATTTAATATGAAAAAGTTGAAACTAGATGAGTTGAACCGCCTGAGTGTGGATGAGTATAAAAGTTCTGACAAACACCCTGTTGTTCTGGTTCTTGACAACATCAGAAGTATGCACAACGTTGGAGCGGGATTCAGAACCGGGGATGCCTTTAAAGTTGAAAAGCTTTATTTGTGTGGAGTTACAGCCAGGCCTCCTCACAGAGAAATACACAAAAGTGCTTTAGGAGCTGAAGATTCCGTTGCATGGGAGTATTTTGCAAAAACTTCAGATGCCATCATCAGGCTTAAGGAGGAGGGCTATATAATTGCCTCTGTGGAACAAGCAGAAGGCAGTCAGATGCTTCAGGATTTTGCGCCTGATAAAAATGCTAAGTATGCATTTGTTTTTGGCAATGAAGTGTTTGGAGTAGAAGAAGATGTGATCGCGCTGACTGACATTTGCCTTGAAATCCCGCAGTTTGGGACAAAACACAGTTTTAATGTGTCAGTGACAATGGGAATTGTATTATGGGATTATGCTGCAAAAGTGATTTTATAAAAGATATGTATAATTTAACTTTTTTAATATTTTATTATCTGTAGGAAAAAAATAATTATGAAGGTGCCTGCGAGAAGTTAATGCATTCTCTTAAAATATGTTTTAGATTGGCGAAAATGTTTAACCTAAATTAATATGCTCAATCTTAAACAATTATTCCTGCCTTTTGTGCTGTTTGTTGCAGTATCTTTTACAGTAATCACCAGATCCGGAGAGCCGACTCTTCAAAAGAAATGGGAAACGGAAGCGGTATTGAAAACTCCTGAATCAGTCATCTTTGATGCGAAAAGAAATGTGCTGTATGTTGCCAATATCAATGGAGACGGATCAGTTCATGATGGCAATGGCTTTATAACCAAGCTCGGTACAGACGGGAAGATTTCGGAACTTGAGTGGGTCAAAGGTCTTGATGCGCCTAAAGGAATGGGAATTGTTGAAAATAAATTATATGTCTCGGATATAAATAAAGTTGTTGTTATAGATATTTTATCTGGTAAGATTGAAAAATCTTTTACTATTGAAGGAGCTGTTTTTCTCAATGATATTACCACCGATGCTTCTGGCAATGTTTACATTTCAGATTCTTCAAATAAAAAGATTTATCTTCTGAAAGATGGAACTACAAGCTTATGGCTTGAAAACAGTTTATTTGAGAAGCCAAACGGTTTGCTTGCCCTTAAAGATGGCTTAAGAGTTATTGATATGAAAGGTGGCAGGTTTTATAATGTTTCCTATGATAAGAAAAATGCTGAAGTTATAGCAGAGAGCGTTCCTTCCGGTGATGGTATAGTTGAAATTACCAGAGGTGCTTATTTGATTTCGAACTGGAACGGAGAGATCAATTATATTAAAGATAAAACGGTCAGCAAGTTACTTGATACAAAAGATGAAAAAATTAATGCTGCTGACATCTGGTATATTCCTCAGCAAAAGTTGGTATTAGTGCCTACTTTCTTTGGGAATAGTGTTGTAGGATATTCATTTGATCAGAAGTAAAGATAGCTTTATAATAATATTTAAATTTACATTGTAAAGGCGTTTATCGTCAGTGGTAAACGCTTTTTGTTTTTAGGAGTAATACTGTTTTTGATTTTCTTCTCTGATGGCGGATAATTTTTTTTTTTAAAATCTGGGAACAAAATAAAATTTGGAAGTCTGTTAATTATGTATGATTTGATTTGTATAAAATTGTCAATTTTCAACCTTGTTCAATTGCCTTAAAAGAATCATTTTTTCAAGAACGAAAAAGGAAATCGGAGCCTAATTACATAGATGTTTTAATTGCCTCATTTTTGATTTGAATTAGTGAGCTGATTATAGTTTGAAGATGCAAGGTTCTCACTCATGAATGGAGTAGGCAGGCATTGATAGATAAAAAGGTAATAGAGCTAAGGTAAAATGGGAGTTATTGGATCTCTTGTGATTTACGGCTTTGACTATAATATAAAAATTTTTAATAATTTCTTAATAAACCCAAACTATTAGTACAATGAAAAAACTTTTAACATTAGTTTCTGGATTACTTTTTATGATTAACGCATTTTCGCAGCAGCAGTGGAATATTCCTAATGCGACCACGACTGATCCAACGTATGTAGGATCATCAACAAGTGAAACATCGGATGTTGTTGTGGGCGTGGGTGGTTCAACAGTCGGGTTAAAATTAACCGGAGGAGGTACATACAAAGGTGCCGCCAGATTCACTTCTGCTTATTTGACAATTGGAACGGCAGGCAGTGGTTACTTTAACTGGCCGAGTGCAGGAAACCTTTATTTCCGGACATTGTCAGACGCTACAAATTTGGGTAGTACGGCGACCACTCGAATGACCCTAACATCATCAGGTCAACTTGGAATTGGAATAGTGCCAAGCTGGTCAGAGGCCAGGTTACATGTTTATGGCTCTTCGAATCCACAATTTTTGATCGCTTCTCCTGATGCCTATGGTACTCTTGCTGTGTCGACGTGCGATGGTTGTCATGGTAATGATGCAAAGAATAAAGATGTAGTTCTTTATTCTGGTCCTGGAAGTACTTCCAATAACTTAATGCTTTTGACGACAGCAGAGGGCAAGTCAATTAAGTTCGCGACAACAACAACAACTGCGGAGGGTCAAAGAGTTAAAATGCTGGTAGGTGGAAATGGTAATGTTGGAATTGGTACAGGTGCTGAATCCTTGCCTTCTGCACTGCTGGAGCTTAAAAGAAATGGTGGCGATGCCAGTAAAGGAAAAAACGTGATGCTGAAGCTGACAAATACCTGGAATTCTAATACGGGAGCATTAAATGAGCCAACAATTCTTTTTGACAATGGAACTACCTCAACAACATACGGTACATATGGTTGGGCATTAGGAGCGCAAGTTGCAGGACCTTCTTATTTTAGAATAGGCAGATATACTAGCGCCACGACGTATAATGAATATTTTAGAATAAAGGATGATGGAAAGATTTTCATGGGAGATGGAGGAGTGTTACCTGCTACTGGGAATCATAAGTTATATGTTGGCGGAACCATAGTTTCTGTAGGAATGAAGTGCGCTAATACTGGGAACTGGCCTGACTTTGTTTTTGATAAAGATTATAAGCTGAAATCACTTGAATCTGTGGAGGCTTTTATAAAAGAAAATAGACATTTGCCAGAAATACCATCTGCTGAAGAGGTTGGTAAAGATGGGGTCGATCTTGTACAAATGGATGCTAAACTTTTACAGAAAATTGAGGAGCTTACGCTTTATATGATAGAGATGAAGAAGGAGAACGAGGCTTTAAAGAATAATAATCAACTTCTTATGGATATGATTAAAGAGATTGAAGTAAAATTGAAGAAATAATAGGCATTTAATATGATATTATGAAAAGGAATCTATATAATTTTATTTTAATTATAATAACCTTTTGGGCGATGCCCAAAGAGATAAATGCTCAATGTTTAGGTTGTATCGGGAATAATCCAAACCTTGTGATTGACGGAGGGTTTGAAATTAGTTGTACTAATGCGGGGATCACTTTTGGGAGTGATATGACTAAGAACTGCTCAAGTTCTATTTTGTGGCCTATAGGCTCTAATAGGAATGGTGTTTATTCGGTGGGACCAAATGGGGCATACATTAAAAATTGGAAAATTAAGGCATTTGGGGCAGCTAGGTTTATCGGAGATGGATTATGGGGAAACTCAGGTCCGGAATATAATAGGGCATGGTATCAAAGTGTACAAGTTGTCACTGGTAAAAAATATAATTTTCAAGCTTGGATTTTGTCAGAAACAGATACTGAGCCGGGGTTTGCACTTGCAGTAGATGGGCTCGTTATTTCCTCTGGAACAGCCCCTTTTACAAATGGATGGAAACTATTTTGTGGCGAGTACATTGCGACATTTACTGGCCAGGTACAATTGCAAATTCTAAAATATCGGAAAATATCGGAATCTACTTTTGGTAATGATTTCAGTATAGATGATATTGAGTTTAAAGAAGTTGTTAATTTTGATGCGGAAATTACACCCATTCAGGTAACATGTCCTGGGAAGCTATTGACTCTTGGAGTTACCCCTCTTGCAGGTTCTGGGAATTATTCGTACCTATGGTCTACAGGTGCTACAACACAACAAATTACTGTGGAAGCAAGCAATACATTCTATAATTGCGAAATTACAGATTTAATTACCAGCTGCACTAGGACGTTATCTACGGCAACATATATAAGAGAATTTTCAGTTGACATAGGAAAAGATATTGATTTGTGTGTAAATAAACAAGCATGGGCACATGCTAGATTATTAGGTAGCTTGGAGAATAGACAGCCATTTAGTTACTTGTGGAGTAACGGGCAGACAACCTCATATATCAATTTTGGGTATAATGATCCTGGAAATTATTCTGTTACGGTGACAGATAAACACGGATGTATTGCCACGGATGAAATAGTTGCTAGACAAGTTGTTGAAAGATGTGTAACATATAAATTATTTCAAAATACTCAAAATCTTCCTTCCTACAATCGGTATGAGACTTATATTAAAGCGGGCAGCAATGTTGATCCATCTGTATCTCAAGGCCCAGTTATTATTCAATCAGGGCAATCAGTTATTTTCAGGGCAGCAGATTATATAAGCTTGGAGGAGGGTTTTTCTTGCAATAGTGGTGCTTCTTTTGAAGCTTCCATAGAGCCTGGATGTCCGCTTTCAGGGTCACTAGTTCTTAGTGATGAATTTTGCGATAGAAAGCTGTCGGCTATTACAACAGGGGGAAGTGGAAATTTTACTTATTTGTGGAGTACAGGTGAAACCGGACCGCAAATAACTGTGAATCCATCTAGTCAAACAACATACGGCGTTACCATTACGGATCCATGCTTAAACCAGTCGATTAATTTGGCATATTTCGTTGAGCCAAAATTTAAGGGCGGCTTTACTTATTTTTGGCCCAACCTCGTAACTCCAAATGGAGATGGTAGAAATGATAGATGGGAGTTAAGAGACGGTGATAAGACCGAATTGGCATATAATGCATATACTGCTACCTTTGAAATTGTTAATAGGTGGGGAGGAAATCTTCAAAAGAGATATTTTAATGCACCCACTGGGCGGGGCTTCAAATCGGGAGATATAAATTGGGTCCCTCCAAGCGGTTATTGGAATAATATAGTGTATGCAGCAGTTTGGATGCAGAATTGTGATCAACGTACTGATATCAGAGGATGGATTGACATAAAAGACAATCAACCTGCGCGTGTAGGTGTATTTGAAATAGATAATTATTCAGCTGATGATACTCTTTCTGTTATGAGGCGTATCCTTCTTGAGGATGATATTTTTGATGTTAGTCCTAACCCCACTGTTGGAGAGTTTGATGCTACTATAGTTAATTTTGATAAAGGGGATGTTATTAAAGTATTCAACACTCTGGGAGATGTAGTAACAGAAGTAAAGTTAGAAGAAGATACATTTGTCTATCCCATAAATCTTAGTAAAGAAAATCATGGATTGTACATTGTACAATTCTTCTCAAAAGGTAGAATTATAACAAAGAAAATTTTGCTAAATAAAGAATAGTAGTTTTCTATATAAATGTAAAATAAATGGCGTTGCATTAATGTGACGCTATTTATATTTATACCTATCCACATAATCCGATATCAACCCATCAACCCCCATCTCCATCAGCTTTTTCATTTCAGCAACTTCATTCACAGTCCACGGAATAACCTTCATATTATTCTCCTTTGCAAACTTCATCAATTCATGATCTACCAATATATATTCGGGGCTGTAAATAGCAGGAATAAAGCCAAGCATTGAAAGATTTTCCTGAAAGCTTAAAGTGTTTTCAACAAGAAAGGATAAGGTTATATCAGGGCGAGTTCTATGAAGATATTGAAGAGGACGCAGATCAAAGCACTGCACGATTGTTCTGTTCAGAATATGTTTCTTCTGAAGAACTTCTATCAGAAGATCAGTAAACTCTTCATATGGTGGGTGAAAGGTATTGTCTCCTTCTATGGTAGATTTGATCTCTATGTTATAGAATAACTTCGGATGATTCAGTGATGAAGCATATGTTTCTGCTGCATCAATTACATCTTCCAGTAGCGGTTTGTATACAGGCATTTTTACCTGTTTGGGAAATCTTGGATGTACTTTGCTTCCGCAGTCAAAAGTTTTGATTTCCTCATAAGTCATTGCAAATAACTTATAATTCCTTTCTTCTTCCTCTTTAATTTCTGATCCGTCAGGCTTGAGACAAAATTCGTGAGAGAAGAAAGGATCATGTGACACCACAACTTTTTGATCCTTGCTGATCACTACATCCATTTCCAATGTCGTTACACCCAGTTCTATTGCTTTTAAAAATCCGGGAGTAGAATTCTCAGGCATCAGCCCTCTGCAGCCTCTGTGTCCTTCAAAATCAAAAAAGTCGAATTTCATTAGATGACGATTACAGGTTTGATTTTTCCAGTTTTAATACAGGAGCTTGATTGATGGAAGCTAAGAATTCCTCACGAACTCTTGCTGTTAACGGTATGGCGATATCGTTTTCTTTAAAAGCCTTTTGTATATCTATTATAGCATTATGTTTTACAAGAAATACATTTTTGTGCTCTGCAAGATTCACCCAAAGTTTGAGGATAAGATTAATAGAGGTTTCGTTTAAGGTGTCAAAATATACTTCAACATTTTTGTTGGGATCTCTTCCAGTTACCTTTTCGAGAGTGGCTTGTGCCAGATTGGCGACTTTCTCCAGATCTTCGTTGTAGGATATTCCGATAGTAAATTCAATTCTCCTTTCTCCGAAGGTGTGAAAGTTTTTTATTGGTTTCTGAAGGACATCTTTGGAGGGAATAATGATTTCTTGTCCATCAAATGTTTTTAGATGGATTGCCCGGATGTCAACTGCTGAAACGGTACCTATAAAATTATTAGTTTCAATGTGATCCCCAACCTTAAAAGGTTTTTTCACAGCGATTATAAATCCTGATATTAAATTGGTAGCAATATCCTGAAAGGCAAAGCTCAAAGCAAGACCGATTATACCGGCACCTGCAAGGAGGGAGGTAACTGTTTTCTCAAGTTGAAGAATGCCGAGACAGAAAAATACTCCTACCAGGATAATGATTACAGCTACAATTCTTGTTAGTATTATAATTATGTCTTCTGAAATGCTGGTCCTCAATAGTATCCTGTGTAATACCTTTTTCACAAACTTTGCGATAAGGCTAAAAGTTATGAAGATAAGAATTGCAGTGATAAAATTTGGAATCATCAGTGCAAAAGCCCGAACCCACGACAACAGTTTCTTGAAAATCATTTCATAAGCCTCGGCATAAAGGCTAATATCCAATATAATATCTCTCATTTCTTTGCTTTGGATGGTTTGACCGATCTGTATTTTGAATTAAAATTAATGATTTTAAAGACAACGTAAAAAACATAATTTCTTTTAAAAAAATTCAATAGGTGTTCTCATTACATCCCTTATACAAAGGGAATTCAAAACCTTAACAGATTGTTTTTAATGTGTATATAGATTATAGTTTTATGGAAAATAAAGGCGAATCCACTAATAAATCGTTGATATCCAAATATGGTTCCAGTAAAAGTATCTGGAAGGGTGCAGGAATTGCGGCTTTTCTTGGTGTTTTTGGTTATAGCGCAAAATATTTTCCTTATTTGGGCGAAACGAGTAAGATTAAAAAGCTGGCCAAAGAAGACCAGCTGATGTATGATAAGGAACGCGCGGATCTGGAGTCCTAAGGAGGAACTTATAAAATTGCACGCAGGTTATGATTAAGATAACTAAATGTGATGCTGATGAAATATCTGTTGGGATTAATTATTGCACTCGGGTTGGGATTTAGTTCCTTTGCTCAGACACCACAAGATGAACAGAGTGAGGATTCCTTCATCTGTTATCAGGTGGATGAAAATTCGATTAGTTGTTATTCCGATTACGACCCTGCCTTTGATGAGACCTTTCAGCAGGGCATTACTCCTGAAGGAGATATTTATTCAATGGAGGAAAATGTGATTGAATCTCCGGATCAGGATGTTTCTGAAGAATCTTATCTAATTGAACCTCTGGAGTTGGAAGGCACACCTCAGTGCGAGGCGAATCAAAAGGAAGAGGCAAAGGCTTATAATAGGCCCGAAAATTATGAAGATAAATCAAACGAAGATATTTCTCAAATAGGTGATCAGGAGCGAGGAGAAAATACAGTAAATTCGGAAATATGTAGTCAACTAGAAAGGTCAGATAATAAATCTTTCGGTGAACCATATGATTTTGAAGAGGCACAATGTTACTGTCCAGACATGGAAACCACCACTGAAGGAGATTATAAATTCGGTAACCCTGATGAGGAAATTAACCCCGAAGATGTTCATATAGAAACAAATGTTTCTACTGATGAAGGGGGAATATATTAAAAACTCCTCCCAAAGAATCTTTTATCAACTCTGAAAAGGAAAGGTTGTAGCCTTTCCTTTTTTAGTATTTTTTTACCCAAATTTAGTTATTGGGCCTTTGAGAAATCTTGTTAATCATTTTAATTAATTACTTAATTGATTAAATGAAATGGATTGGATAAAGATAAATTTTTTAATGTTTAATCCCGGTTTAAATATGGATATCGCTTAGATTTGTATATGACCAGTCAATTCGATCAATCTTTTCAGGATGAACTTTCTAAATTAAATGAGGCTCAGAAAAGTGCGGTGGAGCACCTCGAGGGTCCGGTTCTGGTTATTGCCGGACCTGGTACAGGCAAGACCCAGATACTTTCCGCACGGATAGGATATATCCTAAGTTCTGCTGATACACAGGCCCGTCCTCACAATATTCTTTGTCTTACATATACTGACGCTGGTACAATTGCTATGCGCAAGAGGCTTCTGAAATTCATTGGTCCAGAGGCATATAAAGTACATATTCATACATTTCATTCTTTCTGTAACCAGGTTATTCAGGAAAACCTTGATTATTTTGGTTTTAGGGAGTTGCAACCTATAACGGAGCTTGAGTCGATCCTCTTATTCAAAGAACTGATCGATGATCTTGGCCCAAAGAATCCGTTAAAGCGATACACAGGTGATGTTTATTATGAGGTAAGAAGACTTCAGGTTTTGTTTAATCTGATGAAGAAGGAAAACTGGACGCCTGATCTTATAGAAGAAAAAATTAAAGAATATCTTGATAGCCTTCCTTTCAGGGAAGATTTTATATACAAGCGTGCTAATGCTAAACAAGGGATCAAAGCAGGAGATATTAAGAAAGATAAGATCAGGGAAGAAGAAGCAAAACTGGAGTTGCTTAGAGCTGCTTGTCAGGAATTTCCAAGGTTTGAAAGCATGATGCGCAAGAAGCGGCGATATGATTACAACGACATGATTCTTTGGGTCTTAGAGGCCTTTAGGAAAAATGAAGAAATACTCCGCCGTTATCAGGAGCAATATTTGTATTTTCTTGTAGATGAATATCAGGATACAAATGGTGCACAAAATGAAATTCTTAACATCCTTACCGGATATTGGGATAAGCCAAACATATTTGCGGTTGGGGATGATGACCAGTCTATATATAGATTTCAGGGGGCAAGTGTAAAGAATATTATAGATTTTTATGATCGGTTCAAAGAAGATGTCAAAACGATTGTTCTTACTGAGAACTACAGATCATCACAGAATATACTTAACTCATCTGCTGGTCTTATCAACTTCAATGAAGAAAGGCTGGTTCGCAAGATTAACGGCTTAAGTAAAGACCTTTTTGCTAAAGGAACTTTTGCAAACTCTGAAGTAGAAGTTAATGTTCTTGAATATTATAATGTGATTCATGAAGAGTCAAACATTTTGACTCAATTGATAAAGCTGTATGAAGAAGGTGAGGATCTTAGTGAAGTTGCAGTAATTTATCGAAGCCACAAATTAGTGGATAACCTTGTCCGCATGCTAGAGACAAGGAATATACCATTGAACGTACGGCAACAGACCAATATATTGGATCTTCCATTTGTGGAATCACTGGTTTCTCTCCTTACTTATTTGTCAGAAGAATATGCAAGGCCTCATTCTGCAGAGTTCCTGTTATATGAGATTATGCATTACAATTTTTTCTCTATCAATGCAAGAGATATTGCCCGTATTGCACGCAAATGTTATGAGAGTAAAGAGTCGTGGAGAGAGGTGATCAGTAGCAGAGAAAAACTTTTTCTGCTCAATTTGGAATCTGCAAGACATATCTCTGCTCTTGAAGAAAATTTATCCTATTGGATTAAAGAAATTCCGAATATTACATTACAGACCCTCTTTGAGAAGATAATTATTAAGGGAGGTATCATGAGTTATATCATGAACAGTGCGGATAAGATTTGGTTGATGCAGGTTGTTAATACATTTTTTGATTTTATAAAAGATGAAACGGCAAAGAATCCTTCTCTTGACTTACCATCCTTTCTGAGTCTTCTGAAAGAAATGAAGGAAAACGGGATTTCCCTTACTGTCAACAAAGTTATACAGGCTGAAAAGGGTATTAACTTTGTAACTGCTCATTCTTCAAAAGGGCTGGAGTTCAGACATGTATTTCTTATTTCATGTACCTCCTCAAATTGGGAAAAACAAAGGGCCAGATCTCAGACATACAAAATCCCTGATACTCTTACAGAAGCAGATACAGAAGATAAAACAGAAGAGGAGAGACGACTTTTTTATGTTGCAATGACAAGGGCTAAGGAATATCTTTATATTTCTTATGCTGCTCGTGATAATGCCGGCAAGGAGCTTGAAATGTCCAGATTTGTTGCAGAGGTGCTGGAGTCTGAGCTTATTAAAGTTAAACATCCGGAGCTTAATGAAAAGGAAATATCAGACTATCAGTTCGCTCTTCTTGCAAGTGAAAGGCCAGCGGCGCTCAGTTTTACCGATGTCGAATTCATGAAAGACTCTTTGAAGAACTATAAAATGAGTGTTACTCATTTGAACAAGTTCTTGTCATGCCCTCTTTCTTTTTATTTTGAAAATGTACTAAGAGTGCCATCTGCAAGGAGTGAGAGTATGGGATTTGGAAATGCCATGCACAGTGCACTCTATATGTTGTTTTCCAAGATGAGCAAGTCTGAGAAAAGCGAATTCCCGACAGCAGATGAGTTTTATTCCTTCTTTTGTGTTGGTATGTACAATCACAGGTCTCATTTTACTGACAAAGAGTATGAGCGCAGACTCGAATTTGGGAAGGAACTTTTATATGATTATTATGCTAAATATGTTAGTCAGTGGAATAAAATAGTGACTGTAGAGCATAGAATTAATAATGCTGAAGTTGGAGGGGTGCCTATTACCGGAGCACTTGATAAAATTGAATTTGATGGTAAAAAGGTAAATGTTGTAGACTATAAGACCGGAAATCCTGAAAATGGCAAGAAGAAATTAAACAGACCATCTGAAAAGGATCCCAATGGAGGCGATTATTGGAGACAGATTGTTTTTTACAGAATTCTGCTCGACAGCGACAAATCTAAAAACTACGAAATGCTCTCTGGTGAAATAGATTTCCTGCAGAAAGATAGTAAGAAGGAGTTTATAAAGGAGAAGGTTTTTGTTCTTCCTGAAGATATTGAAATTGTTAAAAACCAGATAAAAGGTACTTATGATAAAATTATGAATCTTGAATTTACACAAGGTTGTAATAAAGATGAATGCTATTGGTGCAATTTTGTAAAGCACCATTACAGAGCTGAAATTCAGGATTCAGAAGTTGATGAATAAACATAATTTTTATTTTTGAGTTTTTAAATTAAAAGAAATGTTATAAAACACGCTTATGTAATTCTTTTACTTTCGTCTGATTTTCTATTTTTAGGAAATGAACAGTGACTTTTTTGTTGGAGAGAGTATTAAGAGTATTGAATTGTGGATTTCTTA
Source organism: Bacteroidota bacterium (assembly GCA_023428135.1). Taxonomy (GTDB): domain Bacteria; phylum Bacteroidota; class Bacteroidia; order Cytophagales; family Cytophagaceae; genus Sporocytophaga. The sequence goes on along the minus strand of JAEYZG010000010.1, from coordinate 143,892 downwards.
TGGATAATTTATTGAAAAGTCCCATAGAGTAAAATAATGCGATGAGGTTTCTATTTATTATCTTTAAGATCCAGAATTGAAGAATTGACTTATTTCAAGATGAAATAGTCTTGTCGAGAGTAAATTACAGGGTGGTATTCTAAACCGGATTTTTTTTTTAGCGTAAAAGGAATAGGTTAAATACAGGGTGTTTTTTATAATTATCTAATAATTAGTATATTAGTCTTTTAAATCCTCATATGAGAAAGAATCTCATTGTTACGGTTTTACTATTTTTCATATTTACTGAGCTAAGTAGTAATGAAACATCCTTTAACAGGCTAGAGGATTTAAGTGATTTTTTTGCCTTAAAATGGAAAAGATTCATTGGAGGGACATCATATCGGACAAATATCTCTTATTGTAATGGTAATATTATAGTTGGTTCAAATGGAATGAATTATGCAGATTATTCTGTAACGGATAAGAATAATGGAGTTTATTTTTTAAGCGCTAAAACAGGAAGCATTTTAAAGCATATTGAAAAAGAGGGCTTTGGGGATGAAGATGTTAATGGTGTTGCGATTCATAGTGGGAGAGTTTTCTTTGGAAATGACAATGATGAAATTTTCTGTTACTCAACTGTTGGGAAGCTATTATGGAGTATGCCGGCATCTGGCGACATAGAATCTGCCCCTGCCTTGATTAATATCAATAACGACAATGTTAAAGATCCTGTTTTTGCAACAGAAACCGGAGAGATTGCTGCTTATAATGGAGTAAATGGTAAAAAGCTCTGGAGTTTTAAGCAGGAAGGTTTTAATGGCTGGGAGCAAACTCAAAACAGATTTGTGTTTCGTATTGCCGCTCATTTTAAAAATGGCTCAGGCTTTATGTGCAAACCCCTTACCTTTGATATAGATAATGATGATGTTTTAGATGTCCTGGTAACCTCAAAAGATGGTATTGTTTATGCTATAGACGGATCAAACGGTGAAGAGCTTTGGAAATACAACACATTTTTCTTTGGCACGACTCAATCGCCTGTCAGTATTAAATATAGAGGGAAGAATTACTTTGGGATAACTTCAGGGAAATCAATCCTTTTATTGGATAAGGCGGGCAAAAAGCAATTTGAATTTGCATTTTCACATTGGATTTCGGATGCGCTTCCGGTGGTACTTCCGGAAAATAAATTGATCGTTTGCCATGAAAATGGAATAAGTGTATTGAATTTTGAAACAGGAGACATAAAATATTCTGCCATTGAGGGGAAAATTACTGCAACTCCAATTGTAGAAGACGCTCTTGAAAAGGGAGCTAGTCAAGTTATAGTTCCTATGGAATCTGGTAAGCTTGCTTTTTTAGGGATAGATGGAAGTATTCAGAAAGTGTTTTCCTTTTCCCGGGGTTCAGAGTGTTCTCCATTGTTTGTCGATGTTGACGGAGATAGTAAAAAAGAGCTGCTTCTAAGCAGCTATGATGGTTATTTGTATTGCTACCAGATTAAAAGATGAAAAAAGTAATCAGAAATTGGTATCTATTATTATCCCTGGCCTTTTTAGGTTGGGCCGGAGTTTTTTATTACTTGGTAAAGAAAGAAACACCGGTGGTAATAGCGCCTTTTGAAAAAGTAAACGTACCTTATGAGACTTTCGAAATATTTGGAGAAGAAGGTGGAGAGTTCATTTCTCAAAGAGGAACAAAAATTATTATTCCCGCAAAAGCCTTTGTGGATAAAAATGGTGAATCGATTAATGGCAGAGTATTAATAAAATACAGACAGCTGGACAATGCCGCTGATATCTTTTTAAGTGGTCTTCCAATGAATTATGATTCAACGGGTGAAAGGCTTCTTGAAACTGCTGAAGTTATTGAAATTAAAGCCTTCGTAAGAAATAAACCGGTGTTCCTTGCATCAGGGAGTAAAATTGATTTGAAATATACTGCTTCAGCACCACTAACTTCTGATTATGGATTTTATCATTTTGATACAGAGAGTCTTCTTTGGCAATATTCAAATGATTATTCAAAAGAAAAGCTTTCTGCTTTTGAGATTGGAGATCAGAAATATGTGTCTAATGTAAGGATGCGTAAAGAGGATTTATTCCTTTTTGACCTTGAAATTGACCAGGATGATTATCCTGAATTACAAGAATTTAAAGACCTTAAGTGGGCATATATTGGCAATAATGACAAGATCGACCCAAGGAAGAATTCATGGGCATTTAAGGTGTTATGGACTAAGACTCAGTTAAAACTTATAGACAAAGGAAATAAAGTTTACCAGCTAGTCTTATCCAATAACGAAGGTAGAAGCTTTAAAACCCTGATTACACCTTATAGAGAAGAACTTCTGCAAAATCAGGTGGAGTATATAGTTGCAGGTAAAACTAAAGGGAATAAGGCTTCAAAGTTGGAGGAAACATCTATTAAGTATAACCTTTCTATTAACCAGACAGGTGCATGGAATATTGCCAGAAAAAGACTAAAGGAGGAAGAGCAGGTATATCTTTCAACTCTTAAGTTTTCAAATCCTTCACTAAGAGTTTCGGAGAAGGATGTTTACCTGTTGGATATGGAATTTAATACAGTGAGGAAAATTTCGGGCAAAGCGGCACAAAAGGTCTCTATTAAGCCATCTTCTAAGCTAATTGTTATTTCTGTTGATGGTGAAAATCAAATATCATTTGATAAGGTTTCTGAGATCAAATCAGGTCCTATTACTGGAATTCTGGAATTCTATCTGATGCAATGCGAGGAAACCATTAAATCTTATAACCATTTTCACAAGTTGTTAACCATGTGATTTTCACAAAGTATTTTTTATACTGAAGAAATTTTTAATTGTAAGTAGTGAGGGAATATTTATAATAATTTTAAGATTTCAAGCATTATTTTTCCTATTTGCTAGTGGATGTTCAATCTTATTTGTCTCTGCAAAAGTGCTTTTTTTTGATCTATATTCTATAAAATCAATAGACTAATAGCCGCTCTTGGCTTGTCACAATAATTAAAAAAATTATAAGAATAATCCAAAATAAGATTGCTTTTTTTAGAAAAATTAAATTTCCTGGCTTTAATAATCCAAAATTGCTGGTTTTTTAAACATTTTTTTTTTATATTTAATCAGTCGTCTTTGAAAAAAACCACCTTTAAATTGTTTGATCGGGTCGATAAAAGATATCAGAAGAGAGATGTAAGAAATCGAGGGGATTTGTCAGTCTTTTCTTGGATAATTTGAGGTAACTTTGATAATAAGACCCATTTTCAGCACCCTGAAATGGGATTTGGAACCAATTTTAGATTATTCAGGTAGAGATTAACACGCTTTAGGTACAAAAATCCCCCGCTAAAATTAGAAATATCATAATACAGATTATTGGAAAATAATTTCAGGTTAATGGCAGAACAAAAAACTTCTGGATTGTACGATTCCAGCTTTGAGCGTGACTCATGCGGTATCGGATTTGTCGCCAACGTGAAGGGAAGGAAATCCCATGAGATCGTTGATAATGCTCTCAAAATGCTTGCAAGAATGGAGCATAGAGGGGCGTGTGGTTGCGAAAACAACACGGGTGATGGAGCGGGTATTCTTATCCAGGTTCCGCACGAGTTTTTCGTAGACGAGTGTGTCAAGATCGGAATTAAGCTTCCGCCATTCGGACAGTACGGTGTGGGAACTGTTTTTTTCCCAAAGGACGAGAAACTTCGTGAAGATTGCAGAGCGATCCTCAATAGAAATATTGAAAAATTAGGATTGACTTTGCTTGGGTACAGAAAACTTCCTACAAACAATTCAGACATTGGTCCAAGCGCTATCGCTGTGGAGCCCACCATGGAACAGGTATTTGTTCAAAAGCCTGACAGCATCAAAACCAGCGACGATTTTGAGAGAAAGCTGTTTATCCTGAGAAATTATACTACCAGAATCGTAAGAGAAACTTTCCAGCTTCCGAATATCAATGACGCTTTCCACATTGTGTCATTGTCTTACAAAACAATTGTTTACAAAGGTCAGTTGATGACCGCTCAGGTAAGATCTTTTTTCCCTGACCTTCAGAATAAAAGAGTAGTATCTGCAATCGCAGTAGTTCACTCAAGATTCTCTACCAACACATTCCCATCATTCAGACTTGCACAACCTTTCAGATACATCGCTCACAACGGCGAAATCAATACTGTAAAAGGAAATGTAAACTGGATGAGAGCTCAGGAAGCTGGTTTTGAATCCAAATACTTTACCAGAGAAGAGCTGGACATGATCCTGCCTATCTGCGATTCTACAGCTTCTGACTCTGCTAATCTTGATAATGCTATAGAACTTCTTGTCCTTAGTGGCAGATCACTTCCTCATGTGATGATGATGCTTGTTCCTGAAGCTTGGGATGGCAACAAAGACATGACTGAAGAGAAGAAAGGTTTCTACGAGTATCATGCAGCGCTTATGGAGCCTTGGGATGGCCCTGCTTCTATATCTTTCACAGATGGTAAAATCGTTGGTGCTACGCTAGATAGAAACGGATTAAGACCTTCCAGATGGTGTGTGACTGAAGATGACATTGTAATAATGGCATCTGAGGCTGGGGTTGTGGATGTAGATCCGGCTAAAATCGTTAAAAAAGGTAGACTTCAGCCTGGTAAAATGTTCGTTGTTGATCTTGAGCAAGGTAAAATCATCAGCGATGAGGATCTGAAAAAAGAAATATGTACAAGTAAGCCATACAAAGAGTGGCTTAAGAATAAAATCAAGATTAAAGACCTTCCGGAGCCTCTTGGAACATTCCATCAGCCTGACGAAAGCACTTTGTTAAAAAGACAACAGGCTTTCGGTTACAGCAAGGAAGATCTTAAAACAATCATTGCAGAAATGGCTGCAACAGGAAAAGAGCCTATCGGATCTATGGGTACCGATGCTCCTCTTGCTATCCTTTCTGATCAGAGCCAACACTTGTCTCATTACTTCAAGCAATTGTTTGCTCAGGTAACCAACCCTCCGATTGACCCTATCCGTGAAAAGATGGTTATGTCATTGGTGTCTTATGTCGGTGGTTCACTGAACCTTCTTGAAGAGTCACCACTTCATTGCAGACAAGTTGAGTTAAGTCAGCCAATTCTTACAAACAAAGATCTTGAGAAATTAAGATACCTGGATCAGGCTTATTTCCAGACAAAAACAATCAATACTTTCTTCAAAGCAGAAGACAAACCAGGAACGCTTGAAAAAGCGCTTAACAGGATTTGTCAATATGCTGCAGATGCAGTTGAAGATGGATTCTCAATTATCCTTCTTTCTGACAGAAGTGTAGATACAAGTCATGCTGCAATTCCATCTCTTCTTGCTACAGCTGCAGTTCACCATCATTTGATGAGAAAAGGCCTTAGAGGAAAAGTAGGTATCGTGGTAGAGGCCGGAGATGCTTGGGAGGTTCATCACTTTGCTACACTTATCAGCTTTGGTGCTTCTGCCGTTAATCCTTATCTGGCATTTGAAAGTATTATTGACCTTAAGAATAAAAACATTCTTAAAGTTGATCTTCCTGAAGAAAAGTTATTCTATAACTATATCAAAGCTATTAATGAAGGTTTGTTGAAAGTATTCTCTAAAATGGGAATTTCAACACTTCAGTCTTACCAGGGAGCTCAGATTTTCGAAGCGCTTGGTATTCACAAGGAAGTTATTGACAAGTATTTCACTAATACAGTTTCTAGAATCGGTGGTCTTACTTTAGACGGAATTGCAAAAGAAGCTTTATTGAAGCATGAAACTGCATTCCCTGAAGCTCCGGTTTACAACCCGAAACTTGAGGTGGGCGGTATTTATCAGTGGAAACGTAGAGGTGAATTCCATTTATTTAATCCTCAAACTATTCACTTATTACAGCAGGCTACAAAAACAGGTGATTATCAGATTTACAAGAAATACGCAAAGCTGATCAATGACCAAAGTGATAAAGCTGCTACATTAAGAAGTTTGTTAAAATTCAAAACAAGCAACGATCCAATTCCTTTAAGTGAAGTGGAACCGATGGAAAGCATTTTCAAACGCTTTGCTACTGGTGCGATGTCTTTCGGATCTATTTCTCACGAAGCTCACTCAACTCTTGCAATCGCGATGAACAGAATCGGCGGAAAAAGCAACTGCGGAGAAGGTGGAGAAGATGAAATCAGATTTGAGAAAAAGGCAAATGGAGACTGGGAAAGATCTGCTATAAAACAAGTTGCATCAGGAAGATTTGGCGTTACCAGTTACTATCTTGCTAATGCGGATGAGTTACAAATTAAAATGGCTCAGGGTGCTAAACCTGGTGAAGGTGGTCAGCTTCCTGGTCATAAAGTGGATGACTGGATCGGTCGTGTAAGACATTCTACTCCTGGCGTAGGTCTTATTTCTCCTCCTCCTCACCACGATATATATTCTATTGAGGACCTTGCTCAGCTGATTTTCGATCTTAAAAATTCGAATCCGAGAGCAAGAATCAATGTGAAGCTTGTTTCTGAAGCTGGTGTTGGAACAATCGCTGCCGGTGTAGCAAAAGCTCACTCAGACGTAGTTCTTATCGCTGGTCATGACGGTGGAACAGGAGCTTCTCCAATAAGTTCTATCAAACACGCTGGTCTGCCTTGGGAGCTTGGTCTTGCTGAAGCTCACCAGACTCTTGTAAGAAATAATTTAAGAAGCCGTATCACTGTTCAGGCAGACGGCCAGATGAAAACCGGAAGAGACCTTGCAATCGCAGCACTTCTTGGTGCTGAGGAGTGGGGTGTTGCAACTGCGGCACTTGTTTCTACAGGTTGTATCATCATGCGTAAATGCCATCTGAATACTTGCCCGGTTGGTGTAGCAACTCAGGACAAAGAGCTTAGAGCATTGTTTACAGGAAAACCTGAGCATGTAGTGAATCTTTTCACTTTCATGGCAACTGAACTAAGAGAAATCATGGCAGAGCTTGGCTTCAGAACAATCAATGAAATGATTGGTCAGGTAGATAAGCTTGATGTTCGTGACAACATTACTCACTGGAAGCATAAAAACATCGACCTTTCTGCAATCCTATTCAAGGCACCTGCAGGTCCTGAAGTAGGTATCTACAAGCAGATGGAGCAGGATCACGGTATCGATGCAATACTTGATCTTGAGATGATCAAGCAGGCTAAACCAGCATTAGATACTCAAAAGCCAGTTACGGGAGAATTCATTATTACCAATATTGATCGTTCTGCGGGAACAATGCTTTCTTACGAAATCTCTACGAGATATAAAGGACAAGGATTACCTGCCGGAACTGTTCACTATAAATTTAAAGGTTCTGCTGGTCAAAGCTTCGGAGCATTTGGAGCGCCTGGTATCAAGTTCGAACTTGAAGGAGAGTCAAATGACTATTTCGGAAAAGGGCTATCAGGAGGTCGCTTAATCCTTTATCCAGATAAATCTTCGAAATTCAATCCAAGTGATAATATCATTGTTGGAAACGTTTGCTTCTATGGAGCAACTTCTGGTGATGCTTATATCCGTGGGCAAGCTGGTGAACGTTTCTGTGTGCGTAACTCAGGAGCTAAAGCAGTTGTTGAAGGAGTTGGAGATCATGGATGTGAATACATGACCGGAGGTGTCGCTGTCATACTTGGAGAAACAGGAAGAAACTTTGCAGCTGGTATGAGCGGTGGTATCGCTTATGTCTACGATCCGCAAAAGAAATTCCCTGCAAGATGCAACATGGAGATGGTTGAGTTTGACAAGATATCTGATGAAGATGCAGCATCTCTGAAAGAACTGATCAAAAATCATCGCACTTTCACAGGAAGTGATGTCGCTGAAAATATATTAAATAACTGGGACGGTGCGCTTGCTGACTTTGTAAAAGTAATGCCTACAGATTACAAAGCTGTCCTACTGAAAAGAAAACAACAATCAAATAAGGGAACTACAGACAAGGAGGTCTTGGTACAACATGGGTAAGCCAACGGGATTCATGGAATTCGGCAGAGAACTGCCAAAGAAAAGAGATCCTAAAGACAGGATCGGTGATTACAAAGAATTGTATTTGGAATTCGGAACTGAGAAGGTAGAAGCTCAGGCATCCAGATGTATGAACTGTGGCGTACCTTTCTGCCACAGTGGTTGTCCTCTTGGCAACATCATACCTGAATTCAATGATGCAGTTTATGAAAAGAACTGGGAGGAAGCAGCTGAAATCCTTCTTTCTACAAATAACTTCCCGGAATTTACAGGAAGAATTTGCCCGGCTCCTTGTGAGGCTGCATGTGTATTAGGTATCAACAAACCTCCTGTGACGATCGAAGAGATCGAAAAAAATATCATTGAGGTTGCTTTCGCTAAAGGATATATCAAAGCTAAAGCTCCGAAAGAAAGAACAGGAAAAAAGGTAGCGGTAATCGGTTCTGGTCCTGCTGGTCTTGCAACTGCTGCTCAGCTGAACAAAGCAGGTCATTCTGTTACTGTTTTTGAAAGAGCTGATCAGATTGGTGGTCTACTGCGTTACGGTATTCCTGACTTCAAATTAGAGAAATGGGTAGTTGAAAGAAGAGTGAAGTTGATGGAGGAAGAAGGAGTTGTTTTCAAAACAAACTCTAACGTTGGCGATAATGTGAAGGTAAAAGATGTATTGAAGGATTTTGATGCCATCGTTCTTACCGGAGGTTCAACAATACCAAGAGATGTACCTATTCCCGGAAGAAACCTTAAAGGTGTTCATTTTGCAATGGAGTTCCTTACCCAGCAAAATGGCCGTGTTAGCGGAAAAACTTTCAAACCGGAAGAAGAGATCTGGGCTACAGGAAAAAATGTTGTAGTAATTGGGGGTGGAGATACAGGGTCTGACTGTGTTGGTACGTCTAACAGACATAAAGCAAAATCAATCACTCAGGTTGAATTATTGCCTAAGCCTCCTGCAGAAAGAGATGCTACTATGCCTTGGCCAAACTGGCCTATGATTCTGAGAACATCTACTTCTCACGAAGAGGGATGTAACAGAAACTGGGCGATATTTACCAAAGAATTCGTTGGTGATAGCGATGGTAAACTAACAGGTATCAAAATCGCTGAAATGGGCTGGAGTACTCCTGAAGATGGCAAAATGCCAAAATATCAGGAAGTGTCTGGTACTGAAAAAGTCATTCCTTGCGAATTGGCACTTCTTGCAATCGGATTCCTTCATCCGCAACATTCTGGTATGCTGAATGAGCTTGGTGTGGAGTATGACGAAAGAGGAAATGTTAAGTGTAACGAGAAATATCAGACATCTGTGCCGAAAGTATTCTCCGCAGGAGATATGAGAAGAGGTCAGTCGCTAGTAGTTTGGGCGATCTCTGAAGGTAGAGAAGCAGCAAGAAACGTAGATGCTTTCCTAATGGGAGAATCTAAGCTTGAAGCTAAAGATGTTTCAATGCTTAACGTAAATAGTCTGTAATGCATTAAAGCTTAAAAGCTTGTTATATGAAAACCTTCGGTGTAAGCCGAAGGTTTTTTTATGCTCTATATTTTATATATTTATCCTAAATCAACAATCAAGATGCCAATTATAAAAGCTTTAAATGGTCAGAAACCTGAGTTCGGGGAAAATATCTATGTAGCTGAAAATGCTACTATCATTGGAGATGTAAAGATGGGAGATGATTGCACTGTCTGGTTTAACGCAGTAATTCGTGGAGATGTAAATGCAATCAGGATAGGGAACAAAGTGAATATCCAGGATGGAGCATGCATTCATTGCACTTATCAGAAGGCTGCAACAACAATCGGGAACAATGTTTCTATCGGCCATCATGCAATAGTTCATGGCTGTACGCTTGAGGATAATGTTCTTGTTGGCATGGGTGCAATTATTATGGATCATGCATATGTTGAGAAAAACTCTATTATAGCAGCTGGTGCGGTGGTTCTGGAGAATACAAGAATAGAATCCGGAAGTATATATGCTGGCATTCCTGCTAAAAAGGTAAAAGACGCTGGAAGTGAACATGTGGAAGGTATAATTAACCGGATTGCAAACAATTATGTGAAGTATGCAGGCTGGTACAAAGATAGCAGTGAAGATATTTCTATATAGAAATGAATCGTCTGAGCAATTATCTGTTTTTTGGCTTTTTATTATTGATAATAGCCTACCATCTTTTTACTTTGGAAATACAACCACTGCCATGGTTCGATGAGGTATACTTCGCAAGTGTCGCTGATAATTTTATAAACAATGGCAGTTTTGTTCCTGAGATAGCATCATATGCAAGGGACGGACGGCCAGCTCTAACTTACGGACCTGTTTACTTTTTTCTTACTGGCTTATCAATGAAGTTCTTTGGCTTTGGTATCGGGCAATTTAGAATAGTTGCACTATTGTCAGGTTTGCTTTGCGTGAGACTTACTTATTCAATCGTTAAAAGTCAGATACCTGCTGAATCATGGAAATATAAGATTTTGATTATCTCTATTCTTACAGATCCTTTTTTCAGTCTGGCATTTCATCAAGGTAGAATGGACCTTACAGCATTATGCTTTTGTCTTATTGCAATATTTTATTTTTTGAAAGGAGGAAATAGTAATATTCTTGTAAGTGGAATTGCAGGCGTACTGTCGTTACTTACAACTCCCAGAGCAATCGTTGTGCTTTTGCCCTTGGTTGTATTTCTCTTGATAGATATTTTTAAAGAGAAACAATTTAAAAAAGCTTTGCTCTGGACTTCGCCTTTTCTTCTGATATACCCACTATGGGTGTTTTTAGGTTTTGGGGGAGTTGGAAGTTTCATCAATTATTATCTGACAATAAATGTAGTTACAAATTCTGCAAATGGACAGTATGTTGGATTCAATCTGTATATCCCCCAACATGAATACTGTCTTATTCTTGTTGCTTTTGCAGCTTTGATTTTTGGACTGATAAAGCAAGGCAAGACTTATTTTAATCCTCTTGTGGTAATAAGCCTTATCGCAATTATTTCGTTTTACCTGATTGTCCTGGATTGGGGACCTTATTCCACTTTTATTATTCCATTTTACTATATTCTTATATTTTATAGCTGGTCACTAATCCCAAGTGTAAAAGGTTTAAATGTGCTTTATTCATTGCCTGTTTTGTTTGTTTTAATTTTTAATATGGCTTATTCTGTGATAAAAGCTGATCAGGTATTGGTAAGCAGAAAAGTAAGAGATCCTCAGTCAGCCGATACTTTTGTGAAAGAAAATATTCCTCCTGGAAGCAAAGTTGTGGGAGATGCACTTTATTATTATTCTGTGAAAAAAAATAAGTCGGATTTTCAACTTTTTGATCAGTATGATACGTTGGAGTCAAGAGAAAGAAAGCATAGGTTAGATTATAAGTATGATTTCCTTATAGCAGCTGATTTGATGAAGTCAAAGAATGCTGAGATTGCTGAATATTACATTGAAATGGGAGATCTTGAGAAAGTGGCAATTTTCAGGTCTGAGATTACAAAATCTGGAGATCGTGAGATATTGTCTAACCTTGAAAAAGCTGGTTATAGCGGTTCTATTTATTTAAGAAAATGAAAAAGTTATCTGTTTGGTTATTATTTATTGTGTTTAGTCTTTTTTCCTTTAGAAATGCGGGATGGACAGATGAGGAACTGGAAATGGCTAACACAGCAAAAGATATAAGTTATTTATCTCAGGCTGAAAAGGATATTTTCCTTTCACTGAATTTGGCCAGACTATATCCCTCAAAATTTGCAGATATTGAAGTAGAGCATTATACCCCTCCTGCAAAGTATGGCGATTACCTGAAAAATTCCCCTTATGTGAAATCACTTTTAAAAGAGTTAAGGAAAATGGAGCCTTTGGCACCTGTTCACGCAGATGAAGAGATGTATAAAGAAGCATTATGCCTTGCAAAAGAACAGGCTAAATCCGGGAAGATGGGCCATGAAAGAAAACGTTGTCAGTTAACATACAACGGAGAATGCTGCTCATATGGAATGGATACTGGGCGGGATATAGTCATGCAGCTATTGATTGATGAAAAGATAAAATCCTTGGGGCATCGAAAAATTTGTCTGGGAAACCTAACTAAAATGGGTACTGCAGTAGGTCCCCATCCGAAGACGGGAACCTGTGCAGTACTTGATTTTCACTAAGGTGGTAGTAAAAATGTATTTTTGATTTTTTAATGCTAAAGTAATTTCTCTTGTTAAAACTCAAACAGGTGCTGAAATAATAATTTTAACAGGAAAATGTTAAAAAATTTAAAAACTGAATTTGTTGTTTTTAAGGTCTTTTGAGACAATCCTGACCTATTAAGAATTGAAGTAAATATACTATTTTTTATATGAAAAAGACAATTAATGCAAGGAATATATCCACATTGATTAAAAAAGTTTTAAAGGCATGATTATCATTGGATTTTAATATATGACTCCTTTTTTAATACAATTTTGATTGAATTTATGAATTAAAAAACCCTGTATTAGAATTTACAGGGTTTTGTTTCTGAGCCAATTTTAATAGTATCTAATTTAATTACTACTGCTAGTTTCCTTTTTCTTTTTTACTGAAGTATTTCCTTCATCATCCACTTTTGTTTTCTTTTCTTTTGTGGTGGTTGTCTTACCATCCTTCGTTTTCACCTCTTTTTTAGTGGATTTTGATCCGTGATCCTTTTGATCTACATCACCAGGCTGGTCAAAAACTTCTTTGGTAGCTTTATTATGCTTGGTTTTATCCCAGGCAGTGCTTGCTGCATCACCTGTTTTTTCAGCACCTTTTTTTACGTCTTCCTTAGCTTCTTCCCCAACCTGATGATCATCGTCCTGATAGGATGCAGTTTCATTCAACCCTTCTTTTTCAGCCTTTTTCTCTTCTTTTTTCATGGCCTTTTTCTGATGCTTTAATTGCCTTTCCTCAGCATTTTCAGGTTGATCGAATATCTTTTTGGTTACTTTATTATGTTTTGTATTCTCCCAGGTCCAGCTTGCAGCATTACCTACACCTTTACCAGCACCTCGGATACCCTGAACAGTTCCATGACCTATATTATCAACAGTCTGGCCTGCGCGGGTCCGATCTTCATAAGACTTATGTTCTTTTTCCTTTTCATTTTTTGCTGTTACTACTTCGTCTTTTTCTTTGACAGTTCCGTCAGACTTGACTTCGGTTTTTTCTTTCTTTACCTCTTGTTCTGAGTCATCCTGTGCATTTACAACGTAAGTACCAAAAACAGCAAACAGAACTAACGCAAATACCTTTTTCATACATTTCTTCCCTTTAGGTTTCATTCCATTCCATTCTATTATTAATAAAACAGCATTGAGAAAAAGAGCGTTCCTGAGGGGATGTTTTTCCTTTAATTTAAGGGAAATGAGGAAATTGCCTTCTGTTGAACCCTGTGTTACTTAATTCACTTTCCACAGCTCTATTTTTTGTACGGGGGTAATGTGTGCTTCAAATTTCAAATCTTCAGGAAGTTTTTCTGATAGATTGGTATTTTCAAATGTTTAGGTCGCCTTATAAGGTAAGTATGAGTATGATGGATATAACTCATACTCATAAGCAGATTTGATTCAATATACTGTTCTGCAGCATGTATTAATACTGAAGTTTTTTATATTGAGATGATAATTCACCGTTTGTAACTTAACATCTGTTTTAAAGAAATTCAGATGATTTAAAGGATGTTCCTAATTCTGCCAATATTATATTCATGTAGCCAAGACTCATTAGATATAAAAAAATTAAACATATTGTGAATGAGCATGCTATCTGACAATGGTTGTACAGTTATAAATCTTATCAAAACATGTCGTTTAGCTTCTGAGATGTTTCACACTTCCTTGCAGAGGAAAATAGTTCAATCAAAAGTAACTATAGGTCATAAATATAGGAAAGCTTTACGGTTCAGGAGAGACAAAATGTTGTAAGTATTGAACATTTAAATGCCGGAGTTTACATCATGCAAACAGAAAGAGGAGAGACCTTAAAGATTACAAAAGAATAGGTTAAAATCTCAATTAACATCAACACAGAAATACCCCAAATCAATTATTTGGGGTATTTTTATTTATAACGGTTATTCTATTTTCTGATAACCAGTCTACTAAACATTCATTACAATTAATCATATTAAACTCTTCAGGACATTCATAATTATTATATGAATAAGTGCTAACTTGTAGTAAAATATGTGTTTACATATAGCTATATCATATGTGCTGAGAAACAGCAAATTGATTTTACAAGCCTCTTTTAGTAATAGCAATTTTTAGTCAAGACAATTAATCAACTTCTAATAAAAATATAATGCGCCAATTAAAAATTGCAGGTATCATTGCTTTAACACTGTTACTTGGATTTAGACTGAATGCTCAGGTGGTATCTTTTGATCCGGTTGTATCAACATTTGCTACCGGCTTTTATACACCTAGCAATATAACTTGTGATGCATCAGGTAATCTTTATGTCGCAGACTATAACAATCATAAAATTTACAAAATAACGTCAGCGGGTGTTGTAAGTACCTTGGCAGGAAGTACTTCTGGCTCTCAGGATGGCACGGGGGCAGCTGCTCAATTTAAAAATCCAGGTGGTCTTGTAGTGGATGCTTCAGGTAATATATATGTAGTTGATACTGGAAATCACCGAATACGAAAGATAAATGCTTCAGGAGTTGTAACTACTTTGGCCGGAAGTACTCAGGGGTTTCAAAATGCCACTGGCACTGCTACTAAATTTTATAGTCCTACTGCTATCACCATAGACGCCTCAGGGAATTTGTATGTAACGGATTATGGAAACTACAGAATTCGAAAAGTAACTTCTGCCGGGGTTGTAACTACTTTTGCAGGAAGCCCTACACAAGGATTTAATAATGGAACAGGCACAAATGCACAGTTCTATTCACTTAAGGGAATTTCAACGGTAGATGCGTCCGGTAGTTTTTATGTGGGAGATGGAAACAGACTAAGAAAAATAACCTCTGCTGCAGTGGTTTCAACCATAGCAGGGGCTACTGATGGTACATCTGGTTATGCAAATGGTACAGGATCTGCAGTTCGTTTTTATGGGGTGGATGGTAATATGCCTTATGATGCCTCAGGGAATCTTTATATATCAGATTATAGTAATCACAGACTCAGAAAAATGACATCTTCTGGTGTTGTTAGTAGTTTTGCAGGAACGGGTAAATTCGCAAATACTAATGGAAAATTAAGTGAAGCTGAGTTTGGCTCACCCTCAGGTGCTGCCATTGATGCCTCCGGGAATATCTATGTATGTGACTTTGCCTATGGAATAGTTAAGAAAATAGGTTTACCAACTTTAACAACATTCACCACAACTTATGGCACTCCTTCTGCTTCTCAAAGTGTTACTTTAAGCGCTACAGAATTAACAGGAGATTTAAAAGTTACGACTCCTTCAGGTTACGAGGTATCAACCAATAGTACTAGCGGATATGGCCCTAGCTGTTCGATTCCTAATAATGGAACTGTCAGTTCAATAACAATTTATGTGAGATTAAGTGCAAGTGCTATAGCAGGAACAAAAAACGGATCTTTAACCATCGCTTCTACAGGAGCCTCTAATAAAACTTTATCGTTAGCAGGTACCGTCAATAAATCAGGTCAATCAATAACATTTAATGAACTTACCAATGTGTCATATGGAGTTGCTCCTATTACTTTAGCGGCCACTTCCAGTAGTGGTTTAGGTGTAACTTATACAAGTTCAAATACTGCTGTAGCCACTATAGTAGGAAATACAGTGACCATTGTAGGAGCTGGCACAACCGCTATCACTGCAAGTCAGTCGGGTAATACAAATTACCTTGCGGCTACATCTGTACCACGTACATTGGTGGTAAATAAAGCGAATCAGACAATTACTTTTGCCACACTTGCAGCAAAGGCTTACGGGAGTGTGCCTTTCAATCTAACAGCTACTTCCAGTAGTGGTTTAGGTGTAACCTATACAAGTTCAAATACTGCTGTAGCCACTATAGTTGGAAATACAGTGACCATTGTAGGAGCTGGCACAACCACTATCACTGCAGGTCAGTCGGGTAATACAAATTACCTTGCGGCTACATCTGTACCACGTACATTGGTGGTAAACAAAGCTAGCCAGACAATTACTTTTGCCTCACTATCAGCCAAGACATTCGGTGATGAACCGTTTACATTATTGGGTACATCTAGCTCTGGTTTAGGTTTAATTTATACAAGCTCTAATACCGATGTAGCCACTGTGGTTGGTAATATAATAATAATTGTAGGGGCAGGTTCTGTAGATATTATAGCAAGTCAGGCAGGAAATGGTAATTACAATGCAGCTACATCAGTGCCACTTACATTGGTGGTAAACAAAGCTAGTCAAACAATTTTTGTAGAAGAATTAAAGGATGTGCCATCTGATACTTTGCCATTTTCAATCATCGCCACTTCTTCATCAGGCCTCCAGGTGAGCTTTGCTGTTCTATCGGGCCCTGCGACTATCAATGGAAATGAAATTACGCTATTGGGAACAGAAGGATTAGTTGAAATAGAAGCTACTCAGTCAGGTGACAATAACTACAAAGCTGCAGAGGCGATTCTTGCAAGTTTTAATGTTTATCAAATTACGGGCATCTCTTCAAATGTTGCTGTACGAACAATCAACTTTTACCCAAACCCTGCATGTGGAACTGCTACCATTGATATGCCTTCACCAAAAGAAACGTATCAACTTACTATCTATAGCTCTACAGGGGTTACTGTATATGAAACTTCGGTAAGAGGCGAAAGTAAATCTGTTGATGTTACAAGTATGATTTCCGGAGTATATTATGTTACTCTTAGAAATACTGAGAATGATCTATACAGTGGAAAGCTTATGGTTATGGAATAATTGTTTCTCAATTATAAATGATAAAAGGGCAATGAGTTTTATAAATCATTGCCCTTTTGGTTTATTACTATGAATTGGATAGTCAAAGATTAATAGTTAATACTATTTATCTATTATTTCCTTACAATGTTCGTTGACTCAAACTGATATTTTTATTAATCCTTATCCTCTTTAACTCCTTAATCAACATTTTATTGAATTTGCCCTTCGGATCATTTAGTATGTCTGAAAATCTTTTATTATCAATACGGGAGCAGAGATGATAGCCATTTTCCCTTTGGGTTCCATTCTATTATAATTAATGTAATAGATATAGCATTACTTAAGGAATATTTTCCCTTTTAATACAGGGGAAATGAAGAAATTACTCTGTATTCAGCACCTATACGTGTTAATTTACTCTCCCATAATTCCATTTTTGAACAAAGGACAGTGTGTGTTTCAAATCTCAGATCTTCTGGCAAGTTTTCCCGATAAATTGGTTTTTTCAATCTTGCCAGGTTTATATGAGGAAGGGGTTTCCTTTTTTCATTTAAATTCAATTTCTCCCTTAGAGATATTGCAAGGTTGGCATAGAAATGATTTTCTTGAAAAGTTATCCAGATCATTCCGGATGTTCCTTTTACTACTTTTATACTTCGAGTTTTTAAACTAAAAATAGGTGACGAATCACTGACATTTTCTAAAACACTATTGATTCCTGAAATACGTTCAGTAGGTGTGCCCCCGATGAATGCAAGTGTGATATGAAGATTGTCCCTTGGAATCCATCTGATATCCATTTGTAGATTTGCCTGGAATTTAGTTATCAGCTTTTTTGTCTGATCGGGGAGGGGAAGGACGACGAACAGTCGATGTTGGCTCATTTTAATTTTTTCTTTTAAAATTATTTACACAATTTCAACCGTCCGATAAAGGGCCAGGTTTGCAAAAAACCTATTAAAAATATATACATAAGCGGGATGGCGTCTATTACATTTTACGGTGGGGCAAAACAAGTAACCGGAAGCATGTATCTTCTGGAGTTGGAAGATAATTATAAGGTTTTGATTGACTGCGGGAAAGATCTGGAAAATCCCGGAGAAGAGATATTTGACTTCGATCCTTCCGACATTGACCTGGTGTTGTTGACTCATGCTCATTATGATCACTGCGGTAATATTCCCCTTTTATTTAAAAGTGGCTATAAAGGACAGATTTTATGCTCTGCTCCTACAATTGCCCTAACGGAACTTGTATTAAAAGACTCTGCAAGTATTTTTGATGTCAAAGCTCAAAAGAAAAAAAGCTTTGGCAAATTTGCTTTTAGACACAAGACTGAAAGGCAAAATGAATCTGGATATTCAAAAGGTGAAGTAGAGAAAAGCCTTGATCGCTTTATTTCCATAGGTCTCAACTCAAAGTTTGTCGTCAATGAGAATTTATGGGTAACCCTCGTTCCTGCAGGACACCTGCTTGGTGCTGCTTCTGCTGTTTTTGAGTTCAAGGAAGCAGGCACGATAAAGCGTATTGCCTTTTCAGGAGATTTAGGTAGAAAAAGCTCACCGCTTTTGAATGATCCTTTACCTTTGCCTCATGTTGATTATCTTGTTTGCGAAAGCACTTACGGAGGCCGGGTTCACGAAGGCAAGGATATGCCTGAAACTCTTCTTGAGAAAATTATTTATGAATGTTGTGTTGAAAAGCGAGGAAGACTGATAGTCCCGGCTTTCAGTATCGGAAGAACTCAGACGTTTTTGTACCTGTTAAATAAATTAAGCAAAGAAGGAAAGCTCCCAACACTAAAAGTTTTTGCCGACAGCCCGATGGCGAAGAGAACCACTAAGGTTTATGATGATTATCTGGATCAGCTTAATGATGAAGCTAAAGACTTTTATAAAGTTAATAAATCACTTTTTGATTTTGAGAATCTGATACAGATTGAAACAGAGAAGGAAAGTAAATCATTGGCAAATTTTATGGAGCCTTGCATTATCATTGCTTCTTCAGGAATGATCACCGGTGGAAGGATTAAAAGCCATGTGCGCAGCAATCTGCGAAATGCATATAGTACCATTCTCTTTATTGGTTACTGTGCAGAAGGAACCATTGGGCATAAGCTTATCAATGGAGCTAAAAGCGTTAGGTTGAATAAGAAGGAAATTCCAGTGCATGCTAAAATTGCAAGAACAGATATTTTTAGTGGGCACGCAGATGCAGATGATTTATTAAGTTTTGTAAAACATCAACCCAAAGACCTGTTAAAAAAAGTGTTTCTCGTTCACGGAGATCCTGGCAATATGGAAGCCTTTGATAAAAGACTTAATAGTGAAGGATATAAAGTTGAAATTCCGGGAAAGAGGCAGACCTATATATTGTAGTATTTTGGTTATATCCTAGATTGAAAATTCTTTAATCCAGGTGTGCTATTGTTGTGCATTTAGCAATTATATAAATGTGCAGTAGTATAGACTATTGTAAATGGATTTTTAAAAAAACATAAATGATTCTTTTCTTAGGCTAAAGAATCATTTATGTTTTTCAGAAATAGCTATCATTACTATGACAGCATTTTGAGCTCAAAATTTAAAATAAGGAATTGAAATTAATGTTGTCCGTCAAGTCTGTTTAGTGCGGCATTGAGAGATTTATTCATTTCAAGAAATCGGGAAATAACGCTATCTACAAATGCCTTGTCTTCCAAAAGCTTTTTAATCTCTTCATCTCCGGCGACATCCATTTCACTTACTTTGTAGGTTTGTTCATAAGACCCCTTTTCAAATTTGATGAGATATTTGTTATTCCATCCGAAAATGGTAATTCTGAAATCATGGTGTGGTATCTCTGCTATTACTCTCATGTCTAATGAATAAAGATAAACTATCGCTAAAATATCCATTAGAGGCCATTAATAAAATTTTATGTTAGGTAAAAAGTGATTAAATCGAAAAAAACTTGCAAAAGTACCATTAAATGAATTTGATTTTCAGTGTTATGACATTAAAAAAAGCTGTTAAGGACATTTAAAAGCTCCAGACTTATTTTGAGTTCCGATTCTTTGATTTCGATTCCTTTCCAAAACGCAATTTTGTTTTTCAGCATATAAGAAAACTCATTAGGTTCCGGATAATACCAGGCAGAATCTTCATTAGTCTTTCCATCCACATGTATATGAAAGTAATGTGCTTTCCCTTTGTAAGGACAAACACTTCTTTTACCACTTTCAATAAAATAACATTTCTTAATGGAATCAATAGGAAAATAGTATGTTCCATCCAGTTCTTCTACATCATCAGATTTGGCGATGATTTTTCCATTCCAGATTGCTTTCATTGATTATAATAGTAGTGCTTATATAATATTTTCAACCAACAACTGTTTTTTTTGTTTAAAACGAATAGAATATTAAGGTTCTAATGCCATAGACCCGGGGGAATAATTTCAAGCACATTGCCATCAGGATCTTCAAAGTAGAAGGATTTTAGATGTTGATTCCATTCCTTTTCATAAATGATATGAATGCCTTTTTCATATATCATTATTTTCCATAGTTCATAATCACTTTCAGGCACTTCAAAAGCAACATGAATTTTACCATATGCATAGTGAGGGGGCAACTCTTTTTCGTGTTTGGTAATTTCGGGAAGAAAGCAAAGGAGTACAGAGTTCCCTGCACGTAAAAAAAGGTGTCTGTCTTTGTGATATCCGATTATTGGAAGTCCCAGTAAACCATTATAAAATGCTTTTGATTTCTCCAGGTCATTTACATAAAGACAAGTCTCTTTTATCTGATTAAGTTTCATATAAGCAGCATTGTGTTCAATAATATAAACTAATTGGTATTAAAGATTGGTTTAAAAGTATATTGGAATAGAAAGAAGGGATTATATGAATACAGACTCAATCTGGAAAGAAGAAAGTGGCAAATGTCCGGTTTTCGCGCCCCTTGAGAAGGATATAGAGACAGAAGTGCTGATCATTGGAGGGGGGATTACCGGTCTTACATTAGCTTCGCTCCTAAATGATGCCGGAATACATTCAGTACTTGCTGAGGCAAGTCACATCGGTAGCGGAACCACCGGAATGTCCAGTTGCCATCTTACAACCCAAATCGATACTCAGTATAGTAAAGTATTCAAAGACTTTGGGGAAAAAATTACAGAGATGGTTGCAAGAAGTCGGGCTGAAGGGATCAATTTTATTGAGCAACTTATTAAAGGTAAAAATATTGATTGTGATTTTAAAAGGATTGCCGGATATCAGTATGCAGATAAGCCCGAACAAATTTCTGATTTGGAGGCGGAATACAGACATGCCGGTTACGTTGACCTTCCTGTAGAGCTGGTCGAAAACATAGACTTACCTTTTCCAGTTAGTAAAGCTCTGAAATTCGATAACCAGGCGGTTTTTAATGCTCAGTCATTTATAAATGGCCTGGCTGAACATCTCGTGAACAGTAAATGCAAAATCTTTGAAAATACAAGGGTTACAGATCTCAGAGAAGATAGAGGAATCTTTACTGTAACGGCTAATGGGTCAACTGTAAGGGCTTTAAAAGTTGTAATGGCTACTCATATTCCGTTATTCTTTAATGTACTGCAAACACTTGCATTCCCTTATTTAAGTTATGTGATCGCCGCTCGGGTAGATGGAGATATTCCTGAAAATTTATATTGGGATATGGATGAACCATATCATTATATCAGAAGTACTGTATTCAATGGCGGGAAATATCTTATTGTAGGTGGGGCGGATCATAAGGTCGGTCATGAAGAGGAAACATCGAAGAAATTTATAGAGCTTGAATCTTATACTCGTAATAGGTTTAATGTTAAATCAATAGATTTCAGATGGTCAGCAGAATTTTATGAATCAGCTGATGGACTTCCTTTTATTGGGGAAAGTCCATTTTCCAAAAATGTGTATGTTGCTACCGGATTTGCCGGAGATGGGTTGGTTTATGGGCCATTGGCAGCTTTGATAATAACTGATTTGATTCAGGGCAAAACAAATAAGTATTACGATGCTTATGATTCTACGAGAATCTCCATTGCTGCTTCTATGGCTGATTTCTTTAAAGAGAATATTGATAATGTCCGTTCATTTGTTGCTGATAAGTTTGGGAATGTTTCTGAAGAGACTCCCGACCACCTTGAGCCGGGAGAAGGTAAAATTCTGAAGCTGAATGGGGAGAAAGTAGCCGTGGCTAAAGATGCGAACGGGGAAGTCCATGCAGTTTCACCCGTATGTACCCATTTGAAATGCAATGTACATTACAATAATGCAGAACAAACATGGGATTGTCCTTGTCATGGTAGCAGGTTTTCCATAGATGGCTCAGTGATATATGGTCCGGCAGTTGATCCTTTGGAGAAAAAGGAAATTATAGTGGTTTCAGAGAATAAGAAATAATGTGGTGGGGTAAGTCAGGGAATCGGTACATGCTTATGTATCCTTTCCCTGATATTTATATATGGTTTTATTGATTCGACATGACCTGGATAATTCTTATTATAAGCCTTTTGATCTTTTCCTCCGTTTTTGTTTATATACTCACAATAGAGCACAGAAAGCGGCCACATATTCAATTAAAGCATCATGGCTGGAACAAAAGTTTTCCTGAAAGCTCTGGCCCTCCATTTTATTCATTGTTCCTGATTGGTGATGCAGGTGCTCCTTCAGTTTTACATCCTGATCCGACATTAACATTACTGAGAAGAAAATTGAACGAAGCAGGGGATAACTCCGGAGTGTTTTTTTTGGGAGATAATATATATCCTACCGGTTTGCCTGAAAGTAATGATAAAGACTTTCCACTTGCAGAAAAAAGATTACTGGCACAATTACATGTGGTGGAGCATCACAACGGTCTAAAAGTATTTGTCTCGGGGAATCATGACTGGAAGAAAGGAAGGAAGGGGGGATTTCAAACAATGATGAGGCAACAGGAATATGTTGAAAGTTTTTTTAACAGCAAAGAAGTTTATCTGCCAAGAAATGGCTGTCCTGGTCCATATGAAATATCGGTCAATGATAAACTAACTTTCATAGTTCTTAATACCCAATGGTGGGTTCATGGAGGACATAAACCTCTTGGGAGAAAAGAGGGTTGTCTTGTCGATAATGAGCATGAATTCTTTCTTCTTCTGGAAGATCTTCTTACCAAAAACAGCTCGAAAAGAATTGTTGTATTGGGGCATCATCCACTCTATAGCTTTGCTGTTCATGGAGGCCGTTTCTCTATGAAACAGCATCTTTTTCCACTTACGGATGCAAATAAGAAATTGTATGTGCCATTGCCGATTGCAGGATCTTTATATCCTATTTACCGAAGGTATATTGGATCCAAAGAGGATATGTCACACCCACTTTATAAAAGATTAAGAAGACGATTGATTGACATCTTTAAGAAATACGATAACCTTATTTATGCGGCAGGACATGATCACAATCTGCAGTATATTTATAAAAACAATCAGCACTTTATTGTGAGCGGAGCAGGAAGTAAAGTGAAGCATGTGCAAAAAGACGCAAATGCTATTTTTACTCACGCTCACAAAGGGTTCTTTAAACTTTCATTTTACGAGAACGAAACATGGTTGGAAGTTTTTGAACCCCATAAGAAAAAAGAAAACGGACTTCTGGTATTCAGAAAAAAAATGTTTTAACAATAAATCAGCCTGTAGTCTTAGGAAGTATTACCTTCAGACTTTTATGTAGAATTTCAACTTCCAGTGTTTCACTTCTTTCTATGACTGGCTCTCCGTCTATATGAAAGAGTTCTTTCCATGAATTGCTGATCGTTGCTTTCTTAAGCCTTATTATTTTAAAGTATTTTGACTTAGATATTGTATTACTAATCAGCCGGAATAAAATCATAGGAGCGAAAATTTTAGGGAAGGGCTTGATAATGCTTATTTCAAAATAACCGTCATTAATAACGCCAATTGGGTTAATTGTAATATTAGTCCCGAATTTATTAGCATTGGTAAGCACCATCATAAATGCTTTTCCTTTTTTATTCAGCTCAGGAGAATTGATTTTATATGCAAAGAATTTGTAAGAGAAAAACTCTTTTAGTGCATACCAGAAATAGCTGATTTTTCCTCTGAAATTGCTTTCTGCGAATCTGTGTACCACTCTGGCATTAAATCCAAGGTCGCTCAGATGAAAGCAATTTTTACCATTGATTTTTAAAGTATCAATTTTTTTTGTGTGAAAATTCTGAACAATATCCAGGGCTTCTTCAAAATTGACAGGGATATTCAGGTCTTTGGCTAACCCGTTAGCAGAGCCGGCCGGAATAATACCTAATGCAGTTTCTGAATTCAGAAGTAAACCTCCAACCAGATTTACTGTGCCATCTCCACCTACTGCTATGATTGCTCTCGGTTTTAGCAGATCCATCAGCTTCAAAATCTCTTCCTTATCATTAACTCCTATCGTTTCATACAGATGTGGAAATAATGATCTTCCTGTACAGCAATGCTTTATTTCTGAAGTTATTTCAAACTTATTTTTACCTCCGGCATGAGGATTAATCACAAACAGCAAGTTGCTATGCTCCATACGCAGTTTCTCCTTTTCAGCATTGCAGGATGATATAGCATGAATATAAATTTCAATAATTAATCAGGAAAAAACGACATCCTGAAGCCTATCAACTCTACAAATGCAGAACTAAAAAACTAACTTTCCGGAGCGTCTGATTGTTGCAAGGAAATTTTTTTGCTGCCACTATAGAGTTCATATTCAAGCAATCGGGCATCTATAGTGCCATTGTAAAACTCAATGCGGCGTTTTGTTTTAAGGCCTATAGTTTTGGCAAGCTCAAGGTTTCCTGTAAAAACATATCCAAGATAACCTGTGCATTTTTTCTTAAAAAAGTCACCGATGGCGGTGTAGATTTCTTCAAGATCTTTGTCTATTCCCAATCTTTCGCCGTATTCAGGATTTATCATTACCACACCTGCATCTTCAGGTACTTCAGTTTCTCTGAAATCACATACGCGAAATTCAATAAGATGATCGACACCAGCGGTAGCAGCATTGTTTTTTGCAGCCTCTATTGCAAGAGGATCCAGGTCTGTTGCGATGACACGCGCAGGCATTTTTCTGAGTACTGCAGATTTTATTTCTTCTTTGGCTTTGTCATAATACGACATTTCAAAATCATTCAGATGCATGAAACAATAATTGTTTCTGAAAAGACCTGGATATCTGTTTAAGGCAGTTAGGCAGGCTTGTATAGCTAGTGTACCACTTCCACACATTGGATTGATAAATGTAGACTTTCTATCCCACCTGCTGGCGTAAATCAATGCAGAAGCAAGACTTTCCTGAACAGGAGCTTTAAAAGGTTTTTTTCTATATCCATGTTTGGCAATGGTTTCTCCACTTGTATCTATGTAAAGAGAGGCCTCATCATTTTTCCAGTGCAGGTATATCACTACCTTATTTTTTTCCGGTCCGGAGTCCGGGCGTTTTTTAAACAGGGAAGTAAACCTGTCAGCAATTGCATCTTTAACTTTATAGGAACCGAAACGTGAATCAGTGATGGTCTCGTTTTCAACATTTGCAACTATGGTAAAATAGCTTTCTGTAGAAAAATACTTTTCCCAGGCAAAGTCTTTTGTTGAAGAATAAAGCTGATCGGGATGAGTGCAACGGAATGTTTTTAAATGAAACAGCACTTTATGCGCAGTTCTTAACACAAGATTCAAGCTTATGCAATCTATCAAAGTACCCCTAGTTGAAATGCCGGTTTGCATCTCACTTTCAATTGTATAGCCAGCTGAGATTATTTCCTCGGCCAGGTATTTACCAATTCTTTTGGGACATGTGACAAGAATGGTAGACTCCTGCTGGAAAATATTTTCTGTTCCTTTCACTTATGTTTTTTGTTCAAAAATAGAGGGAATAATTTTAATAGAGGGTATTTAAGTAAGAAATTTATATGAGAAGTATTATTCCAAAAATTTCTAATTACAAATGGTAGAAATCTATTTGTAAAGATTTTGATATTTTTTTTGCTTTAACAATAACTATTAAGGAGTAAATCAGTTAATGCATAATTAATGGAGACGGATATTTTGAGATTGATTTTTGAAGTGAGGAATGAAAATTTTTTAAGTCATGGATATAAAAGAAGAATTTGAAGAAGCAGTTAAGCAATCACGATTGTTGCCTGCTCAGTCTAATGAAAACCTGTTAAAGCTTTATGGTTTGTTCAAGCAAGCTACTGAAGGAGATGTAAATATTGAAAAGCCAACTAATTTTTTTGATTTGGCAGGCATTGCAAAGTACAATACCTGGACCGATCTGAAAGGAATGAGTATGGATGATGCAAAGCAAAAGTATATTGCATTAGTAAAAGATCTTTCAGGAAAGTAAAATGGATTCATTAACTGATTCAATGGTAAAATTCAAAAATGTTCTATTGGTAGATGATGATTATGTAAGCAATTTTATTGCAGACCATCTTCTTACAAAGCTTGACCTTTGTGAAAATCTTACATTTTGCAGAAATGGAGACGAAGCTCTTAAATATTTGAAATCTGCAGGCGATGATTTCCCGGAAGTTATTTTTCTTGATATAAATATGCCTGTAATGGACGGCTTCGAATTTATTGAAACATTCCAAAGACTAAATCTCGATAAGAAGAAAACCAGGATTATAATTTATACATCTTCATTCAGTCCTAAGGATCTGGAAGTATTGAAAAATATTGGTTTTAATGATTTTATCATCAAGCCTTTAACCGAAGAAAAATTAATGAATGTGTTAAAACTTTTTAGTACAAACTAGGTTAATTTTTTAGAAATTGACCTAGAACTAAGATGCCCTACTTTAACACAATTCTGCTTGTTGATGATGATTTTGTCAACAACTTTATTACAGAAAGAACTTTAAGACGGTCCAACATTGCCAGGGAAATTAGAACTGTACGGAATGGCGAAGAAGCTTTGACTTTTTTGACAGAGCAGATCAATCGTACTCCGGAACTAATCATCCTGGATGTGAATATGCCAGAAATGAATGGGATCGATTTTCTTAAGAATTTTAAGAAGATGGTTCTGGAAAAGAATATTAAAGTGGTGCTGCTCACCAGTGTCATTAGTCCCGGTCAGGAATCTTCCATTTCTCGTCTTGGCTTTGAGGATATTATGATAAAGCCATTTACAGAAGAGAAGTTGCTCAAAATCCTTAAGAAAGATTTAATTGCCAGATAATAAACTAATCTTGTCGGCAATGTCCGGCAAGATTAGTTTGAATTTATTATTCAGCTATAAATATTCATTTTGGTGCAATTTATTTCATTCACTTTTTAAGGGCCATTTCATTTTATATTATTGCATTCAAAATTAAAGTCTATGTCAGTTTTATTATCAATTATTAAATGTAAATGCCCCAAGTGTCATAAGGGAGACCTTTTTGCCGATCCTAACCCTTATAAATTAAAAAAAATGGCTGATATGAATAAGAATTGTGCGGTTTGTGGTCAGCCAGCAGAGCCAGAACCTGGATTTTACTATGGTGCCATGTATATGAGCTATGGTCTGTGCGTCGCGATTTGCGGCTTTAATTTTATTCTTACTGAATTTATCCTTAAACTCCCTGAGTATTCATTCCTGGTCGTTAATACATTAATTCTTATTCTATTATGGCCATTGGTTTTCAGATATGCGAGGGTGTTATATATTTATTTATTTGTTCGATTTGACCCCAATGCGGGTAAAGATCAAAAGTAAAATTAACTTTTAACAAGGTCAGTTCAGGCATTTTGCTTATCTACAGCTTTCCAGGTTGGGTAAACATTTTCCACTTCCGGTATCGAAAATGATGGAGGAGCAAACCAATCTTAAATGGGGTATGTTCTGAAGTAAATTTAATTTTATCAGAAATAGGGGATTTACATGGAAAAGGTGAATTGTGTTTTGTTGGTGGACGATGATGAAATCTCTAACTATTTATCCGAGAGGGTGATTAAAAAGCTTGAATTTTCAAATAAGGTCAAAAAATCAACCAATGGAGAAGAAGCTCTTCTTTATCTAGCCAAGCACTGTTGCACTTTTGATGATATCTATTTCCCGGAACTAATTTTATTGGATAATAATATGCCTGAAATGACAGGGATTGAATTTCTGGAATCTCTTAAGGCTATGAATATCAGTACGCAGGGCCGAATGAAAGTAGTTGTTCTTACTGCTACTGCTAATCCAAAAGAAGAAGCCAGAATGAAAGAGCTGGGGATTAGCGGATTTTTGACCAAACCCCTTACGGAGGAAAAATTGCTTGAGGTGGTATCCGCTATCTAATGTCTTATAAAAATATTATTTCAGATACGGCGTCTGATTTTACCGCTTCGTTGATCTTTTCTATAATTTTATTTTTAGAAAAGGAAAGTTCATTTTTCAGCGGTGCACTGTTAATTTTTATAAATAACTTTTTGTCTTTAAAATAAATTTCCTCAGTTCTGCTGGATATGGTTTTACCCATGATTTTTTCCCAATTGCCTGTAATTTCTGCTTCACTCAATCTGCCTCGAAGTTTGTAGACATTAATAAGATCATCGATGCAGTCTTTTAAAGATGCAACATCAGAATTTCTTGATGTAGGGGTTTTTATTTTTTCAGGCTTCTTATACATTCTGAATAGAGAGAATTTTCCCTTTGGAGATGTTAAATATACGGATTTGTTTCTTTATGTTTTTAAAGTATTCCAAACTTCTTTCCAGTTTTGCTTCCGTGATTAGAATCTGGCCGAAGTCGTCTCGATCGATCATTTTGAGCAGGCTGATAATCCTCTCTTCATCCAGTTTGTCAAAAATGTCGTCTAATAAAAGTAAAGGTTTGATTTGAGAGTATTTTGACAAAAGATGATAAGAAGCCAGTTTTAAGGCAAGTACATAAGATTTCTGTTGTCCCTGTGATCCACTTGCCTTGATCGACTGATTTTCAATAAGGAACTGATAATCATCTTTATGAATGCCTTTTGTCGTTCTTTCCAGAATCAGGTCCTTTTGAACAGCGTTTTTGTATATGATTTTAAATTCAGAATCTGCCAGATCTGATTGATAAGTTAGGGAGACAGTCTCTTTTCGGTGTGTGAGAAGATCATAAGTATTGTTGAACAAAGGAAGAAACTCTTCGGTAAAGTTTTTTCTCCATGTGAAAATTTTATATCCCTCTTCCAGAATAGGCTCATCATAAGACTCCAGCAGATCAAAATCTGTATACCTTTTTTCAGCAAATTGCTTTAAAAGGCTATTTCTTTGTTTTAGGAAATGGTTGTATCTGATTAAAGAGATTAGGTAATTTTTATCAATTTGAGAAAACAGACTATCAAAAAATTTTCTTCTTTCTTCACTACCTTCCCTAATAAGATCTGTATCATAGGGAGTTACGAGTATTAAGGGGAAACGACCTATATGGTCCGTAATTTTTTCATAACTTTTTTTATCTGCCTGAAATATTTTCTTTCCGGCCTGAAATAAAGTTGAAATAAGATAATCGGTATTGTTTTTATTAAAAGTTCCGGAAATGGAAAAAAAACTCTCTCCCCTTTTTAGAGACTGATTATCTGAGCTGTGAAATGCACTTTTACTCATACTGAGAAAATGAATAGCGTCAAGTAAATTAGTTTTTCCTGACCCGTTGTTTCCCGTAAGGATATTTACACCTTCAGAAAATTCCAAAGATTCCTCTTCGTAATTCTTGAAATTCAGCAAGTTTAGATTTTTTATCCTCATGAAACTTTCGTTATCCCCTTTTTGTCAGAGCAAAATGCGTTAAAAAAACTGGTAATTAGACTGTTATTTGTGAATTGCAATTGTAGAATTTTGATAATCAACCTGTAAATTTTATTTATTGAAAATTGAATGTTTTTATTAATTTCGCATATCCGAACGTTTAGAACTATAACGATTTATGGCAAGTGTTAAAGAACAGTCAAAAGCAAAAGTAAACGCCTCTTCAAAATTTTCAAAGGAAACATACCTGTTCTGGTATGAGAAGATGGTTCTTCTTAGAAAATTTGAAGAAAAATCAGGTCAGTTATATGGACAGCAAAAGATAAAAGGATTTTGCCACTTATATATAGGTCAGGAAGCTTGTGCTCTTGGTGCAGTTTCTGCCCTGACAAAAGATGACCATTGGATTACAGCATACCGTGATCACGGTATACCATTAGCGCTTGGCACTTCGCCCAATGCAGTAATGGCAGAGTTGTACGGAAAAGCAACAGGCTGTTCAAAGGGAAAAGGTGGTTCAATGCACATTTTTGATAAAGAGAGAAACTTTGCAGGTGGTCATGGTATCGTAGGAGGTCAGATTCCATTGGGTGCAGGTCTTGCGTTTGCAGAAATGTATAAAGGAACCAAGAACCTTTGTATGTGTTATATGGGGGATGGGGCCGTCAGACAAGGAGCATTCCATGAAACGTTAAACATGGCAATGACCTGGAAAATACCTGTGATCTTTGTTATTGAAAACAATGGTTACGCAATGGGTACTTCTGTACAAAGAACGAGTAATGTAACAGAACTATATAAACTTGGCGAATCTTACGATATTCCATCTGAGCCGGTAGATGCAATGAGTGTGGAAGAGGTACACCTTGCTGTAGAGAGAGCTGCGGAAAGAGCAAGAAACGGCGAAGGCCCAACTTTGCTTGAATTCAGAACTTACCGTTACAAAGGTCACTCTATGTCAGATCCTGCTAAGTACAGAACTAAGGAAGAGCTTGAAGAATACAAGGCAAAGGATCCTATTGAGCAGGTAAGAGCTACAATTCTTGAAAACAAATATGCTACAGAGCAAGAACTTGAGGCAATTGATAAAAAAATCAAAGAAATTGTTGAAGAAAGCGTAAAATTTGCTGAAGAGTCACCGTTCCCTTCTGAGGACGAGGCGTTTAAAGATGTTTACGTGGAGCCTAATTATCCGTTCATTATTGAATAATTTAAGAAAAGGGTTAAAAAACTTCCTCATTACAAATATTTTACAGTAAATTTGCAGCCTAATATATAAATAATGGCAAAGTTAAAGGAAAGCAAAGGTGAGCCGGTAGCAGAAAATCCGGAATTGGTATCAAACAAGTTTGGTCAGACTGAAGATTTTCTAAATAAATACAAAAACGTTTTATTCGGGATAGTTGGTGCAGCTGTACTTGCAGGTGCCGGATATTTCTATTACAATCAACAGAAGAGCAGTCAGAATAAAGAAGCGCAGAATGCAATGTTTGTTTCTGTTCTTGCTTTTGAAGAAGATTCTCTGGACAGAGCACTAAAAGGTTCGGGTCCAAATGCCCCGGGGCTTCTTGATGTTGCCGATGAATTCAGCGGAACTAATGCCGGAGATCTTGCTAATTTCTATGTTGGAGTTGCTTATTTGAAAAAAGGAAAGTTTGAAGATGCAATTTCTCATCTGAAAGAATTCAATGCGAATGATTTATTGGTTCAGCCAAGAGCATACAGCCTTATCGGTGATGCTTACATGGAGCTTAAAGATTTCGAAAATGCTGTTACTTACTACAAAAAAGCTGCAGATTACAAGGCAAACGAGCAGTACACGCCTTCTTATCTTATGAAATTGGCCCTTGCATATGAAGTTTCAAAAAACTTTGAAGATGCGGCTAAACAATATGAGAAGCTTATTAAGGATTTTCCTAAGTCTTCTGAGGTAATGGATGCTAAGAAGTATCTTGAGCAAGACCTGGAACGTGTAAAATAATTAATTCGACTATAAAAATATTAAAGGGATAGGACGTTCGTCTTGTCCCTTTTTAATTTTAACCATTATTAGAATATGGCAACATCACTTAAAAATCTTAGCAGTCATACAGGAAAGAATATTACTGACATATCGAGTAAAAAATTTGGTGTGGTCGTGGCTGAATGGAATTCTGAAATTACAGAATCACTTTATGCCGGTGCTTTAGACACCTTGCTGAAGCATGGAGCAAAAAGGGAGAATATTATTAAAAAGCTTGTTCCGGGCTCTTTTGAGCTTAGTCTTGGTGCTCAATGGATGGCTCAGCATGATGAAATTGACGCGGTGATTGTATTAGGTTGTGTTATACAAGGAGATACAAGGCATTTTGACTTTATCTGTGATGCAGTCGCTTATGGTATTACAGAAGTAAGCTTGAAATACAACAAGCCAGCAATTTTTGGAGTACTCACCACCAACAATCAGCAACAAGCATTGGACAGAGCAGGGGGGAAACATGGAAATAAAGGTGATGAAGCTGCGATAACAGCAATTAAAATGCTGGGATTTTAGGCAAAACTTTAGTATATTCAGAAGTATTTAACTCTTAATTTCATTGCAATTTTTACCTCTTTTATAAGAGAATCACGTAATAAATGAAACTAGAGTTTATATCTGTTTTTTTAGTTTTACTATTATGGATTCAACATTTTTAAAATTTACTGATTTATGAAAAAAGTTATACTTTTTGGTTTTGCATTGGTTTGTGCTACAATATGTTATGGACAATCTTCTATTTATCTTAATGGTTATTTTGACAATTTTAACGATGGTGAAATTGCTAATTCTATATCAGAAAGATGGGGCCCAGATATAGATAGAAATGGGAATAAGGGAGTCGTTTATACAAAAATTGAAGAAGCCGGGGGGGAATTAGTAGTAACTGCTACTAATGCGGATAAAGAATTTTTAGGTTTCAATTTATATCTAAGCAGTCCTTGCAAAATAGATATTAGCGAGTATAAAAAAGTTAGCGTAGATGTTACCAATAATGGAGATAAGACAATTCGTGTTTTTTTTCGTTTAAAATTGGTAGATAGAGATTATCCTGCCGATCTGAATTGCCCAATTGAATTGTTGGATACTATAACTGCAACTTCCTTTGATCATGGAAGTGTATTGATTCAGGCAGGTGAAACTAGACAAGTCACTGTAGATTTTTCTGAAGCTATTTACGAATTATTTGAAAAGCCATGTGGTGTTTTTAGTGGTCGTCATGATTATGAAATTAAGAACTGGGATAATATAGTTGGTCTTAATATCATAATAAATGGCGGTGCAGGTGCTGATTATTGCATGGATAGAGATGTTTGCGATCCCTTTTCTGGGACAGTTTCATTTGATAACCTAGCAATTGGAACGAGGTATAGCAATGACACCCCCTGTATTGTTGATGCAATTAGTCCCGCTTTTTCTACAATTCTTTCTTCTAGTATTTATCCAAATCCATCCGAAGGTCAAGTTTCATTGGATATTTCTTTCAAAGAAGCATCAGATGTGAAAATTTCTCTTTTTGATCTTATGGGGAGAGAAGTAGCTGTGCTTGCAGAAGAAAAGGATATTACTATACATAAAACCTTTAACACTACAGATCTTGCCAAAGGAATTTATATGGTAAATTATTCAATTAACAATGTTCCTGTTAATGCGGAACTTTTGGTAATTAAATAACTTGAAGTGGTGCTTATCCTGTAAAAGATATTCAAATTGTTATTTCACCCGTGCTAAAATCAAGGAAACAGTATTTAGCATGGGTTTCTTTTTTACTTTAATATTTAGCAATCTCATTGATTGTTTCCCAAACCAATTCCCCTTCATATCCTTTTGAAACTCCATACCGAGCCACTTTTTGCTGTTTTTTGAAAATGTCAGGTTCATTTATTGAAGCAAATTTTTTTTCAAGGAGTTTTTTTAAAGTTTTTCTATAGGTTTCCTCGTCTATCTGTTCGTCTAAGGCCTTTTCAATTTCTGTTTCTGAAATACCTTTTCCTGAAAGAGTAAATTTGATTTTGTTTCTTCCCCAGTTTTTTAGTCGAAATTTTCCACCTGTGAAGCTGCGAATATATCTTTCTTCGCTAAGGAAGTTTTCTTCGATTAATCTTAAAATTATTATATCCGCTATATCCGGAGAAACACCTAACCCGTATAATTTGTCAAGAACTTCCTGTTTGGATCTTTCCCGGTAGGCACAAAAAGAAGAAACTTTCTGAAATATTTCGTTAAGACCGAACTCTTTTTCTTTTTTTGTGATACCCATTTTTCTAATTTTACGAATTAAGTTAAAAAATTGAAAAATAAGAAAGCTTTAACCCTACTCTTTATTTCCAATGGAATCTCAGGGTTCGCACAGGGTATCTCCATGCTCTCTATTCCCTGGTATTTTACTCAGCAAAATCAGTCATCTTTGTTTATTGCATTTTTCGCTGCAGTAACATTAGGGTCATTATTCTGGGGATTATATGCCGGAGCTTTAGTTGACGGATTTAACAGGAAAGACGTTTTCCTTGGCACCAACTTCATTGAAGGGTTAATAATTCTTTCTGTTGCCTCTTTGGGCTTTAAGGAAGGCATATTGCCCGGAGCCCTGATTATGCTGGTATTTACCATTACTTTTTTCGGGTATCATATTCATTATCCTAATTTATATGCATTTGCCCAGGAAATAACCGATCCTAAGGACTATACAAAGGTTACTTCGTATATTGAAATAGTTGGACAGTCCACCTCCATTGGGGCAGCTGCTTTGGGTGCCTTGCTCCTTGAAGGGGTTGATACTGTGCAGACTATTCCATTCCTGAATCTTGAAATTCCAATTCATATTGCAAAATGGGAGCTCCATGAAATTTTCCTTATGGATGGCCTAACTTATATTGCTTCTTTTATTATGATTCTCTTTATTAAGCACAAACCTTCCAGAGATATAACTCATCTGGAAGAAGGGGATTTGAAGGAGAAATTGAAATCAGGATATGACTACCTTGTAAGTAATAAATTAGTTTTATTATTTGGTATGTGTTCTTATTCTATATTCATAGTTACCCTGGTTGAAATATTTAGTCTGAGACCACTCTATATCAGTCATCATTTGCAGGAAGGAGGTGATATTCTTGGTCTTTCTGAATTATTATATGCCGCGGGTTCCCTTGTTTCAGGTATTATCATTAATACGCTATTGAGCAGAATGCCTATCCCAAGATCTATTGTGATCTTAACCTTTCTGACGGCAATTGCATTTTTTGTTTGTTCGTTTACGCAAAATGTATTTGTGTTTTTGGGCATATCTATGGTTACTGGATTTACAAATGCAGGATCACGAATATTCAGGGTCTCTTATTTGTTCAATTTAATTCCGAATGAATTGACAGGAAGAGTAAATAGTATGTTTAATGTTATCAGCACCTTTTTCAGGATGTTTTTTATCATCACCTTTATATTCCCCTTTTTCTCAAAAGGGTCCAATGTTGTTTATGCCTACTTAATTTTAGGCATCTTTACTATGATTGCTGGCTTTGTACTAATTTTCCTATATAAAAGAATTTTGAGATTGACGGAACGAATTTCTGAAGTTGGGACTTTGTCTCATTAAGATATGCTCAAAATCAATCAAATTCTGGACATAGTGGCAGGTTCATTAATTTGCCACTCTGAAGATTCTATTATTGAATACCTCCTTCTCGACAGCAGAAAGGTCAGTATTCCATCATCCTCCTTATTTTTTGCTATTCAGGGGGTTCATCATGATGGTCATAAGTTTATGGGTGAGTTATACCATAAGGGAATCCGAAATTTTATTATTGAAAAAGTTCCTCAAGACTTAACTCTTTTTCAAAATTGTAATATTATTCTGGTGGATAATGCAGTTTGTGCATTGCAACAAATTGTAGAGTTTCACAGAAATGAGTTTACATTGCCGGTTATAGGAATTACAGGCAGTAATGGAAAAACAATTGTTAAAGAATGGCTTACCCAGCTTTTAAGTAAGGATTACAATGTTGTTAGGAGTCCTAAAAGTTATAACTCACAGGTAGGCGTGCCTTTGTCGGTATGGGAAATAAATGATCAGCACCAGCTAGGAATATTTGAGGCAGGAATTTCGAAGCCAGCCGAGATGGGTCGTCTTGAACCGGTTATTAAACCAGAACTAGGAATTTTTACAAATATTGGCCCGGCCCACGATGAAGGATTTGCTTCAAGAGAAGAAAAGATTAAGGAAAAACTGAGCCTATTTAAGCACTCCAAGGTAATTTTCTCATGTGCAGACCATAAGGATATTGCAAATCTCATAAAAACAGAATTGCCAGAGGTTAAAAATATTACCTGGTCAATTAAACGAACGGGTGATTTTGTAATCAAAGACCTTGTTTCTGAAGGTAACACTATCAGAATTCAGGCTATTTATAATAAACTTTTTCTGAATCTGACACTTCCCTTTTCCGACGAGGCTTCATTGGAAAATTTAATGCATTGTATTCTTGTATTACTTTATCTGGATGTGAAACCAGAGGAGATTCAATCAAGGTTGAATGCGCTGCAGAAAGTTGAAATGCGTTTGGAGCTCAAAGAGGGAATCAATGGTTGTTATGTTATAGATGATACTTACAATAATGACCTTGCCGGATTAACCATTGCTTTAAATTTTCTTGATCAGCAAAAGCAAAAGGATGAAAAGACTGTCATACTTTCTGATTTGCTTGAGACTGGTCGTGATGAAAAAAATCTATATGCAGCAATTGGAGATTTGTTGTTAAGCAAGGGGGTTAAGAAACTGATTGGTATTGGACCTACGGTTAGCAAAAATGCAGACCTAATAAAGGTTAAATCCTCCTTTTTCCCAGATACTGCATCCTTCCTTTCTGATATGCGGTCTGCTGATTTCAATGAAGAAATTATTCTTGTAAAAGGTGCCAGGGTTTTCAAGTTTGAAGAGATCGTTAAAAGACTTCAGCAAAAAGTACACGGTACTGTCTTTGAGGTCAATCTGGATAGTTTGAGTTCCAATTTAAATTTCTACAGATCAAGATTGGAGCATGGTACCAAGATTATGGTGATGGTTAAGGCATTTGCCTATGGAAGTGGTAGTTTTGAGGTTGCAAATCTTTTGCAATTTCACAGAGTAGATTATCTAGCAGTCGCCTATGCAGATGAAGGTGTGGCATTGAGGGAGCATGGAATAAGTTTACCTGTAATGGTAATGAATCCCTCACTTAGTACTTTTGACAAGTTATTTCAATATAATCTCGAGCCTGAAGTATATAGCTTCAAGATCCTAAAAGATTATCTTGACTTTATTAAAGCCAATGATATTGCATCCAAAATACATTTGAAACTTGATACCGGTATGCGTAGGCTTGGATTTGAAGAAAAGGACCTTAAGGATCTTGTCTCATTACTGAGAAATGCGACAAACGTCAAGGTAGCGAGCGTTTTTACTCATCTTGCTGGTGCAGATGAAGGAGTTCATGATGAGTTTACTCAATCTCAGATCAAGAAATTCAAGGCTTTTGCTGAGCATTTGAGGAAAGAATTAGGCTATGATTTTTTGAGGCATGCGCTGAATAGTGCTGGTATTATTCGTTTCCCTGAAGCCCAAATGGACATGGTAAGATTGGGCATAGGACTTTATGGCATTGAAGCGGGAGGATTGTTGCAAGATCAATTACAACCAGTCGGTACATTAAAAACCATTATTTCCCAGATTAAAGAAATTAAAAAAGGGGAAACTGTTGGTTACGGTCGCAAGGGAATAGCAGAAAGAGATCTTCGTATCGGTACAATAGCAATTGGCTATGCGGATGGATACGACAGACGCTTTGGCAACGGAAAAGGAACGGTCCTAATTCAAGATAAACTATGCCCTGTAATTGGGAATGTTTGTATGGATATGTGTATGATAGATATCACAGACACAAATGCTCGAGAAGGAGATGAAGTGGTAGTTTTTGGTAAAAAACCATCTTTAAATGATCTTTCCCAAGTTATAGGGACGATTCCTTATGAAATATTAACCAGTGTGGGTCAGCGGGTAAAACGTGTTTTTTATTCTGAATAGAAATTATTCAATCTTAATGGTACTCTAATCATGAGTTAATGATTTCTGACCATATTTACTTTCATAAAATATCTTACTATGGAAGTAAAAGGGTCAGAGTTGATAGTGAGTAAAAGTAATTTTGGGAATCACCAAATTGAAATAGAATTACAAGTCTATGGTGTCCGCATGGTAAACTTTAGAATTGTAAATATTATTGGAGAGGTCAGAACCTCTTTCTGGAAAGAATTGAAAGTGGGTTGTAACACTATTTCAATAAATATTACCGGTCTTCCCAAGGGCTCATATCAGTTTTTGATTCTAGATGGAGATGGTAATATAATTTTGGAAAGGTTCAATAAGTATTAAACTCGCACTAGTTCCGCGATTTCAATTTCTTTTATTTCATCAATTCGGAAAAAGCAATAAACAGGGTTTCGTTTTTCTTTTAACGAAGTGTATTGTTCCTGCATCGTTATTCCTTTTAATAAACTTTTGATTTCATCAAATTCCACAATGTGGAAATTTCGGAGAAGTATGTTGCCGTTTTTCAGAACCACATCAACAGAAGCCTTGCTTCCGGCAGTATCCATCAATTCTTTAAGGGTAGCTTTCAATTCCATAAAGCAGCGTAAATTTTCTTAAAAGTATAAGATTTTATTCTACAAAAAGATGAAATGTGCGTGTTGCTTGTTACATGCTTTTTTGAGGTGGTTTTTCCACTTAATTGTTCACATTCTGCATTGGTAGAATTTTTTCAAAGAGAATTATCCACAGGTCTGATTAAAAATATCTATAAAACTGACACGCTTCAGAATTTCT
Organism: Bacteroidota bacterium; assembly: GCA_023428135.1. Taxonomy (GTDB): domain Bacteria; phylum Bacteroidota; class Bacteroidia; order Cytophagales; family Cytophagaceae; genus Sporocytophaga. The sequence goes on along the minus strand of JAEYZG010000010.1, from coordinate 105,463 downwards.
TAACAAAAATTTAACATTGGGTGAAAAAATAAAACCGGGAAGATCCCTAAAACTTCCCGGCAAATTTGAAACTGTAAAATAAATGAATTAAAGCAGATGTATCTAGAACCTTTGACCACCCATTTTGTTCCGACTCCCTAATAACCATTTAACCCTACGAGAAAATATTTATGTAATATTCATTCAAGCAAAGTCTATAAATTGACTTATAATAGTTTAAAAACACTTTAATTTGAGTATTTTAAGTGTCATTCGAATGTAATATAATGTGCAATATTGAACCATAATTGCCCTCGTTCCGTTTCTTTAAGTAGATAGAGACAAAAGATAGAAATGATGAAAAAATTGTTGGTTTGTGCAGTTTCCTTAGGATTTCTGTCAATTTCTTACGCTCAGGAATGTCCGGAAGGAATGGTAAAAAGGGCCGATATTGTGGGAGTTGAAAATTCCGGAGGCAAGTTCCGCCCAAAAGGTGAAGCGGACTACCTTGAAAATGATCATGCTTATTCAAGAGCAATTGATCAGGTAAGGACCGAAAGTGATGTTGATCCCTATGCGGAGACATATGCTTACGTATATGGAGGCGATACTACAGTAGTTTCTTCGCTTAATGAATGTGTTTTCGAAGATTCGTTGAAAAATAAAGAATATTTACAAAATGAATCATCCCAGATAGTTGAACCGGATTATCTTAACGATGAAGAAGCTTATAGCTTTAAAGAGTCTGAAGATGACCCTTTAAAATGGAATGGAGGAAAGCTGGATTATGAGTCTGAAACTCATAAAGATAAAAAAAGGGTTAAGTATAAAGATGACAACCTAAGGTTTAAATCTGAAGAGTCAGGGAAGGATGAGAAAAAAGTCAAATATGCGGATGATTTGGAAGGGTATAACTACGAACGGAAGAAAGACAAGAGCAAATTTGATTATTTCTATGAAACGGAAACTGAAGCCATGGAAGTGAAGAAGAAGAAAGACGGTGAGGCTAAAGTTTATTATGACGGAGAGTTTGACAATTTGGATGAGGTAAATAATTCTGAGGTAATTGAGATGAAGGAAGTGAAGTGAGAGAATTTAATTCATCAGGGTTATTTACCAAAAAAAAACAGAGGCCGGTAAGCCTCTGTTTTTTTGATTAGAATTTTATAATTATTTCACAGCTACCTGCTTAGAAACTTCGCTGAATCTTTTAGCGACTTCCTCCCAGTTTACCACATTCCAGAATGCTCCGATATATTCAGGTCTTCTGTTTTGGTATTTTAAATAATATGCATGTTCCCAGACGTCAAGTCCTAATAAAGGAAATCCCTTTACTTCAGCAACATCCATTAGAGGATTGTCCTGATTGGGAGTAGAAGTTACTTTTAACTCACCGCCATCTGTAACAATAAGCCAAGCCCATCCTGAGCCGAATCTTGTAGCTCCTGCATTATTGAATTCCTCTTTGAATTTATCAAAAGAGCCGAATTTTTTGTCAATTGCAGCGGCTAGTTCACCAGAAGGCTTTCCGGTGCTTTTTGGAGAAAGAAGTGTCCAGAATAAAGAGTGGTTGTAGTGTCCTCCACCATTGTTTCTAACAGCAGGGGCAGCTTTGCTGATATTTTTCAGAATTTCTTCCAAAGATTTGCTTGCCAGCTCTGTACCCTCAATAGCCTTATTAAGGTTTGTAACATAAGCCTGATGATGCTTTCCATGGTGAATTTCCATAGTAGCTTTGTCAATATGTGGCTCCAATGCATCTGGTGCATATGGTAAAGCCGGAAGTTCAAATGCCATATTAAATTATTAAGGTTATTTTATTTGATTTAGATAATTCAAATTTAATTTAATTTCTGAGCTTATTGAAAAATTCCACAAGCAGATCGCTACATTCCTTTTCCATTATACCTTTCACCAGCTCAGTTTTAGGGTGTAGCAAATTTACACCGGTTTTTAAAAAGCCCTGCTTTGGATCTGGTGCTCCAATTATTACTTTTTTCATCTGACTCCAATATAGTGCGCCTGCACACATAACGCAAGGCTCAAGTGTGACATAGAGCTCGCATTCATTTAAATATTTGCTTCCGAGAAAATTTTGAGCTGAAGTAATCGCAATCATTTCTGCATGTGCTGTTACATCGCTCAGTCTTTCTGTCTGGTTGTGAGCACGAGCTATAATTTTATTTTTGCAAACTACCACTGCGCCCACTGGTACTTCATTGTCTTCAAAAGCAAGTAAAGCCTCCTTATAGGCTTCCTTCATAAAATGGGCGTCACTATAAACCGAAAGCTCCACTATTTTGTTTTTTTCTTTCTTGCGTTTTGATCTTTAAGCACTTCTTTGGCATCCTTTCCTCTTAAAACAGGTTCTTTAGGATTTGCCGGCTCAACATCATAAAGCTTTTTAGGCTCTATTTGAATTGTATTCATAGACTCTCTTGCTACCGGCTGCCATTGTGCTTTGAGATTTTCCGGAGCAGTATAATTGAATATGTAGATAAATCCATTTACAAGGGCATATTGAATAAAAGAGTATTTTTTTGTGCCTTCCGAAGAAGAAATAAATTCAAAAGCTATTAATCTTTTACCATTGACCGGAATTATTGTATCCTGAATAAAAGTCACCTTATCATATGATTGAAGGATGGTTGCTTTATAAAAATCCTTAATCACAGAAAGGTCGGTCCCCGGAATTCTTGACTTGGTTACATTAAGGCCAAAATCTACCATTCTGTCTATGTTGGTATACATCGCAAGCGGTTTTTTAGTAGAAGGATATTTTGTAGCAATATCATCGTCCGTCATTACATAAAAATCCTTGGGAAGACCGATAGAAATACCATCAACCAACTTGGTCTGAACCAATTTCGGTTCTTTTCCGGTAAATCCGGTAAGTAGAGCAATTAATAGAAATGAGAAGATTTTCATATGGGTTATACAAAACTTGGTGCAAGTTAAAAATTAACGGTAATTTTTGCCTGATTAGTTTACTTTTCTAAGTGATATTGATTTTATCGTTAAATAATTTTCTCTGGAAAAAAGGCCAGTGATTTTAAATTATGAAATGACAAGAAGGTCTATTTTAACTCCTTTCCTGAAAATAATGACCTACTCCTTATAAAAAGGAACAAACTAATTTTTAAATTCGCAGCTCAATAAAAAACAATATTTCTTATGCTTAGAACTCATACTTGCGGAGAGTTAAGAATATCGGATGTGGGAAAAGAGGTTACCCTTACCGGTTGGGTTGCAAAAATCAGAGACAAGGGTGGAATGATCTGGATTGATCTTAGAGATCGTTATGGTATTACTCAGTTGATACTTGAAGAGGGTAAATCTGATAAAAAGGTTGTGGAGGCTGCAAGGAGTCTTGGTCGTGAGTTTGTTCTCGAAGCTAAAGGAACAATTATAGAGCGTATTGCTAAAAATGACAAAATGCCTACCGGAGATATTGAAATAAAAGTCTCTGATCTAAATATCTTAAACCCGGCAAAATTACCTCCTTTTCTTATCGAGGACGAAACTGATGGTGGTGAGGATCTTAGAATGAAATACCGTTATCTGGATCTTAGAAGAAATATCGTTAGAAAAAATCTTGAGCTGAGACACAGAATTGCTATCGAAGCAAGAAAATACCTGGACAGCCTTAATTTTCTTGAAGTTGAAACTCCTGTACTTATTAAATCGACTCCTGAAGGAGCAAGAGATTTTGTAGTACCTTCAAGAGTGCATGCTGGTGAATTTTATGCACTGCCTCAATCCCCACAAACTTTCAAGCAATTACTGATGGTTTCTGGATTTGACAGATATTATCAGATTGTGAAATGTTTCAGGGATGAAGATTTAAGAGCGGACCGTCAGCCTGAATTTACCCAGATAGACTGTGAAATGTCTTTCATCACTCAGGAAGATATTCTGAATACATTTGAAGGAATGATCAGACATCTGTTTAAGACAGTTAAAGGCATCGATTTACCTCCATTTCCAAGAATGACATATGCTGATGCTATGAAATACTATGGAAATGACAAGCCGGATACTCGTTTTGAAATGAAATTTGTTGAGCTAACGGACGTTGCGAAAGGCAAAGGTTTCAATGTGTTTGATCAGGCGGAACTTGTAGTAGGAATTGCAGCAAAAGGTTGTTCCGAATATACAAGGAAAGAACTGGATGAAATAACAGAATTTGTAAAGAGACCTCAGATCGGTTCTAAAGGCTTAGTATATGTGAAGCTTAACCAGGACGGTACTATAAAATCTTCTGTAGATAAATTTTATGGAGAAGCAGATCTTAAGGTTTGGGCAGAGAAATTAAATGCTCAGAAAGGTGATCTTCTTTTGATCTTATCTGGTGATGCAAAACAAACAAGATCTGCATTGAGTGAGCTTAGGCTTGAAATGGGAAAGAGACTTGGGCTGAGAGATAAAAACACTTACTCATGCCATTGGGTAGTAGACTTCCCATTGCTTGAGTTTGGAGAAGAAGAGAAAAGATGGTTTGCAATGCACCATCCGTTCACCTCACCAAAACCAGAGGATATCGGATTGCTGGAGTCTAACCTTGGCCAGGTGCGTGCGAATGCATATGATATGGTAATCAACGGAGTTGAAGTTGGTGGAGGTTCTATTAGAATTTACAATAAAGATCTTCAGGCGAAGATGTTTGAAATTCTTGGATTCTCTGCTGAAGAAGCAAAAGCTCAGTTTGGGTTCTTAATGGATGCATTTGAATATGGAGCTCCGCCACACGGAGGTATTGCATTTGGCTTCGACAGGTTATGTTCATTGTTTGGTGGTGTTGATTCTATCAGAGACTTTATTGCATTTCCAAAAAATAATGCAGGAAGAGATGTAATGATTGATTCTCCTTCTCCTATTAGTGATGCTCAGTTAAATGAGTTACACATCGGAGTAAAGGCTGAAGATTTGAAGAAATAGTTATTAGGACTATTATATGTGATAAACAAAGAACTCCGGCTTGCCGGAGTTCTTTGTTTATATACCTATCCAAACTTAAGACGCTAAATTTTCCTCTATGAGGAAATAACAGTATGCAAAAAGCTGGACGTTACATTTTTAAAGTACCTATTTAAATTATTGAGTAATGATAAGCTTTGTTGAAAATGATTTCTGTTCTTCACTTACAATTTTGCAAGTATAATATCCCGGAGCCAGATCAGACACGCTGATTGATGATGAGGATGCGCTGTTCCAAACTTTGGTTGAAACAATTGATCCCTGATTATTATAGAAGTACATTGTGCCAGATGTAAAAGGAGCGTTGTTTAACTGGACAATGTCTTTTGCTGGATTTGGAAATAAAGTTGCTCCTGTATTTGCCAGTGGACTAGTTGTTGAAAGGGTTATAAAATCAAGAGAAAGATTGTCAATGAATAGAGTGCTTCCAGCTTGGCCTTTAAGTTGTTTCCATCCGCCACTAGAGGAGAATACCATTGTAGCTGAGTCAGGGGTTACATCCTTTATGTATGTTATCGGTGCTGATAGTAAGGTGTAGTTACTAACTGTTTGGTTTGTTTTAAAATAACCATATCCAACGGTATCTCTTTGGTTGCTTGCAGAATTCCATTTAAACAGATAAAACTCAATAGAACAAGAGTCGCCATTTACAGGACTATATTTGTAATATACATTAAAACCAGATGGTTTGTCTGTATATGGACTTCCCAATTTAACACTGGCTGGGTAATTCGTAAGGTTCAGTTGGAAGGTGCCAAGGAATAAATTTCCAGCTGCAAGTTGGTTATAAGCAGTTCTGGAAGTTAGTTTAACAGCATAAGTTCCGCTTTGAGCATCTGTTGTTTTTTCAGTCGGAGGTTGTACTCCAAAAGCTAAAGTAAGAAGATCGTTTCCGGAAGCCCAATGATCTGCCTGATCATAGCTGGAAAAACCTGGAGTAGAGCTAGGATAATGTTTCCAATTTTCAAAATCACTGTTTAAAAATTGTTGCTGTGCAAATATGCTGGTCGATGAGAGAAGAATAATTAATGTGTAAATATATTTCATAGATTATTAATTTTTGTTCTTGCTAATATACAAAAAAATGAATGGGATGCTTGACAATTTATGAGGTGGACTAAGGGCTTCAGGCCGCCATAAAGATAATCGGCTTGTGGTCAGGTTGCTTTTGTTTATTTTCTTTCGAAGAATTTATATGTTAGTGCGAAAAAGTTTTTCGCATATAAATGCTCTTATTTCATTAGTTAGCATCCTCATATTTTTGGGTACAGTTATAAAAAAGAAGTTAATTAGTTGAAAATTATATTCTAAGCTTTGTTGTTTAAAATATATTTTTAGCTTTGTATTAGTAATTTTTACATCAGCTATGGATATATTGATTTCTGACTCAGAAAATCTTATACTGTTTTTAATAAAAGCAGATTTAAGAGCAAATAAATTAATTACCAGCAAGCAAGAGGCTGGTTTTACTTCCGGATATTATTATTTGGACCTATATGTTGCAATATTTGATTTGATGAACTTTAAGAAGGCAGATCGTGAAGCTGTTGCAAATCTTTATGTGCAATGCGTAGAAGGGTTTTGTAAACTGGAAATTTCTGAGTTTTATTCCATGCAGAATGAATTAGCACATAAGCTTTATCATGAACTACTAAAATTGAAATGAACGAGAGCTGAGTTAAATATATTCAAAGCCAATTTGTTGTTTGGGGTTTAATCTGAATTTACAGTCTGAAGTGAAACTTAGGTTGGGCTATGCCGTTTAAACTTACTCTGCGAGGCAGAATTGTTATTTTAAATCAGCGTTAACTGGCTTACGAATGATGTATGCATCTGTAATTGCATACAAAGGAATCAGCAGCCATTTTTAGTATGGATTTGGTTATGGTGTTTTATTATGAGGTTAATTTTTGCAGGTTTTTATTTATTTCTATTATTTCTCACTGGGTGTTCATTTAAAAATGAGAACATTACAAAGTTAAAAAGACCTGATAACAAGATATTGCAGGCTTTCAATTTTAATGAGAAGTACGATGTTGTTTATCAATTCTATCAGGAATATAAGACTACAGAAAAAGTCAGTCATATGATAGCAATTGTAAAAATACCTAATAATGGTTTCAAGCTTACGAATAATTTGCCGATCAGCAGGTCGTCATTATTGAAACTTACTAAAATTGAGAAAAGTAAATTTCTTGATGGTAGACCTATAATTTTCAACCCGGAAAGGAGCCTCAATGAAGATATTCGTACTATGGCGATGGAATATGGATCCGGAAGGGATTATAATGTTTTTCACTCTGATGGTTATTATCAGATCATATCCAACGGTCGTATGGAAGCTATAGTAATTTGTGATACACAAAATCACTTAATGTACATTGAGGCAGTAAAATAATCTCAGCAGGCTTTATCATTTTATTAATACAGCACGGAAGTTTTCGTGCTTTTTTTGTAGCTTGTTTGCAGAAAAGATGTGCCTCTGTGTTTATGAATATCAGACAAGAAATTCAAGATGATTATGCAGTTACAGAAAATCTTATTCAGGAGGCTTTTCTTAATGCTGAATTTTCTAATCACAAAGAACATATACTTGTTCATAAACTTAGATATACCGAGGCTTTTGTTCCTCAATTGTCTCTTATCGCGGAATTGGATAATCATATAGCTGGTCATATTCTTTTTACCAAGGTGAAAATTGAGGGGAGAATAACTAAAGATTCACTTGTATTGGCTCCGCTTTCCGTGCTCCCGAAAGTCCAGAGACAAGGTATTGGGTCAAGGCTTTTGAAATATGGTATGGAAAAAGCAAAAGAATTAGGTTTTGAGTCCGTTATAGTTTTAGGTCATCCGCAGTACTATAAGAAATTTGGTTTTATGAATGCCTCAAGATGGAATGTTAAATGTCCATTTGATGTGCCGGATGACGTATTTATGGCATTGGAATTAAAAAGATATGCCTTGAATGATGCTGCAGGAATTGTGCGGTACCCTAGTGTTTTCACTGAGTAGTTTTTAAAACAGATTATTGTATGAACAAGTCCAATTTGATATTCTTTCTTATTCCTGTAGTCCTTGTAGTAGATATGTTGCTCATTTCTCCTATAACATCTTTATTATTGAGTTCATCTACAACAATGGCTGTATGCGGCTTTTTACTTGCCTTGGGAATATTCTGGGCAAATATGTATTATATAAGAAAAGTTATTGCAAAGTTGAATTGAATTTAGAAATTATTCATTGTCAAATATTCTGGGAAGAATAAGTAATATTTTTATAAATCATTTTTTGTAAATACTTAAAGTTTTTCTTTATTTTTAGCTTGATTTTGAGGGCATTAGAACGATAGTGTTCAGTGCTATTTTTAAGAAGTCTTTAATATAATTTTTAACATTTTTAAATTTCAACCAAATGTTTAACTCAGTAGCGTTAGATGTAGTTCTCGGCCTTGTGTTCATTTATTTATTGTACAGTCTCCTTGTCACAGTAATTGGAGAAATAGTTTCTACCTGGTTGGCCCTGAGGTCAAAAGTGCTCTATAGGGCCATTAATAGAATGTTGATGGATAGCTTTATTAAGGAAGAATCCTTAGGAGTTAGTATTAAATTGCTCGCCAGGAAAGTTTTAGGTAAAGGAGAGAACAAGCCAATCACATTTGCTCAAAGATTTTATCAATATCCTTCAATAAAGTACCTTTCTAAACTTGAAGTTGTAAAAAATAGGTTTACAGAAAGCCAGCTTCCTTCTTATTTGAGAGCTGAGAATTTTGCAACTACTATAATATGTATATTGAAGGAGAGAGGTGCAGGGAAAACTGTTTCAGAGCAGATTGATTATTGTCTCAGATTTAATACCTGTCAAATTCAGCAGGAGACGTTGAAGCAATTGACCAATTTATATAATGATTCCGGCCGTGATGAAATTCTATTTAAGAAGAAGCTCGAAAGCTGGTTTGATGATACAATGGATAGGGCAAGTGGCTGGTACAAACGCAAGATTCAATGGATACTCTTCCTTGTGGGATTTATTTTTGCCATCATATTTAATGTTGACAGTATTGCAATTACCAGAAAGCTTTCGGCTGATAAGGTTACAAGGGATAAAGTGATATCAATGGCTGTACAGTCCCGTGATTCTTCTTCTCAGTCTTCAGGAAATTTTTTAAATAATTTCTCTGATTCACATAGTGCTAAATATAAGACTTTGTTGGCTGACGCTGATAGTGCAAATATGATTATGGGTATCGGTTGGGATAATCTTCCGGATAGTGAAATAGGATTTGGCAAATACACATTAAGAGCTAAACTTCCTTATCATGCCCTTAATCCCTTTGGTTCAAACTTCTGGGGGTTGGTAATTACCGCCATAGCACTTTCACTGGGAGCGCCCTTTTGGTTTGATTTATTGAAAAAGCTTGTTTCAATAAGAGGAGCTGGGGTTAAGCCGGAGAGGAAGCCGGTCTTAGAGGCAGAGGAAAAAGATTTTTTTCGTCCGTCAAATGATGTTTTGAATGAAATTTATAACCCCTTAATTCCCGATGTTGCCGAAGAGGCAAGGAAGGTATTGCAAACCACTGCTGGTGTGTGGTCTGTGGAATTTGGATATATAAAATCAGGCCCAGAGAAGATTAAGGCGATTGAAGTAAATGTGCAGGACATATCAGTTCAGAAGAATGCTGAAAAGAAATTAGGCAAGGATTTTAAGTCTCTGCCTGTCAATTATATAATCAATAATGAGCCTGTAACAAATGATCTGGCAGGAGGAGCAGAAGTCGGAAACCTGACAAGGGCAAATGGGTTTGGAGTAATGAGCTGTCTTTTAAAGAAGAAAGATTCTGATAAAATTTTCTTTCTTTCCTGCTGGCATGTGCTCAAAGGAGATACAACATGGAGGGCAAATACAGGAAACACTGAACTGATTGCAAACGAAAATGATCATATAATAGGTTATTTAGTTGACGGTGCTTTAACAGATAATTTTGATATTGGAATAGGTGAATTTAATTCTCCAGAAAGTTATTCTGACTTTAATAAATCACATAACATAACCAGAGGCTGGAGAATGCTTGCTGCTTCAGATGCAATGAATGAAACAGAAGTATCCTTTAAAAGCAAGCAGTCTACTGAGCAGAACGCTGTTATTTATAATGATAAGGTAAGCAAATCCATATTGTATGCCGATGGTAATACGTACTTGCTGAAAGATCTTTTTTCAATTGTAAAATACAAAGTCGATGGAACCATAGTTGCTCCTGCAGAAAATGGAGATTCAGGTGCTGTGGTTGTTGACGCAGCCGGTTATCCCCTGGGAATCATTATAGCTTCAGACAGTAAATTTTCTTATGCCGTCAAATTTTCAAATTTTATGGCTGAAAATGCACCTTATAGTGATTATTCGGTTTTAATTTAAATTTAGGTTTAGAAGGAAATAAAGAAATCGATATGTATCAGGGAATTTATCTTTTTGGTTGTTTACTGGGTATTCCACTACTTCCAGTCATAATTATCCAGGGAAAAATCCTGAAGCGAAAAATTCCGGCTTTGCCTGAAGCTGTCAAAAACAGGACCGGTTTTGTTGGCAGTGGTGATACTTTTAACCTTGTTACAATAGGAGAATCAACAGTAGCGGGAGTTGGAGTGGATGATCATGAAGAAGGTCTTACAGGTAATATTGCTAAAACACTGCAGGAATATAGTGGTAAAAAAGTTAACTGGGATGTCCTTGCTAATTCTGGCTATTCAGCTGATGTAGTAAATAAGAAATTAATTCCTCTTTTGCCGTTAAAGCCTATAGATCTTATTATCATGGGGCTTGGAGCAAATGATGCTTTCGAATTGAAAAGTCCGGTACAATGGAAGAAAGGAATCACTGAAATAATTGTCTCAATAAGAAATAGAGATATCAATTGTCCTATAGTAATAGCTGCAATGCCACCCCTTAAGTATTGCCCGGCATTTTCCAGTTTGTTTAAATGTATATTCGGTGGGCTAGTGTTTCTTTACTCCAAATCGATGAAGGGTATATGCAGAAATCATCAAAAGGTTTATTTTATAAATCAGGAAATCAATTATAAAAACTGGTCTCCGAGAATTGATCCGGGACTAACTGTAAATGACTTATTCTGTGATGGTGTTCATCCTTCTAAGTTGTCTTATGAACTATGGGGAAGGGAGATTGGGGAATATGTAGTAAAAAATAAACTGATATGAAAAAGGTATAAATGACAAGTTCAATTAGCTTTAGATTATTTGATGTGCCTTGCAACAAGTTCTTTAATTCAACACGATTCACCTTAATCCTGCCCTAATACTTGTGTTTTAGCTTTGCATCAGTAAGAAACTCAATAGCAAGTAATTATAGCTCTTTACAAATCAACTTTTCTTTATAGCCTAATGGCTTCAATTGTAGAATAACCCGATTTAGCTTTTTCTGAGCAGGTACCACTGAATTAAGTCACATGTTTTTTTTAATTATAAAAATTATAGGATTATTAAAACTAACCATAATAGATGCATGGGATTTTAATACTTAATTATGGGTAATATGTTAATTGTCAGTGTTGTATGCTCTGTGGGTGAAAAGTTTTTTGGATATGGGAATTATAATAAGCCGGCAAAAAGTTTTATATTTATGGTCTTTATTTAACAAGTAACTAACACAAAATTCCAAATGGCAATTAGCGCACCGTCGGGGAAGATATCTTCCGCCAATCTTGACAGTAACCAGAAATATGGTACTGCCCTCAGCTCCCTCATGGTTCTGTTTTTCATGATGGGTTTCATTACCTGTTTTAATGATATATTGATACCATATCTGAAGGTGATATTTAAACTTAATTATACTCAGGTTAACCTTATAAACTTATGTTTTTTTGGGGCTTATTTTGTTATGTCTATCCCAGGAGGCAAATTGGTCCAGAAGTATGGATATAAGGCAATAATGATTACTGGGTTTGTTATTGCTGCTATTGGGTGTATACTTTTTTATCCTGCTGCTGAAATGAAAGTTTACGGGTTGTTCTTAGGGGCGTTATTTATACTTGCAACAGGTATTACATTATTGCAGGTTGCAGGTAATCCTTATGTGGCTGTATTAGGCTCACCAGAAACGTCTTCTGCTCGTCTCACGCTTACACAGGCTTTAAATTCTCTTGGAACTACAATTGCACCTCTGGTTGGTACTTATATAATACTTTCCAATCTCCCAGAAATGCCTTTAGAGTTGAAAGGCTTGAAATCCTACTCGGATCTTCCAGAGAACCTGAATGTCCTTCTTAATAATCTCTTAGAACAGACAAAACTTATTTACCTACAAGGGACTTATTTGAGTATAGCTGCAGTTCTTTTGATTATTGGGGGAGTTTTGTTTATAATGAAACTTCCTGCTATCGGTCATGGTGAAGGAGAAATCAGTACTGAAGGTGTTGCTGAGAAAAGCAGTGTATGGCAATACCGCCATCTTATTCTCGGAATGATAGGAATCTTTACTTATGTGGGTGCGGAAGTAGCTATAGGAAGTCATATAATCAATTATCTTGAGATGAAAGATGTTATGGCAATGTCTGCAAAAGAAGCTGGAAATTATGTGTCTTATTATTGGGGAGCGGCAATGGTTGGACGTTTTCTTGGTACAGTAATCCTTGCAAAATTTAATCCTGGAAAAGTTTTAGGTACATATGCCTTACTTGCAATTTCTCTTATTACATTATCTATATTCTCTCATGGTGAATTGTCAATGTGGTCTCTGTTGTTGGTAGGCTTTTGCAATTCTTTAATGTTCCCTACAATATTTACTCTTGCAATTAAAGGTCTTGGAAAATATACAGACCAGGCTTCTGGTTTATTGTGCACGGCAATTGTCGGTGGTGCAATTCTCCCATTATTATTTGCTACAGTAGCTGATGAAACTGGCGGTAACCTTAAACTTGCATTGATCATTCCGATTATTTGTTATTTATACATCTCATTCTTCGGCTTTAAAGGTCATAAGCCTGCCGAGAATTAATTAGTATTTCATATCTATCATAGAAAGGGGATAAGCAGAAATACTTATCCCTTTTCTATTGTAGAATTTTTCTAAGTACCATGAAGAGTTACGTGTTAAAGAAGTTGAATCCCCTATTGCATTATTAATGGCTGACTTACTTAAAAATATTTATAATAAAGAATTCTTTGATCAGTTCTGTGATATTACAGGCTCTGTAATTAAAGATTTTGACAGAAAAGTTTTTCTTAAAAAGATCTATGACAAAGAGTGGGAACAAAGAGAGCTAAAGCAACGGATGAAGCACATTGCTTCTGTGTTGAAAGATTTCCTGCCAGCAAATTATGATAAATGCATCTCGGCTGCTTGTAAACTGATTGCTGAATTAAAGAAGAAAAATATAAAACAATCGAGTATAGAGTTAATGTTCTTCCCTGAAATCATTGAGCAGTATGGCGTAGATCATCTTGAGGTTTCTGTTAAGGGAATGGAGTTCATTACTCAGATCATCAGCTGCGAATTTGCAATCAGGCCTTTCATAATAAAGTATCCTAAGGAGATGATGAAAACAATGCTTGATTGGTCAAAGCATGAGAGTCATCATGTGAGAAGACTTGCCAGTGAAGGCTGCAGGCCCAGATTACCTTGGGCAATGGCTATTCCAGCATTAAAGAAAAATCCTTCTCCGATTTTTCCTATTCTTGAAAATTTAAAAAAAGATACTTCAGAATTTGTGAGGAGAAGTGTAGCAAACAACTTAAACGATATTGCTAAAGACCATCCTGAAAAGGTATTGGAGATAGCTTTGCGCTGGAAGGGAAAGTGCGATGAGACAGATTGGATCATTAAGCATGGTAGCCGGACTTTATTAAAGAAAGCAAATCCTGATGCCTTGTCTCTTTTCGGGCTGATCACTGCCAAAACCATTGCAGTAAAGAATTTCGAAATCGATAATTGTGATATTGCTCTTAACGATGATTTGTGTTTTTCTTTTGACCTACTACATAAAGAAAAAGAACCGCTTAAGCTCCGCGTAGAGTATTGTATTTACTACATGAAAGCGAATGGTAAGCAGAATAAAAAGATATTTAAGATAACGGAAAATGTTTACGCTTCAGGTGTAAAGCACGTTTTCAAACGTAAGCAATCGTTCCGGGATCTTACCACAAGAAAGCATTATGCCGGGGAACATAAGCTTTCATTGGTTATCAATGGAAAGGAAATGGTCTCAAAAGATTTTTATTTAAGCAAATAAGGTATGGCAGATATACTAAAAATAGATGGGAATCTGGAAGGAGGAGAATCTCTCTCAAAAGAGCAAAATGCCTTTAACAAGAAGGTTAAAGAAATAAAAAATCTTAAGAAGGAATTGGAAGACCTGTCTGCAGCGCTTGAAATTGCTCAGGATGAATATCGGAAGAAAGTAATTCCTTTGCAGAATGACTTCATCGGCCTTACTAAAGAACGTCTTCGTATCTTATCAAATTACTATTGGAATGAAAAGCTCTCGAAGGCTTTAAAAAAGGATCTGCTGGAGGTTTTGATCGCTGAGTGCCAAAGTCTGCTGGTATATGGTGAAAGTGATGAAGATATCAGGAAATGGCTTGAGGAGTTTGAAAATCAAATGAAAGTAGGCTGGAGTGAAGAAGACCTAAAAGCTGAGGCAGAACTTGATGAAGCCTTTAATAATTTTTTTGATGGTTTTCTTGGAGACGAAGAGAAAAATGGTTCTGTAGAGGAAGGTGGCTATCAAAGTGCAGGACAAAAAAAGACAGCTGCAAAACAAGCAGCTAAAGAAGAGATTCGTAAGCGCTCTATCAAGGAGATTTACAGAAACCTGATAAAAGTATTTCACCCGGATAAAGAGATGGATGAATCCGCAAAGATGGAGAAAGAAGAGATCAGCAAAGAGATTACCAAGGCTTATAAGAAAAACGATCTTCTTGCCTTGCTTGAATTTGAAACAAGCCTTTTGGTTTCTGATAAAGCAAGGATAAAAGAAATTGCAGATGATAAGCTAAAAGTGTACAATGAGGTACTCATGGAACAAAAGAGAGACCTTGAACTCAAGCTCCATTTATTAAAGATGAAAAATGAGACGATCTACAGAGGAATGTGCATGAAGAATTCCAACAAGCAAAGGTTTTTGAGGAAGGTGGCAAGTGAACTGAGTGAAAGAAATGATGCCCTTGTTCATCAAATGTTTGCCTTACAAAATGATAAAAAGTATCTAAAATTCTTTGTTGCTACTTATCTTGGAGGGTATGATGAATTTATGGATTAGGTAAAACTTCCAATCCCTTCTTGCCAAGGTCTTGGAAGTTTATAAAAGTTAATTTAGATGATAGCCTATAAGTTTGATTCCAACTTTTAGTCTTGGATCATGGGAGTAAAAACATTCTCTTATAATTATTCCTATATTTTTAGAATACAAGATATAGTTATTCCCTGACGGACCATTAAATTTTTCTGTACAATAGGAAGTATAGCAAATAGTTTTAAAAGTTCCAGCCGGTACTGTAATGACGCTATCAATAGAAGTGATTTTACTATTGATTAAGAAATATCGATTTTCGGATCTGACTGTGGTGTTCAATTGGTCTGAAAGAATTATATTTCCTGGTGCTTCGAGAAGGTATCCGGATGAATCTCCTAAAAGTCGGGGAAATATATCTGTATTGTGATATGGCTTTAGAGTTCTTTTGACCTTATAAAATTTTTGATTATTTATAACAGTGTCTTTAGAAATGTAGACGGTATCGATTAATCCATTTGTTGCATTTCCGGCAATATCAGTTCTGTAATATTGATATATGAAGTAATTTCCAGTCTTTAATGGCATGTATTGAGAAGCCAATGAGATGTTTTCTGGATTGGGATCATTACCATTTTTTTTGCATGATGAAAAAATAACTAAAATTAATAAGCTTAGATTAAACAGGTTTTTCATTGATAAAAGTAGTTTAGGTTTAAAAGTTTTATGGAAAAACGGTTAGTGATATCATTTTATTTTTCTGTTGTTTAGCCTGGTTAAATATTTGGCATATTTTAAATGCCAATGAGGTTGAAATTTAGAGTATCTATTAAAATATTTTTTTATGGAAGTCACTTCTTAGCTTTATAGCTCATTATCTGAATTTGATAGTATAAAAGTTAAGGAAGTGCCTTAATATTAATCTGTCAACTGACAATTGAGATGTGATTTGGCAAGAGAATAGATCTATTCAGATAGGTGTTTTACAAAAGGGCTTATAAAAGGTGCGAAAACCTTATATTGCTTGCAGAGGTTAAATAAGAAAAACACATATAGCCATGATAAAGACATCATTTATAACTAACCTGGGCAACAGCATAAATCAGTTTGATTTTGAGCTTTCTCTAAAAAGTTTTATTTCTAAGCATGAATTCTTTAATGGAAGTAAGATTGATAAATCCAAAATCAATATCATCAGTGTTTTCCCTATTTCAAACGCTGAAAGTACCTTCTATAAAGTAATGTGGGAGTTGAATGCATGAGGTTTGAATTAGTATATTATACAAATACTACAACATTGATCAATACATAAATACTTAATTACCTCACTCAGTATATTGGTTAAATGAAAGAAACAGTTTAGTTAAGCTGTTTTGTATCATTCATTCCTCTCTGTTCATTTCACCTTCCCTCTATCCATATAGGGTTTATCTTAGAAATTTTCCTGTTTGATATCTGATAGTGTATATCGAACTGTTATCCTATTATCTTCAGAAAAAGGTATATATAATTTGCATTGAAAGGTACAGGGGAGGATGCATATAATTTTATTCTTTATGTCATAAACATCCCAGCCTGTGTGTTGGGATTTTTTATTTTAATGGTGTAATAATTTCTTTCAAAGAATTTTAGTTTGACGCTCATGCCTCAGCACTTTTTTTCTCAGCAGATCTATCTTTTTGTGTTGCAAGGATTTTAATTTTTACCTCAATGAGGCTTATGCGCCAAAGGCGGCTATTTAACTTTCTGATAACTAGTGTTTTGTTTTGCAATTTTACTTAGATATCAGCAACTTTGAAGAGTTGAGACATTTTAATAAGTTTTTTCTTTCTCTAAATTCAAATGATTGAAGAAGAAAAATGGATTTCCCAAATCACATAAGATTATTTACTGCAAGCCGTATTGCCTTAGCTATGACTGCAATGACTTTTGCCATCCGGGCAAACCTGATAGGAAAGCTTGGGTCAAAGCTTGCCATTTCATCAGCCATATATCAGGAGTTTCACTTTTGCCATTCTTCCTGATCTTTGCTTTTGGGTGGCCCTTTCAATAGATGAAAAAAAAGACATCACCCTATTCATTATACCAAAAGGATTAATAAGATTGATATAGTCTATAGATTCAATGATAACAAAAGACAGACGTACTTTTATAAAGGAAGCAAGTGTGTTTGCAGGAGGAATTACATTACTTTCTTCCATTCCTTCAGCTTTATTTGCTGCTGATACATTTGATTTTAAAATCTCTCTGGCTCAGTGGTCCCTTCACAAAGCTATGTTTTCAGGGAAACTTACAACGCTTGATTTTGCTTCAGTTGCAAGAAAAGAGTTCGGACTGGACGCGATTGAATATGTGAATCAGTTCTTTGCAGATAAAGCAAAAGACCAGGAATATCTGAAAAGTTTAAAACAAAGAGCGAAAGACAATGGAGTAAAAAATTTACTCATCATGATAGACAATGAAGGCTCATTGTCTTCTACAGTATCTTTAGAAAGGATGAGGGCAGTTGAAAATCATTATAAATGGGTTGATGCTGCTAAATTTCTGGGGTGCCATTCTATTCGAGTAAACCTGCACGGTGCAGGCTCTGATGAAGAATGGAAAGCTGCATCAATTGATGGGTTAGGTAAACTTGCTGAATATGGAGCAAATCATAAGGTGAATGTCATAGTCGAAAATCACGGGCAGCATTCTTCCAATGGAGCTTTATTGGCTGAAGTAATAAAGCAAATCAACAATCCTTTTTGTGGAACCCTGCCTGACTTTGGAAATTTTTGTATGAGAAGAGAGAAGGGTGACCTCTGGGAATCACCGTGTATAGATTGGTATGACAGATACAAAGGAGTCAAAGAGATGTTGCCCTATGCAAAAGGCGTCAGCGCTAAAGCTTTTAACTTTGATTCAAATGGGAATGAATCAGATATAGATTATAAAAAGATGCTTGAACTTGTCAAGGCCTCTAATTATAAGGGTTATATAGGTATAGAATACGAAGGAGAGTTACTTGATGAATATGCTGGGATAAGAGCTACTAAGAAGTTGCTGGAGAAAGTGAGGACAGAAATCAAGTAAGCTTAAAGCGCGGAAGGCGTAAAGTTAAAGTGGATGCTATTAATTATAGTTGGCTATTCCCTTCTCCTGAAGGACATGGCCGTCAACTTAACAATATGAGAAGATAGAGTTAAATAATTTTGGCTTACATAAAATGTAAGAACATACAGTAGATTGATAAAGGACTTATTGCTAGTGATGCAACATAGCAAAGGTTACATTACGCCCCCGGAGGGGGGGCAGCATAGGGTGGACCCCTATGTCCGATTGCTATCAGTCTTTAAACTAATAATTAGGAAGTCATTTGACGATGAAAAGAAAAATAAGAATGGGCATGGTTGGAGGTGGGCAGGATGCTTTTATTGGGGCTGTCCATCGTATGGCTGCATCTCTCGATGGGGAAATAGAGTTGGTGTGCGGGGCATTCAGCAGTAGTGAAAGTAAATCAAAGGCTACCGGCGCTGCTCTGTATTTATCTCCAGACAGAACATATGCTTCCTTTGAAGAAATGATTATTCAAGAAAGGTTTTTGCCTGAAGATGTACGTATGGATTTTGTTTCCATCGTAACGCCGAACTACCTCCATGCTAAACCTGCTATGCTGGCTCTGGATAATGGCTTTCATGTTTTGTGTGAAAAGCCTGTTGCATTCTCTTATTCAGAAGCATTGATCCTTCGCGATAAGGTTAAGCAGTCTGGACTTACTTTTGGCCTTATGCATAATTATACTGGTTATCCGATGGTAAAGGAAGCCAGATCAATTGTCAATAGTGGAAAGATCGGACCAATCAGAAAGGTAATTGCTGAATATATGCAGGGTTGGCTAGCGGCGAGAATTGAAGATTCAGGCCAGAAGCAGGCTGACTGGAGGACAGACCCTGAAAAAGCAGGAATAAGTTGTTGTGTCGGAGATATTGGAACTCATGCTGAAAACCTTGCCGAATATATTACCGGCTTAAAGATCTCTGAGGTGAGCGCTGATGTATCCACTTTTGTGAAAGGAAGAAAGCTTGATGACGATGCAAGCGTTTTATTAAGATTTGATAATGGAGCAAAGGGAGTTTTATTTTCAAGTCAGATAGCTATAGGCGAGGAAAATGAATTGAAGATCAGAATTTATGGAGAGAAGGGTAGTTTAGAATGGCTGCAATCTGAACCTAATAGTCTGCTGGTTAAAATGGCTGGAGAGCCAGTTCAAATATATAGGACAGGAGTGGATAAGAACTATCTTTCAAAATCTGCACTGGACGGAGCGAGACTTCCGGGAGGTCATCCTGAGGGATACATTGAATCACTTGCAAATATCTATAAAGAGATTGCCAGAGCGATTCAAGGAAAGCATAAAGGAATGGATGATGAGTTTGATTTTCCGGACATTGAAGACGGAGTCAGGGGAATGCGCTTTATAGAAGCAGTTATTGAATCAGGAAGTAAAAATGCCCAGTGGGTAAAATTATAGAATACAGATGAAAACTATCAAGGGCCCCGGGATCTTTTTAGCTCAGTTTATGGATGATAAGGCACCTTTCAATTCATTGCAGAATTGTTGTAAATGGGCGGCATCATTAGGTTTTAAAGGAATACAAATCCCTACATGGGATACAAGATGTATAGACCTTAAAAAAGCAGCAGAAAGTAAAACCTATGCTGATGAATTAAAAGGCATAGTTAAAACTGCTGGTTTAGAAATAACAGAACTGTCTACTCACTTGCAGGGCCAGCTTGTTGCAGTTAATCCTGCTCTCAGCGATCAGTTTGATGGGTTTACTCCGCTTGAATTAAGAGGTAATTATAAGGCCCGAACTGATTGGGCAATTCAGCAATTAAAATATGCAGCAAAGGCTAGTCAGCACATAGGACTGAATGCACATGCTACTTTTTCCGGTGCTTTGATGTGGCATACTGTGTATCCATGGCCTCAAAGGAAACCTGACCAGGTCGAAGATACTTTCAAGGAACTTGCAAAAAGGTGGACTCCAATTCTGGATGCCTTTGAAGATGCAGGAGTTGATCTTTGTTATGAGATACATCCGGGAGAGGATTTACATGATGGTATTACCTTTGAGAGATTTCTGGAAGCCACAGGTAATCATAAAAGAGTAAAGATTCTATATGATCCAAGTCACTTGCTGTTACAGCAAATCAACTATCTCGATTATATTGATATTTATCATGAACATATTAAAATGTTTCATGTGAAAGACGCGGAGTTCAATCCTACAGGAAGATCAGGTGTATATGGTGGATATCAGGAATGGATAAACAGGCCAGGAAGGTTCCGGTCTCTGGGAGACGGACAAGTAAATTTCAAATCAATATTCAGCAAGCTTGCTCAATATGATTTTTCCGGATGGGCCGTGCTTGAATGGGAATGTTGTCTTAAGAACCAATTGGACGGAGCGAAAGAGGGAGCTGAGTTTATTAGCAAAAATATTATTAAGGTGAGTGAGCGTAGTTTTGATGACTTCGCGAAATAAGTTCAAAGCTGAAAGCAGAAAGTATAAAGCTTAAAGTAAAAAGTAATGGACTCTGTAGTTTTTTCGGAACTTCTTCCTTCTACTTTATGAGGAGGGTTTGAGATGTGGGATTTTGAGTTATAAGTACTAGTTAATGATTTTATGAAAAAGAAATTTCTTTTTGTCGGATGTTGTGTTCTCATAATGGCTTCTGCATATGTGCTGAAGATTCAGGAAGAAAAGGTTGAAAGCTTTCTGGAGGTTTATGATCTGGAAACAAAAAAGAGGAGTGTGGTCTATAAATCAGATGAACATTTTGAAGCTCCCAACTGGTCAAGAGATGGGAAGTTTTTAGTTTACAACAGCAATGGCAGAATCTATAAATTTAATTTCGGAGGCAAACCTGAATTAATCAATACTGGCTTTGCCACAAAGTGTAATAATGACCATGGCATATCCCCTGATAATTCCCAATTGGTGATAAGTCATCACGAAAGTAAAACAGGGAATTCTATCATTTATACTTGTCCTATAACCGGAGGAATTCCTGTAGCAGTAACTCCTGTAGGCCCTTCATACTGGCATGGTTGGTCTCCTGACGGGAAGACGTTGGCTTATTGTGCCGAGAGGAATGGTGAGTTTGATATTTATTCTATTCCTGTAATAGGAGGAAAGGAAACGCGCCTTACTTCTGCAGCTGGTCTGGACGATGGTCCTGATTATTCTTACGATGGGAAATACATCTATTTTAATTCTGTGCGAACAGGCAGAATGAAAATATGGAGAATGAAACCCGATGGCAGCGAGCAAACCCAAATGACATTCGATGAATATAATGACTGGTTTCCCCACCCTTCTCCCGACGGTAAGTGGTTGGTCTTTGTTTCATACGATAAAGATGTGGATGGTCATCCTGCCAATAAACATGTTCGTTTGAGATTAATGCCTTTCTCCGGAGGTAAGCCTGAAGTGTTGGCGGAGCTGTTTGGTGGACAAGGTACGATCAATGTGCCTTCATGGTCACCTGATAGCAAACGGTTCGCTTTTGTAAGCTATAATCAGTTGAATAAATAATGATCTTTTCTAAATATTATAAATAACAATAACAATGCAATACAGAACATTTGGACGTACCGGCTGGAAGATCGGTGAAATCGGTTATGGTATGTGGGGACTTGCCGGCTGGACTGGCAATGATGATAAAGAAACTTTAAGCTCTCTTGATTACGCAGTAGAAGCAGGTTGTAATTTTTTTGATACTGCCTGGGGATATGGAGAAGGAGCGAGTGAAAGAATTCTCGGAGATTTGTTGAGAAGAAACGCTTCTAAAAAGCTTTATGTCGCTACAAAAATTCCACCTAAAAATTTTAAATGGCCATCTAAAAGTCATTATAAATTAGAAGAATGTTTTCCTGCCGAGCATATCATCAAATACACAGAGATGAGTTTGAAAAACCTTGGTGTGGAAAGAATAGATCTTCAGCAATTCCATGTTTGGGAAGATTCATGGGCGCATCATGAAGAATGGCAGAAGGCTTTGGAGCAATTGAAAGCGCAAGGGAAAATTGCGGCAATGGGTATAAGTGTCAACAGATGGGAACCTGCTAATTGCATTGACACTATTAGAACTGGCTTAATAGATGGTATACAGGTAATTTATAATATTTTTGATCAGAACCCTGAAGACGAATTATTCCCTGTATGTAAGGAACACAATGTAGGAGTAATTGCCCGTGTACCATTTGACGAAGGCACACTTACAGGTTTGCTTACAAAAGAAACTAAGTTTCCTGAAGGAGACTGGAGAGCCACTTATTTTGTTCCTGAAAATCTTATTTCAAGTGTTGAACATGCCGAGAATTTAAAACCATTAGTTCCTTCTGATATGACGATGCCGGAAATGGCGCTCAGATTTATTCTCAGCAATAAAGATGTGGCTACTACGATTCCAGGGATGCGGAAGCTTCATCATGCTAAAAGTAATCTTGCTGTCAGTGATGGTAAAGGTTTGTCAAAGGAGCTTCTGGAAAAACTTAAAGAACATCGCTGGGACAGGGTGCCGACCTCATGGTCTCAATAGCTTCTGCATTGTAAGTAAAAACAACCTTTTATAAAAAGACTTTTATGTTTTCAATTAATAAATTCGACAGGCAGCTATGTTGCCTGTTTCTTTCTTTAATTATTCCTTTTACATCTGTTGCACAGAAAGGAGATAAAAACAAAATTGTTTTAGAGCTTGTTTCTAAAATGACGTTGGAAGAGAAGGTTGGTCAGATGACTAATCTCACACTTTCGTCCATTACTGAGCCATCTGACGATCCTCTTAAGGTTGATCCGGTAAAGTTAAGGGATGTTATAGTAAAGCATTATGTTGGTTCTATTCAGAATGTAGTAAAGCATGCTTATAGTATAGAAGAGTGGCATAAGTTGATTAACGAAATACAGAAAGTGTCTTTAACTGAAACAAGACTTAAGATCCCTTTCTTATATTGTATTGATGCTGTGCATGGAACAAACTTTACTCTCAATTCTACATTGTTTCCACACAATCTTGGCCTTGCAGCTACCAGAAATCCTGAGCTTGTAAAGTTGTGTGCGGAGATTACAGCAAAGGAAGTCAGAGCTTCGGGTATCAGATACAATTTTTCTCCTGTCCTTGATGTGGGAAGGCAACCCTTATGGCCTCGTTTTCCGGAAACATTTGGAGAAGATGTGCTTCTGACAAAAGTAATGGGTGTGGCTTCGATAAAAGGTTATGAAGGTAAGAGCCTTAATGACTTTACCAGTGTGGCATCTTGTATGAAGCATTTTGTGGGGTATTCCGTTCCTGCTAATGGTAAAGACAGGGCAGCAGCATATATACCGGAAATTAATCTGAGAGAGTATTTTCTACCACCTTTCAAAGCTGCTGTAGAGGCGGGTTCCCATACATTGATGGTAAACTCTGGTGAGGTCAATGGAATTCCTGTCCATGCCAGCAGATATTTACTTACGGATGTGTTGAGAAATGAATTGAACTACAAAGGCATTATCATCACTGATTGGGAGGATATTAAAAAACTTACAGAGCGCCACAGGGTAGCAGAGAATCATAAAGAGGCCGTTTATCTTTCTGTAAATGCAGGTATTGACATGTGTATTGTCCCCTTTGACTTTAGCTTTTATGATGATTTGATAGCATTGGTAAAAGAAGGGAGAATAAAAGAAGAGCGCATCAATGAATCTGTAAAGAGAATCCTTGATCTTAAATTTGATCTGGGAATTTTTGAAAGACCATATGTAGAAAAGGAAGCAGTTAAAAATTTTGGTTTGCCGGAGTATAAGCAAGCAGCTTTAACTGCAGCAAGGGAATCAATTACTCTTTTAAAAAATGCAGATCAGGTGCTACCATTAGAAAAGAATAAAAAAGTCCTGGTTGTTGGACCTTATGCAAATTCACTTACGGCTTTGAACGGGGCCTGGTCCTATACCTGGCAGGGACGCAAACCTGAGTATTTCCCAAAGACTGATCTCACGATTCTGGAAGCTTTGAAAAGAAAGGCGGGAGGGGCAAATATTGTGTACAAAAAGGACTTTAAAGAGATCAATTCAGACGTTAAGCCTGATTACATCATCGTCACTTTAGGTGAAGATGCATACGCAGAGACACCTGGAAATACTAAGACACTGGAACTTCCAGCTGAAGACATTGCGGGAATTCACAATATTGTAAAGATGTATCCTTCTATTCCGTTAGTATATATACTCACGGAAGGTAGACCAAGGCTTATCAGAGAGGTAGAACCTCATGCAAATGGGATTTTAATGGCATACTGGCAAGGTTCGCAAGGAGGTAATGCAGTAGCGGATGTATTGTACGGAGATTATAATCCTAGTGGCAAGCTTCCTTTTACATATCCTCGGTATTCAGGAGAGCTTATGACTTATGATCACAAGTGGTTGGATGAAGCAGTAGAGATTGTAGAACCAGAATACAAGTATTTTTACGAATTTGATCCTCAGTATCCTTTTGGATTCGGATTGAGTTATACAAGCTTTGAGTTGAGCAATTTAAAGTTAAGCAGTGATCAGCTTACAGGAGATTCTAAAATCAAGGTATCAGTGGATGTTAAGAACACCGGACAGCGTAGTGGTCTGGAAACGGTAGAATTGTATTCAAGAGATCACTTTGCCTCAGTTACGCCTTCTGTAAAGCGTTTAAGAGCATTTAGAAAGGTTGAGTTGAAACCAGGTGAAACAAAGACAGTTGAATTTGAAATTTCCGCAAGTGATCTTGCTTTTGTGGCAGAGGATATGAAATGGATCACTGAGCCAGGGGTTTTTGATATAATGGTTGGAGATTTAAAGGTGTTGCTAAATTATAAATGATAATAAAATTATTTTTTTAAAGCTTTAATAAAGAGGCTTGTTCGGTGTAATCAGGCCTCTTCATCATTAGAAAATATTCAAAATTGCGTCCGTTGCTCATTTTTTGTATATTTGTTAAAACACTTTTTAATCAATATGAAATTTTTTACAACATTCTGCATATTCCTATGCCTTTCATCAAATGTACTTTTCGCACAGGACTATAATCCTTTGCGTAAAGGGTTAACTTATCAATATGCAACAGCAAATCGAGATACTCTGATTACACTCAGGGTTGATTCGGTATATGCGGTTGGGCCCGATTCTATATTCGAGTTGGATAAGAAGTATTTGGGAAATGGTAGTTATAGTGGTCCTTTGCCATGGGAAAGCAAGGTTACCAATATATTAGGGAAAAAAATAATTAAATCACCTAAGGGCGTTTACTCCTTCATCACTTCTGATGATACTTTGTTGTTGATGACGGCTTCTCCTGTAAACACTTCCTGGGTTTTTTCCAAAAAGAGAAATCTTCAAGCGACTGTCATTTCCAAATCCTATGAAAATATACTCGGGGTTATGGACTCCCTGGTTACTATTGGGTTAAGCAACGGAAAGGAAATAAAGATATCAAAGTCGTTAGGACTTGTTAGTACAACTATCTCATTTGAATATTTATTGCCAGATTATATATATGAATATTCATGTATTAATTTCTCTTCCTACAGATTGGATGCCATCAAAGAATTGAAGCTGGGTACTTATTTTGCCACCATTGAAAATATATACAATTTTGAAATCGGTGATAAGTGGGGGCAGCTGGAAGAAGATGCTTTATACCCTAGACCAATATTTTTACCAAGAGGTAAGATTTATTATGAAGTTATAGGTAAAGAGTTCATTGAAGGGAGTTCATCTTATGATTACAAAATTCGAAGGGTAAGAAGTAATCGCTATCAGGAAGTCTTGGTTGATACGTTGTCTTTAGAACAGTATAGAGAGGAGACGTATGATTATAATTCCGAAATTACTACCTACCTTACTTATGAGTTGTATTATGACGGATATAAATTACTATATATTGACCGCGATTCGTTGAAAGTTAAATCTATAATAAATTTTGAAGGCAGTTTTTACCATGTATATTCCCCTGGAATCGGACTTACTTCATATCATGATGCAAATTGGGGAAGCGGACCGGATGAATTTAAAATGACTACTGTCTGTTTCAAAAAGGGAGATAAAACTTTTGGAAATTGTGATGAATTGCTGGCTATCATTCTGGACACTAAACCTGCGATAGTGAATTCTAAGATAGAGATCTTACCTAATCCGGCATCAGAGTTTATCAATGTAAAAAATGCTGAAGGGGCGGATTATGAGCTTATCAATTGTTATGGTTCAGTAATCCTTAATGGAATAATTAAAACTGATCAGGAGGTAATTCCTGTTAATTCACTGGAGGAAGGTCTTTATTATTTGAAATTGGAAAGCCCTGAATCTTCTGTTGTTAAGAAATTAGTTATAAGTCATTAATTTAATCAGTAAGATTCATAGAGTATTCTTTGTTGTACTTAGCCCTGTATTGTATTGGCGATATTCCTGTATATTTCTTAAATATCATTCTGAATGCTTTGGGGTCTGAATAACCTACGCCATACATAACTTCATTTACATTGCTATGTGTTGTTTCCAGGGATTGTTTGGCGGCTTCTATTCTTACTCGTTGCACGTACTCTATGATGGTATTGGAAGTTGCTTTTTTAAATCTGCGTTCAAGGTTTCTTCTACCTATACCAAATTTTAATGCAATCTGATCAACTGTAAACTTTTCTGCCGGGTTATTTTCTATCAGTTCTTGGGCTTTTTTAATAATTAAATCTTCATGATCTTTTTGGCCGTTGAATATTGTAAATGGAGACTGGCTTCTACGTTCAATATCTATCTGAAAAGCTCTTGCCATAAAAAGAGCAATGTCTCTTCCTGTATACTTTTCAACTAGATAAAGTATGAGGTTTAAATAGGAGAATGTTCCACCTCGTTAAGGGTTATCAGAGAAATAGAACTTCATGTAAAGTGGATATTAATGGCTTACTGGCCCGGTTCACAAGGAGGTAACGCAATAGCGGACATTTTATATGGAGATTATAATCCTAATGGCAAACTGCCATTTACATATCCTCGCTATTCAGGAGAACTTATGACTTATGATCACAAGTGGCTTGATGAAGCGGTAGAGATTGTAGAACCTGAATACAAGTATTTTTATGAATTTGATCCTCAGTATCCTTTTGGATTCGGATTGAGTTATACAAGCTTTGAGTTGAGCAATTTAAAGTTAAGCGCTGATCAGCTTGCAGGAGATTCTAAAATCAAGGTATCAGTGGATGTTAAGAACACCGGACATCGTAGTGGTCAGGAAACGGTAGAGTTGTATTCAAGAGATCACTTTGCTTCAGTTACGCCTTCTGTAAAGCGTTTAAGAGCATTTAGAAAGGTTGAGTTGAAGCCGGGAGAAACAAAAACTGTTGAATTTGAAATTTCCGCAAGTGATTTAGCTTTTGTGGGTGCAGATATGAAATGGACAACTGAGCCAGGGAGTTTTGATTTAATGATTGAGGAATTGAAGGTTGTGTTAAATTTTCAACGTAGGTGAGATATTGTGGTGAGTTTGTAGATTGTAGAGCCGACATGTTTAAAGGTCGGCTTTTGTTATTTAATTTTGATACATAAAAGCTTGTCCATGACTTTTATGCAGTTTGTCTCTTAAGATCTTAGAATTCGATTAAAATTTCCTTTCTATATTAAAAAATGTTGGAATCAGACTAATTCCGCTACATTATCTCAGTTGTTGATTTTGCAATTGTAAGAAACTCAAATAACTACGTTCCTTTCAAATACTTACATGTTTATTAGTTAATAGTGAAAACTTTCTATAAATCTTTGGTGGAGGAGATTTTTCTTGTTTTTTTTAATTTTGTAAACAATTATTTTTTGTAAATTCGTTTCTTTTTTTTCTGTTTTAAGTTGTTTAGTATGAGATTTGGTTTAGTTTTTTCCTCTTTTGTGTCATTAGTTTTGACCTTGTTTTTTAGTCTTGATAGTATTTCTCAAACAAAAAGTATAATTGTTCCTGAGGATAAATACTTTGTTGATAATCAAAATAAAATTATTCTGTGTACAGAAAAGATTTCCAATCTTGGTAACATAGATGATGCTGCAGATATTATAATGCAGTTCGATAGAAATTATAAGCTAAAAGGCTCTTCCAGGCTTCTTTCTTACTCTCGTTCTTATGATTTACAAGTTGTAGAAGGGGATTTTGAGGATTTTAAGTTGTTCTTTACTCAGTTGCCTGTGTTTTCCATTAGCACAGAAAGTGAAATAGTTGATGATCCAAAGGTTAGTGCTTATTTGACGTACTCTGATAATACTGGTATTGTTCTGTCATCGAATATCGGGATTGAATACAGAGGAGGGTGGTCTCAGAATTTTCCAAAAAAATCTCTTGATCTTGAATTTTGGGAAGATGAAACAGGTGAAAAAACAATAGATGTAAAATTCGGGAACTTGAGACGTGACGATGATTGGATCCTTGATGCTTTGTATAATGAACCTCTGAGAATCAATAGTTACACGGCACATAAACTTTGGCTGGAAATACATACACTTTATTACGCAGGCAAAGCGCCCAAAGCAAAAGCAGGAGCTGATGTATCGTATGTTGAATTGTTTTTAAACGGACAATACCAAGGTATTTATATGTTGTCTGAACAAGTGGATAGAAAGCAATTGGATCTAAAGAAAACCGATGGTATTACGATAGAAGGAGAGTTGATTAAAGGTATTGAAACGTCAGCTGCTTCAACTTTCATTAGAGTTTATCCATTTGATAATAAGTCTGATATCTGGGATGGACTTGAAATGAAATATCCTGATGAATTTATAAATTGGACGAACATTTATTCATTTGTGGACTATGTTGTATATAGCCCTGATGAAGAATTTAAAAATGGCATTTTCAATTATTTTGATATTGGCAATGCAATTGATTATTTCATTTTTATGAATGTATTGGGAGCATCTGATAATACAGGAAAAAATATTTATATCTGTAGATATAAATCAGGTGAACCTTATTTTTATACTCCCTGGGATCTTGATGGCACTTACGGCACAATGTGGGATGGAACAAGACACTATTTAACAACATTTGAACTGACCAATGGATTATACGATAGATTATTCAGGCTTAATCCAAATCAGTTTGTTGAAAAATTATTGTCAAGGTGGGATGAGCTTCGAGCTTCTAAATTGAGTTACATCTCCTTGACCGAAGGACTAGATAAGAATTACAACGTATTGAAAAGTAATAACATTTATGAAAGAGAATCGATGATATGGAAGGATTACAGGTTTTCGATAAATGATTCTACTTTTATGAAATCCTGGATTGCTGCAAGGCTAGAGTTTTTTGATGAATATTTACACAGATTGGGTGATGCCAATGAAACATCTAAAATGAATTCTTATGCAGATGTAGCAGTTTATCCAACTCCAGTTTCTGATTTTCTTACAATTGATTTTAAAGGGGTTGATGGTACAGAGTACTCAATGATAAATCTTCAGGGCGTAGTTCAAAAGAAGGGTGAGTTATATGCTGGAAAGAATAAATTGGAAATCTCTAATTTTGAAGATGGAATTTATTTACTTGTAATTGGAAATACAATTCAAAAGATTTCTATAGTCAAAAAATTATAAAAAAGTTTATTTATTGAAGAACAAAAGGAAGGAGACTGCCACCAGGCGATTTCCTTTTTTTATGTTAAGTTTTTTTAATTAGTTATAAGCCTTTGACTTCTGCATAACGATAATCTAACATTATGTATTTCTTGTTGTTTTTATGTAATATATGTCATAGAATATTCTTTGTTGTACTTAGCCCTGTATTGTATTGGCGACATTCCTGTATATTTTTTAAATATCATTCTGAATGCTTTGGGGTCTGAATAACCTACGCCATACATAACTTCATTTACGTTGCTATGTGTTGTTTCCAAGGATTGTTTGGCGGCTTCTATTCTTACTCGTTGCACATATTCTATGATGGTATTGGAAGTTGCTTTTTTAAATCTGCGTTCAAGGTTTCTTCTGCCTATAGCAAATTTTAATGCAATCTGGTCTACTGTAAACTTTTCTCCCGGATTACTTTCTATCAGTTCCTGGGCTTTTTTAATAATTATATCTTCATGATCCTTTTGCCCGCTAAATATAGTGAATGGCGACTGGCTTCGACGTTCAATATCGATTTGAAATGCTCTCGCAATAAATAAAGCAATATCTCTTCCTGTATACTTTTCAATCAGATAAAGTATGAGGTTTAAATAGGAGAATGCTCCACCGCTGGAGTATATTCCATTTTCATCAGTGATAATTTTATCTTCTACAAGATCCACATCGGGAAACATCTTTTTAAATTCATTTGCTGAAAGCCAATGTGTCGCACAGCTTTTACCATTTAATAGCCCCGTGGAAGCGAGCAAAAAAGCTCCGACACAAAGGCTTGCTACTTCAGCTCCTTTGAGATAATGGTCCGTTATCCATTGATAATAATCTTTGTTTAAATCAATGATTGATTTTAAATCTCCATCAATGGCAGGGATGATAATAAGATCTGTCTTACTTATATCGCTTATCAGTTTGTCTGGATAAATTTTATATAGATCATTTGCGTTAGAGACCTCTTTACTAAGACCGGTAAGTTTTATTTCAAACATTGGCTCCTTCCCCAGGCGGATGAGGTGTTTATTTACTTCAGTGAAAACCTGACGCGGACCTTCGATGCTGCCTAAAACAGCTCCTATTGGTACCAGAATAGAGATCTTTTTCATATCATAAATGTACAAGGTTCATTTGTCGCGATCTACCCCTTAAATAGTCGCATTTTCAGAAGATTAATTAAAATATTGGTCTTTAATTAGTACTCGCTTAGGGCATCATTGCCAGGAAGGGTTAGCTGTGATTATTTTAAACATGTATTCTTCTTTCTTCTTAATAGACAAATTGATTTCTAGATAAGCGTTAATATATATTTACAAAAACATAAATTATTCAATAAGATGAGTGTAGTAAACAGAATTGTACCTTGCCTATGGTTTGATCATCAGGCTGAAGAAGCTGCGAAGTTTTATACTTCTATTTTTAAGAATTCAAAAATTACAAACACCTGCTACTATGGTGAAGCAGGTTATGAGTTTCATAAGAAAAAGGCTGGTTCGGTTATGGTTGTTTCATTCGAAATTGAAGGGCAGAGATACGATGCCCTGAATGGCGGCCCTCTGTTTAAGTTTTCAGAAGCTGTTTCTCTGCAAGTAATGTGTGACACTCAGGCCGAAATAGATTATTATTGGGATAAGCTGACTAAGGATGGTGAAGAGGGGCCATGTGGATGGCTAAAGGATAAGTTTGGATTTTCCTGGCAAGTAGTACCAAAGGTTTTGGAAGAGATGTTAACAGATCCTGATGAAAGCAAAAGAGAAAGGGTAATGAATGCCTATCTGCAAATGAAGAAGTATGATATAAGTCTGCTTGAGAAAGCATTTGAAGGAAAATAATATCAGTTACTTATGCTTGATTGGGATAATTGTGGTAGTTTTACTTTTCATTATTTTCTGTTTTTATGGAAGTAACAACTCAGTTAACAAAGGAAGATTATTTTTATTTTAATAAATACTCTTTCAGAAAGCAATCAAGAATGAGACTTGTCATATTCTGCATCCTTGCGGCTGTAATGTGCTTTATTAATTTTGAAAGGGACGTATTATTGTCGGTTAATTTAATTAATGTATTCTTTACCTTAGTAATATTCGGGCTTGCATGGGTTGGAATAAATTGGCTTAATAATTTCGGCTTTAGAAAAACAATAAGGCATAACCCTTTGATATTTGAGAAAAGGATAGTTACACTGACTGACGAAGGCGTGGAAGATCGGTCACAACTGGGTAATGGTAAAGTGAAATGGGAAGCAGTGAAATCTGTTGAAGAGGTAGGAGGTCTAATTTTAATATACCTAGGCAAAAATTTTGCAATTATAGTTCCTAAAAGAGATTTTGATAAGGAATCTGACAGTAGAAGTTTTGTTTACTTTATTAAAGCAAAGATTCATCAGACTATTTCATAGAGTAAGTATATTTCTGAAGGATTGTTTCAGTAATTATGAAAATTATATAGTATCTTGGAAGGAGGTTGTGGTATTAAATCAAGATACCACCAATAAGAACAATGAACATCCTGGGAAGAATTTCTCTATTGACAGATACTAAGAGATGGTGGCTGGCTATAGCATTTACATTACTTGTTAATTTTGGGTTATATGTCCTTTTGATTTATTTTGGTCATATTTTCGGATTTGCAGTTTTTGGTATAGTGCCACTTTTAACAGGTTTAATGGCAACTTGGCTCTATGGTTTTTCCAGAAACGTCTCCAGGCTTGCTTCCATAGGGATTTCTTTTACTACACTGATATTTTTGATTTGCCTGCTTGTTTTGGCAGGAGCATTGAATACCCAGTATTTGCTTTTTATGGTTCTGGTTTCTTTTAATCTTTGCTGGATTGGCAGTACCATTGGAAGGTTGTTAATTACAAAGAATTAGGTACGATTTCAATTTCCTTCAAACATTTTCCTGACTTGTAAGTTGTGTTGTTTCAACAAAAAAATGGCACAAAATGATGAAACAGGCCCACTTAAAATTACTTTTTATCTTTTCTCTTGTATTGCTTTTTTCCTGTGAAACTAAGAAACAAGAATCCGGAACTTCTGACACTGCAGCCTCAGCTTCAGGTGACCAGGCAGTGTCTTCTGGAGAAGAAACAGTTTATAAAATTGATACCGCCAGCAGTAGTATCAAATGGACTGGTAAAAAAGTTACCGGAAAACATAATGGCTCAATCAAGATTCAGAGTGGAGAATTAAAGGTTGTCAATAATGTTATCACCGGTGGTACAATTACAATTGATATGCAGTCAATTAAGAACGATGACTTAACGGACAAAGAAAGCAATCAGAAGCTTATCGGACATTTGAAATCACCGGATTTCTTTGATGTCGAAAAACACCCTACTGCCACCTTCGAAATCGTAAGATTAGATGCTGGTAAAGCGGAAAAAGAGGAGGTTGTTACTGGAAAGCTGACTTTAAAAGGCAAATCTGATGAAATCAGTGTGCCGGTTAAAATCACTCACCATGATAATGAGTTAACTGCAAAGGGAACTACGGTGATTGACAGAACTAAATGGGATATTCGTTACGGTTCCGGTAAGTTTTTTGAAAACCTCGGAGATAAGGCGATTTATGATGAAGTAGATATTGAATTTGACCTTAAAGCAACCAAATAATTTTAAGAAAAGTATTAAAGCTTTATGAATCCTCAGGGAAACCTGAGGATTTTTTTGTCCAGGACATTTTTTTGAACTTATAACATAAACTATTCCTGCCGGTTAGCTTTTCTTAATCAATGTTAATCTTTATTAATTTAAGCTATGAGAATAAATTTTACTCTATTAAAAAAAGTGGTCTTTGCGTTTGCCACAATTTTCCTTTCTGCAGGGTGTTTGTATGCTCAGTTGTCTACCGCATTAGTTCAGATAATTCATAACGCTGCGGCCCCTGAACTTCTTACGGTGGATGTTTATGTCAGTGACATATTGTGGGCAGACAATGTTCAGTTCAGGCAGGCTAGTGAATTTGAAACTGTTCTTGCTGATATTCCTACTAAAATAGATATTGCTCCTGCTTCCAGTACAAGCTCCGCAGATGCTATTTATAGTACTACAGTTACACTGGCTCCTGGTACAAAAAACATCATTATGGCTACTGGTGTAGTAGGAACAGGATTTGCGCCAAATCCTGAAAGTAAAGACATTGCATTTAATCTGAAGGTTTTTAATGCTGCCAAAGATATTTCTACGGATCCTTCTACTGTGGAAGTTAACTTCTGGCATGGCGTCACTGATGCTCCTGTATTAAATGTTGTTACAGGATTAGGTGACACTTTAGTGAAATACATTGGATATAACCTTAATGCAAATTATGATGTCCTCAATCCGGGCATTTACGATATATATCTTACCAGTACTTACAATAAAGAGGACACTTTGGGTGCATTCACTGCAGATCTCAGTGGCTATGCAGGAAAAGCAATTCTAATATTTGCAAGTGGTTTTCTGAATCCATTGCAAAACAATGATGGGCCAGCATTTGCTTTATATGCTGCATTACCGGATGGAGAAGTTGTTGCACTTAGTGATATAATTGCTGGAGTTAAAGCTTCCGCAACACCTTTCGAGAAACTTTTGGCATATCCTGTGCCATCAGCAGATCAGCTAACTCTTGAAATTGAAAATGATGTTCCGGGAATGGTTGAAGTTGAGTTGGTAAATATGTATGGAAGTGTGGTCGAACCATCTTCTGTTTATCTTACTTCCGGAAAGAATCTGGTAAACCTGGATTTAAGTAATGTTGCTAATGGGCAATATCTTATTAAAATAATTGGAAAAACCAGAATGGGGACAGCCCGCTGTGCTGTTATAAAGTAATCAAAGTAAGAATGGGAAGCTTCCAGGTATTAATGAGCTTCCCTATTTTATATATTCATTTTTAAGTCTTGCTCTAAGACAGATGATTTTTATGTATAAAAGCCATTGATATTTCTTTGGTTTGTTCTAAACCCCATAGTGTTTGATAGTTTAAATAAAGCTCAGGTATAATGGACAAGTTATTTTTTTCTTTTTCTTAGTTTGTATGGCACAACCCTTATTTAATTGAATCTTTAAAATTTGACGGATTTTTGCTAGATAATTTACATTTATTGTGAATTTAGGTTCATTTTAAATCGAAAAAACGTATTAGTATATTCTTATTTTCCTTTTTATGTAAAAAATTTAACTATGATATACAACGTAAGTAGTTATTTCGGTTAATATTATTTATTTTGTCCTTTTATATATGAATGGCTTCTGATTGTAGCGAATTTATCTATTTGCCTCTCAAATTTGTTAGTAATATTAACTAAATAGGTATAAATATAAATTATTATAGAATCTTTTAAAGTCACTTTGAAATACGTAAGTACTTT
Organism: Bacteroidota bacterium; assembly: GCA_023428135.1. Taxonomy (GTDB): domain Bacteria; phylum Bacteroidota; class Bacteroidia; order Cytophagales; family Cytophagaceae; genus Sporocytophaga. The sequence goes on along the minus strand of JAEYZG010000010.1, from coordinate 70,282 downwards.
AATATAATTGTTTCAGATACGTAAGTATTGTAGTTAAACAATTAAATAAGGACACAAATGATGAAAACACTTAAACTTTTACCGACAGCTTTTTGCGTGGCTGCCCTGTCGCTGGGGTTAAACACTGGCGCTTTTTCAAAAGGAAAAGATTTTGAAGAAAAAGAAAAAAATTCATCAGGAACGGATGTAAACCCTACAGTTTCCGGTCCTTTCAGGAAAAAGGCAGGAAACCAAGCCGGGAGCAATTTTCAAAAGGCACCTGCCAATACTTTTATAATGAGAGAAATGCCTTCTCATTATTTCAGGACAAATAAAGAAGCGAAAACAGATTCTGTACCATTTAAACCATCCATTAGTGTAGGTTCTATTGTGCATATGTTTGCATCTTCACAGCAGACAGGATTTGGATCAAATACTAACTATGGTGATGCAGGAAGTGACTGGAATAAAGGAATCACTTTATATAGAGCCAGGGTGCTTGTTGGTGGCCAACTTTCAAAGAAAGGCTCTTTCTTCCTTGAAACTGATATTCCTTCACCAATAGGAGTGAGATTGGATTCAAGCACAAAAAATGTTAAAGTGTCCCCGATTATACTAGATGCACAGTATGAGCATACTTTTAATGAACATATAATGCTTGTAGCCGGGATGCAGCTTGTATCTCACAACAGAAACGGACTTCAGGGTGCAGCTTCTCTGATGGCTAATGATTTTACTTATTATCAATATCCATATAACCTCTTTGCAAATGATCCGCTTCAGGGAAACTTTGGTCGTGATCTTGGATTGAACGCAAGAGGATTTTTCATGAAGAAAAAGCTGGAGTATCGTTTTGGTATTTTTTCAGGAAGAAGATTTGACGATAAAGCTCCTTTCAGGACTGTCGGTAGAGTCGTTTATAACTTCCTTGATCCGGAGCAGGACTATTACTATGCAGGAACAAAACTTGGTGCTGGTAAAACTGTAGCGCTTGCTGCAGGCTTTGATGCTCAGGCTACATATTATAATGTCGGAGCTGATTTATTTGTTGATGTTCCGGTTTCCCAAGCTGGCTCTGTAACTCTTAACTCTGCATTTACCTACATGTCCGGAGGTTCCAAAACAGATACGAAATACAGTTTTGCTAAAATGATTCCTCAGCAAACTGTATCATTCCTCGAACTTGGCTACTACTTTAAAGATATAAAGGTACAACCATGGATCCGATTTGAGAACAAAGCCGTGAGTGCTACCAAAGAACAGGCTGAAGGTAATACTACTACATTCAACAAGCTGCAAGGTGGAACTGTTTTTGGTGGTGGGGTCAACTACTTTTTCAACGGATACGGAACAAACGTAAGATTGTCTTATACAACATTCACGAAAGGTGTTCCACAAGATTCAGGAGAGATCACCAACAAGACTTATGGACAGCTGTGGTGCCAGCTTCAATTCTTCATATTCTAAGATTTTGAGTGGTACTGACAAAAGCACAGATCTCATTGCATAATGAATTAAGAAGTAAACTAATCCAATTAGCTTTCATATGATAACACCTTTACTTATAGGCTTAAGCCATTCAATTGAAACAGATCATGTAGTGGCAGTAGGTAATCTTGTTCGTATCAGACGAAGCTTCCGGGAAGAAGCAATATTAGGCGCAACCTGGGGATTAGGTCATACTTGTTCCGTTATGATCAGCGCTCTTTCTATATCATTTGTTAAAAATTTCATTTCCTTTCCCGAGCAATTTTCTTTTGAACTCTTTGTAGGAGTGATGATGGTAGTGATTGGAATCTATCGCTTAATGATTCTTACAAGAAATGAAGATGAAAAAAGCGCTTCAGGTAAAAAGACTTTGTTCTTCAATGTTGGTGTTGTACACGGCCTTGCTGGTAGTGGCTCCATTGCTGCCATGCTCTCAGGCCGTGTTGAAAACCAACAGGAGCAAATAATATTCCTGATATTATTCGGGCTGGGCACCATTATAGGTATGGGATTCATTACTGCTGCTTTGACCAGGCTAAAGTTTTTACAGCCAAAATACCTGACATGGTTTTCATGTTTCATTGCAGTTTGTTCCTTCATCTATGGAATCAGAATAATTATCGAACAACTTTACTAAAATACTAACTCTAACAACGATTCGTATGAAAACACCCTTTAAATCAAAGACATTGTATAAGTTGCTGTCGCTCATGCTGGCTGCAGGACTCTTGTTTTCTTCATGCTCTGGCTCAAAAGACTCTGCATCGGAGCAAGAAAAATCTGCTGAAGCCGCATCAGGAGAAACTATTAAAATCGGAGTATTACATTCACTGAGTGGCACCATGGCTATCTCCGAAGTTTCTCTTAAAGATGTTATAGAAATGGCAGTGGAAGAAATCAATGCTTCCGGTGGTGTGCTTGGCAAAAAGGTTGAACCTGTTATTGTGGACCCGGCATCTGACTGGGATCTGTTCGCTGAGAAGTCAAAAGAACTTATACTTGATAAAAAAGTGGCTGCTGTATTCGGCTGCTGGACTTCAGTGTCAAGAAAGTCTGTGTTGCCTGTATTTGAAGAACATAACAGCCTTTTATTTTATCCTGTACAATATGAAGGTGAGGAATGTTCTGCAAACGTGATCTATTCTGGTGCTACTCCAAACCAGCAATTGATCCCCGCAGCAGAATATCTTATGAGTGAAAAAGGCGGTGGATATAAGAAGTTCTATCTGTTAGGAACAGATTATGTGTTCCCGAGAACAGCCAATAAAATCCTTAAAGCATTCCTTCTTTCAAAAGGTGTTCCTAAAGAAAACATCATCGAAGAATATACTCCATTCCATCATCAGGATTACCAGACTATTGTTTCTAAAGTGAAAAAGTTTGCTGCTGGAGGAAAAGCGTGTGTATTAAGTACTGTAAACGGTGACTCCAACGTACCATTCTATAAAGAATTCGCAAATCAGGGACTTACTGCAGCAATGTGTCCTATCATGGCATTCTCTGTTGCAGAAGATGAGTTGCGTTCAATGGATACAGAGTTTCTTGTAGGTCACTTAGCAGCATGGAATTATTATCAGTCTGTTGAATCTCCGGAGAACAAACTATTTGTAGAGAACTTTAAAAAGTTCTGTGAGAAAAAAGGATTGCCAGGTGGCAAAGACCGTGTAACTGACGATCCTATCTGCTGGGCTTATACAGATATCTATCTTTGGAAAAATGCTGTAGAAAAAGCAGGTACTACTGAAATTGAAAAAATGCGCCCTGCCTTGTACGGTCTTGAATTCAAATCTCCGGGAGGTCTTGTAAAAATGAGTGAGAAAAACCATCACCTTGCTAAGCCTGTAATGATTGGTGAAATAAGAAGCGATGGCCAGTTCGATATCATCTGGAAAACAGATGGTCTAGTTGATCCAGAGCCATGGTCTAAACTAACATCCCCTGACAAAGATTGCGATCACGTAAGTCATGGTGGTACATATACTCTTAATGATTAATTGTTAGTTGAGTAAATAGTCATCGGTAACTCTGATGACTTTGTAAAGGTAGATTTGCCGGCTGTATGAGGAACTCAAAAGCCAAGTACAGCCGGTTTTTAAAAAAAAATTCGAATACGATTGCTATTGGTTGTGTTTGATTTAATAATTAACCAGATGAAATATATATTCTACTTTCTGTTGGTTTTCGCATTACCAATGCGTTTGCTCGCAGAGTCTAGTGTAAACGATACTCAGATACAAGTAAATACACTTATTTCGGGATCAGATTCACTGAAGGCTGTTGCAATCAATAGTCTTGTAGCATCTGAAAAAACTGAAGTGTATCCTTTGCTTTCTGCAATTAATGATAAGAAGCTTTTTTTATATAATAATATTCTGATCACAATTGGAGAAAAACTATCATCAGATATTGGTGCTGATAAGTTTAAGATATTGCAGGTTTATCCAGAATGCAAAGAATTAACTTCAGACAATGGAAATTTTTTATTCCTTCCTGTATCAGAATTGAAAGAAGTTGAGTTTAGCAGAAGTTCCAGATTATTGCTTGCTCCGATTACTCCTTATCTGAATTTATTAAGTCCTGAAGTTGAAAAACGGAAGCTTGCCTATTCTCAGTTTCAGGGTTTAAAGGATAAGGCTATCCTGCCAAAGTTATATTCTGCACTTGCACATGAGAAGCATCAGGAAATACTAAGATTGGGAAGGGAAACAATATTTTCAATACAATTGAACTCATCACCGGAAGCTTCTCATAAAATGTGGATTGATAGTCTTACATTAAACTGGGGGCCTAATACTCAATCTATTCTTGAAGAGTATGCAGCTGCTCAATCTAATCAAGAATTAAAGAATATTGCTTTAGCAAAAGCCGAAGAGTTACAAACAAAGCATGAAAGATTAAGAATGTTCCAGAACGTATTCAGTGGATTAAGCCTGGGTAGTATTCTGATCATGATTGCGCTGGGGCTTTCAATTGTATATGGTCTTGCTGGTGTGATAAACATGGCTCATGGTGAATTTCTCATGATAGGAGCCTATACAACTTATTGCATACAAAGTATCATGAGTCCAACTTCAGATTTGTTTTTCTGGATATCTCTTCCTCTGGCATTTTTAGTCTCAGGTATATGGGGTTTTGTGATAGAAAGACTGATTATAAGACACCTTTATTCAAGGCCTTTAGAAAGCATGTTGGCTACGTGGGGTGTTGGTCTGGTACTTGTTCAGATTGCCCGGTCATTGTTCGGGGATCTTACTGCCGTTCGGACTCCTTCAATGCTTTCAGGTGGTTGGGAGGTCGTGCAGCATCTTGTACTACCTTATAACAGATTGTTCATAATCTTTCTCAGTGCATTTATGATTACAGCAACTTATCTTGTATTGTATAAATCAAGATTGGGCTTACAAATAAGAGCAGTTACCCAAAACAGAAGAATGAGCTCATGTCTGGGTATTGAAACGAATAAACTTGATGCCATGACATTCTTTCTTGGATCTGGCCTTGCTGGCCTTGCAGGGGCGGCGATGACACTTATTGGTAATGTGGTCCCGGATATGGGGCAGACATATATTGTAGACTCTTTCCTTGTTGTTGTTACAGGAGGTGTGGGCAATATTGCAGGTTCAATTGTTTCAGGTTTTGGAATAGGGTTTCTGTTTAAAATGCTGGAATCATTCTTTCAGGCTGTGTATGGAAAAGTACTCATACTAACTCTGATCATATTATTCCTTCAATATAAACCTAAAGGCTTGTTTCCAGATAAAGGAAGAATTGGGGAAGATTAGTCATAATAAAACTTACCGGTATGAAGAAATATTTAACAGCAGATTCATTATTTTATATATTATTAATAACCATATTTCTCATAGTGCTCCCATTGGGAAATATCCTGGGATTTGTTTCCAATAACACAATTTCCCTTTGGGGGCGTTATTTCTGTTTCGCCATAGCTGCTTTAGGCATTGATTTGATCTGGGGGTATACTGGTGTTTTATCAATGTGCCAGGCATTCTTCTTTTGTCTTGGAGGGTATTCCATAGCTATGCATATGTTGCTCAGTGCAACCGGCAAAGGCGTTTACAGTGCTGCAATCCCAGACTTCATGGTATGGAACCAGGTAGAGACACTCCCGTTTTTCTGGGAACCATTTCATTCTTTTGGCCTCTCTTTGCTGCTGGCTTTAGCATTACCGGCAATCTTTGCTTTTCTGTTTGGGTTCTTTGTTTTCAGAAGCAGGATAAAAGGAGTTTATTTCGCTATTATCACTCAAGCGCTGGCATTGGCTGTTTGGCTCATATTCCTAAGAAATGAAACAATGCTCGGAGGAACAAACGGATTAACAGATTTTAAAAGTTTACTAGGATTTGAATTGTCAAATCCGAAAACCAAACTCGGTCTTTACCTTATTGCTTTTCTTACGCTCTGCGGTACATTTTTATTCTGCAGATGGCTTGTGAATTCTAAGTTTGGAAAAGTTCTGGTTGGAATACTGGACAGTGAATCCAGATTGAGTTTTACTGCTTATAATGTTGTAAACTATAAGGTAGCTGTCTTCGTCATTGCGGCGGTTCTTGCGGCAATTGGCGGAGTGTTGTATGCTCCGCAGACAGGAATTATCACTCCGGGAAGAATGGATGTGAAGGCTTCTATTGAAATGGTGATGTGGGTTGCGCTTGGCGGAAGGGGGCGGTTAAAGGGTGCTATCATCGGAGCTTTGCTGGTAAATTATCTTTATAGTGTTTGTACCAGCTTGTTTCCTGAATCCTGGTTATATATTCTTGGAATATTATTTATCCTTACGGTCCTTTTCTTTGAAAAAGGTTTCTGGGGACTTATTGAAATGCTTGAGGCAAAGCTGACCGGATGGTCACCTGCTAAAGGCAGTGAAAGTTTAAAAGCTAACGTCTGATATTATGCTGAATGTAAAAAATCTAAATGTAGCCTTTGGTGGTGTAAAGGCTCTTGACCTTCATGATTTTAGTGTTGATATGAATGAGCTTAGGGTCATCATTGGCCCTAACGGAGCAGGTAAATCAACCTTCCTGGATATTCTATGTGGAAAGACACAGGCTGATGATGGAGAGGTAACCTTTGACGGAAATCCTATTCTTGGCAGAAAAGAAGTAGATATTGCCAATCTTGGTATTGCAAGGAAATTTCAAAAGCCATCTATATTCGGAAGTCTGACTGTATATGATAATATGCTTCTGGCAGCCAGGATGCCGAAAGGAATATTCAAATCTATGTTCTTTAAGATTTCATCAGAACTTAAAGACAGAATATATCAGGTGGCTAAAATGGTTAGGCTTGACATTCATTTGAGTAAACTTGCAGGAAACTTATCACATGGTCAAAAGCAGTGGCTTGAAATTGCTATCGTAATGTTACAGGATCCTAAGTTATTGCTCATTGATGAACCTGCTGCCGGAATGTCTGATGAAGAAACTTATAGAACAGGTGAACTGCTCACAGATCTTGCAAAACATCATTGTGTGATTGTTATTGAACATGATATGAGTTTTGTGGAACAAATAGCAAACCGATTGGTGAGTGTACTGGTGCGGGGTAAACTATTGATGGAAGGTTCATTTGCGGAGGTCAGAAATGATCAGAGAGTGATTGACTGCTATTTAGGAAGAACGAATACTCAGCTAGAGTAACCACTGTTTTATACAAATTCGAATCATTATGGAGATAATTCTGGAATCAAATAATTTGCAGGCCGCTTATGGGCAAAGCACCATTCTGTGGGGAGTTAATTTTAAAGCAGTTAAGGGCAGGATCACAACGATCATGGGAAGGAATGGTGTGGGGAAAACCACCTTGCTTAAAAGTATAATGGGACTTGTAAAAGTTTCACATGGAAGTATAAAATTTCAGAATGAAGAAATAGGAGCGCTTCCTCCACATAAAAAAGCAAGAATGGGCATAAGCTATGTTCCGCAAGGTAGAGAGATTATTCCTAAATTGACTGTTTACGAAAATCTTAAATTGGGCATGGAAGCATTGGGGAGTAAGAATGGTAAATTACCTGAAGAGGAAATTTACGGACTGTTTCCCATTCTTAAAGATTTTAGAAAACGGCTTGGAGGAAATCTCAGCGGAGGACAGCAACAGCAACTTGCATTGGCAAGAGCCATGGTCAGCAATCCGTCACTTATTCTGTTGGATGAACCTACAGAAGGAATCCAGCCTTCTATAGCAATGGAAATTGCTCAGGTACTTAAGAATCTTGCAAGGGAAAAAAATATCTCTGTGTTGTTGGTGGAGCAGAAGATTGATTTTGCCAAACAACTAACTGATTATTATTATTTCATGGACAGAGGTAAAATGGTAATGGAAGGTGGCAAAGAAGAGTTAGAGCATCAGGAAATCAGAAAACATCTATCAGTATAGAATATGAAGTTATCTCCTAAGGATATTGAAAAACTAATGTTGCATAATGCCGGTTTTCTTGCGCAAAAGCGGTATGCAAGAGGCATTCTTCTTAATTATCCTGAAGCAATTGCTCTTATCTCTGCTCAGTTGCTTGAGTTTATAAGAGAAGGACATAGTGTTGCTGAGCTTATGGATAAAGGTAAACAGCTTCTGGGTGTTGATGATGTTATGGAAGGGGTGGCAGAAATGGTGGATGAAGTACAGATTGAGGGTACTTTTCCTGATGGAACAAAGCTTGTGACTGTTCATTATCCTATTTGTAATAAAGGCTTGAGCAATGGTCTTGCGCTTTATGGATCAGGTCTCGTAGCTACAGGAAAGAAGCTTGCTATAGATAATATTATCAATCCAAAGCCTGGATTATTAGATGTTCCTGAGGGCTATATTGAACTAAACAAAGGAAGAAAGTCCATTGCTATAGATGTAATCAATAAAGGGGATAGGCCTGTGCAGGTTGGATCTCATTACATATTCTCTGAAACGAACAGTGCGCTGGTGTTCGACAGGATAAAAGCCGTAGGCTTTAGACTTGATATTCCTGCGGGCACTGCAGTCCGCTTTGAACCGGGTGAAAAGAAAACAGTGCCTCTGGTAGAGATAGCGGGACAAAAACTTGTCTACGGAGGAAATAATCTTATTCAGGGAAATATTGATCATGAAAGTATGGATCTGATAGAGAAAAGAATGAAGGAAAAAGGTTTTATATCATAATTTTTATGGCGTATAAATTTTCAAGAAAGAGTTATGCTGATATGTTTGGCATAACAACGGGAGATAAGTTAACACTCGGAGATACCAATCTTGTTATTAAAGTGGAGAGAGATCATACTGTTTACGGAGAAGAATGTAAGTTCGGTGGAGGTAAGGTGCTTAGGGATGGTATGGGACAGGCTTCTGGTTATAAATCTTCAGAAGTTCTTGATCTGATAATTACCAATGCTCTGATTGTTGATTATACAGGAATTTATAAAGCTGATATCGGAATAAAAAACGGATATATAAAGGCGATTGGAAAAGGCGGTAATCCTCATATCATGGAGGGTGTTGACCCTGAAATGATTGTAGGTGCAACAACGGAAGTGATTGCCGGTGAAGGAATGATTATAACTGCGGGAGGAATTGATAACCATATCCACTACATCTGTCCGCAACAAATGGAGGAGGCACTTGCATCTGGTATAACTACTTTTATTGGTGGTGGTACAGGTCCGGCTACAGGTACCAAAGCTACAACATGTACTCCGGGAGCATTTCATCTGGAGATGATGTTAAAGGCTACAGACAATTTTCCTATGAATATTGGTTTTCTTGGAAAAGGAAATACCTCTCATCCAGGAGAAATTGAAGAACAGATCAAGGCGGGAGCAATTGGTCTGAAACTTCATGAAGACTGGGGAACAACTCCTGCTGCAATAGATAACTGTCTTGCTGTTGCTGAAAATTATGATGTGCAGGTTTGTATACACACTGATACGCTTAATGAAAGTGGTTTCGTAGAGTCCAGTCGTGCTGCATTTAAAGGGCGTACTATTCATACTTATCATACAGAGGGAGCAGGAGGAGGCCATGCTCCTGACATTATAGTGCTTTGTGGTGATCCTAATGTTCTTCCTTCTTCAACGAATCCTACTAAGCCCTTTACGGTAAATACAATAGATGAGCATCTTGATATGTTAATGGTGTGCCATCACCTTGATAAGAACATACCTGAAGACATCGCTTTTGCTGAAAGCAGGATCAGAGGAGAAACTATTGCCGCAGAAGATATCCTACATGATATGGGAGCCTTGTCTATGCTTTCTTCAGACTCTCAGGCAATGGGAAGAGTTGGAGAAGTAATATGCAGAACATGGCAGACGGCGCATAAAATGCGTGAGCAGCGTGGGGCATTGAAGGAGGATTTGGATTCTGGTTCTGATAACTTCCGAGTAAAGCGATATATAGCGAAATATACTATTAATCCCGCTATTGCACATGGTTGTGGGCATGTGATAGGTTCAGTAGAAGTCGGTAAATTAGCGGATCTTGTTTTATGGCATCCCAAGTTTTTCGGGAGCAGACCAGAGCTGATTGTAAAAGGTGGCGTAATTGTACAGGCCCAAATGGGTGATCCGAATGCATCTATTCCGACTCCGCAACCATATTTCTCCAGACCCATGTTCGGTGCAAGGGGAGCTGCTATCGGAAGAACATCTCTTGCATTTGTTTCACAGGCATCATTGTCAACCGTTAAGTCATATGGACTTAGCAAGTCTATAACTCCAGTATCAGGTTGCAGGTCGGTAAAGAAAAAAGATATGAAGCTTAATGATTATCTGCCTGATATTAAAGTTGATGCTGAAACATATAAAGTTACAGTTGATGGAGAATGGATAACCTGCCTGCCCGCGAGCAAGCTTCCTTTAGCACAGTTGTATAATCTGTTTTAAATCTTTAAAAAGCGTATTCACAAGTAAAGTTCTGGCTGAACATTGGTAGTTCAACTAAAGCCCCTGGAGGGGGCGGTATTTAGTCAGCATAGGGTAAAGCCCTATGCACATTGAGGAGAGGGATTTGGGATGAGGTCTTATTGTCCATTCACAGAAGAAAGAAAATTATTATCTATTAAATTGAATATATGAGTTCAGATCAGGATCTTTTGCTTTTATTCCAGCTTGCTGACTCAGCCTTTCCAGTAGGGGGTTTTGCCTATTCCTATGGTCTGGAATCTGCAGCTAAGCAAGGCTTCATAAAAAGCGAAGAAGATCTGAGAAAATACCTTATCACATTTTCCCAACAATTGATCTCATTTGACTTTCCTTTTGTCTCCGATGCTTTCGGTCTTGACCCTGATAAAGATTCGTTGTCTTCTTTAAAAAATCTTCTCGGGAACTATGATGCGATGTTGATGAATCCCATGATAAAAAAATCAAGCTGTGTGATAGGTCGGAACTGGATCAGAATCAGTAAACAGTTTTCAGATACCATCAAGCTGGAAGAACTGGATATGATATTTTCTAATAAGAACCTTTCTTATGATTTCCCCATAATATATGGCATGACTATAAAAATTTTGAATGTATCGTTTCACAGAGCTTTATACCTCTATTTTTATATGGCGCTCAGGGATCAGATCAGCGCTCTTATACGTCTAGGTTTAGCAGGCCCTTCAAGAGCACATATAGAATTGAGATACATTCTTGAAGCTTTTGCAGAACAGATTAGTTTATATATTCCGATTTCACATAAGCATGCTTATAAGTCTGCTTACTTATTAGAGATAGCTCAGCTATCTCACGACAGAGTTTATTCAAAATTATTTCAGAATTAATAAAATCCTTTAGCTATGAAAATTTTAAACATGCACAGACATATGGGTCATCATGACGGGCCTGGTCACTTTCATCATCGGGAACTCACTAATGAGCGGAGAAACTATAAGAAACGTGCCTTCACCGTTGGGATCGGTGGCCCTGTGGGTACAGGCAAAACAGCATGGACACTGCAGCTTTGTAAAGCTTTAAGGGATAAAATGAATATTGCTGTGGTAACCAATGATATTTTTACTAAGGAAGATGCCGAGTTTCTTACGAAAAATGAAGCGCTTTCTGCTGACAGAATCATTGGTGTTGAAACCGGAGGATGTCCCCATGCTGCCATTCGTGAAGATGTTTCTCAAAACATGTATGCGCTTGAAGAGCTCATGAAAAGATTTCCGGATATCGAATTGTTATTTGTTGAAAGCGGTGGTGATAATCTGGCTGCTCACTTCAGCAAAGAACTGGTAGATTTTTCAATTTATGTCATTGATGTCTCCGGTGGTGATAAGATTCCAAGAAAAGGCGGACCGGGAATTACCCAGTCAGATCTGCTTGTGATTAATAAGATAGATCTGGCACCATTGGTAAATGCTGATTTGTCTGTAATGGAACGTGATGCTAAGAAGATGCGTGGAGAAGGGCCTTTTGTATTTGGAAAAGCTAAAGATTGTTTTGGTATGGAAACCATTATTGATCACATTCTGAATGCTAGGGCTGTAGCTTTGGAGAAGGCGACTAAGTTTTCTCTTCGATTGGGGTAATGAAAGTTACTACATTTATATTTTACGACTTTTAACAAATTAAACTGAAGACCTGATCAATTGCAGGTCTTCAGTTTTTTGAGCGGTGCTATTCATTTCCCGACTAGGAATAAATAAAATTTTTCTGATATTTTTTTAAACATTTTCAGGTTGATTTGGTTTTAGCGTGACGTTTTAACCTAAACTTTCACCATATGAAAAATCTGAAAATGTCGGGACTACTTTTTTTATTAGTCCTTTTTGCAGTCAGGGGTTATTGTCAACCCGTATTTATTGAGAATGTGCCTGTCAATAGTACGAATTTCATTAGTGCAAATGGAAAACTTTATTTCACTTCCGGAACTGATCTTTATCGCTCAGACGGGACCCCTCAGGGGACAACTTTTGTCAAAAGTATTGGAGAACCAATTTTGGAGTTTACAAATCTCACAGTTGGAAGTTTCTTTTATTTTACCACGAAGGAGGCTGGCGGTAAAACTGCTTTATGGAAGAGTAACGGATATGCCAACAATACCATTAAAATAAGATCAGCCAATGTTATAAAGCCTCTCCTGACTTATAATGTTGCCCTTTATTTAGGAATAGACGATGGAGTTCATGGATACGAACTTTGGAGAGCTACTTCCGGCAACTCCTTCAGTCTCGTTAAAGATGTATATCCTGGTGTGGGCTCAGGCCTTGGGAATGAAATTGTAGTGTTTAACAGTTTACTATATTTTAAAGGAAATCATCCGGTTACCGGATCTGATATTTGGAAAACAAACGGAACCTCTGTAACCGAGATAGCAGTTAATCTCCCATTTACAGGTTCTTACGAATCTTTAACAGAGGTTGGCTCTACGCTTTATTTCTCCAGAAATTACATGGTGAATAATAACCAATATGCTGAATTGTGGAAAACAAATGGAACAACACAAGGAACCGTTCTGGTAAAACAATATACTAATGATATATTTGACCTTATCGGAATCGAACAACTTATTAAATTCAAAAATACGTTATATTTTAAGTATTACTTTGATGGAGGCGCCAGGTTTGATAATTTATACAAAAGCAATGGGACAGAGGCCGGAACCACTTATGTCGAGACTCTGAATATTGACGGAAGTATGTCCGATCTTATAGAGGTCAATGACCATCTTGTATATAATGGAGAAAGCCAGGGTTGGCCGGGATCCTTGAAAGTTACACAAGGAAATGGTTCTGGCTTTAATTTTTTACATTTTTTCAATGTGTTTTACCCAAGAAAATACATAGCAGTGGGAGACTTACTTTTCTTTATCGATCATACTGAAGAAACTGATGGAGGACTACCTGAGGATGCCACTAATTACTTTCAGCTGTTTCAAAGCGGGGTGGATGGCTCAAATACGACCACATTAAAAAGTTTGTTCGGAACATCCTATGCTGGTTCAAATAATCTCACAGAGGTAAATGGCAAACTATTTTTTACTACTTATAATGATTATCCCGGAGCAGGAGGTTGTCCTTCATGTCCAATGAAATTATTCGTTTATGATCCTTCTTCTTCAGGCTTCAGGACAGCTTCTTCCGTAGAATCGGTAATGGAGTTTACTGCATTCCCCAATCCTTCTGATGCTATGTTTAACTTTAGCTTAGTGAGCAATACTGATGGTAATGCAACAGCGGAGATATTCAGAGTTGACGGAGCCTTGGTAGCAAAAGTATTCGACGGATCAACTGCAGAAGGAGAAAAGGTTGAATTTAACTGGCATGCTGATGGGTTGCCAAGCGGTGTGTATTTCTGCAAATTCACCTCAGGTTCAAAATCTATTGTAAAGAGATTAATATTAAGTAATTAATAGCTCTAGAGAAGTAACATCCAAATACACAACAGGCCTCATTTATTTAATAAATCTGAGGCCTGTTGTTTTATATGGAATACAAACTCAGTATTATTTGCTCCTGGTTGAATGATTAATGAAATGAAAATTTTATACTCTTCCTTCAATGGGATTAAAGCCAAGCAGTTCTTTATCTGAAAGTAGTTGGGCTAGTTCTTTAACCAAGGGTTGCAAGGCATGATTGTTTTTTGCAGAGCATCTGATCATAAATACATGCTCATTTACTTTAGATGCACTGCCTATGATTTCACATTTGCTGACCTCTTGCCCCTTTTCATCAAAAAGATATTTTCTTGACAGAAAGTGCAGTTGGTTTTCGATCAGCTTTACTTTTTCCAGATTTTCATTACCTGCAAGAAAAATATTAAGATAACTGGAGTGATTGAGAAAGGCCCCTGGAGTGTTCATATTATTTTGTTCAGGATCCATTTTGAATCGATCCCAGATAACCGTTCTTTCAGATACATTTATTTTAAGATCTGTAAAAAAGGATTTGAACGCAAAACGTTCTCCGTTTAATATTCTTCCTCCTTCGAACCAGTCAAGAAATAGAAGAGCTGAGCCTTCTTCCAGTTCCCATTTTATCTTTTGTTCGAATATACTATCCTGATGTGGTACTACTGGATCCCCCATATACACTGTAAGTGCATTCCTGCCTACTTTCCCTCGGATTTCCTGCAAACTTGATTTGTCGTGTTCGGAACGGTATATTCTTGTATTGGCCTGAGTAGAAAAGACAGTTGTAGTGCCAGCTTTACAGTGGATATCAAGAAATATCTGATCTCCTTCTACAAATCCGCCCCCATAGTTTGAAAATACAATCTGGCAGGATTTCCCTTTTTGAAGTGAAAAAATTTTTAAAGGACGAAAGATTTTTGAGCCTGTTAAAATGGATTTATTGTCTATGCTGGATATTTCTATCGCCGATCTGGTCATGTCCTTAATCATAGCATTTCTTAAAAAAATTAGAATTACTTAAGTAATATTACTAAAAATTATGGAAAATGTTGCCATGTATTAGATTCTTTTAATTATTTTAAATTAAATTTCTTCATCACTTTTAAGAGTTTTCAATGGGTCTTTTTAGTAATAAACTCCATACTTTAGGGCAGGAACAGAGGCTGTTTAAATATTCGGCTGTCATGTATGCCATTGCCCTTTCTTTAATTGCTGTCATTTCCATATTAAGCCAGGTTTTGATTCAGCAATACTTAAGTAGTCAGATGCATGACTCTCATATTATTAATATTGCTGCCAGGCAACGAACTTATAGCCAGACATTGAGCAAAAATGCGCTGCTCATTGAGTCTGGCCGGGATTTTGAAACCAATCGGAAAGCTTTTGTCAATACGCTGAGACAGTGGCAAAGATCTCATGAGGCATTACAATCTGGAAGCGATTTTTTAAACCTTCCTGCAAATGACAGAGAAGAGCTTAGTCAGATGTTCAAAATTATTGAAGCTCCTTATGAAGAGATTCTAAGTGCTTCAAATGAGATGATCAAAGAACTCTACAGCACAAAACCTTTAGATTCTCTTAATATAAAGCCTTATATAACAGCCATTTTTGAAAATGAAAGGGTCTATCTTTTAGGAATGGAGCTTATTGTGTTTGATTATGACAGGTTTTCAAGAAATGGGGTTAATAAACTGAAAGAAATTGAATACATCCTTTTGTTTATAGTTTTACTAAGCCTTGTTCTGGAGGCCGTATTTATCTTTTATCCCCTTGCTTTGCGTGTACGCCAGAATATCAGAGACCTGGTTGTTTCAGAGACTAATGCGAAAAACCTGGCCAATAAACTCAAAGAGACCAATGATACGCTGGAACAATCTCATAAAGAGCTGAGAGAAGTAAATTTCGCTTTGGAAAAAGCTACCTATCTGGTAAAGACAGATCAGGATGGTCGTATTATTTATGCCAATGATAAGTATTGTCACGTTACAAAATACACAATGGGTGAGTTGCTTGGAAAACCTTTGTTTTATAATAACATGGGGGGGAAGGAAAGTATAATCTATGAGCATGTAAGAAATCCGGCGAGGAGAAAGGAGGTATGGCAGGGAGAAATTTTTGATCATGCCTCTGATGGTACAGGTTTCTGGCTTGATGTAACCCTTATGCCTATTGTTGATTACAAAGGCACTTTGTATCAATATCTTGTTATTTGTACAGATATTACCAAACGGAAGAATACAGAGCGTGAGTTGATTTTACTTACGGAGGAAAAAATAAGGAGGCAGGATGTTGAGCAGAAAATTATCTCTTATTCTATATTGAATGGTCAGGAAAAGGAAAGGAAGCGGATTGCTGCCGAAATCCATGATGGTATTGGTCAGATGATGACGAGCATGCGGATGAAGCTTGAAATGATAGAACAAAAAAATAAAGGCCTTTCCGAAGATCTTCCTGAAATCAATGATTTGCTTCAATCTATTATTAATGAGACCAAGAAAATTTGCTCCGATTTATTGCCAAGTGTACTGGATGATTTTGGCTTGAGTGCCGCAGTAAGAGAACTTCAGAAACTTTGTGAAAGTTCTTCCAACATGGAGTTTGAGATTGAAGATCAATTAGAGAAAGCCAAGCTGCCAAGAGAGGTCGAAATCTGTGTATTCAGAATTTTACAGGAGGCTTTGAATAATGCCATTAAGCATTCTTCAGGATCTAAAATTTTTGTCCATGTGAGTAGTGATGCCCACTGTGTTCATCTGATGGTCCAGGATGATGGAAAAGGCTTTTATTTTGATGAAAGAAGGATTTTGAGCAGGGAATTTGTGACAAAGTCCAATGGTCTGCGTAATATGAAAGAACGGGCAGAATTGCTGGGAGGAAATTTTAACGTAACTTCGGAACCTGGAAAAGGTACAATTGTACAGTTAGAAATACCATTATAAATAAGTGGTTTTATATATTTTATATAAGAATGGGGAAAAAGATAAAAGTTTTTCTGGTTGATGATCATGAAATTTTTCGTGATGGGGTTAAGCAATTAATTACCAATGAATCAGATATGGAAGTCGCAGGCACCGCTTCTGATGGGGAAGAAGCTATGCTTGCCATACAGGAGGTAAAGCCGGACGTTGTTATTATGGATATCAGAATGCCAGGATTGAATGGCCTTGAGACGAGTCAGAGTATAATTAAGTCCGGAAGTAATGTACATATCATTTTCTTTAGTCTTTATGATCGGGAGGATTATGTTATTTCCGCGCTTGAAATGGGAGCACATGGTTATATCTTAAAGGATACAAGCAATAAAATATTTCTGAATGGCATAAGAGCTGTGGCTAATGGCCAGTTCTTTTTTACTGGTGAAGTATCTGACGTGCTTGTAAAAAAATACAGAGAGCTGAAACAGGAAAAAGGAATACCTGATGTTCATCAATCGTTCAGTTTACCGAGCCTTTCCAAAAGAGAACTTGAAATTCTGAATATGATCCGTATAGGAAAGACGAATAAAGAAATTGCTGAGGCTTTTGGCCTGAGTGTTCGTACAATTGAAACCCACAGGTTGAATATGTTAAGAAAATTTAAAACCAGTAATCTTGATGAGATATTAAAGGTTACCGAGAAATATAATGATGAAGAATGAAAGTTCTTCTTATGAAAAGGAAATTATTTATAGAATCATAATATAATCACATGTCGAGAACGCAAAATATTCTTTATGTACCATTGTTTTTAGTGACACTATCATTGTCCTCATGCTCTACTGATGAAGTAAAAGACGGAATTAAAAAAGGTATTAACAAAACCGGGGATGTTACGGGCCAAGCGATAGGAGAGTTTACTTCCGGGGTTTCTTCAGGGGTAGTAAAGACTTTTGAACCAAATATAGAACTTTCCGAAGCGCTTCAGGCAAAAGGTTTAAAGTTTGGGAAGAAAATAGTTTCCAGCGATAGTGTAGGTACAGATAATTTACTGGTAGTTTATGTAATTTTTAATAATGATTATAAGGGCCATCTTGTTGCAAAAGCATATGATGTTAAAGGGCAAGAGATGGGAAGGGTAAAACTAGCTGTGGAAGGTAAAGCAGACGATGCCAGATACCTGGAGTTCCATTTTGATAAAAGAACAAATATTGATTCAGACAGCAAGCTGGTAGTTGAGTAGTGTTATTCAGGATATTTTGCTAATATTTATAATAAGAAGGCTGGATTTTATCTGGTCTTTTTTTATAGATTTTCCTACTTCTTAAGAGATTGTTGGGTTAAAGGTATATTGTCTGTGATAAGTGCATCTGGACTTTTGTTTATAGCTTCTACAGCATCTTTTCTTTTTACAATTCCCCAGATAATTACTTTGATATTTTTGGAATGGGAATCCTTAACTTGTTCTTTTGATATATTACTATTCGAGATCACAAATCCACCAATGTCTGCTCGGGTGCACACTGCAATTGCATCTCCGTAGGACTGAGCATTATAAATGATATTAATGCCAGAATCAGCTGCACGAAATCTTTTTAGCAGTGAGGTATCACCATCGTATACATAAACCCATTCATGTGCCTGATAGGCCTGGATTGTTTGTGTAATCTGATTAACCCATTCACTTTTTCTTTCTTCACTTTCAGTGATACAGGGGGAAGCGATTTTTAAATTGAGGTATATCTGTGGTTTGATATTTCTGTTTTTAAAATGATCCAGTACTTTTGTAAATCTGATAATTCTCACATCATTTAGAAGCTGGGCCCCATATTGATTGTTGTATTCACAATTTTCAAGTTCTGAAGCGGTATACTGATTTACACAGCCGAAACAATTAGTAGACTTTTCCAGTGTCTGATCATGATATAAAACAATTGTACTGTCTTTGCTTAAATCTATATCTATTTCGATGCCATCTGCATTTAATCCGTTTATAGCATGTTTGATAGATTCAAAGCTGTTGCTGGGATAAGGATTAATCAATGATTGAAATCCGGTTCCTGCGTGGCCTATTACATCAATTTGACCATTGTTAAGGTTTGAAATGTTACCAAGATCTATTTTGGTACAGGCAAGAATAGTGAAGGCCAGAGAAAGGAGTAATATGTTAATGACGCTTTTCATTATTAGAATCTGTAGTGTACAAAAATTCTGAAAAGATTATTATAACCCAGAAAAGTTTCTTTAAGGGACAGATCTGCATTGTTGAATACTTCCATGTGGGCTCCTACTCCCATAGCATTTCCTATATACAGATGATCAAAGAAGCGTAACTGCATTCCGTATCCGAGAAATAATTCGTGATAAAAATTTCTTTTTTTGCTGTCTTTGATTCTTGAAAAGCTTTTGGCAGAAATCATTTGATAGTCTGTGAGGAAGAAAAAGCTAAGCTTCTTGTCTTCTGTATTTCTGAATTCATGCCTGTATCCCAGATTTATTCCCCATGGGCCTTTATTGGGCAGGTAATTCATACTAGTCAGAAATTTGGGCCCCAGATAAATAATATGTTTATTAAGCACCAGGTCAAAAGTGGGAATAATACTTATTCCTGAAAAGGAATAGTTGGCAGATGCTGAAACTCCAAACTGAGCTTTGCCCTTTTCATTAATGTCCTGTCCTTTTGTGATGATGATTTGAAAGAGAAACAAAAACAATATGAAATGTCTCATAATAGGCAAGAAAAGGTATTGGAAAGTTAAACTCTATAACGGCTGATTTGTTATAAGACTGTTTTGAGTTGTATCAATGATTGCTTTCCTTTTTTTCAAAAAGAAATGATTGGGTAGGTGATTTTAGTCAGAATATAATTTTGATCGTTAGTATTCGAATGTTTAATGGAGCAAAAAAAAGGCCTGGGATACCAGGCCATTAATGGTTTAATTTAATAGGAATTGCTTACTTGGCTTTTTCAAGCAGGAATTCAGTTCTTCTGTTAATGGCTCTGCCTATGGCATTGTCAGTACCATCATTGTTTTGATTAGGGGCAATTGGCTTTGTTTCTCCATAGCCTTTAGCCGTAATTCTGGAGGCTTCAATACCTTTTGAAATTAAGTATTTAACAACATTGTCTGCTCTCTTTTGCGAAAGGTTAATGTTATACTTATGCGCTCCCTGATCATCCGTGTGAGAACCTATGGTAATTTTATCTTTAGGATGAAGTTTCAAAAACGGAATCAGCAATGAATCAAGTGCTGCTTTTGCATCTTCATTAAGTGTAAACTCATCAGATCCATAAGTTACATCCTTTAAAACAAAAGGCTTATCCTCGACAGGCTTTTCAGCAATGATTTCAACTTCGACAGGTCTTAAAGAAAGTTCTCTTTTTATAATATCAGAAGATGCCATTTCTCTGGTTTCAACTACAAGACTATCTTTTTGGTATCCATCCTGATCTATTCTGAATGTATATTGATGGTTCTTCGTTAACGGAAGTACAAATTTATTGTCTTTAAGTCTGATTGTGTCTTTTTTCTCCTGCTTGGTCTTCATATCAATAGAAGTGACTTTAAGCAATCTGGATTTGTTACGTGCAGTATCCGGATCAGCAATGGCTATTTCAAGGGTACAGTTAAATGGTTTTGCTTCATTGATATGAAATGTGAAAATATCATCGCAGCAGGTTTCATGAAAGAAAGGTGTTCCTCCTGGTCTGTTAGACACTACAACTCCGTTTTTCCCTGATTTCTCAAGCATAAAATGAAGGTCATCCTGCGGTGAGTTGATAGGGAATGATAAATTCTGAGGTTTTACATAGCGACCATCTTTGTCCTTGTATGTTTTGTAAACGTCAAGTCCTCCTGCCGATCCATGTCCATCTGAACTGAAATAAAAGGTCTGAGATGGGATATGATAAAACGGAGTACATTCAGTCTCGGTGGTATTCATTATGCCTCCGTTTTTAGGTTCAGCCCATTCCTGTTTTTTAGCATTATAAGAAGTATACCAGATATCTAAACCACCTTTTCCTTCTGCTCTGTCAGATACAAAATACAGTAGTTCTCTTTTTGTCACGGTATCATAAACTACTGTTGGCTGTGTAGATGTATATCCTTCCATATTCACCGGAAATGGAAGCTCTGCAGCATCTTTCCAAGCACCTTTAGCTTTCTCTCTTTCTTTAATATAAAGTTTACAGGTAACTTTACCTTTTTCGTTTTTAAAGCACTTGGAGAAATAATATCTGTCGGTATATGGAGAATACACAAAGTTTCCCATGTCTACGTTTGGGTCATTGAGGATATCAAATAAACCTTTGTCTTTCCACTGTCCATTGATTTTTTCCGCTTTATGAATCTGACGCATTGGCTGCTTATCTGGATGTTCAGATTCAACTTCGTAATATCTAAGAGAATCTTCTCTTAATGTTCCGAAAAGCATATTCATGCTGTCGAGCAGAAAAGGGGAGAATTCTGTGTGAGGCTGGTTAACAGATTTACCTGCATTTTGTAGATCTGTATTTTCAGGAAAATCACGATACACCATTCCACTGTCGCAGCCTGCAATTTCCTTAGTGATTAATTTATTTAGATTTTTATCATTAAGATCTTTTAGAATCTTTTTGAAATCCACAAGGCATTTCTTTGCATCTTCATATTTTCCCTGCATTTTAAGCATAAGGCCTTTGTAATATAAGGCTGTTGGATATGAAGTCGGTGCTTTATCATAGACAATGCCATAAGATTCAGCGGCCATTTTGTAATTTCTTGCAAGGCGATAAGCTTCTGCCAATTGAAATCTTGACTCAGTATCTTTAGGATCGTTTTTAGTAATGTCTTCGTAGTAAAATAATGCAGTGTAAACATTGCCTGTTTGCATTGCATATTTTGCACGGTCTTTTTTCTTTTTCTGGCTAATGTCTTTGTCCACCTGCGCGAAAATGGAAAGGTGAAAAAATGCACAAAGCATAAGGGATAAAAATATTTTGCTTATGCCGGGTCTGAAAGTATTAAAGGTAACCATGAACGGTACTTATTTTTTAATAATTAATATCTATCGCAAGGAATGGTTGCTTTGCTGCCAAATCTTGACGGAGTAGTATAGGTCAGAGAAAATTCGAATGCGTTTTTGTTTTTCGTTTCTTTACTCAGTTCAGAAACGTTAAAGTCAGTACTGAAGCCAAATTCAAACCTCTTGTACTGAAAACCAAAAATGGCGAGGAAAGCATCACTGTTTGTAGAACCTCTGAATCCGGCACCCAACATCAATATTAATTCACTGTTAATCTTTTTATAAGCATTAGTTGCAATAATAAAATCAGTTGCTTTTGCAGATCTCATGTAAAGGAAATTTGGTACTACTGAGAATCCGTTTTTCATATAAAAAGTTAAAGCCGCATTTCCCACATGACGCATTGCAAGTCTTTCGTCATTATTGATAAATCCATATTTGGGACGGTTTATATGAAACGCACTGTAACCAGCGCTGATTTTTTTGTTGCCGAATTTTCTGATGTAGGCAATTCCTGCGTTTACATCCGCAAAAGCTTTGGTGTTATTAGTATTTGGTTCGCCTGATTCTATTGATTTGTCAAAATTTCCTGAATTATAGTCCCACTGATCAGGGAACGTTTGCTCACTGTAGTTAATACTTCTGTAAAGCCCTCCTGCCTGAAGTCCGACTCTTATGATGTTCTGTTTAATCTCAGTTGTATAACTACCGGATAAATAAAATCTATTTGTATTAAGATGGTAAGAAGATACATAGTCTTTGTTAACGATTAATCCCGCAGCAAATCCTTTGTTAAACTTTGTTAGGTTTTTTTCAATAGAAAAGACGGAAGTTTTAATGGCAGAATTTACCTGCGCCCATTGACTACGGTAGTTGATAATTGCTTTATAATCTCCAGTATAGTTTCCGGTGTAAGCCGGATTCAACAATTGATTGTTTGTATAATACTGAGTAAGGTGAATATCCTGCGCTATGCTTAGCGAAGCAGTTGCGATAAGGATAATTAATAAAGATAAAAATCTCATTATTGAAAAGTATTAAGATAGTATGCTTACCAGGCTATGGAAACGCCAGGGTTTGATTTAATATAATCTAAATAATAATCAGCCATCTTTTTGAGCTGCCCATTTGAAAACTTAAGGCACACACAGGATCCATAATAGCTCATGATATTGCCAAGGTCAGGATCGTAGAACTGTCCATTTGCATCTTTCCCATTAAATTTAAATGTGCAAGTTTCACTGTTATAATAATTGTCTGCCGCACCTTCTTCATATGGGTCAGCTGGAGTGTCGCAGACTTGATCTCCAGCGGTGTCGCAATTGCTTCCGTCAACGAGTTCAGTTCCATGACCTTCAAAGGTATGTGGGAGGCTTAAAAAGTGTCCGAACTCATGTCCTACAGTTATTGCATCATTACATCCTTTTTTGATAACTATACCTCTGTTTTTGCTTGTACTCGTGAGACCGCCTCCGCTAGCAAAGCCGCAGTAAGGTTTGTATGCATTTATAAATTCTGTCATAAAATACATATTTATCCTTCGTTCAATATTATATTGAACAAACACCTCTTTCATATAGTCCACAATAAGACTATTCACTGAAGGTCCTATACCGTTAAGAGAATCATACTGAAAATTATTAATGAAGTCGACTTGGCATAATTTAAAAGATACTCCGATTGGAGCAAATGCTGTATTGACCTGGTTAAGTACTGAGGAAATGTCTGTCGAAGTAATGCCAGGTTCGCCGATTCCATTACGGACAATATGAGCAACTACGAGAAACTCTTTATTTACCTGTGGAAGAGGTTTGATTGGGTCTCCTCTGAAAGGCTGACCATACGAAGGATTAATGAGCAATTCACTTAATCCGGCTACTAAAAATGCCAGTAGAACAATTAACTTTTTCACTTTGGTTTGAAAATTTATTTACAATATAATAAAAAAATTTGACTCAAAGTTAATTGTTTTTTTACTAACTTTACAATCTCGATACAAAGTATTTTATTTTATCTTTTTTTAAAAATGAGAGTTTTATTTTTGTTATTACTCGCTTCGGTTCTTTCACTGAATGTATTTGGTCAAAAAGCTGATGTTACTGTGGGGTGTCAGCCCTTTACTGTTAAATTTGAAGCTCCATCAACAAGCTCTACTTATTATTGGGATTTCGGTGATGGAAGTGTTTCAAGGGAAAAAGATCCTTCTAATGCTTTTGGTAAGGCAGGTATTTTTGATGTAAAATTCAGGGAGTCTGAAAATGGTGCGGTTATAGGTGATCCTATAAAAATTACCGTTTATGAACAGCCTAAATTGAGCTACACGGTAGAACCAGCATTTTCATGTCCGAATGTTGATTTAAAATTTAATAGTACATCTATTATTGATCCAGCTATTAAAGTAAATGCATTCAGATGGGTATTTGGTGATGGCTTTGGTACTGAAGGGCCTACAGATTCGGCGAGGCATGCTTACAGTAAAGTAGGGGAGTATAATATATTTCTTGAATTAAAAACAGATTATCCTGCGTGTAATAAAACTTTGCAGTTTGCAGAAACTGTAAATATTTTAAGTACACCTGTTGCAAGTTTTGAAACAACTCCCCTTGTACCTGTTTCCTGCGAAGCTTCTTTAGACGTATCGTTTAAAAATAGTTCGTCAGGAGACGCCACATTCAAATATACCTGGGATCTGGGTAATGGTGTTAAAAGTTCGGACCTTAATCCTCCCTCCCAGAACTATTTAAGTGGTCTGTATCATGCTACACTCAAAGCTGAATATTTAAACGCACCACGTTGTAGTTCAACAGCAGGTACTGGTATTTCTGTTGGAAAGCCTAATGCAAATATTTTAACAAAGAAAGATACTGTTTGTCTTGGAGATCTTACCTATGTCAAAACAGATGCTATCGGGAATTATTTATGGGAGTTCGATTATGGGACGGTTTATGAAGGTACTCAGATAACAAGAGACAGTTTGGGTATTGCCTTCCTGTCTCCGGGAGAACATCTTGTAAAGCTAACGGTTAATTCACTTACAGGACAATGCCAAGATACAAAAACGATAACAATTTTTGTGGATGAGTTAAGGCCGAGAATTGAGTCTACGCCAGGCTTCGGTTGTTCAAGTCCTATGAATATTCAGCATAAAGCCATTATAGATGGCTCTGATTTTACTTATGAGTGGAAGTTTACAGATGATCCGCTAACATATACAACAGCTACAGTTAATCATCAATATAGTAGTAAGACTGATTCGATATATTATGGGAGAAATGGTTATGAGCCAAAGTTTGCAAGGCTTGAGGTTACATCTAATATAACAGGCTGTAAGGGATATGCCACTAAGATAGATACTTTGTGGCTTCCTAATGCTAGATTTATGCCTAATGTTACTAAAGGTTGTGCTCCTCTTGCCGTTACTTTTTCTGATTCAAGTAAGACGTATGTCAAAAATCCTATTGTAAGCTGGAAGTGGTTGTTTGATGATAACGGTGCATCAATTGTACGAAGTGATTCGAATGATGTTCCATACACTTATACCAAGCCTGGTGAATATTATGCAAGATTGCTTGTTACTACTAAAGGTGGTTGTGTAGATACTTCTTACGCTGTACTGATAGAAGTGGGAGACCGCATTGAATCTCTGGTAAGTTTTGAATCTGATAAATCGAGTGTTTGTCCAGGAGAGTCAGTTACTTTTAAGGCTACTGCCCCGGCTTATGTCGATGCCTATCATTTTAATACGGAGGATAACAGAATGTTCCATTGTTCAGATCAGAAGACTGCTACCTGGAGTTATAACAATGTTGTAGGGCCACAATCTGTATCCTTAACAGTAGATTACAATGGCTGTTTTTCGGAGGTAACAGAACTTGCCATGATAACTGTTAAAGGAGCCATAGCTAAAATAGATTATACCGCATTCTGTAATGATCCATATGTCTACAATTTTGAATCAAAAAGTCTGAACGCTACAAAGGTTTCCTGGGATTTTGGGGATAGTTCTGCTGTGACTGCAGCAATAAGTGAATCTCATGATTTTGGGAAATCAGGTGATTTCATTGTAAGGCTTAAAGCTGAGGCAGGAGATGAGTGTGCGGCTACATTTGATGAGGTTACCGTGCATCCGCGTAAAGTCAAGGCGAAGATCTCGTTGAAGGACTCCTTAATGTGCATGATGACTTCGGTTGACTTAAGTGCAGTTAATTCTATAGATGTTAATGCTGATTGCCGGACTGGTTACACCTGGGAGATTCCTACCATGAAAGATGTAAGGCCAATGACTGGACGTCAGAGTGTAACACCTTTCCTTACTGTGTTTAAAGGTGAGCATACTTTGAAACTAACCGTGCAGGACATTAATGGTTGCAAAAACACTGATTCTACCAGGATAAAAATTTATGATATGGAGGTAAATGCGAAGCCAAATCGTTCGCAAATATGTTTGCCAACACAACCTGGGGCTATGAAATTTGCTGATTTGTCTATATCTGATACAACTATTACAAAATGGACCTGGAATTTTGGAGATGGTCTGAATACTCAATACGAAGCATTCAGAGATTCTGTTGCTCATGATTATGGAGAAAATCCGTCAGCAGGATCTTACACTTATAGCCTTACTTTGACTGATACGCTTGGCTGTAAGGAAACTTATTCTGCTACTTTGCCAATATATAAACCGGTTACTAAAATTAGTGCAGATCAAACTCTGTGTGTTGGTAAGACAGTTAAAATTTCAGCTCCGGATTTTACTGCAGGGGGATCATTTTTAAAGTATGACTGGGACTTTGGAAATAACACTTTCGGCACACTTGGTGAAAACGATATCATTTATACTACTGAAGGAAGGTTTTGGGTAAGACTTAATTATGAAGAGGCAATATCTTTATGTAGAGGAAAAGATAGTATAGAGTTGAGTGTTCAAGGATATCCTAAAGCTAAATTTGTGACTCCGAAAATGAATAGCTATGCGGTTATTTGTGCGGACATTAATCCGGATATTGTAAACTTGTCATATGCTTCGAATGATCAGAATTCACCAATTGTAAATACAGTATGGGAAGGGGAAGCTAAAAATTATTCTCAGGAGCCTGCGTATAACAGAGTCCCGGACTGGTCCTTTCCTAGTGGAGAGAATAAAATAAAACTAACAGTAACAACGTCTAATGGTTGTTCCTCTGATACTACTGGCGTATTCTACGCCTGGAATGCGGATGGGAATTTTGTTAAAACAAAGGACACTATTTGTCTGGACGATGAAGTAAAATTTATGCTAATTGATACTGTAGATGTGAAGCGATGGGAATGGACATTTGAAGGAGTTCTGATAGAGAACCTGGATAGTGTAACTCACAGGTTTGCGGCACATCCGGTTGGTCATAATGCCAAAGCCAAACTTAAACTCGAAAGTCACAGAGGGGGATGCTATAGGTTGTATGAACAGGATATTTACATACACCCTGTCATCGCGGATTTCTTACGCGAATCTGAGCCATTAGATACTAACATTTGTTTTAATGATGGACCTTTCCATCTGTCAGATAAGTCGACCAACAGTAACTTCTTTAAATGGAATTTTGGAGACAATTCTCCAGAAGATTCAACTACGGCTGCGCCTGCTCATAAGTATGCTGCACCTGGGCAATACAACGTTACGCTGACTATAGAAAACTATAAATACCGTTGTGTCGACACATTGACAAAAGTAGCAGTTGTACATCCGAATCCAAAAGTAATCGCTTCCGGGGATACTATGTGCTTTGGTTCAGATGATAAAATTGTTCTTAAAGTTTTAAATTCGGTTTCTACAAGTAAATACTTGTGGTCTCCTTCTGATGGTTTAGATAATGTAAATATTTCAGATCCTACTGCAGATCCTGAGCATACGACTTTGTACAGGGTTGTTGAAACGGATACTGCAACAGGCTGTACAGACTTCACTGAAGTTACCGGACTTGTTGTGAAAAGAATTGATTTGCATGACTGGGATACTACAATTGTAATCGGAGATATCGCGACACTTCCTCTTTATGGTGAACCTGTTTACAAATTCAAATGGACTCCGGAAAAGTATTTAAGTTGTACAGATTGCTTTTACCCTAAAGCTCAGCCTTTAGAAGATATTGTTTATGATCTTGAAGTTACGGATGTGTTTGGTTGTTTTATAGATCCATTTAAATATGAGATCACCGTTAAGCCTGAAACCTTTGTTAAACTTCCGTCTGCGTTTACACCAAATGAAGATAGTAAGAATGACAAGGTATATGTTAAAGGTTGGGGGATAAAGAAATTGATTGAATACAAAGTATTTAACAGATGGGGGCAGGAGATTTTCTCAACGGACAACATCAACGAGGGCTGGGATGGAACATTTAAAGGTCAGAAACAAAACAGTGATGTTTATGTCTATAAAGTAAAGGTAATTACGTGGAAAGAAGAGGAAAAATACGTTGAAGGATATATTAACCTTCTTTATTAGGTAAAGATTTGATTGTATAAAAAGGGCTGTCCAACTCTCAGGACAGCCCTTTTTTAATTTTATGTGTTCGGAAAGTCTTCCCAAAATCCATAATTTTATTATAAAATTGATACCGAATGATTATTTTTTTAAATTTGATTTTATAAAATTTTAGAAATGGGCTTGAAAAGATCCTTTATTGCACTGTTGGCATTTGTACTGATTTCTTTCTCTTCTGAAGCACAGCGCAGAAGAACTATTGAATACTCGGGATTTTTTGATTCATATTATTTCCGTGGCCCATTGAATATCAGCATCGGAGCTGGAGTTGCCGGGTACAACGGTGATCTGTGCAAGATATTTAACTGCGGTAAAATAGCTCCGGCATTCAGTATTGGGGCAAATTATAAACTTTGGCCTAGAGTGATGTTTGGAGCTGATTTTAGTTACCTTCAAATAAAAGGAGAGGATAATATTTATCCGGATAGAAACTTGTCATTCAACTTCACAGGTTATGAGTTAGATGTTTATGGCAGGCTTTATTTTATAGATGATGTCATCCGTGTAGCAAGAGACAGAACAAGAAAACCTAAGGTTTTCAAAGCCTTTGTTTCTGCGGGTATGGGTGGTCTGGGATTTAGTTCACGAGCTGAACAGGTGAGTCCATATACAGATACAATTTTTAGGATCAGAAGAGTTTATCCTCAATATACTGTAGTGTTTCCTGTAGGTCTTGGATTGTCTTTTACCATTAGTCCACGTGTAACAATCATTACGGATTTTGTATACAGAATTACCTTCACGGATTATATAGATGACTTTATGATAGCTAAAAATGATGGATATGGAATGGCTATGATAAAGCTACAATATAGCCCGACAATGCCAAGGAGACATAAATCTAAAAAAGGACTTCCCCCTCCTGAGCAGTATGATGGACCTAAAGGAACTGAAACCTGGAAGAATAAGAAGCCGGAAGAGAGGCCAACTAATAATGATGATACGTATGAGCTTCCTCCTGAAAATCAGGAACAAAATCCTGATGAAATGAATCAGGAGGAAAACCAGGAAAATCAAGAAGAAAATTCTGGCTGGTAAAAATAAAAAGGCTGTCTGTACAATAGGCAGCCTTTTTATTTTTACTTCTATTGAAAAATTCTAAAATGAGATGATTCGCAGATTATTTTTGTTTTGATCAGGGAAGTCCATATTCTGTATTTTCGCATAAAAAATGATTTTTAATCGTTTAAATAATAACTAAGGAATAATTTTTGTCCTGATTTGAAACCCGTTTGATTCATTCCGGGTATTGACAATTTTAATATATTATAAGTAAGAGATGAAAAGTGATAATAGAGAGCAGAGAGATAAAGCGAATGTAATTCCTGTTAACCAGGAAAAGCTTAATGATCAAAATGAAGAAAAAATATTTTTAGAAGGTCCGCATTCCAGAAAGTGGGAATTCTTTTTTACTCTGAAAATCCTCATGGAGTTTATAAAAGGATTTCGTACGCTGCATTTTGTCGGTCCTTGTGTTACAGTATTCGGTTCAGCACGATTTAAAGAGGATCACCCTTTTTATGAACAAGCCAGAATTATGGGTGGCTGTTTGGCTAAAATGGGATTCACAGTAATGACGGGAGGCGGGCCAGGCATTATGGAGGCTGCTAATCGTGGAGCTAAAGAGGCAGGAGGAGAATCTATCGGCTGTAATATTATTCTTCCTATGGAACAGCATCCCAATCCTTACCTAGATAAATGGGTTGATTTTGATTACTTTTTTGTGCGTAAAGTGCTTCTGACCAAGTATTCATATGCCTTTGTTGTAATGCCGGGTGGTCTCGGTACAATGGATGAGTTTTTTGAAGCTTTGACACTTATTCAAACGAATAAAGTGAAAAAGTTCCCCGTGGTGCTTATTGGAACAGAGTTTCATAAACATCTGATTGCTCATTTTGAATATATGGCCAAAGCCGGAACTATTCATCCTGATGATTTAAAGCTTTTTCTTTTCACTGATTCTATTGATGAGGCAATTGCCCATTTGGAAAAATATGCTATTGAAGGTTTTGGACTTAAAAGAAGAAAAAAGATCAAATCCTGGTCTATTCTGGGAGAGTAGATGTAGAGAATAATTGTTTTAACTATACTAGAAAAGAAAAGACTGCTTTATTGAGCAGTCTTTTTTGATTTTAGGCTATTATGTTTAACAGCTTTTGAACGGTTCCAGACTTTTTGATTAAGAAAAGAACATATTGAGGATTTCTATATGTTTTAGGATAGAGGTTAGTTAATATAGGCTTATAAACAAGTGAGGGAAAGTGTTGAATGGCATTTGAAGAATTGAAATTGTCTTGCCTGGCGGATTATGCCCAGTTCATATACGAGAACTTTTTGGATTCTTTTACGGAAGCAGAAATGGAAGCTTCCCATGAAAATCAGTTGCCATTGTTAAAGTATTTTGAGAATCATACTCAAGAAGAAACATTTCAGATTACTAAAAGATATATTGTAGATTATCTTCAGAACTTTATCAATGGAACCGCGGTGGATGGTATAATTGCCGGACTTAAAGAGTGGAAGGAGGATAAACTTGTCATTCCAAGAACGGGAGTTAGTCCTGTGGATATGGCCTTATTGGAAAAGGGAAGAAAAAGTATTTTATTAAAATTTTTGCCTTTTTACACTAAAGATTTAAAGAAAGCGCTGAAGATTGTAAATGAAATGGAAAATTACTATTCTTTTCAATCTGTAAAAGCGATAGAATATTTTTCTGATATTCAGAATGAAGAAATTATCAAGAAAAACCAGGAATTGACACATGCATATAGACAGTTAAAGGAAAGCAATGAGGAGCTGATACGAACCGAAGAGCTGCTTCAAGAAAGTAATGATAATCTTGAAGATATTATAAAGGCGAGAACAGCACAGATTTTAGAAAGTGAAGAAAGGTATAAGGCTTTCATAAATCAAAGTTCTGAGGGGATCTGGAGACTTGAATTAAATGGTATTGATGGAATACCTGTTAATCTTCCAGTGGCTAAACAAATTGAACTCTTGTATTCTTTCGGATATTTTGCAGAATGCAATGTGCGTATGGCCAGAATGCATGGTTATGAAGATATTTCTTCGGTTCTGGACAAAAAGCTTCAGGATATAATGTCATTTGCAAATTTTTCGCCTTACGGGTATTTCAATTCATTTATAGAATCTGGGTACAATCTGACAGATGCAGAGTCCTTGGAAATTGACAGTGAGGGTCGGATTGTGTACATCCTGAATAATATACAGGGGGTTGTTGAAAACGGTAAGTTGGTCAGAGCATGGGGAACACAAAGGGATATAACTGATGAAAAGAATACGGAGGAAAGATTAAGATATGTTGTAAATAATGCTCCTATTATTATTTGGTCTCTGGATAAAGCTGGTAATGTCGTTCTGGCAGAAGGCAAAACATTGATGCCTGAAATGCAAGATAAAGATAATGGAGATGGGAAAATTTCTCTTAAAGAGCTAAAGTATTTACCCGAACTCTCTGCCAGCGCAATGAGAGCTCTGGAAGGTGAAGCTTTTGCTAAGATAATTAAAATAGGTGATAAGTCTTTTGAGGCTCATTTTAGTCCACTCAAGGATTATACAGGAAAAGTTACGGGAGCTGTAAATGTTGCCATAGATATCACAGAACGTGTAACTATTGAGAAGAAACTTCTGGAAAGTGAAGACAGATTGAGGCTGTCAATAGAAGCTGCTGATCTTGGTACATGGGATATTACTGATTTATACGGAGAGTTTGTTTGGGATGAGAGAAGTAAACGTTTCTTCGGTTTAAGCAAAAATGCAAAAGTTAATTATGAGGTGTTTCTTAACGGTATTCATCATGAAGACAGAGATTATGTAAAATCCGCTATTGATGCTACATTAAGAGAAGAGGGAAAAGATGATATAGATGTAGAGTTCAGAACAATTGGATATGAAGATAAGGTAATAAGATGGATTAGAATCAGGGGAAAGGCTTTCTTCAAAAAAATAGGTGAGCCTTATAGGTTTATTGGTACCAGTCAAGACATAACAAATAAAAAGGAACAGGAGACCGAGTTAAAGACACTTGCTGATAAGCTCAGTGAGAGTCAGTATAGATTAAGCCTCATCACTAATGCTATTCCCGCATTTGTCTCGTATATCGGTCCTGACAAGAAATATATTTTTGCAAACAATTACTACAAAAGACTTTTCCCCAATGGAGAAGTAATTATTGGTAAAACTATTTCTGAGGTTGTTGGTGAGGAATGTACAGCCTTTTTCTATGCTCAATTTGAAAAGGCAGTAAGAGAAAAGCGGAATGTTACTTTTGATCATGTGCTTAACAAGGAAGATGTCGGTTTCTTCAACTCAAACATAAGGGTGACCTACATTCCGGATATTGATGAAAATGGCATGGTGAGAGGGGTTGTAGCTATGGGTATAGATATTACGGAAAGTATAAGGTATGAAAGGGATCTGGAGAAAAAGAACAAGGAATTGTCAAAGATAAATAGTGATCTTGATAACTTTATTTATACCGCTTCTCATGATTTAAAAGCTCCTGTTACTAATATTGAAGGTCTGGTGTCTTCATTGGTTGAAACACTTGAAGAAAGCAATTGTAGTTTGAGTGATGAAACAAGGATGGTTGTTTCTCTCATAAAAGATTCTGTAGGAAGATTTCAGATAACCATTAAAGATCTTTCAGAAATAGGAAAAATTCAGAAAAATTTTGTAGAAGACGTTTCTTATATAAATGTTAAAGAGATTATAGAAGAGACTGAGCTAAGCATAGAAAACAAGATACAGGAAGCCAATGCTGATATAGATTTAGAAATTAATGATTGCCCTGCTATCAGTTTTTCCAGATCAAATTTCAGAAGTGTCGTATATAACCTTTTGACAAATGCTCTTAAATACAGAAGCCCTGAAAGAAAACCTTACATCTCTATAAGATGTAAGGTGGATAAAGATTATAATATTCTGGAGTTTAAAGATAATGGTCTTGGCATGAAGGAGCATTTAAAGACTAGAATTTTCCAGATGTTTAAAAGGTTGCACGACCATGTAGAAGGCACTGGAGTTGGCCTGTATCTGGTTAAAAGAATTATTGATAATTCAGGAGGAAAAATAGAAGTTGATACAAAAGAAGGAGAAGGTAGTGTATTTAGAGTTTTTTTCAGAAATTCCCCCAATATATTATCTGGGTAGGTTGGGATTTAAAAATCAATTTGGGATTTAAATAGTTATTTTAGATAATTGATGCCGGGATATGAAAATAAGTCATCTTGATCATTTTGTTTTAACTGTTAAAGACCTGGATGTTTCATCTGATTTTTACAGGGATGTGTTGGGAATGGAAAAAGTTACTTTTTCAGGAGGAAGGATTGCATTAAAATTCGGGAATCAAAAAATTAATCTACACCTTTCAGGAAATGAGTTTGAACCCAAAGCCCTGACACCTTTATCGGGGTCTGCAGATTTTTGTTTTATTACTCCTACACCTATTATGCAGGTAGTCGAAGAGTTGCAGGAAAAAAATGTTCCTGTTATAACTGGTATTGTAGAGCGTACAGGTGCTTTAGGAAGAATCAGGTCTATTTACTTCAGAGATCCTGACGGAAATTTGATTGAAGTGTCCAATTACCTGAATCCAAATATTCCTGAAGTGGTTGTTGAAACTAATCTGTAATTATTGTCCTAATAAATTGGAATGTCATTAACTTTAATCAGAAATAAACCACTGGCAGGCTTTACCAGATAATGTCGTAAAGTAATTTCAATGATTCTTCCAGAGTTATAATCTTTTTATACTAAATCGAAGAGGAAAATGAAAAACTGGTGGAGTTCCTGATAAGATGGCGAGGCGGTCCGCAATTCTCGCAGGTTCCAACCAGTTTAATGCATTGTGTCGCCCATTATTTTGTTTTGATTGAGGAAGGTTATATAAATCAGTTAATTTTGCTGATTAATAATTCAGATGTTTAGCAAAGGTATTATCAGGTTTAATAAAGTCCAAGGTAATTATTTGCTGGCTCAAATAAAAGCATGTAGTTAATTTATCCCCTTTGCTTTATTAAAGCCTTATTTTAATTTCTTATCAAGAAAAATGGCCTTACCCATAACAGGATCTAGCTCGTATGAGGCAAAACCGAAGGAGTGGTATAAGTGTAATGCTCTTTTATTGCCTTCAAGTACCTCCAGTGTAAGCTTGCAGTAATTTTTTTCTCTTGAATATTTTTCAATTTGATTAAGCATTGCAAGCGCAATTCCTTTATTCCTGAAATTTTTTCTTACAACGAAATCATGAATATTGAGAAGTGGAGCGGCGTTAAATGTCGAAAAGCTTGCAAAGCAGTTTGCAAGTCCGGCAGGCTGTCCATTTATATAAGCAATAAGAATATAGGAATCTTTAATTTCTGGAAGTTGAATTCTAAGCTGTTCCTTTCTTTCTATTGGTAATACTGCTCCACCGCCCATTATATCGTTAGCATATTCATTCAGGAGGATCCAGAAATCTTCAAATTGATTGTTGTCAGAAAGATCAGCATGAAGAAAATGTAGATTATCTATCATAGATTGGTATTGGCAATTATAGAACAAATCTAGAGGATGCCATGATAATCTCAAAAATTATTTCAAGTCTTCACTAAAGTCTTTTTTTACTTTGTTGATTTTGGGTAAAGAAACATTCTTTATATATGGTTCATTAGGATGTTGCAGGACATAATTCTGATGATAAGATTCAGCTTCATAGAAATGTATCAATGGGGCAATTTGTGTGGTTATTTTTTGATTATACTTTGCCTTATTAAGGTATTTTATTTTCGCTTCTGCCTGGTTTTTCTGTGAAAGGTTGGAATAAAAAATTTCCGAACGGTATTGTGGCCCTATATCAGGCCCCTGGCGGTTAAGTTGTGTCGGATCATGAGCCGTAAAGAAGATGTCCAGTAACTTATCGTAGGAAATTATTGCAGGATTATAATAAATCTGAACAGATTCAGCATGGCCTGTTTTTCCTGTTTCTAATTTTTCATAAGTGGCATCGGAGCTGTCTCCGCCGCAGTATCCTGAAATTACATTTTGTACTCCTTTTATCTGTTCAAATGCAGCTTCGGTCGCCCAAAAGCAACCTCCAGCAAAGGTGGCTGTATCTGTTTTCAATTTATTTGCATGTTTGGCATCATCTGAATTGCTGTATCTGGAGAAGTTAAAAATGATTATGATTGTTAGTGAAGTAAATATCGTTGCTTTCATTTTATATTAAAGAAGGAGTTATTTTGATTGGTCAGTTTTTCAAACTAAACTTATAATCTAATCGGAATGAAAAGAAAGAATAATCGACACTATAAAGGTCCGTTTGTTCTCTGATATCAGCACTTTGCTGCCAACGCAGAGTCTGAAGTTTGTTGGCCCAGGCAAGAAGATCATAACCATAAAATGCTATGAGTAGGTTTTTGCCAGGACGAATATTTATCCCTACATCCCATTTAACCATTAAATGATCTTCTATTCCAAGAAAGAGAAATTTATTGTTGAATGCATAATCCTTTGAATAATCATTCAGGTTGGGATTGTTGACTTTTGTTGTGTCGTATTGATGAACATCTTTCCTGCCTGTAAGTCCCCAAAATAAACGGAAATCTGTATGGATACTTATCCATGAGGCTGGCTTATAATTCAGGTAAAGCTTGGTAATATTGGTATTAAGGTTAAGGAAATTTTTCCCGTCAACAGTTATTTGATCTCTTACTGCATTAATAGCATTTTGCCTTACGGAGTCGGTTCCCGGATGTGCCTGGCTTTCTATTGGTTTAGGAAAGTATTGATACATTTTGCCATCGGTTGTAACAGAATCAAAACCTTCAAATACCACAAGATCAAAATACTCGTATTGCTTCATCACATTGGTTCTGAGTACCCTAGAATATACGTGATTGGCTCCGACTGATACTTTATTAGTTTTATATATAAAGTCAGCTTCCAGATTAACGAAGTGGTAATATCCTGCATTCACAATTCTGAAAAGTTTCTGATTCCAGAGCAGTAGGTCTGTGACAGTATTATATGATACTGAAGGTCGGATATTGATTTTGTCTTCTCCGATTGCGTGCATGGATGTTATTTCTAAAGAGCTCGAACGTTCTGGTTTTAACTTGTGCAATTCTTCGATAGTTACGGGAGGAATAATAGGTGTTCCTGGGGTAGGACGTTCTAAAGGTCTTTCATAATGATAAGTTGTATAAGGCTGTCCGGAATCATTGAAGCTGTTTCTGTTAAACTCATAGTTATCCGCACTGCCATTATTCGCAGAAGTTTGATAGATGAGTTTTATTGAATTTAGTTTATCTGGTTTTAAAATAAGAGCAACTTTGGGCGTCGCCACACCTCCGATAAAAGCAGTTCTGGTATGTATGTCGTATCGAAGACCAGCAAGTAGATCTACTTTATCAGTAAGGTTATATTTTGCTTCGGAAAAAGCAGCATTGTTAACATACACAACATTAGATACAACAGGATGGCTTTTTATTTCATTGCGACTATTTCTTCCAGACATATCCTTTCCTATATCAAACAATCGAAATTCATAGCCAATTGCCCATTGTAATCGGGGAACGTTTTTCATAAGGTAAAGACCTCCGAGGCTGTACCTTCTTTCACCAAACGTCTCTAGAATAGGTGCATCTCTTGCCGTTGGAGCAAATTGAGAATATCCCCTGAGTTCTTCCAATTGAATTCTGGTTGTATTGAAGTCTATACCACCAAAAAGTGTTACTGTATTATCATGTTTTGTTGGAATGGTGAAAGTAAGCTGATTAGTTACGTTGTTTACTACATATTGTCTTCTGTTTACATTTCCAGGCTCAATATTTCCATACCAACCATTGATATTTTCAAACCTTCCGTCCACGATTCTATTCGGAGCAAGAGTGTCTTTTCCTATAAAATCAGGCCATGGGTCGACTACAAAGAATCCGGAAGCATTAGTAACCTGATGGGTATACCGACTGTATAGTCTGAATCTTTTATAGTTAAAATCAACACTGAATCTTGCATTTCCTGGAGTAGACCATGGACTGCCGGAGACAGGAACGCCATCAGGTGGTGGGTTGTCAAGAAACTGAGGAAAAGGAAAACTAGGTCTTCCATATAGTCTTGCCCGTTCTTGTCCGATTCCATCACTCACTCTGTATCCGCCTGAAAGAACTATAGATGCATCTTTTTTGCCTAATAAAGATTTGCCTAACCACGCTTCATACTGGTGAAAGTAAGACTCTCCACTCCACGCACCCTGTGTTGTGGAAGCAATGAATTCATCCCGCTTATATTTCCTTGTTACCATATTTATGATTCCTGATAATGCCCCTGAACCATAAATAAGACCGGATGGACCTCTGATCACTTCCACCCGATCAATGTCTCCAAGCATTCCAAGATCCAGTTCCATGTTGGCGCCATCTCGTGCCTCTGTATTCATCTTTCGCCCGTTTATCAGGAAAATGAATTTTGAGTTTCTGTCTGCTGCCACACCTCTCATTCCCCATATTATTCCATACCACTTACTATACATATATTGAAATCCGGGAACATAAATTTAAAGTAATTCACTAAGATGTCTGGCTCCTGAAAGTTCGATTTCCTCCCTGGATATTATGGAAAGACTGAAAGCGGAGTTCCTCATGTCAAGTTCAAGAAAAGAACCTGACGATACCTTAGTATCCATCAGTTCATCAAGAGAAAGACTCCATAAATTTTTATTTATACTGCTTGTGTCTGCATTAAATACCGGATTGCGTTTTTTTGATTTTTGTTTTTTTTCTGAAGATTTCTTTTCTAACGAAGACTGTATTGTATCTTTTGATGAAGGTTTTTGAGCCAAGGTATCTGTAGTCTGAATAAAAAGTAGTAATAAGACAAATTTTATAAGACAAAACAGATTCTTTGCTTGCATTAGATGTCATATTATAATGGAGCTTAACCTCGCTGGTATGAATTTGTTATGTCTCCGAAATGGCAGTTTCATAATGCAAGAATGATAAAATAATGACAAACATTAATATTGAAACCCTGTTTAACCCTGAAGTTCAGGTTGGTAAATGGATATACTAAATGAGAAGATAGATGAAGACGGGAGTATTTTTAACAGGGAGTGAATATTAAATGATAAAGGATCAATCATCGCTTTATGTAATGCCAACGAATGAAAAACGAACTCAGAAACTTTTGAGGATTCAGTTGGTAGTAGCGATGTTCTTTTGTACTGGATTTATGATAGGTGTCCACAATAAGCAATTGATGAATAATGTCAATGAAGTTTGCAATATAATTCAAGAGGGAGAATATTCTTTAAAAGCAGCCTTTATATATCGCTTCACAGAGTATGTTGATTGGGGGGGGCTGAAAAACAACGAGAAGTTTAAAATCGCAATTCTGGGAGATACTCCTCTTACAGCTAATCTCATAGATATAGCTGAAAATACAGATGTCGATAACAGAGAGATTAGTGTTGAAGAATACGAAAACATGAATGAAATTGATGATTGTCAGATATTGTTTGTCTCAAGAGATATCACAACTCCTTTACAGGCAATATTACATAAATTCGAAGGAAGAGAAACTCTTATTGTGACAGAAAAAGATGGTTATGGAGAAAAAGGGGCTTGTATAAATTTTTTTCTTTCGGAAAGTAAAATAAGGTTTGAAGTAAATCTTGAGGCTGTTGAAAAAGCCGGACTAGCAGTGAGCTCACAATTATTGCAACATGCCGTTGTGATAGGAAAGTAAAGGTAAAATAAATATGGCTTTTCATTTGCCAAAGATCAGAGATTTATCAATAAGTAAAAAACTGATTTTTCTTCAGTTTTTTACTTGTCTTATTGTACTTGCCCTTTGCTGTGCCGCCTTTGTTTTTGCCGATGTCAGAGAATATAAAGATAGTAAAGTAAATAGCCTTACCTCTATGGCACAGCTGATAGGCTCAAGTAGTATTTCCGCTCTTGAGTTTCTCGATAATGAAGCTGCCAATTCTATTCTTTCAGACCTTGTAGTAGTTAATGATGTTTCAAACGCTAAGATTCTTGATAAAGACAATAGGGTATTTGCGTCATACTCCAAAGGGGGACTCAGGGATTTTAACTTTAATCCTGAAGATAAGTCGTCTGTCGAGTTTGAAGAAGGTTATTTATATATCTATCATGAAATTAAACTGGATAATGGTGAGACAATAGGAATGGTATGTATAAGGGCAGAGTTGACTCAGCTTGATGCAGTAATAAAAAGGAAGATCCAGATTGCGGCTTTCTTATTGGGAATAGGAATGTTGCTGGCATATCTTATAGCTATATTTTTACAAAAATATATCTCAGCTCCACTCCTAAGACTGGTGTCAGTGATGGAAAAAGTAAGTAAGGAGGGTAGCTACGGAAATCATGCCAAGGTTGAAGGAAAAGATGAAATAGGTACTTTGTCTTTGGTGTTTAATGAAATGCTTAATCAGATTGAAAGAAGAGATACGGAACTTATAGAGAATAATTATCTTTTGAATTCTATTCTCAATAGCATGGGAGACGGAGTGTTGGTGGTAGACAATGATCTTAATTTTATGCTGTGGAATCCTGCATTTGAGAAAAAACATGGTGGGCTACTCATCGCTCATCCTAGATTAGCATTGGGCAATAACTATGACATGTTCCTTCCAGGGGAAGCCATTCCATTGGATTATATGAATAGTCCTTTATATAAAGCGGTACAGGGAGAGGAGTTGAATAACCAGGAATTGCTTTTAAAAACCCGTGATAACGTAGTAACATTCATAAGCATAACAGCAAGACCGTTAAAAGACAGAAATAACCTGGTGATAGGCGCTGTTGCTGTTGTCAGAGATATTACACAACGCAAACAGATACAATTAGACCTTGATACAGCCAGGCAGCAACTGCAGGATATGATGGATTATTCTTCAGCTAGTATTTTTGCCAAAGATCTTGATGGTAGATATACTTTTATCAATAAAAATTTTGAACAGGTATACAAAGTTGGAAGAAATAAGATTATAGGATACACAGATTTTGAATTTCTACCCAGAGAAGAAGCCTTGCCTTTATATGAAAATGATCAGGAAGTTTTCAGGGTTAATCATGATGTTGCATATGAGGAAAAGCTCGAGCGAGATGGCAATCCTCAGACTTTTATAACTGTTAAGTATCCGTTAAAAGATAATAATGGAAAGGTTTATGGGCTTTGTGGGATATCTACAGAGATTACAGAGCGAAAAGCTATGGAGGAGGCAGATAAGAAGAGAGTGGCTGAAATGATAAAGTTTCAGG
This sequence comes from Bacteroidota bacterium, assembly GCA_023428135.1. Lineage (GTDB taxonomy): Bacteria > Bacteroidota > Bacteroidia > Cytophagales > Cytophagaceae > Sporocytophaga. Next base: position 29,768 of record JAEYZG010000010.1, on the reverse strand, counting down.
AGACGCTTCTGAATCTTACCAGTATGGAAATAGACCTTCCTTTGGATGAGAAGCTAAAGACTATCCTTGCTACATGTGCCGAAGTTATTGATGTAGAAAGAAGTGGTATTTGGTTTTTTTCTGAAGATAAGGAAGAAATTTTTCCCAAAGTTATTTATCGTAGAAGTGAGAATGATACTGTAAGCGGTAAACCAATTAGAAAAACTCCCAATTCTAATTACTTCAAAGCTTTAGAAAATTTTCATACCATAGATGCTCACGATGCCCTTACCGACCCCAGAACTGCTGAACTTGGAGAGATTTATTTAAAACCGCTGGGAATTTCTTCTACCCTCGATGTAGCAATTAGGCTTGGTGGTGAGATTTCTGGAATGTTATGTTTTGAACACATAGGAAATAAAAGGAACTGGTCTTACGAGGTCCAGGTCTTTTCTTCATCAATTGCCGGAATAGTAGCTTTGGCAATCGAAAATTTTGAAAGAATAAAAGCAGAAAAAGAGCTGCATGAATTAAATAATGAATTGGCTAATGCAAAAAATGCGGCAGAGCAATCTAATGCTGCTAAGGATGTCTTTCTTGCCAGTATGAGCCATGAAATTAGAACGCCTCTAAACGCTATTATAGGTTTTCAGCAATTGCTCAAGGAAACAGACCTCAGTGAAGAGCAACAGGAAATTGTTTCCTCAATAGATTTTGCAGGCCGTAACTTATTGGTAATTATCAATGATATTCTTGACCTTTCAAAGATAGAAGCGGGAAAAGTTGAGTTTGTAGAAAGTGAAATCAATGTTGCTGGAATCATACGTTCTGTTATTGAATTGTTTGAACAAAAGGTAAAAGAGAAAAACCTTAAATTGGTATTTTATCATGACCCTACAATTCCATCAGGACTGCTAGGTGACGGTGCACGGTTAAGTCAGATTTTACTTAATCTGATTGGCAATGCAGTAAAATTTACCGAGAAGGGAGAGATAAAGGTAATAACGCATTTACTGGATGTAAAAGGAGATTATGCTAGTTGTTTATTTGAAGTGGAAGATACGGGCATCGGGATTCCAAAGGAAAAGTTAGTCAGGATTTTTGAGCGCTTTACTCAGGCAGAAGCCGATACAACAAGGAGGTATGGCGGGACAGGTCTTGGCTTAACGATTTCCCGACATCTGATTGAGCTGCAAGGAGGGACACTTATGGTAAAAAGTGAACCTGGAGAGGGATCTGTGTTTTCTTTCAAGTTGAAATTTAAAAGGCCTAATGATAAGTTTGGAGTAGGTATGGCAACTCCGGACAGGGGAATAAAGCGTATACCTAAGAAAGTAAAACCCTTGAAAATACTGCTGGCTGAAGATACTATTCTGAATCAGAATTTGATATTGAAGGTTTTTCAGAAAACAGAACATTCAGTAGATATTGCCAATAATGGTGTCGAAGCTATAGAAAAAGTGAAGCTTAACAATTATGATATTATTTTAATGGATGTCCAGATGCCTTTAATGGATGGATGTCAGGCAACTGAAGAAATAAGAAAGTTGAAAGATCCGGTTAAGAAGAAAATTCCTATTTTAGCGCTTACAGCTTTTGTCTCTAGGTCTGAAGAAGAGCGATACCGGAAAAAAGGCATGGATGCATACATTACCAAACCATTTGATAAAGAAAACTTATTTGAAACAATTTACAGTCTTACTGATTCTGGTTTTATAAATTTCAATTCAAATACATCGATGGATAAAGATTCAAATTTGTTTAGCTTAAGCTTTCTTGAGGAAACCTCAGAGGGAGATACAGAATTTGTTATTAAAATGGTAAACCTGATTCTGGATGAGGCGCCAGATAGGCTGAAGAGTCTAAAAGCAGCTATTCAGGAACGGGATTACGCTGCTATTAAAACCAATGCTCATAAACTCAAGAATATAATTATTCCTGTTCAGATGGAAAGAGCTAAAGAGCTTACAACTGCTATTGAGGAAAACAGCCGCAATGCTGGGAATATGCAGATTATTGTGTCTCATTTTGCCGAATTGAATGAAATTATACATAGCGTATTGGAACCACTTCGAAACCGGATAGAGGTATTGAAACAGAATTCCTGACTAATTTTTAAGGCATGCTTTAGGATATAAATTAGATAATTTTGGACTTAAATAATTTTTTTATATTTTAATGCCTTGTCATAAAATTTATAGGCATGTCACAGTTTAAAAGGAAATTAAACAACTTTGCGGTATTCTCACTTGCTATTCTTTTCGCCGAACTCATTCAGGCACTTGCACACAATTATATCGACAGTTGGAAAGATGGTCATGGCAAATATGTTTCTGTACTTCTTTCAATGATTCTTGCAATAGCGGTATTTTATCCCTTATTTCATTTTCTGGATAAGTATATCCAGTCGGCATCCAGAAATTATATCAAGAGCTCGAAGAAAGTAAGTGGTGGAGGAACTTCAGGATTATTGCTTGGTTATTCTCTGGCAATGTTTTTTATGTTTATAGCCTTTGCCCAGCTTTGGTATCATAAAGATGTCATTGCTGATCTGGGCAATTGGCTGAAAGATTTTATTTAATTATAATAATATGGAAATAGAAATTTTTACCCTTTGCGACCACGCTCAGGATTTTAATGGTAAGTTGGTAATAGTGGGAACCTTTGATAGCATAAGTTCTTCTGCATATCCATTTACGCATGCCGCTTGTTCTCTTGCCGGAAGGTTAAGATTTAGTGAAAAGGAATCTGGCGTTCATGAGTTTAGAATAAAACTGATCGATGAAGACGGTCTTGAATTGTATCCGGCTATTGAAGGGAATATAGATGTATCTAAAAGCGTAGCAAATTATTCAACAATAAACTTTGCTATAAATCTCGGGAATCTGGAGTTCAAGAAGCCAGGAAAATATGCCATTGAACTTTATATTGACAATGAATGGCAGAAAGGCCTTCCTATAAATGTCATTAAACAGTAAAAGGAGTTTGAGTAAAATAATACACCACGCTTTGAGTTTTTTAAAAACGACTTCTCAAAACGTGGTGAATAAAGTTTATGGTTTTAAATAATTTAAAATCTCGTTGTGAATTGCAGGATTCGAGACCACAATGCTGTCTCCTTTCACGGGATCCCCTCCATAGTAATCTGTGATCGTTCCTCCCGCCCCTTTGATTACAGGAATCAATGCCATAATGTCCCACTTAGACATCTTCGGATCTATCATAATATCTGCAAATCCTGTTGCGACAAGAAAATATCCATAAGCGTCTCCCCATGTTCTGTATAGCTTACATGCTTTGGCTAAATTGTCAAACCCTTTAGGCTCTCTGTATTTTTCAGCACCAAGCGGGTCGGTGGTAAGCAATGTAGCTTCGCTTAAAGAGGCACATGATCTCAGGCCTATTTTTGTTCCATTATGATATGCGGAGGTACCATCCCCTAATACAAGATCATCCAGGATAGGATTATGAATAGCTCCGAAAACGGGTTCATCATCTTTCATTAAAGCGATCAATGTACAAAATAAAGGAGCTCCATGAATGAAGCTTTTGGTGCCATCAATAGGGTCTATAACCCAGTGATAGGGAGAGGAACCTTTTATTTCACCAAATTCTTCTCCGAACACCCCATGTCCCGGAAATTTTCTTAAAACCTCATTTCTAAAAAGCTCCTCAATTTCCCTGTCTGCGATGGTAACAGGAGACATATCCTCTTTGCTCAAAACATCGAGGCGGGTGCGAAAATATTTCCTCGCAATCATTCTGCTTTGCCCGGTAAATCTTATTACAAAATCCCTGAAGGTGGGAAAGTCCATAGTTTTTTAAATTAATTGTTCGTTTAAAGGTAAATACAAATTCATTTTCAGCAAATAAAATTTTAGAAGTCTTTATTAAATGCGGATAAACTGAGGCTTGCTTACTTTTGTCTTCATATAAATTGATTTCCTTAAACAATTTTGTGAGCTTTTGATTTTTAGGAGAATAGACATTTGAATAATATGGAAAGCACTTATCTGCCTGTTATTAATAAAAACGCCTCGCGTATTGGGTTGGGCACCTGGGCCATTGGTGGATGGATGTGGGGTGGATCGATTGAACAGGAATCTATAGATACCATCGTAAAGGCAATTGATCTAGGTGTAACCCTCATCGACACAGCTCCTGTATATGGGTTTGGCTTTTCGGAAGAAGTTGTTGGCAAAGCTCTTAAGAAAATAAATAACAGAAGTGAAATAGTTATTTCAACTAAATGCGGTCTGGAATGGAAGGATGGAAAAGTTTTCAGAAATGCATCCAGGGATAGAATAAATAAGGAAGTGGAAGACTCATTAAGAAGACTTCAGACAGAGTATATTGATATTTATTATATCCACTGGCCTGATGCTTTGGTTTCTTTAGAGGAAACAGGGGAAGCTATGTATGACCTTTTTAAAAGCGGCAAAATACTATCCATTGGAGTCAGTAACTTTAACACTGATCAAATGCTTGAATTTGGCAGTCATTCGCCCATTCATTTTTCACAACCTCCATATAATCTGTTTGAAAGGGAAATTGAGAAAGAAGAACTGCCTTATTGTCTTGAAAACAATATTTTTGTTATGACCTATGGGGCTATCTGCAGGGGCCTTCTTTCTGGAAAATTAAGTATCAAATCTACCTTTAAAGGAGATGATCTTAGAAAGTCAGATCCAAAATTCAGGGAGCCTAGATTTAGTCAGTATTTAGGAGCAGTAAATAAGTTAAATCAGCTTGCAAAAGATTTTTACGGAAAAACTGCTGCTGAACTGGCTATCAAATGGATTCTTCAAAATGGCGTATCCATTGCCCTTATAGGAGCAAGAACTCCTGAACAATTGAACATTTATAAAAACCTTTCCGGATGGAAGATTAGCAATGAAGATTTAAAAAGAATTGATAGTATTATTAAGGAAAATATAAAGGATCCTGTTGGTCCTGAATTTATGTCTCCTCCTATCAGAAAAGAGAAATCAGTGAGGAAATAATGTGTATAAGTTTTTTTTATCGCAATTATACAATGGTTTTAAATTAAATAATTGTAAATCATTGTTTATGAATTGATTTTTTCCAACTTTACATACAAGTATGCTGGAGTGCTATAAAACAAAGTATTTTTTATCTGGGTTAAATTATAAAAAACCACCAGCCTTATGTTAGACTTTAATAAAATAACTGAGGAGCTATTTGAAAAGGATGTTTTGTTGTGTATCAGAACAAACTCTCCTACTTTCAGAATGTATGGAAAGCAAATCCGAGGCAAACTTGAATCCATTTACAATGGAACCAAAAAAGTGCTTACGATTCTCTCAAATTCACTGACTAAAGAGGTACCGATTGATGATATTGATTTTATTTCAGAAGATAAATATGCATAAATAAGTAAATAGCTACTTTATATAGTTAAAATCTCGCTCTTATAAGCGGGATTTTTTTATGATGTTTAAATAAAATAATAAACCTCTTAAAACCTCTTTTGTCTGGAAATAGTAAAAGAAGTATTATCAATTCCAAGTATTATGAAAATTCTATTGACTTTAGGGTGCCTCTTTTTCAGTATGTTAAGTTTTGCTTCACAGCTACCCGAATGGGCAAGAAAGGACTTTGAAAGTAAAGGATTAAAGGATAAGTTTGAACTTGCTGACTATCTGCGGCCTGCTTATCTGGAGGCTGATTTAAATGGAGACATGAGCAATGACGTAGCTATTCTTGTAATTGAAAAGCAAACCGGGAAAAAAGGTATAGTTATTCTACATCAAGGGGATCCGAATATATTCATATTGGGAGCTGGTAATGCCTTTGGAGATGGTGGAAATGATTTTGTAAAAATGGAATCCTGGAAAATTGTCAACAATGTATCTATTCGCAGGAATGATAGAATCAAAACAGGAATAGAAGTAAATTTTATGGAAATGGGACCTGCTGTGATCATCTTTGATGGTAAAGATTACAACTGGCAGGTGCAGGAAGGGTAAATGGATTTAAATTCTTTAGTATTAACGAAGCTTCCTTCAATTTAGAGGGAAGCTTTTTTTATTAATGAAATAATAGCGAATATTGTACAAGTGGAATTAGTTTTTAAAGATTTAGAAACAATTAAAGAACAAAATAATGAATAATAGCCTGGTTAAAATTTCTCTTTTACTGAATGGATTATTGATAGTGGCGGTTGCCGTACTTTTTTATCTTCACTTTAAACAGCCGGCTGCGGTATCTGCAGCTCCTGAAGGGAAAGCTGCAGATACAGTTAGCGTGGCAAATATTGAAATGCCGACGGTTCCTAACGCAAGAAAGATCGTTTTCTTTAACTATGATTCTCTTACTGCTAAATATGAATTCTTCAAAAAGATTCAGAGAGAAATGGAAACAAAAGCCAGAGGAATTGAAAATGAGTTGATGAGAAAGGAACAGAAGCTTCAGGAAGATTTCGAATTTTATCAGAAAAATGCCGGAGCAATGACAGAGCAGCACAGAGAATCAAAGGAGAGAGAATTAACAACTGCACAGCAAGAGTTAATGGCTCTTAAAGAAAACAGATCAGAACAATTTGCCATTCAGCAACAGGAAATGAATAAACAATTAATGGATAAGCTTTATGGTTATTTCAATAAGCTTTCAAGGGAAAATAATTTTGACTACATTCTTACTTATCAGAAAGGGTTGCCTGGGGTAGTTTTTGGAGCAGATAGTCTGGATATCACTAAAGAACTCGTTGAAGGTTTAAACAGAGATTATAAAAAGAAATAAGCTGAAAGCTTAAAGCACAAAGCAGAAAGTGCCTTCAAAAGGCCTCATCCTTAACCTTCTTTAATAGGAAAACTTAGGATGAGGCCTTTTGAGTTTTAAGTATTAAGCAGTATTAAGCTATAAGAAACATTTCCTGTTTTGATATAATCTTTGTCTTTTCGCAGAGGTTTGCGTGATGCTAAATCTTGTTTATCCTTTAATCCTGAAAATCCTGATTCAGACAAGTTCATAAAAAAAGCTTCTCAAAATTTGAGAAGCTTTTTTATATATTGGTTTAACCTTATTTGTTTGGTTGAGGAGTGTATCTCAGGTAAGGTTTTATCCTTGTTACTCCCTTAGGAAATTTAGCAGGAATATCTTCATCTTTTACTGCCGGAACAATGATGCAGTCTTGTCCGTCTCTCCAGTTTGCAGGAGTAGCAACACTGTAGTTTGCAGTTAACTGAAGTGAGTCAAGAACACGGATGATCTCATCAAAGTTTCTTCCTGTGCTTGCGGGGTAAGTAAGGATCAGTTTAACTTTTTTGTCTGGTCCTATGATAAATACAGAACGAACAGTTACGTTTTCGCTTGCATTCGGATGGATCATATCATAAAGAATTGCAACCTTTCTATCCGGGTCAGCAATTAATGGAAAATTAACATTGGTATTCTGAGTTTCGTTGATATCGTTGATCCAGCCATTGTGATCAGAAAGCGGATCTACGCTTACTGCTATTACCTTTGTACTTCTCTTATCGAATTCACCTTTGATTTTGGCAACAGCTCCCAGTTCGGTCGTACAAACTGGTGTATAATCTTTTGGGTGTGAAAATAAAATAGCCCAGCTATCTCCTATCCATTCATGGAAGTTTACTGTTCCCTGGGTTGTTTCCGCTGTAAAATCCGGTGCGATATCTCCTAAACGTAATGACATATTTTTTGTAGGTTTATTTATTTTTGTTAATTGCGATGAATTTATAAAAGAATTCTGATCTGACAAACCAAATAAATTTATTCTGGTTACAAATTTTAGTTGTATAATTTCCATATTCAGTCTTAAAACAAATTTTTAACCTAAAAAGTCCAATTATGATACGTACTGCCAATGCTGCCTGGAAAGGCGATTTGAAATCGGGAACTGGTTCCATCAATACAGAAAGTGGCCTGGTTAAAGACGCTACATACAACTTTGCCCGTCGTTTTGAAAATGAAAAGGGTACAAATCCTGAGGAACTTCTCGGTGCCGCTCATGCTGCCTGCTTTGCTATGGCTCTAAGTCATGGCCTTGCTTCTGCAGGGTATACTCCTGTAAAGGTTAACGTGGAGGATAAGGTGAAACTTGAAAAAGTTGGAGATGGTTTTAGCATTACAACTATCGAGATCAACTGCGTTGCTGACGTTCCTGGAATATCTGAAAGTGAATTTTTAAAATTTGCTGAAGATACTAAGAAAGGGTGTCCTGTTTCCAAGGCACTTACAGGCGTTACTTTCATCTTGAATGCAAAGCTAAAGTCTGGTGTTTCAGCTTAATTGCTCAAAGAAAAAGAAAGGACAATTCCTCTTTATTTTGTCCTCTCTTTTCTTTATTGTGAAATTATATTTTTGTTAATATTGTCGTTCTGCAACAGTTCGAAATATTCACCTTTCTCATTACATCCTCTGCATTTAAGCATGTCCTTGAAGATCTCCGGTTTCAGTATGGATTTTCCCTTAAGCATTCTCACGCATTCTTGTATACCTTCTATGATTGAAGGGTGGGGGTGTATCAGTTCAGCAAGTTCTTCAATCCCTTTGTCCATGGATATTAATAAAGCTACAGCCTGAATGGCGCTGGATGCATGGACTCCTACTGCCCGCATTCCGAGGATTTTCATTTCGTCATCATTGGTGACAAGTATTTTAAAGAACCCATTCGTGTTTCTCATTGCTATGGCCCGTGGTATCAGACTATAATCGATACTTACCACCCGATAAGGTATTCCTTTGCTTCTCGCATCCTGTTCGTTCATTCCTACACCAGCAGTTTCAGGATTCAGAAACATGATGGTGGAAATGTTTTTATAAGTCAGAGGTTTAGGATTTAGCCCGAACATTTTTTCAACAGCATGTCTCCCCTCAAGCTCTCCAACATTCGCAAGTGCAAAATCTGAAGTGAGATCTCCCACTGCATATATATTAGCAACCGTTGTTCTTGTGTCTTCGTTGATAACAGTACAGTTGTCGCTAATTACTACTCCTACTTCTTTGGCACCAAGGTTTTCGGTGTTGGGAATTCTACCTACTGATACAAGCGCTTTTTCTACATTGTATATTTCAGAGTGACCGTCTTTGTATTTAAGTTCATACTCAACCCTGCCGTCTTTTATTTCCATCCTTACCAGTTGCGAGTTTTTGTGGATGGTAACACCATTATCCTCCAGGTTTGTCTGGGTAGTGAGGGATATATCTTCATCCTCAAATGGCAGGATGCGGTCAGCTTTGTCTATCAGATTTACTTTTGTTCTTCCGAAATTGGAAAATATCGTTGCCCATTCACAACCTATTACTCCTGCTCCGAGAATTACCATACTTTCCGGAAAGTCAGTAAAACATTCTATACCATCGCTGGTCACTATTATTTTTTCATCTATTGGTATATGTGGCAGTTTTCTCGGTCTGCTTCCTGTTGCCAGCACGATATTATCAGCAGAAATAATTTCCTCATCACCATTGCTTTTTTTGAGGAGCACTTCGTTGGTCGATACAAGTCTGGCTTCAGCTTTGATATAACTAAAGAGGTCTTTTTTCTTTCTCTGAAGCAAAAGAATATGGGTTTCAAGCTGCACCTTTCTTAGAAAGATGGCTTCTTTAACATCATTAAGAATTTCCTTGAAATCTACCTTTATTTCCGTACAAGCATATTTTTGTAGTCTCTTTCTCGCAAGAGCCACATCTCTGGAAAGTTCCCAGAATGTTTTGGAAGAAAGTGCACCATTGTAAACTCCAGCTCCTCCGATTTTGCTTTTTTCAACCAAAAGTACTCTTTTGTTGAGGTCCAAGGCCCTCATCGCAGCGGCATATCCGGCAGGGCCGCCTCCAATCACACAAATATCAAATCGATTCATAAAAATATTTTCTTCAAAAAAGATTCTCAGTATATAACTAAAACCTTTTCTTTAAAATCATGTCCTAATTAAATTGTTTCTTCTAACGATTAAAACTTTATTTGGATTTTTTTCCGGATTTTTTCCGGTTTGTCACCTCTAAACATATTTACATTTTAAGAATTTTATTTGATGTAATTGAATACTCTGAGAGATCCTGACTTCCTATCTCTAATTTATGAGTAACTTAATTATTTATAAATCAGAGGAAAGATAGCTGTCTCAGGGAGGTATTAAATTTTATTATTATTAAAATATTCATTAGTTTTCTCCATAAAATTATTAAAAGGGGCGACAAACATTTGTTTTATTTAGTTAAAAACTGTTATGGAAAATACTGGTATTACTGGTGGACAGCGCCCCAATAAGGATAGTTCTAAGACTATACTTGTCCTTGTCATTGTAGCTTTAATTGGGGTAATCTGTTCATTGATTTATTCTAACATGCAGCTAAGTGATGAGCTCGAAATTCGAAGTCAGCAAATGGAAGCTGATAGCACAAGCCTTTCTTTAAAAACTCAGGAACTTGATGAGCTTGCTCTGGCTTATGAAAGAATCAGGATGGAGCGGGAGGAGCTTGGACTTGTGAAGGATTCACTTAATAAAAAAATTGAGTCTTTAAATCTGTTCATTGCAGAGGTACGAAAAGGTAATGGTAAGGCAATTAGTCATATGAAGCAGATGATTGCCAGACTTAAGTCAGAACTTGCCAAAGAAGATAATCAGATCTCTGCACTCAAAAGAGAACGTGACTCTCTCAAGATCAATGTTAAGGCTTTAACAAAGAGAACACGGCAGATGATAGATTCACTGAACTATCTTCATGTAACCAGGGAAGAACTCGAAGAAAAAGTGGCGGCAGCTTCAGTTCTAAAGGCGGAAAATATAAAGGTAATTGCTATCAATGCGAAAGGTAAAGAATTTGAAAAGGATCATTACAAAGCAAAAAACATTGATAAACTAAAGATTACTTTTGTACTGGCCGATAACATTGTAGCAAGAAAAGACAAAAAGAACCTGACCCTGCGTCTTATAGAACCAAGTGGGGTGGTGCTTTTTGATCTCTCCAGTGGTGGTGGTTTTTTTAAAGCAGAGGGAAAAGAGCTTGCTTTTACTGAAAATCAAACTATTCATTTCGATAATACTAAACAGACTGTAACTTTTTATTATCTGAAAGGAAACTCTTATAAAGAGGGTACTTACACTATTGAACTATATTCCGATGGCCATAAAATCGGGGAGACTGATCTGCAGATAAAATAGCTTCTTTTCTTTTGTTATTTAGAAAAGGACTGTACAGTGTATGGTCCTTTTTTATAAAACTCTATAAACACAATCCTGTTTCCGTCTGGGAAATCCATTGAATTTATATAGATATACAACTCTTTAATAATTTTTTCCCTGTGTCCTCTCTGAGTGCCTAAGTATCTTTCTTTGGATTAATATTATTTGCAGGTAAATAATAAAGAAAGAGTTCCCATTTATAAATATGGAGTTGCTGATGTCGTTAATGATGTCTATTTTATGCTTTGATTGTTGTTTCAAATATTAAAAGTGTTTAAAATCTAATCGCTTTGTCTGGGAATATATGAGTAATAGTGTCACTAATGGGAAAAATAAAATAGGTCTTATCAGTGCTACTTGCGTGGTCGTCGCAAGCATGATAGGAACAGGTGTATTTACCGGTCTTGGGTTTCAGGCGGCAGGAGTGAAATCGGTTTCTGCATTGCTCTTACTTTGGCTGATTAGTGGGATAGTAACTATTTGCGGTGCGCTTACCTATGCTGAGCTTGCCATACGTATGCCAAGATCAGGAGGAGAGTATCACTATCTATCAAAAGTTTATCATCCTGTTGTTGGATTTATGAGTGGATGGATTTCACTGACTGTAGGCTTTGCAGCTCCTATTGCGGTATCAGCTATGGCATTTGGTTTTTATATCTCCAAAGTTTATCAAATGGATAAGGAGTTATTAGCTACAGGTCTTATAGTTGTGCTTACCATTCTTAATCTCTTTGGGTTAAAGACAGGAAGTCGATTCCATAATCTTGCTACTATTTTTAATGTTGTTCTTATCGTCATATTTATCTCTGCCGGATATCTTTTAGTTGAATCAAATCATTTTCAGGTATCTTTTAGCCGGCAGGATTTTAGTGCCATTATGGATCCTGCTTTTGCAGTTTCACTCATCTATGCATCTTTTGCGTATTCAGGATGGAATTCTGCTGCATATATTGCAGGAGAAGTTTCAGAGCCGACAAAAAATCTTCCTAAAGCTTTATTTTTCGGAACTTTAATAGTGCTGGTATTATATGTATTGCTGAATTTTGTTTTTCTCTATAATGTACCTGTTGAGGAATTGGCTGGAAAAGTAGAGATAGGTTTCATTGCCGGAATGAAGGTGTTTGGTTTAGTTGGCGGAAAAATGATGGCCCTTCTTATCTCATTTGGATTGATCGCCTCTGTAAATGCATTGATAATCACAGGACCTAGGGTGTCTCAGACAATGGGGGAAGACTATCTGACTCTTCAGAAGATTTCAGTTAACAATAGATTTAAATCTCCATGGGTTGCGATCTTGCTTCAGTCTTTTATTGCTCTTTTACTTATTTATACATCTACATTTGTATCGGTAATTACATATATTGGTTTCACCATCAATTTGTCTACAACACTTACTGTCGCCGGAGTTTTTATTTTCAGATTTAAAATGAAAAATAAAATGGGCGATAAAAAAGAGTATGAGTCATGGGGATATCCTTTGGTTCCTACTATTTTTATTCTGCAACAATGCTGGATGTTGTTTTATCTTGGAAAAGAAAAGAGCGAAGCATCTTTGGCTGGGCTTATTACAGTTGCAATTGGTGCTTTACTTTATTTTATGGTTGATAGAAAAAATCATAAGAGAGAAGTCATAGATATGCTCTAAAGTTGTACCTATTTTTAAAGTTAGTTATGAAGAACGTAAATAGACACTTTTATTGTCTGGCTGTCTTTGCAGTAATATTAGCGGGTTGTACAAGTGATAATCAAAAGGAAAAGCCTGATAAGGATGACCTTGAGCAGCAGAAGAAGGAAGATACTTTAAAGATTGATGTGCCTATGCAGGCTTATCTTGAGACAAAGTGATTTTTTAATCATCTTTTAACATTAAGGTTGTATAATGTAGCTGAGTATAGGTTGTCGTACTAAGAAAACAGACTAAGGTTTAAACATTTGTAAGTAATTTCTGATTAAGGAATAAATAAAATGTTTATAACTGATGAAAAGTAAAGGGATCTTCAAAGGTGTTTTATTATCGCTGCTTTTCTCTTCTGTTACAGCCTTTGCTCAGGATGAAAATATTACACTTCTTCTGCATAAAGATACAACTGCTGCAATCAGAAGGGTGGTTCAACACCCCTACAAGTTTAGGGTTCAGGTCGTTTACACTCAGGTGCGGAAAAATTCTGAAGGTAAACCGGCATTCGTTGCTTCTGATTTCAGGATCAATGAAGATGAATATTTTTATCCGGCAACTCTTGTTAAACTACCTATTGCCGCTCTTGCATTGGAAAAGATAAATAGTCTTCAAGTAAGTGGTCTTTCCAAAGATTCTTACCTGAAGGTACTTGCACCTTATTCAAAGAAAGAAAAGCCTGCGACAATTCGTGAAAACATCATAAGGATGTTGGTTTTGAATGATAAGAATGCCTTCAATCATCTATATGATTTTCTGGGTCAAGAGTATATCAATAACAGGCTTGAACAACTGAGCTATAAGAAGACCCGTATAATTCAAAGATTTAATTCTGGTAGCACTGAAGATAACAGAACTACTGGTCCATACATCATCACCGATAGTTTAGGTAAGACTTTATATAAGGGTGTAAAAGTAACATGCAGGAAAAAGTTTTATAATCCGACTAAAGAAACAAAAATCGGAACAGGTTATATGGACGGAAAGAAGTTTGTGAGAGTAGCGAAAGATTTTCATAACAGTAACAACTTTCCACTAAGTGAAGCGCACAGAATGCTTATTTCTGTTATATACCCTGAAGAAACAGCATTGGAAAATAGATTCAATATCAGTGCAGAAGATTTCGATTTTCTTAAGTCAGCTTTAGGATACTACCCAAGAGAAGCAGGTATACTGGAATGGTTGAATGATGAAAAGATTTATGATAACCAGGGAAAATTTATATTTGCAGGGGCATCTAAAGACAGTCTTCCGAGTGGATTAAGAATTTATAACAAAGCTGGTTCTGATTATGGCTTCATAGCTGATTGTGCCTATATTCAAGACAAAGAGAAGGATGTTGAGTTTTTTGTTTCTGCTGTTTTATATACCAATAGCAAAGATGTTTTAAGTGAAGAAGGATATGAGTATAAAGAAAATGGTTATCCTTTTTTAAAAGAATTAGGTAAATTGATTTATTATCACGAAATTCGAATCAAAGATACAACTGTCAAATAAAGTAACCCTAAAGAAAGCAGAGAGGACCGCCCTAACGGTCCTCTTTCTCTTTAACATAGTTAGTAAAGAGTTACCACCTCAGGTTTATCAGGCATCTTAACTTCTTCAAGTTCACCTTTGTAATTTTTTCTCTTCACTTGTTTTATATCAATGATAAATCTTTCGTTAGGCTTTAGATTGCCTATCAATTCATTTAGATTTCCCATCTCAGATGTGAATGTCTTTGGGTTCCTTCCGTTCCGACCGCTTTTAACTGTGAGCTTCCATTCTGTCACATAGTATTTTGATTCATCTGGCAACGTTTTTTTGAATTCCGGATCAGCAACAGCTTTTACCATAATGGATCTTGCCTGGTCTGCTGCGACTCCGTTTCTAGGATCGACCAACTGGCCATTTACATATACTTCTATTTTAGGCAGAGGTACCAGTTTAATCGTATACTTTTGTTCACCGATATAATTGCCGTTGCTGCTCACTTTTATAGAAACTGTTGGTGTGCTTCCTGATGGGACTATAATTACTTCTCCCTTCTTACTTCCTTTTGTAACGTTTGCACCATCTACCCTGAAATCTGGATTATAATTATTGCCAAGAGCAGGTACCTGAACATTCAACTTATTACCGCAATTTTTATAAAGTGCAGGAGGGGTTGCAGACTCAACCTGAATGACGGGTTCGGTAACAATATATTCTTCTGTTATAGTATAGGTGGTGTCTTGTCCGTTGGGCTTTTTAATTTTTATTTTTCCAGTCCATGTTTTTTTTATCTCTCCTCCAATATAGTTTCCTCCACTTGCAGTAAAGGAGAACTTTCCAATTCCATTATTATCTACCACAAGATCAGCATTTCCAACACTTATTTTAGGTTTGTCGGAATTCGTGATAGCCGTTAAAAATACATCAGCTTCATACTTCATTCCTGCCGGTATAATTTTCGTTCCCGTTCGAACCATTGGTATCAATTCATCTACCTTATATTCATCTGCATCAAGCTTTTTACTTTTCTCATCTAATACAACTGCTTCAATACCCACCACTCTTGATTCCATTTCGCTTAATGCGGCCAGAGCGGCGACTAATGGTGTCTGACCAAAATTCAATTCTGCAAAATCTTTGTTCCTTTGATCCGGATTGTTTTTTAATAAGGGGTCTTCAGATGCGTCGAGAGCGATAGCGCTGAATTTTTTATCAGATCGTTCGTTTACAAAAGCTACATAGTCATTTAGTTTTTTCTTAAGCTCATATGCTTTACCATTTTTTGCTGCCCCAATCATAATAACTTCCACCTCTGTTTCCTCTTTGGCTCCCTTTAAGGTTCCGTCTTCTTCCAGCCCTCCGGTATTGGTAATCATGTCCTTTTTAAGGTTATCTATGAAAGTAACAAGCTCTCTGGTTTTCTGAGAGACGGCTTCAGCTTCTTCCTTCAGTTTTACCTCATCTGACTTGTTTCCTTTTTGTTTCACCGCAATAGCTATGTTTTTTAGCTTTTCACTGCTGATCTCTTTGGTCTCAGATACAGTTTTCTCAAGACTATCGTTGAGGTACTGGAATTTATATATCAACGCTGAGCTTACCTGTAGTGCAAGCAATGCGGTTAAGACGAGGTACATCATACCTATCATCTTTTGTCTTGGTGTTTCTTTAGATCCTGCCATATTAGTATAGAGTTAAGTTTCCACAAATAATAAATGGCGCGCCGCTTTAAGTCATGACTGAAGAATTTTCATCTTCGACCTCATAATACAGAAAGGAAAAAAAGATACAGGATAAAAAAATATTTTTTCTGAGAGAAGAATGGAAAATGATTTTGGGAATCATTCCTTATAATCTGACAGATAGTCAGCGAATTCAGCTTTTGTTGGTCGTTACTTTCTTAACAATACTGCTAATCATAGCCGGCACTATGAATTGATGGAAGGGTTTAATAATGGTGAAATAGAATTTTCCGAAAGAATTATGAAACCTTACCGGAGTCGTAAGGGAGAATATATAATAATCATTCGTGCTTCGGGTAAGTTGAAATAGAATTCTAAAGTCCAGATGTTTGTCATCTTCTCCAAGCAATACCTCATTGTCGTTTTTATCAAAGACTTTGAACAGACCAAGACCATTTCCCTTCTCAACTGTGAAAAGTTCTCTCTGACGCGTTCTGTCGTTTTCTTCAGAGACTTTCAAACCTAATATTTTAACAATGGTATTCCTGAGGGAAAAGAGTTTTTCAATCCATTTCGGAGGAGAGTCGAAGAAAGCATAGACAAGATTATCGACATGGATTGATTGTTTTGTATAGAATTCAATTTTGTATGAGTCGGAGTAATGTACTGGTGAGAAGTTTTGGTTAATGAGGTCGCTATCGGGTATCGTTGTTTTTTGTGGTTTCATACAATAAATTCAGAACTAAAATAGCCCCGAATTTATCTATATACAAATTTCTGATGGGGTTATCTCCCGGCTTTAAATACATATTCCGGAATGTATTGGCCAAAGGTAGCTCCAGCGATTGCGTAACATTCGCCTATTCTATTGGTAGTGTCATATTCACCAGTTCCCTTAACATTTGAAATTTTAAGTTTACATAATTGATTGTCCGGAGCTATTGTTTCTACAAACCTGAATTCAAAATCTGATTGGGCTCCGCTATAGACAATCGGAAGGCTTGCAAATCCGGGTTCTATCCTAACTGTTTTCACAATTAAAGTATATTTAAGAGTTCTATCCTGTACAGACTTAAATTTTATCCTTTTTAAGGTAAAGACTTCGTTAAAAGCAGTTATATACTTTTCAGGATAAACATCCTCTTTGTCCTTAATTCCATTTAGCCAGCCATTTGTCACCGCTACCAGTTTCGAAATTGTTTTTGTTTTCAACTTTTTCTTTGAGGTATTCACTTTCAGATTTGATTCCAATAGTTAAGTCATCATATAAGAATACTATGTTTATCTCGGTTTGATCTTTAAGAAATTCAAGCTCCTGAGACTTTTGTTCTTTGGTTTTTGAGAAAAGGCTCTATAGTAAAAAAGTAAAAATGTCACCCAAAGACAGATTCTGTTTGTCATTATAATGAACGTTATTTATTGTGTTATTTTTGAATAGGCATATTTGGAAATATATTTCGCAAGTTCCTTACCTGCTTTTGCATAGCACTCCTGCATTCTCACTCCAGCATCATAATCCGCTGCACCCTGTACATTGATGATTCTGAATTTGCAAAGAACAACTTCCGGAGCATCTGATTTTACAAAGTAAAATTCAAAATCGGTAACCGCTGGTTGAGATACTATTGTTCCACTATACCAGCCTGGATCGATTTTCAATGTTTTTACTATTAATGTATATGGAGCCTCATTCTCGCTTACATTCAAGCCATTTTTTTTAAGATACTTATTGAAGAGAATCATGAATTTTTTTGGAAAATTCACTTGCTTATCCTCTTTCCAGGCATTTAGATATCGTTCCCCCGCACCTTCGCTACGAGCCTCTTTTTCTTCCATTTTTTCTTCAAGAAAGTCAGCTTCAGGAAGTTCTCTTATTTTAAGATCTGAATAATCAAATTTTATTTTTAATTGCTTCTGATCCTTTAAGAACTGCAAAGCCTCTGTTTGTTGTTGGTCTGTTTGTTGTGAAAATGACAGATGGGATATTGAAATTAATACTAAACAAAGCAGATAATTTCTGAAAATGATTATAAAAGAATTCATTATAGTTTTGAAAAAAGTTTCCAATTAAAAAGTTAGTCAAATATCACCGTCTTATTTCCGCTCACAAAAACTCTTTCTTCAAGGACAAGCTTCAGAGCTTTTGCAAGCACGATTTTTTCAACATCTTTTCCGGCAAGAGCCATGTCTGCAGCGCTATGTGAATGGGCTACTGGTAGTACATTCTGTGCAATAATAGGTCCTTGGTCCAGGTCTTCATTTACAAAATGTGCAGTTGCTCCAATGATTTTTACACCTCGCTCAAAAGCCTGCGCATAAGGACTTGCTCCTACAAAAGCTGGAAGAAATGAATGGTGGATATTGATAATCTTGTTCGGATATTTTGCTATGAAGTCGGGAGAAAGAATGCGCATATATTTTGCAAGTACTATATATTGAAAGTCAAGCTCGGAAAGTACCTGATGAATGTATTTTTCGTGATCTTCTCTTGATCTGTTTTCGTGGCTTACATAATAAAAAGGAATGTCAAACTTTGCAGCTATTTTATCAAGAATCATATAATTACTGATCACCGCTTCAACAGATATGTTCAGGTCTTTAAAATAATTTCTCACAAGCAAGTCACTTAGGCAGTGATGCTCCTTGGTAACCATCAGAACAACTTTTTTCTGTTCTTTTTGAGTGAGTTTAATTGTAGAGCCAGTGGGAAGAATTTCTCTGAGTTCCTCTATAAGGGGCTTTTCAGGGAAAAAACCTGTAAACTCAGTTCGCATAAAAAACCAACCTCTGTTTTTATCTACAAATTCAGAGTTTTCTATAATATTAAGATGGTTTTTATATATTAAACCTGTTATCTTAAAAATCAGCCCTTTCTCGTCGGGGCAATCAATCAGCAAAATCGAATTTTCCATGGAACAATATTTTTGCAAAATTAAACGCATTTGAGGGAGAAAAGAATGATTTGTTGGATGATTTTGTTTTATTTGAAAATAGTATGCATGCATAACATTTTTTGGGATAATTCGTTTCTACCAAAAAAACCAGAATTATGAAGCCCTATCAAACGGTTTGTTTCCATATAAAGACCACCTGGCATGCAATTTCCAGGTTGTATAATGAGCAGGCTGCAAAATTCGGTTACACTGCGTCAATAGGTTATGTCCTTTTATATATAGATAATGTCGAAGGGACGCCAGCCACGAAAATTGGTCCAATGATCGGGATGGAACCTAGAAGCCTTACCCGTATGCTGAAAAGTCTGGAAGAAAGCGAATTGATCCGTCGAGTACAGGACAAAAAAGATAAAAGACTTGTGAAAATATTTCTGACCGAAAAGGGCAAAGAGAAAAAGGAGATGGCGAAGAAGGTTGTCAGAAGGTTTAATCAGGTTGTGCGTGAGGAAATTCCTGAGGAAAAATTAAAGGTTTTTTTAGAAGTAGCGGAAAAAATAAATAAAATTATCGATCATAAAGAAATTTATAATAACAAAACAGAAAACACTAACACTTTTTAGTATGACCAGAAAAATCAAGAAAGTTGCTGTATTGGGCTCTGGTGTGATGGGTTCACGAATAGCCTGCCATTTCGCAAATATCGGAGTGGAAGTGTTGTTGCTGGATATCGCACCAAAAGACCTTAATGACGCAGAAAAAGCTAAAGGTTTAACTTTAGAAAGTAAGGTGGTAAAAAACAGGATCGTTAACGATGCTTTGCAAACTGCCATCAAATCAAACCCTGCACCTTTATACGATGCGGATTTTCAGAAGAGAATAAGCACCGGGAATTTCGATGACAACATGAAGGAGATTGGAAGTTATGACTGGATAATTGAAGTTGTTGTAGAAAATCTGAATGTTAAAAAGATTGTTTTCGAAAGTGTAGAGAAATTCAGAAAGCCGGGAACGCTTGTTACTTCTAATACTTCCGGTATTCCTATTCATCTGATGGCTGAAGGCAGAAGCGAAGATTTCCAGAAAAACTTCTGCGGTGCTCACTTCTTCAACCCTCCAAGATATTTAAAACTTCTTGAAATAATTCCAACCCAGAAAACTGATCCTGAAGTTGTAAAATTCCTGTTGCATTACGGTGATCTTTTCCTTGGTAAGACTACTGTACTGTGTAAAGATACTCCTGCTTTCATCGCAAACAGGGTAGGCATTTATTCCATCATGGAAGTGCTGAATGTAATGGGTGAGCTGGGTCTGAATATAGATGAAGTAGATAAACTTACTGGTCCGGTAATCGGAAGACCTAAATCTGCAACATTCAGAACTGCTGATGTTGTAGGTCTTGATACTTTAATAAAAGTAGCAAACAATCTTTATGAAGGTCTTCCAAATGACGAATCTAAAGATGCCTTTAAACTAAAGGATTATCTGAAGGTGATGGATGAGAAGAAATGGTATGGAGACAAGTCCGGACAAGGATTTTATAAGAAATCAAAAAGTGCTGAAGGAAAAACAGAGATCCTTTCTCTTGACTTAAAGACAATGGATTATGCTCCTCAGCAGAAAGTAAAATTCCCAACTCTTGAGCAAACCAAGACTATTGATGATCTTAAAACCAGAATGAAAGTTCTGCTTGCTGGTCAGGATAAGGCTGGAGAGTTTTACAGAAAATCTTTTGCAGGAATTTTCAGATATGTTACGAACAGAATCCCTGAAATTTCTGATGAGTTATATAGAATAGATGATGCCATGAAAGCAGGCTTCGGATGGGAACTTGGTCCTTTCGAAACATGGGATGCAGTAGGTCTTGAAAAGGGTCTTAAAGTAATGGAAGAGCTTGGCAAAAAACCAGCTCAGTGGGTTTATGATCTGATAGCAGGCGGCAACAAATCATTCTATAAAGTAGAAGATGGAAAGAGAAAGTATTACGATATCCCTTCAAAAGCTTATAAAGAAATCCCAGGAACAGAAAACTTCATCATTCTTGAGAATCTTAAAGGGAATAAAGTAGTATGGAAAAATTCAGGTGCTTCTCTATATGATATTGGAGATGGAGTTCTGAATCTTGAATTCCATACAAAAATGAATACGCTTGGAGGAGAAGTAGTAGAAGGTATAAACAAGGCAATAAATCTTGCTGAAAAGGATTACGCTGGACTTGTAATTGCCAACGAAGCACCGAACTTCTCAGCTGGTGCTAACCTTGCACTTCTTTTAATGTACGCGATCGAACAGGAATATGATGAAATCGATTTCATGATCCGTACTTTCCAGAACACTATGATGAGAGCGAGATATTCTTCAATCCCTGTAGTAGTTTGTCCACACGGACTCACCCTAGGAGGTGGTTGTGAAATGAGTCTTCATGCAGATGCAATCCAGGCGCATGCTGAAACTTATATCGGACTTGTAGAATTTGGAGTAGGTCTGATCCCAGCCGGTGGAGGAACAAAGGAAATGACGCTGAGGGTATCGGATGCTTATGAAGAAGGTGATATTCAGTTGAACTCTTTAAAGAATGCTTATATGAACATTGCTACTGCAAAAGTGGCAACTTCGGCTCATGAAGCAAAGAGAATGGGATATCTGAGGCCGATTGATGGAATCACTGTAAATGCGAACAGGGTGATCACTGATGCTAAAACTAAAGTACTGGAACTTGCAAAAGAAGGATATACTCAGCCAAAGCAAAGAAAAGATATTAAAGTGCTTGGTAAAAATGGTCTTGGTATGTTCCTGGCAGGAGCGAACTCAATGGTTTCAGGTCGCTATATCAGCGAGCACGACAAGTTGATCTCTGAAAAACTTGCATACATTATGTGTGGTGGAGATCTTTCTGCTCCAACCCTTGTCTCTGAGCAATATCTGCTTGATCTTGAAAGAGAGGCTTTCCTTTCACTTACAGGACAAAAGAAAACGCTTGAAAGAATACAAAGCATTCTTACTACAGGTAAACCACTTAGAAACTAAGAGGGCTTTAATGAAATTTCTAAAACTTTAAATCCAACGACTATGAATACATATATAGTAGCAGGTTACAGATCAGCAGTAGGGAAAGCTCCGAGAGGAGTATTCAGATTTTTTCGTCCCGATGATCTTGCCACAGAAGTAATTAAACATCTTGTTAATTCTGTTCCCAGTCTTGACAAGGAAAGAATAGATGATGTGATTGTTGGTAACGCAACACCAGAGGCTGAGCAGGGATTGAATATTGGTAGAATGATTTCTCTGATGGGGTTAAACACAGTAAAGGTCCCTGGTATGACAGTAAACAGATACTGTGCTTCTGGCCTTGAGACTATTGCAATTGCTCATGCTAAAATAAGTGTAGGTATGGCAGATTGTATCATTGCCGGTGGAGCAGAATGTATGAGTCCTATCCCTTTCGGTGGTTGGAAGATCGTTCCGAACTACGAAGTGACAAAAGAACACGCAGACTACTATTGGGGAATGGGATTAACTGCCGAAGCTGTTGCAGATCAATATAAAGTCTCAAGGGAAGATCAGGATAATTTCGCTTTTCAATCGCATATGAAAGCATTGAATGCTATCAAGAACGGCTTGTTTAAAGATGATATCGTTCCGATTACAGTGAAGGAAACATACCTTGACGAGAACGAAAAGAAGAAGACAAGAGAATTTGTAGTTGCAAATGATGAAGGTCCGAGAGCTGATACTAACATAGCTTCTCTTAATAAACTAAAACCTGTATTTGTGGCAAACGGATCTGTTACCGCAGGTAACTCTTCTCAGACATCAGATGGAGCAGCGTTTTTATTGCTTATGTCTGAAAAGATGGTGAAGGAGCTTAATGTTACGCCAATCGCAAGAATGGTGTCTTATGCCACTGCAGGTGTGGAGCCAAGAATTATGGGTATTGGTCCGATCGATGCCATACCAAAAGCGGTGAAAATGGCAGGTATGAAGCTTGATGATATTGATCTTGTAGAATTGAACGAAGCTTTTGCAAGTCAATCTCTTGCTGTAATCAGAGAAACTGGCCTTAATCCGGATAAAGTAAATGTTAACGGTGGAGCAATAGCTTTAGGTCATCCCCTGGGATGTACAGGAGCAAAGCTCTCTGTTCAGATTTTCAATGAATTGAAAAGAAGAAATAAAAAATACGGCATGGTTACCATGTGTGTCGGTACGGGCCAAGGCGCTGCCGGCATATTCGAGATGTTGTAAAAAAATAAAGTCCTTTTCCCCAGAGAGAAGGACTTAGGATGAAGTCCTGATAAAATATTTTTAAACCTAAGACTTAATACACATATTAACTATTAAGAAAATGACGACACTAACTAAGAAAATCAAAGGAGGCGAGTTCATTGTTAAAGAAACTGATGCCGATAGCATATTCATCCCTGAAGAATTTAATGAAGAGCAAAAGATGATTGCCGACATGGCAAAAGATTTTTTGAGAACAGAAGTGCTCCCTCACCTTGATAAAATTGATGTACAGGAGCCAGGGTTAATGGAGTCTCTTCTTGTAAAAGCTGGTGAGCTGGGTTTGCTGGGAACTTCCATTCCTGAAAAGTACAATGGCTTCGGAAAAGATTTTAATACTTCTCTTTTGATGACAGAAGTTGTTGGTGGAGGGCATTCATTTGCAGTTGCACTTGCTGCACATACAGGAATCGGTACTTTACCTATTTTATATTTCGGTACAGATGCTCAAAAGCAAAAGTATCTTCCGAAACTTGCTACAGGTGAGCTTAAGGCCAGCTACTGTCTGACTGAGCCAGGTTCAGGATCTGATGCTCTTGCCGCAAAAACAAAAGCTGAGCTGACTCCTGATGGAAAACATTATATCATCAATGGTCAGAAAATGTGGATTACCAATGCGGGTTTTGCAGATGTGTTCATCGTATTTGCTCAGATCGATGGTGATAAATTCACAGGCTTTATTGTAGAAAAAGGTCCGGGAGTAACGCTTGGCAATGAAGAGCACAAAATGGGTATCAAAGGATCAAGCACTCGTCAGGTTTTCTTTAACGATTGCAAAGTACCTGCAGAAAATGTGCTTGGCCAGATAGGCAAAGGTCACCTGATTGCTTTCAATATTCTGAATATTGGTCGTATTAAACTTGCCGGTGCGGCTATTGGCGCTTCTAAGAGAACCAGTACACTTTCTATTCAATATGCAAAAGAAAGAGTTCAGTTTAAACAACCGATCGCAAATTTCGGAGCTATTCAGCATAAGCTTGCTGAACAGGCAGTACAGATATTCGCAGTAGAGTCTGCAATGTATAGAGCTGGAGCTGATATCAATGCTGCAGAAGAGAAGCTGATGAGTGAGGGTAAGTCTGAAGAAGAAGCATTGCTTGGAGCAGCTCAGGAGTTTGCCATCGAGTGTGCTATTCTTAAAGTAGCTGGTTCTGAAGCCTTGGATTATGTGGCAGATGAAGGTGTGCAGATTTTCGGTGGATATGGATTTTCAGCTGATTATCCGATGGACAGAGCTTACAGAGATTCAAGAATTAACAGGATATTTGAAGGAACCAATGAGATCAACAGATTGCTTACGCTTGATATGTTCATGAAGAAAGCTATGAAAGGTGAAATTGATCTGATGGGCCCAGCAATGGCTGTTCAGAAAGAACTGACAGGTATCCCGGAGTTCGGAAATGATGATGATGGTTTCCTTGCAGCGGAGAAAAAGACTATCAAAAATTTCAAAAAAGCTTTATTAATGATTGCGGGAGCAGCTGCTCAGAAATATATGGATAAGCTTGCTTATGAGCAGGAGATTGTAATGAACCTTGCGGATATAGCAATCCTTATTTATATAGCCGAATCAACCTTATTGAGAGCAGAGAAGCTGAAAAACATTAAAGGTGAAGAAGCTGCAAAACATGCACTGGAAATCGCTAAGATATATCTGAATGATGCTGCAGACAAAGTAAACATAGCAGGTAAAAATGCTATCAACGCTATGTCAGAAGGAGATATGCAAAGAATGATGCTGATGGGATTGAAGAGATTTACGAAAGTGAATCCATACAATACCAAAGATGCAAGAAGAAGATTGGCCGCATATCTGATTGAGTCAAATCAATATCCTTTCTGATTTTTTTCATACTCAATAATAAGTAAAAGAAAGGCTGTTCTCCAGGAGGGCAGCCTTTTCTGATGTAGGGAGTTGCCGAGGTGAAGAATTAAGTTTGCTTTTATATAGATTGATTGTCTTAATTCTGGATTTAGTAATTTTAGAACGAAAACACTCTTGTGATGACTTTATCCAGACCTGTAGACCTGAAACGTTATGAAAAATAGTTAGATCATTTGGGTAACGTTACGGTAAAATTTGTAATGAAGCATTCATGCATGGGATTGATGGTGTTACTGATAGTAGACATTTGGAAATAATAGAGTATCTAGAGAATGAGGATGTTCATCCGGGTGAATGGTACAATGAATTCGGAGAAAATAAAACAATAGTTAATCCAAAAAGATGATGAATTTTATTGCTCGGTACTTAGATCACAAAATACTATTTTGGGTAGTGGTAATATTAACTTATATCTCCTTTGAAACGGTTATATATTTAGTTAAAGCCTGTGGTGTTTGCCACCCAATCGGCCACTTTATTGCTTTTATATATTTGATTATAAATTATTATGTTTTTGCCAATTCTTATTTTTTTAAAAGGATGCTTTATAAAAATAAAAATTGGCGTTGGTTAGTTTGTGGCATATCCGTTATATTAATTATCATATACTTGATCGTTGATTTAGTTCTAGCTTTAGAAGGGGTGACGGTTAAAGGGGGGCTATTTAGATAAACATAGCTGATTTGGACTGATATTCATAAATCCTATTAATGGTTAAAACCTATGTCGTCCTAAAAAAAGTTTACAGTTGAGATCGGAGATTCGTTATAAATTTACACTTTTTTATTAATCCTAAAATCGCTTTACATTTGATCACCTGAAGAAGCTCTATCAGGCTCTGCAGAGGAGCAACCAGCCAGGAGAATTCCGGTCCTTAGAATTAAATATATTCAATCGCGATCAATTATTCAGGAAAGAAAGGGTTGATTGATGTATAATTTATCGGGTAGTATTCCGCAAGTCAATAGACTTGCTCTCATTGGTAGGTTGAAGTCAGATAGACTTCAACCAGAGGGGGAAAGAAGAATATGTTAGAAGCGGATTGATGGAGACAATACTTTCCAATATCTTGGGAAAGCGTTTGAAAACTTTGATAAGGTATCGGTGGAAAGATCTGTTGGAAAAGAAGTTGGTTTAGTATCCATGAATACATATTGGATGGCAAAATCATCTAAAGATTATGAAAAAATTTTTGTAGATGCGAAAACAATGTATCATGAAATGAAAGCCCACATTGATTTAGCAGATTTATTTCCGGGAAATCACGATTGGAAACATAATTTATATGGTGCTATACCTGGAGTTGTGATGTGGGGGCCTGGTTATGTTTCTCCAAACGATTATGCCGGTATTTTTGTCAATCAATTGTTAACTCAAATGAAAGGAAAGACATCTGAATACTTAGAAACGAAAATATCTAAGGCCATTACAAGACAAACAAGGAAATGTGAATCAAATTGCCCTGAGTAAAGCACAAATGAATAAAAAGTTATCTTGAATAAATAGTAAGATTTATGAAGTTTTTGTATTTTATTTTACTTACTCAAATATTATGTGCAGATATTCCATACTTTAATCGCACTTTTAATAATGTGTATGTTTGTCAGCAAAAGCCCAATTATGAAGTGGAACCTTTTGTAAAAATAAATATTTATGAAGCTTTTGATAAAAGGAATGTTAAATTTAATGGGAAAAAGTATCAAAAATATAGGCTTTCTATACATGAAAATGAAGACTTCGGTTTTATTCGATTTGAAGGGAATAAGATTTGGTATCTTCCACCTGATTACAAAGATTATGCTGATTATAATTGCAGATCAAAAGAACAATTATTTTTCGACTTTGATTTTACTATAAATACAAAATGGGTAGTTTGTAACGCAGGTATTTTTACTAACTCTTCTTTTGTCCTCGATTCAATAGAATATGATAATACAATAAAAGACTCAGTTTATTATGTTTCGGGAAAACATTTCATTAGAATTTCCCATAAAGTGGAGGTGATTAATTTTGAAATTTCAAAGAGATATGGTTTCATAAGGTTTAGATTGCTCGATAATATGGTTTATGGAGATACAATAAATTGTTCTTGTAACAATAAATGGTAAACCCGAGCTGGCTGAAGTCTTTTGACTTCTGCCTACAAAATGAAAGCAAGTCTATTGACTTGCGGTTTATTATGGAGCATCATATTTCAGGCAAACACTAAAACAAAGGCAAGCACTTAGCTGGCCTTTTTCATATCTATAGAAAGAAATTGAAGTTATTGCATTGGGAAGTGTATGATAATTAGACAACCTGATGGAACGCCTTATAATCATTTAAGTTCCTTAGAAAATAGGATGACCGGTTTGAAATATAAACTAAGAGATTTAAAAATCGATATAGATAATGGGACTTTTGAGGGAGATGCATTAAAAGCAGCACAAGGCGCCTACAACGCAGCACAAAAACAATATGAGAATATTTTGAATGTAATGGAAAGTGCAGATAAAGCTGTAAAGAAACTTGGTAAACTTGAATAATATGGATGTATTGTCAAAAAGCGTTTCTGAATTAGGAGGGTGGAAATGGAAGGGGGCTATTCCAACTATAGAAGATTCATCATATGAGGAATTTCAATATTATAATTTACATACTAAGCCTATTAAAGATTATAGTCTAGAAGATTTATATTTTATGATTGGTCAAGGAACTTGCTTGGAGATTCTGGTTCCACTTGCAATTAACAGTTTATCTCAAGATTTGTTTGTTCAATCAGATGACTATCCTGGAGATTTGCTGCAACGATTATTAACTCTTCCTGATAAATTTTGGAAAAAACATCCAGATGAAAATATCAGAATAATAAATTTGTTAAAGAAGTTCGAGGATGAAATTGAAAGATTAAATGATTCGTGGGAAATCAGGAAAATGCTAAGAAAACTAGTTAAAGAGTTTGTAGAACATTCCTAACTAACTTGACCAGCTCGGCCGCGTTAGTCATCCTCGGAAGCTAGCCCAGCTAGCCCGCGGTGTGCCGAGAATGAAAAGCTGCATTAAACCAGCTAGCGCACCCTGCTAGTTCGGATCTTGCCAAGTATTATGGTGATTCCAAAGGTGGAAAACTTAAAAAGCAAATAGTTAGTGTTGTTAAAAAAATGAAAGACTCTCAATCAAAACAATAAAAATGAGGCAGATGAAATTTGTTTACCTTTTTATTTTTATAATAATCAGTTTTAATTCTTATGGACAAATATTAGAATTCTTAAATTACAATAATGATCCCCAAACTTCTTTTATAAGGAAGAATAAAATTGAAGAAATAAGAATATCAAGTATCTCTGGAAATAAAGGTGGCGATGATAGTACTTGTAGAAGAAGATACCTCTCTTATTCTAAGGATGGTGCATTAATGTCTTCTGGGGATGAGAGGAATCAAGTATTGTATAAGTATAATTCGATGGGGTTTATTACTGATATTGATTTGTATACGGGGGAATCATCAACGACTTATAGGTACAATTATATATCTGATACTTCCTGTGTTGTGTTTGTTAATTATAGCTCCATAGAGAGTCAGGAGTTAATATTTTTTTTTTTTTAAGGAAAATCGAACAATGAATTATCAAAGGATAGATTCTGATTCAATTCAACTAAACATGAATTTTCAATATGATTTGAAAACTAATAAAGTTGTAAGAAGTACAAGTGACAGTTTTGATAATTTTTTCTTCTATAATTCTAAGTCCTTGCTGGTATTGGATAGTAGTATCTATATTGATGATTTCAATAAACTTAAGTATATTAATGTGAAAAGAAACTTGTATGATAAAGCAAATAGATTGATGCAAACAACAATTGAAAGAGATGGAGAAATTGATGAAATTATTAAATATACCTATTTAAAAAAATTGCTGAAAGAAGTGCTTTATTATGATTCTAAAGGAAAAATTTTAGTTAAAGAAATTTATTCTTACAGCTTTCATTAACCTTCCTCAGCTGTTCCGCGTTTGTCTTCCTCGGAGGCTAGCGCGCTTTTGTAAAGCGTGCAATCTGTGATAGAGGGATAATTAAGATTGTTAGATTCATAATGTATAAAGTGCCTTCGCATTTGTAATGCGAGAGTTTGAGAGAAGATTTAGTATTAGCCAGTTTTTAAAAAGCTGGCTATTTTTTTTGAAATAATAAGTGTAATGAGTTTTGTTATAGAGGATAGTGCAGGTGGGTACACGTTTTGAAAACGCGCGCCAGCCGAATATAGTGCAGCGGGGCAATACGTTTAGAAAACAAACTCAGCTGTTCCGCGTTTGTCTTCCTCGGAGGCTAGCGCGCTGTGTGCCGAGAATGAAAGACGGCAATTAATAAAGTCTTTCAATGCTATATAAAAGATGAAGGTAGGCCCTTCATTGGCGACTTGCAGGAGTTGCCAATAAACAACCCTGGGGTGCTTCACAGTCAATGGTGAGGTATTGAGCGGTCAGGGAAAAGGTCCGCCAGCAGGCGGATCATGTGAGAGTAAAAGAGATGAACGCAAGTGAACCATTGAAGAAGTGTCGAGAAAGCGAATCTACTGTCAAAACCAAGACCTCGCGGGGTTAAGGGATAAGCATAGCAGCAACCTGTCTACTGGCTATGTGGCGGTCGTCATTGAGTATACCGGTCTATAGTGTACCACCGATTCCGGAGTAAAGTGTACCAGTTGTTCCGGAGTAAAGTGTACCAGTTTTCAATGAGTAAAAACGGATAATC
>JAEYZG010000032.1 GCA_023428135.1 Bacteroidota bacterium | reverse complement strand
CCAGAAATGTAAATTTTCATCTCGGATTATCCGTTTTTACTCATTGAAAACTGGTACACTTTACTCCGGAACAACTGGTACACTTTACTCCGGAATCGGTGGTACACTATAGACCGGTATACTCATTAGCACGATGTCGGTTAAAATGCCCTATATCAACAAGTACTGCACTTGAATAGAAGCAGGAAGGGAATGGATGACTATTTGTTCACTAATTCTATCAATAATAACTAAATTTTCCAGATATTAAATTCTCAAAAATTTCTTCAAAGGATTCCATGGCTTCATAGTTTTTGAGTTCATTTATTTCTGAGTCCTTAACAAATTGTAGTAATTCTTCTTTTGAGATCACTTTTATGAATTCCGGATAATTTACCTTTCTCTTAATGTCAAATTTTACTATAAACAGATTTGCATTTGAATCAATAAAATATTCCTCTTTTGGGAGCGATTCAAATATAAAATGATTTCTAGCACCTAGATATTCTAATAGTGAATAAAAGGTCTCCCAGACATTTCCTGCTGTTAAAAAAGATAGAAATGGACAATCAATTTTAATATTCTGATTCTTTGAACTCCAGAATTCTAAAACTTTTTCATATGTAGATTTACTCGAACTCATATTCTTCTTTAAGAAACATTTTATTGTTGGCAAAAGAATTTAATTTTTCAATCATTCGCATCGTGTCCATGTCCTCCGTCGCTATGATGATGTCTGTCATCGTGTCCATAGATTTCAATATCGCTATCATAGAATCCTGAATCCCGTTTTTCTTTCTTAGACTTATCCGAACCATGAGTTGGCTTTGCTATAGTTTTGATAATCATTATCCAGAAAAAAGGTATGATCCAAATAAAGATATTGTGTAATAATTTCTGATTACTGGAGAATAGTGTATCTGTTCTATTAAATTGAATTGCAAAATTCAAAGTGTATATAAAGTAGACTGCAAATACAATTATCAAAAAGTGAATCATAAGTCCTTTTATTTATTCAGTTGAAGAAAAATGTCCCCAGTAAATTTCTGCTAACGCATAGGTTGTAGTATTTGCAGGTTTTAGCGCACTTTTCTGTCTGATTATTACAATCGTTGTTTTTAAAAAGAATCGTTTGGAAACGAGGGCTATAGGGATTAAAACAAACTATCAAATATTTCACCTTGATTTATATGGATAGCTGATTTGTGTGTTAGGTCTTACTAAATTCTTTAACCATAACGAAGTATCGATCAATATCAACTTTCAAATCTTCCGTTAAAAGAACAATTTTTTCTCCGGAGGTCTTTTGCATAACTAAATTGTAACAATTTCTGCTGTCCTGCTTGATCGAAAACTCTTCAATCTTATTAATGGGAATCCTGACTAAATTATATCTCAGTCCCCAAAAGTTAATGTTAATGTCGATAGATTTTAAGTTGTTATTTAGTTTTATTTCTCGCTTAATTGAAAATATGGCAGACAATGAAATAAGTGCAAGCCACTTTAAAATCAATCCGTTTTCTAAGAAGATAATAAAAATAACAATAATCATCACTAAGATTGAACGCTTCCAGCCTTCAATAAAATACTTTTTGTCAATTATAATCATCCTACTTCTTGTAGTATTAGTTTTAATCTGGTAATTCAATAGCAATTGAATAAATGTGCTATCATTATTTTTGTACTGAAGGCAGGTAGGCTTCAGTCAGATGGGGGAAATCGTTGTTTGGAAACTAACTTTGGAAGCAGTTTTATTTCATTTTAGCTTTTAATTCATCAAATTTTTCATTCAGAAATAGATTGTATAAACCCTCTACTTCTGCCCAATCTTTTGCTTTGAAATGGATTTCTTCCTCTGATTCCCGATCAAGTATTGCAATTAATCTTAAATCTTTACTTACTTCCAATATAAATTCATCTTCATCAACAATGCCTACCCAGAAGGCTCCATGTTCATCATCCATCTTCTGAACTTCATTAATTGCAATCCTCACATCTTCAATAGTTACTCCATCAATTGAGTCACTCCAGGCTCTTTGCAGGTATGTTTCTTTAAAATCCATTAGTACTTTCTTTATATAAGTTACATCAATTATTCAAAATCATAAACTATCGTTTTTATTCCTCTTGAAGATAATTCTTCTTTTATCAAAGGCTCTATATCTTCCCACTTTCCGCCAGCTAATCCACATCCTATTCTTGGCATATGTACTGAAGCATTATTGATAAGTGCAAATTCTCCTACTTTACTCAAGCATTCTTTAACTGCCTCATATCGTATTGGTGGAATTCCTTTTGAATTTGTTTTGATATTTCTCTGACCAATCATGTTTCCAACCCAAATGTCATTCTCTACTTGTACGAATTGAACCTCGCCCAAGTCAAATTTATCTTTAGATTGATGCCATTTTCTATATTCAGTTTCTGGTAATTTCCATCTTTTTGAAATTGCCATGACAAACCCTTTTCCCCATCCACCAATATCATTGCAAACATGAACTATGATTTTGTTTCCTGACCCCACAGGTCTTGTCGCATCACCTTTGGTATATTCTATTGTTTCCATTTACATGATTATTAAATATCGCTATTCTTAAGTGTACAGAGTGAAAATTCCGGAGCGGTACAATCCCTAACTTCGTAAATCCTTGTTTGGAAACAAGGATTATTGGGAGTTATGTGGATCATTTTATTTCAATTTAACGTCGTTCTTCGATTACAGATTGAAGTATAATGATAGTTACTTTGCCGATCTTCCCAGATAATGTTTGCTTGCTTAATTAAAGTATTATATCTATCCATGGTGTAAAGTTTATCATCTTTTTGGGGAAATATATAATCTTCTCTTAACACAAAAACATAGATTAGTCCGTCTTGGCTAAGTAGAGATATGCATTTATTAAAAACAGCTTTATCATTAGGTGGAGAAAGTTTGTGAAGAATATCTGATAAAATAATAACATCATAGTTTTCTGCTATTGGTGCAGTTGTAATATATTCTATAACATTAGATTTTTGCTGAAAATTGAATTTTCTTCGAAACCAATCTATATCAATTGATCTCGTGATTACATCTTCAGCGTTTGAGAGAGTTCGATTAAATAGAGATAGCAGGAGTTCATTGGGAAAATACTCGTTCCTTTCAGGTAAATATTGTTCAGGTGGATTGTTGTGATATATTTGAAATTCATCAATTATATCAACACCAATATAATGAAAATCCGTATTTAGGTAATCGTTTATAAGAAATTTGAAAATCCTAGTTGGAACACCGCAGCCTAGATCTAAATTCTTAATTTTTTGTACTAACTTTTTTTTATAAGATTTTGTAGCTCTAAATTCATTTTACTGATTGATTGAAGTTATGGTTTTATATGACGATTGGGCTATGATCTTTGGCTATATTGTAACCGCTTCACTATTAGTTCTGAAATAAAGATGGTGAAAAGCGAAAAAGTATATGCTATCTACAACGAGCATAGATTATAGTCTTGTGTTAGCTATTGTATTTGTTTTTCAGTATATAACCATCCAGCAAACCCCATTACATATATCCAAGCTGTAATAAAAACAAGTATGAATGTTGTCTCACCAAAAATTCGTGTAGAATGTGCAGTAAGAAGCAATGGATAAACTGTAAACGCAGTTAATACCAATATTTTCTGAATTTTGTGTCTTGATGTATAGTTAACGAGAAATACACTGCTTAACGTAAGTAAATGTATCAAGCTAAAAAACGATTTTAGAATTTCCATGATGTTAATATCATAGAAAATAGAAAGTAGTAACGGTGTGGTAATCCAAACTAATATGCCTATTGATATAGTTAATTTTCTGGTCATATAGTAGCTAATATTTGAATATTCGCCATTTGGCACATGTTTTACATTTATCTCTAATCTAATAATAAAAATTCTAAGCGAAAGAAAAATCCTCCCCCAATTCATTTCCTTTACCCCTTATTTTTTACCCCATATTCAAAGTCAAAAAAATCTGCAATAGGTGTATTTAAGCCTCTGGATATTTTTAAAAGTGTAGTAAGTGTTATGTTAGATCCGGTTGATGTGAGCTTTACAAGGTTCCCCTTGTCTATTCCTGTTTTATGGGCCAGATCTTGAAAAGACATTTCTTGTTCCTGCCTTAATTGATTTATTCGTTCACCGAGTTTCTTTAGAAATTCTTCGTCTGTTAGCATTCTTAATCTTCTTTGCAATTCTAAGATTGAGAAAAAAAACATATTTTTCGGTGGTTTATATACCACCGTGTGTATTTTTGTTTATATTTGTTTTAAAATCAACCAACACAAAAGCTATGAAACAACCTCAACTCTTTCCCAAAAATCTCAACCTCGTCAAACTTCCTGCTAAAGAAGAACTGACCATATTTTTAATAGCAGAAGATATCAGAAACAGAAAGATCATGAAGCGTCTGGAGAAGGGGGGTTTTGATACTGCCTATGCCGGAGATTTAAGCAAGCTTGTTTTGGGTCTGGTAGGTATTGAAAACAGAACAGACGGGCTCTATTCATTTTATTTTAATCAATTGGATGAACACGCTGTGGAGCTTGACTTGTCAGAGAATATAGAGCTTCATGAAAAGGATTTTATATTTACAAAGAACTTTTGATCTGGAGGTTTACAGGCTGATGAGCGATTGTCTAAGCGAGGATGCTTGAACCAGCAGGATTTGGTTTGTGTGAAATATCCTGAGCGATACAATCGCTATTCTCGGAAATCCTCGTTGGAAACAAGGACTATAGGATTGATGCCATCGCTTCAAGCGATGGCATCAATTATAAAAGTTGAAGGATCTTGATCAACTCTACATTGAAAACTATACAATTATGGTTGATTTACTTCACTACCGTAGCTTCTAATTCTACTGTCAAAGTTGCAAAGAGCCCTTTAACCTCAAGCAGTGTCGTTGCTTGTTTAATGCCGTGCTTGTGAAGGAACGGCACATAAACATCCATGCAGGTAGAGAAAAACTCTTGCACTGATGTTGTGTAAACATTCAGTCTTACGATGTTTTTTATTTCGTAACCAGATTCGGTGATAAGGGTTTCAAGGTTTTGAATGGTTTGTATCAATTGCGAACGCATATCAGCATTGCTGGGTACACCGTTGGCGTCAATGGCTACTTGTCCGGAACAGTAAAGTGTTCCTGAAACATTTTTTACTTCTACTGCCTGTGCGGAGTTTGTTTGTTCGCCCCAAACCCACGGATCAATCGTTCTTTTTTCCATCTTGATTTTGTTTTACTTGTTCAACATGGTACAAAGTTAAAGGCGGTAATGACAGCCTTATGTCAGGGGTATGAAAGGAATTAATGATACTTGTCAAAAAACTCTTGCAAGGTCATTTTGTGGGGGGCAAATTTATCGGGAAGTACTTCCAGTTTTTTAATTCTGTCTAACCGGAAATACCGGAATTCTTGTCGCAAACGACAGTATGCAATCAGTAGCCAGTTTTCTGTACTTAATAAGGCAAACGGTTCAATATGTCGGGTTGAGGTTGTGTTTTGCTCGTTAGCGTATTCAATTTTAGTGAGGCAATAATTAGTCAAGGCAAATTGTAGATCCGATAAATTGTTGCTGTTTCTTTCCCGGTTAATATTCTGGTCAAACCGGGTTCTTTCAGAAAGTAAGTGAGCTTTGACTTTTATGCTGTAATTCAAAACCGATTTTATTTTATCTATGGCTTCGGTGTAATCTTTGATAAATGAAGTGTCTTTGTTTTTGAGAACTAATTGTTCTGCTATGATGAGAGCGTTGGCTTGTGCTTCGGTAAACATCACAGGTGGAACTCTGTAACCCTTCATAAGCGTATAACCTTTCCCTTCTTCCGTTGAAATCGGAACTCCTGCCTGTTCCAAAGCTCTGATGTCCCTGTAGATGGTACGAACACTTACCGCAAATTTGTCCGCCAGTTCTGTTGCAGTTATAAGTCGTTTAGTTTGCAATTGTGTTAAGATAGCAGTCAGTCGTGAAAGTCGTTTGGTATCGTTGTCTTGCATTCGTTAAGTTCTGGAAGGTGATTTACGGTTGGCTGTGCTGTTTTGAATTGGGTTAAAATATTGTTGTTGAGTAGATTAATGTTTGGCAAAGCGTTGAATTCAAAGGATACTAGTAGCGATACAATCGCTATTCTCAGGAATCCTCGTTGGAAACGAGGACTATAAGATTGATGCCATCGCTTCAAGCGATGGCATCAATAATTGTGATTTATATTGTGTATTGTAAACCAATGTTTTTATCCGAATTGCTTAGGCCTTAATTCTTTGAATGCCAATAATGCAATTTCATCAATTCTCTTCTTCCTTGTTTCAATTCTTTTAGCCGTTACAACCCAATGCAACATTGCTATTTTAATTGATTTTGACTGGCTCTGAAAAAATTCCATTGAACTTTTATTTTTATTCAGTTCAATTTTTAAATCCTCTGGTATAATCAATTCTTCAATATCCTGCATGATATCCCACCTTCCATTCTGTTTGGCAGTTTGGATGATGTCAAAACCCGCTTGTGTCATGAGGTTGTTGTCGATGAGTCGGGAGACTTTTTCTTTATTTATTTTAGACCAGGTGCTATTAGGGTTTCTTTTGCTGAAGTATTGCATATACCTCTCGTCGTCAATAGTCTTTTTAGTGCTATCTATCCATCCAAAGCAAAGAGCTTCATCTACTGCCTCACTCCAGCTGAGAGAAGGAATTTTAGTTGATGTCTTATAATAAACAAGCCAGACACCCTGTTTTGACTGATGATTTTTTTCTAACCATCTTCGCCAGTCTTTCCGGCTTTTAGGGCAATATGTTTCTATTTCCTTTTTAGACATTTTAATTTGTCAACAGTCTTTTTTAATTTCAGTAATGTAAGAAGGGGATGAGCCTCCGGAGTTAGACATAATATAGAGATAGTTCACTATCGATATTGCAATTACTTTTACGTCTTTAAAATTTAATTGATACAAACGTATGTCTGATAAGTGACAACCTTATGTCAGCAGTCAGAATAATAATATTCTTTCCAGATTCTCAATCTCATGAAACTTCCTGAGAAAGAAGAACAGGTCTTGTTTTTAATAATAGAAGAATTAAGAAACCTAATGATAATGAGGTGTCTGGAGAGGGTGGGATTAGATACTGCTTAGGCCGGAGACTAATGTATGCTTATTGAGTAAGAGTTTATTAAAAGGAATTTATTATTCACAGAGAGCTTTTGATAATTAAAGTTTACTTTCTGATTGGCGCTTGAATAAGCAAAGTATAAGCATATGCCAATGGAAAGTCTAACCTCGTACAATCAGATGTAAATCATTGGATCGCAGAATATGTTATAGGATTAAAATTTAGCAATGGTAAAAAAAGGTTGATTAAATTATACGCAGAAGCTAGAGAGGTTTAATGAGTTCTAGCTACATCCGGTTTGACACTATAATGATGGAAAAAATCTTCATGACTTTAATAAGTCAACACCAGGATACTTTGAACAAACTTTCTTTTTTTCTATTTCATAATTTCTCCCATCTTCCTACAGTTCCAATATGTGCAGAGATAACTAATATTTTTATTATAATATATTACAAGGAATATTATGCCATTTAGGATTTTTTTTCTGAAGTAAAATTTTAGTCTAAATTTTTCTTGTTATACATCAGTCATATAGCAGCACCAATACCTTTCCATTTATTCAGGAATAAAACAATGTTAAGCTAAACACTACATCAGGGTGGCAAAAGAGTCACTTAATGGGGTATTAATTCGTATATCCTGCATTGACTCTAATTATATTGCTATGTCTCAAACACAACCACTGCCTCCTTTTGCTTGTACTTACACGCCAAATATACCAGAGCTGCTTATGCAGCTGGATTGCTCACTAATTATCAGTACTTATCAGGCTGGAAAAGTAGTTATGCTCTCTCCGGCAGATCAGGATCATCTTGTTCAATTGCCTAGAAACTATGAACATCCGATGGGCATTGCCATATCTGGAGACAAAATGGCGATCGCATCTAAGAGTGAAGTAAACATTTTAGCAAAATCTTCCAATCTGGCTCAACACCAGCCTGAGCAGCCTGGCAAATACGATACCTTGTATATACCAAGAGCTACATACAATACGGGTCCGCTTGATCTGCATGATTTAATCTGGGGAACAGATGGTTTATGGGCTGTAAATACAAAATTTTCCTGTCTCTCACTTATAGATGAAAACTATAGCTTCACTCCGAAATGGCAACCTAAATTCATATCTGAGCTGATGCCTGAAGACAGATGTCATCTCAATGGAGTGGCTTTAAAGGATGGTAAACCTACTTATGTAAGTTGCCTTGGAGAATCGGATACTGCGGGCGGATGGAGAGCAAATAAAGCTAAGGGAGGAATCTTGATGGATGTAGACTCCAACGAAATCATTCTCAAAGGTCTATCTATGCCTCACAGTCCCAGAATTTATGACAACAAAACTTTTATCCTTATATCCGGGACAGGTGAATTAGCAGAAGTAGATATTAACAAAGGATCTTATACAGTTATAAATCAGGTACCCGGGTTTGCCAGAGGAATGTCTAAGTATGGTGATTATCTTTTTATAGGGTTATCAAAAATCAGAACACGAAGTTCCTCTTTCCAGGATTTACCAATATCTAAAAAATCTCTATTCTCCGGTATTGTAGTAGTTCACTTACCTACCGGAAGTATAGTTGGAAATATCAGGTATCAGACAAGTGTAGAAGAGATATTTGATGTTCAGGTTCTTCCTGCTTTAAGGAGACCAGGAATACTTAATAACTCCAAAGCGCTTCACAACTTTGCTATTGTTACTCCTACTGATTCCTTCTGGGCTGTGAAAGAAGAATTAATTACCCACTAAAATAATACATAATGAAAAAAATCTACATTTTCAACAACTACAAATTACTGTGGAATCATTACATAAAACTCTTGAATCGTCTGAAGAATAAGATCAGGAATGGATCATTCGGGAAACTTTCATTTGAAAAGAGAGCTGTACTTCTTAAGAAGTTTACGGAGCTGAGAAACAAGCTTTCAGGGTTAAATCCATCGATTAAACCTATTGCTGCAAGTGCACTCTTAACTCTGACTCTAAATGCTGTAAATGCTCAAAGCTTTACTGAAGAAACAGGTATAAACAATCCTGTAAATTCAATAGCTGTCGGTTCTTATGTTGAACCTGTCTTTGCTGACCTGGATAAGGACGGTGATATGGACCTGGTCATTGGTACTTATTACGATGGTATCAAATATTTTAAAAATACAGGGACTGTTTCATCTCCTATATTTACAGAACAATCAGATAATGATAATCCCTTTAAAGAGGTGCTAGGTAATGGTTATTACCTAGCACCTTTCTTTGCTGATCTGGATAATGATGGAGATCTTGATCTGATATTGGGTGAGGATAAGAGTTATAGCATTTATGGAGATTTCAACAAAATTCGATATTATAAGAATACTGGTTCATCAAGCGTCCCGATATTTACCGAACAATTTAATTCTGACAATCCATTTGATACCATAACCAATAATCTGGAATATTTTGATGAGTTTGATCCGGTTCTTGTGGATATTGATAATGATGGAGATCTGGATCTTTTTGTCTCAGAAGAAGACAGGCCGAGTATTTATTATTTTAAAAATACCGGAACGGCCAGTGCTCCTGTATTTACTCAACAAACAGGAGCAGACAACCCTTTCTCTACGCTGCCGGAAGAGATTGATTACAGACCTAGGTTAGCCTTTGCAGACCTGGACAAAGATGGGGATTTCGATCTGGTTGTTGGTTATCAGGAATATGATTATGATAATTATTCTTACGACTGGAAATTAGGTTATTTTAAAAATACAGGAACACCTAATGCCCTTGCCTTTTCATGGGAAACAGGCTCCGGCAATCCATTAGGAGAATTTACAGGTATGAGTAACCCTGCTCCGACTTTTGCTGATCTCGACAACGATGGTGATATGGATCTATTCACAGGACAGGAGGACGGATCTATCAAATATTACAAAAACACTTCAGCTATAACAGGAACCAAATCTATTCAGGATATAAGCTCCAGTTTGAGTGTCTATCCTAACCCTGCATCGGATCATGCCACCCTCTCTCTTAAAAACCGACTAGAGGGCAATTGCGAAATCACTTTGAAAAATCTACAGGGAATGGAAATAAACAAAGAAAGCATTAGCAAAAGTGCATTCGAATATAATTACACATTAAACATAAGCGATCTATCACCAGGGATTTATGTTGTGGAAGTTAAAAATGAAAATAAAGTTGGTGTTGTGAAATTTGTAAAAAATAAATAAAGCATTTTTTAGAAGAAGCTATCTTAAAAGAATAGCTTCTTCTTTTGAAATAAAAGTATAAATATCTCTTAAATAACCTCCCGGTTGCTTTAATAATCGTCGATTGTATCAAGAATTATCCTGAATGCGAATTGTTTCGTTATGGCCTGTCGAATCGGACTTAACAAGCCATTCAATTGAGTTAATAATTTGATATATTTCTGATACTTCAAAAGTGTAAGGTCGAAAGATATGACACCTCACTAATCCAACAGTACTTTAAATGTGTTTCGAAATTCAGACATTGAAGGTTTCCAATTAATATTTACCCCAATTGATGATTCATATTCATTGCCCCCTCGAAGAATCCGTCAAACTTTAGTATCACTTCGCTTTTAGGGAATCCTAATTGTCAAGTTTATTTATTAAATTCTTTCTTATTAAAGGCTATTAATTATTTCTGTTAATATTATTTTCTGTTCTGTATAGCGCACAACGTTTGGGGTATAGCCCAAGTTGAACTTTGCAATTTTGTCCAATCGAAGCAGAACAGCCCCCTTTTGAAACATCATGTTAGCTGTTCTTTGTCTTTTTAGATTCTTTTATTTGGTTTACTTTTAGTTTCCTAAAAAACTTGTTCTAATACGGTAATCCTTTTTGATTTTCGCAATATTTTTTTAATCTAAATAAAAACATTGCCCAATTATAGCTACACCAGCGATAAAAGTTGGTTCGCTCTCTCCAATCGAAGTGTTTAAGAATAACAATTGTTTTGCCACCTTTTTCAGTTAGTTCAAAAGACACTTTCGTTCCTATCCATTCTTCATCAGATTCCAGACATTCCCAGACAATCTTGCTGTTTTCTTTCAGCTCAATGATTTTAAGTTTAGTAGTATAGCTTTCATCAAAATCAAACTCATTTACAAAACCAATTTCAGGTTTTACTTTTAGGTTTTTTGTCCATACTTGTCCTAAACCTTCTTCTGAAGTTAATGCTTTGTAAACAGTTGAAATGGGTGTTTTGACGTAATTGATTTGTTCTATACTTTCCATTTTTTTATTTATTTGATGTTCTTTTCTTAAAGTTATATTTTATGTAGTTGTGGGAAAATGAACGCTAGCATTGCAATATCCGCTTTATTGGGGATGTTTCTCATTTATCTCTAATTTAACAAATTTTTATTGTTAAACGGAAGTGAAAGCTTTCCCACAATGCAATTCATTCAACCATTATTTTTACATCTATAAAACAATCTGTTAATATGAGTATTTAAACCTCATGATATATATCAGCGTGTAGTTGCTGTTATGTTGGATCAAATTGATGTGAGCTTTATAAGATTTCCTTGCTTATTCCTGTTTAATTTTATGGGCCAGATATTGAAAAGACATTTCTTGTTCCTTACTCAACTGATTTATTCATTGACCAATGATCTTTGGAAATTCCTGTTTTAAATTCGAAGATTGATATTTTGTTGGATTGTCTTATTAAGTAATTGTACTTAGGTTGGTCTGCCTAATCTATTATATTCTAAAGAAATCAGAGTATTTTAAGATTGAAATTACCCGGATCGATATAATTTTTAGATGAGATTATCCCCGTTTCTTATCCTGTAAACTGGTATTTTTACATGTTTCCGTCGAATTTTTAGGTTTTTCAGATTCCTGTTTGATTCCATCAAAGGATATTTTTATAAATTCGTGTTCCTTTTTTAAAATTTCTGATTCATCAGATACTCATTATTGAAAAATTCATCTTTATGAAAATTTTTACAAGAATAAAGGCTTTAGTTATTATTTCACTTGTTTGTGCAATTAACGCAATAGGCCAGACTATATCCGTTACAGCTCCCAATGGAGGAGAGAGTGCGTATGTAGGAAAAGTATTCGCTGTTAAGTGGACCAGTTCCGGACTGTCTTCGGGTTTTGTAAAACTGGAGTATTCTGCGAATAACGGAGCACAGTGGAACCTCATTGAGTCCGGTGTGAACAATACCGGTACTTACAACTGGACGGTACCATCCAATGTGTCTTCACAGTGCTTATTAAGAGTAAGCGATTATGGAGATGCAACCGTCAATGATGTCAGCGATGCTGTCTTTTCCATCAAACAGCCATTTATAACAATCACATCTCCCAATGGAGGTGAAAGCCTGACGGGTTGTGCAACACAAACGATCACATGGACACAGGGAGGTGTGCGTGATTATGTAAGCCTCTACTATTCTTATGATGGTGGAAACAACTGGATTTATGTGGGAGATGATTATATCGGTGATAATACTAATACATATACTTGGCCTGTACCTTCAATAGCTTCAAACAAATTCAGAGTTAAAGTGGCAGGTTATTATGAAGCAAATATTAAGGATTCCAGTGATGCGAACTTTACTGTTGTACCTCCTGCAAACGCTCTGCAAATCACATCACCAAACGGAGGCGAATCTTTTTCTGCAAGTTCTTTTCAACAGATAAGCTGGACAAAAACCGGTACGGTAGGAAATGTTTCTCTCAGATATTCTGTAAATAAAGGATTGAGCTGGGATTGGGTAAGAGGTAAAGATGGTAATATTGCCAACAATATTGCCAATACAGGTTCTTTTAACTGGCTGGTGCCATCAATAGCGGCTTCAGGTAACTGTATCATACAACTTTATGAAACTAACAAAACCTGTAATCTGGATTATAGTGATAATTTTTTTACAATTGACAATAGTCCATCCATATCAGTTACCTATCCATTCGGCGGGGAAAAATTATATGCGGGAAGAAACTATACTTTATACTGGAGTTCTTCCAATCTGCCTACTACTTATGTAAAGCTTGAGTATTCTTTAAATAATGGAGGTACCTGGGAGACGTTAACAAATTCTACTTATAATTATGGTAATTATGGTTGGCAAATCCCTGAAGGGCTAAATTCAACAGAGGTCTTATTTAAAGTAAGTTCAGCTTCCAATACAGCTATCTATGATATAAGTGATCAGACATTTACCATTGCTCCTCAGGTGATTCAGGTAACTGCACCAAATGGAGGGGAAAGTATTGAAGGATGTAGTACTTATAAAATTACCTGGGATCAGGAAGGGGTGCAGGATTATGTGAAACTGTATTATTCCATCAATGATGGAAATGACTGGGTATTCATAGCAGACGACTATGTCGCAGATAATTCCAATTCATATAACTGGGTAGTTCCTTCTATTCCATCCACTGCTATTAGAATTAAAGTAAGTGCTTATTATAATGGCAATATAAAAGATTCCAGTGATGCGGCTTTTTCTGTAACTCAGTCTCCTAATTATTTAACATTAATATCTCCTAATTCTGGGGAGGATTTGCCTGCAAGTTCTATACAAACTATCACCTGGACTTCTACTGGTACTGTTGGAAATGTTTCTTTGAGGTATTCTCTTGATGGGGGAGCCAATTGGGATTGGGTAAGAAATGCAGCAGGAAACATTGCAAACAATATTGCAAACACAGGATCATTTGAATGGATGCTTCCTTCTGATAAAGAATCCTCTAAAGGTTTAATTCAGCTTTATGAATATAGTAAAACCTGCAATATTGATTATAGCGATAACTTCTTCTCTGTTAATAATAATTCTATCATTACAGTTGCTTTGCCAAATGGTGGCGAAAAGGTATATACAGGAAGAAGTTATTCGATTACCTGGAGCTCTTCCCATCTGCCTACACAATATGTGAAGATTGCTTATTCTGTAAATAATGGTTCGACCTGGCAGGTTATTACCAATTCTACTTACAATTATGGTAGCTACGGCTGGGCCGTTCCTGAAACATTAAATTCAGCACAATCTTTGATTAAAGTCAGTGCTGTTGCTGATTCAACAATTTTTGATATCAGTAATCAGGTCTTTACTCTTGCCCCTCAGGTAATTCTGGTTACTCAACCTAACGGTGGTGAAAGTGTTGCCGGCTGCGAAACATATACTATCAGATGGAAT
Source organism: Bacteroidota bacterium (assembly GCA_023428135.1). Lineage (GTDB taxonomy): Bacteria > Bacteroidota > Bacteroidia > Cytophagales > Cytophagaceae > Sporocytophaga. Next base: position 267,661 of record JAEYZG010000032.1, on the reverse strand, counting down.
CAGGAGGGGGTGCAGGATTATGTGAAACTGTATTATTCTATCAATGACGGTAAAGACTGGATTTTTATTGCTGATGATTATATCACTGACAATACCAATTTCTACAATTGGGCTGTACCATCTCTTCCTTCAGTACCATTAAGAGTTAAAGTAAGTGGGTATTATAATGGAAATGTAAAAGATTCTAGCGATGCTGCATTTGCTGTGACTCAGGGGTCGAATTACCTTACCTTAACATCTCCCAATTCAGGAGAGACATGGTCTTCCAGTTCAATACAGACCATCAACTGGACAACCACTGGGACAGTTGGTAATGTGTCATTGAGATACTCTCTTGACGGTGGCCTCAACTGGGAGTGGGTGAGAAATCTTGCAGGGAACATTGCTGCCAATATTGCCAACAGTGGTTCTTATGACTGGTTACTCCCTGCTGATAAGGTTTCCTCTAAATGTTTGATCCAGATTTATGAAAACAGTAAAACCTGTAACATAGATTATTCGGATACTTTATTTTCTATAAATAACAGTCCGATTATCACCGTAGCGACTCCCAATGGTGGTGAAAAGATATATGCAGACAGAGCCTATTCTATTACCTGGGGTTCATCCAACCTGCCTACGACTTATGTTAAAATAGAGTACTCTATCAATAATGGTGATACCTGGCAGGTAATTTCTAACTCTGCTTATAACTATGGGAGCTATAGCTGGACTGTTCCGGCTTTCCTTAACTCTGATCAATGTCTTATCAAGGTAAGTGCAGCTGCAGATGCTTCTATCTTTGATATAAGCAACAATGTCTTTACCATTGCTCCTCAGGTAATCCGGATTACTCAGCCTAATGGTGGAGAAAGCATTCCTGGATGCGGTACCTATACAATCCAATGGGATCAAGAAGGAGTACAAAGTTATGTAAAGTTGTTTTACTCCATTAATGGAGGTAATGACTGGATTTTTATAGCTGATGATTATATAGACGACAACACTAACTCTTATAATTGGGCAGTGCCGTCTTTGGCTTCCAATGATATAAGGATTAAAGCAAGCGGTTACTATAATGCCAATGTGAAAGATTCCAGCGATGCCAACTTTACAATAACACAAAGTGGAAATAAGCTGACGCTTATTTCTCCTTCAGGAGGGGAAAACTGGAGTTCCGGTTCGGTTCAGACAATCAACTGGTCATCAGAAGGAACAGTTGGAACTGTGTCTCTGAGATACTCTTTTGATGGTGGAGCCACTTGGGATTGGGTAAGAAATAAAGATGGTGCAATTGCAAATAATATTGCAAACAGTGGCTCTTATGAATGGTTATTACCTGTTAACAGGATTTCATCAAAAGGAATGGTTCAGGTTTATGAGTATAATAAAACTTGTAATATAGTTTATAATAATTCCTTTTTCTCAATAAATAATGATCCTGTAATTACGCTGACTGTTCCGAATGGAGGTGAAAAATACTACGTAGGTCAGACCTATACGATCTACTGGGCATCTTCAAATCTTCCTTCAAATTATGTAAGACTTGAATATTCAGCTGATAATGGCGCTACCTGGGAGCTGATCAATAATTATACCTATAATTATGGAAATTATGGCTGGAAGGTTCCGGAAATAACTGCTTCCAATGCTCTGATCAGAATTACTTCAATGCAAAGCGCTACAGTTGCAAACCCAATTTCTGATGTAAGCAACAACAGTTTTTCAATTTCTTATCCTGTCGTTTCAGTACTGACTCCAAACACAGGAACTGAAATTTGGAAAGTAGGGGAGAACAAGACAATCTCATGGAGCGCTGCTGGACTTGCTGCCAGTGCTAATGTTAAAATAGACTTCTCTGTCGATAATGGTTTGACTTATTCACCTATCACAGCTTCAACACCAAATAGTGGTTCATTTATCTGGACGATTCCAAGCAATGCGGTGAACTCTTCAAAGTGTTTTGTAAAAGTTACCTCACTTGACTTTACTGCAAGCTATGACTCTAACGATGTTGCGTTTTCTATTATCAAACCTGTAGTAGGGATTACAGTTCCGAACGACGGTCAGACCTGGTACGTGGGTGAATCAAAATCCATACAATGGAGTAGTTTAGGAGCTTCTGAAAATGTAAAACTGGAATATTCAGTGAACGGAGGTGCGAGCTGGAATAACATCATTGCTTCTGCTCCGAATACTGGATTCTACTACTGGACTATTCCATATTCGGTAACACCATCAACCAACTGTTATATCAGACTTTCTGATGTCCTGGATCCGACAAACAAAGATACAAGTGATATACCTTTCACAATTGCAAAAGCTGCACTTGTATTGAATGTGCCGAATGGAGGAGAGCAGTGGTATGTTGGACAAACAAAAACAATTTCCTGGACTAATAGAGGATTTGCTTCTCCAAATGTCAAGATTGAATATTCTGATGACAGGGGAACAACCTGGGATGTGATTGCCGCCTCTGTAACTAACACAGGTTCTTATAACTGGGCAATACCTTCTTCCATACAAACCTCATCTGATTATTTAATCAGGGTTTCGGATCTGGTGGATGCTTCTGTTCAGGATCAGACCAATGAACCTTTTACCATATTTAAACCAAGAATTACGCTTAATGTACCTGTCGGAGGAGAAACATGGTACCAGGGACAGACGAAAAATATAAGCTGGAGTAATATAGGTATTGTTCCGGGCAACATTAAAATAGAATATTTTGATGGTGAACTTTGGAAAACACTGGTATCTTCTATTGCAAATGCAGGCTTTTATACCTGGAATATTCCTGCAAGTATCAATCCTTCTGCAAACTATCTGATCAGGTTGAGCAGCACTGCCGATGCTTCAATCAGAGATTCAAGCAAGGCGGCTTTCAGAATCGCAAAACCTACTATTTATATAACTTCACCTGTAGGCGGCGAGAACTGGTATCTGGGACAAACAAAGAAAATTACCTGGGTTTCAGCAGGTCTTATTTCTAACACTATAAAAATTGAATATTCTCCTGATAATGGGATTACCTGGAAAATTATTAATAATTCAGCCAATAATTCAGGTTCATACAACTGGACAATTCCTGTATCACTTGCAGTATCAAATCAGTATCTGGTTAAATTAACAGATGGAGCAAATTTTTCGGTAACTGCAGAAAGCGGAAATACTTTCTCAATTAAGGAAAGCAGAAAAGGAGATCACTTTAGCAATCCGATTGTTATTAATTCATTCCCATATTCTGTAAAAGATACAGCGGATCTGTACTCTGATAGCTACACAGGAATAACCAACCAGCCGTCCAATGACGTGTTCTACAAGTTTACTGTACCGGCTTGTGTTGACTCATTCAGCATCTCAACTGTCGGATCAAACTTTGATACCTATCTTCACCTGATAGACTCAGCTCAGGCTGTTGTAGAATTCAACAATAACTATAATAGCATTTATGCAGGTATCAATACCAGAGCATTAACTCCCGGTAAAACGTATTATCTGATAGTGGAAGGAAATGCTTCTGCCACAGGTATCTATAATCTGACGGTTAATACTTTTAAAAATGAACCTAAAATTTCTGTAGTAGGTAAGATTACTACTGTTTGTAATGGTGACCTGGTTGAGTTGGTTTCAAGTAAGGCAAGCACTTACAACTGGTCTACAGGAGCCACTACTGCAAAAATTTCAGTTACTCCTACAGATACTACAGTATATAAACTCACAGCAACTACTGCCAGAGGATGTACCTACACCGACAGTGTCAGAATCAACATCATTCCTGTTGTTGCTCCGGGTCAGGTGAGTAATATGCTTCCGACAGATTCAACTTTGAATCTAGGGCAGCCGCTTGAAGTTTCATGGGCTCCGGCACAATACGCATCTACCTATGACATCTATGTGTGGAAGGCAGATCAGGCAGTACCGGCAGCTCCGAGATATTCCAATATCAGTCAGATCAATTATTCTGTAAGTGGTCTGGATTATGGAGTGTTGTATAACTGGAGAGTTACAGCTAAAAACTCCTGTTTCCGCACAGAAGGTCCTGTACAAAGCTTCTCTCTGAGAAAGTTGCCAGACCTTCAGGTAAATTCAGTGAAGACTCCAATGGCTATTTACAGTGGTCAACCGCTCACTGTGACTTGGGAAGTTAAGAATGCAGGATTGGGAAGCACAGAATCCAAGGTGTGGAAAGATGGGGTTTATTTATCAGATGATACCTTGTTTGATGCCTCTCAGGATGTTCTGATCGGTAGTGTTAACAATCTGAGCTATCTTGCTGAAGGGTTAAGCTATAGCCAGACAGCATCGTTTACTATTCCTCAGACGACAGTAGGTGATTATTTTGTATTTGTAAAAGCGGATGTACATAATGCTATCCTTGAGTCTAATGAAAATAACAATACCAAGTTTGATACAACATCAGGAGTGTTGAGTGTATCAATCCCTCCTAAGCCTGATTTGGTTGTAAATTCACTGGGTACACCTATTGCTACCTTCTCCGGAAGTAAGATTAATGTTACTTATAAAGTAACCAATACTGCAATAGCACATGCTATGGGTAATACTCTTGCAACTCACTTTCAGTATTATGATTATTCTTTAAGAAGGTATTGTTACTTTGAAGAGCATTACTGGAAAGATGCTATTTATATTTCTCAGGATTCTGTCTTTAATCCTGCAAGATCGAAGTTCCTTGCTGATGTAAGTGTGAAATTAAGATCAACAAAGTATCAGGGAGCATTCCTTTGTGATAATACAGTAAACTGGTATAACATTCCGGACTATTTACCTAAAGACAGCTCTTATACAAAAACAGTACAGGTTACAGTGCCTCATTCTTATTCAGGGCAATATTACATCTATCTGCTTTCGGATGTGCTGAATAATGTTGATGAATTGTCAAATGTAAACAACTCTCAGAGAAGCAGTATTATCAGCGTTACGCTGACTCCACCGGCAAACCTTGCAGTAGAGAAAGTAACAGTTCCGGCCTCAGGGTTTTCCGGAAAGCCTGTGACTGTTAACTGGGAAGTGATCAATGGTGGTGCCAATGCTCCTGTTGAGAATGTATGGAGTGATAAAGTCTTCTTGTCTAAGCTGGATACTTTTAATATAAAAGAGGCTATTGAAGTTGGAACTATAAACAAATCCAACGGCTCTGCATTAAAGGCTGATTCAAGCTATAATGCAGCCCTTACCTTTAATCTTCCTGATGGTATTTCCGGACAATATTATGTTTATGTTTATTCAGATTTTAATAAAGAGGTATTTGAATACATTTATGAAGATGATAATATCAAACGCTCTTCTCCGATAAATGTAAATCTTTCACCATATGCGGATCTTCGGATTCTTAACATATCAGTAAAAGATACTATCAGAGCAAATACAGATGCTGAAGTTTCCTGGTCTGTTACAAATCAGGGAGTGGCCTCAGCCGGTCCTTCATGGACTGACAGGATCTTTATTTCTTCTTCTCCTTCCTGGTCAGCAGGTAATGCAACCCAATTAACTTCTGTAACACGTGGTCTTGCGCTTGAGCCTGGATCTAACTATTCTGAAAAAGCATCAATAAGAATTCCGAGAGAAATTAAAGAAGGAACTTATTACTTATATGTCTATACCGACATTACTGATAAGATATATGAATATACCAATGAAGGTAACAATGTCGCGAAAAGTGACTCATTTGGTACCAGAACCAAACTGTATATTCTTCCTCAGGTTGTTGCAGATCTGAAAGTAACGAACCTTAGCGCTCCGACATCTGCAGAATCAGGAAAGAAAATTCCTGTAAGCTGGAATGTTAAGAATACCGGTAACTCTGCAACTAATGTTGATTTCTGGAACGATCTTCTATTTATATCGAAAGATACAGTTCTGGATAATTATGATGCTCAGTTAACTTATAAGTCTTATAATGGAGGCTTAGCTGCCGGTGCTGATTATTTTTTCAGTGAAATGGTAACCATTCCTAATGGTTATTCAGGTAAGTATTATTTACTGGTTTCTTCAGATCATAACCTGCGTGTAACAAATGATACAGTTAAAGCAAATAATAAAGCAAGGTTTGAAATAAATATTGCACTGACCCCTCCTCCTGATCTGATTGTAGGGACAATAAGTGCACCTGCTACACTACTGGCAGGACAAGAGCTGGATATTAGCTATAGAATCGAAAATGCAGGTCCTGGTGCTACAGTTGAAAATACATGGTCCGATCAGATTTACCTTTCTAATACAAGAGACCTGAGCCGTACTTATTATATAGTAGGTAGCTATACAAGAAACGGTAATCTGACTGTTGGTGGTACTTATAATGCCACTGCAAAAATTAAAGTTCCAAATTATCTTTCAGGGAATTATTATCTGATTGTAAGAACAGATTATCAGAATAGAGTATTCGAGCATAACAAAGAAGAAAATAATCTTGGTGATGCTGTAGTTACTATTGTTGTTCCTCAGCCGAGTGACCTTGTGCTTAACAGGCTTAACATTCCTTCTTCTACTGAACCTGGTAAAGATGTAGAGGTAACATACTCAGTAAAGAATATCGGTAGTAATCCTGCCATTGGTAATCTGAGAGATCTGTTGTTCTTCTCTAAGGATCAGCAGCTGGATCAGGTGAATGATCCTCTCTTCGGAACCAAAGACAGGTATATACAATTAAACCCGGGAGATTCAGTTTCGGGAACTGTTTCCTCAAAAATGCCTGGTTTGCTGGAAGGTAACTATTATGGTATCGGTGTAACAAACGCGCTTAATACCATTGTAGAAACGGACCTTGATAATAATACCAGGGTTTCTGCCAATCAGTTAAATGTTTCTATTAAAGAACTTGTGCTGGATGTTGCGCAAACAACTCCTCTCGAAAGAGGTGATCTGCTTTATTACAAAATAAATGTACCTGCAGACAAGGATCTTTTAATAACGCTTAAGAGTAACAGAAGCAATGGCTCTAATGAGATATATGCAGCCTATAACAGAGTACCTTCATTAAACGATTTTGATTATATTTTTGAAAATCCGAATAGTGTTAATCAACAGCTGCTCGTTCCTACTACTAAATCCGGAACGTATTACCTGCTGGTAAAAACACCGACCAATTTCAATAATCTTCAGAATGTAACAATTCTTGCCAAAGCATTACCTTTCAGTATTATAGAGGTGAATGCTGATACAGTCGGGCAAGGTATTGTTACAACAAAGTTGAATGGAGCTGGATTTAAAAGAGAAACGAAGTTTATCCTTGTCAGTAAGTCCAATGTGCCTGTTGATACTGCTGAAATAAGAACTTACATGAGCAGTATGCAGGTAGATGTTCGCTGGGATCTTACCAAAGTTCCTTTTGGAACCTACAATATCAAAGCTGTTAACCCAACTGAAACGTTCACCCTTATAAATGGTCTGACAGTTGAAAAGGCTACTGGATTCCTGGTAGACTTTAATGAAATTGCTCCTGATCTTGTGAGGCTTGGAGGAAAAGCTCAATACACTTTCTATATTCAGAATATTGGAAATGTTGATGTTCCTTTTATAAACGCGGATCTTTCTGTTCCTGCTGCAACGAATATTGTAAGTTTTACTGCGAGCAAGCAAGTAAAAAAACGTAGCAGCTATACAAGTCAGAGTAAATCATTTGAGGATTTCTATCTGGTAGATTCTTATAAAGTAATTCCTCTGTTGGGTAAAGATGTAAGGCCAGGAGAAATTCTTGCGATGAATCTGATCGTAAGTCATTTTACATCGGAATTTTTCCCCGTAAGGACCAGAGCTTTGGGATATAGTGCAGAAAGGTATATTTCCCAGCAAGTAAATTCCGCTGAAACAACAAGAAGAACGATTCTTCAAAATCCTTCTGCACCTGCAGACTGGAGAAATTTTGCGGTAGACAGCACTGCTTATATGGATTCTGTATTGGCAGTTTACTATCACGAAGGTATATTCTCTCCTGCAGAATTTGCAAGAGCAAATGTACAGTGTAGCTCCTGCGGATCTCAACCACCTGTTTTGGTTAATGGAAACTTTACTTTCAGTCCGGGTAACAGTCCAGGGACTTTTAATGGTTCTAATGTAATCTTTGGAGCGGGACAGGATTATCTGTGGGAAATAAATAAATATGCGGGGGTAGCTGGAGCTAATCCTGGTTGGGATCTTATTAAAGCATCAGGCTCTATTCAGATCACTTCAACTCCTTCGAATCCTTTTGTGATCAGAATAGCATCTTTAGATTTCTCTAATAATCCAAATCTGCTTTCAGGATGGTATCCTGCTGTTGACACAAGCTGGACGATCGCAGTTGCTGCAGGTGGTATTTCAGGTTTTGCAGCGGATAAGTTTTCTATTGACATAAGTCGTTTTGCAACTTATAATAATCTACATGGTGGTTTCTTTTATGTGAGACTGGCCGGAACAGATACATTAAAATTATGCTTTAGCGCATATAAGCCTGGTGTAGGACAACCAGGTGTTCCTGGTGCACCGGGAGGTAGCGTAGGTCAGCCGGGAAGTCCTGGAGGTCCTGGAGGTCCTGGAAATGGAACGACACCTGCTGGTCCTGGTGGCCCCGGTGGTCCCGGCGGTCCTGGTTCCCCTGGCGGTCCCGGTGGCCCTGGTGGTCCTGGCGGTCCTGGAAATAGTCCCGGTGGTCCCGGTGGCCCTGGCGGTCCTGGTGGTCCTGGAAATAGTCCTGGTGGTCCTGGTTCTCCTGGTGGTCCCGGAGGCCCTGGCGGTCCTGGAGGCCCTAATGGCCCAGGCGGCCCAGGCGGTCCTGGTGGCCCAGGTGGTCCTGGCGGTCCGAGTGGTCCGAGTGGTCCTGGCCCAGGTGGACCGGGTGGTCCTGGTGGCCCAGGCGGTCCTGGCCCTGGTGGCCCTGGTCCTGGCGGTCCGAGTGGTCCAAGCGGTCCGAGCGGCCCAAGTGGTCCTGGTGGTCCAGGTGGCCCAGGAGGCCCTGGTCCTGGCGGTCCTGGTGGACAACCAAGATGTGGTAATGGCGGAACTGTAGGAACGGCTATTTGTAATACATTCTTTACAATAACGGGTTGTGCTTTAGCTGTAGGCGGTTGCGCAGAGAGTCTGTTCGAATCTGTTGCACTTACCCCTGCATGGGGAGTAGCTAACTGCTCTATGGGAGCCTTTGGTTGCGGTTATGCTGTCGGAGGATTACTGACAGATCCTAAAGCGCCTCCGGGATGGGGTGTTGGGCCTGGTGATGTTGGTTGTGTACCTGGAGGATTTAATATATTGGGAGCTGCTACAGTGTTGAATTGTATTGCACAGAGAATTATCTGTAATCAGGTGGTAGCATCATGCGATCCGAATGATATAATTGGTCCGAAAGGATATGGAGAAGGCAGATATGTTTCAAGAAGCGAAGTCTTGCCATATACGATCCGTTATGAAAATGATCCTGAAGCTGCTACTGCTCCTGCTCAGAAAGTTGAAATAAGACAGGTGCTTGATAGTGACTTGAATCCTTTGACCTTCAGAGTTAAAGACTTCGGATTTGCAGACTATGTGTTTGCCGTTGAAGGAAATGTATCTTCTTATTTCAATACAGTGGATCTTCCGGATTCATTAGGGTATGACCTTGAAGTAACTGCAGGTATTGATATTGAGAAAAATGAAGCTTTCTGGGTCTTACAGACTATAGATCCAAAAACGGGATTACCTCCTGCAGATCCATTGAAAGGTTTCCTTGCACTTAATGATTCATCTGGTGTTGGAGAAGGTTTTGTGAACTATACAATTAAAGCAAAGAATAATGCCATTACAGGCGATTCAATTCTGGCTCTAGCTGAAATCGTGTTCGATATTAACGCTCCGATTATAACTCCTGAGATATTCAATATCATTGATGCAGAACCTCCGGTGTCTAAAGTTAAAGTTTTAGGTAATGCAAATGATTCAATTTTAGTAAGTGTTGTAATCGTGGATGATCTGAAAGGCAGCGGCGAAAAAGCTTATGATCTGTATGTTTCAGAAGGAAATGACGCCTTCAAATTAGTAGCTTCAGATATCCCTGGAGATAGTACGTTCAAAATTGCATCCAGAGAAGGGCAAGTGTATTGTTTATATGCAGTGTCAAAAGATAATGTAAATAATAAAGAAGCTCAGAAACTTCAGGCAGACACTTGCTTTATTTCCACTGGTGTGGTTACAGGAACAGTAACTCCGAAGGTTGAAGGAACATTTATACTTTATCCGAACCCTTCTGATGGCTATAAGTTCAATGTACTTATAACCGGTCTTGAGATTCAGGAGACAGTAACTTTGGAAGTGGTCGATGTTCTTGGAAGGTCTATGTTTGTGACAGACTTTAGAGATGCTGCCTATTTTGTTGATTCGGAAGTTAAACTTTCACCTAAACTGGATCCGGGAATTTATTTCGTTAATTGTTATACGAAGAAAGGAAAGTCAGTGAAGAAAATGGTTGTTGAAAGGTAAACAACGGAACAAAGTCCTTATAATGAAAAGGCTGCAGTAAGAGAAATCTTATGCAGCCTTTTTTATTTAGATTAGAAATAGAATATGCTTTTTATCACTGCAGAATATATTTCATGAACCCAAAGCTTGTACCTATGAGGATTGGTTGTTAGTGTTTAATATTTTTTTAGTTAATGTAATTTTGTTTTGCATGCTAACATATTGGTACTAAGTTTTTTTTAGTATGTCATGTTATAATTAAGTTTTTTCTTAAGTTTTTTTGATTACATATTTCATATAAAGGAGTATTATCATATATCGAATAGTTTAGTTTCATGTATCAACTGATACAAACCTTGCGCTTATAATTTTCGCGGCTCCTAAATAAATCCCATTTCAGGAAAGTCAGAAACTCACCACTTAAAATAACCATTATTTATTTATATGAATTCTATTAAAAGACTAGAGGCATTAGTCAGTATTTTATTTGTTTGTGTTTTTAATGCTTTAAGTCAGTCTATTACTATTAATGCTCCTGTTGGAGGAGAAAATCTTTATGTTGGAAGTAGTTATAAAGTTGAGTGGACCAGCTCAGATCTTGCATCAAACTATGTGAGGTTGGAGTATTCTGTTGATCAAGGAAGTAGTTGGAAGATAATTGAATCAGGTGTAACGAACAAAGGTTCTTACAATTGGCTCGTGCCTTCTACTGTGTCTTCACAGTGTTTGTTTAGGGTAAGTGATTTTGGAAATTCAGAACTTTCCTCTACCAGCAATTCGGTTTTTGTTATAAAAGAACCATTTATAGAGCTGACTTCTCCTTTGGGAGGAGAGGTCCTGGAAGGGTGCTCGAATTATACGATTACGTATAACGTCGGAGGCATTGATAGTTATGTACAACTTTACTATAGCTTTGATGGTGGTACGAACTGGGTACACATCAAAGACGAATCCATAGAAGATTCTTCTGTTTTAACAACTTCATGGTCAGTGCCCTCTATAGTCTCTGATTTGTTTAAGGTAAAGGCAACAGGATTTTATTATACGCAGAAAAATATCCAGAGTGTAAGTGGTAACTTTTCTGTAACCTCAACAACATCATCAAGTTTGACTTTGCTTTCTCCAAATGGAGGAGAGTCATTTTCTCCCAGTTCATTGCAAAAGGTAAGGTGGACATCCACTGGTACTGTTGGTGAGGTAACCTTAAGGTATTCTTCCGATAATGGTACCTCATGGCACTATTTAAAAAATCCTGGAGGAGGTTCATCAACCAGCGTACTCAATACTGGTTCGTATGACTGGGTAGTTCCTTCGGTTACAGCTTCATCTAATTTTCTGGTGGAAATCAGTGAAAGTAGCAAGCCATGTATAAGAGATTATAGTGATGGATATTTTTCAATCGATAATAATCCATCAATTGTACTGATTTATCCGTTTGGTGGTGAAACCTTGTATGGAGGAACGACTTATACCTTGTCTTGGAGTTTTTCCAATTTGCCTTCAAATGCAGTAAAGCTGGACTATTCCCTGGATCAGGGAGAAACATGGAATCTTATTTCCAATCAGAATAACAGTAATGGTTCATACGCATGGCTGGTTCCCAGTGAGTTAAACTCTGCAGAAGTATTACTGAAAGTAAGTTCAATATTGAATCCGGCTATTTGTGCGGTAACGAATAAACCGTTTACAATACAACCTCCTGCTATTGAAGTTACTGCACCCAACGGAGGAGAGAGTATAACTGGTTGTACTCCTTATACGATCAGGTGGAATCAGGTAGGTGTGCACAATTATGTTAATTTATATTATTCAATAAATGACGGAAGGGAATGGCATTATATAGGGCAGGATTTTATTGGTGATAATTCTAATTATTATAACTGGCATGTACCCTCGTTGGCATCATCATCTGTGCGAATAAAAGTTGTTGGAGATAACACTATCAATGTAAAAGATTCAAGTGATGTAACATTTACCATATCTCAGGGAACCAACTACATATCCTTGTTGTCACCGGAAGCAGGTGATTCATGGGCTTCTAGTTCTGTAAAATCAATTAGGTGGAGTAATATTGGAGAGGTGGGTAATGTGTCTATCCGGTATTCTATAAACGGAGGTAGTACCTGGGAGTGGGTAAGAAATCCGGCAGGAATGGTAGCTGAGAATATCGCAAACACTGGTGCATATGAGTGGTTACTTCCGTCCAATAGTGTGTCTTCAAAATGTTTGATTCATATCCATGATTACTCAACTGGTTGTATCTCTGCATTAAGCAGTGATTACTTCTCAATAAATAATACTAATCCTGAAATTACACTGAAATATCCGTTGGGTGGAGAAAAATTGTATGCAGGAAGGACTTATACGCTGTCGTGGAGTTCTACCAGTTTGCCATCGGGATATGTGGATTTGGCATACTCAATGGATAATGGGTTGACATGGTCGGATATAGCTACTTCTGTTCCGAATAGCGATAATTATTCCTGGTTGCTACCATTATCGCTCAATTCACATGAATGCCAGATCAGAGTTAGTGCTCTGGGAGATCCGACTCTTTTTGCAACTTCAAAGGAAGTGTTTACTATAGCTCCTCAGGTTCTGGAACTGGCTAGTTTAAGTAGCGGAGAATCAGTTACACCATGTGAAACATATACAATTCAATATAATCAGGAAGGTGTTCAGGAGTATGTCAATCTGTATTATTCACTTAATGGTGGTGATTGGGTGTTTATTGATGAAGATTATGCTGCTGATCAATCCAATTTCTATAATTGGGTCGTTCCTTCTCTTCCTTCCGGTTCTGTAAAGATTAAAGTAAGCAGCTCTTTAAATAAGTTCATTGCTGATTCCAGTGTTGTTGCGTTTGCTATTATTAGTGGTCCTGATAATTTTACACTGACCTATCCTAATGGAGGGGAAGTGTTGCCTTCCAGTTCCTTACAAACAATAAGCTGGACCTCTTCAGGAACAGTGTGCAATGTCTCCATCAAATATTCTTTGAACGGTGGTGCTGATTGGGAATGGGTAACAAACAGTAAAAATGAAAGTGCTGATAACGTAGCTAATACAGGTTCTTATGAATGGTTGTTGCCAAAGAATATTGCTGCCTCGGATTGCAGGATCCAGATATATGATAATAATCAAGGTTGTGTTATAGATGATAGCGACTCTGCTTTTTCAATTACCAATATTCCTTTTATTACAGTTACTAATCCTAACGGAGGGGATACGCTGTATGCCAACGGGGCAAGATTTATAACATGGAGTTCTACCAATCTTCCAACTAATTTTGTGAAAATTGAATATTCTAAAAATAATGGAGAGACATGGCAGGTGATATCTTCTTCAACTACAAATTCAGGTAGATACAACTGGGGAATTCCTAAGTCTTTGGGAGGAGCATCATGTATCATAAAAGTAAGTTCTGTTTCAAATCCTGCCATTTATGATATTAGTAATTCTAATTTTTATGTAGCATCCCAGAGTTTAGTTTTACTGGAGCCGAATGGAGGCGAGCGTTTGCCTGGTTGCGGAACATATACTGTTAAGTGGAGTCAGGTGGGAGTGCAGGGTGTTAAGTTATATTATTCAATCAACGGTGGCGCGGATTGGATATATGAAAGGGATTTAACATCCAGAAATGCTAGCAATATTTTTGATTGGGAATTACCTTCTGTAAATTCTGAAAATGTGAGGGTAAAACTAGTGGACTATTATGATGCAAGCATAAAAGATTCAAGTGATGCTAACTTTACTATTGTTCCGGGGGGAGATAAGATAACGGTTGTTACTCCTTCTGCGGGTGATATTATTGGTAATGCTACTATTCAGACAATCAACTGGCAAACCGAAGGCGTTGTTAAGAATGTATCAGTGCAATATACTCTCGATGGAAGTAGTTGGATCAGTATGATGACCCCCGCAAATACTTCGAGTTATTACGTCCCAAATAATGGCTCTCTGGAATGGATGGTGTCATATCTTTCTCCGACGTCAAGAGGAATGATCAGGATAAATGACTATGATAAACCTTGTGTTGTGGGGTATAGTACACCGTATTTTACTGTAGATAACACTCCGCGTATTACCGTAGTTAAACCATATAGTAATGTAAAATATTATGCAGGACAGACTACTGAAATATCATGGATGTCGTCCAATCTTCAGGGTAACTATGTAAGAATTCAGTATTCTATAGATAACGGTGTGAGTTGGAATCTGATTCATAATTATACGTATAATTATGGATCATATAGCTGGACAGTTCCTGATATTACAGCAGAAAATGTGTTGATCAAAGTGACATCTATGCGTAATGTTGTGGATGCCTATAATGTCTTTGGTGTAAGCCAAAACGGTTTTTCCGTTTTTAAACCATATGTTACAGTTTTAACTCCTAATGCAGGTACTGAAGTTTGGAAGGCAGGTGAAAGTAAAACAATTTCATGGAGCTCCACAGGACTTTCGAATTCTTCAAGGGTAAGTTTATTTTATTCACTTGATAATGGAAAAAGCTATGCGCTCATAGCAGCTTCTATTACGAACTCCGGCAAATACATCTGGACGATTCCAGATACGATATCTACAACTTCTAAAGCGTATGTTAAAGTTGCTCCATTGGTATATTCCCAGCAATACGATACTAATGATGTTGCATTTTCAATTGTAAAGCCTGTTGTAGGTATTATCGTTCCTAATGATGGTCAGGTATGGTATGTTGGAGAATCGAAGGCTATACAATGGAGTACTGACGGAGCTTCTGGAAATGTTAAATTAGAGTATTCGACAGATGGTGCGGTAAATTGGAGTACTATTGCTGAATCTGCGCCCAATACAGGATTTTATTACTGGACCATTCCTTTTACAACAAATGTATCGACTAGCTGCTATATAAGGATCTCAGAGGTTTCTAATCCAGATAATCAAAATACTAATGAGATTCCTTTCTCCATTGCTAAACCGGTACTGACTATAAATGCACCTGTAAGTAAAGAAGATTGGTATGTGGGTCAAAAGAATATCATATCATGGACTAATAAAGGACTTGCTTCAGATTATGTTAGAATTGAGTATTCAGAAGATAGAGGTGCCACATGGAAGTTGATTGAAGACTCAATTCTGAATGTGGGATCGTATGTTTGGTTCCTTCCATCATTTGATAATGCAATTACGGAGGTGACAATTAAATTGTCTGATCAGCAGGATCCCTCTGTTTCGGATCAAACCAAAGAAACAATTACCATTCATAAACCTGAGTTATCCATCCTGGTTCCAATTGGGGAGGAAACCTGGTATCAGGGGCAGTCAAGAGTAATAACATGGAAATCAGCCGGAGGTGTGCCTGGAAACATCAAAATTGAATTGATGAATGATTATGGCAGCGAAGTATTGATTTCATCTACTCCCAACACTGGTATGTATTCATGGAATGTTCCTTTTACGACCAGTCCCGGTGTAAACTATAAAATAAAAATAAGCAGTACTTCAGATCCTGCAATTGCAGATACCAGTAATTCAACCTTTAGAATTGAAAAGCCAACTTTATATCTGACTGCTCCCTATGGAGGAGAAACCTGGTATCATGACCAGACTAAGAAAATAACCTGGGTGGCAGCCGGGTTAAAGTCTCCCACTGTAAAACTTGAGTATTCAAATGATAATGGCTTAAGCTGGACTTTAATAAATGCTGCTGCTCCTAATTCAAATGAATACAATTGGAAGCTACCCTCTACTTTAATTGTCTCTAATCAATATTTGGTGAAAGTTACAGATGGGTTATTTTCTTCATTATTTTCTGAAAGTGGTAAAACATTTTCGGTCAAAGAAAGCAGAAAAGGAGATACATTTGCTAATCCTATTGCGATCACTTCTTTTCCATTTGCTGTCATAGATACCACTACGCTGTATTCAGATAGCTATGTTGGTGCTGTTAATCAGCCATCAAACGATGTCTTCTATAAGTTTGTGGTGCCCGAATGTGTAGACTCCATGATATTTGCAACATCAGGTTCCCATTTTGATACCTATCTCCATATAATTGATTCAACCCAATCGGTAATAGAAAGTAATAATTACGCTAATGGGACTATATATGCCGCCATTTCAACCAAGGTTTTGATTCCGGGCCAAACCTACTATTTAATAGTTGAAGGGAATGGAGTTAAATCAGGAATATATAATTTATCAATTAAGACATTTTTAAATGAAACAAAAATAAAAGTGTCAGGGAATAATACAGTTTTCTGTAAAGGCGATGAGGTGCACCTTGTTTCTACAAAATCAAATAGCTATATCTGGTCTACCGGTGCTACCACTGAGGCGATATCTGTTCTTCCGGAGGATACAACAGTGTACTGGGTTAGCGCTACTAACGGGAAAGGATGTACATATACTGACACTATAAAGATTAATGTTATTCCTGTAGTGGCTCCTGATCCAGTTACAGCCATGATTCCGGAGGATTCTACTTTAAATCTCCATTTGCCTGTTGCAATTTCATGGCCCCCTGCATTAAATGCATCTACATACGATGTTTATATTTGGAAGCACAATGAACCTGTTCCGAATAAACCTTATATAGTAAGCACTAATAGTATCAACGATACTGTAAGTAGCCTTGAATTTGGTTCTTTGTATAATTGGAAGGTAGTTGCTAAAAATTCCTGTTCAGCAACAGAAGGACCTGTGCAGCGCTTTGAGGTACGACACTTACCAGATTTGCAGGTAGTGTCGGTTAAAACACCGATTGCAATGTACAGCGGACAACAATTGACAGTTTCATGGGAAGTAAGAAATGATGGTATGGGGAATACAGGCTCTGTTGCCTGGAAAGATGGAGTGTACCTGTCAGCAGATTCTGTTTTAAATGTTACTCAGGATATATTTATAGGAAGTGTTCCCAATCTGACCTACCTGGCTGAGGGAATGGGTTATAGTCAAACTGCAGGTTTTGTAGTACCTCAGAATCTTGTGGGTGATTATTTTGTGTTGGTAAATACAGATTATTTAGATAATGTTGTTGAATCAGATGAATGGAATAATACCAGAATGGATACTACTTCTGGTATACTAACGGTTTCGATTCCTCCCAAACCTGATTTGATTGTCTCATCTTTAGGAGCTCCAATAGCTACTTTCTCGGGAACCAAAGTGGATGTAACGTATAGTGTCACGAATACGGCAATTGCAAATGCAATTGGAGATGCACTTTATAATCATAGACGTAATTATGGCTATTCGGCAGCAAAC
The DNA here is from genome assembly GCA_023428135.1 of Bacteroidota bacterium. Classification (GTDB taxonomy): domain Bacteria; phylum Bacteroidota; class Bacteroidia; order Cytophagales; family Cytophagaceae; genus Sporocytophaga. The sequence continues at coordinate 250,009 of JAEYZG010000032.1, read as the reverse complement.
TCTTGCTCATTTGATGAACACTACTGGACCGATGCAATTTATATATCAAGAGATTCAATATTAAGGAAAACTGAAGCGAAGTTACTTGCAAATGTGTCTGTTAAGTTAAGATCTCCGAAGTATCAAGGTAGTTATCTTTGCGATGGTATTACTGAATGGTATACAATTCCTGATTACTTGCAGAAGGATAGTTCCTATACCAACGTTGTTCAGGTTACTATTCCTCATTCATATTCTGGTCAGTATTATATCTATATAATGGCTGATGAAAAGAATAATGTAGATGAACTATCAAATATTAATAACTCGGAGAGAAGTAATCCTATATATGTAACGTTATCTCCTCCTGCAAATCTTGTAGTCTCGTCGGTGAATGTGCCTTCTATAGGCTATTCTGGAAAATCTTTTTCTGTAAGTTGGGATGTTACAAATGCAGGAGCAAATCCTCCCATTGAAAATGCATGGGTTGATAAAGTGTATTTGTCAAATTTGGATACTTTTAATCTAAAAGAAGTTATTGAAGTAGGATCGGTAAATAAATCCAATGGCGCAGCTTTAATGCCCGATTCAGTTTATCGTTCTTCTCTGGTGTTTAATCTCCCTGAAGGAATCTCTGGTAACTATTACGTTTATGTACATACTGATGCAAAAGGTGACGTATTTGAATACACTTATGATAACGATAATATAAAGCGCTCTTCAGCTGTATCCGTGAATTTATCTCCTTACGCAGATTTGAGTATGGAGAATATAACTGTTACTGATACCGTGAGAGCATCTTCAGAAACTTATGTTTCATGGACTGTTAAAAACATCGGGCAGGCAGAGTTAAGTTCGAACTGGACTGACAAGGTGTGTATATCTTCTTCTCCGGAGTGGTCTCCTGCTTCTTCTGTAGCTCTTGCAACTTTCAATAGAATTGCTGCACTTGGAGTTGGTAAAAGTTATACGGAAAAGGCAACTGTTAAAATTCCTCAGGACTTAGATGAAGGCGTGTATTACATGTTTGTTTACACAGACTGTAAAGATGAAGTGTATGAATATGGCAATGAAAGAAATAATATTGTCAGAAGTGATACATTGGGAACTAAAAATAAAGTGTATGTATTGCCTCAGTTACTGGCTGATATAAATGTGATGGACTTTAATGCACCTTTAACCGCAGGTTCTGGCAAAAAAGTAACACTAAGCTGGAAGGTTAGCAATACCGGAGATGTATCAACGATTGTGGATTTTTGGAATGATTTCGTATTTATATCTAAAGATACGATTCTGGATGATAGTGATGTGCGGTTAGCTTATAAAGCGGTTAATGGAGCCCTGAATCCTGGAGTTGATTACTTTGTGAGTCAGGAAGTAACGGTACCTGTTGGATATTCAGGAAAGAATTATTTGTTACTTTCTTCCGATCACAATCAACGAATATCAAATGAATCGGAGAGGGCAAATAATAAGTTTAGATCTCAGATAGATATATCATTGACGCCTCCTCCGGATTTGGCGGTTACTATGATTAATACCCCGGCTTCTTTATATACAGGTCAGGAGATTTTAGTCTCCTATACTGTGAAAAATGCAGGGGAAGGAGCAACGGTTGAAAATGGATGGGCGGATAGAATATACCTGGCAAGCTCAAGGACATCTGCGATCGATAATAATGTTATTGGAAGTTTTTACCGAAAAGGAAACCTGGCAGGTGGAGAGTCTTATACTGCATCTTTAAAAGTGACTCTGCCCAAACATCTTTCCGGTAATTATTTTCTTGTAGTGAAGACAGATGATTATAATTATGTATTTGAGAACGATAAAGAAGGGAACAATCAGTCTGATGTGGTGGTAACTATTCAGGTAGCTCGGCCTAGTGATCTGGTAATCGATAATTTTTCGGTACCAACGTCATCTGAGCCTGGTCAGAATATTCAGGTGGCCTATTCTGTCAAAAATGTGGGGGTGAATCCTGCAATTGGTCAACTGAACGACTTATTGTTTTTCTCCAGTGATTCTCAGTTAAATGAGGTTAGAGATCCATTGTTTAGTAGTAAAAAAGAATATATAGAGCTGCAGGCAGGAGATTCAATTGTCAGGACGTTTAGTTCTAAGGTCCCTGGAATAGTGGAAGGCAGCTACTATGGTATTGGTAGGACCAATGCTATAAACGCAATTGCCGAAACTACCTTGGAGAACAATACAAGAGTATCCTCCAATCAGATGGAGGTTACAATAAAAGAATTGTTGTTGGAAGTCCCTGAAACGATTTCACTGGATAAAGAGGATCTTTTATATTATAAAATCAATGTTCCTGCCAATAAGGATTTGTTGGTTACACTTACAAGCAACAGGCTTAACGGGGTGAATGAGATCTATGGGGCTTATAACCGTGTACCTTCATTAAATGATTTTGATTACCTCTTTGAAAATCCAAATAGTGTAAATCAACAATTGTTGGTTCCGTCTACTCAGTCGGGTGCTTACTATATTTTAGTAAAAACACCTACTAATTATAATGGATTGCAAAATGTGTCTATTGTAGCAAAGGCATTGCCATTTAGTTTGTTTGAAGTGGCATCTGATACAGTTGGTCAGGGTGTTGTCACAACAAGGTTAAGTGGAGCAGGCTTTAATAAAAATACTCAGATTGTCCTCTTAGATCAGTACAACAAAGCTTTGGATACGGCTGAAATAAGAACCTTCAAAAATAGTATGCAAGTAGATGTTCGTTGGAATTTGACGAATGTTCCTGTTGGTACGTATGCGATCAAGATGATCAATCCGGACGAGACATTTGTGTTAAACAAGGCTTTGCGGGTTGAAGCATCGACAGGTTTTCTTGTTGATTTTAATGAAATAGCGCCTGATCTGGTAAGGTTAGGAGGGAAAGCTCAATATACTTTTTACATACAAAATATCGGTAATGTAGATGTACCCTTTATAGATGCTGATCTTACCATGCCATCTGAATCAGTAGTTTCTGCTTTTACCGTAAGTAAAGGTATCAGGAAACGTAGTGGTTATACCTCAAAGAGTGCTGGTATGGATGACTATTATAAGGCTGGTTCATATAAGGTTATTCCTGTGTTAGCGAAAGATGTAAGACCGGAAGAAACTCTTGCGATGAATTTAACTGTAAGTGATATAAAAGGTGAATTTTTCCCGGTTCGAACAAGAGCCGTCGGGTACAGTGGTGAACGGTATATTGCGCAGCAGGTAAACTCAGCGGAAACCAGCAGAAGAAAAATTCTAGAAAGTCCTTTGGCTTCAACTGAGTTAAGAAATTTTGCCTTGGATAGTACTTCCTTTATGAACAATATATTAGCTGTATATTATAGTGAAGGATTATTCACGCAGGAAGAATTTGCAAGTGTAGCTCCAGCTTGTTCCGGATGTGCAGAGAACTTACCGATTGCTCAGGATGGTAGTTTTACCTACAGCCCTGGAACGAGTCCGGGAACGTTGTATGCAAGTAGTTTGACTTTTGGTCCTGGTCAGGATTATTTATGGGAAATTAACAGATATACCGGTATGGCTGGTGGTAATCAGGGATGGGATTTAATACGAGTAGCAGGGGCGATTCAGATTACATCCTCTGCTCTTAATCCTTTTGTAATAAGAGTTGCATCCTTAGATTTGTCTAATAGTCCTAACCGGCTGACGGGTTGGTATCCTGCAGTAGATACAAGTTGGGTGATTGCCATTGCAAGTGGAGGTATTAAAGGATTTGCTGCAGATAAGTTTGCAATCAACACAAGCCGGTTTACAATATACAATGAATTATATGGTGGTTCATATTATCTGAAGTTGTCAGGTACTGATTCTCTTATGTTGTGCTTCCGTTCCTATAGGCCGGGTATAGGAGAGTCAGGAGTACCAGGAGCTCCGGGAGGAAGTGTTGGGCAACCTGGTAGTCCGGGTGGTCCGGGTGGTCCAGGTAATGGAATTATTCCGCCTGGTATCGGAGGTCCTGGTGGTGAGGGTGGATTTAATGCCCCTGGTGGTCCGGGCGGACCGGGTGGGGCAGGTACTGCTGCTGGTGAAGCTGGAGGTATTGGCGGTATTGGTGGTGTTGGCGGTACTGGGGGCGGTTCTGGTGGCCCAGGTGGTATTGGTGGCCAGGGCGGTCCGGACGGAATTGGTGGTCCTGGTGGTGCTGGTGGTCCCGGCGGCCTTGGTGATTCAGGTAAAGATGGCGGTTCAGGTGGAAAAGGTGGAAAAGGCGGAAGTGGGCCTGCTGGAACAGGTAAAGATGGGCAGAATGGTACAAAGGGGCCCTCAGGGCCAGCGGATGATAATCAGGATAGGGCTGAATCAAGGATTAATTGTACTACTACAGTGGTTGTAAATACCTCATTCTGTAATACATTCTTTACTGTTACCGGATGTGCTTTAGCAGTGGGTAGCTGTATAGAAAGTTTGTTTGAATCAATATTTGCAACACCAGCATGGGGAGTCGTCAATTGTTCAATGGGAGCGTTTGGATGTGGATATAGTATAGGCTCATTAATAAGCGATCCAGATGCTCTTCCTTCATGGGGGCCTGGAGATGTTGGGTGTGTACCTGGAGGTCTGAATTTACTGGGTGCTGCAACTGTGCTTAACTGTATGGCACAGAAAGTTCTTTGCAGTCAGGTGGTGACCTCTTGTGATCCGAACGATATGATTGGTCCAAAAGGTTATGGAGAAGGCAGGTATGTTTCAAGAAGTGAAGTGCTGCCTTATACAATCCGATATGAAAATGATCCAGAAGCTGCTACTGCTCCTGCTCAGAAGGTTGAAATAAGACAGGTGCTTGACAGTGACTTGAATCCTTTGACCTTCAGAGTTAAAGATTTTGGATTTGCTGACTATATATTTACTGTAGATGGAAATGTATCTTCTTACTTTAATACAGTGGACCTTCCTGATTCTTTAGGATATGACCTTGAAGTAACTGCTGGTATTGATATTGAGAAAAATGAAGCTTTCTGGGTCTTACAGACTATAGATCCAAAAACAGGATTGCCTCCTGCTGATCCATTGAAAGGCTTCCTTGCTTTGAATGATTCATCAGGTGTCGGAGAAGGTTTTGTAAACTATACGATTAAAGCTAAGAATAACGCCATTACCGGAGATTCAATACTTGCACTTGCTGAAATCGTGTTTGATATTAATGCTCCGATCATAACTCCGGAGATATTTAATATCATTGATGCAGAGCCTCCTGTATCTAAAATAAAAGTTTTGGGCACGGACAGCGACTCCATTAGTGTAACGGCCATGATAGTGGATGACCTGAAAGGTAGTGGCGCAAAAGCTTATGATCTGTATGTTTCAGAAGGAAATGAAGCCTTTAAATTGGTAGCTTCAGATATCTCTGGAGATAGTACGGTCAAAATTGCGGCAAGAGAAGGTGAAGTGTACTGTTTATATGCAGTGTCAAAAGACAATGTAAATAACAAAGAAGCTCAGAAACTTCAGGCAGACACTTGCTTTATCTCCACTGGTGTAGTTACAGGAGCAGTAACTCCGAAGGTTGAAGGAACATTTATACTTTATCCGAACCCATCTGATGGATATAAATTTAATGTTCTTATCACTGGTCTTGAAAGTCAGGAAACGGTGACTCTGGAAGTGGTAGATGTTCTTGGAAGGTCGATGTCAGTAACAGAATTTAAGGATGCTGCTTATCATATCGATTCGGAAGTGAAATTGTCAACCAAGCTTGATCCGGGAATTTATTTCGTTAATTGTTATACGAAGAAAGGAAAGTCAGTTAAGAAAATGATTGTAGAGAGATAGACAACAAATTGTTCTTATAATAAAGAGGCTGCGGTAAGAGAAATCTTATGCAGCCTCTTTTGTTTTGAGTTTACTTTTTTTTGGTACAATAGTTCTGTCTAAGAGTCCGAATGAATTATCACGCGGACGTTTAGCTCATTTTGAGACCGAGAGAAGATGCTTGAATCATCTGAGAACAAGAGAAATGATATTTATATAAATTCTAAGTGCACTGTTTTTTGATAACTCGGATATTCCAGTAAGAAACTATAAGTTTTGTTTTGAGTATATTTACTCTATAGTGTCTCTTAATGATTTTATTTTAACGGGTTATGTATTTGAAACATAGTGTTTTATTTAAGTCTGTCCTGTCGTTTTTGCTTTTGTTCTCAGTAAATCTATACAGTCAGATAGCTGAATCTGTAGATTTTGAGCAATTCTCAAAGGGATCATTTTTTACCAGATCACAATGGCAAACAGCAGGTTTTACAGTTCCCTGGGTAAATGGATTTGATATGAACAGAGCCATTGTTGATGATGCTTATTCTAAAAGCGGCTCAAAGTCGCTTCGGCTTTTTTATCCAAAGGGACAATTCGGTACTGCAAATACGGGAGGACAAGCACCTTTAATGGTTCCTCCGCAAGATGAATATTTCGCATCTTATTATGTCCGTTTTAGTGAAGAATTTAGCTGGGGGACTACCAGTGAAGGAGGTAAACTTCCTGGACTATCCGGTGGAGACCGGTGCAGTGGTTGTAATACATGTACCGGAAATAATGGGTTTACAGCGAGGTTGATGTGGCGTAAAGATGGTAAAGCCGTTGTTTATTTATACCATTTAAATAAGGTCAATCCACCTTGCGGGGATAATTATGATATTGTTGTAGATGGAAAAACTTTACACTTTGAGAAAGGGCAGTGGTATAAGATTTCACAAAGAGTAAAAGTAAATAGTGGTAATAATAATGATGGCGAAGTGGAAATGTGGATTAATGACCAGCATGCACAAATCAGGCTTTATAATGGCTCTTTGGTTGATAAGCTTTCAGGGATTCAGTTTGTAAGTAATGGAGATAAAGTCGACGCCCTTTATTTTTCAACCTTTCATGGAGGAAGTTCAGCAGAATGGGCTCCGGTTGTAGATTCACATATATGGTTCGATGATATTATCATTTCAACCAAGCTTTCAGATGTTGTGAATGGTACTGTTACATCAAATATACCAGCGATTAGAAATAATAATAACTTTGATATTTCACCGATGCCTGTAAAACAGAATGAGATAGTGCATGTGCCCGGAGTGGTAGATGATTCTAATGTTGAATGGATGGATATGATGGGGAAGGTTCTTGCTAACAGTGTGGTACATAAAGGGGGAATTGTGTTTGTTCCTTCGATCAATAAAGGTGTTTATCATATTAGATATGTTAATCAAAAGGTAGTCGTGACTAAGCGAATTGTTGTGGAGTAAAGGGAAGGAAGGTAAGATAGATTGGGGATAAAAAGCTTAGATTTTTCTTTTATGTCCATATATATGTTGATTTTTATAGTATGAAAACTTTGTTAGTCTTATTTTTTTATTCATGCTCTATCTGCATTGCCTTAGGACAGTTTGATCCGACCAATAAACACATGGTTTTAAATAACGATACTGTTCCGTTTTGTGTGCAGCAAGAATTGGTCATTACTTTTTGGGGAGATTCGATGTATAGGGATTATGATCCTTGCTCATCTTTTTATATCATCAATGGGATGATTTTTAATAGACTTGACGAGTATTGCAAGAAGCAGGGAGTTTGGGTTGAGAGCTTAGCTGGAAGAAAGTGGCAGGGGAGATATATAAACGACACAATGGTTGGAGTATGGAAAACTGTTGACAGTTTGAATAATACGGAATCTTTTTCTGTGGAAGAATACAATGATGGAATACTTTGGAGGAGATCGTATTATCCTGACAGTAGCAGAATGTCTACTACGGACTATGTTCGAAGTGATAGTTGTTGTATCACATTATTTCAAACCTGGTATAAGAATGGAAGGAGGAAGGAATGGGTGAAATACAAATTTCCAATTCACAAGTATATTAATTTGCCAAAAGAAAAATTTGAAATTGATACTACTTTCAAATGGCATGAAAATGGGAACCTGAGTTATATGAGCTATCCTGGAGGATATATATATTTCTATGTAAATGGTCAGAAAGATACGGAAGTTATTTATGATGCTATGGGTAAGGGAATTAGGAAGGTTATTCATTGTTATGATAATGGAAATTTAGAGTGGATCAGGTATTTAAAAGAAACTAAGAAAAATTATAATGTTAAGTATGGTGCATGGGAGTATTATGATCGCAGAGGGGGATTAGGGAAAAAAGTTTTTCACTGGAGAGGAAAAGTGGTAAGGGTAAAAAAACTAGAATGATTAATTCCTTTAGTCCGTTAATTAAATAAGAATAGCAGGATTCATTGATAGGTTTTATCATCGTCAGATAATCAAAACCTAGTTTTTATAACAATATGGTATTCTGTTTATTTTCCTTTGGCTTGTTGATTAGATGTATTGAACTTATTTAGATGTTCTGTAAATAAGTATGATAATATCCTTTTATAGCAGCTTTTGTAAATAAATTTTTTTCTGTTGAACCTTCAGCCGTTCCGGGTTTGATTTTTCTTTTTAGCTGTGCGCATCATCTTATTTCTGAAGATTTAAGAATTTAATGTTTACCTTTTTTTTAGTTCAGTGTAAAGCTAAAGTCTCTGAAAGATTTTAAAGCTGTCTGGCTGATAATCTATCAGATCTTTTAGTACCCTCAGGCTTTGAAGAATTTACAGCATTCATTAAAATGAAACGAATACTAACAAAAGGACTCTTATTATTCACATTCCTAATGGGAGTTCATTTCTTTGCGAAAGCACAGGATCCGAATTTTCATATCTATCTGTGTTTTGGGCAATCCAATATGGAAGGACAGGGCACCATAGAAAGTCAGGATCAAAGTGTAGACAGCCGATTCAGAATATTACAAGCGGTTAATTGTTCAGGAAAACCGCAGGAAACCTGGCGTACAGCAACTCCACCATTATCCAGGTGCAACACGGGGCTAGGTCCTGCTGATTATTTCGGCCGTGAGATGATTAAAAATCTTCCTTCGAATATAAGAGTTGGCGTTGTGCATGTAGCTGTTGCAGGTAGTAAGATAGAGCTGTTTGATAAGGTTAATTATGCCAGCTATGTTAACGGAGAGCAACAGTGGATGAAGGACATTATTGCACAGTATGGAAATAATCCTTATGGAAGGCTGGTACAATTGGCCAAGCTTGCCCAAAAAGATGGAGTGATAAAGGGTATACTGATGCATCAGGGTGAATCCAATAGCGGAGAGACGGCATGGCCAAATAAGGTACGAGGTGTATATCAAAATCTTTTAACTGATCTTGGACTTACAGCAGCAAATGTACCATTGCTGGTGGGGCAGGTAGTAGATGCAGCTCAGGGAGGCTTATGTGCCGCTCATAATAATATTATTAATAATATAAGCAATACTATTCCTACTGCACATGTTATTTCCTCAAGTGGTTGTACAGCAGTAAGCGATAAATTGCATTTTACATCTGCTGGGTACAGATTGTTGGGTACAAGGTATGCACAAAAAATGTTGACATTGCTCCCTCCTTTGGAAGATACTCCTCCTTCTATTACAACCAATTTAAGTAATACTACAATTGCGGAAAATCAAACACTTAACTTAACCATTGGTGCAGGCGGTTCTGATCTTAATTATGTGTGGTATAGAAATGATCAGGTTATTAATGGAGCAACTTCGGCTACATTAACTATTTCCAGTGTTGACGCCAGTTATGACAAAAGTGCTTTTAAAGTTGTAGTGTCAAATAAATTGGGTACAGTTACAAGCAATATAATAACGCTTACTGTTACAGATTTTATTGGAGTTAAAGTTGTAAAGACAGCGAGTCCTGTTGTTATCGATGGCATAGAAGATCCAATCTGGAGCAATTCTAATTCTTATCAGCTTAAAAATAAGATATTGACAATAGATAATGATGCAGATCTGAGCGGAAAAGTTAATGTGCTTTATGATAATCAGAATTTGTATGTTCTATACACTGTTACTGATAATCAGAAAAGAGCTTCATCAACAAACTTCTGGGAGAATGATGGGATCGAGCTTTATATAGATGGTAACAATGATAAAGCAACGAGTTATGATGCCAATGATTTTCAGTTTGTGATCAGGTATGATGCCAGTCAGATACAAGAAGGACATAGTAAATCTGTTACTGGTATTATAGCAAAAGCTACACAAAACAGCACCGGATATGTTGTAGAAGCATCTATCCCATGGTCATTAGTAGGTGTGACCCCTTCTGATAAGAAAATGATTGGTTTGGATTTTCATGTCAATGATAGTGATCTGGCTTTAAGAGATGGTAAAATCACATGGTTTGCAACACAGGATAATTCTTATTCAGATCCTTCAACTTTCGGTCTGGGAAGACTGGAAAGCCTTGTGGTGACATCTGTTATAGGGGCAGATAAAAATACTGTAGCTTTGTTCCCTAATCCTGCGAAGAATACTATTCAGTTATCAGGAGTATCAAATGGATTTGCATACAGTATTATGGATTACTCAGGAAAAGAAGTATCTTCCGGAAAATCGGAAGTTAATGTGAATATTGAGGACCTGTCTCCTGGTTTTTATACTATATGGATACAAGAAGATTCAAAGAGAACTGTGATGAAGTTTATTAAAGAATAATAGCTAAAGTTTTTACAGCTTTCTGATTTTACAAAGTACTACCCTTTACATTTATTATAGTTAGTTTTAGTTTATCTAGGCTCAGGTTTCAAAACCTGGGCCTTTATTTTTAAAAAAGGTTATAAAACAGGGCTTGGATTTGTACTGGTTGTGTTAAAAGCTTTTTAATCTTTTGAAAAAAAACACTAATATTTGTTACCCTTTCGTCTCTCAGTTTGTATATGGGATAATCTTCAGCTTTCAAAAGATTAACCCATATATGAAAGGACTCTTTCTAAGAATTATTCAATCCTGTAAACTGGTAATCCTTATTAGTTTAACCTTTATTTCTGTATCCTCATTTTCCAGAGAGAGCAATAATATAAGTTATGATAAAAATTTAAAAGTACTGATTGCTCCTGATGCTTGCGGTTATCAATGGTTTTTTAATGGCCAGAAACTCAATGCGGAGGATGATCAGGTTTTAAAGCCTTCACATACAGGGGAGTATTCAGTTCAGCTGATTGATGATGAAGGTTTTTCAACCTTTCAAAGAGTTTTACTTTCTATTGATGCAACCGGAGCGGTTATAACGATATATCTTATCGGAGATTCTACTGTTTGTAATTATGCGGCATCGGCATATCCTATGGCCGGATGGGGACAAGTCTTGCCTTATTTCTTCAATAGTGCCAATGTTAAAATTGACAACAGGGCAATAGGTGGGAGAAGTAGCCGGAGCTTTTATGAAGAAGGTCGGTGGACAACTGTAAAAAATGCATTGGTTGCCGGGGATTATGTCTTTATTCAATTCGGTCATAACGACAGGGATTTTTCAAAAGCCGAACGATACACTTCTGTTGATGATTATAAGAAATTCCTTACCATCTATGTAAATGAAAGCAGAGCAAAAGGAGCTATCCCCGTCCTTGTTTCGCCTATGGTAATGAATGCCTGGAGCAACGGAACCATGCGTAATGTTTTTACAGAAAACGGTAACAACTATCGTGGGGGAATGCTTGAAGTGGCTACTGCATTGAATGTGCCTTTTATTGATCTGAATATGAAGTCCTGGACTCTCTATAAAGGTCTGGGACAAAACTATATATCGAGGTTTGTTTACCATACATATCCAGCAGGTGAATATCCGAATTACCCCAATGGAGTGACAGATGGTACGCATTTTCAGGAAATGGGTGCTATCGAGAATGCAAGAATGGTAGTTCAGGGGATTTCTGAATTAACGGGCAATGCCAATATGGTTAATCTGGCAAAGTTTCTGAAACCCATGTATGAAATAAAAGTTTTTGTGAATCCTGTTGGAGCAGACCAGATGACAACCCGCACAGCAGCCTATCCGGAAGGTTTAACAGTCACATTAAAGACCTTGCCTAAAACAGGAAGCACCTTTCAGTTATGGAAAAACGTTTCCGGCGGGCAACTTTCAACCAAAACACTTACAACAGTTAAATCAGGAACAACAGCAACCAATTATACTGCTACCTATAATGGCGCAACAAATACTTGTTCTGCCACAATCACAGCTTCCGGAGCGACTACTTTTTGCGAAGGAGGAAGTGTTACGCTGTCAGCCTCTGGCGGTTCATCCTTTCTCTGGAAAAACGGAACTACTCAGATAGGAACGTCTCAAACATATGTAGCCATGACATCTGGTAATTACACTGTGGAAATAACAGATGGAAGTGGGTGTAAAGCTGTGTCCGTTGCAACTGCAGTAACAGCTCAAACTAAAACTACCTGGTATGCAGATCTTGATGGAGATGGAAAGGGGAATTCAAATGTTTCGCAATTATTATGTACACAGCCAACAGGTTATGTAGCAGACAATACAGATCTTTGCCCCGATGATAAAAATAAGTCAGAGCCGGGAAATTGTGGTTGTGGAAAAACAGAGTCAAGTTGTATGGATTGTGCAAATATTTTGAATGGTACTGCTATTGTAGACGCATGCGGAGTCTGTGTTGGAGGAAATACGGGAAAAGAAGCTTGTATATATAAATATCAGGCAGAAGAAGCCTGTGAAGTGGATGGTATCCGAAATGAAGCAATAAATGCAGGTTTTGAAGGTACAGGTTATATAAATACGGATAATGCTATTGGTAAATCAGCCACATTTTCTATTCGTGCAGCATCCTCAGGAAATTTTAGGTTATTAATCAGATATGCGAATGGAGGAACTGCCAGTCGATCTTCAGGAGTGATGGTTAATGCTTTGGAACAAAGCAGTATATTGGTATTTCCTTCTACAGGAGCTTTTACTACCTGGGCAACTTTAGAGACTGAGACCTATCTCAATGAAGGTAATAATATGTTCAGATTAATAGCCAAAACAGCTGATGGCTTACCAAATATTGATTATATTGGTTTTACTGAATATAACATTACTTCAGGCCCGTGTTTGATTACTGGTATCAATGCAGAAGAGACGAGGTATAATGAGATTCTTTGTTATCCTAATCCATTTACAGGAGCTGTTACTTTGCAGGCCCCTGATGAATTTTCTTATTCAATTTATGATCTGACAGGAAAAGAAGTTGAGTCAGGTAAAGGATTAAATGCCGGTTTTGCAGGTAATGGATTATTGCCTGGCATTTATACATTAAAGTTGCAGACTCAGCAGTCTGCAAGGACTATGCGCATTATTAAAAGATAAATACTGAATAGAACGAATTAGAACAATGAGAAACATTAACAAAATAATCTTTGGTTTACTATTCATTTTATTGTTGTCTCCGGCACTGGGATATGGATTTTCAGGGAAAGGAATAGTATCGAATAGTCAATTGAAATCGCTGGTAGCTCCGGATGGTTGTTCCTATCAGTGGTTTAAAGAAGGTAAACTTATTAAAGGAGCCGTCCAGCAGGCTCTTTCAGTGGATGGTGGAGGGAGTTATACTGTGATGATTACAGAAGAGTCTGGATATACTTATACAGAAGACATAGCTATTGCTATCAATTCCGTCGGAGCCATTATAAAAATATATACCATAGGAGATTCTACAGTTCAGGACTATAATGACGGATATTATCCCAGAAAAGGATGGGGACAGGTATTGCCTTATTTCTTTAACAGTAGCAATGTTCAGGTGGTGAATAAGGCGGTCGGTGGGACAAGCTCTAAAAGTTTTTACAACAATTTCTGGTCTGCTGTCAGAGATGTGCTGCAACCTGGTGATTATGTATTTATTCAATTCGGGATCAATGACAGAAACAAAGCAGATGCTGCCAGGTATACTCCGACAGGTGGAGAATTCGAAAGTTATTTAACGAAGTTTGTGAATGAAACAAAAGCGAAAGGAGCGTATCCTGTTCTTGTTTCTACAGTGAGAAGAAACGCCTGGAACGCTGATAAAACAGTTTATGATGCTTATCATGATCATCCTGTTGCTGTCCGCACCGTAGCAAATTCTCTTAAAGTTCCTCTGATAGATCTGGATGCAAAATCAAAAGTGCAGATGGAAGTAGCAGGACAAACTTATACTACGCGTTTCTGGTACAATAATTATGTTGCAGGAGAATATTCCAATTACCCTAACGGCAACACAGATGATGTTCACTTCCAGGAAATGGGCGCTATAGCCATGGCAAACCTTGTTGTGCAGGGAATAGAAGAATTGAAGTCTGATGTCAATATCAGTAAACTTATTCCTTATCTCAAACCAAGGTATCAGATAGGTGTTAATGTGAATCCTGTAGGCTCTGACATCGCAACGACACGTACATCAAGCTATCCGGAAGGTCTTACCATTACTTTAAAAACTTTACCTAAAACAAGCGGAACCTTTCAGAAGTGGAACAATGCTTCAGGAACACAATTGTCTACAGCAACCCTTACTACCGTTAAGTCATGGGCTGCTGCTACAAATTATACTGCTGTTTATAAAGGAGCAACAAATTGCGCCGCGACTATCAGTACCTCCGGAGCAACCTCATTCTGTGAAGGTGGAAGCGTGATATTAACAGCATCTACAGGAGTATCCTTTATATGGAAGAACGGGACAAATCAGGTAGGCACTGGTCAGTCTTATGTTGCTACAACTGCCGGAGTCTATACTGCTGAAGTTACAGGTGGTGATGGTTGCAAAGCAACTGCTGCAGGAGTCACAGTTGACGTTCAGCCCAAAAGTATTTGGTATGCAGATGCAGACGGAGACGGAAAAGGAGATCCTGCAGTTTCTCAATCTTCATGTACGCAGCCTTCGGGTTATGTAGCAGACAAAACAGATCTTTGTCCTGATGATAAAAATAAATCCGAACCAGGAATTTGCGGTTGTGGTAAAGAAGAGTCAAGCTGCGTAGATTGCGCAAATGAATTGAATGGTACAGCAACTTTGGATGCATGTGGAGTATGTGTCGGTGGTAATACGGGAAAAAATGCCTGCACAATTAAACTGCAGGCAGAGGATGCTTGTGAAGTGGAAGGTATCCGCAATGAAGCTATTAATGCTGGCTTTGAAGGTAGTGGATATGTAAATGCAGATAATGCCACTGGCAAGTCTGCTACTTTTGCCTTTAATGCAGCGACTTCTGGAAATTATAAACTTTTAATCCGGTATACAAACGGAGGAGCAGCAAGCAGATCTTCAGGTGTTGTTGTCAATTCAATAGAACAAAACAAAGTACTTGTTTTTCCTTCTACAGGAGCTTTTACCAAATGGAGTACATTAGAGACTGATATTTATCTCGATAAAGGTGAAAATATGGTAAAGTTAGTAGCAATGACTTCTGATGGTTTGCCAAATCTTGATTATTTCGGTTTTACGGATAACTCAGTCTCGGGAGGATCTTGTCTGGTCACCAGTATTTTTAGTGAAAATTTGATCTCAAATGATTTTGGTTGTTATCCAAATCCATTTACTGGTTCTGTTTTATTAAAGGCTTCAGGAGCCTATTCTTATTCTTTTTATGACCTAATGGGTAAAGAAATAGAGTCTGGCAAAGGAATTGAAACCGGTTTGGCCGGAAGTGAATTGGTCCCGGGTGTTTATATCTTAAGGTTAAAGACAGAAAAGAGTACTAGTACTTTGCGAATTATTAAAAAATAAATTTTTATGGATATTAACTAGTAGTTGTATTTGGTTGGTTTTTAGTTGATAGTGCTATCGGGCTTATCAGGATTAAAAATCCCTGTCCTATAAAAATAAGGCAGGGATTTTTAATTTTATTCAGGTTTAGATGTTCTTGATCATTCTTCCAGCAGTAATTTTTTTAAATATTGTTCACCTCCAGTTATTTCAGTTGTAATAGGTACAGGGGATTTATTTCGAAAATCAGATGTGTAAAACAAACTGCAATGAAGAGAAATCGTATATTCTAAGTGTTTTATTAATAGTATTTTAATTGGTTTGAATAGTGCTTAATAAGTATTTTTAATCTTTATTGAGAATTCAGCCTCTCTATAAATAATGGCAACAGAAGTTTTAGTTAGAGATCTTTTAGAAAATATAAATTTGATGAATCGGTCTAATCTGTTTATAAAAAGAAAGAATATTCTTTGTTATAGAGTTCAGCAAATTAGGCAAAAACTCTTTGTTCACATTTCTTTTCCATCTTTGTATACTAAATGAGAAGGTTAAATGATAAAGAAATTCTGAAGGCGATTAGAACTGGCGATAATGAGTCGGTTCTGAGTAATCTCTATAAAGATGTCCTTCCGTATATTAAAAAATATATCATCAGCAATAGTGGCTCGTATGAGGATGCTAAAGATATATTTCAGGATACGGTAGTGATATTTTATAATCAGGTCAAGCTTAATAGGTTTGATGAGAGAAAGGAGATAGCCGCCTTTATGTATAGTGTTGCAAGGAATCTTTGGATCAATAAGGCTAAAAGGGATAAAAAACTTGTTAATACTACTGAGTTTGATGATAGTGAAGAAGAGGGCATGGATGTATTGGCAGATATGATTACAGCAGAGAAGGCAAAGGCAATAGAAGATTTAATGGGAAGAGTGGGTGAAGAGTGCAAGAAGCTTTTAATGTATACAATATATGATAAAATTAGTCTTAAAGAAATAGCAGTAAAAATGGGCTACTCGAGTGATCAGGTAGCTAAAACATATAGTTACAGATGCAGACAGAAACTGTTTAATCTGGTAAAGGATAATTCATACATCATATCATTATTTAAGCAATGAGTCTCCCTGATAATACATTTGAATTAATAGATCGCTATCTCAATGGAGAGTTGAGCGAGGGGGAGAAGTCTGATTTTGAAGTAAGGCTTAAAACGGATAAGGAATTTGCTGAGCATTTTGAAATACAAAATATAAGTTATCAGATTGTTGTCGGTCAAAACCTACTTGATTTGAAGGCCAGAATGCAGAAGGACTTAAGTGGTGGTAAGTATACCGGAAATAGCAATAGATGGAAGTATTTCGGTGGTGGTGCAGGCTTGTTCTTAATTGCCGTATTATTGTACTTCTTTTTTAAGTCAGATGAGCAGGTTAAACCTGAGCCTAAAAATATTCCTGTACTAATCGATACAGTTGCTTCTGCTCCTGAAAATAATGAAATCGATATTGCTGCCTGGAACAATATTCCTGAGGTTATGCCAGAAGAAATTCAGGATAAAAATACTACTGTAGAGCATCATAAGGATATTTGCAAAGATACATTGATCAGCTTCTCCTGTCAGGCAAGAGCAGCTTGTGCTGATCAAAGTAACGGTGCTATTGAAGTTGATTTGAATACCATTAAATTGGGAAAAGCACCTTTCGAATTTTCAGTAAATTCCAATGGGGAGTTTGTTTCTGAACCATTTATCGGAGACCTTAAACAAGGAAAGTACAGTTTATATGTAAGAGATGCCAAAGGTTGCGTTCGAAGATTGAATGTTAAAGTAGAGGTTCCTTCAATAGATTGTAAATAGTACTTATGTTTATAGTCTGTAAATTAAAATGAAATTATAAGTCCTTTAAATGCATTTCAGAGTTCTTCTGTATAGTATATTGTTTGCTTTCCTTGCTTCAACAAAGACTAAGGCTCAAAACGTATTTTTTTCTGCGAACGATGACAACTCTGCTTTTTTATGTGAAGATGGGAGGATATTCATAACGGGAGAAAATAACGTTGGTCAACTCGGAATAGGTTCTTTAATTCCTTCCAATGTTCCTATAATGATTTCTGGAATTAATGGTGGAATAGCTCCAAGGTGTAAACAGGTTTCCTTAGAAGGGGTAACAACATTTTTAGCCCTTACCAATTCAGGCGATACCGTATTGGCATGGGGGCCTAATGACCGTGGACAGGTGGGTGATGGAACTTTGGAGAAAAGACTCACCCCTTATGTTGTAAGAGGTGTTGGAGGTCTTGGTCATCTTAGTAATATTAAACAAATTTCAACAGGAAATGTAACAGGTTATGCTTTAACTAATGACGGAAAAGTCCTAAGTTGGGGCGGAAATGCGAGTGGAGAAACAGGTACTGGAAATTTTACAGATCCTGTATATTATCCTTCTTACGTGTTAAAAGCTCCTGGCGATACTCTGAAAAATGTAAAAGCCATTAGCGGTGGCGGTACATTTTGTCTGGCCTTGCTATGCGATGGAAGCGTTTGGGGATGGGGTAGAAATCACGTCGGACAACTTGGTCAGAATAATAAAACTAATTCTGCTTATGCCATTCCTGTTAAAGATAAATCAGGAAAGGGTGTTCTTAATAATATCATTAAAATAGAAGCTGCTGATAATTACTCCTATGCATTGTCTAGTAATGACACACTATGGGTTTGGGGACCCAACTGGGATGGCAGGCTTGGTACAGGGAATAAAACCGAACGCTTATTGCCGGATTATGTACGGAGTATCGATGGTGCCAGGCATTTATCCGGAGTAGTTCAAATTGCAGGAGGACAAGGCGTGGCGCTTGCTTTATTGTCTGACAAGACCGTATGCTCCTGGGGAATTAATGATTATGGTCAACTGGGAAGAAATGATACAATTGATTCCACACTTCCTGTAAAAGTAAAAGATCCTTCCGGAACAGAGGATTTACAGAATATCAACTATATAGCAGTCGGAGATATTCATTGCATTGTGAGGAATGATAAGAATGAAATTTATATATGGGGAGGAAATACTCTTGGGCAACTGGGGCTGAATGACCATGTAAACAGATGGCTCCCTGTTATGCTGACTTTACCATGTGAACCTGACAGAGATGTATTTCCAGGTAATGGAAAAATGGAAAACGCTTCTTCTGTTTGTGTTGAATCTAATAAGGGAAAAGTTTATATCACTAAATTCCATTCTGCAATTGAGCGATGGGAACAATCCACTGATAATTTTGAAACTTTCACTCCCGTTGTCAATACCAGTTTTTCTTACGAATACTCGAATCTTAAGGAAAAAACATATTACAGAGTTTTATTCAATGATTGTGGAAAAACTTTCTATTCTCCCGTAGCTATAATAGATATTGACTCATTGACCAGAGGCGGTGTGGTAGAATCATCAACAAGTGCCCGTGCTCATTTGAACAAAGATACGCTTCATCTGAAAGATTATAAGGGAACCATTTTATTCTGGGAATATTCAAAAGATAATTTTACTACTGACTGGCAAACTATAAAGTCATCAGATCCATATTGTATTTATTCTGATCTGTCAAAGACAACTTATTATAGAGCTTTGGTTAAAAGAGGCAGCTGTCCGGCTAAATATTCTGAAGCTGCTGAGATTAGAATAGTCGATGCATCAGCAGTAAAGGTTTATAATGGCTTTACTCCGAATGGGGATAATATTAATGATGAATGGGTGATAGATTTTATAAATTTATATCCTGATAATAAGGTAGAAATATATAACCGATGGGGGCAACTGGTTTACAGAAGCAATTCGTATAATAATGAATCTAATGTATGGAGAGGAGATAATAATATTGCTGGTAAAGAGCCTTTAGCAGACGATACTTATTTTTATGTGATCGATTTGGGAGATGGGAGTCCTGTAATAAAAGGATTTGTAGTTATTAACAGATAGACTAAAGTTGAATTGTAATTTATATTTGAGCTTATTTGGAAGAAGGAAGAATTACGTGGTTTTAATCATGATGTTTCTTCTCAGATCTGCCTTTGTATATGCTCAGAATGAACCGATGTATAGTCAGTATATTTTTAATACATTGGTTATTAATCCTGCCTATGCCGGAAGCCAGGGAGATCTGAATGCTACAGCAGTATACAGAAAGCAATGGATGGATATTGATGGCGCTCCTTCTACTCAGACATTTTCAATACATAGTCCCATTAAGAAAAGGAAAATTGCACTTGGTTTATTGGCAGTACATGATAAGATAGGAGTGACAGGAAAAACAGGTCTTTATGGTGTTTATGCATACAGGATAAGTTTTAATAATAATTCAAAATTATCTCTTGGTTTGCAGGCTGGATTTGTGCAGATGGTTTCAAGGTTAAGCGGGATTCAGACAAAGCAAGCCAATGATCCTGGAATGAGTGCTGATAAGTCCATATATGTTGCTCCCGGAATTGGTACAGGGATTTATTGGTA
Source organism: Bacteroidota bacterium (assembly GCA_023428135.1). Lineage (GTDB taxonomy): Bacteria > Bacteroidota > Bacteroidia > Cytophagales > Cytophagaceae > Sporocytophaga. The sequence continues at coordinate 229,969 of JAEYZG010000032.1, read as the reverse complement.
CTCTCCCAGGTATTATCTCGGCGCTTCTATTCCTGATCTTCTGGAGGTCAGAATTAATGAGAATGGAGAAGCTGTTAAATACAGACACCTGTTTATTCATGGTGGTTATGTTTTTAAGCTATCTTATCAGGTAAAGTATCTTCCAGGGGTTCTTGTGAAAGATGTAATGGGTAGTAAAGCACAGGTTGATATAAATAATATCTTTATTTTAAATGATGTGTTATGGCTTGGTTTGGGGTATAGAGTAGGTACCTCTTTAAATTTTATTGTTCAGGCTCAGATTACCAATCAACTTCAGGCTGGTTATTCTTATGATGCGCCTTTCTCTCGTTTTTCCTCAATCGCAGGGGCCAGCCATGAATTTAAGCTGAGTTACAGGTTCGTCTTTTTTAAGGATAATGCATATATGCCTAGATATTTTTAATGAGATGAAGGGGTTTCTGGTCATATTGATTTTATTGATAAAAGTTGGTGAAACATTTTCACAGACGATTTTTACTGATGTGAACAGCCTTAAGAATCGGGCGGATTATTATTATAGGCATCTGGCCTATGCAAGAGCATCCAACCTGTATGCAGAAGCTTTAAAGAAAAAGAAAAACATCACAGATTGTGATCTTAACAGAAAAGCTGCAGTGCTGTTTAAAAAGATGTCAAGATATGAAGAGGCGAAAAGGTGCTTTGAAAATATTCAATTATCCGGCCATGCTCTGACTTCTCAGGATAGCATCGATTATTTCAATACCTTACGTGCAATCAACGATCCCAAGGCTGATACAATTTTTACAAAGGTCTATTCAAGGATTGTTCTGAATAATTTATTCAGAGATAGCCTTTATTATAATATCTTCGATTTACCTTTCAATACTGCCGGTTCTGAATATTGCCCTGTTCAGTTTCATAAGGGTATGTTTTATGTGACGGAAGAAGAAGATACTTCAGTGGTGAGGAAATATAATGCTTTGAACAATGGTGGTTTTGCCCGTTTATACTATTCACAAAAAAGTGATACCGGATGGAGTAATGCTGTTAAGGTTGATTTTGAAAAGAAGGATGTTCTTCATATAGGACCTGTTGCGTTTTATGATAGTCTTAAAGCGATAGTAAACCTGTGCATCAAAGGAGATCAGGAACCATACAGGCTTCAGCTTTATTCTGCTGAATATGATGAGTCGTTTAATAAATGGAAATATCTTTCTCCTGTCTCTTTAAATAATTCTGAGTACTCAGTTGGGCACCCGGCCATAAGTATGGATGGACAGCAATTGTTTTTTGTTTCAGATAAGAAAGGTGGTTATGGAGGGACTGATATTTACATGAGTGTATTAAGGAATGGTTTATGGTCTGAGCCGATCAATCTTGGCCCAAAAATCAATACTAAAGGAGATGAAAAATATCCGTTTCTGACTGATGATAATATTTTATTTTTCTCTTCTGATGGCAGGTATGGAATGGGGGGGCTTGATATTTATTATGCCGATCTTCTGTTCAAAGATACCATCGTTGTAAATATGGGATTTCCTGTGAATACCAATCTTGATGACTTTGGATTCAGTTATAACAAAAGGAATAAAACCGGTTACTTTTCTTCAAACAGAAGAAGCAATGGGGGAGATGATGACCTCTATATGTATACAGAAAATAAGGTCTTTTTTGATCTTAGTGTTTTTGATGATTTTGATAAAAAAGAATTGGTTGATTTTTCTGCAAGTCTTGTTGATGTCGAGTTAAATATTCCAATACGATGTATACCAGGCGACTTGCCTAATGAGATCAAAGCAAACCTCCGCCCTGGTCACAGATATAGGTTGGTGCTTCATAAGGGTGATTATAAAAATGATACTTTAAATATTTCAACCTATGGTAATGCGGCCTATACTCAGAGGATATCAAAAACAATTTATCTAAAGAGAAAGCATATTTATAATGCAAGCCTTCAGTTTAAAAGTGAATTTTCCAGAGAGAATTTTAGCGGAGCTCTAATTCTTATTAATAATATGACAGAAAATACGCTTGATACTCTTGATAATAATACAGCCACGGCTACAATAAAACTGGATGGAGATTGCGAGTATATTATTACTTCAAGGAATGGAGACAAGCTCAGATATATTTATGTGGAAAAGAAATCCTTTAAATTGTCGGCTTTGGTGCCATATTATAATTTATATCTTGGTGCAGCTACTCCTTCAATTTTATATGTAAAAATAAAGGAATGTATATCTGCAAAAGATTCGGAAACTGCTAATATTCCTGAAGTTACTGTTTGGGATTGGGTAAACAGGAATCAGTTCAACATCACTCCCGGTCCCGAAGGTGTTTTTCAGATTGTTGTCATGGATGACAGATTATATGATCTTATGGTTGATACTAAGGAGGTTATATTGCAAGGGAGTGAAACTGTTCATGGTAAATATTGTATAAAAAACCTTCATGATTCAGGTCGTAAGCAGTTCAAGCTGCAAAAATAATTTTTATCCCCCTTCCTCTTAATGGTGAATTAAGTCCTTTGTAATCAAGGTGGTATTGTAAAAAAAGGCTACCCGTTAGGATGTTTTATAATATAAAATAAAATTTTTTAAATAATAATTGTTCACTTTCCATTTTGCCAATTGTATACTACACTAGAAACCGAAAAAGTAAACACTGGTGAAATAATAAATTATACGGCAATGAAAAACTCTTATTTTCTTAAAGTAATTTTTGGTGCATGTATCCTGTTACACATTTTTAGTAGTGACCTTAAGGCGCAACGGAAAATGGAAAAACTCGATCGTGGTTTGGTAGCAGTACAAACAAATGGAGGTGTATTCCTGAGCTGGAGGGTATTTGGTACTGATCCGAAAGCTGTGGCATTTAATATTTATCGGAATGGAACAAAGATAAACGCCTCTCCGATAACAGGAGCAACCAATATGGTAGATGCTTCCGGTTCAGCAAATTCTAGCTATACTGTAAGGCCTGTTATAGGGGGGGCTGAGCAAGCAGATGGAGGTACAGCGACAGTGTGGGCTTCACAGGTAAGAACTATAACCTTAAGTAACCGGCCAAGCAGCAACCATGTTCCAAATGACATTAATGTCGGTGACCTTGATGGGGACGGAAAGTATGATCTTATAGTTAAATGGTACCCAAATAATGCGAAAGATAATTCACAATCCGGAGTTACTGACAATACATATCTGGCAGCTTATAAACTGGATGGAACATTTATATGGATCATTGATCTTGGTAGGAATATTCGTTCAGGTGCACATTACACTCAACATCTGGTAGGTGATTATGACTCTGATGGTATGGCCGAAGTCGCTTGTAAGACAGCTCCAGGTACCAGAGACGGGACAGGTGCATACCTGAGCAACGGGCCGGCAGCCAATGACAATGATGGAGCTGATTATAGAAACAGTGAAGGTTATGTCTTGTCAGGTCCGGAGTATGTCACCATTTTTAACGGAAAAACCGGTAAGGAAATGGCAACCATTAATTATGATGTACCAAGAGGAACTGTAAGCAGCTGGGGTGATAATTATGGAAACAGAGTGGATCGTTTTAATGCAACCAATGCTTACCTTGATGGTGTAAAACCTAGCATGGTTTTTCAAAGAGGTTATTATACAAGAATGGTAATCGCTGCATATGATTGGAATGGACAAACCTTATCAAGGAAATGGCTCTTTGATTCAAATAATTCAGGAAGTACTGGGGCTCGTGGAAATGGAAACCATAGCATTATGGCAGCCGATATAGATTCGGATGGGTTTGATGAAATTTTAACAGGGTCTGCTTGCATTGATCATGATGGAAAGTTCAGATGGGCAACAGGGTATGGCCACGGAGATGCTAATCATGTTGGAGATTTTGATCCTGACAGCCCGGGTTTAGAAGTGTGGCAGGTAAGTGAAAATAAAGGAAGCGAACCCGATCATTATATGATCAGAGCAAGGGACGGTCAGGTGCTTTGGCGCAACGGGAGTGGAAATGATAACGGTCGAGGTATGGTTGGTGACATCGATGAAAGATACCCAGGACAGGAAGCCTGGTCTAATTCCGTTTCTGGAACTTTTGATGCCAAAGGAAACAGTATTTCTACCACTAAACCGTCATCAGCTAACTTCAGAGTATATTGGGATGGCGATTTGCAGGATGAATTGCTTACCGGCAACAAAATTGATAAGTGGAATGGTAATGGTTCTTCAAGATTGTTAACTCTAACCGGTAATTCTTGTAATGGCACCAAGGAAACCCCCAATATAAGCGCAGATATTCTGGGCGATTGGAGAGAGGAAGTAATCCTTCATGATGGAGCAAATCGTCTCTATATTCATACAACCACTATCCCGACACAACACAAGCTATATACACTGATGCACGATCCTGCATACAGAAATGCTATTTCGTATCAGCAGTCTTCTTATAACCAGCCTCCGCATTTAGGCTTTTGGCTAGGCGCAGGTGTTGACAAAGCACCAGTTCCCAATATTGTATTGGTAGGTTCTCAAGGTCCTTCAAATCAATTACCAACAGTATCAATAAAAGCTCCTGTAAATAATGCAAATTTTCTTGCTCCTGCTTCGATCAATATATCTGCTAATGTTAGTGATGCTGATGGAACAATTAGCTCTGTGTCTTTCTATCATGGAACTACTTTGATAAGTACAGATGCTACGACGCCTTATGAGGCTAACTGGACAAATGTATCAGCAGGTACTTATTCGATTACTGCAGTTGCTACGGATAATGCTGGAGGAACTGCCACTTCAGCTGCGATAACTGTCATTGTGGAGTCAACGCCATCATTTAAACTGCAAGGTGAATCGGCATGCACTGTAGATGGAATTTTAAATGAAAATACTAATGCTGGATTTATAGGTACTGGTTATGTTAATGTCAATAATGTTGTAGGTAGTAAAGGTACATGGGCAATAGCTGCAAGTGCTGGAGGAAATGTTAATCTGACTATTCGCTTTGCAAATGGTACAACTGCAAACAGGACTATGTCTGTCGGTGTAAATGGTGGTACTCAGATTGCTTCAGTAAATTTTGAGGGAACAGGCGCATGGACTACATGGAATACTGCAGTAGTACAGATTTCTGTTTCTAAAGGAAATAATATCGTTACACTAACATCTCTAACTGCAGATGGAGGACCTAATATCGATGAGTTATCATTTGGTTCCGAAAATATATCAGCAGGAGAATGCATTGCTAATCCAGCCAACGTACCTCCTGTGGTAAGTCTGACTTCTCCTGCCAATGGAGGGAATTATACAGCTCCTGCTAGTATTCAGTTAAGTGCTAGTGCAACAGATAGCGATGGTTCTGTAAGTAAGGTAGAATTTTACAATGGGGCAGAACTGCTTAATTCAGTTCTGATAGCTCCTTACGAATACAGTTGGACAAATGTAGAGCCGGGAACTTATGTCATTACGGCTAAGGCGACTGATGATCAGGGAGCAGTTACTGTATCTGCACCTGTTACGATAACTGTGGATCCTGTTATTACTTCTATATATGATAACCTGCATGCCGGAAGCAAAGCACTTGTTGGACCTAATCCATTTAAGAGTACATTTAATCTGACAGCAACAGAAAATGTTGAGTCTTTAACTATTGTAAATACTAATGGAATAGAAGTCTACAGATACGGACAACTTTCACAGATGGAGGAGTTGAAAATTGAAAAAGATCTTAGTGCAGGATTGTATATTTTAACAATTGTATACTCTTCGGGAAAGCTAGAGGTAGTGAGATTACAAAAGTTATAATCGGACTAGTATTGGATTATTTATTAATAAGATTAACTATTTAGTTATAGTATTAAAGTCTATAGACCTCAACGGAAAAATGTTAGATTATAAATGTCATAACTAATAATGTGCACATTAAAGTCCCTCTCTTTCAGGAGAGGGATTTAGGGTGAGATCTTTTAGAATTTTACATTCACTATCATTAAAGGGGCTGTCATGAAGACAGCCCCTTTTTTTGTTTCGTCAAAAAGATGATTTACTAGTCGTAATAAATAGTTTGTGTGATGATGTACTCATAGCGCATATACTGGCATTACAGATACATTTAAGCATTCAATTAGATCTTGTTTTTTAATGAAGTGATTTTATAGCTAGTGAACTAATGGAAAGATTATTATAGTACAAGTATTTAAATCAATCAGGCCATTATTTATTATAAGTACTGCATTACCTGTTTCTATTGTATCACAATTGAATTGTATTATGAATACTTGAAGTTATGAAGCTATAACTGGAACTGGAGTAGAAAATAAAATTTTTTGAATAATAATTGTTCACCCGGGGAGAATGAGATTGTAAATAAATAAATCCGGATGAACTAAATAGTAAAACAACTTAAAAAAAATAAAGCAATGAAAAACTCTTATTCATTTAAAAGTATATTTATTGCATCTATCCTGTTACTCATTTTAAGTTCAGGCCTCAAGGCACAACGAAGAATGGAAAACCTTGATCGCGGATTAGTAGCGGTACAAACAGGAAATGGTGTGTTTTTAAGCTGGCGGGTATTCGGTACAGATCCCAAAAGTATTGCATTTAATATTTACAGAAATGGTACAAAAGTAAATTCATCTCCTATAACAGGTGCAACCAATATGGTGGATAATGGTGGATCGTCAAGTTCTATCTATACTGTAAGGCCTGTTGTGGGCGGAGCAGAGCAATCTGTTGGTGGTTCCGCAGCTGTATGGGGCTCACAAGTGAGAACCATCACACTAAGCAATCGTCCGAGCACTAGTCATACTCCAAATGACATAAACGTAGGGGACCTTGATGGAGATGGTAAATATGATCTTGTAGTAAAATGGTATCCGAATAATGCACAGGATAATGCCAATTCTGGTGTTACGGGTAACACCTATCTTGCTGCATACAAAATGGATGGTACATTTATGTGGATTGTAGACCTGGGAAGGAATATTCGTTCAGGGGCGCATTATACGCAACATCTGGTAGGAGATTATAATTCAGATGGCAAAGCTGAAGTGGCCTGCAAAACTGCTCCTGGTACAAGAGACGGTACGGGAACTTATCTGACTAATGGGCCCGCAGCAAATGATAATGACGGAGCCAGTTATGTGAACGGTACCGGCTACATCTTAACCGGGCCAGAATACCTTACCATATTCAATGGACAAACTGGTAAGGAAATGGCAACAGTGAACTATCCTGTGCCAAGAGGAACTATGAGCAGTTGGGGAGATTCTTATGGAAACAGAGGAGATCGTTTTAATTCAACCAATGCATACCTTGACGGAGTTAAGCCTAGTATGATCTTCCAAAGAGGTTATTATACAAGGCTGACACTGGCTGCTATGGACTGGGATGGACAAAGATTGTCAACCAGATGGATCTTTGATTCGAATAATTCAGGAAGTACTGGCGCCCGTGGTCAGGGAAATCATAGCCTGATGGCTGCCGATATTGATGGGGATGGATTTGATGAAATATTACCCGGAGCCAGTGCCATAGACCATGATGGAAAGTTCATGTGGGCAACTGGATTTGGTCATGGAGACGCTAACCATGTCGGTGATTTCGATCCTGCCAGTCCTGGTTTGGAGATCTGGCTGGTAAACGAGCAAACCGGAAGTCAGCCAGATCATTACATGGTAAGAGCAAGGGACGGTCGTGTTCTTTGGCGTGGCGGAGGTGGAAATGATAATGGCCGTGGTATGATTGGTGATCTAGATGCCCGTTATCCTGGTCAGGAAGCCTGGTCTAATTCCGTTTCCGGAACATATAGTGCAACTGGTACAAGAATTTCTACGTCAAAACCTTCATCTGCAAACTTCAGGGTATATTGGGATGGCGATTTACAGGATGAATTGCTCAATAACAATACTATTGATAAATGGAATGGCAATGGTAGTTCACGTGTACTTACCTTAACTGGGAGATCCTGCAATGGTACAAAATCAACGCCCAACCTTAGTGCAGATATTATTGGTGACTGGCGTGAAGAGGTAATCCTTCATGATGGAGCTAATCGTCTTTATATTCACACCACTACCATTCCTACTCAGCACAAGTTGTATACGCTGATGCACGATCCTGTTTACAGGAATGCTATTTCATGGCAGCAGTCTTCCTATAACCAGCCTCCGCATTTGGGCTTCTTCCTGGGTGCCGGTGTTGATCAGGCTCCAACTCCAAATATAGTGTTGGTTGGCCAGAATACATACAATCGTTTGCCGACAGTTTCTTTAACAGCTCCTGTCAACAATGCCAGTTATCTTGCTCCTGCCTCAATAAATATTACAGCTAAAGCAAGTGATGCTGACGGAACAATAAGTTCTGTTGCTTTCTTTAATGGAACTACTTTGTTAGGGACTGATGCCTCTGCTCCTTACTCATTCACCTGGACGAATGTCTCAGCAGGGACTTATTCCATTACGGCAATTGCAAGCGACAATGCTGGAGAAACTGCTGTTTCAACAGCTGCAGTGGTTACTGTAAGTGGTACTCCTGTTGCTTCTTTCAAGTTGCAGGGAGAATCGGCTTGTTCTGTTGATGGTATAGCGAATGAAAATACCAACACCGGATTTAATGGAACCGGCTATGTGAATGTGAATAATGCTGTCGGAAGCAAAGCTTCATGGGCGGTATCTGCAGGTGCTGCTGGTAATGTTGGTGTTACCATACGCTTTGCAAATGGTACAACGGCAAACAGAACAATGTCTGTTGCTGTAAATGGTGTTATTCAGAATGCTTCTGTAAGTTTCCAGGGAACAGGTGCATGGACAACCTGGAATACAGCAGTAGTACAGCTTTCACTTACTCAGGGAAATAATTTGATAACATTATCTTCTTTAACAGAAAACGGAGGACCTAATATTGATGAACTTACATTTGCTTCTGAACGTATCACACAAGGGCAATGTAATGCGACTCAGAATACTCCTCCAACAGTTAGTTTGACTTCACCTCCAACTAATGCAGAATTTACGGCACCTGCAACTGTCACTTTATCTGCATCAGCCAGTGATCTTGATGGTTCTGTGACAAAGGTGGAATTTTTTAATGGTACAACTTTAATAGCAACTGATATTACAGCTCCTTATTCGTTCTTCTGGACAAACCTGTCTGCAGGTGTTTATAATATCAGCGCTAGAGCTACCGATAATCAAGGAGCAGCAACCACTTCTTCTCCAGTTATAATCAACGTAAAATCGATTGGCAGTTCTCAGGAAAGTATAACCGGTCCTGCTTGCAGTGTTCCGAATGCCACCATATCATTTGAAGTCAACCCCTCATTAAGAAATGGAGCAACGGCATACTCTTGGTGGACAAATGGATTTAGTAAGAGTTTGTCTGCTGAGTCTGGAGCAGCATACAAAGCAAATCTTGAAACCGGAGAGCACTATCCTGGCGGAGATGTTTGTGTTGGTATTAGCTATAATGTTTCGCCATATTATGCTTCTTATTGTACAAAAGTAGATGTTTGCGCTGCAGCCCGTTCTTTGCGTTCAATATCTATGGCTCAGGTAGGTCCTAATCCTTCTATAGGAAACTTTAATATTACAGCCCTAGCTGATATTGAGACTTTACTAATTTCTAATACAAATGGAATTGAAGTGTTCAGATATGGAAAAGTTTTGCAGGGAGACCAATTGGAATTCGGAAGTTCTCTTAATACAGGTTTGTATACTTTAACCATTATATATGCCTCCGGAAAAGTTGAGGTAATAAGATTACAAAAGTTGTAATGTTGTTTTTTATGTTTTTAATAGGGGGGCATGAGTAAGCCACTGACAACAGTGGCTTAACTTTATGAAAGAGGTGAAGAAGAAGAAAGCCCCGGATTCCGGGGCTTTCTTCTAATCTTTTTATATAATATTTATATTATGTTTTCTGCATTCTTCAACCATCTCATCTGGCCATATACTAGATTGTACTTCTCCTATATGTGCTTTTTTTAACAGATACATACATAGTCTGGACTGGCCTATTCCTCCTCCGATGCTTTGAGGTAACTCGCCGTTTAAAAGCATCTTGTGCCACATGAGGTCTGCCCGGTTTTCACAGCAGGCAATCTCCAATTGCTTTTTCAATGCAGTTTTATTTACTCTGATTCCCATTGAAGATAATTCAAAGGATCTTTGCAGTACTGAGTTCCAGACAACGATGTCTCCGTTGAGTCCTTTGAATCCGTTTTCAGATTCAGTGCTCCAATCGTCGTAATCCGGGGCTCTACCGTCGTGTTTCTGACCGTTCTTTAAAGCTCCTCCGATTCCAATGATAAATACTGCACCATACTCCTTTGCAATTCTGTCTTCTTTTTCTTTTGAGCTTAAGTCAGGATATTTCTCCAACAACTCTTCGCTATGTATGAAGTGAATATGCTCAGGAAGTTCCGGATTTAATTCAGGGTATTCTTCACACAGCAGATATTCGGTACGCTTCATCGCTGTATATATCTGTGTAACCGTCTTCTTAAGAAAATCAATATTCCTTTCGTTGTCCGACATTACCCTTTCCCAGTCCCACTGATCGACGTAAAGAGAGTGTATGTTGTCAAGATCTTCATCCGGACGAATAGCGTTCATGTCAGTGTAAAGTCCGAAACCTGTTGCAAACTCTAATTTTGCCAGCATCATCCTTTTCCATTTTGCAAGAGAATGAACTATTTCGGCAGGAGTTTCTTTCATGAATTTTATTGGGAAGGTGACAGGCCTTTCAATTCCATTAAGGTCATCATTGATGCCTGTTCCCTTAAGAACGAACAAAGGAGCAGTTACCCTTCTGAGTCTTAATTCAGAGGCTAACTGATGTTCAAAAGTATCCTTGATAAGCTTGATAGCTTTTTCAGTCTTTTTAAGATTAAGGATTGGGTCGTAGTTTTTGGGTATAAAGAGGTGATTCAGCATCTTATTATTTTAATCGCAATGTAAAAGTATAAATTCTTATGCTTTTATACACATACTTAATTATTGGTAGTGGTCGGGGTTTATACTGATAGGGTTAGTGTCTCAAATTTCCATAATAAGAAACACTTTCGAAGAAGAATGAGTTTTCAGCTGATGAAAAACCGATTAAAATTTCTGAATGCAAAAGGAATAGCAATGATAAAGGTATTGCTATTCCTTGTTTTAAGGTGAATAGATTTAAGAATTGGTTTTATTTGTCATTGAAAGTATTGTTGCCTTGTTTGTAAAGGATTTTTAATTCACTCACTTTTTTTAATCTTTAATATTCAATTTTTTAGCTTCAGTTTTCTAGTTCTTAAGTTGAAAATTCGAGGTGTTTAGCTCCAATTTTAGAGTTCTTAGGTGGTAAATCGAGGTGTTTGGTTCAATTTTCTGGTTCTTAGGCTAAAAATTCGAGGTATTTGCTCCAATTTTAGAGTTTTCAGGTGAAATTTAGAGTTGTCGCTCCAATATTCGAGTTTTCCCGTTGAAGATTTGAATTATTGGTTCCAATTTTCGAACTTCTTAGAAGTTTTTAAGCTGAATTTTTTAAGGTTATCAGTAATATGATTAGGGAATAGTCTCTATTTTTGATTTTAGGATTTAAATTTCATTATTAAACTCTATTTTTTACATTTTAACTGAAGAATCTGGCTGACATAAACTTAAACCTATAAATTTGTGACCTTGTGAAATTAGATACAGAGATTTTTAGGGTTATATGAGTAAAAAAACTACATATAAGGCAGCATCGTCAGTGGCAAAAGTTATTGAAAAGCATTTTGCTCATCAGCTTTCCGCTGCCCGGATGAGAGGAGATAGTAATCTGGCCTTAGAGCCAAGTATGAAAATGGTAGAGACAATGATCGATACCGCATTCTGGGCAAGTTTGAGAAGAGAAGAAGGGAATTCTACCAAAATCTCAATAGCATTTTTGCCGCCGGAGCAAGCGGGTATTCCAATTCTTTTCGAACATAAAATGGCGTTTACTGCATTTCATCTTACTAAACTTTCTCTTGGAGTAGAGCGTCCCGGAGTTCATTTGGGAGTGTGGCATGAAAATGATCAATTGTTTATATGGGGATCAACGCTTAAGATTCCGAATCTTTGTTTTGTCCTTGATGTGAGTGAGCCAGGGATGCTGGTTATCAAGCACAGAAGAGTGCATGGCTTTGGTAAATTTGCCAATGTGGCTGTGCTTATAGGAGATCAGGTTAAAATTATTGATGAAAACAGTGCCAGTCATCCTGACTGCCCTGAGCTTTTACAATATCTTTTAGGTTATACGACTCCTCATTCCTGGAGCGATTCAATGAATGTGCTGGTTCAGCTGGCTGTTTCGATGAGAGCACATCGTCACGGAGGTTCACTTCTTGTAGTTCCCTCTGATAATGATAATTGGAGAAAGTCAATCCTGCATCCTATAAAATATTCTGTTTCTCCTCCTTATTCGGGCCTTTCAGATCTCATGAGCAAAGATGTGAATGTCCGTTCGGAGGTCTTGTGGCAGGGGGCATTGCGTACAGAGGTTGAAACACTTGCCGGTCTCACTGCTGTGGATGGGGCAACGGTAATCAGTGATAAATATGAACTCTATGCTTTCGGAGCAAAAATAGGTAGGTCTGTTGGCAATGCAAGAGTGGAAAAGGTCTACATGAGTGAACCAATTGTAGGAGGTGGGGCAGTCATGATTAATCCCTCCAATACCGGTGGTACGAGGCATCTTTCTGCTGCTCAGTTTGTATATGATCAGAAGAACGCTTTGGCTTTTGTAGCGTCTCAGGACGGTCACTTTACTATTTTTACCTGGTCGCCAACTGAAGAAGTGGTCCAGGCTCATAAGATCGATACCCTGTTATTGTAATGTATCAATGGATGCTACTGGAAGTTTTAAGTTAAAGAAGGAATCTGCAAAATCTCAGTTCTAAAAAATGGAAATAACTTTCAGGAATATCACAGAGGATGATTATTCATACATAATTAATAATCTCAACGATTGGTGGGGAGGCAGGGAAATGACCAATATGCTGCCTCGTTTATTTTTTAATTATTTTAATGATACTGGTTTTGTTGCTGTTTCTGACGAAAAAATCCTTGGTTTTTTTATTGGTTTTTTCAGCCAGACAGATCATAGAGATGCTTATGTTCACTTTGTGGGCGTTGATCCAGAGTATAGAAAACATAATATTGGCAGGCGCTTATATGATTTTTTTTCTGAAAGAGTACTTGGGGCAGGAGTAGAAAAAATTTATTGTGTTACATCTCCTATTAATAAAATCTCAATTGCATTTCATGAGAAAATTGGTTTTCAGGTAATGCCTGGAAACAAAAAGAATGCTGATGGTATAGAGTTTTTCAGTGACTACGACGGATCTGGTGAAGACAGGGTGTTATTTGTGAAAAATCTTGTTTAACTAACTGTTATATCAGATTTTTCTGGCAATCACTCTTGCCGGCGCTCCGTCAGAATCCTTTATTTTTACAGGCATACATATCATTTCATAGAACCCGGGTATGATCCCATTAAGGTATAATCCTTCAATGATCCATATTCCATTTCCTAAAAGAGTTTCATGTACAATTTTTCCATTATTTTTTCCTCCTATGGAAATGTAATCAACTCCTACTACGGATACTTTTTTCTCTTTTAAATATCCGGCAGCTTCTGATGAAAGATAGATATAATCTCTCTTGAACTCTTGCTTTGCCCAATCAGAACTAGAGTTTTTTGTTTTAAATAAAATTCTTTCATCAGGATTAATATCATGTTGTTTCACCTCTTCGATCGGAATAAATCTGTCATGTTTGATTTCTATAATGCGGGCTGGTCCTATCATCAGATCAAGAGGAAACGTTGATATGTCTCTACCATTTTTTATGAAATGTAAAGGCGCATCAATATGTGTTCCTGTATGGGCACTCATGGAAAGTGTGGTAACATTGGCAGGACCACCTTTGTTCATGTCAAACAGTTTGCAAACCGAAACATCCGGCTCTCCAGGCCAATGAACCATTTTGTTGCTCACGGGAACGGATAGATCCGTCCAGCTTTTAAGGTTATTTATAGTCTTCATATAGTATTAACCTGAAACCTTGGAAGACAGTTATTGGAAGGTTTGTTTTGCGTGTTAATGTTTGATATTCAATATTTTATAATATGAAGAGACGGGTTCAGAAAAGGGTGAGTTTTTTGTTTGAGACAACATACTTGAATAAGTAAAATATAATTTAAAATCCTGTTAGATTTATTTTTAGGAATGAGTGAGAAATTTATGGCATAGAGAATATGAGTGATGTGTTGATCAGAAATTTGAGGACATTTTCGCTTGAGTCAAATTCTTGTTATAAAACTTTATTTTTTAAAGTGTTCATATAGAGTGGATACCCATTATTGGGGATAAAAAAAACAATCGTTTTTCAATGCATTACGTAAATTCGATATTCAATTATTTTATCATTAATTAAATTTCTATTTATTATGAAAAGAATTTATTTATTTTTTACGCTATGCCTGCTAACCTTTTCGTCTTTCGCAGGGGGAAACAACATGATCGGTCTTACAAGTAAAATGGGTAAAGACGATGGTATGATCAGTAACGGGTTCTATTGGAATTTGGGGATTGGATTTCCGTCTTATAAGATTACAGAATTCTCAGGTTTTGATCGTGAAAAACAAGGTGTACAGTTTACATTGGAAGCAGGAACTCAATGGATGTTCGTTTCTAGTGATCGGTTTGGCTTTGGTATGAATGTAAGCTGGATTACAATTGGAGCAAGTTCATATAAAATTAAAGACACGGATAGTAAAGGTTTTGATGTTCATCTGGGCCTTTTAAGATTCGGACCAATGGCTACAGTAGGTCTTGGAGATAATGCGGCAGTTGATGTGTTTTTCAATCTTTCACCAACTGTAAAGTATAATCTTGTAACATATGCTAATGATAATCAATCCAATAATCTTATTTACTGGTTAGCATGGACTCCAGGAGTTAAGTTTAGAGTAAAGAAGTTTGCTGTGGGAGTAGAGAATAGCTTTGGTAAAATGACGTTCCGTAATCTTGATGATAATAACAGTTTAGTTAAAGACTCTTATAAGGTATCTTATCTCAATCCAAGAATACTTTTGGGAATGAAGTTTTAATAAAAGCAAAGATAAAGCATAAAGAAGTGGGAGTTGGTTTTATATCAATTCCCACTTTTATTTTAAGACTTTGACAACCTTTGTAGGTATTTTTTCTGATTGTTTTCTTTAAATTAGTGTTAAAAATTATTTTTATTTTGAAGTTCTACTTTTGATTACTATGAAGAGGTTTTGTATCGTATTATCATTCTTTTTAATTGCAACTTCATCAATAGCAGGAGATCAATTTATTGGTCTCACAAGCCGTATTAAAGGCAAAGATATGTTTAGTGATGGGGTTTACCTGCATATCGGAATTGGATTGCCACGACTTGATTACCTAGGCAAGGGGAGATTATTTCAGGGGATACAACCTTCCTTTGAGTTTGGAAGTCAACATATATTCTCAAAGAATAATAATCTTGCTATTGGAGCAAACATCAGTTGGGCATCCATAGCAACCAGTATTCGGGATGGAGAAGATGTTTTTGGCTGGGACCTGAACCTTGGTCTCATTAGATTCGGGCCAATGCTTTCAGCCAAGTTGGATGAAAATAGCGCATTCGATTTCTTCTTTAACATTAGTCCAACTGCTAAATTTAATTTTTTTAGCTATGATGATCTTGGATATGTATATCTTTATTATGGAGCTCTTTGGGTGCCGGGGCTTAAATTCAGATATAAAAAACTTGTAGTAGGAGCAGAGGTAAATTTCGGTACACTTTTCATTGATGACCTGGATAAGGAAGAGGATCCTGTTTATAGAAGAGCTTCCTATTATAACCCTAGGGTGTTTATGGGGCTAAAATTTTAAACCTACCTGATTGAGCAGCAACATAGCTTCTTTATCATAAAAATTCACAAAAAAAGAGAAGCCTGTAATGTTACAGCTTCTCTTTTAACTTTTAACTTTCAACTTTAAGCTTTCAACTTTTAGCTTAAAACTTACTTCTTCTTTGCTTCAGAATACCTTTTGCTTACTTCATCCCAATTAACAATGTTCCAAAATGCTGTTATGTAATCAGGTCTTTTATTCTGATACTTTAAGTAATAAGCATGTTCCCATACATCAAGCGCCAACACAGGAGTTCCTTTAACCTTTACAATATCCATTAATGGATTGTCCTGGTTAGGAGTTGTTGTGATTTTTAGTTTTCCTTGCTGATCAACGATAAGCCATGCCCATCCTGATCCGAATCTTGTCTTTGCAGAGTCACTGAATTGGGCTTTGAAATTATCAAATGAGCCAAAAGTCTTGTTAATGTCTTCTGATAAAGCTCCTGCAGGTGTTCCGCCTTTAGGGGAAAGGACTGTCCAGAACATGCTGTGGTTATAATGTCCGCCTCCGTTATTTCTTACTGCTGTGTTATACTTGCTTACATTTCTGCAAATATCTTCAATGGTCTTTCCATTGAGTGCTGGATTTGCAGCAACCTCCTTGTTTAAGTTTTTTACATAAGCATCATGATGTTTGTCATGATGAATCTGCATGGTCTGCGCATCAAAGCTTGGCTCCAGCGCTTCATAAGCGTAAGGCAAAGCAGGAAGGGTAAATTGTGCGAATGATAATGTAGAAAAGAACAATACTAAAACGCTTAACAATATTTTTTTCATAGGGATTGAGTTAGGTTATTATTGGCTAAAAATAGTAAGATTTAGATTTATTTATATAAACTTATGATAGTATGTTGTAATGGTTTGTTAATTATATGATTATTAGACCTCAAAAATTTATCGTTCTAAAAAAAGATCGAAAAGAAAATTAGATTTAGTATATTTGTCACAAGTTTTGGTTTCCGGGTGTTTGCACCTTCGGAATTAAAAGGGAATCAGGTGGAAATCCTGAACAGTTCCCGCTGCTGTAAGCTTTGTAAAAACGATTGACATCCTCGCCACTGTCCTACTGGATGGGAAGGCCGTCAAAAGTAAAGTGAGTCAGAAGACCTGCCAGAATCTGTACATTCGTAGCTTTCGGAGAAAAGGCAAAGGATAAATGCTTCATTGATAGGGATACCTGTATTCACTCAAGGCCGTATTTTTCATTGTTACGAATGATTGTTGAAATAATGATCATCCTGTAATGAATTTTATAAAGTATCTGTTTTTGTCACTATTCTTTATGCTGAGTGAAGCCTTGTTTGCTCAGTCAGTTGTCGACACAACCTCTCATCTGCAGGAGATTGTAATAGAGGGAAACAGACTGAATACTTTTACAACAGGTAACAAAATACAAAGAATCGATTCAGCCGCTTTACAAAGGTACAAGTCTGGCAATCTTGGAGATTTATTGACTTTTAACTCTCATCTTTTTATTAAATCCTATGGAATCGGGAACATGGCTACCATCTCTTCAAGAGGCACAAATGCAAGTCAGACGGCAGTGTTGTGGAATGGTTTTAATGTGCAATCGCCTACTCTTGGTCAGACGGACTTCTCTTATTTCCCAGTCAGCTTTGCTGATGATATAGAAATTCAATATGGAGGCGCAGGGGCCCTGTTTGGCAGCAGTGCAACCGGTGCAGTCATAAATTTTAATTCTTCCCCTAAATTTAATAATGGATTAACATTTGGCGCTTCAATCAATGGCGGGAGTTTTAATTCCTGGCAACAATCGGCAAATGTTAGAGTTTCCCAAAATAAATTTATAAGCGTACTTAAGGTCTTTAATAATTCCGCAGAGAATGATTTTCCATTTTATACAAATGATATTAAAGTGCGGCAGGTCAATGCTGCTGTGAAACAGAAGGGGTTGATGTCTGAAAATTTTTTCAGAATAAAAAATAACCAGCAGCTGAATGTCAGGATCTGGTTGCAGGATAATTATCGAGAGATTCCGCCATCCATTGCTTCCAGGTCCGGCAATCGGCCTATGTTGTTTGTTAATGAGACGCTGGAATCAGAATTTTTAAGACTAAGTTCTGAATGGAAAAAATCAGGAAAGGTAGCTTCTTATTTCGTCAGGACTGCCTATTTCAATGAACGTATGAGCTATATTGATACTCTTGCAAACATGCATGCAGTAACACGCTTTCATACTTCTATTTCGGAAGCAGAGAGTATTATAAAATTAGGAAGAAATCATTTATTAAATGCAGGAATGAATAATACTTTTAATCATGCTACTTCCAACGGGTATCCGGGTTCTCCTTCTCAGAATAGAATAGCACTGTTTGGCTCATATAAATTTTCTTTCCTCAATGATCGTTGGAGAACGGTAGTGAGTCTCCGTCAGGAGATGGTCAGGGGAAAGTTAATACCTCTTACACCCTCGGCAGGTGTGGAAGGTAGACTTGTTAAGTTTTTATCAGCCAAGGCAAATGTTTCAAGAACCTACAAAATTCCCACCTTTAATGACTTGTACTGGAATCCTGGAGGAAACAAAAATCTTAAACCTGAGTCGGGTTGGAGTGAGGAAATAAGTTTAATAGCCTCTCCATTTACAGGTAGCAGAAATAGAAGTTCTGCTATGCTGACATTCTATAATAGTAATATTGAAAACTGCATCATGTGGCTGCCCTCAGGAGGAACCTGGAATGCACAGAATATTCAATCGGTTTGGTCACGAGGGTTAGAAAGCATTATTAAATTTAATAAAGAAATCAGAGATTTTAAGTTAGGATTCACAATACTATACAACTATGTTGTCGCCACCAATCAAAAGGCTAGAATGGCTAATGATAATATAGTAGGAAAGCAATTGATCTATGTGCCTGTATATTCAGGCCAGGCAACTGTGGAACTTGTTTACAAAGGTTTTTATGTGAATTATATACATCACTATACAGGAAATAGATATTATACTACTGATAACTCAAAAGTGGTGGAAGGTTATCAGCTGGGGAATATAATAGCGGGAAAGAATATTAAAATGGGTAATTCCTTTTTGAATGTAAATGTAAGAGTGAATAACCTGTGGAATGAATCCTATCAGGTAGTTTTAAACCAGGCTATGCCGATGAGGTATTTTCAGGCAGGTCTTTCATATGTATTTAATAAACCAAATTAAAGTATAAACTGAAATTATAAGATGAAAAAAGTTTACAGTAGGTATAGTCAATACTCGAGGGGACTGAATTCCCTTTTGGCTTTTTGTTGTTTTTTGCTTTTAGAGCAAGTTTCCATAGCACAAAATATTTCAACGGTTGATGAGTATACGCTTTCCCCTGGTTCTTATTGGAATGGCTCTGACGGCTCAGGCGGATTTCAAAGTGGCGATGCATATTTTTATAATAATTATAGCACGCTTTATAATGCCTGGTCTGGTTTTGCTTATACAAATATGAAGGATACTATTACCCCTAAACATGGTAATTCATATAGCGCAATTACTGGATCTGGTTATAATGCATCAGGTAATTATATAGTATCATCAGCAAATTCACCAGCTTTGGTTCGTCTGACCGGTGACTTTAGAGGAATGACTGTCAGTGGTTTTTTTGTTACTAATACAACCAATGCTGCACTGTCTATGAAGGATAAGAAAAATGGTGAATTTGGTTCAAAACAGTTCGGTGGACCTTCAGGTGATGATGAAGACTGGTTTAAATTGACTGTAAAAGGATATCTTAATGGTGAAGTAAAAGCTAACAATGTAGATTTTTATCTTGCGGATTATCGTTCTCCTGATAATGTATTTGATTATATCGTGAATACCTGGCAATGGGTAGATCTTACTCCTCTGGGAAATGTTGATAGTCTTACTTTTGAACTATCATCTTCTGATGTTGGAGAATGGGGGATGAATACTCCTGCTTATTTTGCCATGGATAATTTTAACAACCCTCAGTTTCCTGGGAAGCCTGGCACTGCAGGAAGTACTGCAATTCACAAGGATAGTGAGTTGTTTAAAATCTGGGCTTCTGGAGGTGCTATCACAAGAGGGTTTCAGGATATTTCAGATCAGGAATTGGGTAAAGCATCTACCGGCGATTTGTCAGGTGCTTATGGGAAAGCAGGAACTGGTTTAGTAAGTCTTGGTGATGGCGGTTATGTTACGCTTACATTTGATATGCCTGTTATAAATGGAGATGGTCCTGACTTTGCAGTTTTTGAATACAGCTTTGCTCAGGAATTTAAAGAGCTTGCCTTTGTAGAAGTGAGTTCTGACGGAGAACACTTTTTCCGTTTTCCTGCTACTTCTTATACAGATCCTGTGACACATCAGATCGATCAGGCAGGATCTAATGCATATCTTAATGAAAACCTCCTGAACAACTTAGCCGGAAAATACAATGGTGAATATGGTACGCCTTTCGATCTTGAGGAATTAAAAGAGGTGGAAGGATTGAATATAGATGCTGTAACACATGTACGTATAGTAGATGTTGTTGGAAGTATCAATCCATTGTATGCAAGCAAAGATGCTGAAGGGAGAAATGTAAATGATCCATGGCCAACTCCTTTTGCTTCCAGTGGTTTTGACCTGGATGCTATTGGTGTTATCAATACAGGAGCTCCTGCAAGTATTGTTAGTGCAGGAGAGAGTCGAATCAGCATTTATCCGAATCCATCCCAGAAAAATCATTTTATAAATATTACGCTGAATGTTTCTATCGATCATGAGTATGATGTTCAGGTATATGATCTTGCTGGTCAGCTTATGAAGTCACATAAAGCCGGATCTCAGCAGTTCACTATTTCAACTGAAGGCTTTATTGCAGGCATCTATGTATTGAAGGTAATTGAAGAAGGTGAGGTAATTACAAGAAAATTTGTTGTTAACTAATTCACAGATGAAGTATATCACAGGATTTGCTTGCATAGGTATTTTATTTTTTTACTCCTGTGTAAGTGATAAGGCCAAAGATGTAAAACCTGAAATACCGGTGGCAGCGAAACCTGCTTCCGGTGTATATATTACTAATGAGGGGAACTTCACATGGGGAAATGCTTCTGTCAGTTATTATAACTTTTCAGATCAACTGGTAACCGAAGATGCATTTAAAGCAGCTAATAATCGCCAGTTAGGGGATGTATGTCAGTCTATGTCTATTATAAATGGTAAGGCTTACATCGTTGTTAATAATTCGTTTAAAATTGAAGTTGTTACTCCTGATAGTTTAAAATCAGTGGGGGTAATAAATGGCTTAAGTTCTCCACGTTACATACTGGCTGTAAACGATTCCAAAGCTTATGTGACGGATTACAAAAGAAATGCTATTTGCGTTGTGGATCTTTCAACCAACAATGTGATTAAAGAAATACCCTGCAAAGGCTGGACAGAAGAACTGGTAATGGCGGGGAACAAAGTTTTCATTACAAATATCAGAAAGCAATATCTGTATGTTGTGAATCCTGTAAGTGATATAATAGAAGATAGTATTAAGGTTGGCCTGAATGCATATTCTGTCAAAACAGATAAAAATAATAAGGTCTGGGTGCTTGCAGGTAAGAATGGTTCAGTTGCTGCAACTTTACATAGAATAAACCCGGTGAATAATACTATCGAACAAACTTTATCATTTAAGACCTCCGACAATCCTGGTTCCTTGCAGATCAATGGCACAAAAGATACTTTATATTATCTGAATAAAGGCGTATGTCAGCTTTCGGTTTCTGAAGCCTCGTTGCCTTTTACAACGTTAGTCTCACAGGGTAATATGTTGTTCTATGGTCTTGGCATAGATCCGGCCTCAGGAGTTATTTATGTTTCAGATGCCATAGATTATGTCCAGCAGGGGATAGTATACAGATATCATCCGAACGGAACTTTGTTGAATAGCTTTAAGGTAGGGGCGACGCCGGGGAGTTTTTGCTTTTATTAGCTTATAAAATCACATTACCTTTTCTTGAATAGAAAATGGAAGGCTGTCTTTATTATAAGACAGCCTTTTTTGTTCTACTAAGATTCGAATAAAGGAATCTTTACTTTCTTTGGTTGTTATTTCCCAAAATGAATATTACCCAGGAATATGAAAAAATATACCTGATCACGCTGAAATACATAAAGTTGGAGGGGTAGATATGAGTTTTTAGTTTGCTAGCTGAATATTCAGGCAAACAAATGATTGGTTACTATAGAAATCAATGTCCAAAGTTTTTAATTAATCAATACAAACAACAAATAATTTGAAAGCTGTTATATATGAAAAATATGGAACAGAACACGTGGGGCTACATGACTATATCGTCTTCATTGCAACAAATGGTAGGAGGTTTAGGAATAATTATCGCAGGCAGCATTGCATATCAACCAACACCCGATAGCCCACTGCAAAATTTTGATTGGTTTGGGTGTGTTGTTGTTAGTCCTTCTGCTGTTGCTGTCTATTGGGTTTATAAGGTTAGCAAATTGTAAAGCAGAATAGTCTTTAATGAACTGATAAATAGCTTCTGCTTTTCAATAGGATTGGCAATAAGAAGGTTAACTGTGGCTGGTGTTTTTTGTAATATTCGGGAAGGGTAAGCATATATATACAATTTGGAGAGAATACAACGTTATACTAAATTTGAAAGCAATAAAAATAATCAGTAATGAACAAACAAGTTCGACAAATAGTAGAATTAACAGCATCACTACAAGGTGAGTTTATTAACCTTACAAGAATTTCCATCATGATTGTAATGGTTTGGATTGGAGGGCTAAAGGTGTTTCAATATGAAGCAGACGGTATTGTGCCATTCGTAATTAATAGTCCCTTTATGAAATTCTTTTATCATAATGCTGACAAGACTGCCGTAAATGATAATGGAAAAACCGTAGCGGAATACACTTTATATAAAAATCCGGAAGGTAAGACGGTCCAGAAAAATATTGAGTGGCATAAAGAAAATGGCACCTATATCTTTTCTTATGGACTCGGGACAGTCATTGTTATCATTGGATTGTTGGTTTTTTTAGGAATATGGTTTCCTAAAATTGGTTTTATAGGTGGATTGTTAACCTTTGGAATGTCGATAGTAACTTTGACATTTTTAATTACAACACCGGAAGTATATGTGCCGGACTTAGGAGGAGACTTTCCTACACCAGTACACGGTTTCCCATATTTATCCGGTGCCGGACGACTAGTGATAAAAGACGTAATTATGCTGGGTGCAGGACTGATTGTTGCTTCCGATAGTGCCAGCAAATTACTACGAAATTAGCGCTAATTAAAACTATCGCTAATACTAGTTTTGATGATGATATATCGTATTAAGTGCTTTAAATACTGTACTCTAATTTTTATATTATTCTTTTCATGTAATTCTTCAAAGATTATAATTTCTCAAAATGGATTTGATAAATTCAAAATTGGAGAGACTAGTTTAAGGGAGATCAAAAGTAGCTTTCCCGATTTCAAGGAAAGGAAATTTGTTCGCCACGCTCGATACAGGACAGAAGAAGGGCGACGTGATGATTTCTTTTATTCCAATAGGATTGATGTTAAAAATGGTAAGATTAGTTTTTTGTTTATTTCCAGAATGCCAATTACAGATACTATAAAAGTTAGCTCTATAACTTTCAATAAGAAGTCAAAGGCAATTACAGATAAAGGGATTTTGGTTAATAGAAGTACATTCAAAGATATTCTGGAAAAATATGGAGATGCAGAGTCGATAAATGACAATGAAGGGAAACATAAATTTTATCCTGGTATTGAATTCTATTTGCACAATTAAGATAAAAAATAATATCCATGAAATAATTTACTTAGGTGAGCTTGAAAAATGTATCACTGCTTCTTTACGTATGGAGATACGCGGGATTTTATACAGGACTTTCAATTACTCAATAAAGGACAATCATTTGGCCCTGATTTATAATCTTCCTGAAGATACACACAATGAAAAGCGGATGATATTCCAACGAATAAATAAGGATAAAGAGTAGTAGCTAATTGTTATTTGCAGCCATACCAGTTGAATCAGAAAATGTTTTACATTTTCTTTGGTTGAAATAGCTCTATTAAGTTGCCGGAAGGATCAACCAGTAAAATTTGTGATCCCGCGGGTCCTGACAAAATTTCATTTCGAAAATGAAGACCGTTAGCTTTTAATTTAGCCACTTCTGAAACCAAATCTTCTACAACAAGCTCAATACGATTCCAACCACCCGGAATCGGTACTGTTCCGTCAGGCATCGGGCTGCCTCCTGAACTCTTTCTTCCACTAAGTAATAATCGCAAATTCCCTTTAGTCACATCCGCAAACGCAGGTGATGCGTTGGTTCCTAGTGTAAAACCTAGATGTTTAGTGTAAAATTCAATTGAGGTATCAACATCTTCAACAATATATCGAACATTTACTTGATCTGATTTCATAAACTTTACCTTGGAATAATTTGTAAAATAGTTTTATACTCATCTTTAAAACCTGTGAGGAGTCTAGATGTTATAAAACCGCAAAAGTCCGATGGAAAATTAGAACATTTCAATTATGACCGTTTTGGTTTACTTTGTTATAAGTATGATAAAGATTTGACTCTAAGATGGAAATTCAATACTAAGATAGCAGGAACTCCAAGTATACCTCTCTGGCATCAATGTGTTTTTCTGTGAGATTAATAATGATCTCACAATGTGGCAATTTAAGAGTTAACCCAACCATTAATAACTTCTTATTCTTCCCCTTTTAATATAGAACGATATGCATTATCATCATGATAATAAATCGTTGCATCTTTCATCTTTTTTATTTTCTTTAAAGTGTGTTGTTCTTTAAACTCTTTCTCATTGGTGTTGAGATAAAGAAGACGCTCTCCATTAGTCCATTCCACAAAATAAAAATCTTTTCCCTGAGCATCTTTAAAATCCATTGAGTATGCAGTTGTACTGTTGATAAGGATGATAGGTATGGGATTATTAGAGATGATCAGATTTTTGGAGAATTTGTTTACTTCATTAAGAACCTCATTGTTTTTCCAGTTGGCTGTATTGTAGCCTACCCCATTGTACCACTGGAGACCATTTTTGTATGTCCTGTATGCTGGGTATATAAGCCATAGACAAAGGATAGCTATGAGATATTTTTTGTATTTAAAATTTTCAATTGCCTTATCGATAATGATAAAGGTTACAATCATAAGGGGAATAAATAGAGGAGATAGATACCTGTCATCGAAGTCACATATGTCTTTGATGGTATTGATAAGGATGAAAAATCCCAGATAAGAAAAGGCAAATGAGATAAGTGCGTTGAAAGCTGGTGGTATTTGTTTTCTTAATTTTAAACTGAAAAAGACACAAGCTATAATTAGAATAATAATGAATGTTAATTTGATTGGGGAGGCTAGTGAGTTTGGAATAAAGTATGTTGATATGATCTCCAACGAATCCATGATATTTTTAAGAAAGGATTTGCTTCCTTTATTGTATTCTATTGACAAGCTCCCGCTTACTACATAATTTCTGATAAACCAAAGCACTACAAAAAAGCCTGAGTATATTACATATGAGATGATGTTTTTTGTTTTTTCGCCGATGCTAAAATTTCCTGAAAGTGTAAGTGCAATGATAGTGCTAAAGATAAAAGTGATTCCAATATATCGGATATAAAAACCGGCTACTGAGTAAAGTATAAGCAGGAGAAATGATATCCCGGTTTTGTTTTCCAGAAATGTAGTGAGTGCATAAAGATACGCAACTGAAAAAACTATGAACAATAGATCGGACCAGAGGAATACACCGTTCTGTACCATTACTGTGGATAATCCTAAAGAGATAAAAGCTATAAGCCTGAGGGTTGGGTTGCTAATTGTTTTTTTCAGGATAAATATGGAACTGATCAGCAGGCATAAAAGAAAAATAGCATTGCTCCACATTGCAAAGGTAAGGATGTCTAATCCTGTGTATTTATAAAATGACAACCATAATGCATATCCGGGAGGGTATAAGGTTAATCTGCTGCCATGAATATCAAGAAATAAATTAGCGTTAGCAAAAGACCTGGCAGCTTGTACGTAGTATCCCGAATCATGAGTCAGCTCGATTCCATTTGTACCTGCAATCAATGGAATGAGAGCTGTAAAAAATAGAGTTAGAATAAAATAGAGAGTAAAAGTTATTTTACGGGACATAGAATTTGTAATCTGAATTTTAAGCGAGAGCAAATTACATAGGTAAAAATAGAAAAAGCTGCCATAAAAATACAGCAGCTTTTTCATGAACATGGAAATAATCTAACTTTCAGCTTTGAACTTTTAGCTTTTAGCTTTTAGCTTTCCGCTTTCCGCTTTAAACTAATGTCAGCTCAACACTTCTCTTAATGAAGCTTGTAAGGTCATTGCCTTTCAGCATTCCCTGAGAAAGCAATGCCAGGTCAAATGCCTGTTTTGCAATTTTTGATTTAGCCTCATCGCCATCAGCCTGAAGGATTTTCTGTGCCGTTTTGTGATTAGCATTAACGATTACATTGAATTGATCAGGGAATTCTCCAAAGCCTGTTCTTCCGCCCATAGCCATGTCTTTCATTCTTCTCATAAATTCAGGCATGGTAAGAGATACAGGAAGTTCATCTACAGGAAGAGATTCAACAGTTACAGTCATATTCGGTTTGCTGATCACTTTTTCAAAAATCTCTTTAATCGATTTCTGCTGATCTTCGCTTAATACACTTTCAAGCTTTTCATCTTTATCTATAAGCTTTTCCACAGTATCAGCATCAACTCTCTTTAGCTGGAATTTCTCATTTTTTCTCTCAACAAGACCAATAAAGTGGCTGTCGATCAGAGTATCAAGCAATAGAACATCATAGCCTTTTCTTTCGGCAGACTGAATATAAGCATCCTGCTTACCAGGGTCAGTGCTGTAAAGCGCAACGATATCCTGGTTCTTGTCAGTCTGACTATCCTTGATGCGTTCTTTGTATTCGTTTACAGTGAAGAATTCATTTTTAAGGTTTTTTAGCAGACAGAAGTCTTTAGCTTTTTCATAGAATTTTTCTTCACTGATCATTCCATATTTAATGAACACGCCAATGTCATTCCATTTCTCTTCAAATCCTTTTCTGTCATTGTTAAATAACTCAGAAAGTTTGTCAGCTACTTTTTTAGTAATGTAAGTGTTGATTTTCTTTACATTACCATCCGCCTGAAGATAGCTTCTGGAAACGTTAAGCGGAATATCCGGGGAGTCAATCACACCGTGAAGCAACATCAGGAATTCAGGAACAACGTCTTTTACCTCATCAGTAATGAATACCTGACGGCTGTATAGCTGGATTTTATTTTTCTGTACTTCAAACTCTCCCTTCAGTTTAGGGAAATATAATATACCTGTCAGGTTGAAAGGATAATCAACATTCAAATGGATCCAGAATAACGGATCTTCAGTGAATGGATAAAGCTCTTTATAGAAAGTGATGTAATCTTCGTCTTTCAGTTCAGAAGGTTGTTTTGTCCAGATTGGATTTGGATTGTTTACAACCTTTGCATCAAACTCAATTTGAACAGGAAGGAATTTACAATACTTATCAAGAATATTCTGAAGTCTGTATTTATCAAGAAACTCTTTGCTGTCTTCTGCTACATGAAGGATAATGTCAGTACCTCTTGAAGCTTTTTCTGCAGCTGAAATTTCAAATTCTGTGCTACCGTCGCATATCCATCTCGCAGCTTCGGTACCATCTCTAAAAGATTTGGTAACGATTTCTACTTTTGAAGCTACCATGAAGGCACTGTAAAAGCCTAATCCAAAGTGCCCTATGATCTGCTTGTCTTCCCCTTTGTCTTTGTATTTTTCAAGAAATTCGGTTGCACCGGAAAAAGCTATCTGGTTGATGTATTTTTTGATTTCATCTGCAGTCATACCGATACCATTGTCGCTGATGGTAATGGTTTTAGCATTTTCATCCAGTGTTACGGTAACTTTAAGGTCGCCGACTTCTTCTTTGCATTCTCCGAATGATGCAAGTTTTTTTAATTTTTGGCTGGCATCTACAGCGTTGGAAACCAGTTCCCTAAGAAAAATTTCATGATCCGAATAAAGAAATTTCTTGATTATCGGGAAAATATTTTCGGTGTGAATGGATAAGGTACCTTTTTCTTCTGCCATTGTATTTTTATATTTAATTAATTTTCTGTTCGATAATTTTCAAAAACCATTCCATTGAAGGAGGAAACTGTCAAACTGACAGTAAATTAATGTAAACATTATCGTCAATACTTTTTGTAGTTTAAATTATATCTATCAATTTTGACGTTTGATATTTTAATATGGAATTATATCCTTTAAAGTTTAACCCGATTTTTAAAGAAAAAATTTGGGGAGGGCAAAAGATTAAGACTATCCTTGGAAAAGATTTTGGTCCCTTACCAAATTGTGGTGAAACCTGGGAAATCTCCGGTGTAAAAGGAAATGTATCCCAGGTAAGTGAGGGGGGATTGAAAGGCTGTGGCCTGGATACGCTGATCGAAGAGTATAAAGGAAAACTTGTAGGGGAAAGAATTTATAAGGAATTCGGAAATGAATTCCCTCTTCTAGTAAAATTTATTGATGCAAATGAAGATCTGAGTATTCAGGTTCACCCTGATGATAAAGTTGCCAAGGCGAAACACAGTTGCTTCGGAAAGACAGAGATGTGGTATGTTTTTCAGGCGGAGGAAGGAGCAAGGCTGAATACGGGTTTCCAAAAGGGAGTAACGAAAGAGAAGTACCTTGAATACCTGGAAAATAATAAGCTTGAAGAAGTTCTGAATTTTGAAGAAGTAAAATCCGGAGACGTATTTTTTCTCCCTGCTGGCAGGGTACATTTTATTGGTAAGGGTATTCTTTTGGCGGAAATTCAGCAAACTTCTGACATTACTTACCGAATCTACGATTTTGACAGAGTGGATGACAAAGGCCAAAAAAGAGAACTGCATACAGAATTGGCTCTGGATGTGATTGATTTTAACCACTATTCCGATTATAAAACACAATACACAGACAAAGTCAATACGCCTGTTCAGCTTGTTCAGAATGTCTGCTTTACGACAAATTTGCTGCATGTAAACGGTACAATCTCCCGTTCATATAAAGGTCTGGATTGCTTTGTGATTTATGTTTGCTTCGAAGGGAAGGCTGATATTAAATACGGGAAAGAGTCGATAAACATACAGAAGGGAGACTCGGTCCTGATTCCTGCAACTATTGAAGAGGTAACTGTGGAAAGCATTTCAGAAACTAAACTTCTGGAGTCTTACATAGATTAAATCAGGATACAGATATTGTTATTAAAATCCTTCTTTTTGTGAAAAGGAAGGATTTTTTATTTTCCATACCATTCGGTTTAAATGGGTTTATATTGAGAGGTAGATTGTAAAAATTCCAAGGTTAGTTAAATAAAAAAAACAGGAATTGAAGCAAAACTCCGCAAACAATTCCTGGTAAAAGACAAACCTCAGCTTGCCATTTTTTGCTTTTGTACAGGAGTTGCTGTTTTAGGATTAATTTTCGCTGCCTGTACTGTAGTTCTTTTGATTTTATTCTTTGCTCCCGCAGTATTTCCGGATTTCCAGATGAGATAGTAAACGAATATGGATAAGACAATTGTGCCAATAGAAGCAAGCATTGTAATTCTATAAGTGTTTACATCTTCAATAGCTTCAGCATGCGTCACAGGTATTACAAGTATATATGTTATAAGAATTAATAGAATCTTCTTCATAAGTTGTTGGGACTAAATGTTCCTCTTATTTGAAGAACAGGTGCAGGAAATGATATGTTTGTGAAAGTGATAGAGGCTTTGATTTTATTGAGGTGTAGTAGGAATTTGTTTTTTTTAAAAGTAAAAAGTGCCTGTCTGGTAAGGTGTACAGACTGCAATGAAAAGTATAAAAAAAGAGGCAACCTGTTTCGGGTTGCCTCTGCATATTTTTTTTAACTAATTTACTAAGCCTTGTTGCTTTTGTAGTAGTTGATCAATCCGTTTGTAGATGCGTCGTGAGATGTAACTTTGGCATCACCAGGAAGTTCGGCAAGAATCTTTTTCGCAAGTTGTTTACCAAGTTCTACTCCCCACTGATCATAAGGATTAACACCCCAGATCATCCCTTGTACAAATATCTTATGTTCATACATGGCCACAAGTGCACCAAGAGTTTCAGGTGTCAGTTTCTTGAAGAATATAGAATTGGTTGGTCTGTTACCAGGAAATACTTTATGTGGAAGTAGTTTCTCCAAGTCTTCTCCTTTTAATCCTTCTTTCTCAAGCTCTGCTTTTGCTTCAGCTTCTGTTTTACCTTTCATTAAAGCTTCTGTCTGTGCAAAGAAGTTTGCGAGAAGTTTTTCATGATGATCACTTACTGGATTCTGAGTTTGCACAGGAGCAAGGAAGTCAGATGGGATAAGTTTTGTTCCCTGATGTATTAATTGATAGAAAGCGTGCTGACCGTTGGTTCCAGGCTCTCCCCAGATGATAGGGCCTGTCTGATAAGCGCCTTCAATAACGTCTCCATCTCTTGTAACTCTTTTACCATTGCTTTCCATATCTCCTTGCTGGAAATATGCAGCGAAGCGGTGCATGTACTGGTCATATGGAAGAATTGCATGAGACTCTGCTCCATAGAAGTTGTTGTACCAAACGCCAAGTAATGCAAGAATGGCTGGAATGTTCTCCTCAAGAGGTTCGTTTCTGAAATGGTTATCCATCGCATGAGCACCTGCAAGAAGTTTTTCAAAATTCTCAAATCCTATATATACTGCAATGGACAAACCTATTGCTGACCATAGAGAATATCTTCCTCCAACCCAGTCCCAGAACTCGAACATGTTTTCTGTATCTATGCCAAATGCAGATACTTCTTTGGCATTTGTAGAAAGAGCAGCAAAGTGTTTAGCCACAGCTTTCTGATCTTTTGCAGTTGCAAGGAACCAGCTTTTTGCTGATTCAGCATTGGTAATGGTTTCCTGAGTTGTGAAAGTCTTTGATGCTATTATAAATAGTGTGGTCTCCGGATTTACAGCTTTAAGAGTTTCTGCTATATGGGTACCGTCTACGTTGGAAACAAAGTGAACATTAAGACCTGCTTTTGCATATGGTTTTAATGCTTCTGTAACCATGTAAGGACCAAGATCAGAACCTCCGATACCTATGTTTACTACATCTGTAATAGATTTGCCAGTATATCCTTTCCATGCGCCGCTTCTAACCTGCTCACAGAATTTTTTCATTTTATCAAGCACCTTGTTTACTTCTGGCATCACATCTTTGCCATCAACGATTACAGGAGTGTTTGATCTGTTTCTCAATGCCACGTGCAATACAGCTCTGCCTTCGGTGTTGTTGATCTTTTCACCTTTGAACATCGCTTCAGTCCATCCTTTTACATCTCTTTCTTTTGCAAGATCAAAAAGGAGTTTCAGAGTTTCTTCCGTGATTCTGTTTTTAGAATAGTCAACAAGTATGTCATTAAACTTTAATGAAAACTTGTCAAAACGAGATGGATCTTTCTCAAACAAGTCGCGCATCTGCAGAGAACTGGTTTGGTCAAAATGCGTTTTTAGTTTCTGCCAGGAAGCAAGCTCTGTTAATTTTTTCATAAGTGTGTTTAATTCTGTTTTTCCCGGTGAATATCAATTCCCTGCTTTAAAATGGCGGTAAAAGATTTTCACTTATTTCGATTTTTATTCGAAAAATCCGCCAAATATAAGAAAATGATATAAAAGTATCGGGATTTTCCCAGATGCATTATGGCTAAAAACTATAAAATCTTAAACTCAGTACGTCTATTCTTTTGTCTGCCTTCCTCTGTAGTATTGTCAGCAATTGACTTTGTGCTGCCGTATCCTTTGTATATCAGTCTGTTATTGGGTATGCCAGAAGAGGAGAGGTATTCCGAGACTTTTTGAGCCCTTGACTTGGATAGAGCGAGGTTCGCATCAGCATTTCCTGTGTTGTCAGTATGACCTGAAATTTCAATTTTTATTGAAGGATTTTCCAGTAACAGTTTAACAAGCTTCTGTAATTCAATGGTTGACTCAGGTCTCAGGTCAGATTTGCCCGAATCAAAAAAGATATTTTTCAAAACTACTGTTGCACCTGATTTTGCACTTTGGAGCTGAACATCATTTTTTAACTCTTTGTATCCATCTTTTTCTGAAAGAAAGACATTTTCCGAATAAAATAATTTCCCTTTTTTCTCAATCGTGATTCCATAGTTTTTACCTGATGGAAGGGCGACCATATATTTTCCGTTTGCACTGTTAGACGAGAATTTTGCAACTACTTCTCTGCTTGAATTATCAGTAATGGTGATATCAGCATCCAGGGGCTTTCCTGTTTCATCTTTTACTGTTCCTTTAAGCAATGCAAGTTCTGGCTCTTCGCTTACCGGCATTCTCACAGAATACAAATCCTGTCTTCCCTGACCGCCTTCTTTGTCAGAAGAATAATAACCGATTTTGCCATTGGCAGAAAGCACAAAATAAACATCTTCTCCCGCTGTATTAAGAGGATATCCAAGGTTTATCGGTGTAGACCATCCTCCGGAAGCAGTTTTTTCAGATTTGAATATGTCAAATCCTCCCATTGTAGAATGTCCTTTGGAGCTGAAATAGAGCGTCTTCCCGTCCGGGTGAATGAATGGCGCATCTTCATCATAAGGCGTATTGATGCCTTCAAGCTTTTTAGGTACAGACCATTTACCTCCTAAGGTTCTGGAACAATAGTAAATATCTCTGTTTGCTTTAAAGTTTTCAGCCCTTACAAAATACAAGGTTCTTTCATCAGGAGAAAGACATGCGGATGTTTCGAAAAAGGGAGTATTAATGGAAAGGGGTTCGGGTTTGGTCCACTGATTTCCTTTTTTTTCTGAAATATAAATATCCCCTCCATTACTGCTTTTGTAAATAAACATTGTTTCTCCCGAAGGTGATATACCTATACAGGCATCATGCAAATCTGAGTTAATGGGGGCGCCGATATTTTGTGGAGTATCCCATGCCCCTCCTTTATTCTGACTTACATAAATATCCTCGAAATAAAGGCCGTCATATTCTTTTTTCCCTCCTGTAGAGCCTGTTCTGCGGGAAGTAAAATAAAGTTCGGAAAGATCCGGAGTGATATAAGGAAGATATTCTTGAAACTGTGTATTGACAATAGGTCCGGCATTTGAAATTTTATAATCAGCAGGATTTTTAACATAACCTTTTCCGTACTCGCATTCATTTATGAGTTTGGATATTGCTCTTTTATTTTTGTTACCCGGATCCGATTTCTTATAGTTTTCAATAGCCTTATCGAAGTTGTGGTTAAGATGATAGGATTGGCCAAGAATGAAATACATTTCACTGGTTGGAGCCTCTGAGTTGGCAACAGCATCTGCTGCATATTTCAGAGCCTTGGTTTTGGGAGATGTCAGCAGGTAACACTGTGCTATCCTGAAATTAATATAAGGATCTGTTTTCTTCTGTTCCAGAGCCTGTTCATATTGTCCGAGCGCCTGAAAGAAATTTTTTTCCTCGAAAAGCTTGTCTGCTTTTTTGATTAGTTTTTCATCCTGACTAAAACTTTTTAATGATAGAAAAAGAGTGAAAAGTATCAATAGAATTTTAGTGTATTGCATAAGCTCCAGGATTTATACGGTTTTGGCGCAAAAGAAGACGATTACGACAAATTTGGATATAAGCTTGAATTACTACAGCTTAAAAAGAAAGAATGTCAGAAAACTAAAGATGCTCCCTGACATTCTGCTGATAAATAAACGAAAATTACTTTTAAATATTGGACTATCTAAGTCTGTCCACTGATCTTACAAGTTCTTCATCTTTCCTGATAAATCTGTTTGCCAGCATATTCAGGATAATACCGGCTATGGGTAAAAAGAAAGCGATGTCAAAGCTTTCTTCATAAAGGGTAAAACCTATCTTTTTTACCTCATGAATGGCATAAACATTAGCACCGATAAGAGCAGACATTAGCAGGGAGTTTACCAGACCAAGCTTCATCTGAAACAGTCTGTTTTTGTACTTGAAAATAGATATCAAAGCAGTTACTGCTGCCACTATTGCAATCGCTGCTATATAGGAGGATGCGTAAACAGCCTCGTTCGGGTTGGTCGTCTCGTAAGCCTTAAAGGAATTTACAATGATTTTTAGGCCTGTCTGTGGTTCTGTTTTTTCCCAAATTGGAAAGAACAATGTAAGTACCATCACTACTGCCACAAAAAAGAGGAGGACTGATTGGATTCTTTGAATCATCTTAGGATCGTTTTTAAATTGCGAAAAGCAAAAATAATATCATTTTGTTTTAAATTACAACTTTCTTTGAGTGGAGGTAAAGTGAAACGTTATTTTCTAGAGGTTGCCTATAAAGGGACAAATTACAGCGGCTGGCAGATACAGAAGAATGCTGTTTCGGTGCAGGAGGTGATAAACAAGGTATTAAAGGTACTATTCGGAGATAATATTAATACCCTTGGAAGCGGTCGGACAGACACTGGTGTGCATGCCGAACAGCAATTTGTTCAAATAGATCTGGAAAAAGATCTTACCCCCGATCTTTTATATAGAATAAATAGAATGCTTCCTGAAGATATTTCGGTAAAAAGATATTTTGAAGTGAATCCAGAAGCAAATGTCCGATTTGATGCCATTTCAAGAAGATATGAGTACAGAATAGTACGGGTAAAAAATCCATTTTTGTTCGGGTTCTCCTATTTTTACCCTCGTCCTATGGATATTACTCTATTAAACAATGCCTCCGCTTTATTGTATAACTATTCTGACTTTCAAAGTTTTAGTAAGGTGAAAACATCGGTGGAGAATTTCCTTTGCACAATTTACAGAGCTGAATGGGAAGAAAGGGGAGAGCTATTGATATTTCATGTGGAAGCCAACAGGTTTTTAAGAGGGATGGTGAGGGCATTGGTCGGTACATTAATTGATGTAGGGTTAGGGAAAATGTCTATCGAGGAATTTAAGGAAATCCTGGATAAAAAGGATCGGAAAGCGGCAGGACGCGCAGCCCCTCCGGAAGGACTGTTTCTTTGCGAAGTAAAATATCCCCAAGAAATCTTTTCGAAAAAATAATTTAAAAGAAGAAAGTTTTAATCAAAGCATTAGTAATTAGGTTCTTTAAGTAAAGGAGGAAAATAGGGATTTAACTTTCTTTCGCTCCTCTTAGTTTTTAGATTACTTTTGCTCAAAATAATTGAAGCATTGTGAAAGATAAGAAAACGATCAGTGGGAATTTATTTGATCTGAAGATCCTTAACAGACTTTTTCAATACCTGAAGCCTTATAAAGGATCTTTCCTGTTTCTGCTTTTCCTTACGGTTCTCTCAGCAATACTGGGACCGGCCAAACCTTTGATCATCAAGTTTACGCTTGATACTTACGTTCAAGGTAGTGATGCTATAGGTCTTAGAAATATGGTTTTGTTGCTTTTGGGGCTCCTTGCATTGCATTCTGTCGTGGAATATTTACATACCTATATTGCCAGCTGGCTAGGGCAAAGTGTAATTAAAGACATCAGAATAAAATTGTTTTCACACCTTGTCAGATTTCGTCTGAAGTTTTTTGATCGCACACCTATCGGAACATTGGTTACGAGAAACGTGTCAGATGTCGAAACCTTATCGAATGTCTTCAGCGAAGGTTTGGCATCAATCTTGGCAGATTTACTGCAGCTTGCAACAATTCTTGGTGTAATGTTTTATATCAACTGGAAGCTTACCTTATACAGCCTTTCCATGTTGCCCCTGTTATTGCTTTCTACATATATTTTTAAAGAGAAAATAAAAAGCTCATTTAATGAAGTGCGGACTGCTGTAGCCCGACTTAATGCTTTTGTACAGGAGCATATTACCGGCATGAGCATCGTGCAGATCTTTAACAGCGAAGAAAGAGAGTTTGAGAAGTTTAAAAAGATCAATGAGGAACATAAGGTTTCGAATCTGAAGTCAGTTCTCTACTATTCAATTTATATGCCTGTGGCAGAAATTATGGCTGCAATCGGAACAGGACTTTTAATCTGGTATGGTGCCAATGCCGTGATGAAGGAAATGGTGAGTCTTGGAGATCTTGTCGCATTTATTTTATATATCTCCATGTTTTTCCGTCCTATCAGGATGATTGCAGACCGCTTTAATACCCTGCAAATGGGTATTGTCAGTTCTGACAGGATATTTAAATTACTAGATAATGATGAAGATATAATTCCTAATGGAACTTATAAAGCTCAATCATTTAAAGGAGAAGTAAAGTTTGAAAATGTCTGGTTTGCTTATTCTGAAGATGATTATGTTTTAAAAGATATTTCTTTTAATGTAAAGGCAGGAGAGAAAGTTGCCTTTGTTGGGGCCACGGGTGCGGGAAAATCATCAATCATTAATATTTTAAACAGGTTTTATGATATCAATAAGGGAACAATTCTGGTCGATGGGGTTGATTTAAAAACTTATGATTTGAATTATCTAAGAGCTCAGATTTCAATGGTGCTGCAGGATGTATTTCTTTTCAGCGACAGCATCAGAAATAATATCACTTTAAAAAATGAATCGATAAGTGATGCAAAGATATGGGAAGCAGCTGAGCTGGTAGGGGCAAGAAACTTTATTGAAAGACTTCCGGGTGGTCTGGATTATAATGTTCAGGAAAGGGGAGCGACTCTTTCTGTTGGTCAGAGACAATTGATATCGTTTATCCGTGCTATGGTTTATGATCCGAAAATTATAGTGCTGGACGAAGCGACATCGTCTATTGATTCAGAAACGGAAGAGTTGATTCAGAAAGCAATTGAGAAGCTAATGTTAGGTAGGACATCCATCATAATAGCGCACAGGCTTTCTACAATAAGGAATTCCGATAAAATTATAGTCATGGATAAAGGTGAAATTAAAGAAACCGGAAAACATGAAGAATTAATTGCAAAGGGAGGGCTGTATGCTCAACTTAACAAACTTCAGTATAAAAATCTTTTGGAGGCATAATGAATAAGAAACTGTTAATCTGGATTGGTGTAATTTTCTTAGCGGCTATACTTGGGAGTTATGGATATCAAAAGCTGGGTGGATTTAATGATCCTATATTTAAAGTAAAGGAAGCTCCTACTTTTTATTTGTTGGGTAAGCCTTATCATGGCATTCTTGCTGATCAGGCTTTTGGTCAGCTTTTTAATGACGCAGAGAAGCTGAAATCAGAGAGATTTAAAAACGGATTAGTCGCAGGATATTTTTATAATGAGACTGAAAAAGGAACCGATACCATAAAAGCCTTTGTGGGCTTGTTGTTTGAAGATTCTATTGCTCCGATTAAGGGTTATTCAATGTTGAGGATCAATGAAAGAAAGGTTGTAGAAGCAACAGTAAATGCACATTTCCTGGTGGCTCCTGCAAACATTTATCAAAAAATTAAGGCTTTCGGAGAAGAACAAAATTTAACTGTAAAAGCCTCTCCGGCATTGGAAATTTATCCCAAAGAAAGACAGTTTGTGATACAGATTCCGGTGGTGAAGTGATCATTACTGTAGAGACGCCATGATGGTGTCTCCTTATTTACCGTGCTGGCATTTCATTATCCACTATGCCAACGTCTCCCTATTCACCGCGAGCGGTATTTTAATTTAAAAAACTAAGAATCAACAAAGAACCGTTTCTTTTCTACATTGATATATAATTCTGTTTTAAATATGTTTATTTTTTGATATTTTTTTGTCTTTATTTAATACTTTGTTTTATAAATTCTTATCTTTCTTTTTCTTACAAAATAAGTGAAGTGGGCAATTAGATCCCTTCTGATAAAAAATATTATTAATCACCTGACAAACATTCAACTATTAACCCCAACACCCTATGAAGATTTATACAAAACCTTTTTCATTACTGGTTTTATCTCTTTTATTCGGGCATTTGATATATGCTCAGCCGGAATCAACTACAGAACACTACAAAGCTCCTAAAGCCGCTACAGCTCCTGTTATTGATGGAAATGCCAATGAGGCTGTATGGAATGATGCAGCCTGGGTTCCTATTAGCAATGTTTATATTGGGAATCCAGTAACACCGGATGATTTCAGCGGCAGGTACAAAATAGTTTGGACGGAAGACAGATTATATCTGCTTGCAGAGATAACAGATGATATTTTACGGGATGTAAATACTCCTGCACTTAAAAATTATTGGGATGATGATTGTCTGGAACTATTCCTTGATGAAAATAAATCAGGTGGGCCTCATGAGTTTAGTTATAACGCCTTTGCCTATCACATGGCGATTAATAATATTGACGTTGCAGACATGGGGGCAGACAGGCAGCCTCGTTTATTTAATGATCACATCACTTCTGCTAAGACGCAATCAGGAACAACTTATACCTGGGAAGTTTCTGTAAAGGTATTCGGTGATAATTTTGTTTATGGACAAAACAACACTCCTTTAACTTTGAATGAAGGAAAGATAATGGGTTTTAACCTGGCTTATTGTGATAATGACAAACAGCAGACCCGGGAAAATTTTATAGGTTCCCGCTACCTTGAAAAATCTATAGCTAATGATGGATACATCAATGCAGATGTTTTCGCCAAGCTGGAACTGGTAGCCGGTTCTGTTACAACAAGTATTGATGCTCCCGGCAGTCAGGATGCTTTAATGATCTATCCTAACCCTGCAGAAGAAGGCGTTATTTATTTAAATCAAACATCTGATATAGAAATTTATAATGCTCTTGGAAATCTTGTTGCTTCTGCCAAGGCAGTTTCAGTAGTGGATATATCTTCTTATTCTAAAGGATCATATCTTGTAAAGACTGATAAAGGTGATGTATTAAGGTTTGTGAAGAAGTAAATCAAAAGCTTATCATTGAATAGAAAGAACGACCTCTGAACTGAGAAAGATAATACATGTAAAAGAGCCAGGTATATCAAGTTGCCTGGCTCTTTTATTTATACTGCAAAAAAAACGATGAATAGTGGCCTATTCATCGTTCGGGAAACTAAAGTGAAAAAAATTACAGTGTAGGGAGATTCATTTTCTTTGCCTGGTCATTGTATAGTTTAAGACCTATTTCGTCATTTGTATAGTGATACCTCGCACCGACAAACTTGATTATTTTTCCATTATCGTCTTTGACAGGTACAATTACAGCATCTACCCAATAATGGCTTCCATCTTTCTTTTTGTTTTTGAGGATACCTACAAATGGCTCACCCTTTTTTAATGACTTCCACATAGACTTGAATAATTCTTTAGGCATGTCCGGATGCCTGAATGTATTATGAGGTTGTCCTATTAATTCTTCCCGTGAAAACTGTGAGATCTCACATAGTTTATCATTTACCATAGTAATATTTCCATGCACATCAGCTTCAGATAATATCGTCGTTATTCCGAATATTTTTTCACGGACTTCAAGACTGGATTTTAGTATCTGCATTTCCTGCATCTGCCTATTAATCTCTTCCTGAATAGAGCTTACTTCTTCCATGTTCTGGCGAAGCTCTTCGTCCTGCGCTTTTAACTCTTCAGTTTGTTGATGTGATTGTTTGAGAAGATCCTCGGCGTTCTGCTTTGCTTTAACTATTTCTGTAACATCTTTTGCAAAAATGGCTATGTTTTCTATGTTTCCGCTTTTGTTATATAAAGGAGCAAATTTGACGGAATAATAGTTGTCCATACCATTTTCAGTGACGTGGTCAATACTTTCATAAGTTTCACCTGCAAAAACAAGCTCATATAACTTAGCTTTTTCTATTCGTTCTTTTTCACCAAAGAAATTTAGTATGTCAAATCCTTTCGCAATGGTTACACCATAATCTTTAAATGAAGAACTGAATATGGAGTTAAACATCACTATTTTATAGTTGCGATCAATTGTTATGATGGAATCACCTGATAGGTTAAGAAGGTCAGTTATATATTTTTCGTTTTTTTCAACTTCGTTTTTAGCTCGGGTAATCTCCGTTACATCCAGCGCGTAAATTGCAATAGAAGTTATTTCTCCCTGCTCGTCCTTTATGGGAGAAAATGTAAAGTTGATAAATTTGTCTATGTCTTCTAATGTATAGTGTTGTGCAATTTCAACTTTTTCCCCTGCAAAAACCCTTGAGTAGATAGCTTTGTGATTTGCTTGTTCTTCTGGAGAGAGGAGCTTGAGTATGTCAAATCCTTTGTCAATTTCAAATCCCAGGTGTTTATAGTTGCTTTTCAGAGTTGTATTGCAGCTGATGATTTTAAGATCTTTCCCGATAGTAACAATCATGTCATTAGAGGCATCAAGTATATTTGTCAGGTATTGTTCCTTGCTCTGTATCTCTTTAAGAACTTTTTGAACTTCTTCCTGCGTGGCTGAAAGTTCTTCCATGTTTTGTCGGAGTTCTTCTTCCTGTTGCTGAGATTCGCTTAAGAGTTTTTCTGTCTTTAATTTTGCCAGAACAGACTCTGTAATATCTTTAGTAAATGCAGCAGCAGCCAAAACTTCTCCTTTGTCATTGCGCAAAGGACTATAAGATATTGCATAATGCATATCTACATCTCCGAATTTGTAACTCTCGGTTATTTCGAAATGCTCTCCTCTCAGGGCCCGGTCATAGAAGGCTTTGTATTTTTCTTTGTCTTCAGGACTGATCACTCTGAAAATGTCAAAGCCTTTTTCTATGTTAAGCCCCAAAGACTTATATGTATCTGAAGTCGCTTTGTTGCAAAGGATAATTTTGTAGTCTTTATCTATAGTTAAAATAGCGTCTGTTGATGAATTAATAAGATCCAGTACAAAGGCTTCCTTTTCTTGAACCTCTTTAAGTATCCTTTGAATTTCTTCCTGAGTGGCAGAAAGTTCTTCCATGTTTTGACGGAGTTCTTCTTCCTGTTGCTGGGATTCACCTAAGAGTTTTTCTGTCAATAATTTCCCCTGAACTGATTCTGTAATATCTTTTCCAAAGGCAGCTGCAGCAATAACTTCTCCTTTGTCATTGCGCAAAGGGCTATAGGTTACCGCATAATACTGATCCAGCTCTCCGAATTTGTAGCTTTCAGTTATTTCGAAATGCTCTCCTCCCAGGGCGCGGTCATACAAGGCTTTATATTTATCCTTCTCTTCAGGGCTTATCACTCTGAAAATGTCGAATCCTTTTTCTATTTTGAACCCATATGAGCTATAAGTATCGGACGTAGCTTTATTGCAAAGAATAATTTTGTATTCTTTGTCTATTGTTAAAATGGTGTCATTCGTTGAATTGATAAGATCCACCACAAAAGCTTCATTCTCCTGAGAACCTTTAAGAATTCTATGGATCTCTTCCTGTGTGGTAGAAAGCTCTTCCATGTTCTGACGCAATTCCTCTTCCTGCGCTTTTAAATCTTCGGCCTGCTGTTGAGCAAGTTCCTTAGCTTTGTTTATTTCTGTTACATCTTTAAGGAAAATAGCAATAGCTATGATTTCATCACGCTCATTTCTAAGAGGAGCCCAGAAGAAGATGTAGTAGGCTTCAATTCCATTAAAATTATATTTATCCGGCAGTTCAACAGTTTCGCCTGCAAGAACTCTTTTGTAGATCGCAATGTGTTTGCGCTTTTCCTCTTCGGTAGGAAGTAAGTTGGTTATATCAAATCCAACGGTTAAATCAAAGCCTAAGGCTTTGTATGTCTCTTTTAAATTGATGTTGAAGTTGAGAACTTTAAAGTCTTTGTCAATAGTTAAAATGGAATCTTTGGAAGCATCAAGGATGCTTTTCATATAGCGCTCCTGTGATTGTATCTTAGCCATTACCCGCTCCATCTCTTCCTGGGTGGAAGAAAGCTCTTCCATGTTTTGTCGTATCTCCTCTTCCTGAGTTCTTAATTGTTCAGCCTGAAACTGACTTTCTTCAAGGAGCTTTCGGGTGCGCTCATTCACTTTAACAGCTGAAATGGTTGAAGCGATGCTTTCACTTAATTTTTCAATGAACTGTATTTCG
The DNA here is from genome assembly GCA_023428135.1 of Bacteroidota bacterium. Taxonomy (GTDB): domain Bacteria; phylum Bacteroidota; class Bacteroidia; order Cytophagales; family Cytophagaceae; genus Sporocytophaga. The sequence goes on along the minus strand of JAEYZG010000032.1, from coordinate 188,123 downwards.
AAGGGCTTAAATAGATGAAACGCTGCTATTTCAATGACTCCAAAGACTTCGTTTTCTATTTTTAAGGGGACAATAAGTATATTACGAGGGAGGGCTTCTCCAAGACCAGAAGATATCATTATAAAACTTTCCGGAACTTCTGTCATATAGATGGTCTCTTTTTCCAGGATAGCCTGACCGGAAAGGCCTTCTCCTAGTTCAATTCTTTTCTTTAGGAACTTTTTTTTGTTATAGGCATAACATGCGCCAACCTCCAGAAAGAGATCATTCGGGTCTTCATCATTTAATAGAAATAATATGCCTTGATTGGCATTGAGATATTTTACCAGGTTTCTAATGATGTTATCCGATAATGATTCTAGATTTTCATTATTTGATCTCAGTATTTCGACAAATTGGGCCAGGCCTTCATTAGTCCAGCTGCGCTGTTTATCTTCTATGGAGACCTTTTTCATTTTGTCACGCATACTGATCAGTGATGCGGCCAGCTTCCGTGCCGATTGTGAATCATTTGCCCCTTGATATTCCGCATCAAGATTACCTGTTTCTATTTCTCTGACGAAGTCTGTGGCATCTGAGGCATCCTGTTTTAAAGCCTCAAGCTGCTTGGTTAGCTCGATCCATTTTTCGTTTTCGATAAGTTTGTGTCTAAAAATTTCCATTGCTAGTAATTAGTGAATTTGGTTCTGAACTAAATTACTTAGAAGGCTGTATAGATCAATAGGTTGAAGTGAATTGTGACCCTTTAAAGGTAAATAGTTCACCCCTTTAATTCGTTTTCATCTTGTTGCTTGCTGGTATTTTATGTTTTAAGATAGTTCCCTTAGTACCAGTATTTTTAAAATTCCTGAATGTTTTACTAATGAGTTATTATAAGCTATGGAGAGAAATTTAAAACCCGATTTACCCATTTATTCGATAGACATATTCTATGGAGCAGAATTCAATATTCTGAATTTTGAAATGAAAATTATTCAAAATACTCTTGAGGCTATGAGTTTTACAAAGACTCCCCATCGTCACGATTGTTATTTAATTATACTGATAACACAGGGCAGCGGTTTGCACATTATTGATAATATCAATTATAATGTAAAACCATTCGCTTTGTATTTTCTAATGCCTGGTCAGGTTCATAGCTGGGAATTCTCAGATGATATCGAAGGGTACGCTATTTATTTTAAACTGGATTTTTATACCAACTATATTCGAGAGCGGCATCTTACTAAGATTCCATTGTTTCAGTTTTTATCTAATCAGAATTACCTTCAGTTAGACAAAAAGGCGGAAGAATCTATTGTTGCTATACTGAAAATTATGTATTGGGAATTTTCAAGTAATGCAACGGGGCGCGAAGAAATATTACGTAATGGATTGGATATGCTTCTGATTCGGATTTCGAGGTACTGTGAAAGCAAAAATATGATGAAGTCTCCTCATTCACGTTCTCTGAAGGTTCGCACTCTTCAAAGACTTATAGAGGAAAATTTCAGGCAATTGAAGTTGCCTAACGAATATGCTGATAAAATTAATATTTCTCCCAAACATTTAAATGCATTATGCAAGCGTACTTTAAATAAAACAGTATCGGATCTCATTCATGATCGGATAATACTTGAAGCAAAGCGCTTACTTACTTATACAGATTTTAGAATTAAAGAAATTGCTGATGAGCTGGGGTTTAATGATAAATCATATTTTCTTCGATTTTTTAAAAAAAGGGCAGGCGTTACTCCTGATCAGTTCAGGCAAACTAACCTTATTAAAGAGGAGGTTAGATAGATGTTGATTTATTGTTTTATTGCTTTGCCTTGAAATTGTATTAAGCTTAAATAAAATTATCATGAATTGGATTTTATCCTATGAAATAAGGCAAAAGCTGTAAACTTTCAGTCATTCTATTTCAAATAGAACTTCTTAAGTCAATTAAAATAAAAAGAGCTAAGTACTTTCGGTACTTAGCTCTTTTTCTCAGGTCTGTTTGTCTGGATTATTACACCTTATTTTCTTCTTCCAGCTGTTTGGTATATAAAGCTTTATAAATTCTATTGAGTTTCATCAGGCTTTCATGATTGCCTCTTTCTGCAACCTCACCATTTTCGAGAACAATAATCTGGTCCGCAAGCTTCACTGAAGATGCCCTGTGTGAAATAATGATTGTTGTTCTGTCTTTCATTATTTTCTTAAGGTTGTTAAGAATAGTGTTTTCTGTTTTGGTATCAACAGCTGAAAGACAATCGTCGAGAATCAATATCTTAGGAGACCTTGAAATAGCTCTGGCAATGGACAATCTCTGCTTTTGTCCGCCTGACAGGGTAATTCCTCTTTCACCAAGAACAGTATCAAACTTGTCTGGAAACTCTACAATGTTTTGATACAAATCTGCATCTTTAGCTGCCTGTATAACCTGATCTTCTCCAATGAATAGTGAACCAAATGCAATATTATTTCTGATAGAGTCACTGAAAAGAAAGACATCTTGAGGAACGTATCCGCATTGTGCTCTTAAGGATTGAATATCATAATCCCTGATTGGAACATTGTCAACCTTAATGCTTCCTTGTGAACTATCGTAAAGTCTTACGATAAGATTGGCAATAGTAGATTTACCAGAGCCTGTTCCTCCTATGATGGCCAGAGATTCACCCGCTTTTACTTTAAAGGAAACACCATTAAGTGCGGGTATTCCGGTATCCGGATAAACAAGGGAAACATTATCGAATTCAACTTCTCCTTGAAGATCTTTGCTGAAATTTTTCTGAGAGACAATATCTGTCTTTGTTTTCAGGAATTCATTAATTCTTCCCTGTGAAGCTTCCGCTTTCTGCACCAGGCTGGTTGTCCAGCCAAGAGAAGCAACAGGCCAGGTCAGACGGTTGATATACAAAAAGAATTCCGGAATATTACCATAGTGCAATCTTCCTTCAATCAATTCATTACCTCCTACATATAAGACCATGATTGTACTTAACCCAATAAGTCCTAGAATAACCGGGAAGAAAAATGCATTTACCCTTGCAAGTTCAAGAGATTTAGCTTTGTAAACCTCACTGGCATCTGCAAACCCCTGAGAGATTTTGTCCTCTCTGACAAACGACTTAGCCACTCTAATCCCGGAAAAAGATTCCTGAGAGTAGGTTGATAGTGCAGAAAGCTCTTTTTGTATAGCCAGAGATTTTTTAACGATAAGGTTTTCTATCAGAAATATAGACAGCGCAAGAATTGGTAACGGAAGCAACACAAATAATGTAAGTTTTGCATTTGCGAAAAACATGATAGGCACCGTAACTGCAAAAAGTACAATCAGATCCAGGATGTACATAACAGCAGGTCCTAAATACATTCTCACATTGCTGACATCTTCTGAAACTCTCGCTAGTAAGTCTCCGGTATTGTTTTTTCTGTAAAAACTAAGAGGTAAAGTCTGGTAATGCTCATAAATTTCGTTTTTGAGATCAAATTCGATAAGCCTTGAAGTACCTATTATAGTCTGCCTCTGAAAATAAAGGAAGAGCCCGCTGAGTATTGCCAAGCCAATAATGGCAAGCCCGGCCATTGCAATGTTATAGGTAAAGTTATCAGTTTGAAAAAAAAATTTTTCAATACCTTTAGTGCTCGTTCTGTTGTAACTTTCAGTAACATAGTTAATTGCCCATCGAACAATTACAGCAGGTACTGTAGCGAAAACTTTTGATAAAATTATAAAGCCGAGTCCAAGTAGAAATTGGGTTCTGTACTTGTAGAAATATTTATTGAGGTAATTTAACTCCTTCACAACGAATTAATACTTAATTTTAAAATCCATCCCTTCTTAAAATTGAAAAGGAGTGAAAAAAAAACTAATATTGCTCCCGGGATTTAAGAAGGTATTCAACTCAAAGATAAACTAAATAAAGTTTAAAAAGTTGAAGTCCGGAAGATTCTGAAATTTTAATTAAAATACAAAAAACGTTCTTTACAATTCTGCGATGTTAAACAGGAGGCTATTACGAGTAAAAGTGATGCAAACGCTCTATGCACTAAGTCAGTCTGAGGTGTCAAATTTTGAGCTGGGAAAAGATTACATGGATGAAAAATTTGCTCCGGATCTTAATGCCCCGGAAAGGCCAGACTATGAAAAGCTGCACAAGCAAAAGGAGCATGCCAAAAAGGTATACGAAAGAAGTTTTTTACACCAGAGTGTTATTGATACAGAGGCTGATCCTGAAGTAAAAGTTGCAGTCCTGAATGCAAGAAATGAATTCAAGAGGCAGGTCGACAAAGACCGCAAATATTTCAGGGTATTGCTGGGGGAAAACGTAAATTCAATCTATGAGAGATACATCAAATTCCTGATGTTGCCATATAAAATCGCAGAAGAGGCAGAATTTAACTTTAACAAGAATAAGAATAAATTTATCATTACCCCGGAAGATGCTCTTAATGAAATCAAACTGAAACAAAACAAGTTAGTTGAAGCTTTAGCGTTGAATAAACATATTGAGGCTGCAAGGATCAAAAAGAACATCAGCTGGAGAGAAGGGGAAATAGCAAGTATTTACAGAGATATTGTTCGCCCGGATAAGGAATATCGGGAATATCTAATGAAACCTTCTGACTTTGAAACGGATAAAGCATTTATTCTTTATCTTTTAAAAACACTGATATTCAAAAGTAAAATTGTTGATGGGTTCTTCGAAGAGGGTGATATTTATTGGACAGAAGATAAATCTATCATAAAAAGTCTGGTAGTTAAAACCCTGAAAGAAATAGAGGAAGACAAACCGGAAGATTTTGAACTTCTGGAAATTTCAGGCAACTGGGAAGAAGATCAGGAATTTTACAGAGAACTTTATGATAAAACTGTAGCTGATGAAGAGGAGTTGGAGAAACTTGTGGAGGATAAGATTAAAAACTGGGATATTGAAAGGTTAGCAGCTACAGATAAAATTATCCTTAAACTGGCCATAGGAGAAATGATACATTTTCCGAGTATTCCTGTGAAAGTAACCATTAATGAGTATATTGAAATTTCAAAAGAATACAGTACACCTAAAAGCAAACAATTTGTAAACGGTGTACTTGATAAAGTCTCTGAAGAGTTGGTGAAATCAGGGGTTATTAAGAAAAGCGGAAGAGGCTTGATCGACAACAAATAAGTTTTAAGTTTAAAGTACAAAGCTTAAAGTTGAATAAAAACAGGAATAAATCGTAGAGACGCCATGCTGGCGTCTCCCAGTCCTCTGGCAGGCTTTTATTTTAAGAGCGGGAAATTCATTAAAACGAGAAGCTATCACCTTAAGTGGGGCAATTAGCGAAGACCGGAATGAATGGTGTAAACTAAGCTAAGTTAAAGTTGAAGATTTTATGGGAGATCTTTTAAACTTTTAACTTTAAACTTTCAGCTTTTAACTTTTAAAAGAAGACTAAAAAGTTATAAATATAAATTTATATTGACATGAGCAAAAGTTCTAAAACCTTCCTGGCTTTTCTGGCCGGTGCTACAGCAGGCGCAATCATTGGTATCCTTTACGCTCCTGATAAAGGAAAAAATACCAGAGATAAATTAAGCTTTCAGCTTGATAAATATAAAACCAAACTTCAGGAACTTATTGCTCAGTTAATGGAAGAAAAAGATTTGCCTCATACTGCTGCCAGAGCAGAAGGGCAAAAGGTGATCAATGATACAAAAGTTAGAGCAGAGGAGCTTCTGGGAGATGTGGAAAGCCTGATAGATCAGATTAAAGGTCGTAAGTAATTTTTAATAAAGTCCCTAAATTTTTGAATTATGAAGAAGCTGGTTACTCTAATTCCGGGCGATGGAATAGGCCCGGAGATCGTTGAATCTGTTAAGGATATTTTCAGTGCAGCCGGCGCCCCGATCAATTGGGAGGAAATAAACGCAGGCCAAATTTCTGTTGACAAAGGAGGAAAACTTATACCAGATGAGTTGATTGCTTCTTTAAAAAAGAATAGAATCGGTTTGAAAGGCCCGATTTCAACTCCGGTAGGCAAGGGGTTTAAAAGTATCAATGTGCAGCTTCGTCAGCTATTTGATCTTTATGCCAATCTAAGACCTTGTAAAAATATTCCAGGACTGGTTACTAAATTCTCAAATGTAGACCTGGTCATTGTAAGAGAAAATACAGAAGGACTTTATTCAGGATTAGAATATTACGACGAACGTCTGGGTATCGCAGATTCAATAGCCCGTGTAACTAAAGTAGGCTGTTACCAGATTGTGAAAGAGGCGTTTGAATATGCTAAAAATAACGGCCGTAAAAAAGTTACTCTGGTACATAAAGCAAATATTCTTAAGCAAGCCGGAGCGTTATTCCTTCAGGCAGGCGAAGAAGTTGCCAAACAATACCCTGACATTCAGAAAGAAGAAATTATTATCGATAATATGTGCATGCAGCTGGTAGTCAGACCCGAAAGGTTTGATGTGATCGTTACTACCAATCTTTTCGGTGATATTCTTTCAGATCTTTGTGCTGGTCTTGTCGGTGGTCTCGGGATTGTAGCCGGAGCAAATATCGGAAAGGAAGCTTCAATATTTGAAGCTGTTCATGGTTCGGCTCCGGATATAGCAGGTAAAGGTATCGCAAATCCTACTGCTATCCTTAAATCTTCTGTAATGATGCTTGAGCATATGGGAGAACAGGCAGTTGCCAAGAAGATTGATAAAGCTCTTGATCTGACGCTTGCTGTTAAAGATCATTGTACCGGTGATCTTGGAGGAAAAGCCTCAACCAAAGAATTTACTAAAAATGTTATAAAGAACCTTTAATACATTTTAATTAACCAACACCTAATATGAAACGCGCTTTTAAACTAATTTTTTCTTTGAGTATGGCAGGAGCGTTGATGCTTTCTGCATGTGATAAGAAAGGTGAGGAATCAACCGGAACTTCTGAAACAACCGAATCTCCTGTAACTGGAGACTCTGTCGATGTGAAAAAGGAAGAAGAACTTGCAGCTACTCAGATAACCTTTGCTGAAAGTAGCCACAACTTCGGTAAAATCAATGAAGGAGAAATTGTGGAACATACTTTTACTTTCAAAAATACAGGAACAGCTCCTCTTATCATCAGAGATGTAAAGGCTTCCTGTGGATGCACCATTCCTGAATGGACCAAAGAGCCTGTTCAGCCTGGACAGGATGGAAAGTTGGAAGTGAAATACAATAGCTCTGGAAAAGAAGGAAAAATAAGTAAGACAGTAACTGTATTGGCCAATACTGAGCCTGCGGAAACAAAGCTGGAAATAGAGGCGGAAGTAATTACAAAAAAGAATCTGTCTGGTCCTTTTAAAAACCAATAAAACCTAAATAATTACTAATTAAATTATGAACCTAAACATTTTATTGCAGGCGCAACAAGGAGGAGATCAGTGGGTATCCCTTGTTTTTTTCGGTGTTATCATTGTGGTATTTTATTTCTTTATGATCAGACCACAACAGAAAAAGACAAAAGAACAAAAGGAATTTAGAGAAAGCGTAAAAAAAGGAGATGATGTTGTTACAATTGGTGGTCTTCATGGAAAAGTTTCCAGTGTAGAAAACGATGATACCATCATTCTGGAAGTAGACAAAGGTGTGAGACTTAAATTTGAAAAATCAGCAATCTCTGCTGAGGCAACAAAAAGAACTCAGACTCCTGCTGCCAAATCTTAATCCGATTGAGTAAAGGTAAGTTCATATTGGGTATCAAAGCAGACTGGCGGGCAGTAATACTATGTATTGTAGCAGCCAGTACATTCTGGTTTTTGAATGCTATGAATGATGATTACACATCCAATATCACTTATCCTGTAATATTTGATTATCCTGAAGACAAGCTGGTTGCTGTCGAGAAACTTCCATCCAAAATCAGAATTAATGCATCTGGTTATGGATGGAATTTTTTTAGGAAGACTTTCTGGTTTAAAACACCTCCTATTCATATTGAAATCAATAGGGTTCCTAAGAAGAAATATATGTCTTCTGAACAGCTTTATCATATTGTGAGTCAGCAATTGGATGACCTTAAGGTGAATTATGTTTTGACTGACTCCTTGTATTTGCCATTTGAGAAGCTTAAAAAGAAGAAAGTTGTAATTGCTGCGGATACTTCAAAAATTTCTATGGCTCCCGGATATATGATTGTCGGACCGATAAAGATTTTTCCCGATACTCTTACTGTCCGCGGTAGTTATTCCCAGGTAAAGGAGTTTCCTGATACATTAAACCTTTTTATCCCTCAGACTAATATCTCCTCTTCCTATGATGAGGATGTAAAGACCGAAACTTCTTACTCTCCGGAGATTGTCCTGAGCGTACCTAAGGTTAAAGTCAAATTTGAAGTAGAGAAGGTGCAAAAAGAAAATATTGTGCTTTCGCTTCAAAAGGTGAATTTCCCTGAAGGTAAAAAGTTGTCTGAAAAAACTGTCATCTTGTCTTATTTCGTTAATAAAAATTCCAGAAACCAGGCTAAGGAAGAAGATTTTAAGGTTGTGGTTGATTATCATAATTTGAATCGGGATAAGACTATTAAAGCAAAACTGGTTAAGAAACCTTCTTTTGTTTATCGCTTTTATTTCACCCCCGCTTTTATTAAAGTAAGTGATGAAGAATAAGGAGATTTTGAAGGTCGGAATTACTGGTGGTATTGGCAGTGGTAAAACAACCGTCAGCAGGGTGTTTTCCGTATTGGGTATTCCCGTTTACTATGCGGACGACAGAGCAAAATGGCTGATGGAAAATAACAGTGAAGTGGTTGATGGCATTTCTTTACTTTTCGGAAATGAAGCATATTCTGGAGGAAAACTTAACAAGTCACTTATCTCATCAAAGGCTTTTCATAATCCTGTTTTACTGGAACAACTCAACGCTATCGTGCATCCAGCTGTAAAAAAGGATTACGAAGACTGGCACTTGTCTCAAAGAAACGTTCCATATACACTCAAAGAAGCTGCTTTACTTTTTGAGGCTGGTTCATATAAGGATCTTGATAAAACCATTCTGGTATTGTCTCCTGAAAATCTCAGAATAAGGAGAATAATTAAAAGAGATCCGTTCAGAACCCAGGAAGATATCAAAGCTATTCTTGAAAGGCAGATGAAAGATGAGGAAAAACAAAAGCTGGCGGACTTTAGCATTCTGAATGATGAAGCTCATCTGATTATTCCACAAGTGATTAATATTCACCGAGAACTAACCTAAAACACTTTTTTCGAAATCAGGAATTGGTTAAATTTGTCCTCCATTTTAACCGATATTCTATGAGATTTTTATTAACTGTCCTGATACTGTTTTTAAGCCTGACTTCAACTTTGCATTCGCAAACCCTTTTGTTAAACAAGGAATTTGGACTAGGAAGTCCATACAGCGAGCCTGATGGAAGAAATGATATTGTTCGGATCTCTGACACAGATTTTATTACGCTGGCCAAGGTAAAAGGGAATCAGACGGGTAAATCAGAATTTTCTCTTGAAAGATATAACAATGAATTAAATTCAATATGGAAGGTAAATCTTAATGTCGAGGCTTATGAAGATTACAAAGACCTTTACTATAATGGTAAAGAATTGGTTTTACTTTCCGTGATTCATAATGAATCAGAAAAAAAGACCAGAATGGAAGCATATGGTTTTGATATTTTAAATGGTTCAAGAATCTGGAATAAAGAACTGGAGGCTTATGAAGTAGGGGAATGGGAAATGCATCCGCATAAGGGAAAAGTGAAGGAAACTTTCCTTGATGTCGTATGTGAACATGCCAATCATAATTTTGTCACACCCTTTGAATATAAACATAACGTTCACTTCTCCCCGGACAATAAAAAGTTCGTTTCCTATGTGTTTAATTATGGAGAAAAAAATCTCTCTGCCAGTATAAGTGTTTACGACAACCATTGTAATCTCTTGTCAAGAGGAAAAGTAGGTATTGATAATGACTTCATAAATAATGGTATTTACGTTGACAATCAAGGTTTGATCTATCTGATCAATGTAAACAACTTTGGTAAGGTCAATTTTATCAGGTATAGCTTAGAAACCAAAGATTTTGACATTATAGAGTTTCCTGGCTCAAATCATCAGAAAGATGATTTCCATGTATCATTTCAGGATGATGGTATCTATATAGCCAATCTGGAACTTTCTCAAGATAAATTTACAGGTGTGAAATACACAAAATGTAATTTTACCCAGAAAAGCATTGATATGATTGTCTATGAAGAATTGACGGATGAGATGAAAAATACAATAGCAAAGGAGCGGAAGAAAAATAAAAACCTGAAAGGTGAGGAGAATTGGATGGATTACGACCTGACTCATTTTATCGTTAACTCTGATAAATCAGTGATGATGGCCCTTGAAAAAAGGGATCTTTATGCTGATGGATATCCTCACATAAAAAAGGAAGCATTTGATAAATCTCACAACGTCGAAATTCTTGGGCACGTGCAGGCGGAGGGAATTATCCTTTATTCGTTTAATAAGGATGGAGATAAAGAATGGAGCAGTTATCTGGCAAAAAATCAGGTTTATCCTGCGAATGATGGTTTGAATACAATTTCATTCGTCCTTGATAATTCTCCTAAAGATCATATTAGAATCCTATATGCCACAACTGAAGGAATGGACGTTGCCCCACACTCTATCAATATGGTTTCATTTGACAGGAAGTCTGGGAAGATCTTAAAAAATATTGTACTGCCTAATCAGGATAAACTGGTTCTTGTAAAAGATTATACACTCTTTCTGGATGAGTCTAATATCGTTTTGGTTGGCAAAAAAGGATTATTGGGGAAATCATCTTCCATCGCCAAATTTAAGCTTTAGACAGCGATTTACATTGAGTAGTGGAAAGTTGTATTTAATTGAACGAATTCCACAAAATCCTTTGTTTCCTAGATATTAATGTATATAACAATTTGACTTTCCGGAGGGTTAGATAATTAAATACGTTTTTTGAAAATTTGAAAAAGGAGGATGAGATGACGCTTAAAATTAACCATGATCAGCAGTATAAAAAATTTTATATAGATATAGCTGGCCGCAGCGCAACACTTAAATACGAAAGATTTGATGGCATAATTGACCTGCGTGTTTTATTTGTTCCTCAGAATTTGAGGGGCAAAGGCATCGCTAAAAAAGTGATAGAACATGTAGTGAAGTTTGCTAAAAAGAATAATTTGAAAATTAAAACATCCTGTTCTTACATTGCCAATTACCTGATAGAACATCCTGAGTTGAATGAAATGGTCTTAAAAAGAGAGGAATTACAAAATATTGTTTTAAGCGATAATTGATTTTAATAGTTAATGTGTTTAAAGAAAGAAGCTTAGTCCAGATCAAGGGATTCAAGCTTCTTTGCTTTTATACGGGTTACTGCTACAACAAGCAAAGTCATGCATCCCCCAAAAATTACAGAAGGCACTACACCCAACAATCTCGCAGCGACGCCTGATTCAAATGCCCCAAGTTCATTTGATGATCCTATAAATATATTGTTAACTGCTGATACTCTTCCTTTCATACTTTCCGGAGTAAGTGTGTGTACAAGTGTTGACCGGATAATGACACTGATTGAATCAAAAATTCCGCTCACTAGCAGTGCAGCGGACGACAGCCAGAAGTTTTTAGAAACAGCGAATACAATCATTGCCAGTCCAAAGCCAGCTACAGCACCCAGCATTTTTAATCCAGCCTTTTGTTTTATTGGCTTATAAGCCATGATTACGGCCATTGTCACTGCCCCTAGAGCAGGAGCGGCTCTCAGATAACCAAGAGCCTGTGGACCTTCATTCAAAATGTCTTTAGCAAAAACGGGAAGCAGCGCTACTGCTCCTCCAAACAGTACCGCGAATAAATCCAGACTGATAGCACTAAGAATAAGCTGATTTGTGAATACGAATTTGATTCCTACTTTAATTCTTTCAAATATAGAATTTGTACTTTCATCAGAAGGTGGTACAGGTCTGCTTTTTACAAAGCTCATTAGGGTTATTGCAATTATCATAAGAGAGAGATCTGTAAAGTAGGATATACTGATTCCATGGAATCCATATATAAGTCCTCCCAGTGCAGGGCCTCCAACAGCAGCAGCCTGCCAGGTACTTGAGTTCCAAGTGATGGCATTGGCATAAATCTCTCTCGAAACCAGCTGTGGCATAAAAGAAAAAAGCGATGGTCCTATAAATCCTCTTGCAAATCCGCTTATGAAGATTACTATATAAATTGGTAGCACATTATACCTGGAAAGGAATGTCGACAAGTCAGTTGTAAAATAAAACAACGAACTTGTGCAAAAAAGTAACAGAAACATACAGGTCAGAATTATCCTTTTTCTGGGTACTATGTCTGCTATATGTCCTGCAATCAGCGAGACGGATATAGAAGGAAGAAACTCTGCAAGTCCTATCAGACCTAGTGCAAGCGGATCTTTTGTCAGGTCGTAAATTTGCCATCCAACAACTACTGTCTGCATTTGTATGGCCAAAGTCAAAAACAATCTTGAAAAGATAAATAATCTGAAATCCGCTATTCTGAGGGCAGCATAAGGATCGTGCGATATAACTTTCATATTTCAGTCGCAAATGTAATCAAGTTACTTTTAGAAAGTAATGAATAAGCTATATTGAATTATTTGTTAAAGTGCAGGCAGTACAAAATAGTTACAGTGAAATAATTTAATGGTTATTCAAGAAATGTATTGTTTTTCTGATAAAAGAACGTAAAATTGCGATATAAAATTTTTTCACATGGCTATTACAAAAAGGAATGAATTTCAGGCGCATCAGGTGAAAATTTCTGTATTGGCAAAAGCTCTTGCTCATCCGGCCAGAGTCGCTATTATGGAGTTATTAGCTGCAAAAGGGCCTTGTTTGTGCGGAAGTATCGTTAATGAACTTCCATTGTCCCAGTCAACTATCAGTCAGCATCTTAAAGATCTTAAAGAAGCTGGACTTATTAAAGGTGCGATAGATGGGCCAAGGGTGTACTATTCTCTGGATGAAGAACAATTTAAATTGTCTAAGATTTTCATGGACAGATTTTATAATGAATCCTTCAGAGCAATAGAGAATACTAAAAAAGTTTTACAGAATTAACTCTAAAAATAATCTGATTTTAAAAGCGAAAGTTCTTAATAAGGGCTTTCGCTTTTTTATTGATGCTATCACATTATTGATACCATCGCTTCAAGCGATGGCATCAATAAAAACTCAGGTAAGGTGTCCCCTTTACTTGTCGGCTTTTAACATTGCCTTAACATTGGATATAATTTGTTAATATTTCCTTAACTGCTTATTGAGGTCTTATCAGTTCGGTTCTACTTAATTTTGTTGCCGATAAAGAAAAACAAATCCAAACTGATATGAATAAGTTTTATTCTATTTTAATTTTTCTCTTCTCAATTCTTGTTTTTACTCAAAGCAATGTATTCGCTCAAACAGGCAGTGTCTCAGGAATTGTAAAAGACTCTCTAGGTGAATCATTGATCGGAGCAACAGTATTAGTAGAGGGGACAGGGCTCGGAACCGCAACAGGTATTGATGGTGATTATTTGATTAAAGGGGTAAAGCCTGGAACGTATACTCTCAAAGTCGAATACCTTGGTTATGAAAATAAGCTGGTTTATAATGTAATCATCAAAGCAGATGAAACTACAAAGCTAAATATAGAGATGAAAACTGATCCGGAGCAAATTGCAGAAGTGGTTGTTACCGGAACAAAAGTAACTAACAGTGAAAAAGCTGTGGTGCAGGAAATTAAAGAAAGCGAGGAGGTTGTTACCGGTGTTTCCGCAGAACAGATAAGTAAGTCGCAGGACAGGACTACCGCAGACGTAATGCGAAGAATACCTGGCGTTACTGTAGTAGATAACAGATTTGTTGTTGTTCGAGGATTAAGTGAAAGGTATAATGCCGTTATGCTTAATGACATGATGGCTCCAAGCACTGAGATTGACAGAAGAAGCTTTTCTTTCGATGTGATACCAAGCGGACTTCTGGACAGGCTCTTAATATATAAATCAGGGGCAGCAGATCTTCCTGGTGATTTCGCAGGAGCTGTTATCAAAGTGTATACTAGAAATATTGTAGATACAAATGCTACTCAAATTGGGTTCTCTCTGTCAGACAGGATTGGAACAACTTTTAATAACCTTCACCTTGAAAAAGGCAGCGGAACAGATTTCATTGGAGTAGATTCCAAAAGAGGTCTTCCTTCAGATTTTCCAAAAGACAATTTAAGAAGCTACTATAGCAATCAGCTCTTTGATGTAAGTAAGTCGTTCAAGAATTCATGGAGTACCCGATCAACAACAGCATTGCCTGATATGAGATTCAATATTAATCTTTCAAGAAGATTTTTTGTGAAAGGTGTTAAGGTTTCAAACATATCTTCAGTAAACTATACCAATGCTTATACTTATTTCAAGATTTCAAGAGCTTCGTACGATGCTTACGATGAAAGCACTCAGAATACACCTCAGAGAACAAGTGTAAATGATGCCCAGTATTCAAGAAATGTGAACGTTGGACTTATTTCAAACTGGACATTTGAATACAATTCAAGAAATAAAATTTTATTCAGAAATCTATATACCAGATTAGGAACTAATCAGACTACAGAAAGAAATGGAGTTGATCTGATGAATAAGTATGATCTTCAGAATCTTGCTATTTGGTATTTAAGCAGAGGTATCTACATGGGCCAGTTGCAGGGTGAGCACAATCTTACTAATGATAAGACAAAATTTAACTGGACAGTTGGTTATAGCAATATAAACAGGAATGAGCCAGATTACAGAAGGGTGAGGACTCAGAGACCTACAGGATCAAATGAGGCTTTTCAAATACAAATTCCATCTTCAGCTTCCACTTTTGATGCCGCAAGATTTTATTCCAATATGAACGAAAATCTTGTGATGACTAGCGGAGATCTTGAACATAACTTTAAAGATTCGGATACGACAAAGCCAATCATAGTAAAAGGTGGTTATTATTTTGAATATAAGAAAAGAGATTTTGAAGCAAGATGGTTATCCTATAAATGGGCTGATTTTGAGAATCCTTCATTACCGGAAAATCAGAATTTTAATGGTCAGCCTGTTGACCAGATATTTGGTCCTGGAAATATAGCCCCAAACAAACTAGTACTAGAAGAGGGAACCAACCTGACAGATGCTTATCAGGCCAACAGCTTTTTATCTGCAGGATATGTCGGGACTTCTTTTGGGTTTCTTAACAATTTTAATCTTTCAACAGGACTACGTTTGGAAAACTATCATCAGGAGCTGACTACACCATCGTTCAATGCAAATGACAAAGTTAATTCTTCTAATACCAATTTACTTCCTTTTGCAAATCTTAGCTATAAATTCAGCGAAAAGATGCTTGTAAGAGCTGCATACAGCAGAACTGTTAACAGAGGTAATTTCAGAGAGCTTGCACCTTTCTCTTATTATGACTTTGAGTATAACGTTAACTATGTTGGTAATCCGAAATTAAAAATTGCAAACATTAATAACTATGATTTGAGATGGGAACTGTATCCTACACCTTCTGAGAATATAGCTTTGGGTGTTTTCTATAAAAGTTTCATAAATCCAATAGAGATTTATAATGAACAGGGCGCTTCATTACCTGTATTTACTTATGGAAATGCACCGAAATCAAGCAGTGTGGGGGCGGAATTGGAGCTGAGAAAATCTCTTTCATTTATTTCCAATAGTAAATTTTTAGAAAACCTTAGTCTTGTGTCAAATGCTTCAGTTATAAGAAGCCGTGTAGATCTTGGGAATACAGATATCAAAGAAAAATCAAGGCCAATGCAGGGACAATCTCCATATGTTATCAATGTAGGTCTTTACTACAACAACCCAGATACCCGCTGGCAAATAACATTGCTCTACAATGTTATTGGTAAGAGAATATTCCTAGTTGGAAATAACAATACTCCGACGATTTATGAAATGCCCAGAAATGTGATGGATTTAACGATAACCAAAGGTATTACCAATAGATTCCTTGTAAAGATCGGGGTACAGGATCTGTTCAATCAGCAGTATAAATTAATGTACGATTCAAACTTTGATTCAAAGATTACCTCTGTCGACGGGTTCTTCCAGAAGAACAGAAGAGGACAATATATAACAGCTGGTATATCTTATACTTTTTAACAGAAATTAGTTCATAGAATATAAAAGGGCCTTTGTCAATTACCGATAAAGGCCCTTTTGATTTTAACATTTACTAACAAGCGCTTAACATTTGCTTAATACAGGGAGCTTAGCTTTGTGAAGCTTTAAAGGTTAAAACAAACAATAAATTAAATTATGAAAAGGTTATCATCAATTTTTCTTGCGGCATTAATGGCGGTAAATTTTGCTTGTAAAAAAGATAAAGAGGATTCTATAGTAACTCCGTCAAATGATGTTACTCTTGAAGGTACCATTAATCAAAGTATGACACTTGATGCAGGAAAAAAATATATTTTGAAAGGTAATGTTTATGTTACTGCTCCGGCAGAACTGACTATTCCTGCAGGTACTGTTATTATGGGAGATAAAGTAACCAAAGGTGCTCTTGTTATTGATAGAGGGGCTAAAATCCATGCAACAGGAACATCCGGCAATCCTATTATATTTACTTCAGGTGCACCTGCAGGATATAAAAACTATGGAGATTGGGGTGGAATAGTTATCCTTGGTAAAGCACCAAATAATGGAGGTTCTAATGTTAACATTGAAGGTATCAGTGCTCAGGCAGGAGAAAGCGGTAAACATGGTGGAACCGATGCTGATGACAATTCAGGTGAATTCCAGTATGTAAGAGTTGAGTTTGCAGGTATAGCGCTTTCTCCAGATAATGAATTAAATGGTCTGACTTTTGGAAGTGTTGGTCGTTCCACTAAAGTGGATCACGTTCAGGTATCTTTCTCCGGAGACGATGCTTTTGAATGGTTCGGCGGTACGGTAAATGCTAAATATCTTGTGGCTTATAGAACCTGGGATGATGATTTCGATACTGATAACGGTTTCTCAGGTAATGTACAGTATGGAATAGTAGTAAGAGATCCTTCTATTGCTGATATCTCTCTTTCTAATGGGTTTGAATCAGATAACAATGCAACGGGCGGTCCTGAGGTTCCATTAACAGCTGCTCAGTTTTCCAATATTACAGTTCTTGGTCCTTATGCTTTCAAAGTGAAATCAGTAGCTTCAGCATCAAAGAAAATATATAACTATACATTTGGTGATATCAATGGAAGTTATGGTCAGGGAGCGCATTTAAGAAGAAATACAGCGCAATCGATTTATAACAGCGTTATAATAGGTTTCCCAACAGCTGTAAATTTTGAGAAAACTAACTCTGGTTCAAAATTCTCAGGTAACTTCTTAAGCAGATATAAAACACTTGCTGCATTCAGTTCTGGCAATGGTAATGATACAACAGGTTTTGCTGCTAACAATAGAACTCTTGCAGGATTTAACCTAGCAGATTACTTTGCTGGTGTCGTTAATCAGAAGATAGATTCAAGTTCAAATGTTGCAAACATATTCGAACTTTCTAATCCTAATCCATTATTGAAAGCAGGTTCGCCTCTTCTTTCAGGTTCTAAAGCGGTACCTGCAGGTCTTGAGCAAACTTCTTTCGTAGGTGCATTCGATGGTTCTAATAACTGGATGCAAGGATGGACAGAGTTTGATCCTAAAAACAAAGCTTACTAAAATCCAATCAAATAATTCCCTAAAAGCCGGAAGCACCTATTTCCGGCTTTTTTATAATCTAAATATCTGAAGCATTATAAACAGGAGAGATCATGCTAAAGAAATCAATAATATTTATCTTATTAACTAGTGTATTTTTGTCTTGTAAGAAGTCTTTTAATCCGGAAAACCTTCTTACAGGTGGGCAAAAAGATAGTTTGCTTACTGCACTGATTATTCAAATGGATAAACTTCAGGCTGGTGCCAATACGGAGACACGTTTTGAAGAACAATTCAGAGACGGATATGAGCAACGCAAAAGATTTTTTTCATTAGATCAATACTACATTGATAAAGAAGGGTTTCATTATTTTATGGTAATAAGAAGGGTGCCAAGTCTTTATGAATCCAACAAAAGAGCGGAGGCTGGAAAATTCAGAAAAGATGCAAATGGCAAAATCACAGACTTTGAAGAGATCTTCCTGACACCTATTTTGTCAGAAGAAGAAGCTCAAGATAAAGGTGTAATCTTGCTTCAGGAATATATCACAAAAGGCAATATCGAAAAGTATAAAAACGATATCACTTATGTGGAATTTCCAAATCTTACCTGGACTTATAATAAAGAAAAACAGGCTTGGGTTAATGCAGGTTTGGATAGTCTGCTAAAAAAGAATTGATTTGTTGTTTAATTTCATTGTTTACAAAGCCCGTTATTTTTAGCAGGCTTTTATTTTATCTGCTGAATGGTATTTGTTTTTACTCTGTAGTTTTGCGATTTTTAGTATTAAATTTTTCAAATGGAGAGCCTGTTCAAAAGAATAGACAATAGCGGAGTTGTTGCTTTCAGAATTGTATTTGGAATTATCATATTTATTGAAACCTCTGGGGCAATACTTACTGGTTGGGTTTATGATATTTTTATTGAACCAAAATATGTATTCAACTATATCGGCATTGAATGGCTAAAGCCTTTACCTGGCAATGGAATGTATTTCTATTATATAGTAATGGCCTTGCTTGGTCTTGCTATAGCAGCAGGATATTTTTACAGGTTGGCTTCCGTTCTCTTTGCTTTTATGTGGTGGGGGAGTTATCTCATGCAGAAGGCTCATTATAATAATCATTACTATCTGATGGTCCTGCTAGCGTTTTTAATGATGGTTATTCCTGCTCATAAAAGGTTATCGATGGATGTTAAAAGAAGAGTTGTCACTGAAGAAAAAAACTGTTCAGCGTGGTGTCATTATATTCTTGTTTTTCAGATCTCTATAGTATTTATATTCGCAGGTATTGCTAAGGTCAATCCGGACTGGCTTGCGATGAAACCACTTTCTTACAAGTTTGCTGAGTGCAGCAACTGGCCAATAGTCGGATGCTTATTCAGATCTGACTTCATGAAGTATCTTGTTTTTTATGGCGGACTTTGTTTTGATCTTTTTATAGTGCCTCTTTTACTTTGGTCAAAAACGAGGAAATCCGCTGTTGTGATGGCTGTTTTCTTTAATCTTTTTAATGCCATTGTATTTCAGGTAGGTACATTCCCTTTCTTAATGATCGGTGCATTAATTCTTTATTTCCCTCCTTCTTTAATTGGTAAGGTTTTATTTAAAACCCAGACTGTGGCTCCTTTAACATTGAAGGAGGAAGAAAAGAAGCCTTCTCTAGCTTATATCCTCATGCTTTATGCAGTGGTTCAGATTTATGTACCACTACGCCATTGCCATTATGAAGGAGATGTGAACTGGAATGAAGAAGGCTATTCTATGGCCTGGAGAATGATGTTAAATTCCAAGCATGGTACTTTATCATTTGTTGTAAAAGATGCGAAGGGAAGGATACTTATGCACGATTATCCTCAGCATAAAATATCAGTTTCTCAGTATCACTCCATGTGTTCAGATCCTGATATGATATGGCAATATGTGCAGTATTTGAAACAGGAGATGGAAGAAAAAGGAGAGAAGTCTGTGCAGATCTTTGCCGACTCTCATTTAAGTTTGAATGGAAGAGACCTTGAAGTTTTCATTGATCCCAAAGTAAATCTGGCTAAGGTTTCCTGGCATCATTTCAAACATTCAGACTGGATCATTCCTATAAGATAATTATCAGAATCAATCAGATTCTGATTTCTCTTTTTTAAAGAATAAAAACTTCTTTTTCTTTTTAGTCTTTTTAGTATCCATTTCCTGAAATTCAGTATCTCCTGTATCTCTTTTTGTCCATATAGTATCTATTGCAGGCTTTATGAGAGGAAGAACTGAATCTTTAATGATGATAGGTTTAATTTCATTTTTAATCGTTTCGTCAAACTTCGGTTCTTTAATTAATATTACATCTTTGATTTCATTTGTAGCTTTTTGAATCATTGGTTTCGATGTAACTACAGTAACCTTTCTATAATCGTTAACTTGAACTTGTGTCAGCAGAAAACTATTTTCCTTCTTGATTTTCGATTCTGTTTTGATAGGTTTAATAGTCAGAAAAAAGTCAGCTTCTGAACGCTCGAGTCTTTGAAATAATTTATCATAATTAACGCTGTCTTTGACAAGTGTTAATCCTTCGCTGGCTTCGTAGGCAATTCCGTTTTTTACTTTAAGATTATCAAGACATGATGTTAAAGCAGATAACAATAATAAAATGTATTTCATCCTGATTGAAAGTAGCTATATATATTTAAGCTTTACAAAATGAAATTTGTTTTTAGTTGCCTAGTTCTCTCTGCTATGGCTTTACATCTGTGATTAAATCATCAGGGATAAATTTTAAAGTGCTTAGGGATGGATAAAATAAAAGAGACTGTCTGATAAGACAGTCTCTTTTATTTTTTTATGAAAATCATTATGTATTACAAATGAGCTTCAATTTTTTGGCTAAGGACATTCTTAGGTACAGCGCCAACTTGTTTTTCGACAATTTTCCCGTTTTTAATTACCAGAAGAGTAGGGATACTTCTGATACCAAATTTTGCTGAAGTGTTAGGGTTGTTGTCAACATCTACTTTTCCTATTATAGCTTTTCCTTCATAGTCAGCAGCAAGTTCTTCTACAACCGGACCTATCATTTTGCAGGGTCCGCACCATTCAGCCCAGAAATCAACTAGCACAGGTTTATCTGTGTTGGTTATATCTTCAAAATTAGCATCTGTGATTTCTATTGCTTTTCCCATATTTTTAAAATAAAAAGAGGTTTATTAATTATTACCAGACCGTAAACTTACTATTTTTTTAAATATTTAGTTTCTATCAAAATAGAATTTTATACTCCACCTCATTAAGATTTTTTAACTGGTCGAGTAATGTATTGTTTGGGTCTACTTTGAATTTTCGCGAAAATAGCTCAACGTGAATGTTTTCCGTATCATCAGAGAGTGTGAATTTCAATTCCGTATTGCCCAGGTTTCCAGTGATTACTTCTTCAAGGCTATTCAATGTCTCTGGTTTTAATCCCTGGATATTTAATTTAACAGATACTCCTTTTACCATTTTTTGCCTGATATCAGCCAATAAGCTAATATTAAGCGGTTTGAATTCCCATTGGTCTCCATTATACCTTTGTTGCACTTTACCCCGAATGTGTAAAAACTCTCCAGGTTTTATCCAATGTGCAAACTTCAGATAATCTTCTCCGAAAAGAGCCATTTCAATTTTACCATCAAAATCTTCCAGACTGAATACGATGAATGATTTACCGTTTTTCATCTGCCTGACATTTGCAGTTCCTACTATTCCTGCTACAGAAACTTCTCTGTTTTTGTAGTCAAAAACTTTATCTGCAGGGCAAGTACAGAAATTGTCAATTTCCATTCTGTACTGATCCAGAGGGTGTCCTGAAATATAAAACCCTACTACATCTCGTTCAAATTTTAATTTCTCAATTTCACTCCATGGTTCGCAATCCGGAATCTTTGGCTTGGCGACCTCAACACTACTAGAACTACCAAACAGGCTCTGTTGGTTCGCATCTTTATCTTGCTGATATGCGGATCCATACCTGATGATTTTTTCTATTGTGCTTGTATTGTCTTTCTCTGCGGTTACAAAGAAATACTGTCCTCGATGGAGTCCGAATGAATCAAATGCACCCGCATAAGCAAAGCATTCGAAAGTTTTCTTGTTCATGGTACGAAGGTTTACTCTTTGTACCAGGTTAAACAGGTCTGTATAATGGCCGTTTTCTTCTCTTTCAGAAATAATTGCTGCAATAGCGGCTTCTCCTGCTCCCTTGATTGCCCCTAGGCCGAAACGGATTTTACCTTCCTTGTTGACGTCAAAGGTCATGGAACTTTCATTAATATCAGGCCCCAGAACTGTTAATCCTATTTTCTTGCACTCATCCATAAAGAAGGAGATCTTATCAATATTACTCATGTTATGAGTTAATACCGATGCCATATATTCTGCCGGATGGTGCGCTTTTAAAAAGGCAGTCTGGAATGCCACAAAGGCGTAACAGGTTGAGTGAGATTTATTGAAGGCATAAGAGGCAAACGCTTCCCAGTCCGTCCAGACTTTATCACTGACTTTGAGATCGTGACCGTTTTTCTCGCAGCCTTCCATAAATTTACTCTTCATCTTGTCCAGGGTGGCCTTATCCTTTTTACCCATGGCCTTACGAAGAACGTCGGCATCTCCCTTGCTGAAATTGGCAAGCTTCTGAGACAGAAGCATTACCTGCTCCTGGTAAACGTTAATACCATATGTATCCTTCAGGTATTGCTCCATTTCAGGTATATCATAGGTAATAGGTTCTTTCCCGTGCTTACGTCGGATATAGTTAGGAATGTATTCAAGAGGACCTGGACGATAAAGGGCGTTCATCGCAATAAGGTCGGAAAACTTATCCGGTTTCAGTTCCTTCAGGTACTTCTGCATACCCACAGACTCGAACTGGAATGTTCCGTTGGTCTCGCCTCTTTGGTATAGTTCAAATGTTTTTAAATCTTCCAGATCAATTTCATCGATCTCTATCTCAAGTCCCTTATTCTTTTTTATCAGAGCTAGTGCATCCTTTATAATGGTTAAGGTTTTTAAACCCAGAAAGTCCATTTTGATTACTCCTGCATCTTCAATTACTTTTCCATCATATTGTGTAAGCAGAAGGTCAGAGTCTTTGGAGGTTGCTACCGGCATCAGGTCAGAGAGGTCCTGGGGAGCAATGATAATACCCGCAGCGTGAACACCCGTGCCTCTTACTGATCCTTCAAGGACAAGCGCTTCTTTTAGTACATTTGCCTGTAGGTCTTTCCCGTTCAGGATCTCACGGAGTTTTTTTACTCCTTCGAGATCGTCGGCGTTAAGTCCTTCTTTTTGACTTAAGCTTCCTGGTCCGTCAATAGGTGCGGTAAGTACTCTATTTAATTCAATACCTGGTTTTTCAGGAACCAGTTTTGCCAGCGCATTGGAATCACTAAGCGGAAGATCAAGCACTCGGGCAACGTCCTTGATACTCATTTTAGCCGCCATGGAACCGTAGGTTACGATTTGCGCTACTTGAGTTTTTCCGTATTTTTCAACAACGTAATCTATTACTTTTTGTCGCCCAGTATCGTCAAAGTCTGTATCAATATCGGGCATGCTCTTTCTATCAGGATTCAGGAAACGCTCAAAAAGCAGATCGTACTTGATCGGGTCTATATTGGTGATACCAACACAATATGCAACAGCTGATCCTGCCGCTGAACCCCTTCCTGGTCCGACGAATACACCAATCTCTTTCCCTTTATTGATAAAGTCTTGTACGATAAGAAAGTAACCTGCAAATCCCATCGTTTTGATGGTAAACAACTCGAAGTTGAGGCGTTCTTCGATTTCAGGTGTTATTTCCCTATATTTTTTTCTTGCCCCCTCAAAGGTTAAATGTTTTAGATATTCCCACTGATTCAGAACATCGGCATCCGGCCCGGTATTGACTTTAAAGGAATCAGGAATAGGGAAGTTAGGAAGCAGAATATCTCTTTTGAGTTTCAGACTTTCCACTTTATCCACGATCTCTATTGTATTATCTACAGCGGAAGGGATATCGTGAAAAAGTTTCCCCATCTCAGCTTTAGTCTTGAAATAAAACTGATCGTTGTAGAATGCAAAACGGGTTCCTTTGTTAAAGGCGCCGTCATCAGAAAATTCTTTATTAGTAGGAGTACTTTGTTTTTCTCCGGTATTGATGCATAGCAGAATGTCGTGTGCATTGGAATCTGCCTGATCTACATAGTGAGAATCATTGGATGCTATAATTTTTACCTTGTGTTTCAGTGCAAATTTTATAAGCGCTTCATTTACAATATTCTGTTCCGGAATATCGTGACGCTGAAGCTCTACATAATAATCTTCCCCAAAAAGATCCAGCCACCATTTGAAGACTTTTTCACCTTCTTCTTCTCCTTTTTTTAGAATTGTTTGCGGTACTTCGGCTCCTATGCAACATGTGGTTGCAATAAGTCCTTTATGGTATTTTAAGATTAGTTCCTTATCAATTCTCGGATACTTTCCGTAAAGTCCTTCCATGTATCCCAGAGAGCAGAGCTTGGCGAGGTTTTTATATCCTTCAGCATTTTTAGCGAGCAGGAGCTGATGACGACGGACGTCCTTATCAGTTTTGGTAAACGATTTTTTATGACGGTCTTCTACGAGATAAAATTCACACCCGACTATAGGTTTTACATTGTATTTGTTTGCTTCTGCAACAAATTTGAAAACTCCAAACATGTTTCCATGGTCGGTAATTGCAACAGCTTTCATCTCATCTTTCTGAGCCTTTTTCATTAGGTCAGTGATGTTGGCTGCTCCGTCAAGAAGGGAAAATTGGGTATGTACGTGTAAATGTGCGAAATCCGGCATTTCGGGTATTTGACAATAAAGTTGAATTCTAAAATTAATTGATATTCTTCAAAAGTTTTCAACAATATTGAGAACAAAAATAACCTGCTGTCGGATTCCGCTCTTTACCTTTTTTGCTTTGCTTCGTCGTATTTGTGTAGCGCTTCTATAAGCTTTTGCTTATTAAGGGTTTCAAAATCTTTGATCTTCCTTAATTCAGCTCTTTTTCTAAGTTCTTGAATGGGAAGCATTTCCAGGTTTTGCCTTTTCCTTCCAAACTTAGAATCCTCAATATCACCAAGATCCTCACTTTCAGGTCCTTCAAAATATTCGGGGTTTTCCATATTTTACCTTTTGAAAATACAACAAGGAAATGCAGGAAATGTTAGGTTCTTAAAATCCTTCTTCTACGATTTTTACACCTTTATTATCCTGGTTTGGATAAAGCATATCCTTTAGAATTTCGGGGGCATTATGAAGCTTCTGAATAAGCAATTCAAAATCCTCTTTTAAAACGAGGTTGGGGCGATTAGAATAAGTTTCTTCCAGAAGAAGTATGGTGAAGAACATTGCACTTGCATAAAAAGCTATTATTGTTGAGCTGAATATGCATAGGTTGATAATGGTTGATTTTAAAAATTCTTTTAAGGTTTTCATATCGGTATTTTATTTTTTTTGTTAAAAACAAAGCCTATATCCCTTACCCTCGGATCAATCAAATCAGTAGTAAATATAAGCATTACATATTTTTCTGTCAATGCCATATTCTGGAAATTTTTTGCTGTTTTTTAACGTTTAGAAATGTATTCCCACATTCAGTTTAATCAGCTTTGGAAGATAATTTTCAATCACTCGAAAGGGCAAAGAAACTGGTACTTTCTGATGGTATCGTTTCTCAGTCTATGTCCGGTTTTAGCGGCGGTCCTGTATTGATTGCCTTTGCATTATTATTAGGTGCATCAGGCTTTCAACTTGGTTTGCTTGCATGTATTCCTGTTTTTGCCAATCTTTTTCAATTATTCTCAGTTTGGTTTCTCAATAAAATTAGAAGCAGAAGAAAGGTTTGTGTCTTATTTTCCTTTTTGGGAAGATTTCCCTTGCTGATATTGGGAATTGCCTGTTTGTTTTCCGAGGGAAGCTGGCTGATGTACCTTCTGATAGGAGTAATGTTTGTTCATAACTTTGTTGGGGCCATTTCAGGTGGCTCCTGGACTTCCTGGATGCATGACCTTATCCCTTCAAATCAGCTTGGAAGGTTCTTTAGTAACAGAATCAGATGGGCACAGGCTTTCGCAGTCGCAGTGTCATTTTTTACCGGGTTTGTCCTTGATCATTTTGCTGGACATGAAAAGATGAGATTTGTCTTCGGCTGCTTTTTCCTCGTAGCAGGAGGGTTGGGATTACTTAGTACTTTTTTGCTTTCTCAGACTCATGAACCTGCTATGAAAGATTTTCCGGGATTCTCATTTAAAGAATTGACAAGGCCTTTTGCCAATGAAAACCTAAGAACACTTATTGGTTTTACTGTTCTGTGGAACCTGGCTTCAAATTTTGCTACACCTTTCTTCTCCGTATATCTGCTCAGTCAATTGCAATATCCTGTTAGTATTGTCATTGGTCTTACAGTGTTAGCTCAGCTGGTTACAATTCTTTCTCTTGGTTTTTGGGGTAAATATTCTGATACATTAAATAACAAGGCTGTGCTTAGGATTTGTGTGCCCTTGTATATGCTGTCTGTTCTTGCATGGACTTATACCACCTTTCCTGCTAAGCACTTGTTTACTCTGCCTTTATTGGTGATTATTCATATAATGATAGGCATAGCTAATGGTGGAATATCTCTGGCTGTGGGTAATATCGGATTAAAACTTGCTCCAAAGGGAAAAGGATCTGTTTTTCTTATTTCAATGAATATGAGTAACTCCATATTTGCAGGCTTTGGTCCCTTATTGTCAGGTATGGTTTCCGGTTATTTTACTTTGAAGGATCTTTCAATAGGCTTTAACTATTCAGGACCTGATATGAAAGAGGCAATTCATTTTATAAGCTTACAATCATGGGATTTCCCTTTTGTATTCTCGGTCATCCTTGGTGTAATAAGCTTTAGAATTCTTGCAAATCTTAAAGAAGGTATGGAGATAGAAAAAGAATCTTTATGGAGAACTCTGAAAAGTCAGCTAGTAGGCGACTTGAAAAATATATCCCTTTTCAGGCAACGTAAGCCTTTATCTCTGTCAAAGGCAAAAGTATATCCTGCTTTAGAGAAGCTGGACAATGACAACGATGAAGGTCTCATTTATTCTTCACCCAAAGATTCTTCAGGTTCTTTTTCTTAATTCTTGGTAGCAGGATATAATGATTTTTGAAGAAGCATCTTTTAAGCGTAATGAGCTTTCTTTCCAGAAATGAAGGCAATGGTTGTTTTTAGGGTAAAGTAAATTCTGATTGAGAATAACAGAATTGTTAAACTAATCCCCTAAACTTGAACTTTCAATATCTTTTTTGTAATCTTCAATAGCACTATAAATGCCCCAGGCGGAATCAAATCTGCCTGATTCAGAATTGAGTAGCTTGTAGTCTGCAGTATCCGTAATAAAACCCGTTTCCACAAGTACACTTGGCATAGAAGTTTTCCATAATACAAGAAAACCCGCTTGTTTTACTCCTCTGCTATGTCTCTTATTACTTAGTTTAAATTCAGTTTCAATCTTATGGGCAAGCTTCATACTGCTATGCATAAAGGCATTCTGGTATAATGAAAACAAAATATAGGATTGGGGAGAATTAGGATCAAACCCTTCATAGTTTTCTTTATGATCATCTTCCATCAGAATAGATGAATTTTCTCTTTGAGCAATTTCAAGGTTCTGCTCCGTTTTATGAAGTCCCATGCAATATGTTTCTGTGCCATGCATTCCGGCAGGACCGGAATTCACATGCACCGAAATAAAAAGATCTGCATGATTTTTATTTGCAATACCTGCCCTGTCATGAAGTTCTACAAAACGATCATCTTTTCTGGTAAAAATAACCTTTACATCCGGCATATTTTCCTGAATCAGCTGACCTACTTTCAGGCTTATGTCAAGTGCTATATCCTTTTCCTTGGTTTTGTTCTTCAGACATCCAGGATCTTTTCCTCCGTGACCGGGATCAATAACAAGTGTTCTCACCCTTAGCGATTTGCGCTCTAAGGGGGTAAATGAAAATAAAAGTAATGTGAGACAGAATCCTATTGATAAGAACTTTTTGGCCATATCCTTTTGGGATAAAGATTAATATCAACTAAAAACGCGTAATCTACTAGTAAAATTACAAAATATTTTGATTAAGGAAAAGTTTTGCACAATCGCTTTACAATAGAACTGTACTCTCTTACATAAAGAGTTTGAATTATTTAATAATCGAAATGCAGTTTAAGGTAGTTGTAATTAAATAGGTAAGCTTTTGTGAATTTTAACATGAAGAAAATCCATATTCAAATTCTGATTTTACTTTTGCATTCATCAATACTCTTTGGCCAGAGGTCTTTAGTTAATTCTTCTTCAGAAATAAAATTTGAAACTACAATAAATGAAAAGTCAGGGAAATCATCTGAGCCTTGTAGAATTCATTACCAAGACTGGAACTTAATTTTTCTGGATGATTTCAACGGTTCAGCCAAAGACTTGTCTAAAAACTGGTACTTGTTTGGAGATAATCACGGACCGGACGAACTACAAATTTATAAATGGGAACAGTTGTCTGTTTCTGACGGAAATCTGGTGATTTCAGCTCAACCTCTTCCTAATCCTGAAACAGCCTCTAATGGGATCACTTATAATTATGCTTCCGGATGGATCCACTATAAAAATATGGTGAAAGGAAATGCCCTATTTGAAATAAGATGTAAGATGCCCGAGGGCAGGGAACAGGTATTATGGCCTGCATTCTGGATGTGGAATGGTAGCTGTTCTAAACAAACCGTTGATTACAGGGAAATAGACATTTTTGAGTATTGGGGAAATAATTTCAAATGTGGGACCAATAACGTCTTTTGGTGCGATGGAAATAGAAATAGACAGAGTTGTTTAACAGAATATTGTGAAAAACAGCCTGACTTTTTTAATGACTTTCACATTTTCTCTGTTGCCTGGCTAAAAAATAAACTTGTTTTTTACATTGACGGGAAGGAGATTCGAACAGTAACAGATCATGTTCCTTCCGTATCTGCAGAGATGTATTTGATTGCTAACCTGGCCTTGGGGAATTCCCCTTCTATATCAGAAGTGAAATTTCCTCAGCAATTTAGTATAGACTGGATTAAAATCTATCATCTGAAAGATGAGGGAAATACTCTGGAAACCTGCACAAGGTTTGATAACTGCGGAAACTCCAGTGCCAAAGGTGACCAAAAGGTGCTTAAAGCTGAAAGCAAAAAGCTGAAAGTTTTTTGATAAAATTGACCATAAAATCTACACTCTGAAAGAGGAGAACTTTGTAAGTTCTCCATTCAGTCAGGCAAATTTTACTTTAAGCTTTCGACTTTTTATTTTTAAGCATTTTTACAATGCCTGCATTGTTGTAAGCTTGTTATACACTCCATCTTCAAAAGTAAGCAGTTGCTGATGGGTACCCCTTTCCACAATTTTTCCTTTTTCTATAACCAGAATTTCATCAGCATTTTGAATAGTGCTTAATCTGTGTGCTATTACAAGAGTAGTTCTGTTTTTCATCAGATTGTTAAGGGCATCCTGAACCAGTTTTTCAGATTCTGTATCAAGGGCCGAGGTTGCTTCATCCAGTATTAAGATCGGCGGATTTTTTAGAACAGCTCTTGCAATGCTAATTCGTTGTTTTTGACCTCCGGATAGCTTAACACCTCTATCGCCTATCACTGTGTCATACCCGTTTTCAGACTCCATTATAAAATTATGCGCATTTGCAATCTTTGCAGCCTGAATAACTTCTTCCCTCGACATGTTTGGTTTTCCAAATGCAATGTTGTTGTGGATGGTATCATTAAATAACAAAGATTCCTGATTTACTATTCCCATCAGATCTCTTACAGATTCAACGGTGCATTCTTTGATATCAATGCCATCAATTTTGATGCAACCTTCGGTAGGGTCATAGAATCTTGGAATAAGATCTGAAATAGTGGATTTGCCACCTCCAGATGGGCCTACCAATGCTATAGTTTTACCTCTTTGCAGTCTAAAATTGACTCCATTAAGAATTGTTTTATGCTCGTCGTATGAAAATTTAACATTCTCAAAGGAAATTTCTTTTTCAAAGTTTTTTAGTTCTAGAGCATTTGGTTTATTCTTAATTGCAGGTACTGTATCTATTAATTGTAGTACTCTTTCCCCTGCAGTAATGCCGTGTTGTATCTGGGAAAATGAGCCCGTCATAGCCTTTGCAGGTCTAAGTACTTGACTGAATATTGCAATGTAAGCGATAAACTCTTCTGGTTTCAGAGAATTGTTTCCCTCCAATACCATAGCACCACCATACAAAAGAATCCCAACTACAACAGTGACACCCATCAATTCAGATACTGGAGATGCAAGTTCGTTTTTCTTTACCATTGTTCTGGAAGCAGTAGAATATCTGATATTTTCCTGATGAAATTTATCTTGCACATAAGGTATGGCATTAAAAGCTTTTATAACACGCAGTCCTGTAAGTGCTTCATCCAGAATGCTTAGCATTACCCCCATTGATGTTTGAGCATCGGATGTAGCTTGTTTTAGCTTTCTTACAATTGTAGCTATTATCAATCCTGATACAGGAATAAAGAAAATCGTAAAAAATGTCAAAGAAGCCGATAACTTGAAAAGAGCGAAGAAATAAAAAATAATAGTCACTGGTTCCCTGAAAAAAACAATCAATGTATTTGTAATAGATCCTTGTACTACTTGCACATCACCGGATATTTTTGCCATTATATCTCCTTTTTTCTCATTTGAGAAAAAGCTCAGGTGCAAGTTTAACACATTATTAAATACTCTCTTTCTTAGATTCAGAAGTGTGTGAATCCTCAAATCTTCAAGCACTATTTGAGACAGGTAACGGAAAAGGTTTGATAAGAAAACCGACATGAAAATAACACCACATATATAAAAAAGCGCTGCCAATTTCTGATCTGAAGATTGTGCTGCTTTATACAGATAATAATAAAAAACCTCCTTAAAATAATCGTAGTTTAATGCGAATGAAGGCAACTGGGTCACTTTATTTAAAGACTCAGAAGGATTTTCAGAAAACAACAAGTTAAATATTGGTATAAGAAGGGTGAAATTTAAAAGACCAAAAATAATGCTGAGCATTGCAAAGATTATATATGGAATTGCAAATTTTTCCAGAGGCTTGGCAAAAGCAATGAGCCTTAAATATATTTTCATGATATCGAATTGTAAACTAAAATATAAACTTAAGCAAAGTTATTAAATTATATCCACTTTAATAAAGAAGGGCTAGGCCCTATGACTGTCCTCTATAGGAATTTGACGTTTTTTTTCTTTCCATTATAATCTTCTTATTTCTTAAACTGCTGTGATAAGCTTATAAGTTTTGGGGAATTCGCCTAATTGATTAATTGTCAGTTAAGTAATAACAGTGATCTTTTTATATTACTTTAAATTTATGATGTAATAAAATCTGAAGAAAATACTTTGAATAGCAAGTTATAAATTCCAGGGCGATACTTTTGATGCCAAACTGAGCAAAGCAATTTTCTAAATGCCTTTATATGAAATAATTGATTTTTAATAAAGGGGAGATAAAGAATAATTTCAATATTTAAATTAAATATGTAGGAGTATTTTGAGATTCTTTTACTTAGGTATTTTTGTTCCATCTCTCAATAATGGCAAACACCTGTTCTACTTTTAGAGATTCAATACAGGCGCAATTGCCTCCTTTGGCACAGTCCGTACAGTCTTTGTCCAGCGATAATACTGAAGAGGATCTGCCCAGGGGTTTCCATCTGCCTGCATGCATTGGCCTTATTGGTGGATAGAAGCCTATCGTATTTACTCCAAGGGCGGAAGCAATATGCAGAGGTCCTGTACTACAGGCTATAAGCCCATCTGATTTTGAAATGACAGAAATAAGTTCTCCCAAAGTAACTTTGCCAGTAAGATCAATCATTTCAGGAAGAGAAAAGAAATTGTTTTGTTCCTTCCGGATTTTTTCGCCTTCTTCTTTTGTGCCTGTGATTACAGGGGTATAACCTGCCGAAATTAATTTTCGGGCAAGAAAAAAAAAGTTCTGTATAGGCCATTCTCTTGCACTTCCCTTTGATTTGGGGTGAAGTATTATTTTTTTCTTTCCATTGTCAAGTTCAGATTTTATAGCCTCTGGAATGTCAATTTTAGGTGAAACATCAAGCAGTTTACCTAGAGATTCAGTGGATGGAATTTCTTTTATGCCTAGCCCTTCAAGTAATTTGAAGTTTAGCTGAGCTTCATGCAGATTAGATTTCTTTCTGGAAAAACTTATTTTTCTATTGGCATAAAACCAGTGAAATATTCTGTGGCTAGTACCAATTCGGATCGATATGCCATTTTGCTTACATATTTTTGCAACATTTTTGTCTGGATACACAAATATGGCTGCTTCGATGTTCTTTGATTTTAAAATGAAAGGATCACTTATGAGATCTTCTCTTGAAATGAATTCATCAATAGAGTTACAAGCCTTTATTACATCAGCTGTATATTTTTTCCCGAGAAAAAGAATTCTGGAATCCGGAAAATGTTTTTTTAGATATCCAGCCAAAGGAAAGGTAAGTACTACGTCCCCAAGATTATCAGTTCGGCTTATCAGTATATTCTTCATAAAATAATTAAACCTTTGCAAGCTCCATATTTACCCTTCAAATTATATCTAAGATTAAGCTCTATCTCTTCCCAGAATCTTGAATTAAATCTTTATTTGAACTTATTGCTTTTGTATAATGAAGACAGAACATAATAAAGAAAAAAGAGAATGTCAGGCCTGCCTTGGTTTCCAGTGTGTCTTCAAACAAGAATGAAACAGAAGTAATAATATAAATAGACAATAGAATTTTTGATTTGTAATTTTTTCCTAAAAATAATGGAAAATAAAAACAGCAAATAAAGATGATAAATCCCATAATGCCAGTAGCTGCAAGTGTTCTGAGATATTGGTTGTGTGGACTAAGTCTGTTTTCCCGCTCTACATAGGAGAAGTTTTTATCATATCCTTTTCTAACCTCAGCTTCTAAGTTGCCTTCACCTACTCCAAATATTGGATGATCTCTGAACAACTCGAATGTTACTTGCTGGGAGACCAACCTTTTTCCAATTGAGTAATGATTTGCTTTATCTTTAATATCACTTAGGTTCCAGTCATACATTGTATAGCCCCATTTATTCTTCAGTGTATCAAGTGAAAAGAATGAAATTGCAACCAGGGTAATAGCACCCAAAAAAACGATAATAGCATTTTTATAGTTTTTTGAAGTTATGGAATAAAAGACAATTAATAGAAGTATCACATAAAATGCAACTAAGCCAGACCTGACAGCTAAAAGATGCTGATAAAAAATAAGGTAAATAAGCATAACAATATTCAGCACCTTGAAGAAAAGATCATTAAAATAATTTCTCCCTGATAGATAAAAAGAGATAAATGTCGCGAAGGTAACCATCAGACTATATCGCACATGATTTATGGGTGTAGGTATCAGATGTGATTTGCCATATGCCCAATTAAAGTATTCTTTATTTTGAAAATAAATAGCAGTGCTTCCAACCGAGCAAACAAAAACAATAACAAGAAAGAGAAAAAAAGTATCGTAATAGATTTTTTTAGGAAAAGGAGGAAGTACAGCAAATAAAAAAGGCAAGGCGAGAAATTGATAATGCAGCTCAAACTGAAGGGCTGCGTATTTTTGATTTTCTGGATTCGTTTTTAACAGACTTATTATAAATGTAATAAAAATAAGGATGAAGACTGAAAATCGTTTTTCAATTAGAAATATGTTAAAATTCCTGATATTGATTAAGAAATAGAGTAGAGCAAATCCTGTTAATGCTAATATGCCTTGATTAGCAAGGATATGAAAGCTGTCCATAGTGAACATTCCAGTAACTATGACAAAAAGGCATATTCTTACAAAAATTAAATAATATCGGTTTTGTGAATCCATTAATTAAGGGAAATAAGTATTTTTCTTTACTTTGAAGTATTTGAAAGTTAGAGTGTTGGTTTCCTTGTGAATCCAAACACAACAAATGCAGAAATTTTAATGTTCTACATTAAGGAATCGTAAATATGGTACGATAATTACTTTATTCATTAAGTAAAATTATAAATAATACTTTAAATGGAAGAGAATAGAGAAAATATAAGAAAGGATTTAAGCAAAGCGGAGAAAGATGCTCAGTTCGAAAAGGAGTTTATGCCTTTAATTGATTCTCTTTATAATTTTGCTTATCGTCTGACCCTTGATGAAGATGATGCAAATGATCTTGTACAAGAGACCTATTTAAAGGCGTATCGATTCTTTAATTCATACGAGCAAGGTACCAATGCTAAAGCCTGGCTGTTCAGAATATTGAAAAACAGCTTTATAAATGATTTTAGAAAGAAAAGCAAGGAACCTTCAAAAGTTGATTATCAGGAGGTAGAGTCTTATTATAATTCTGATGATGTAGATGAAAGCATCACAACCGACCTTAGGATTGAATCTTTGCAGGAGATGATCGGGGATGAGGTTGCCACTGCCTTGAATGCATTGGCAGTAGATTTCAGGACTATCATTATTCTTTGCGACCTTGAGGGATTTACTTATGAAGAAATGGCCAAAATTCTTGATATACCTATCGGTACAGTTAGGTCAAGATTGCATAGGGCTAGAAACTTATTAAAAGAAAAGTTGAAAGCTTATGCGGGTACAATGGGCTATAACAAATAAGAAAAATTCCGTATGATTGCGAACAATTTAACTCGAATGGATAAGGGAAAAAAAATCTCTGAATGTAATGAGTGTTTGCATGCACTTCATCTTTTAATAGATGGGGAAGCTTCTGACAGTCAGAAAGAATTTCTGGAAAAACATATAGAAGAATGCATGCCATGTTATCAAAGCTATAATCTTGATAAAAATGTAAAGGAGGTTTTAAAAAACAAAATCGAAAAAAAGCGCGTTCCTTCGGCCTTAATAGCGAATATTAAGGATAAATTGAATGAAAGTTTTTAAATTTGTCTATGGAAGATGGCAAATTAATCATTTTTTCAGCTCCCTCTGGATCTGGTAAAACGACTATTGTCAAGCATTTGCTTGCCAAAAATAATAATCTTGGGTACTCAATATCCGCTTGTACCCGCGATAAAAGAGGTCGTAATGAAACTTATGGAAAAGATTATTATTTTCTTACACCTGAAGAATTTAAACAAAAAATTGATCAAGACGAGTTTGTTGAGTGGGAGCAAGTCTATCCTGGCCAATTCTATGGAACTTTAAAATCTGAAATAAACAGAATTTGGAGTGAAGGGAAAAGTGCTGTATTCGATGTAGATGTTAAAGGCGGTCTTAGTCTGAAAAAATTCTATGGCGATAAAGCTTTGGCTATTTTTGTAAAATGCCCATCTATGGAAGTTTTGGAACAAAGGCTGAGGGAAAGAAAAACAGATACTGAAGAAAGTATTTCTGCAAGATTATTCAAAGTGAAATTTGAAATGAGCTTTGAGAATCAGTTTGATATTACTTTGGTTAATAATGATTTGGAAGAGGCATTAAAGGAGGCTCAGCAGCTGGTAGATGATTTTCTTGCAGGAAAAATCAGTTTTTCCAAAAAAGGCTGATAGATTAGCGTTTCATGAAAGTTGGTCTTTTTTTTGGTTCGTTTAACCCTATTCATATCGGTCATCTCATTATAGGTAATGTAATGGCTGAGCATGCCGACCTTGATGAAGTGTGGTATGTAGTAACACCCCAGAATCCTCTGAAAAAAAATAATACCTTGCTTCACGAGTTTGAAAGGTATGATATGGTAAATCTGGCCATTATGGATCATCCTAAATTTCGTGTCAGCGATGTGGAGTTCCATTTGCCTAAGCCCAGCTATACTATAGATACACTGACTTATATTCAGGAGAAATTTCCAAAGAATAAATTTGTGCTTATTATCGGGGAAGATAACCTTTGTCAACTTCCCAAATGGAAAAACTTCAACAGTATACTGGAATATTTTGAATTGTATGTTTATCCGAGGCCCAATTCAGGTGATTGTGAATTGAAAAATCATAAAAATGTAAAGTTTATAGAGGCCCCTTTACTGGATATTTCTGCCACTTACATCAGGCAGTCAATTAAAAAAAATCTTTCAGTAAAATATATGATAACTCAAGAGGTAGAGACTTTTATTAAAAATAAAAATCTCTACCGTTAATTATTAATTAAACAGTCATTATCTCAGCTTCTTTCTTAGCTAAAACCTGATCTATTTTTGAAATAAAGTCATTAGTCAAAGCCTGTACTTTTTCTTCGGCTTTTTTGATCTCATCTTCAGAAGCACCTTCTTTTTGAAGTTTTCTCAATTCTTCATTAGTGTCTTTTCTGATATTACGGATACCGATCTTGCCATTCTCAGATTCACCCTTTACCTGTTTTACAAGAGCTTTTCTTCTCTCCTCAGTAAGTGGAGGTAAAGAGATTCGGATGTTTTCACCATCATTTTGTGGGTTGAAACCAAGGTTGCTGTCTTTAATAGCTTTTTCAATTTCAGAGATCAACTTTTTTTCAAAAGGTTTGATCATAATTGTCCTTGCATCCGGAGTAGTAATGGATGATACTTGTTCTAACGGAGTTTCAATTCCATAATAGTTTACAGAAACCCCGTGAACCATTGACGGCATTGCTTTGCCGGCACGTATTTTAGAGAATTCAGCTTCGGTGTGCTTCAATGCTTTTTGCATTGAGTCCTTTGCTTCGTCCAGGTATAATTGAATTTCTTCCATTTGGAAAAATAAGTTATATAATAAAATTACATTGTTACCAGTGTACCGACATCTTCACCTTCTGCAATTTTCAGAAGGTTGCCAGGCTTATTCATATCAAATACGATAATTGGTAAACCATTTTCTTTGCAAAGGGTGAAGGCTGTCATATCCATGATCTGAAGGCCTTTTTGATATACTTCCTTAAATGAAATATTGGAGAATCTTGTTGCTGTAGGATCTTTTTCCGGATCTGATGAATAAATTCCGTCCACTCTCGTTCCTTTAAGAACAGCCTGAGCTTCTATTTCTATAGCTCTTAAGCTAGCTGCGGAATCTGTTGTGAAATAAGGGTTTCCTGTGCCTGCTCCGAAAATTACAATTCGACCTTTCTCAAGATGTCTTACTGCTCTCCTTCTTATAAACTGTTCACAAACTTGTTCTATCTTGATTCCTGACATTAATCTTGTATAAAGACCGACATTTTCCAATGCGCTTTGAAGTGCCATTGCATTTATCACTGTTGCAAGCATCCCCATATAATCGCCCTGAACTCTGTCTATTCCTGTAGCCGCAGCTTCAACACCTCTGTAGATATTGCCTCCTCCGATAACGATTGCCAGCTGAACACCTTTATCACTTACAGCCTTTATTTCTTTTGCATATCTCATGAGAACTTCCGGATCTATACCGTACTTTTGATTTCCCATTAATGCTTCTCCACTTAGTTTTAAAAGAATTCTTTTGTATTTCATTTCAGAAGATATTTTACCGCAAACTTGGCAAATATAATAATGATTATCTAATAATTAAATTATAACCTGATCAGTACCTGATTTTTTTCGACACTCTGTCCTTCCTTTATCTGGATACTTTTAATAACACCGGCTCCTGGAGATTTAATCAGATTTTCCATCTTCATTGCTTCAAGGATCAATACCGGTTCTCCTTTCTCAATGGTTTGACCTTCTTTTACCTTTATCTCTAAAACTTTTCCTGGCATTGGTGCTTTTATGTCATTGAGAGTTTCAGACCTCTTATTACTGACTCCAAGTTTTTCTAGCATTAGATCTCTGGTATCCTGGATCGTAATCTGAAGTTCCTTGTCATTTATTCTTAAATAGAGAATCTTTTGCTCTCTGTCGAATTTTAATACTTCCACAGAATAGCTTTTGTTTTCTCTTATGATATGATAAGATTTTTGATGAGCCAATTCGGAAATGTCCCAGTTTAAAGGACTTCCATTAAGAATAAGCCTGTCACCTTCTTTTTGAAACTCAATAAAATTTTGATTACTAGTTTTTATTTTTAACATTTCAACATTATTTCGTTCTTAAATATAATTAAATCAATCAAAAAACAACTGAGTATGAGTTTTTCTGTTTCAACAGGGCGGTTACTTCTGATACCCCTCTTGCTGCTATTATTTTCTTGTAAATCATTGAAAAAAAGTGATAAAACTTTACAGGTAGCTGAAAAGGAGAAAAAAAGTGTTCCTTCTTTTAAGACAAGTAAAGGTCCTTATCAGCCTTCACGCACAAGACCTGTAGACTTGCTTCATACTAAGTTGGAAGTTTCATTCGACTTGAAGAACCAATATCTTAATGGTGTTGCCTATTTAACTTTTAAACCTCTTTTTTATCCTCAAAACAGACTGGATCTGGATGCAAAGGGAATGGACATACATTCTGTAGAAATGGTAACTCCAAAAGCAATTCCGCTAAAATATTTGTATAATAAAGAAAAGCTTGATATTACTCTTGATAAGGTTTATCAAAGTAAAGATACTTTTCTGATCCGAATAAAATACACTGCGAAGCCAAATGAGATTAAAAAGGGCGGTAGTGAAGCAATCACTGATGATCGAGGGTTGTATTTTATAAACGCTGATGGAAAAGACCCGCAAAAGCCTGTTCAGATATGGACGCAAGGTGAAACTGAAGCCAATTCTTGCTGGTTCCCTACCATTGATTCTCCAAATGAAAAGACTACTCAGGAGATGTTGATTACAGTTGACTCAGCCTTTAGTGTTCTTTCTAACGGGGAGCTGGTTTATCAAAAATCCAATAAAGATGGAACCAATACATACTATTGGAAACAGGATCTTCCTCATTCACCATACCTTTTTATGATGGCAATAGGAAAATATTCAATCATTGAAGACCAAATGACCGATACACGATTCGATTGGGATGATTTTAAAGTCAATTATTATGTAGAACCCCAGTATGGGAAATATGCCAAATCTATTTTCGGGAATACACCAGAAATGATTGCTTTTTTCTCCTCATTGTTAAAATATAAATATCCTTGGGATAAATATTCACAGGTTGTAGTAAGGGATTTTGTATCAGGTGCTATGGAAAATACTTCTGCATCCGTTTTTATGGAAGCCCTCCAATCTGATGATAGAGAATTGCTCGACGAAAGCTGGGATCCAATTATTGCTCATGAACTTTTTCACCATTGGTTTGGCGACTTAGTTACTGCCGAATCCTGGGCTAATTTACCATTAAATGAATCATTTGCAAATTATTCCGAATATCTGTGGCTGAATCATAAATATGGAAAGGATGAGGCAGATCAGCATGCAGAAACAGAAGAAAAGCAATACTTTGATGAAGCAAATCACAAACAGGAACCTTTAATCAGATTTCATTTTCACAATAGGGAGGATATGTTTGACAGGCATAGCTATAATAAAGGAGGAAGAGTTTTACATACCCTGAGAACGGTTGTTGGGGATTCTGCCTTTTTCGAAGCTTTGAGTTTGTATCTAAAACGAAACCAGTTTAAACCTGCAGAAATTCACGACTTGAGGCTTGCATTTGAGGAAGTTACCGGTACTGATATGAATTGGTTTTTTAATCAGTGGTTTTTAGCTCCGGGTCATCCTAATCTTAAAATTGAAAGTCATTATAGCAGCGGTATGTTGAATTTAACTGTAGAACAACAGCAAGATACGTTGCGAACTCCAATTTATAGGATACCATTTAAGCTTGATGTTTGGGTAAATGGAATGAAAAATACCTATCATCTTGAACTTACAAAAGCAAAGCAGGACTTTTCTCTGCCTTGCCCTGCTCAGCCTAATCTTGTACATTTTGATCCTGATAATGAAGTCTTATCTAAGAAGTCCCATGAAAAAACAGATGAAGAGCTTATTTTCCAGTTCAAAAATTCTGAGGGGTATTTTGGAAGAAAAGATGCCTTGGTGGCTTATTTTGATCTGAGTAAAGCTGAAAATCAGGAATTAGCTCAGGGAAAATTCAAAACTAAGGAGTTTGAGAGTCTTTTAAAAGGGGCACTAAATGATCGATTCTGGGGAATAAGAGATTATGCTTTGGACCAGTTCACCAGATATGTTATTCCAAATATTGAAAATTATATACCTGACCTTGAAAGAATAGCATCGTCTGATACTAAGCCTGCAGTTCGGGCACAGGCTATTTATTTATTGTCTTCTTATGATAATAAGAGATTTGTGGATCTTTATTATAAGGGACTTGATGAAAAGGCTTATTCAGTTGTTGGAGCCTCGCTCTCCAGTTTGTTAAAAGCAAAAGATCCAAATATTGAAAAAAGGATTCCTGAATTTGAGTCTATTGACAATATTAACATAATCATTCCTTTAGCTAATTATTTTATTACTGCGAAAGATACAGCAAAATTCTTATGGTTTAAGAAGAATATGCAAACATCAGAAGATCGGAGAACTTATGCATTATTGAGTTATTTTAGCCAATATCTTGCGATACTTCCGGAAGCTGAAAAGAATGAAGGGAAGGAATTGTTAAAGAAAATATCTGAAACAAATAAGCATGAAGTAGTCAGAAATGCTGCAAATTATTATCTGCAAATGCTAAAATAGAATTTTGCGGTAAAAAATATGCTAGTATAAGTAGTTGACTATTAGCTTTTAAAAAAAAATTTAAAAAAAATATAATAAAAATAGGCACTAAAGTTTGACTTAAATAAAAAAGCACCTATTTTTGCAGCTCAATTTTTTAAAGCAGCAGCTTTAAAGGGTTGGATTGAAAAGGAAGTTTTCAAGAAAAGTTTGGGGAGATACCAAAGTGGCCAACTGGAACAGACTGTAAATCTGTCGTCATCTGACTTCGAAGGTTCGAATCCTTCTCTCCCCACAATATATTTTATAAAAAATAGTTTCGAGAAAAATTGGGGAATTGAAAATGGTTTGTTTACTTTGCGGACCAATTTCGATTCTGAGAAGGAAAAATCTCAGACTAGCCAAATTAATTAAAAGCGGGAGTAGCTCAGTTGGTAGAGCGACAGCCTTCCAAGCTGTAGGTCGCGGGTTCGAGCCTCGTCTCCCGCTCAATTTTTTGAGCTTCCTGGAGAGGTGCTCTTAAGCCGGTGTAGCTCAGGGGTAGAGTACTTCCTTGGTAAGGAAGGGGTCACGGGTTCAATTCCCGTCACTGGCTCATAAAATTCAAACTCTAGAGCAAGTCAGCTTAAGATTGCAAATTCCTTTATCGCATTTAAAATAATTATAAAATTATAAATTAACAATAAAACCGAGGATTTTCAAATATGGCTAAAGAAACTTTTGACCGTTCCAAACCTCACGTGAATATAGGTACTATAGGTCACGTAGACCACGGTAAAACAACTTTGACTGCCGCAATCACTAAAGTATTGTCAGAGAAAGGTCTAGCAGAGAAAAGAGATTTCTCTACTATTGACAACGCTCCTGAAGAAAAAGAAAGAGGTATTACTATCAATACTTCTCACGTGGAGTATGCTACAGCTAACAGACACTATGCACACGTTGACTGTCCAGGTCACGCTGACTATGTGAAAAACATGGTTACTGGTGCTGCCCAGATGGACGGTGCTATCCTTGTGGTTGCTGCTACTGACGGACCAATGCCTCAAACTAGAGAGCATATTCTTCTAGCTCGTCAGGTAGGTGTTCCTGCTCTAGTTGTTTTCATGAACAAAGTTGACTTAGTTGATGATCCGGAACTTCTTGATTTAGTTGAGATGGAAGTTAGAGAACTACTTAGCTTCTATGAATTCCCTGGCGACACAATCTCTATTATCAGAGGTTCTGCTCTTGGTGGATTGAACGGAGATGCTAAATGGGTAGCTA
Source organism: Bacteroidota bacterium (assembly GCA_023428135.1). Classification (GTDB taxonomy): domain Bacteria; phylum Bacteroidota; class Bacteroidia; order Cytophagales; family Cytophagaceae; genus Sporocytophaga. Next base: position 146,563 of record JAEYZG010000032.1, on the reverse strand, counting down.
CGATCGAAGAGTTAATGAATGCGGTGGATAATGATATTCCAATTCCTCCTCGTATGACAGAGCTTCCTTTCTTGATGCCTGTTGAAGACGTTTTCTCTATCACAGGTAGAGGTACTGTTGCTACAGGTAGAATTGAAAGAGGTGTTATTAACTCTGGAGAGCAAGTTGATATTCTTGGAATGGGCGCTGAAAACCTTAAGTCTACAGTTACTGGAGTTGAAATGTTCAGAAAAATCCTTGACAGAGGAGAAGCGGGTGATAACGTTGGTCTACTTCTAAGAGGTATTGAGAAAGATCAGATCAGAAGAGGAATGGTAATCTGTAAGCCAGGTTCTGTAACTCCTCACGTAGAATTCAAAGCTGAGATTTACGTTCTTTCAAAAGAAGAAGGTGGAAGACATACTCCATTCTTCAACAAATACAGACCTCAGTTCTATATGAGAACAACTGATGTTACTGGCGAAATCATCCTTCCTGAAGGAACTGAAATGGTTATGCCTGGTGACAATATCACAATCACTGTAAAACTAATCAACTCTGTTGCGATGGAGAAAGGATTAAGATTTGCGATCAGAGAAGGTGGTAGAACAGTAGGTGCTGGTCAGGTAACCGAAATTTTAAAATAAGTAGAAAAATAAATAAGAGTGCGTTTTTGAAAATTATTTTCGAGAACGCACTTGTTTATTTATAAGATATTGTCTAACTTTGCACTCCCTTTTCAGGGGTGTGTAGTTAAACGGGTGTAGTTCAAGGGTAGAATAGCGGTCTCCAAAACCGTTGATGGGAGTTCGAATCTCTCCACCCGTGCACAGGAAAATAAGTCAAAAATGAAAAAGGTAATAGATTTTCTAAAAGAGTCAGTTGAAGAGATCAGAAGTAGAGTTTCCTGGCCGAAGTTCAGTGAACTTCAAGGGAGTACTGTGCTTGTTCTGGTTGCTTCTATCATTTTTGCACTAATAATCGGGGTTATCGATTATTTATTTAAAAACGGTATGTCCTTCATTTACGAAAATTTCTAAAAGGAGGATACATCGATGAGTCAATTACAATGGTATGTTGTCAGAGCGGTAAGTGGTCAGGAGAAGAAAGTAAAAAGCTATCTTGAAAACGAAATCGTAAGACAGAATCTCCAAGAATTTGTTCCTCAGGTTTTGATTCCTTCAGAAAAGGTATATGAAATGAGGAATGGGAAAAAGAGAGTACGAGAAAGAAATTTTTTCCCCGGATATGTACTAATTCAAGCAGATATAAATCACGGAGAAGCAGCCCACATTATTACAAGCATTCCTGGAGTTATTGGATTTCTTGGAGCTAGTGAGACAGGTGTAGCTTCCAAAAAGCCTGTACCATTAAGACAATCTGAAGTTAACAGGATTCTAGGAAAAGTAGATCAGGTTGATGAAAGAGAAGAGAAATTAGAAACTCCTTTTATAGTAGGAGAATTGGTAAAAGTAATGGATGGTCCATTCAATGGATTTACCGGTTCTGTTGAAGAAGTATTTGAAGAAAGAAAGAAACTCAATGTTATGGTGAAAATTTTCGGAAGAAATACACCTGTTGAGTTGAATTATATGCAAGTAGAAAAAGTTCAGTAAAATGGCAAAAGAAATAGGCGGATATCTGAAATTGCAGGTAAAGGGCGGAGCCGCAAATCCATCTCCTCCAATCGGTCCAGCATTGGGTAGTAAAGGTTTGAATATCATGGAGTTCTGTAAGCAGTTCAATGCTAGAACACAAGATAAACCAGGTGTTTTATTACCAGTGTTAATAACAATGTACAAAGACAAATCTTTTGACTTTGTTATTAAAACTCCTCCTGCTCCAATACTTTTAATGGAAGCAGCAAAAGCAAAAAAAGGATCGGCAGAACCTAATAGAAATAAAGTAGGATCAGTTACCTGGGATCAGGTTAAAACTATCGCTGAAACTAAATTGCCAGACTTAAATTGTTCTAAGATTGATTCGGCGATTAAGATGATTGCTGGAACTGCGAGAAGTTTGGGTATAACAATTACGGGTAAAGCTCCTTGGGAATCTTAATAGGAAATTGACATGGGAAAACTTACAAAAAAACAAAAGCAAGTAATTGCTAAATATAACCCTGAGCAGGAATATTCTCTTGCAGACGCAGCTAATCTATTAAAAGAAATCACTTTCACAAAGTTTGATGCTTCGGTTGATATCGACGTGAGATTAGGTGTTGATCCTAAAAAGGCTGATCAAATGGTGAGAGGGGTAGTTGCTCTTCCTCATGGTACAGGTAAAGATGTTAGGGTTCTAGTACTTTGCACTCCTGATAAAGCTCAAGAAGCAAAAGATGCAGGTGCTGAGCATGTTGGTCTTGATGATTACATTGCTAAAATTGAGCAAGGTTGGTTAGATATTGACGTAATCATTACAATGCCAACCGTAATGGCTAAAGTTGGTAAATTAGGTAGAATTCTTGGTCCAAGAAGCTTAATGCCAAACCCTAAAGCCGGAACTGTAACGCTTGAAGTTGGAAAAGCTGTTAAAGAAATTAAACAAGGTAAAATCGACTTCAAAGTAGACAAATACGGAATTATTCATACCAGCATCGGTAAAGTTTCATTCTCTCCTGACAAAATACAGGATAATATCAATGAGCTAATTCAGGTAATTTCAAAATTGAAGCCTGCTTCAGCTAAAGGTACCTACATTAAGAGTGTTTCATTGTCAAGTACAATGAGCCCTGGTATTACAGTGGATAAGAGTTCAATTTCAGGAATATAAGAAAATGACTAAAGAACAAAAAGCTCAGATTATTGAAGAGTTGAGCCAAAAATTTGCTTCGAAGAATTACTTTTATATAACCGATGCTTCAGGTCTTTCTGTTGAGCAGGTTAATAAATTTAGAAAATTGTGTTTCAAAAGAGGTATTGAATATACAGTTGTAAAGAATTCTTTGATTAAGAAAGCTTTGGCAAACCTTAATACTGACTATACTCCTTTTAACCAGGGTGTGTTAAAAGGCTTCTCAGGAATCCTGTTTGCAGATGCAGGAAATGCACCAGCAAAACTATTGAAAGAGTATCATAAAGAAGGTGGTAAAGGGTTTAATAAACCTACTCTTAAAGGAGCCTCAATTGATGGTGGATTGTTTATCGGTGAAGATACTCTAGATCTTCTTAGCAATCTTAAATCTAAAAACGAACTTATTGGAGATATCATTGGATTACTTCAATCTCCTGCTAAAAACGTTGTTTCAGCTCTTCAAAGCGGTGGAAACAAACTTGCTGGAATCGTTAAGACTCTTTCTGAAAAACCAGAGTAATATTTCAGAATACTTTATACAAAAAATAAACATTAATCAAATTAGTAATTTTTAAATAAATAATAAAATGGCAGATTTAAAAGCATTCGCTGAGCAACTTGTAAATTTAACTGTTAAAGAAGTTAACGAACTTGCGCAAATCCTGAAAGATGAATACGGTATCGAGCCTGCTGCTGCTGCTCCTGTAATGGTAGCTGGAGGTGGTGGAGCTGCTGCTGAAGCACCTGCTGAAAAAACAGCTTTCGATGTAATTCTTAAAAATCCAGGAGCTGCTAAACTTGCAGTTGTGAAACTAGTTAAAGATCTTACTGGACTTGGATTGAAAGAGGCTAAAGATCTAGTTGATTCTACTCCAAAACCTGTTAAAGAAGGTCTACCTAAAGCAGAAGCTGAGTCTCTAAAGAAACAATTAGAAGAGGCTGGAGCTGAAGTTGAAATTAAATAAGGTAAGATTACCTTTAACAGCCTTAAAAATAATTTCAAGGCCTGGCAACATAGTCAGGTCTTTTGCTGTTTGTGGGTATAAACCTTTCAGGTACCCCTTGATTTAAGTAATAATATTTAAAAATTATTCACTAACCAAACTTATAAAGCATTGGCTATCAATAATAAAGGAGAAAGAATAAGTTTTGCTTCAAGAAAATCTCTAATTGATTATCCTGATTTTCTAGATGTGCAATTACAATCCTTTGAGGATTTCTTTCAGATTGATACGCCCTCTGAAAGCCGTACACAGGAGGGTTTGTATAAAGTATTTGCGGAAAATTTCCCTATCAGCGATTCAAGGGAAAATTTTGTTCTCGAGTTTATTGATTATACAATAGACCCGCCCAAATATTCCGTTGACGAATGTATTGATAGAGGTCTTACTTATTCTGTGCCTCTTAAGGCGAAGTTGAGACTTTCCTGCAATGACGAAGACAACGAAGATTTCCAAACAATAGAGCAAGAGGTATTCCTTGGGAATATACCTTATATGACTCTAAAGGGATCTTTTATAGTAAACGGGGCAGAAAGGGTTATTGTTTCTCAGCTACACAGATCTCCAGGAGTTTTTTTCGCTCAAAGTAAACATACAAACGGAACAAAACTTTATTCTGCCAGAATTATCCCTTTTAAAGGATCCTGGATCGAATTCGCTACTGACGTTAACAACGTGATGTACGCTTATATCGATAGAAAGAAAAAGTTTCCAGTGACTACTCTTCTACGTGCTATAGGGTACGGCTCAGATAAAGATATTCTAGACCTATTCGGTTTATCAGAAGAAGTGGAAGCTAATAAAGCTTCTTTAAAGAAAGTTACAGGTCGGAAGTTAGCGGCTAGGGTACTTAGAAGCTGGACTGAAGACTTTGTTGATGAAGATACTGGTGAGGTTGTTTCAATTGATAGAAATGAAGTTCTTTTGGAAAGAGACTCTGTTATTTCTGAAGAAGATATCGACACTATCCTAGATTCAAACACAAAATCTATTATTCTTCATAGAGAAGACATAAATATAGCTGATTACACTATTATTTATAATACTCTTCAAAAGGATAATTCAAACTCTGAAAAAGAAGCTGTAGAAACTATCTATAGACAACTTAGAAATACAGAGGCTCCTGATGAACAAACAGCAAGAGATATCATACATAACCTTTTCTTCAGTGATAAGAGATATGATCTTGGTGAAGTTGGTAGATATAGAATCAACAAAAAACTGGGTCTTGAGATCGCTTCTGATATCAGAGTATTAACAACTCAGGATATTATAAGCATTGTTAAATATCTTATAGGTCTTATAAATTCTAAAGCTGTTGTTGATGATATTGACCATTTGAGTAACAGAAGAGTAAGAACTGTAGGAGAGCAGTTATATAGCCAGTTCGGAGTAGGTTTAGCCAGAATGGCTAGAACTATCAAAGAAAGAATGAACGTAAGGGATAATGAGGATTTTAAACCTGTTGACCTTATTAATGCAAGAACTCTTTCTTCTGTAATCAATTCCTTCTTTGGTACAAACCAGTTATCTCAATTCATGGATCAGACAAATCCACTGGCTGAGATTACACATAAAAGAAGAATGTCGGCCCTTGGGCCTGGTGGTCTTTCAAGAGAAAGAGCCGGTTTCGAGGTTCGTGACGTTCACTATACACACTACGGTCGTCTTTGTACTATCGAAACTCCAGAGGGACCAAATATCGGTCTTATTTCTTCTCTTTGTGTTCATGCAAAAGTAAATAACATGGGCTTTATTGAGACTCCTTACCTGAAAGTTGAAGAAGGTAAAGTGAGCTTGAAAGATCCTGTTTATTTAACTGCAGAAGAAGAAGATCGTCATAATATTGCTCAGGCTAATGCGAAAATCGATAACACTGGTAACTTCATGCTTGATAAAGTTAAAGCAAGATATGAAGGTGACTTCCCAGTTGTTGAGCCAGATAAATTGTCTTACATGGACGTTGCGCCAAATCAGATCGTTTCTGTTGCGGCTTCTTTGATTCCATTCCTTGAGCATGACGATGCTAACCGTGCATTGATGGGTTCAAACATGCAACGTCAGGCTGTACCTTTATTAAAGCCTGAAGCTCCAATTGTTGGAACAGGTCTTGAAGGTCGTGTAGCTGTTGATTCAAGAGCTCTTGTAACTGCAGAAGGTGAAGGAATTGTAGATTTTGTTGATGCTAAGAAAATAGTTATTAAGTATGATCTTAACGACGACGAAAAGCTTGTAAGCTTTGATACCGAAAGCAAAACATATGATCTTGTTAAATTCAGAAGAACTAACCAGGATACTTGTATAAATCTTAAGCCTATAGTATTTAAAGGCCAAAGAGTTAAAAAAGGCCAGGTTCTTTGCGAGGGGTATGCTACAAATAACGGAGAGCTTGCTCTTGGTAGAAACCTAAAAGTAGCTTTCATGCCATGGCAAGGATACAACTTCGAGGATGCTATCGTTATTTCAGAGAAAGTCGTTCGTGATGATATCTTCACTTCAATACACATTGAAGAATTTGAACTCGAAGTTAGGGATACAAAGAGAGGGGAAGAGGAGCTTACTTCTGAGATTCCAAACGTAAGTGAAGAGGCTGTTAAAAACCTTGACGAAAACGGAATTGTACGTATTGGTGCTGAAGTTAAAGAAGGAGATATTCTAATAGGTAAAATCACTCCTAAAGGTGAAACTGATCCAACACCTGAAGAAAAACTCCTAAGAGCTATCTTCGGTGATAAAGCTGGAGATGTTAAAGATGCTTCACTAAAAGCTTCTCCGTCTTTAAGAGGTGTTGTAATTGATACAAAACTGTTCTCTCGTCCTAAAAAGGATAAAGACATCAGAGCGAAATCCAAAAAACAAGTTGATACATTAAAAGCAAAATATAGTAAAGACCTTTTAGCAATCAGAGCTACGATGATTGAGAAAATGGTTGAATTGCTGGATGGTAAAACTAGTAATGGAGTTAAGCACAAATTTGGAGATGAGATTATATCCAAAGGTGTGAAATTTAACAGAAGAAATATTTCTGAAAACGTTTTCCCTGAGCGTAACAGCTATAGAGACGAAAGTACATACAATGTACAGGAAGAGGTGAATCTTTTGGGTGATTTGATCCTTGAAGGCTGGACTTCTGAGGAGAAAATCAATGCAATGATCCACAGTCTTGTTAAAAATTACAACAGAAAAAGAAATGAACTTTCAGGAAGATTTAAGCGTGAAAGATTCACTTTGGAAGTTGGAGATGAACTTCCAGCTGGAATAGTTCAGCTTGCTAAAGTTTACGTAGCTAAAAAGCGTAAATTGAAAGTGGGTGATAAAATGGCGGGTCGTCACGGTAACAAAGGGGTTGTAGCTAAAATAGTTCGTGATGAAGATATGCCATTCCTTGCAGATGGAACTCCTGTAGATATTGTGCTAAATCCGCTTGGTGTACCTTCTCGTATGAACCTTGGTCAGATTTATGAAACTGTTCTAGGATGGGCAGGATTAAAACTTGGCAAGACCTATGCTACACCAATTTTTGATGGTGCAAGCGAAGAAGAGGTTGCAAACGAATTGAATTTAGCAGGTCTACCTTCTTTTGGAAGAACATATTTACATGATGGATTGTCTGGTCAAAGATTTGATCAGCCGGTTACTGTGGGTGTGATTTATATGCTGAAACTTGGTCACTTAGTTGATGATAAGATGCATGCCCGTTCAATCGGTCCATATTCATTGATTACTCAACAGCCACTTGGAGGTAAAGCTCAGTTCGGAGGTCAGAGATTTGGAGAAATGGAGGTTTGGGCACTTGAGGCATTCGGTGCAGCAAACGTTCTTCAGGAAATTCTGACCGTAAAATCTGATGACGTTATAGGTAGAGCAAAAGCTTATGAAGCCATAGTTAAAGGTGAAAATATGCCTAAGCCGAATATACCGGAATCCTTCAACGTATTGGTTCACGAGTTAAGAGGCCTTGCGCTGGAAATCACTTTAGACTAATCATTAACCAAAGCTGCCGGAATTAATCCGGCAGCTATTCATATTTTTTTAAGTTTGTTTCAGGATATAAAACCTAAAAGATGGCTTTCAGAAAAAATAAAAAATTAAATCAGGACTTCTCAAAAGTCACCATTAGCCTTGCTTCACCTGAATCCATTTTGGAAAGCTCTCATGGAGAAGTAACGCAACCGGAGACGATCAATTACAGAACCTACAAACCTGAAATGGGTGGACTATTCTGCGAAAGAATATTTGGTCCTGTAAAAGATTGGGAGTGTCATTGCGGTAAATACAAAAGAATTAGATATAAAGGTATTATCTGTGACAGATGTGGTGTTGAGGTAACTGAGAAAAAGGTTAGAAGGGAAAGAATGGGACACATCGAACTTGTTGTTCCTGTTGCTCATATCTGGTATTTCAGATCTTTACCAAATAAGATAGGTTATTTATTAGGCTTGCCTACTAAAAAACTTGATCAAATAATTTATTATGAAAGATATGTTGTAATCCAGTCAGGTGTAAAATCTGAAGATGGTATCAACTATCTGGACTTCTTGACAGAAGATGAGTATTTGGATATCCTGGATAAACTTCCAAGAGAAAACCAAATGCTTGATGATGAAGATCCGAATAAGTTCATTGCAAAAATGGGTGCTGATGCTCTGGAAATGCTTTTATCAAGAATTAAACTTGATGAGCTTTCTTATAGCTTAAGACACGCTGCTGCAAACGATACTTCTCAGCAAAGAAAAGCAGAAGCTTTAAAAAGACTTAAAGTAGTAGAAGCTTTCAGAGATGCAAGAACTCGTATTGAGAACAAACCTGAATGGATGGTTGTCAGAATGGTTCCTGTTATTCCTCCTGAACTTCGTCCTCTTGTACCTTTGGATGGTGGTCGTTTTGCAACATCTGACTTAAATGACCTATACAGAAGAGTTATTATCAGAAATAACCGTCTGAAAAGACTTATTGAAATAAAGGCTCCTGAAGTAATTCTTAGAAATGAGAAACGTATGCTTCAAGAGGCTGTTGATTCTCTTTTCGATAACTCAAGAAAAGTAAATGCAGTTAGAGCTGAAGGTAACAGGGCATTGAAGTCTTTAAGTGATATGCTTAAAGGAAAGCAAGGTCGTTTCCGTCAAAACCTTCTTGGTAAAAGGGTTGACTATTCTGGTCGTTCGGTTATTGTTGTTGGTCCTGAATTAAAACTTCATGAGTGCGGTCTTCCTAAAGACATGGCTGCTGAGTTGTTCAAGCCATTTATTATAAGAAAACTGATTGAAAGAGGAATTGTTAAAACTGTTAAGTCTGCAAAGAAAATAGTTGACAGAAAAGATCCTGTTGTATGGGATATCCTTGAAAATGTATTGAAAGGACACCCTGTACTTCTAAACCGTGCTCCAACGCTTCACAGATTAGGTATTCAGGCATTCCAGCCTAAACTTATTGAGGGTAAAGCGATTCAGTTGCATCCACTGGTTTGTACTGCATTCAACGCCGACTTTGACGGTGACCAGATGGCGGTACACGTACCACTAGGTCAGGAAGCTATTCTGGAAGCATCAGTATTAATGCTTGCTTCTCATAACATCCTTAACCCTGCAAACGGTGCTCCTATTACTGTACCTTCTCAGGACATGGTTCTTGGTTTATACTATGTGACCAAAGGAAGAAAATCAACTCCTGAATATCCTGTACTTGGCGAAGGCAAGGTGTTCTATGGTCCGGAAGAGGTTGTTATTGCCTTGAATGAAGGTAGACTTTCTCAGCACGCACACATAAAAGTGCGTGTAAATGTGAGAAATGAAAACGGAGAACTTGATAAAAAACTTATCGATACTGTTGCAGGTAGAGTTTTATTCAACTTGCTTGTTCCAGAAGAAGTAGGTTATATCAATGAGTTGTTAACGAAGAAAAAACTTCAGCAGATTATCGGACACGTATTCAAAGTGGCTGGTAACTCTAGAACAGCACATTTCCTTGATGATATCAAACAACTAGGATTTATGTCTGCATTTAGAGGTGGACTTTCTATTGGTCTTTCCGATGTTAAAGTTCCTGATGCTAAAAATATTCTTGTTCTTCAGGCGAAGGAAGATGTGGATGCTGTTTGGAACAACTACCTGATGGGATTGATCACAGATAACGAAAGATATAATCAGGTAATTGATATCTGGACAAGGATCAACTCTCAGATCACTGAAACTCTAATGCAGCAGCTTGAAAGTGATCAGCAGGGATTCAACTCCATCTATATGATGATGCACTCAGGAGCGAGAGGTTCTAGAGAGCAGATTCGTCAGCTTGGTGGTATGAGAGGTCTTATGGCTAAACCTCAGAAAAACCTTCAGGGGTCTATCGGTGAGATTATTGAAAACCCGATTCTTTCTAACTTTAAAGAAGGTCTGGACGTTATTGAATACTTCATTTCTACACACGGTGCTAGAAAAGGTCTTGCGGATACAGCTCTTAAAACTGCGGATGCTGGTTACCTAACAAGGAGACTTGTAGACGTAGCACAGGACGTTGTTATCAATGAGCCAGATTGTGGTACTCTAAGAGGACTTACTGTTACTGCACTAAAAGATAACGAAGAAGTTGTTGAGCCGCTTTCTGAAAGAATTTTAGGTAGAGTAACTGTTCACGATATCTTTGATCCTATTACAAATGAATTAGTAATTGGAGCTGGAGAAGAAGTGGATGAAAATATTGCAAGAACGATTGACGAATCAGCTATTGAATCTGTAGAGATCCGTTCGGTATTAACTTGCGAATCAAGAAGAGGTGTATGTGCAAAATGCTACGGAAGAAACCTTGCTACAGGTAGAATGGTAGAAAGAGGAGAAGCTGTTGGTGTTATTGCTGCACAATCTATTGGTGAGCCAGGTACACAGCTTACACTTAGAACATTCCACGTCGGTGGTACTGCTTCTAACATTGCTGTCGATGCTTCTATCAAAGCTAAATTTGAAGGTATAATCGCATTTGACGAAGTTAAATCTATCGTTACTACAAATAACGAAGGTGACAGAGTAGATGTGGTGATGGGACGTTCTGGTGAAATAAGAATTATGGATGATAAGAATGAAAAAGTTCTTATTACAAACCACGTTCCTTATGGAGCTTTCCTTAAAGTGAAAGAAGGAGACAAAGTAACCAAAGGTCAGGATATCTGTAACTGGGATCCATACAACGCTGTAATTCTTTCTGAGTTTGACGGAAGGATTGAATTTGAAGCTATCGTAGAGGGTGTTACTTTCCGCGAGGAGTCAGATGAGCAAACAGGACACAGAGAAAAAGTTATTGTTGATACTAAGGATAAATCTAAAAACCCTGCGATACTTGTCCACTCTAAAAAGGGTGAAACAAAAACATTTAACATTCCAGTGGGTGCCCACCTTGCTGTTGAAAACGAACAGGAAGTTAAGGCAGGTCAAATTCTTGCAAAGATCCCGAGAGCTGTTGGTAAAACAAGAGATATCACTGGAGGTCTTCCAAGAGTAACAGAGTTATTCGAGGCAAGAAATCCTTCAAACCCTGCTGTTGTTTCTGAAATCGATGGTGTGGTAACATATGGTGGTATCAAGAGAGGTAACAGAGAAATCTTTATCGAATCTAAAGATGGCGTTAGAAAGAAATACTTAGTACCTCTTTCTAAACATATCTTGGTTCAGGATAATGACTTTGTAAAAGCTGGTTATCCATTATCAGATGGAGCTATTACTCCTTCGGATATCCTTGCAATCAAAGGGCCTACAGCTGTTCAGGAGTATCTTGTAAATGAAATTCAGGAGGTTTACAGACTTCAAGGTGTAAAAATCAATGATAAGCATTGCGAGGTTATAGTAAGGCAGATGATGCAAAAAGTAGAGATCATCGAAGCCGGTGACACAAACTTCCTTCAAAATCAGGTTGTCGATAAATTCTCATTCAGAGAGGAAAATGACAGCGTGTTAGATAAGAAAGTTGTTGTAGATGCAGGTGATTCTGAATCTCTAAAACCAGGTATGATAGTTACTGCAAGAAGATTAAGAGATGAAAATTCAAGTCTTAAGAGAAAAGATATGAAACTTGTCACTGTACGAGATGCAGAGGCAGCTGTTTCAAGACCAACTCTTCAAGGTATTACTCAGGCTTCTTTGGGTACAGAAAGCTTTATCTCTGCGGCATCATTCCAGGAAACTACAAAAGTACTGAGCGAGGCTTCAATCAGAGGAAAAGTAGATTATCTACAAGGGCTAAAAGAAAACGTTATTGTGGGACACTTGATCCCTGCAGGAACTGGACAAAGAGAGTACCAGTCGTACATTGTGGGATCTAAGGAAGAATACGATCAACTTAATGCTTCTCGAGAGGCTTTTCATCAAGCTTCAAAGAAGGAAGAACTTCAGGAGAAATAGTATTTTAGCATAGATGTATTAAGACCTTAGGCATTCAGAAATAATTGAAGTCTAAGGTCTTATTTTTTACATCTGTTTTAGAATTTAATAGAAAAAAATATGGCAGACGATAAAAAGAAAAATCAAAATACCGAGCAGAATCAGATTAACATAGAATTAACTGAGGAAATAGCGGAAGGTGTGTATTCCAATTTGGCAATGATTGCACATTCCAATAGTGAATTTGTTATTGATTTCATTAGACTTATGCCTGGCGTACCTAAAGCTAAAGTAAAAGCCAGGATTGTTATTACACCCGAACATGCCAAAAGGTTGGTTGTGGCCTTAAAAGAAAATGTTAAAAAATATGAAGAGGCTTTTGGCGAAATTAACAATACAGAAGATTTTCCCAGATTTCCCATGAATTTTGGTGGCACAATGGGGGAAGCGTGAGCTCATTATATTTTCCGATAATTAAAAATAATTAATTAGATTATTGTAAATATCTATAAATTAGCTAGATTCGCTTCTCTTTGTTATGATTGACATAGAGAATGGATCTTTCAAACAGCAAAAGCTCCCCGGATTTTCCGGGGAGCTTTTTTTATATAGGCAACAATCCTGAACCAATATATTTTCAGTCAGGTTTTTTATATATGAGAAAGGGATGAAAGGTACTAATATGAATAAAAAAAAGTCCTTCTGGCCATGGATAGTCGTTCTTGCTTTTATCCTGGTAGGATCATGGATATATATTAAGATGACAACAGGAGATGTGAATCAGTCAAGTGAGGCAGAAGAAATTGTTGTTTATGAACCTTTTCCTGTTGATAGTGATAAAGCTGATGTTAATTCTCTTCCAAGAAATTTTAACAAGGAACAAAGAGTCATTGACTTTCTTGAATTTGTAAATTCGAAAAAAGCAAAAAAATCTATTGGAAAAGATAATATTGTAACCCTGCAGGCTATTGTAAAGATGTCGCAGGCATTAAATGCTATTAGTACGGAGAGCAAACGTAATCCTGAAGTTGTAGAGAGACTAAAAGAGTTTAATGGAAAGGTAAATGATATGATAAAAAATCCAGCTCTGACAGATAATCCAAGTGATTTGAAAAATATATTTAACTCAACTTCAAAGGTTGTATCAGAAATTCAGAAGGAGAATTATCCTTCGCTCGATAAAGAGTCCAGAAATATAAGTAATATGGCCGGCTCTTTGTCTCCGGACAAATCTGTAGAAACACAGAAAAATAAAGTTGAGGATTTCTTTGTTGAGGTAGCAGATATTATTGATGAAATGGAGCGACCATCATAAAGGAGGTGTATAATGGAAGAAGATGAGATGGAATGGAGAAGACATTTAGCACGCTTAAGTGGTTTGAAGCACAGTAATCTGGTGGACGAAGAAAGTTTCCTCGGATATGAGGTTGTTAATGATAAAGGTGAAACCTTGGGAAAAGTATCAGATCTTATTATTGATCCAATTGAAGGAAAGGCCAAGTTCATTGATATTTTAACGAGCAAGGAATTTAGTCACGGTGGAGGAGAGCGACATTTGTTTATTGCCCTGGGTCATTGTGAGTTTAATATACCATTACAAAGTCTTCTTTTGAGAGGAATTGATAGAGATCTTTTATTAAAATTCCCGATAGTAAAAGGAGGCATCATAACTTTGGATTATGAGCATACACTTAGAGAAGTTCTTAGTCCGGAAAGTACATTGGAATCAATTAAGGCGGGATATTATAAAGAAATAACTGACGAACCTGGCCTTTTTGATCCATCACTTCTTGCTCCAAATCCAGACTATTATTTTAGTAGCCCTAATCCTTAGAGGAATAGACTGAAAAAAAGAAGAGGTTGATTTGCACATCAACCTCTTCTTTTAATTTTATTTTTCAGCAAGTTTATGTCGATCAAGAAACTTGCCGTATGCCACCTTGTACTCTTCAATGTCAGGAGCTATTTTTAAGGCTGTCTCATAACATTCAAGAGCATTTAAAAGCAGGTTTTGATCCTCATAAAAGGTTGCCAGAATTATTTTATTTAAAGCAGTTTCTTCATTTAGATTAGCTTTCAATTCATCTGCTTCTTTACTTACCTTAGCAGCTTTATCTTCCGGAAGATACTTAAAGGAATATCCTTCAAATTTTGCAAAGTGCTCAGAACCTTTTGTTTCTATCTGGTATCCGTACACTTTATCTTTTTTAATATTTAGTTTACTGAAATCAAGGATTGCGAAGTTGTTTTCAACTTCTATAGTGTATACTGGCTCATCAAAAAGATTTTTAACAGTAACAGCATAGCTTTTGGCGCCGGCAACAGGCTTCCATTTTAAAAGTATTGGTAATCCGATTACGAAAGATTCTTTTGGAGCAAGTACTTTAATTGCGGGTACATCTCTTTCCACTGATCCTGTAACATCCATATATTTATGTCTGTTAGAAGCCATATTCTCAGAACCACCGTTAGAGATTTCGCTCGTAACATAGTCAACATATTTTTTAGTTATAGAACTATTCTGGGCTGCCACTTCACTATTTAGTTTAGCTACTTCGTATACACCAGCCTTTTTTATTTCAATGGTTTTGCCGCTTTTATGAACCAGCCCGATGTATCCGTTTTCGTCTATTGAAAGTTTATCCTCTTTTAATAGTTTTTTACCTGGAGTAACAGTCTTCCAATCGCTTGAACCGGACGATGCATATTTGTTTGCCCCTTTAGTAGCTAAGACAGTAAAGAGATTATCCTGCGAAAATACAGTTGTCGAAATAAAAAATAATAAGCAAATAATTTGTAAAGCTTTAGTTCTCATAAGCTTGTCCTTTTTTGAATATGTGTAAATTTAGCAAATGTTTCTTGTATTTGTTTATTAAAGGTATTAAAACGCTGTAATACAATTCAGTCATGTTTCCAGTCAAGAATAGTGCCACTGTAGCGAGGGTAAAATCGATTTTATAGTTATATCGATGAAATATCATAATTACCAGGAAAATCATAAGTATTGCCTCGAATAAAGTAAGAAACAAACTTACCCCGTCATACCAATGGCCTAGTTTCAAAAAAAGGTATGAAAATAAGGCAATATTTAGAAAAATGATTATAAAGTTGATAATTAGAGTGAAAAGGAATCCTGCATTATTGACATAATTGCCATTTAAAATCATTGATATCTTATTGGCATGAATAACAACCCCATACATGTCCGGGTTAGCTTTTCCAATATAGTTAATATTTAATGGGGTAAAAAAGCGGTCTTCCCAGGTGACTTTATCAAAATTGGGCCCTAGATATCCCATCAGTACAATTTTATCTTTCACAAGAGATAAATCTTCCATTTCAAAAATCTGACCTACATCTAGCGCAAAATATTTTATAGATGCATTAGGATTAACATCTCCATGGATTTCAATATTTCCTGCATAGTTAATGACCTCAACTGTATCTTTTCGTTTCAACAAGTCATTTACAGCTGCAGGATTTATATACCCGGCAAGCTTTGCAGCAAAATCAAGCTCAATAGTATCAAACTGCCTTTCAAAATACATATTGTTGTCACTTCCGTATTGCCTTTCTTTCTTTCTGTAAACCTCATATTTACTAAATTCCCTTGAAGTTTTAAATTTATCATAACCCTCCGAGATCATATTTGACATGCCTGTTTCCGCATATTGACTGAACATAGGATGACTTGTTTCAAGACTGTCACAGATGTTTCCATCGCATTTGCTTACCTTGCTGACCAGGACAAGATTTTTTACTTTTGAAAAGGCTTCTGCAAGCAAATAATCACCTTCTTTGTCTTTGGGTTTTCTGAAAAAAGCATCTATACCTATTACTCTAGGATTGGAAGCATTGATTTTGTTAACCATTTCTGCAATACCTGCTCTGTCAAGGTTGCCGATGTTCACTAATACAATATTGGTGTCAGCCTTTTCGCCTTCTTTGAACTGGGAAAAATATAGGTCAGTGATCTGAAAATCCCCCAGTGTTTTTGATACCGGATTTAATACATCTGAATTGATTTCAATCTGGGATAGGATCCAAAGGACAATCATTGTAAAAATGGTGGCCCCAATAGAGTCTCGTAAAATCTTCCTTTTCATAAAGTGAAGGGGAATTTCAATGGATACATTTAGTAAAAATAACTTTTTTCCTGATTTTAAATTGGAATATTTTTAGTCAGTAACTTATTTGCAGGCATGTCTCAAAGAAAAAACCGACTGGATCTTAAGTCGTATTACGATGGAATTTTAAACGGGGATAGATTAATTCTTTCAAAGGCTATTACTTTAATCGAAAGCTCTTTACCGGAAGACCAGGAACTGGCAGATCTTCTCATTCAGAAAATATTACCCCATTCAGGAAAATCCTTAAGATTGGGAATAACAGGAGTGCCGGGAGCAGGTAAAAGTGCTTTTATAGAAAGCTTTGGCAGTATGCTTGTAAATACAGGCATGAAAATCGCTGTTCTTCCAATCGACCCATCAAGCAGGTACAGCAAAGGAAGCATTTTAGGTGATAAAACAAGGATGGAGAAGCTTTCTTCTCATGCAAATGCTTTTATCCGACCTTCGGCATCTGGAGGTATGCTTGGGGGAGTGACATCCCGAACACAGGAGGCCATTCTCCTTTGTGAAGCAGCAGGGTTTAATTTAATATTTATTGAGACTGTTGGCGTGGGACAGTCAGAGGTAAAGATCTCCGATTTGACTGACCTTGTATTGCTTCTGTTGGTAGCTGGTACTGGAGACGAACTCCAGACATTGAAAAAAGGAATTATGGAAGTGGCGGATATATTTATCGTGTCAAAAACCGATGGTGAAAATATGGAAAGAGCTTTAGAATATGCCAAAGCAATAAAGCAAAGTCTTAGTTATTTATCGAAAGATTCCGTACAAGTGTTCAATTGTTCTTCAGAAACTCAATATGGACTTGCTGAAATTTGGGATTATATCAAAAAAGCTGAAAGTGCCAGCAGGTATGATGGAAGCCTGAATCAAAGAAGAAGGCAACAAAATTACTTCTGGTTAGTTGGAATAATCGATCAGATGCTTCATAATGAGTTTTATAAAAATGAGGAAGTTCAAAATAACTTCCTAACAATGAAAGATTCCGTAATGAAGGGAGAAATTTCAGCTCAGGAAGCAGCTAAACAGTTATTTAATATTTTTAAGGGAAAAGGACATTAAAGAATATATTTTGATATTTTTACAACACCAGGATGTTAATTTAAATTGAAAAAGGATGATTAAACAATCTTACAGCTACACAGATCAGGAACAAGTAATCTGGACAACTCTTTATAGCAGAATTATTCAATTCTTGCCTGAAACTGCCGACGATATGGTTTTGCAAGGCATCAAAAGAATAGGTTTTCCAGCTGATCAAATTCCCGATTTTGAAGATCTGAATAAAAAAATAAAAACCTTTTCGGACTGGGAAATTGTACCATTGGAAAATATGGTTGAGGATAAAGAATTTATCGGTATGCTTGCCAGCAAAAAATATCCTTGCAGAACTTGGATAAGAAGTCTTGAGCAAACAGAACATGAAGAAGATGTCTATGATATTTTTCATGATGTGATTGGGCATACGCCGCTATTAACCATACCATCATATTGCGAGTATCTGACAGGGCTTGGAAAACTTGCACTTGAATATCTTGAAAATGATAGTGCCATTTCTTTGCTTAAAAGAGTATACTGGCATTCGATTCAGTTTGGTATAAAAGCTTCTAAACAAACTCTGAAGATATATGGCGCTCACTTGTTGTCATCAAGAAGCGAAACGGCTTATTCATTGAGTGCAGGAGTTCCCAAATATGATTTTAACGTTGCCAAGATGATGGATACCCCATACATCAAAAACAGATTTCAAGAGAGATATTTTGTAATTAATAATTATGAAGAGCTATTCAATAGTTTGGATCTGGTGAAAAAGGAATTGAAGAATAGAATATAATTTGTTGAATGGATACCTCTTTGTTTAAGCCTGTACGTTTTTCACAGACTACAATTACTGAATTAATGATACCCTCCTATGCAAATTTCGGAGGTAAAATACATGGGGGAATTCTTCTTTCCCTCATGGATAAAGTTGCATATGCATGTGCAGCTAAGCATTCTGGTGCCTATTGCGTAACAGTTGCAGTAGATAATGTAGAATTTTTACAACCGGTTGAAGTGGGGGATCTGGTATCTTTGCATGCATCCGTTAATTATGTTGGTAACACTTCTCTGATTATTGGCATAAAAGTAATAGCAGAAAATGTCACCATAGGAAGTGTAAAGCATACTAATACTTCTTACTTTACAATGGTTGCTAAAAACCTTGAAGGAAAGTTGCAGGAAATACCAGGTTTGGTGCTTGAAACAAGAGAAGAGGTCAGGCGATATCTTGAAGCAATCAAAAGAAAAGAACTTAAATATCATTATAAGGAACAGCTAAATAATGAAAAGTCAAATCTGGCTATTGATGAGGAGTTGTATAAGCTGGAAAAAGAAAGATGTGTATTGAGATTTAATATTGATACGAAACCAACTAAATGAATACAGTAACAAAAGAACCACCTAAGAAAAGTATTCTTATTCTTGTTTCTTTCTTTTTTGGCTGGTTTGGAATTGACCGATTAATGTTAGGTTATAAATACTGGTGGCTGAAGTTACTGACTTTTGCTGGCTTTGGTATTTGGTGGTTTGCAGATCTTGTGTTGATTATTTTTTCTATACTCAAACCAGCTAAAAGGGAAATGGAAAATCAGGAGTTTTAATTCGAATTACAAATACTTAAACGGCTTTATATGGGAAGAATATTTTAAATTCAGTTCCTTTTCCTTTCTCGCTGAATGCCTCAATTTTTCCACCTGCATTTTCTATTATTCTTTTAACAATATACAATCCAACGCCGGATCCATCTACATGATCATGCAGGCGTTTGAACATGCCAAAGATTTTTCCTTTGTCTTTTTCCTCAAAACCAAGTCCATTGTCTTTTATAGAGATCACCGCATAATTTCCTTCTATCCACGATTTAATGAAAATCTCGGGTTTTCTCTCTGACGATTGATACTTAATAGCATTACTGATCAGATTAAACAAAATGCTTTTAAAGTTTTTTCTGCTGAATGAAATTCTTTTACATTGGCTGAAGTCTGCATCAATAATTGCTTCAGACCCAACTATCATTTCTAAAAGAGTAAATTTTATATCTTCAAGGAAATCTTCAAATTCAACAATAGTTTCGTCTTCGTTAAAGTTTTTCTGAATTTTTGAAATTTCTGTTAAGTCTTTAATAGTTTCTTTAAATCTTAAAATACTAACCTTCATCAATCCGATAATAAATTTAATATCATCGTTTTCCGCATCTATCTGAAGGTCTAAGGAGGCAATGAGGCCCTCTATATTTGAAATTGGAGCTTTAAGATCATGGGAAGCAGTATAGACAAAATTGTCAAGATCAGTATTGATTTTTTCTAACGCTTCATTTTTTTTGATAAGTTCTTCAGTTCTTTCCCTCACTCTTGCTTCAAGAAGATTATTATTATCTATCAATTCTTCCTGAGCTTTTTTCAGGTCATCATTTGCTTTCTGAATTTCTTCTTCAGCCTTTTTCCTGTCGGTAATGTCCTGGGCAATCCCATGAATACGCAGAACTTCCCGTTTTTCATTAAATACCGGCTTAGCTTTAATATAAATATATCTGTCTTGCCCATTTTTCATTACCTTTTGCTCAAAAGTAACAGGAATACCTGTTTTTAGAAGGCTTTTGGCATGTTCATCAAAAATGGTCCAGTCGTCTAATGCTACTTTATTTTTAACATCATTAAAGCTTATGGAAATTTGCATGGGATCAAAACCCAGCATCTTGTATAATTCATCAGAAAATGTAATTTCATTAGTAATAAGATCCCATTCCCAATTTCCAAGACAGGCAAGTTCTTGTGCCTCGAGTAAAAGGGATTTACTTTTTCTTACTTTCTCCTGAGCTTTTTTCTGTTCTGTAATGTCTTGAACAATCCCTAAAATAAGAATTGGTAAACCATCTTCATCTCTGCGGAATACAGTCTCTCTTTTATTCATCCATCTCCAATCTCCATTTTTATTGAGAAAGCGGCACTCCGATTCAAGGATTTGGTCTGTTGCCTGTTCTGAAAACATGTCCACCCAATTTTCAATATTAATTAGGTTTTTAGAGTGTATTAATGACTTAATCTGAAGTGGAGACATGGCACGGACTTCCTCAGGTGCATAACCTAATACTTCTGTAATAGCCTTATTAACATATACTATTTTTCTATATCTGGTATCAAAAACATAGAGAACATTTGGAGTTGCATCCGCGATCTGGTTAATCAATTCTCTTGTTTCCTTTAATTTATCTTCAGCTTTTTGAAGCGTAACATCGTCGTTGTGCAAGATCCCACTTGCGATATGATTTCCTGATATGTCTTTAATTGGAAATATGCCATTCAGGACTTTGACTTCATCTTTGGTATCTTTCTTCTTGATTTTTTTGCTTTTGGAAGCAATGACATTTTCCACTAATTCCTGCTGCATTCTTTCCGGAATAAGAAGAATTAAGGAATTTCCTATTACTTCCTGTTCCTGATATCCAAATAGCCTTTCTGCCTGCTTATTCCAGTGGGTTATTTTCCCATCTTTGTTTATGGATAAGCAAGCATCATTATCTTCCTCTGATTTATTTTGTTGTCGAAGCTTCTTTTGGAATAATTCATTTTCAATAAGATAAAAGGCATCCTGAAGATAAATGAGCAAAGTGGAAATGACTTCTGAATCAGAGGTATATTGGCAAATAAATTTGATAAGCAGTTTTTTGTACTTTAGGACGAATTCCTCTGCCTCGGATACAGTAAGCCCAGATTTTATCAGTAAATCAATAATATTTTTAATAGGAAGTTTGTCGCCCTCACATTTAATAGCTTTAAATAAAAGTATCAACTGAGTTAGAAGCCTTTTCTGGTCATAGGATTTGTTAAAAAAATAATCCTTTATTTCGTTATTCCCCTTTTCCAAAAACTGACTTTTGATAAAGTTTAAAAAGTAGCTGAATGTAATTGGTTGGACAAGTTCTTCTTTCATTTCAACTGTTAGCTAAGTCAAAATTTTATTTTATTCAGGGAAAAACAATTATCTCCCTAAATTGTTATGAATGTGGACTATTTTAACTCATTTTGTGGAAAAGTTCTGGTGGCTTTGAATAAAAAACTATTTGGTTTAAAAACTTAACTCAACTTCTTTTTCAGAGATTTTTTCCAATAAAGGTTTAAGAATCAATTTTGCATTTTCTTTGGTTTGATCCATAATTTTCATCTGAAGTGCCGTCTTTTGCAAATGCTTTTCAGCTTCTTTATAAGCTGCATCTATTAGATCTGATTCCTGAAAAAGTCCTTTTTCTATACTGTAAATTTTGGAGTCGGAATGGTTAATTTTAAAATAACAAAGTTCAGGCTGTGGCAATTGGATGGAAACCTTGTTACCGGAGAACTTTATATTAGAAGTATCTATTTTTGTCAGATCTATGCAACCGACAACTTCTCCACTTGCGATTAGTACTGCTTTAGGGTCAGGAAGATACCACGGATTTTTAACCTCATGTTCTACTATATCCTTTAGATAGTATTTAACTACTTCCAGTTTTCCTAAACTAATTATCCTTTCCTGTATGAGATGGTGAGAAGAAACAGTTATAATCTCATCACTTTTTTCTTCATTATTAAAATTAGTTTTATAAATGATAAAACCAAATAAAATGGCTAAGAACCAGGGAAATATGTAAATTAATATCTTTTTCATACAATTAAAATCCAGCTTTATTAAAGATACTAATTTATTCTACTCTTTTTCCTGAAAATTTTACAATTAATATAATTATGGCAGTACCAAGACTCAGATTAACAATCCAGTGGAAAT
The DNA here is from genome assembly GCA_023428135.1 of Bacteroidota bacterium. Taxonomy (GTDB): domain Bacteria; phylum Bacteroidota; class Bacteroidia; order Cytophagales; family Cytophagaceae; genus Sporocytophaga. Next base: position 124,495 of record JAEYZG010000032.1, on the reverse strand, counting down.
TTATCAGACTGAAAAAAAAGACCAGAATGCTTATTAATGCTATTGTCGCAGCATAAGGCAATTGTGTCTTAATATGTTGAATATGGTTACAGTCAGATGCAATGGAACTCATGATGGTAGAGTCTGAAACTGGAGAACAATGAATGCCAAATACTGATCCACTTAAAATTGTTGCAATTACATTATAGGTAATACTTTCTGTATCAGAAATTGACAGTCCAGAAGAGGCAGAAATCATCCAGCTTACAGGCACCAGCAATGGATATAAGATTGCCATGGCTCCCCAAACAGAACCTGTAGAAAATGCAAAAGCTGCAGCTAGCAGAAAACTTACAAATGGAAGAAGACTGGGTTTAATATTGCCTGTGATCACAGAGGAAAGATATTCAGTTGCATGAAGATCCTCAGTGATTTCTGCCAATGACCATGAAAAAATCAGAATAATTATCGCTGATAGCATCACTCGGAAACCGTGAATCATGATTTCGGTGGTTCTTTTTAAAGATAAATTTTTATGTAATAAGGTTAAAAGAAAGGCGCTTAAAAGACTTGAAAATGAGGACCAAAGTAGTGCAATGTAGAAGTCTCCATTACCAAATAATTCTCCGAGTTTTTGGAAAAAGCTGATATTCTTATTATCAAATTCATACAAATGTTTCCAAACAGATAATAGATTTTGACTGGTTATAGGGATACCTTTCCCAAGCATTTTTTGATATATGTTTTCCGATCCTGTCACGATTAAGCCTGCAATAGCTGTAATGAAAAGCACTATTAAGGGAAATGCGGCATTGATCCACCTGCCTCCGTTTTGGGATTCGGGATGTAAAATTTCAACAATATCTCTTTCTATATTTTTTTCAATTGATTTATCATTTTGTTCATTTTTAATACCGGCGCTTCGAGCATTTACCTCTGCATCTGCCATTTTGTTGAAATCTTTCCTGGATACTATTAAAGCAAAAGTTAGAATCAGCATAAAGATTGGGTAATAGGCATATTGTAATGATTTAAAAAAGATAGAAAATGCTGAATTTCCCAATCTGAGGTATGATGTTGCATCATGGACATACACCATTTCTGCACCCGTCCATGTTGTAAAGAAGGCCAATGATGCAGCTGAAGCCGCTGTTGTACTTACTATAAAGGCCAGCTTTTCTCTTGAAACTTTGTATTTGTCTGTAATTGGTCTCATTGTATTTCCTACAATGAGAATATTGACATAGTTGTCAAAAAAAATGGATAAGCTTAAAAATAGGGTGGTTAATTGTGCACTTCTTGAAGAGTGAGCAATTGCTGAAATTTTATTTACTAAGCCTGTGAGACCTCCATTTTTGGCAATGAGAGCAATCATTCCACCAACCATAAAAGCAAAGGAAATTAAAGAAAGATGTTTGCTGTCTCGTAAAACCTCCAAAATGTAAGAGTCTATTACTCTTAGAAAAGCAGGAACAACATTTGAAAATTCAAATCCAATTAGTAGTAATACACCAACAAATACGCTGAGAAATAAAGATGTAATAACCTCATGAAAAATTAATGATAAGGCGATTGCCAGCAATGGTGGAATAATACTAAGCCAATCAGGCAAATGCCTGATCTTAATACTATAAAGAGTTGTCTGATTCTGAGGTTTAAAGTTAATTTCACTAGATTTAAGTAAGGTAGTGGTATATAAAGCTTTACCTTGGATAAACTCCAGTACTTTAAGCTCTTTGTCGATATAGAAGCCAGTTTTTCCGTTAAAGGTAGAATCAGGAGTCCCTTTATTGTTTAAACGGACAATTTGAATTTCAGCAAATTCATCACCTATAATATAATTGGGTGAGGAAAACTTATAATCCGTTTTTGCGTACAATTGAGATGTTAGTAAAGAGAGGATAAAAAAAGGAACTATAAGAAGGAGTGGACCTCTCATAATTATCAGGTTTTTATTAAAATAATAGTCCCGCAAAGTATCCTATTTTTTTAATAAACCGTTTTAGATCACAATGGTTAGCAACAATATGTCTTTTTTGTCAGAAGAAATAATGAATGATAGAAATATCAATTATTACAACAGGTTGGGAGTAAATACCCTTAAAGAGCTTGCAGTAAAAGGTGGATTTGCAGATTACCCAGATCTTTGGATGGTAAACTCCAGTCTTAAAAATGCCAATTCGATCCTTGAAATTGGTGCTGGATATGGCAGATGTATTGATTTTCTCACCAAAAATAAATTTCAGGGACAAATTATTGCCCTTGAAAAAAGTCCCGTTTTATTTGACTACCTGACTGAAACATATAGAAATGTTGAGGTTGTATTTGGTGACATTAAAACATATTCCATGGAAGGGAAGGTGGATGTGGCTTTGTGGATGTGGTCTGGTATCATAGACTTTTCTTTGGAGGAGCAAAAGAGTTGTATACGCAAGGTAGAAGGATTTCTTAATAAAGGCGGAAAGTTGGTAATTGATGTACCGAAAATAGGTTTTCAGACTTTTGCACAGCATTTGGACAAACAAAGACTTCATATTTCTAATGAATATGGTACTTTGGATTGTTACATCCCGTCGTTTTCTGAAATTGAAAAAATAGGAAAGGAAGCTGGTTTTGGCACTGCAGAAGAAATTCACTATAAGACCACCACATTAAAAGAACGAACGATTTATATCCTGACAAAATAAAAAAAACCCGGTTTAAGCCGGGTTTTTTATTATAATCAACTGAAATTAAGCTTTTGCAGCCATGTTATCCAACACGTTCATAACTTCTTTCACGTGTTTTCTTGAAGTCTGAAGTAACTCCATTTCTTCGCTGTTCAATTTAAGCTCGATTACTTTCTCTATTCCGTTTTTACCTAAAACAGCCGGAACACCAAGGTAGCAATCATCAATACCATATTCACCTTCAAGTTTGATACATACAGGAAGGATTCTCTTCTGATCTTTCACGATAGCCTCAACCATTTGTGCAGCTGCGGAACCTGGTGCATACCAAGCAGAAGTACCCATCAATTTCACTAGTTCTCCACCACCGTTTTTAGTTCTTTCGATGATAGCATCAAGTTTGTCTTTAGCAACAAGCTCAGTAACAGGAATACCACCTACTGTAGTATATCTCGGAAGGGGAACCATTGTATCGCCATGACCACCAAGTAGCATTCCCTGAATTTCTTTTGGAGAACATCCGATTTCATCAGCAAGGAAAGCTCTATATCTTGCAGTATCAAGGATACCAGCCATCCCGATCACTTTGTTTCTTGGAAGTTTTGAAGCAAGGTGAGCGCAATAAGTCATAACGTCCAAAGGATTGGAAACAACGATGATTATTGCATTAGGAGAGTATTTTACCACATTTTCAGTAACTGACTGAACGATGGAAGCATTTGTAGAGATAAGATCATCTCTTGTCATACCCGGTTTTCTTGGAAGACCTGAAGTTATCACTACTACTTCCGAACCAGCAGTTCTGGAGTAGTCGTTAGTCACACCAACTGTTTTCGAATCGTAAACATTGATTGGCGCTTTCTGCCAAATATCAAGCGCTTTACCTTCTGCGAAACCTTCTTTGATATCAACAAGAACGATTTCATTTGCAATCTCACGATATGCTAAAACATCGGCACAGGTTGCTCCAACGTTCCCTGCTCCTACTACTGTTACTTTCATAGTAAAATATGATTTTTTAGTTAATGATTATAAACTAGGCGTGTAAATTTATCCAAAGTATGTCACAATTAAAATGTTTTTTTACCAAAATTGACCTCAGGAAAGACGATTAACGGTGATTTTTAAAGCATTTTTAGAATTTGATGTGATTTTGTATCTGTCATCAATTCTCATTCCCACAACCCAGACGATTTTCCCATCACTGATTATTACTAAAGTATTCTTTTTATATAGCAAGGGAGTTTTTTTATCAATTAAAAAATCACTCACCTTTTTAAAGTTTTTCATTCCCAGTGGAATAAATCTATCTCCGGGCAACCAATTTCTAATTATAAGCGGGAATATAAGAGCTGACCAATCAAGGTAAGCTGTAAAATTATCTGAATGGACATCAAACTCATCATTACTAATTTTGTTTAGCGAAAATGAAAAATTCCTGAAAGTAAAATTATTCAGGTGTTCATTTACCTTGAATTCCTCAGCTGAACTTGAGTCATTCAGGGAACTGATTAACAATGATTGTCGGTCTACATTTAATACATGAGATTTAGAATAATACAAGCTTCCGGTAGTCCTTGTATTTAAAATATTCAAGGAATCTTTATAGGTAAAGCCAAATTCAGAAAGCAGTTCACTTAAAACAATGGTTGGTTCTGGTTCCGAGAGAACAGTATCCAGGTCAATTCTGATGTCAGAACCAATGTAGGAAAGAACCCTGGATTTAATTTCATTAATTTTTGATTTGAAGAAGTGCGCAACAGCACGAATTTTTTCGGTACTTTCAAATGCAGTCTGTTCCAGGCCAGGATTGATTTCTTTTAGAACTGGTATCACCTTATGTCTGATGAGATTTCTGTAATATTTTGTAGAAGCATTTGAAATATCTTCTCTCCAGTGAAGATTATTTTCCAGTACAAAGCGATCTATTTCCTCTCTTTCACAAAAGAGGAGTGGTCTGATTATATTTCCATTGCGAGGTTGGATACCCTGCAATCCAGCATATCCAGTGCCTCTCGTAAGGTTCAGAAGGATTGTTTCAAACACATCATTTAAATGGTGGGCAGTAGCAATAGATTCAAAACCATTTTCAGAAGCAAGTTTTCTAAACCAGGCATATCTCAGATCTCTTGCGGCCATTTGAATGCTAATTCTGTTATCTTTGGCGAATGTTTCGGTTTCAAATCGATGGGAGAAAAATGGAACCTTATAGTGAGTTGCAAGTTTTCTGACAAACTCTTCATCCAGATCAGAGTCTGTTCCTCTAAGCTGGAAGTTGCAGTGCGCAATTCCAAAATTTATTCCGGCCAGATGTAAAAGTTCACACATGGTCACACTGTCTTTACCTCCGCTTACAGCAGCCAAAACATATGTTGATTTGGAAATGAGCTGATTTGCGGAGATAAATTGGCGGAATCTTTGTAACATATGAGAAAAATTGCTTTTTTGATTAATTTTGGTGAGATAAATATACAAATGAGATATTGCTTATATCTGTTTTTTCTGCTGGTTTTTATTCCCGATCTGGTAAATGCGCAGGGAAAAATAGACCTTGTCCAGGCAAAAGAACTGGAAGGTATTATAGTTAATGGAGTTAACATAAGGAGATTAAAAGGGGATGTGATTTTTAAACAACAAGGAACATACCTTTACTGCGACTCCGCTTATCAGAATCCCAAAAATAATTCTATTGAGGCTTTCGGAAATGTCCGAATGAATCAGGGGGACACAGTCAATCTTACTTGCCGAAATCTTCTTTATGAAGGAAATACCAAAAAGACTATTGCCAAAAGAAATGTGGTGTTGAAAGATAAAACAATGACCCTTTTTACTGAGATTCTTCACTATGACCTTTTAGGAAGAAGAGCATTCTACCCAAATGGGGGTACTATTAAGGATGAGAAAAGTACACTTACAAGCCGAGAGGGGTATTATAATTTAGGAGAAAAGTTATTTAATTTCCGGAAAGATGTAAAGGTTGTAAACCCATCTCAGAATTTTGTACTTACTACTGATAGTCTTGATTACAACTCCTATACCAACATAGCTTATTTTAAAGGTCCTACTAAAATCATTTCACCTGATGGTGTTGTCGTTACAACAGAAGGTGAATATAATATCATGAGCAAAGTGACTGCAACTAGGGAGCGATCTCATGTACAATCAGGTAATTTTGACATAGAGGCAGATAATCTGGATTACGATGAAAGACATGGGAATGGAATTGCCAAAGGAAATGTCATTTTAAGAAGTCCCAAAGACAGCGTACTTATACTTGGTGAAAGGGCTAATTACTGGAGTAAAAGAGGAACCTCTAAAGTTTTTGGAGACCCTGTTATGAAAAATTATTCAGGAGGTGATACCCTGTTTCTTTCAGCGGATACTTTAATATCTCTGGATTATCCTGAGAAAAAAATTAAGAAACTGATTGCATTTAAGAATACCAAAATTTTCCGTCACGATCTTCAGGGGAAATGTGATTCGTTAGTATATGATTTTGCTGATTCTACTATTTATTTTTATGGTGATCCTGTGTTGTGGAGTGAAAAAAATCAGATCGTAGCAGACTCTATCAATATTCTCCTTGTAAATAATAAGGTTTCAAAGATGAATATGAAGGTTAATGCATTTATGGCCTCCATTGATAGTCTTGAAAATTATAATCAGGTAAAAGGTAAGAAAATGGTAGCCCACTTTCAGGAAAACAAAATTCAAAAAGTTGATGTGAATGGAAATGGAGAAAGTTTGTATTTCGCACTGGAAGGAGATTCAGTGGTAATAGGTATGAATAAAGTAGTTTGTAGTGATCTGATCGTTAGATTTAAAGAAGCTAAGGTGAATACCATATCTTTTATTAAAAGCCCTGATGCTAAATTTATTCCTCCTCATGAAATTTTAGAACCTGAAACCAGGCTTAAAGGGTTTGTATGGAGAGGTAAAGAAAGGCCCTCCAAAAAGGATGTTTTAGGAGTGCGGTATGTTAATTAGTTAAATAGATTCGTTATATCCGATAATTTAGAATTCTCATTAATTAAGGTTTTTAACTGGCTGGAAAATTAATTTGGATTAAAATAATTAGAAGAAAAAGCATATTTTGTTTATTTTTACGGTCTTATGAAGGTAGGTTTTGCTAAAAGTCTTTTGTTGGGAATCCTGATTTTACTGTCTTCATGCAGTGAATTTCAGCGAGTTCAAAAAAGTTCAGACGTCAACAAAAAGCTGGAGGCTGCGATGAAATATTATGAGAAAAAGGATAATTATAAAGCCAATGTCCTTTTGGAAGAAATAATGCCCCTGTTAAAAGGGAGGCCCGAAGCTGAAAAAGCACAATTTGTATTTGCCAATACTTATTTTAATGATAAGCAATATATCATGAGCAGCTATTACTTCAAGGATTTGTATGAAACGTATCCAAGAAGCGAATATGCAGAACAAAGCATGTATATGCATGTGAAGTCTCTGTATATGGATAGTCCTACTTATAAGCTTGATCAGGGGAATACAGATGAGGCATTGCAGGCGATTCAGATGTTTGGAGTGAGATATCCTCAAAGTAGTCATATGGAGGAAATAAACAGAATGACGGATGACCTGAATGCCAAAACAGAGTATAAAGCATTTGAAAATGCAAAATTATATTATAAAATTGGTATTTATAAGTCTGCTGTAGTAAGTCTTGGGACATTCCTGGACAGGTATCCTTCCGGAAAGTTTTCGGAAGAAGCTACATTTATCCAGTTTCAGGCCCAATATAACCTGGCCAAAAATAGTGTATTAAGATTGCAAAAAGAAAGATATAATACAGCACTTGAATTTTATTACGGGTTTATTGATAGATATCCTGAAAGCAAATTCAAAAAAGATGCTGAAGAGTTATATGATCGGATTACAGAACGTTTAAAGAATTTTCAAAGCTAATGAACAATAAAGCAAAAGTTACTACAATTCCATCGTCAATAGTGACGAGAGATCTTGAAAAGTTATCTGCACCTACGGGAAATATTTATGAATCCCTTGTTGTTGTGGCAAAAAGATCAAGACAAATTTCTTCAAAAGTAAAAGAAGAATTGAATAACAAACTGGCTGATTTTGCTTCTACAGTTGATAACCTTGAAGAAATCTTTGAAAACAGAGAGCAGATAGAGATTTCCAAGTTCTACGAAAGAATGCCAAAACCAACGAATGTAGCTATCGATGAGTTTTTCGAGGGAAAAATTCATTTCAGAAAGCCTAACGAAGAGAAATAATTTATGTGAATGATGCTTCGCGGAAAAAAAGTTATACTTGGTGTTTGCGGGAGCATTGCGGCATATAAAGCAGCTTTTTTAACAAGACTATTGATAAAAGAAGGAGCAGAGGTTCAGGTAATACTGACACCCTCTGCTTCTTCTTTTATTGGCCCACTTACATTTTCAACACTTACCGGAAAACCTGTCTATGATTCTTTAATCAGGAATGAAGCAGGAGAGTGGAATAACCACGTAGATCTTGCCTTATGGGCAGATTTGATTCTTATAGCGCCAGCTACGGCGAATACAATTTTTAAGTTGGCTCATGGTGCATGTGACAACCTCTTAACTGCCGTTTATCTTAGTGCCAAATGTCCTGTAATGTTCGCTCCAGCAATGGATCTGGATATGTATCGTCATCCGGCAACTAAGGCAAATATTGAAAAGCTAAAGTCATATGGCAATATTGTCATTGATGCTGAGTTTGGCTTTTTGGCAAGTGGCCTGGAAGGGGAGGGGCGTTTAGCCGAACCTGAACATATTACAGATTTTGTAAAAAAATATTTCCAAAACAATAGCAGGCTAGCAGGGAAGAAAATATTGGTTACAGCCGGACCAACCTATGAACCTCTTGATCCTGTCAGGTTTATAGGCAATCATTCAACTGGAAAAATGGGTTATGAAATTGCCCGACAGCTTGATCAGCTGGGCGCTTCTGTCACTCTGGTATCAGGCCCAACCGAACTAAAATCTCCTTCAGATTCTGTTAATTTAATAAAGGTGCAAAAGGCAGAGGAAATGTATAATATGGTGATTACAAATGCTAAAGAAGCAGATGCAATTATACTTTCAGCAGCAGTGGCAGATTATACTCCGAAAGAAGTTGCAGAGCAGAAGATCAAAAAGAAAGAAGGAGAACTTAACATAGATCTGATTAAGACCAAAGATATAGCAGCTGCTGTGGGGGCAAATAAAAAATCTGGCCAAGTATTGGTTGGATTTGCATTAGAAACCGAAAATGAGGTTGAAAATGCTTCAGCAAAGCTGACAACTAAAAACCTGGATTTTATAGTGCTCAATTCTCTCAGAGATGATGGGGCAGGTTTTGGATTTGATACGAACAAAGTTACATTTATTGATAGATACAATATGGTGCAGACTTTTGAGTTAAAAAGTAAGAGAGAAGTAGCTTCTGATATTATCAATGAGCTCCTGAAACATTTGGAACTCAAAAAGAAGTAACTGTCGGCGTTTTAATAATAATCAGATTCAGTATACAGATAGTTTTTTTGCTTTAACTCTCCACTTTAGAAACATGAGAAAGTATTTAATAGCTTTGATTTTTATACTAACAAACTTGGTTGCTTTTGCACAGCAGGGTGAGTTGAATTGTACCGTTACTATTGATGCTGAGAGTATTGAAAACAGTGAAAAAAAGGATGTAATGAATCAGTTGAAAGCTGCTATGCTGGAATTTATGAATAACAGAAAGTGGACAACTGACGAGTATAAACCAGAAGAGAGGATTAACTGCAATGTTATTATCACACTTACAGGTGTTTCCGGTCAGAGTTTTTATGAAGCTACAGCCATGATTACTTCAACCAGGCCGCTTTATAATACTAATAAAGAAACTACTATTCTCAAGTTTCTGGATAGAAAATTTAATTTTGAATATGTAGAGGGAAGTGCAATCTATTATACTGAAAATACTTTTAATGGTAATCTCACTGCAATGTTGTCCTATTATGCCTACCTGATTCTTGCATTGGATTATGATACTTTTGGCAAAATGGGTGGAACAAAATATTATGAGAAAGCCAGAGATATTGCCAATATAGCACAATCTTCTCAAGGTATTGGCTGGGATCAGTTGGAGACAAATGGAAGATTTTCACTAATTCAAAACCTTACCAACACGCAATTTGCACCATTCAGAGAGGGCTTATATATTTATCATCGTCAGGCGATGGATAAATTTTTGGTAAATGCAGATCAAAGCAGAAAAGATATCATCACTGTTTTTGACAAAATAAAATCTGTTTATAATATTAATCCGACTTCAGTTGTGATCAAGAATTTTTTTAATGCCAAAGTGGAGGAGATAATAAATATCTATTCTCAGGCAACTCCGGAAATGCGTCAGCAGGTGGTAAATACTCTGAGACAGATGGATCCCTTAAATGCGGATAAATATAATAGGCTTCTTAAGCTCTGATCATTCTTCACTCTACCTATTTTTATTAAATTAGCATATAATTTAATAAAAATGGGAAAAAGGCTTATCCGAATACCTGCTAAGGACATTCCTTCCAAGATATCAACTGTTGTTTCGAAAGAAATCAATATCGTCATGCATGATCAGACTACTCTTTTCGGAAGTCTTGTTTCTGCAGATGATCAAAAGCTTTTGCTCAAAGACACCAGATTAGACCTACACCCCATTGATTTGAAGAATATTCGTGAAATTATTTACGATTTTACTGCCTCCTTTTAATTATGCTTAAAAATCTTTTAATCAGGAACTATGTTCTGATCAGTGAGCTGGAACTACAACCATCATCGGAGTTAAATATTGTAACTGGTGAAACAGGAGCTGGAAAGTCTATCATGCTAGGCGCTCTTGGTTTGCTGCTGGGTAACAGGGCAGATGTAAAGGTACTTTTCAATGAAGAAGAAAAATGCATCATTGAAGGTGCTTTTGATATTTCAGGGTATGATATTGAAGACCTTTTTAAAGAGGAAGATCTTGATTATGAAACTCAATGTCTTGTAAGACGAGAAATTGCTCCCAGCGGTAAATCCAGAGCATTTGTAAATGATACTCCTGTAAACCTTGATTTTCTCAAAAAGCTTGGGCAAAGACTGATGGACGTGCATAGTCAGCACGAAACTCTGATGTTGGGAGCATCTTCATTTCAGATTGGAATTGTTGATGCTTTTGCGGGAAATAAAAATCTGCTGGCAGAGTATAAAAAGCTTTACAAAGAATTTAAAGATAAAGAAGCTGAACTTGTCGATGTTACAAAGCAAGCAGAAGAATCTTCAAAACAACAGGACTTTAATACTTTTCTTTTGAGTGAATTGGAGGAAGCTACTCTGCAAAGTGGGGAGCAGGAAAAACTGGAAGAGGAGCTTAAGCTGCTTGAAAACTCTGAAGAAATTAAAAGTAAGCTTAATCAGATGGTGAGTATTCTTTCTGAATCTGATCAGGCTAGTATTGCTGTATTGCAGACTGTAAATAAATTGTTTGATGGAATTGTTAAATATTCCCCATCCTATGAAAAACTGCGCGAACGTTTTCAGAGTATTGTAATAGAGTTAAAAGATATCAACGGAGAGCTTGAGGAAGCTGAGCAACAGATAGATTATTCTCCTGAAAAAATAGAAGAGAAAAGAGAACGTCTGAGTTTAATTTACAAGCTTGAAAAGAAGCACCATGTAAATACAATAGAGGAACTTATAGCAATTCAAGAAGACCTTGAAAGCAAAGCCGGTGCCAATTCGGATCTTTTTGAGAAGATCGAAATATTAAAAGCTGCATTGGTAAAACTGGAAAAGAGTTTACGCGAAAAAGCAGTTAAACTGAGCAATCAGAGAACTAAAGTAATACCAGGCATTAAGAAAGAATTGGAATTATTGCTTAAAGAGGTTGGAATGCCTAATGCTACTATGCATATTCATTCAGATAATGCTGAGCTTGGTCCTTTAGGAATAGATAAAATCAATTTCCTTTTTAGTGCGAATAAAGGTATCGCACCTGAAGAACTTAAAAATGCTGCTTCAGGAGGAGAGTTCTCAAGACTGATGCTGTGTATCAAATATATGCTTGCTGATAAATCTTCTTTACCTACCATCGTATTTGACGAGATTGATACCGGTATTTCCGGAGAAGTAGCATTTAAAGTCGGAAAGATGATGAAGCAAATGTCTAAAAATCACCAGGTCATCGCCATTACTCATTTGCCTCAGATTGCAGCTCAGGGTTCAGCACATTACTTTGTATATAAAGATCATTCAAGCAAAAGATCTGTGAGTAAAATAAGAGAATTGACTAAAGAGGATCGTGTAAAGGAAATTGCACAGATGATAGGAGGGGAGAAACCATCTGAAACCGCAATGAAAAACGCGAAAGAATTATTGGAAATCAACGAATAAGGAGAGGGATATAAGATATTTTATCCCGGAATTTTTGAATGAATCCGGGAGAATAATATTTTTGCGAGTTGATTTTTAATAAAACAAAGAAAAAATGGCTTACAATCTCTTAAAAGGTAAAAAGGGAATCATATTCGGAGCACTCGATAGTAATTCCATAGCTTGGAAAGTTGCTGAAAAGGCACATGAAGAAGGCGCTTCATTCACTTTGACCAATGCCCCCATAGCAATGAGAATGGGAGAGATCAATAAACTGGCTGAACAATGCAGCGCAGTGGTTATTCCGGCTGATGCTACTTCTCTGGAAGATCTTGAAAACCTGTTTACCAAGTCTCTTGAAGCTTTAGGAGGTAAAGTAGATTTCATCCTTCACTCAATAGGTATGAGCCCCAATGTGCGTAAAGGAAAGGATTATGGAGATCTTAACTATGAGTGGTTTCTTAAGACTATTGATATCTCAGCTCTTTCTTTTCATAAGATCATGCAGATTGCTGAGAAAAAAGATGCTTTGAATGAAGGTGCTTCAATTGTTGCACTTAGCTATATTGCTGCACAGAAGGCCGTCCCAGGATACAATGATATGGCTGAAGCAAAAGCTGCATTGGAATCTATAGCAAGAAGTTACGGTTTAAGACTAGGTCCTAAAAAAATAAGAGTGAACACTGTGTCTCAGTCTCCTACTATGACAACTGCAGGTAAAGGAATCTCTGGTTTTGACGTATTTGTGGACTTCGCAGAGAAGCTTTCTCCTCTAGGCAATGCATCAGCTGAAGAATGTGCTGATTATGTGATTACCCTTTTCTCTGATCTTACTAAAAAAGTTACTATGCAGAATTTATTTCACGATGGAGGCTTTTCTTGCACTGCCATCAGTGATGAATTTATTCAGGCATTTTATAGCAAAAAGTAATACATACCAATTTCTTTTGAAAAGTCTGCACAGGCTTTTCAAAAGTTTTTCCATTATCCTTTATATTGAGATGCTTAATGGTTGAAAATTTTCTTTTATGATAAATGTGATTTTTTTCGTAGAATATTTCACCAATAAAAACTTAAACAATATAAATTAACATTTATGTCAAAAATATTTCCTCTTGCATTGGTCATATTTGCTTTGTTGTTAGGTTGTGCTAAAATAGTTTGTGATCCAACTCCAAATCCAGATCCAACTCCCAATCCCAACCCTAACCCCAATCCAATTTTTCCAGCAATTATTCAATCAGCTGACCTTATAGAGGATGCGATGGTTATCTCATATTATCCTAATATAAATTTGGGATCTACTCCAAAGCTTTATACTCAAGCATGGACTTATAATAATATTAATGTGAGAGTTACAGGATTTCTTAAATTTGATTACTCAAGTTTAAAAGATGCCAAAGTAAGCAAGGCAAAGTTAACCTTATTTGCGGACACAACTAGCTTATGGGATGGAAGTCCTGCACCTCAATATGGACATTATGTTACTAATAAAAGTATTGAAATTCAGATTAAAAGAGCAATTGAATCATGGTCCGAATCCACTATTACTTATAGCAATAAGCCGGCTTCAGTAACTGATAATATGGTGTCAAGTTTAGCTCCAACATCACATGCTCAATCCTATACTTTTGATGTTACTGAAATAGTTAAGGAGCAAATCAACTTGGGTAATCATGGTTTTGAAATTTCTTTGTCAAATTATACCATATACGAACGATATGCATTCTATTCTAAAGAAGGAATATATCCTCATTTGCGCCCAAAAATTGAATTTGAATACTAAAAATAATATTTAAATAATCCTGATTGGAATTTATAAATGGCAGATCAGGATTTTTTTAATCCTTTTTGAGATGAATCACTAATCTATTTTTAATAGTTACCTCCCTGTAGTTTATTCCCAATTTTGTCATTTTGGAACGTTTTATAGATAATGTATTTTTTTATTTTATTGCAAATCATGTTTCCAAAGATCAATTTCTTGTCTTTCATTTCTAAATTAAAAGTCCAATTAATATTTGTTTTAATTTTTGATTTGAAAACCGATTCAAGTCTATTAATTTACAAGCTGTTTATTCAGACAATATCAAATTAAATCAAATCAAAGTACTTTATAATCTTATTTTATTCATGCAAAAACTAAAATTATTTTGTTGGGTTCAGGTGCTGGTGTTTTTATTCTCTTGCACAAAGCCTGAATCAAATGCCAATTCAGAAGAAAAGATTGGTTCAGACACTGCAGAAAGCGTTGGCGATGGGAATTACACTGCTCATAAAGCTTCAAAAGAAATAGTAATAGATGGTAAGGGAGATGAAAAAAGCTGGGAAAAAGCGACATGGGCCCCTCTAAAATATAAATGGCTTGGAGGAGATTACACTCCAGAAGATTTTTCAGGCAGATATAAAATTCTTTGGAATGAAGACAAAATCTATTACCTAGTTGAAATAACAGACGATATTCTTAATGACCAGAGACCTGATCCATTCAACGATTGGTGGGAAGATGATTGTCTGGAGCTTTTTATTGATGAAGACAAATCTGGAGGAAACCATCAGTTTAATCACAATGCTTTTGCATATCATATAACTCTGGATTATGATGCAGTAGATATTGGTCCGGATCAGAAACCACATTTATATAATAAAGATGTGGAAACCAAGAGAACTAAGAATGGAAATGTCTATACATGGGAAGTTGGAATGAAAGTATTTAAAGATACTTACAAAGACGGAGAAGATAATGAACCTATAAAACTTACGGAAGGGAAGAAATTAGGATTTGCGGTTTCTTATAATGATAACGACACAACAGGTGGCAGAGAGAATTTTGTTGGGTCAATGGAAATACCTGGTGAAGATAAAAACAGAGGCTGGATTGATGCCGGCTTGTTTGGAACTCTGGAACTTGTAAAGTAATTTTTAATAGTTATTCTCCATACTGGTTTAGTATGGAGAATTTTTTTTATGATCTAAATATTTTTAAAATGTTTGATTCACCAGCTACCTATAAATTAATTCAAGTTGATAGGAATAGATCTAACTTAAGACTATTTCAACGCATTTTTATTTACAAGTTTTATATACATAAAAAAGATTCTTTAAGAAAGTATATTGTCCGATTAACTGAATTTGAAGATCAATTATTTCTTATTGATTATTACGCCAAAATAAAGGACGGAAGTGGTATGGATCTTAGATATAATGTTTTAACAAACCAAAAAGTGACTGGGCGAGTTGGAGCTACGATTCTTTCAATTATTTCAGAAATAGCCAAAAATAAAAAAGATAGTTGCTTTGGAATTGCAGCTGCGCCTTTAAAAAACGAAACAAATGATAACTTTACTAAGCGTTGCAAAGTATATTCGTTAATATTAAGTTATACTACAAAAGGGAATTCAGAGTTTGATTTAAGGGTTATTAAGGAAAAAAGTCATATATTTATAATTAGAAAAAAATTTTCATTATCAAAAAGTGAAAATGTCCTTATGGATTATGAGAAGATTTTCGAAGAAAACTACTAAAAGGCCTGCAGTGAAAAGGCCAAAGCGAAAAGA
This sequence comes from Bacteroidota bacterium, assembly GCA_023428135.1. Classification (GTDB taxonomy): domain Bacteria; phylum Bacteroidota; class Bacteroidia; order Cytophagales; family Cytophagaceae; genus Sporocytophaga. The sequence continues at coordinate 108,925 of JAEYZG010000032.1, read as the reverse complement.
TCAAGCTTCTACTTTCTTTGTAAGAGCTAAATCAGAAAAGCTTTCAATTAAGACAGATAGCGGAATATATACGGCGGAAAAGATTAAAAGTGTTGATATAGAGGGGTATCCAAAATATTTGTAATCTTTTATTTTAATTCAAAATAAAAGATTACAAATATTTATTTATAAGTTAATTTCGTCTATCAGTTTTTTAAGTATATCCTGCGCTGCAATCGCAATTACAGTCCCAGGTCCAAAGATTCCGGATACTCCTTTCTCATAAAGAAAATCATAATCCTTCGGCGGTATAATTCCTCCTGCAACAACCATTATATCTTCTCTTCCTATTCTTTTCAGTGCTTCAATTAATTCAGGAATGAGTGTTTTATGTCCACCTGCAAGACTAGATACACCTATTATATGTACATCACTTTCAGCTCCCATGCGTGCAAGTTCTTCAGGTGTCTGAAATAAAGGGGCGAGATCGACATCAAAGCCCAGATCAGCAAAGGCTGTTGCTATTACTTTTGCTCCGCGGTCGTGGCCATCTTGTCCCAGTTTTCCTATTATAATCCTTGGTCTTCTTCCGTCCATTGCAGCAAATTGATCAGAAAGGGCACGTGCTTTGTCCAAGTTTTTCCTGTCAGAAGATTCTCTTCCATAAATTCCTGAAGTAGTTCTAGTCATAGCTTTATGTCTTCCAAAAACTTTTTCCATTGCCATTGATATTTCTCCCAGAGTGCCCCTTTTTCTTGCCGCTTCTATAGCCAGTTCCAGAAGATTCCCTTTTCCTGACTGTGCACAATTGGTAATTGCATCCAAGGCTTGGGTAACCTCTTTTTCATTCCGCTGAGCTTTTATTCTAACAAGTCGTTCAATTTGTTTTTCTCTTACCTGTGAGTTGTCTACTTCAAGAAGCTCAAGTTTACCTTCTTCTTCAACACCATATTTATTAACTCCGACTATAATATCCTGACCGGAATCAATACGGGCCTGTTTTCTTGCAGCAGCCTGGTCTATTCTGCTTTGTGGAATTCCGGCCTCTATCGATTTTGCCATTCCTCCATGAGCCTCAATTTCATTAATGAGTTTTTCAGCTTTAACTATAAGCTCATTTGTAAGATATTCCAGATAATAAGAACCTCCGAATGGATCTATATACTTACAAAGATCTGTATGTTTTTGAAGATATAGTTGAGTGTCACGTGCTATTTTAGCCGAAAAGTCGGTCGGAAGAGCAAGTGCTTCATCAAGGGCATTGGTGTGTAGTGACTGGGTATGACCAATCACAGCAGCCATAGCTTCAATACAGGTTCTTGTTATATTATTAAAAGGATCTTGTCTCGTCAAACTCCAGCCTGAAGTCTGGCAATGAGTTCTTAATGCAAGTGACTTTTCATTTTTCGGATTAAATTCTTTCAGCATTTTAGCCCAGAGATATCTGCCAGCGCGCATTTTAGCAATCTCCATGAAAAAGTTCATTCCTATTCCCCAAAAGAATGATAGCCTTGGAGCAAAGTCATCAATGTCTATACCTGCTTTCAGCCCTGTACGAACATATTCCAGTCCATCTGCCAGTGTATAAGCAAGCTCAATATCAGCAGTGGCTCCAGCTTCCTGCATATGATACCCGCTTATGCTAATGGAATTGAACTTAGGCATATGACGGGAAGTATATTCAAATATGTCTCCTATGATTTTCATTGATGGCAGCGGAGGATATATATATGTGTTCCTTACCATGAACTCCTTTAATATATCATTTTGAATGGTACCGCTAAGTTTTGATGGAGATACACCTTGCTCTTCCGCAGCAACTATATAGAATGCTAGGATAGGTATGACTGCTCCATTCATTGTCATCGAAACAGACATCTGATCCAAAGGGATACCTTCGAAAAGTATTTTCATATCTTCTACAGAATCAACCGCTACTCCGGCCTTACCCACGTCCCCTGTAACTCTTGGATGGTCGGAGTCATATCCTCTATGTGTCGGTAGGTCAAACGCTACAGATAGACCTTTCTGGCCTCCTGCAAGATTCCTTCTATAAAATGCATTTGATTCTTCAGCAGTGGAGAAGCCTGCATACTGACGAATAGTCCAGGGTTTTCCAAGGTACATGCTTGCATATGGCCCTCTCAGGAATGGTGGGCTACCGGCAGGAAAGTCATCATAGATAAAGCTTTCACTATCCTTATTGGTGAACAAACTTTTTACGGGAATCTGTTCTGACGTTAACCATGCGCTTCTCTCCTGTGTTCCATGAAAAGATGGGGCAGGGAGTTGATGATATAGTATTTTTGAAAAGTCTGGTTTCATAATTTACTTGACTGCATTCTTACGTTTCGCCACTGAATAACCACCTGCTTCTTCAATAGCTCTAAATTTTTCCCAAGCTATTTCACTAATTTTTGAAGTAATGGTTTCTATTAAATATGAACCAGCTAAAGGATCCATTACTTTATCCATAAAAGATTCTTCTCTTAATATATGTGCAATATTTAAACGCACTCGTTGATAGAATTCCTCTGCTACAGGATCGGGTGATGAAGTTCTGCTATTTATTTTAATAAAATCAGAATTGCCTAAAATTGCTGCTGTAAACTGAATTGTTGTGATGATCATTTCATCATTTTCATTTTTAACAGCTGACTTTATAGGAATCAGTTCTGAATGAAAGGTTGTATAAATTGAATTTGAAGGAAGAAGAAGTGCTTTTAATTTATCCCAGAGTGATCGGAAAGCTCTCAGTTTGGCAATTTCAACAATAAAGTTTTCACCGATGGATGTGTGAAAATGAATATTTGATAATATTACTTCTTCAGAGATTCCTTTTTCTGTGAGAAGATCAAAATATTCAACAGCTTTTGCAAGAGAATAGGCCAATTCGGTCCCAGGATCCTCATTTGGTTCGGATATACCTAAAGTTGAACCGGTTGAACTATTCTTTGAGAGAATTGCCGATATATCATTGATAAAGGCATCTGAGTTGGCTAAAAAAGTCTCGGTATCTAGGTAGAAAAAGCTTCCAGGAAGGATGTTTTTCAAAATTCCGCTTTCATAGCCACCAAAAGTTTCAAAAGTGAATGAAAACTCCTTTAAGAAATTGTCCAGCGGAGGCAAACTGAAATTTTGACTGTTTCGGATTGAAATTTCCAAATGATCTACATTGAATTTTTTTGATTTTTCAATCTCTTTTTTTAAGGAGTCTAAGTCTGAAAAATTGATTTTGCTGACTACTTTCCAATTGCCAAAATTTTTGTCAAAAAATGACACCTTTATATGACGTAAATCTGCTTTGGTATAAATAGGCTCGATATTTATTTTTTCACCTACACTGAACACTAAAGAATTAATCTCATGAAGTTTTAATTCTTCTTTTATTTTATTGATCCACAGTTCCTTGTCTGTGTTTTTGAATAAGTTATTTTGAGTTGGTGAATGTTCCACAGGTACTTTTTTTTAAAGCTATTAAAAAAATCAACTTAGGGAGAAAAAGATTACAAAATCATTAGTTTTTTACGTCTAAATTTACATGTAGCAACATTTTACTTGTTGTATATTTAAAAGAATTTGTTGTCTTATTTTAAGAATATTCAGGGTCTTATTTCGTAATTTACAAGCCCTGAAGGATATGAAAAAGTCAAGTCCCCTTTTCATTTTTTTGTTAATTATTTTTTTTACAAATTTGTCTCCCCTCCAAAATCAAGGAGGACGATTTTTTCAAAAACCCTTTAATTATGCTAATTGTAAAAGACTGTAAAGCAGTGTGGAACAACTGTCTCCGTATCATTAAGGAGAGTGTAGGCGAGCAAAGTTTCAAAACTTGGTTCGAACCTATAGTCCCGGTAATGTTACAGAATGACGTTTTGACGATTCAGGTTCCTAGCCAGTTTTTTTATGAATGGCTTGAAGAGCATTATGTTCAGGTTTTAAGAAGAGCGATTGACACTGAACTGGGCGCTGACGGAAGGCTGGAATATTCTCTGATGATGGAAAAAGAATCAGAGCAATCCAAATCTTTTGTGAACCAAGTTCAGGGAAAACCGAATGGTAATGCAAAATTTGTAAATTATAACGCTCCTCAGACAGTTAAGAGTCCGTTTGATTTAAAAGGGCTGGATAAGTTTTCTTTCAGCTCACAATTAAATGTAAACTATACTTTTGACACGTTTATTGAGGGAGATTGTAACAGACTTGCGCGTTCGGCCGGTTATGCAGTCGCTAACAAACCGGGAGTAACATCTTTCAACCCATTGATGATTTACGGAGGTGTAGGTTTAGGTAAAACCCACCTTGTACAGGCAATAGGAAACAGAATCAAACTAAACAGTCCGGATAAGTTTGTTCTTTATGTATCATCAGAGAAATTTACGAATCAATTTCTTGATGCAATTAAAAACAACAATACCCAGGAGTTTGCTAATTTCTATCTTCAGGTAGATGTACTGGTTATAGACGATGTACAATTCCTGTCAGGTAAAGAAAAAACTCAGGAAATATTCTTCCATATCTTTAATCACCTGCACCAATCAGGTAAGCAAATCATTATGACGAGCGACTGCCCGCCAAAAGATTTGAAAGGACTACAGGAAAGATTATTATCCAGATTCAAATGGGGTTTGACTGCAGATTTGCAGCAGCCTGATTTTGAAACAAGAATTGCGATTATTCGCAAAAAAATGCAGTCAGAAGGTGTAGAAATCTCTGATAGCGTTGTTGAGTATCTTGCTTATAGCATAGACACCAACGTAAGAGAGTTAGAAGGTGTATTAATATCTTTAATTGCACAATCTTCTTTAACTCAGAAAGAAATTGATCTTGAACTTGCAAAGCAAACATTGCAAAGCATCGTTCAAAACATAGAATCGGAAGTGGGTATAGATTATATCCAGAAATTTGTTGCCGAATTTTTTAACGTGACAGTGGATTCTCTTAAAGCAAAAACTAGAAAGAGAGAGATTGTGATAGCAAGACAGGTTGCTATGTATTTTGCAAAAGAATATACTAACCTTTCTTTGAAATCAATCGGTTTCCATTTTGGAAACAGAGACCACAGTACCGTTATTCATGCTTTAACTTCAGTAAACGACTTAATGGACACTGACAGAAAGTTCAATGCAACCATGCAGGAGTTGATTAAAAAACTGAAGCTGAAAGCTGCTTAATCTGAATTTTTAGGGTTACTTTTTAATATACTGAGATGCCTGATGGAAACATCAGGCATTTTTTATGATATCCAAAGGAAATGGTTTACAACAGAATTGATATTTAATGAAGAAGTATTGACTCTGAATTTAAGGTTAACCTGTTTATCTGTGTTAATTTTAGCTTATTAATATCGATAATTACTGTTCTTTTAGCGTTTAGAAAGTATAGAAAAGAGACATTGGCAGTCGCTTAATAAATTAGGAATGACATTTCTACTTAAGCCTCACAAAATAACACTCGGAAGGAATATCAAAGGTCTGAATTCCATAACCTCCTGTAGATGGAAAAGAGGAGTATAGTTCCATGGTTTTATTTGCAAAGTCAATGCTTTTAACAATACCACAATGCCCCAGGTTAACGTCCAAAACTGGACAAAATCTCCGGGTTGGACATCTTCAAGTCTGATTATTGGTATTCCCTTACCGTTTTCAGTAAGTGCGTAATAAACACCTTTGGGAATTGGAGAATTTGTTAATCTTAGCTTATAAATGTTTTCTTCGGTAATAATGCGAATTCTCTTTTTATCTTCTTCTGAGAGTTTTATGAAGTTTTTAAGTACTCCGATTATCAGCTCGGTACATACAGCCTTTTCGTAGGTAGGAGAAATTTTAGGGCCGTTTTTAATCACACAATCGATCACTTTTTTATTAATTGGTGGGATCTGATCAGGTTTGACTGCAATCGATTGATTGTTTTCTATAGGAAAAAGTAAAATTAGTAAAATGCAGATACTAAAAAATCCTTTAATCATTAAAGCTGTTTTTATCGGATGACGGCGGATTCGCAAATATATGTTGGGATAATGCCAGTACTTCTGATAAATTGTTCCGCCATGTCTGGCTGGGTTATTCCGGTGAGTATTAATGCAGTGTCGAAACCAAATTTGTTCCCGCCCATTATATCAGTATGCAGAGTATCTCCAACCATCAATATATCATTTTTATCTACCATGCAATTGTTGCAAGCATGTTCAAATGCAAAGTTGAAAAGCTGAGAGTCAGGTTTGCCAAATCTGATAAATCTCTTTCCTACAACATTCTCAATTAATTCAGCAACACCTCCGATAGCAATGGCTACCTGGGATTGAGAGATCGGATAGGTTGTATCTGTGTTCGCTACTATCACAGGAATATTCCTGTTTCGAAGAAGGTTGATAGTTTTATTCAAATCCTTATTCCAGTCGAATCCTTCATCATCAAGCAATACAAGAGCATTAATTTCTGAAATATTATCCAGTTCAAGCTGGCTTATTGGTAAAGTTTTAAGTCCGGATCTTTCTATGTAGTGAGCAGAATTTTCGGTTCCAAGATAGGCCACGGTGCCATGATTGACCTTAAGATCAAGATATTCTTTTGCCAGCATTCCGGATGAAATTATTCTGTCAGGGGTAATGGCAAAAAGTCCCAGCTTATGGTAAGATTCGGCAAGCTGTGCCGGACTTCTGGAGGCATCATTGGTGAGAATAAAATAGTCTTTATCGTGTTCCTGGAGATAATTAAAAGTATGTTCTATACCAGGAATCAAACCTTTGTAATTTTTCAAAACTCCAAATGCATCAAAAAATATGACCTTGTATTTTGAAACGATGGATTTGAAATTTTGTAACTGCACCATTTTGAGTAATAAGTTTTAAGTAATTAGTAAAAGCTTTAAGTAAAGATCAATTTTGTAGGAAAGGGTTTACAGTTGAAGCTCTTGTAAGATTTTATCTGCATTGAATTCTGTTTCTATGGAAGGGAAGTAGGTTTCATAAGCTTCTCTTTGAAGTTTGGTCGCATATATCTCATGGAAGAAGTATCTTCCATGTTTTATTACATAATTTAAAATAAAGAATCTGTAGGCTTCTTTCAGAAATAGAATTTCATTGCGTGTAAGTGGAAATACTTTATGATACTCTTTTAAGAAAATTATAAATCTGTCTTCCATTAATGGTCCTACCACATAACTGAATACTGTTCTGTCTCCAATATCTGAAACGACTCTGCTAAAAAAATAGAAATCTAGTACCCTTGAACTCATCCTAAACCAGTCATAGTCCCAGCGGGAGAATAGTTCAAGTTTATCTGTAACGGAAAAGTTGCCGATATTCCAGTCTACAAATACTGGAATGCTTTCAAATGTTTTATAATCTAACAGTTCAATATTCTTAAGAAACGTTTCACATTGTACTCTGAGATAGTCTACATGCATTCTGTGTTCATATTGCCCATCTTCAGTATCAAGGATATCAAGAAGGTGTTCAATATCCGATACTAGTGTTTTGGATGATTTGGGGAGAACATTTTTTACTTTTGCACATGCTTTGTGGAATTTTGCAATCTCTCTCCCAAGCTTCATGATATGTTGTTCTTCCAGTCTTCTTGGAAGCTTTTCCATAACTCGTATGGGATTATAAAATACAACCCATGCATCTGTAAGTCCTTCCTGGTATCTGTAAGTATATACTTTGTTGTTTTTTACCAGTGACTTAGCTAGCACATTTTCAAAAGGAAAAAGCAGATTATTGGACAGTGCATGAATGAGTCTGTGATCTTCTTTGAAGTGTTCATATTTTCCGAAGTATGATAGTTTGGCAATAATAATATCTTCATCTTCAAAGGTTACTCTGAATACGTGATTGGTAGAAACTTTTGCACTGATATCCTCAATTTTAGCAATGGTCTTGGATGCATCAAAGTTTTTCCAGGCTTCTTTTATAATTAGAGCGTAATCTATAATTTTCATTTTCAGAGGTATTAATTTCCTTTGTGTTCAAGGTAATATTAAAGTATGGCTGTTTAGTAGATTTAATTAAATGATTTCAAAATATCTTTTTAATTCCCAATCTGTAACATGCTTTGAGAATTGTCTCCATTCCCATTCACGGGTGCTGATAAAGTGGTCCACAAATGCGGCACCAAATAACTCTCTTGCTACAGGGCTGTTTTTCATTGCCTGACTGGCCTCAAAAAGATTTGAAGGTAGTTTGCCATTCTCAAGGTTTTTATATCCGTTTCCAACTGTTGGCAAGACATCAAGCTTTAGTTGATGTTTTATTCCATACAATCCGGAAGCAAGTGCAGCAGCCATTGCCAGATAAGGATTGCTGTCAGAGCCAGGGACTCTGGTTTCCAGTCTTGTCTGGTCTTTTGAATTATTTAATACACGCAAGGCAGTCGTCCTATTATCAATTCCCCAAGTAATGGTTGTAGGGGCCCAGGCACCTTCAACCAGTCTTTTGTAACTGTTAATGGTAGGTGCATACAATGGCAGGATAAATGGAAGACAATAAAGCTGGCCAGCCAGATAATGTTTAAACAAATCGCTCATTTTATTTTCTTTAGCAGGATCAAAGAAAAGATTGTCTGATTTATCAGGACTCCAAAGACTTTGGTGGATATGTCCACTGCATCCTGGTAGTTCTTCATTCCATTTGGCCATGAATGTAGCCATGATACCATTTTTGTAAGCAATTTCTTTTACACCTGTTTTGAATAATGAAGCTTTGTCTGCAGCTTTTAAAACACTGTCTCGGAGCAGAGCTGCTTCATAAACACCAGGCCCGGTTTCGGTATGAAGCCCTTCCAGAGGTACATCAAATTTTAATAGTAAATCAAAGAGATTGTGATAGTAGGTAGTTTCGTAAGAGGGTCTTAAAACAGAGTATCCAAACATGCCAGGAGTGAGAGGATTCAGTTTCGTGAACTCTTTCTCTTTAAGTGTTTGTGGCGTTTCCCTAAAATTGAACCATTCGAATTCCTGAGCAAATTCGGCATGAAATCCCATCTCAACGCATTGTTTCTCTATTGATTTCAATAAGCTTCTCGGACAAGCTGCTAAAGGCTTACAACCAAAATCTGCAATAAAGAATGGGAGATCATTTTCCCATGGAATTTTTCTGAATGTAGAAAGGTCTATAGTGCAGGGAGCGTCAGGGTATCCCGAATGCCACCCAGTCACCTTTATATTATCATAACAAGCATCTCCACTATCCCAGCCAAACACGACATCGCAGAAGCCTATGTTTTCCTTAAAGCTTTTCAGGAATTTGTCACGATGTATAATTTTCCCGCGAAGCACACCATCTATATCAGTAAAAGCAAATTTTATTTTCTGAATAGAATTCTTCTCTATGAAATCAATGATTTGACTCTGATCCATTTGTTAAGTGTGTAATGAAATTAAAGTTTAAACTTTATAGTAAGGAGGGATCAAATAAGAGATAAAAGCTCTGTAATTATTTATCAGACAGAGATTCTAAAAATCTACAGATGATGACCTTTCTACATGTTTTTCAATTTGGTGAAAAACATGTAGAATGTCAACAATCTTAAAAGTGACTTAATATTTCAGAATTAGAACTATTCGCCTTCGGTTTCTTCCCAGGCTTTTTTCAGTTCCTCAGCAAATATTTCCTGAGATGCAAATCCTTGTAGTTGAATTTTTTTGCCTTTTGCTTTTAATGCATCCAGAATTTCAAGAGCTAAATCAAGTGGTTCAAGTTCTGTGCCGGTAAGGTCCGTATCCCAATTGGTTCCTGCCAGCAAGCCATCCTCTTGCATACCTATACACCAGTTTTCAAGAAATTCGCCCAAAGTGATAGAAGCTGGTGTATATTCAGCCCAATCTTCACCTGCGCAGGCGGCAGCAGACGCTTCATCTGACCAGAATGCAATAACATCTGCATCTTCATATTCCATAGAAGAAGAGGTCGCAAATCCGTCTTCTGTTTCAAGTCCCCATACCAGTTCTGTTTCAACAACCTGTTGAATAAATTTTTTGTGATTTTGGTCAATTGTAGCCTGATCCTGTGCCATTGTTTTTAGTTGTTTAAACCGACAATTTTAGTAATTTATTCCTTTTTCAGCAAAAAGAATAAAGTATCAAATTACTCATAATTAACCTAAAAATTTAATTTTGTTTACTGATTTTCAGAATGATTAGCACTGAATAAATATTTTGTAGGGAGAATGTAATTTTTTCTGTTTTAAGTTAAAAAAAATCTCCACATTAATGTTTGAACTTCCTATTTCAATTATCGATTGGAGGTGGAGGCATTTAAAGTGATGATTATGGGAAGTTATTTTATAATATAAGTTTGAATGAAAAAATTAAAGAATAGGGGGGAATCATCTATGTAATTCCAATTCTGCAAAAAGTTTTTATTAGGAACTTTGATAAAGAAGGAAGAATTAGAAAGCTTTTGTTACTAAAAATTTTTTATTGCTGGTTTCAATACTTCCAAGAATTAAATTGCCAAGCATACTTTTAAGATCCTAAGCACCTGATGTTATTTATTTTCAGGCACCCCATCAATTTTCTTTTTACAAAAAAAAATATAATAATAGTTCAGTTTATTTTCAATGTAGTCTGGAAAATAAATGTTATTGATGATTAGAAAAGATTGATTTATTAGTTTGATCGAGAAATGTACCAATGTCTCTGGTCCACTCTGTTTTATATTTCAAAAGGTAATTTACATGGCCGGCAAAAGGATAAGATTTTAGTTCCTTTATGCAATCCAGGTTGGAATATATAGCATCGATTTCTTTTCTGCTAACTCTTTTGTCTTGCTCCCCATAAAGTAAGAGTGTATTACATTTAATTTTTCTTGCATATTCAACAGGATTATGGTCAAAAGCCCAGAATCCATTAGTCAGTCCTCCCCAAAAGACGACTAGTCCTGCCATTGGGAAAACAGGTGCTCCTACAGCTTTAAACCTTGTACTGGTTGCTTCATACATAGTTGCAAAGGGGCATTCAATGATAATTCCTTTAGGTTCCAATGGATAATCAGCCATAGCTTTCATAATTGCAGCAGCTCCCATTGATGTTCCGAACAGGAAAATATTTTTTTCACCCTTTTCTTTAATGTAATCAAACGCAGTTTTTACATTTTCAGCTTCTTTGTATCCAATGGTTGTCTGTAATCCTTCTGATCCCCCGGAACCCATAAAATCAACCATAAAAACATTATAACCCAGATTTAAAATGACATTTGCTTTATCCATTAGAGAAGATTTCTTACCTCCATATCCGTGGAAAAGAATGACTGTGCCTTTTGATGGCTGGTTCTTGATACTCCAGCATTCTATTTTCTTATTGCTTTGAAGTACTATAGTTTGAAATTTTTGATGAGGTTTTATGTCATTTAAAGGTTTCGGCATCTTTACTCCCAGTATCATCATCTTAAGTTTTTCCGCTGAAGTCAAGTCTTCGGGTTTCTTTGGCTTAGGAAGTTTTTCTGAAGAAAAGTGTGTGAATTTGTAGCTGTGAAAGATGGCTACAAAATTGGTGAAAATGAAAAATACAATGAATGTAAAGAGGAATATTCTGGTGATTTTTTTCATTTCTGAATATGATTGAATCTATTAAATAAAAATCCCCGTTCAACCTATTAGATAATATTGAACGGGGATTAATTTCAAAGCAGTTAATTATTCGTAAGAATTTTCGTAAGTATCAAAATTGAAGGAATTAAAAACGAATTTACCAGGAGAAGCTTCTTCTAGAGAAACAACGTTTAATCCTCTGTTATTTGCAGAGAATTCTATGTCATTAATTTTAATATTTGATTCAGTTCCTTGGAGGTTGCCTGTGCTCTTTAAGTAAAAATTAAGGCCATAAAATTGTCCCCAATATTCAACCAAATTGTTAGCCCCTATAGACTCATGAATTAGTTTTCCATTTTGAAAAACAGCTATATAAGATTGTCTGAATCCAAGGTTCCTGAGGTTGGCACCAAAGGCATTATCAAAATCATTTTTAAATCGTGCTGAAAGAGCGCTAGTAGCCTCATCTTTTACAGAGATAAATACAAGTTGCTTGGACTTTATTTGATCTATAATAGTTTGAATTTTGTCATATTGTCTTTTAACAATCATTAACATTGTATGATCAGGATTGAAGTTTTTAGGAGGGATAACTAAAATGTTCTGATAAGTTCCTGCATTTAGATCTACAGGTACATTTAGCCCAAAATCATAAGGCGTAAATATATACAATTCATTATCATTTAATTTGTTTTCCTTAAAATCTGCATATTCCTGTTTAAGTCTTTTGTCAGTCAAAATTCCTGCATCGTGAGAAGTATAGAAGAAGTTTGTGCTAATGCGGTTGGTCAAAGCGTAATCAACAATTTTAGCATCATAACAATTTATGAGATTTACTTTACGTGAGGCTTTGATCATTTTTTGAAGATTGTCATTTAAAGGAAATTGATAAGTGAAATCATTGCTGTCGAATCTATAGCTAAGTTTTGAAAGATCAAGAAACTGTATGCCAATGACTAGGCATATAACCCAATAGCTTGCCTTTATTGAAAGGTTTTTATATGTCAATATAAGAGCTGCAAGTAATAAGATATGAGTTGTTACCCAAAAAAGTCTTCCTGAGGATCTTATAGTTCTGAAAAAAGCAGCATAAAATTCTTCCCCGGTTAATTTGAATTCAAATAAAGTTACATTGCCTAGAGCTATTTTATTAGACAGGGCTAAAATGTAACAGATTGATGCCGGTATAATTAACCATAAAAGAGAAGTTTCATTCTCTTTATAAATTGAAAAATTGATAATGCCAAATATCATGAAGAAAGCAATTGGAAGGAATCTTTCATAAGCAGAGATTTCTTCCTGATGGGTAAAGAAAATAAAGACTAAAACCAATGCAAAAAAGAATCCTAGTTGACTTTTATATTCATTAAAGTATTTTTTGACGAGAAGAATTGATATAAAAGAGAATAAAATTATGATACCCAATCCCCAGTATTGATAGCCTTCATAATGACCTTCTTGTGTAGGAAGAGGTTTAATAAAAGTAGAGAAAACTTCTTCTAATGGATTAAATGGTGCGTTTAGGTTCATGGCGTATGTGCCGAAGCCCAATAGTCCTTTGCTTTGTGGATTGTTATAAAAATATCCAAATACCCATAAGAATATTAAAAAAGAGCAGGATAATGTTGCAGTTATTTTTAAAAAAAATAGGAGATTCTTTCTGTCTTCTTCTTTTGATAGCTGAATTAATTCTTTTATGTACCAGGCTGCGCTTATAAATATTGCCATGAAAGTTATGTATGCATGTATAAGACTGGAAATAGCGAAGATCGTAAAGAATAAAATCTGTTTCTTTTTAGCCGGTATCTCAGTATCTACATACACATAGAGAGTCCACAGAATAATCCAAAATGTTACAAGGTTTTCATGAGGAATTCTGAAAATTTGAGTTGGTAACAAACAGAAAAGAAGGCCGGATAAAAGAGCGTAAATATTATTTTTGGTTAGCTTGAAAATAAGAAGGTAGCCAAATACACTCTGCAAAGTCCAACATATTAAATACCATATGCCTAATAGTTGAAATTCCGGAGGGAAAATAAATTTAAAAAGTTTGGCAATTAAAGATAAAAGAGGATTTGAATCGCTGAAAATAATAGAAAATCCTTCTGGATTATTTAACAATACAGTTTTTGTTAACGGAAAATGCCAGTCATCTAATCTGAAATAATAGCTACCATAGTAATGTTGGGATAAATCTCCTCCTGACCTGTATAGCCAATTAATATTGGAAGGGTCAGCAATGGTAAAATCAAAATAAAAGCTAAAAACTAAAATTCCTATAATAGCAGAGAGGAAGATGTAGAAATTTATTTTTGGAATAAAATTTAATGATAACATTGATCTGAAAATGTGATATTTTGATTAAATACTTAGATGTAATTCTTTTGCATATTTTATAGAAAATAGTAATCAGAGGTTTGCATGTGATTTTTTCCTATTTTATATCAAAAATATTTAAAATTTATGGGAATAAATTCTTTTATGTGCTATTTTTATAAGATGGACTTGAAAGAACTCAACTCTGGAATTGATCAAAATCGACATTGGTATTACCAAACAAAGAAAAAACCACTGTTAAGGTTCGTTGAAAAGATTGTTTGCAAAGAGAAGGGGATGAATATTCTTGATATAGGTTCAGGTTCAGGTTTTTTCTCAAATGAAATTGTTGAACATTTTGGAAATAGGATTGGAGATGTAATTCAGTGTGATATCGGGTATTCAGAGGAAGATATAAAAACATGTATTGGCACTAGGGTTAAACGAATAGTTAATCTTCCTGATCGTATTTCAAATTCTATAATCATCATGATGGATGTTTTAGAACACATTGAAGATGATGAAAAATTTTTACAGGAAATAGTTAGCAGATGTGAAGGAAATAATAATTATTTCTTTATAACAGTTCCAGCTTTTGAGAATATCTGGTCTGACCATGATGTTTATCTCGGACATTATCGCAGATACACTGTTGAAAGTTTAAGTAAATTAGTGGTCGATCAAGACGTATTTGGAGTACATTATATTTTTGGAAGTTTATATCCGGCAGCTTACCTGAAAAGAAAAATAGAAGAGGGGAGCAAAAAAGAAGTTGAAAGCGATATGAAGCCTATATTTTCATTGGCAAATAATATTCTGATTAAATACTTTACATTGGAAAATTCTATTTTTTCAAGTAATAAGATGTTTGGTTTAACATGCGTAGCAAAGGGGAAATTGAAAAAATAATTTGATGAAAATTTCTGTAGTTATCCCAGTATTCAATGAATCTAAAAAAATTGTAGAAACGATTTCTACAATTAATTCTTTTTTCAAAGCTGAAGATTTAGAAATAATTATTGTTGATGATGGAAGTAAAGATAATTCGGTTGAAATTATTAATGGATGCGGTTTTAAAAACGTACAAGTAATAAAGTTAGGAGTTAACCAGGGGAAGGGGAAGGCTGTTAAAACAGGAATGCTTGCAGCCAAAGGAGAGTTAATCCTTCTAACGGATGCAGATCTTTCTGTTCCTATAATTGAGTTTCTTAAGCTTAAACAGTTTATATCTCCTGAAACTCCTATAGTAATTGGTTCTCGTGGGATGAATGAATCCAATGTTAACAATTCATTTCTTAAGGTTGTACTGGGCAAAATTGGTAATCTGTTTATTCAGATATTGGTACCGGGAATTCATGACAGCCAATGTGGTTTTAAATTATTTTTAAATAAACCTGCTAAAATGCTTTTTAGTAGGCAAAAGCTAAATGGATTTGGGTTTGACTTTGAAATTTTATTCCTGGCTAGAAAACTGAATTTAGGAATAAAAGAATTGCCTATTACCTGGAAAAGTGCTGATCGAAAAAGTAGTGTAAAGTTTTACCATTATTTTCTGACTTTAGCAGAACTTTTCAGCGTAATGTTCAATGCGTTGTCAGGACAATATAATCTCTCAGGTATTCAGGATTTTGAAACAGCTAAAAGTAAAACTTTGCCAACTAACGAACAGCTGATCGATTCTTAAATCTTTTATTGATTTTCAGCAGCCTTCATTTTAACAACACTGTTATAGTTTATAACTAATTGCTTTATATTTTTCAGAAACTTTTGATAATCCATCTTTTCAAATTGCTTCAGAAATTCATTGTCATCGGGAAAAATTTTCTTTATATCAGAACTGGACATTCTTCTCGAAACTTTGATTATCAAAGATTCTCTAACAAGAAAATATCTGTCAAGATTCGGATTATTAGTAGTGTTCATGCCCCCATTGCTGTAGGTACCATAATCATCAAAGCCGTCTACAGCTGTTTCATAAAGTTTTACATCTCCATCAACATGCTTTACCATCAGATAGGATAGTGGACCATATGAAAGTCTGTCAAAAGGGTCATTTCCCTCAAGTTCGAGGTGCAGAATGTCCTTTGATTTTATCTTTAATGATTTAGTATCACTGACGTGTAGTTTGTATTTAATATTCCCATTAAAGTAATAGTCATTTCCTCTGTTAATAATAAAGCAGCTAATTGTATCCTTCAGCGTAACAATCTTCCCAGGTTTGTATTCAGAAGAATGAATTTCTTCATTTACCTGACTTCCAGTTTGAGCATATAAATTTATAGAAGTAAATAATAGCAGGAAAGTGATGAGTTTTATGAGTTTCATTTAATTTGAATGAATACAATTTGAAGAATTGGATGTATACAACGATATAAAAGCGCTTATTTAGAAGCGCTCTTGTTATACTCTTTTACGATTTCTTCTATGTTCTTAATAAATTTCCCATATTTTATTTCTTCTATGAGTTTTTCGTATTCGGGATTATTCGTAAATATTTTTTTTAGCGATTCTCTGAATGTTAATCTTGACATTTTATAGATCTGGCCATCTTTGGCCAAATAGTAAAAATCCGGTGTAGGACCAGTAGTTGTCATGGTCCCTCCTGGTGTAACCGCTGTGTAGCCACCTAAATTCAAATTATCTTTGTATAGTCTCACCGGGCCACTTACAAGTCTTTTTAGAAGAACGAATTCATCTTCTTCATTCTTAATTCTATCATAAATTTCCCCACCATGAAATTTAATTTGGATAATGTCTTTTGATTGAATTTTTAATGGCTTACCATCATTTAACTTTAGTTTGTACCTTACTGTAAATGGATATTTGTTTTCTTTTTCTTCCAAATAGCATTTAATCGTATCCTTTTGAGTAATCATTTCTCCTCTAAGGTAGGTTCTTTCCATTAGAAGTTGAGCAAACAAGGTATTTGATATGCCTGAAAGTAAAAGAATAATAACGAATCTCTTTAAATGCATGTTGAAACTTTAATTTTCTATCAAGGGAGATTAATGAAGAATAAAATCTCACTTTTCTCCACTTCTTCCAAAAATACAAAATTTAGATGACTATAAACTGATCCAAAAGTGGAAGAATCCCCCATTTTCTCCCACTTTTCCCATTTTTTGACCAGTTTTTATGTTTTTGTTTTTAATATATTGATTATTAGTTGTTTGCTGGTATTTCCGTTCTGTTTTAATGTTTTTGATCAAAAAAGGTTTCAAAAAAACAGGGCTATTTTTGTGCAAAAGTGTAACAAAATGGTGGATTATGGTGTAATTTATCCACAAAGTGGTTTGAAGTGGTAGAAAGTGGTTGATTTTGGAATTTTCTTTTCTATATTTGTATAGGGTGATTCTAGACTAATCCCGATAATAAATGTCCTATTTCTCGAGTGAGTATGACTGTAAGATGGACGCCAAAGGACGCCTTGTTCTTCCGGCACGCATAAAAGCCAATCTGCCAGAGGCTTCAGAGAATAGTATTGTCATTACCCGGGGATTCGAGCCTTGTCTTGTGGTCTATCCGATGAATGAATGGAAAAAAGTATTCTCAAAAGTATCGGGACTCAACGAGTTCAATGAAGAGTACAGAAATTTCCAGAGAAATTTTTTTAGAGGAAACTCAGAAGTGGAGTTGGATAACAACGGGAGGTTTCTGATTCCAAAGCCCTTGCTGAGACATGCCCAGATAGACAAAGACGTGATAGTCGTTGGTTTGGGAAACAGGATAGAACTATGGAATCCTGAATTATATGAAAAATTCCTGATTAAAGATCAGCAGGAGTTTGCGAAGCTTGCAGAAAAATACCTGGGCAATGAGCCAGACCAGGCAGACAAAAAATAAATTATTAGAATGGCATACCACGTTCCGGTTTTACTGAAAGAGTGTGTAGATGGATTGAATATAAAACCTGATGGGATTTATGTAGATCTGACATTTGGTGGTGGAGGGCATTCAAAAGAGATTTTGAAGCATTTGACAACAGGTCATCTGTATTCATTTGATCAGGATCCCGATGCTAGGAAAAATGCGGATGAAATAACAAGTAGTTCTTTCACATTTATAGATGCAAACTTCAGATATCTGAAAAGATATTTAAAGCTGCACGGGGTCACGAAAGTGGATGGTATTCTGGGTGATCTTGGCATCTCCTCTCATCAGATAGACGAGGGTACCAGAGGATTTTCCACCCGTTTTGATGCTGAACTGGATATGAGAATGGATCAGCAATCGCCTGTAACAGCAAAGGATATTCTGAGAACTTATTCCGAAGATCAGTTACACAAGATATTCGGAATGTATGGTGAAGTCAAGAATGCAAAGACACTTGCCAACGCTATTATTCAGGCTAGAAACAGGGGAAAGATTGAAACGACAGGAGAACTGATTTCTATCTTAAAACCATTAGCTCCTCGCGGAGCGGATTTTAAATATGCCGCTCAGGTATTTCAGGCATTGAGAATAGAAGTCAATGAAGAGCTGAAAGTGTTGGAAGAAATGCTTACTCAAACAGGGGAGGTATTAAACAAGGGTGGCAGACTGGTAATCATGTCTTATCATTCCTTAGAAGACAGACTTGTTAAGAATTACATTGCCAAAGGTAAGTTCTACGGAGAGGTGGAAAAGGACATCTACGGAAATTTTGAAAGACCTTTAGAGCCTGTAAATAAAAAGCCTTTGGAAGCTGGAGAAGAGGAAATTAAGACAAATCCAAGGGCAAGAAGTGCTAAGTTAAGAATTGCTGAAAAATTATAATATGGCTGAGAATACAGTTAAAGTTAAACAGCAGCAGCGGGAAGAAAAGAAAAATCTTTTTTCTATGATGGGCAGTGCCATCAAGATTGATAAGATTTTTGAAGAGGGTTTACCTGTAAAATATTTGCCCTTTGTGCTGTACATAACAGGTATAATAATTTTCTACATCGGCAATACACACTATTCGGACAAGACAGTAAGACGAATAGGCAAGTTAAAAGCAGAAGTAGATGATCTCAGAGCTGATTATACTACACTTAAGGCTGACTTAATGTATTACAGCAAGCAGTCTGAAGTGGCTAAAAAAGTAAGTCAGTTAGGATTGGAAGAAAGTTCAGTACCACCCTATAAAATTATTTTAAAAGACGGTGAATATTAAAAGATCCATAGTGTTGAGAGTTAGAGTGGCATTTCTTGTCATTCTGTTATTCTCATTCGCTATCATCGGAAAAATTTTATATATCCAGTTTGTTGACGGGGATAAGTGGAGAAAGCTTGCAGTAGAAAATTTAGTTCAATTCAAAAAAGTAAAAGCTACAAGGGGTAATATTTATTCAGATAATGGAGGTTTGCTGGCTACATCATTACCTTTTTATAAAGTAGCAATAGATCCAAGAATTGCAGATGAGAAAGTATTCAGAAGTGGAATAGATTCTCTGTCCAGACTTTTATCTGCTTTTTTTAAAGATAAATCAAGCCTGGAGTATAAAAGAAAACTTACGGATGCCAGAGCAAAGAAAGAAGTTCAGTATCTGGTTATCAATAGGAAGATGATCAACTTTCAGGCGAAAAAGCAGATGATGCAATGGCCGATTTTCAGAGAAGGAAGATCTAAAGGGGGAGTTATATTTGAAAAGGTGGACAAAAGGTTCAGACCTTTTTCTTACCTGGCTATGCGAACAGTTGGTTTTATTAATGAAGATAACAAGGGGGCAGGTCTTGAATACTCATTCAATAGGGATCTGGGAGGAACGGATGGTGAGGCTTTATTTATGAAAATTGCCGGAGGGGTATGGAAACCTATGCATGACGAATCTGAAGTCAGACCTAAACAAGGGATAGACATTCAGACCACTATTAATATTAACATGCAGGACGTTGCCGAGTCTTCATTGTTAAGACACCTCACTGCTCATGATGCTGATTATGGCTGTGTGGTGCTGATGGAAGTGGCAACCGGTGAAATTAAAGCTATTGCTAATCTTGGTAAACAAGCACCTGGCGTTTATGCAGAGAATTATAATTATGCTGTAGGAAACCAAGGATTGACTGATCCGGGGTCAACATTCAAACTAGCTTCTGTTATTGCTTTGTTTGAAGACTCTAATATTGAGCTGGAAGACAGTGTCGAAACAGGAACAGGTACTTTCGAGTTCTATGATAGGTTGATGACCGATTCAAAGCCTGAAGGTTATGGAACAATAACTTTTCAGGAAGCTTTCGAAAAATCTTCAAACATAGGGATAAGCAGAAAGGTAAACGAACATTTCGGTCTTAATCCTCAAAAGTATATTGATTATATCCATTCATTAGGATTGGCAGATCCTATAGGTTTTCAAATGCACGGAGAAGCAAAACCTTTTATTAAAAAACCCACAGACAGAAGCTGGAGCGGAATCTCACTTCCATGGATGTCCATTGGGTATGAATTAAAAATATCTCCATTGCAGACTCTTATGTTGTACAATGCAGTAGCAAACAATGGTAAGATGATAAAGCCGATAATTGTTAAAGAGACAAAATTAGCAGACAAGACTTTGAAGGCTTACAATACTGAAGTTGTAAGGGAAAAAATATGCTCGGATAATACGCTGTCTAAAGTCAGGAAAATGCTTGAAGGGGTGGTAGAAAGAGGAACAGCAAATAATATTAACAATACAATCTATAAGATTGCCGGAAAAACCGGTACTGCTCAGAAGATTAAAAACGGACTATATATAAAAGATTACTATTGTTCTTTTGCCGGATATTTCCCTGCAGATAAACCTAAATACAGCTGCATTGTTGTTATCGATAGTCCTAAGGGATATAAAAAATATGGAAGTGATGTGGCTGCTCCTGTATTTAAGGAGATTGCTGACAAAATTTATGCAACAGACCTTGATTTACACCTTCCGATTGCAAGAACAAAGGTAAGTCCTGAACATGGAGTTTTCCCTGTTATTAAGGGGGGGTATCATGAAGATCTGAATTATTTGTGCAACGAATTGGGCATATCAAACCACCCTATTAAAGATGCTAATGAGTGGGTTATGGCTAAGGCTGTCAATAATGCTGTCATGTGGCAGCAAAAGGAACTGGTGCAGGGAGCTGTGCCGGATGCTACAGGTTTAACATTGAGAGACGCATATTATGTCTTTGAAAATTCCGGACTAAGGGTAAAACATGTAGGACATGGAAGGGTATCCAGACAGTCAATGCCTCCTGGTGCCAGAATTGTTAAAGGTAGCACCATTTATATCGAACTTGAATAATGGCTATTCTAAAAGACATACTTTATAAGGCGTCCCTTGTCTCTATCTCCGGAATTACGGAAATAGAGATTCATAATATAACCATGGATTCCCGTGCAGTAAAAGAGAAAAGTCTTTTTGTTGCTGTAAAAGGGACCCAGGCAGACGGGCATCATTTCATTGATATGGCAATTGACAAAGGTGCAAGTGCTATTATTTGTGAAACAATGCCTGCACATTTGCGAGAGGGTATTACTTACATAGAAGTAAAAGACAGCAGTGAAGCGCTGGGTATTATTGCTTCAAATTTCTTTGGGAATCCATCTTCGAAGTTGAGTCTTGTAGGAGTGACTGGTACAAATGGTAAGACCACCACTGTAACCCTTTTGCATAAATTGTTCAGAAGCCTTGGGTACAATGCTGGTCTGCTTTCAACAGTTGAAAATAAAATCAACGATGAGGTCATACCAAGCACCCATACAACTCCTGATGCAGTTGCAATAAATCAGTTACTGCACAAAATGGTAGAAGCCGGATGCACACATTGCTTTATGGAGGTAAGTTCGCATTCGGTGGTTCAGCATCGTATTGCGGGACTTACGTTTGCAGGAGGAGCATTTACCAATATTACTCATGATCACCTTGACTATCACAAAACCTTTGAAGAATATATAAAAGCTAAAAAGATGTTTTTTGATAACCTTCCTTCTACAGCATTCGCATTGGTTAATGCTGATGATAAAAGAGGAATGGTGATGATGCAGAATACAAAAGCTAAAAAGCAAACCTATGGTCTTAAGACTATGGCTGATTTCAAAGGAAAGCTTATTTCCAATACCTTTCATGGAATTGAACTTGAAATAGATCGCAAAGATGTTTGGTTTAAATTGATTGGAAGCTTCAATGCATACAACCTTCTTGGAATATATGGCATTGCTGTATTATTGGGAGAGGATAGTGAAGAAGTATTGAAGGAGCTCTCCAGCCTTGAATCTGCAAAAGGAAGATTTGAGCAGATAATATCCAAGGAGAAAATAACTGCAATAGTAGACTATGCGCATACTCCTGATGCTTTAAAAAATGTATTGGAAACCATTCAGGATCTGAGACAAGGTAATGAGCAAATCATTACAGTGGTGGGTTGCGGAGGAAACAGGGATGCGGCCAAGAGACCTGTAATGGCGGATATAGCATGTAAGCTCAGCAATAAGGTTATTCTTACTTCTGATAATCCGAGAAATGAAGATCCGATGGATATCATTGCACAGATGCAAAAAGGAGTAAGTCTGATGGATCAGAAAAAAACAATGGTGATCCCTGACAGGAAAGAAGCTATCAAAGCAGCCATCATGCTTGCAGGAGGAAATGACATTCTATTGGTGGCAGGAAAAGGTCATGAAAATTACCAGGAAATTAAAGGAGTAAAGCATCCTTTTGATGATAAAGAAACAGTAAAGGAATTATTTCAACTACTAGGAAGATAAATTATGAGAACGATTGGGGCTAAAAAACAGGATCAATTGGTTGAAAAAACATTTAAGCTTTCTCTCAGCATTATCGAGCTTTATATAGAGCTAATCAGAAATAATGAATTTGAGATTTCGGAGAAACTGCTTAGAAGTACAACCAATATCAGAGGCAATGTAGAAGGATCCTTAGCAGCTCTTGATAATCAGGATTACATGGCAAAAATCGCTGTGGCAACTAAGGAGGCAGTAGAAGCAAGATACTGGCTGAAACTTATACAGATGAAACACACCATTACCTGGTCAGGAGATTTGTGTGTAGATCAGCTGAATGAGATTATTAGCATACTTGCATACATGACTCAGAAAGGTACTAAGAGTAATTTAAAATTGGACATTCATAACCTTAATTAAAAATGTTCTATTATCTTTTTAATTATTTAGAAAGGGAATTCGACTTCTTCGGAGCCGGGGTTTTCAGATACATCTCGTTTAGAGCTGGAATGGCAATGATTTGTTCATTGTTTATTGCCATGTTTTTGGGCCCCAAGATGATCAATTTTCTGAGAAGGCAACAGATAGGAGAGACGATAAGGGATCTTGGCCTTCATGGTCAGATGGAGAAAAAAGGAACACCAACTATGGGAGGTGTCAT
This sequence comes from Bacteroidota bacterium, assembly GCA_023428135.1. GTDB lineage: Bacteria > Bacteroidota > Bacteroidia > Cytophagales > Cytophagaceae > Sporocytophaga. The sequence goes on along the minus strand of JAEYZG010000032.1, from coordinate 85,773 downwards.
CATCATAGCTGCTATCATGATTCCTGCACTTCTCTTCGCTAAAGTAGACAACGTTTATGTGATTCTACTTCTGATCTCAACTGTATGGATGGGATTAATCGGATTTCTTGATGATTATATAAAAGTATTTAAAAAGAATAAAGAAGGTCTTCAGGGGAAATTTAAGATTATAGGACAGATAGGGTTGGGGCTTATTGTAGGATTAACACTCTATTTTAATGACAATGTAGTAGTCAGAACTTATCTGAATCCTGCTATCAGAAACTCTGACGGATTGATCTCTTCAAAATTTGTGGATGAAAAATCAATGATTACCACAATTCCATTCCTAAAAAACAATGAGCTGGATTATTCTCAGTTGTTCGGAATTTTCGGAGATCAGTTTATCTGGATATTTTATGTATTACTTGTGATCTTTATTATCACTGCAGTATCTAATGGAGCAAACATCACAGATGGAATAGATGGCCTCGCAGCAGGATCTTCAGCCATCATCGGTGTTGCACTGGCTGTTTTTGCATATGTATCTGGTAATGCAATATTTGCCGACTACCTGAATATCATGTACATTCCTAACAGTGGTGAAATGGTAATTTTCGTTGCAGCTTTCGTTGGCGCTTGTATAGGTTTTCTTTGGGTTAACTCTTATCCTGCTCAGGTATTCATGGGAGATACAGGAAGCTTAACTCTTGGCGGTATAATAGGGGTGCTGGCAATAGCAATCAGAAAGGAATTATTAATACCTGTTCTTTGCGGAATTTTCCTTGTGGAAAATTTATCTGTATTAATTCAGGTAAGTTACTTCAAATATACCAAGAGAAAATACGGAGAAGGTAGAAGAGTATTTCTAATGTCTCCGCTTCATCATCATTATCAAAAGAAAGGAATGCATGAAGCTAAGATTGTTACGCGGTTCTGGATAGTTGGAATTCTTCTGGCAATATTAACATTAGCTACATTAAAGCTTAGATAGTTTTACAATGGCAAAAAATATCGTCATACTAGGAGCCGGTGAAAGCGGTACAGGAGCAGCACTTTTGGGTAAAGCCAAAGGGTATTCTGTTTTTGTATCTGACAAAGGATTGATGGCGGATAAATATAAATCTATTCTGGCTGGTGAGGGAATTGAATTTGAAGAAGGGAAACATGATGAAGCCAGAATTCTGAATGCTGATTTGATTATTAAAAGTCCTGGTATTCCTGAAAAGAATGACCTGATTAAAGCCATAAGAAAAAAAGGCATTAAAGTCATTTCTGAAATTGAATTTGCATCTTATCATACAAATGCCAAATTCATCGCCATTACAGGAAGCAATGGAAAGACGACTACAACACTCCTGACTTATCACCTGCTTAAAAGACTTGGAGTAAATACTGGTCTGGCGGGTAATATTGGAGATAGTCTTGCAAAACAAGTGATAGAAGATAAGTTCGAGTATTATGTGCTTGAGCTAAGTAGTTTTCAGCTGGATGACATGTTTGACTTTAAGGCGCATGTTTCAATTCTTCTGAATATTACCCCTGATCATCTGGACAGGTATGAGTATAAGTTTGAAAACTATGTAAACTCCAAGTTCAGGGTTTTACAAAATCAAACAAGCTCAGATTATTTTATCACATTTACTGATGATCCTGTTATATCCGAACAATTAAAGACAAGAGAATTGAAACCTCAATTGCTTTCAGTATCTCTTTCAGAAAAAAATAGTGAAGGGGCATGTCAGTCTGGGGAGAGTTTGAAGTTTTTATTTAACAGGCATAGCTTTAGTTTACCAGTAAACAAGCTTCCGTTAAAAGGTAAGCATAATATGGTCAACACTATGGCTGCTGTCCTTGCGGGAATGGCGATAGGTCTTGATGAGAGTAAGTTTGTTGAAGCAATGTCTGATTTTAATAATGCTTCACATCGACTGGAGGATGCTGGCGAGATCAATGGAGTGAAATTTGTAAATGACTCCAAAGCTACAAACGTTGATTCGGTGTTCTATGCTTTGGATAGTTTTTCAGAACCGCTTATCTGGATAGCAGGTGGATTGGATAAAGGTAATGAGTATGGACAGATTGAGCAATTGGTAAAAGATAAAGTGAAAGCTTTGGTTTGCATGGGGAAGGATAATTCAAAATTGGTTAAGTTTTTCTCAGGCAAAGTGCAGAAGCTTGAAGATACTAACAATGTAAAGGACGCCGTTCAGAAGGCATTTGAATTGGCAACAAAAGGAGATGTTGTTTTACTTTCTCCTGCTTGCGCTAGTTTTGACTTGTTTAAAAACTATGAAGATAGAGGCGAAAAGTTTAAGACGCAGGTGCTTGAGTTAAAAAAAGAAGTTATAAAGAATTAATAGAATATGGTAAAGGCCTGGGTACAAAAGAACTTAAAAGGAGATCCTGTGATCTGGGGAATAATACTGTGCTTTTCATTGATAAGTATTCTTGTCGTATATAGTGCTATAGGGAGTCTCGCTTATAAAATGATGAAAGGTGATACAGAGCATTATTTATTTAAGCATTCGTTTCTGGTTTTTTTGAGTTTGGCTTGTATGTGGATTGCACATAAGATTGACTATAAGTATTATTCAAAGTTAAGTAAGCTAGGTCTTTGGTTGAGTATCCCATTACTAGTGTTTGCTTATTTCAAAGGAGGTGATATCAATGGTGCAAGCAGGTGGTTCATTATTCCTGTTATCAATCAATCGTTTCAGCCTTCTGACTTTGCTAAACTTGCATTAATAGCCAATCTCGCAAGTATGCTTGCAAAAAGACAGGCGAATATAGAAGACTTTAAAGAATCATTTATCCCGATCGTATTGTGGAGTGGATTAATTTGCGGGTTGATAGCTTTGGCTAATTTATCAACTGCGGTTCTTTTATTCAGCACTTGTTTATTATTGATGTTCATAGGAAGAGTGCCGTTTAAGTTCTTAGCAATGTTGGTCTTAGTTGGAGGTATTTGTGGTACAATAGCGTTAAAGTTGGGACAAAGGCTTGAAACAGCAATAAGCAGATTGGAGTATTTCTTTGTCTCTAAAGAAATTCCTTTTCAGGCAGAGCAATCATATAAGGCAATAGCTACCGGAATGATCTTCGGGAAAGGACCCGGGCAAAGTGTTCAGGGAGAATTTCTTCCCCATAGTTATTCTGACTTTATCTATTCTATTATAATAGAAGAGTATGGATTTATAGGAGCATTTATAGTGCTGTTTTTGTATTTAGCATTATTGTATAGAGCAATGCTAACTGTTTCAAACAGTGAAAGAGCTTACGGGGGCTTACTTTCAGCAGGTCTTGCTTTTAGTCTTGTTATACAGGCTATGATTAACATGGGTGTTGCTGTTGGTTTAGGTCCTATTACTGGTCAGCCGTTACCATTGTTAAGTATGGGAGGAACCTCATTATTATTTACCGGAATTTCTTTGGGAATTATATTAAGTGTAAGCAGGGGAGATATTTCAGAAACTAATTTCGAATCAAAAAATGGCCTCAAAAAACAAACCGTATAGAGTAATCATAAGCGGCGGTGGCACTGGTGGCCATATTTATCCTGCTATAGCTATTGCGAATGCATTGAAAGCAATAGACAGCTCTATCGAAATCCTTTTTGTAGGAGCAAAGGACAGGATGGAGATGGAGAAAGTTCCTGCTGCAGGTTACAAGATAGAAGGTTTGTGGATAAGCGGAATTCAGAGAAGATTGACAGTAGATAATTTATTATTTCCTGTAAAAGTAATTTCAAGTATCTGGAATGCAGGAAAAATCATAAGTGAATTTAAACCTGACATTGCAATAGGAGTGGGTGGCTATGCAAGCTGGCCTTTGTTATTTGCTGCTAACTGGAAAAAAATCCCTACAATGATCCAGGAGCAGAATTCTTATGCAGGTGTTACCAATAAATTGCTGGCAAAAAATGCAAGTAAGATATGTGTAGCATATGAAAGAATGGAAAGATACTTTCCGGGTGACAAGCTGGAGCTTACAGGCAATCCGGTAAGAAAGGATATTCTCGATTTTGAAAGTAAAAAGAAGGAAGCCTTTTCATATTTCAATCTTCAGGAAGGGAAACCTGTAATATTAGTAATAGGTGGAAGTCTTGGAGCCAGAACCTTGAACAACAGTATTCTTGCTAAGATTGATGAGTTAAAGGCAAGTGGGGTTCAGGTGATCTGGCAAACGGGGAAATTTTACTTTCAGAAAATGAAAGAAGAGGCTGAGCAGAAAAATAATCCGGATGTGAAAGTGCTTGAGTTTATCAGTAGAATGGATCTTGCTTATGCAGCTGCGGATGTCGTGATCTCAAGAGCTGGAGCGCTTTCTATTTCTGAGTTGTGTCTTGTGGGTAAACCATCAGTGCTCGTCCCTTCTCCAAATGTTGCTGAAGATCATCAGACCAAAAATGCATTGGCTCTGGTAGAAAAGAATGCAGCTATCATGGTGAAAGACATTGAGGCCTCTGAGAAGATGGTGCCTGCAGCGTTGGATCTACTGAAAGATCTTAACAAGCAAAAAGAGCTTTCTCAGAATATTAAAAATCTTGGTAAGCCTGATGCAGCTGTTAATATAGCAAAAGAGGTGATTAGGATTATTGAAGCGAAAAGCTGAAGGCTTAAAGCTTAAAGTAAAAAGTAATAAGATTAACGGGTGAATTCAGACTCTGGCAGTCAATGAAGTCCTTCTCCTTCAGGAGAGGGATTTAGGATGAGGTCCTTCAAGTTATAGGTCATAAGAATCTTTGGATTCTTAAATAAAATAAAGCAGATATTTTTATAATAGTTTGAAATTGGAAAAGTTTAACAACGCCTATTTTATTGGTATAGGCGGTATTGGTATGAGTGCATTGGCAAGATGGTTTCGTGGAAGCGGGTACCATGTAGCAGGTTATGACCGTACCAGAACTGCTCTTACCGAACAGCTTGAAGCTGAAGGGATGCTCATTCACTATGAGGATGACGTTAAACTTATTCCATTGGACTTTATAGATGATGCATTAATCGTTTACACACCTGCAATTCCTGCTGACCATAAAGAACTTAATTATTTTAAAGCGCAGGGAAGAAAATTGTGGAAGAGATCTGAAATCCTCGGAAAGATAACTGAAGAGGTATTTACTGTTGCTGTTGCCGGAACGCATGGCAAGACAACAACATCTTCAATGGTTGCTCACATACTTAAATATGCGGGTAAAAATGTTTTTGCATTTGTAGGTGGAATCACTCAGAATTATAAATCTAATCTTTTGATTGGAAATAAAGATGCAGGCGAGCAGATAATGGTTGTTGAAGCTGATGAGTATGACAGATCTTTTTTAAGATTAAGTCCTGCTATTGCAATCATTACTGCTATGGATCCTGATCATCTTGATATTTATAAAGACGAAGAGGATTTTGTTAATACCTTTAATCAGTTTGCCGGACAAGTGAAGAGCAAAGGTGTTGTTTTTGCTCAAGGTAATTGTCCTGTTAGAAAACCTGATAACAGCAGAACTCTACATTTTTATGGGGAAGCTGGTTCTGATTTTTCTCCTTTCAACAAAAGAATTGAAAATGGATATTATGTATATGACCTGAAAACACCTGCAGGAACTATAAACAATATTGTATTAGGCGTTCCCGGAGATCATAATGTTCAGAACTCCATTGCTGCATTTGCAGTTTGCCTTCAATTGGAAATTCCGGCTGAAACAATTAAAAGTGCGTTAAAGGAGTTTAAAGGTGTAAAGCGCCGTTTTGACTATATCTACAGATCTGAAAAGATAACGTACATAGATGACTATGCACACCATCCAACAGAAATCAAAGCATTTCTGAGTGCAGTGAAGGAGGTTTATAAGGATAAAAAGGTTACTGCAATTTTTCAGCCTCACCTTTTTTCGAGGACGAGAGATTTTATGGATGGATTTGCTGAAAGTTTATCAATACCAGATGCTTTAATTCTTCTTGAGATATATCCTGCAAGAGAGTTGCCGATACCTGGAATAACTTCTTCTGTTCTGCTTGACAAAGTAAATCTGACAGAGAAAAAAGTAGTTGGAAAGTCCGATCTGATGAAAACGCTAGAGTCAACAGATACTGATATACTTGTTACAATCGGAGCGGGAGATATAGATCAGTTTATAGAACCAATAAAGAGATTACTTGAAAAAGAAGCCAGTCACTAATCGTTTCAGGATAAAGAGGAAGGTGTATTATATCCTCACATCCATAGTGCTTTTCACTCTTATCGGCTTTGTTGAGAAAAAGCAGGCTGATAGAGAGATAAAAGCAATCAATGTTCATATCGATTATGAATATGACAATTATTTTGTGACAGAAGAAAAAGTATTGGACTTGATATCAAAGAACGGAAGTGATCGTATTATTGGTGCTTCATATAATGATATTGATCTTAAAACGCTTGAATTGAGAATAAAAAGTCATAAATTTGTAGAAGAAGTACAGGTATATAAGGATCTCAAAGGTAATCTAACTGTTGAAGTAAGCCAGTGCAGACCGGTAGCAAGGGTAGTGCAGTCAGACGGACCGCATGCATATATCGGAAGTACAGGTAATACACTTTCAACTTCTGATGAGTTTACTGCAAGAGTATTACTGATAGATGGATCAGGTTCTGCAAAACTAACGAAGAAAGAATTTTTGGAATCTGAAGAAGGTAAGCCATATCTGGATCTTATAAATTTTCTGGATCAGGATAAATTCTGGAAAGCGCAGATCGCTCAGTTGACAGTGGATAGAAATGGTGACATTTCGATGTATACTCAGATCGGAGACCAACTTATCTTGTTTGGAAAACCGGAAGGAGTGGAGAGTAAATTCAAAAGGCTGAAGATTTTTTACAAAGAGATTCTTCCGACCAAAGGATGGAACTCTTACAACAAAGTGAATCTTAAATTCAAGGATCAAATTATTTGTGAATAATATTATTACTTTTTACATCCTATGCAAAAAGATAAAATAGTAGTCGGTCTGGATATTGGTACAACCAAAATCTGTGTGATAGTGGGCCGCAAGAATGAATACGGAAAACTGGAAATTCTCGGAATGGGAAAAGCAGTTTCCGAAGGTGTGATACGTGGGATGGTAACTAATATTAATACCACAGTAAATGCTATAACCAAAGCTATTAAAGAAGCTGAGGAGGCATCAGGTATAGATATAAAAGTGGTCAATGTCGGGATTGCTGGGCAGCACATTAAAAGTTCCATGCACCATGGCAGCATTACACGTCAAACTACTGATGATGAAATCACAGTTGAAGATATCAACAGGCTTACAAATGACATGTATAAAACTGTAATGCCATTTGGTTGTGAAATCATTCATGTGATGCCTCAGGATTACATTGTTGATTATGAGGAAGGCATTAAGGATCCTGTTGGTATGACGGGCATAAGACTGGAAGCTGATTTTCATGTAATCACTGCTCAGACAAATGCTATCAGCAATATCAATAAATGCGTATTAAGATCTGATCTGGAAATTGATAACCTGATTCTTGAACCTCTGGCTTCAAGTCTTGCGGTTTTAAGCGATGAAGAAAAAGAGGCAGGAGTAGTGCTTGTTGATATTGGTGGGGGTACGACTGACATTGCAATTTTCCATGATAATATAATCCGCCATACAGCAGTAATTCCTTTCGGTGGAAATATTATTACTTCTGATATCAAGTCAGGTTGCAATGTGATGCAGAACCAGGCAGAGCTTCTGAAGATCAAGTTTGGAAGGGCTATGGCTGAGGAAGCTAATGGTAATGAGATCGTTTCAATACCAGGATTAAGAAACAGGCCACCCAGAGAAATTTCTATAAAAAATCTTTCTCACATCATTCAGGCGAGAATGGAAGAGATCATTGAACTGGTGCATTCTGAAATAATCTGTTCAGGATATGAAGGAAAGCTTGCCGGAGGTATTGTGATCACAGGTGGAGGAGCTCAGCTTCAGAACGTAAAGCAGCTGTTTGAATATATGACTGGCATGGATGCAAGGATAGGTTATCCTAACGAGCATCTTGGAAAGAGCAAAGTTGAAGCAGTAAAGAGTCCGATGTATGCAACTTCTGTAGGTTTGGTATTAGCTGGTTTCCGCGCTATTGACGACAGAGAGAACAAATACATGGAGATGGATTCAACCGGAAAGCAGGTGAATCAGCAGAAGAAAAAAGAGGATAACAGTACTCAGTTTTTAAAGAGAATCATTGACAGAACTAAAGGCCTTCTGATCGATGATCTAGATGATAAAGGTGATTATTAATCAAAAGAAAATTACTAATTTTGTAATAATACCAGACTGTTAAAGTTTAAGTAAGTAAAATTCAAAGTAATCAATATAACTCTTAATAGAAGCATTATGTCACAGCTTTCTTATAAGTTCGATTTACCCAGTCATCATAAGTCCATCATCAAGGTTATTGGTGTTGGTGGTGGGGGAAGTAATGCTGTCAATCACATGTATGGCATGGGCATCAAAGACGTCGAATTTGTTGTCTGCAATACTGATGTTCAGGCATTAAAGGCAAGCCCTGTCCCTACTAAGATTCAGATTGGGGTCAATCTGACAGACGGATTGGGAGCTGGAGCAAATCCTGAAAAAGGTAAGAATGCTGCTATTGAAAGTAAAGAAGAGATTCGTGAGTTTTTAAGCAATAATACCAAAATGCTTTTTATTACTGCCGGAATGGGTGGTGGTACAGGCACTGGAGCTGCTCCTGTTATTGCAAAACTTGCTAAAGAAATGGATATACTTACTGTTGCTATTGTGACAGTTCCATTTTCATTTGAAGGTAAAAAGAAAAGACTTCAGGCAGATAATGGTATTGCAGAATTAAAACAGTACTGCGATACAGTGCTTATTATTCTTAATGATAAGTTAAGAGAAATTTATGGTAACCTGGCAATCAGAGATGCTTTCGCGCAGGCTGATAATGTCCTTACCAATGCTGCTAAAAGTATAGCAGAAATCATTACTGTAACCAGTGAGGTGAACGTAGATTTTGAAGACGTTAAAACTGTAATGTCGAATTCTGGTGCTGCAGTAATGGGGTCAGCTGTTACAGGTGGTGAAAACAGGGCAAGACGTGCAGCAGAGGAATCACTGTCTTCACCATTGCTTAACAATACTGATATTCATGGTGCTAAGAAAATTCTTCTTTCGATTATGTCAGGAGATCAGGCTCAGCTTACTATGGATGAGCTTACTGAAATCACAGACTACATTGAAGAAAGAGCTGGAGATGATGCCGAAGTTATATTTGGTGAAGGTATTGATGCCGCTCTTGGAGATCAGATTCGTGTCACTGTTATTGCTACTGGCTTCCATGAAAAGGAATTTGTGCCTGCAAAAAAAACAGTTATCGACCTTGAATCAGAACGTCAGATAAACGTCGCAAAGCGTGATGTTTTGCCAACACAGCAATTTACAACCCCTCCTGTTAACAGAGTAGATCCGCAGCCACCTGCAAATCAAAATACTGTTAGAAGGAATTCGGGTGAGATGTTGTCTTTTGAGTTCGATAATCAGAAATCTCAGTCACCTGAAAGGAGTTATGATTTTCAGGATGAAAGAAGAAACAATGAATCATACTTTGAAGGACCTAAGAAAACAGATGATGCTACGAAGTATCACTCATTCGATATGAAGAAGCCTCAGGCTAATGAGGATTCATTTTATGAGGAGGAGAAAAAGAGACAACTTATGCTTCAGGCTAACGAGAGAATCAAGAAGCTGAAAGGACTTAGCAGCATGAATACATCCATGAATCCTGATGAGTTCAAAGAAAAGCTGGATGTTCCTGCATATATGAGAAAAAATGTAAATCTTCAAGACTACCCTCATTCTTCAGAAAGAAATATCTCAAGGTTCAATTTGAATGATGATAATGAAATTCTAGGGAACAATAAGTTTCTTCATGACAATGTAGATTAATTGTCTGAATAGTTTTATTTTTTTGTCAAAAAGTAACCCTAAAACCGAAAGGCCTTGTCGTTTGACAAGGCTTTTTCATTTAATGAATACTTGTTATCCAAGTTGGAAGAGAGTTTCAAGCGAAGGCCTGAACCTATAATTGATGCCATCGCTTTAAGCGATGGCATCAATCAGATCGCTTAAGCTGACAATGTCCTTTAGAAGAAGGATTTAAGATGAGATCTTTTTTCTAAGATCAATTTAGTACAGGGATATTGTCATTTAAATTTTAAACTTATAGATCTCAGGTATTGAAGAGGATGCTTGAATATTAATATCAAGATCTTTTAATGATCCGTTGGCAATATCATAAACCCAGCCATGTATAATGGGGAACTTACCATTTTTCCACTCTTCCTGAATTACTGACATTTTTGAAAGAGTATAAACCTGTTCTATTACAACAAGCTCAACCATTCTGTTAAATTTAGCTTTTTCATCTTCTATAGAATCCAGTTCTTCCTGATACTTATCATAGATGTCCTTGATGTTACTTAGCCAGTTATCTATTAATCCCAGTTTCTGATTGCCCATGGCAGCTTTAACTCCTCCACATTCGTAATGACCGCAGACAATGACATGCTTTACCTTTAAAACACTTACTGCATATTGCAATACACTCATCAGGTTAAAGTCTGTTTTAATAACCAGGTTTGCAATGTTTCTATGTACAAATATTTCCCCTGGATCAGTCTGTGTTATTTCATCTGTAGCTACACGGCTGTCGGAACAGCCTATCCATAGGAATTTAGGAGCCTGACCTTTTGCCATACGTTTAAAGTAATCCGGATCAAGGTCTGTTCTTTGTTTTACCCATTCTTTATTTCTGTCTAACAAGGCATGAAAGGCATTTTCATCAGAGTCAAGTTTGTATTGGGTTTTGATCAGTTCGGTTTTTCTTTGTATGTGATCTGAGGCGGTTTTAAAATCTTCAATTACCTCAGCTATATCATTATCAATAAATGAAGCTTTAGAGCCATCTATTACTACATTTTTGGTTTTTGGGATATTGTTTAGTTTAGTAATAAGCTGAGGCTTGTTAAGAAAAGACACATCTTTGTTTAACCGGACATAGACAGTGTCTCCTTCACCATCTCCTTCAACAGAGATAGCAGAATGGAAATTGGTCCTGACTACGGATATAACCCCAGCAATGCTTCCGATTAAAATTCCTATAAGCAGGTTAGTTGCCAGAGTTGCAATTATTGTAATAGCAAAAGGGATAAAGGAAGTCCAGCCAAGGGAAAATTCTTCTTTAAAAATTGCAGGTCTTGTAAGTTTGAATCCAACACCTATAAGTACTGCAGCCAGGACAGCCAGGGGTACGTGATGCATGAATTGTGGAATCAAAAAAACAGCTAAAATCAGAAAGATACCATGAATAATAGCAGATACTTTTGTCTTGGCACCTGAATCTGCATTTGCTTTACTTCTTACAATTAAAGCAGTTAATGGCAAACCTCCCAATAATCCTGATACAATATTACCAGCCCCTTGAGCAAACAGTTCATGATTCACATGAGGTTGCCTTTTGTGCGGGTCAATTTTTTCAATAGCTTCCAGTGTAATAAGACTTTCAACAGAAGCAAGAAGGGCAAGTGTAAAAGCCAGATAGATTATTTTTCCATTTAGCAGTAAAGTAAAATCTGGAAACTTAAATCCGTTAAATAGATTGGTGTCTGGAATAGAAACGAGTTCACTATCCGGAAGCTGTATGTCAAAGTATAACTCAAGAATGGCATAGAATAATGTACCCGTAAGCATTGCTACAAGAGCGGATGGGAACCAGGAATATCTTCTTTTAAGAACCAGGTCCCAGAAGATATATACTCCTAAACTTATAAGGGTTATCAGAAGCACATAAGGATTAATATGCTCTAGGGCATTAGTAATCATTGAAAATTTATCATTCTCTTCTGAGTCCATAAACTCGTCTACTCCAAATATTTTAGAGTGGTACCCCAATGCATATGGAATCTGTTTTATGATAAGAATAAGTCCTATTGCCGCAAGCATTCCTTTTATGACAGAGGATGGAAAGAAGTATGCAATAATACCTGCCCTTATCACACCGAATAATATTTGTAATACACCTGCAAGTACAATTGCTACAGTAAATGCTTCAAAGCTCCCCAGGTCTCTGACTGCACCTGCTACAATTATAGCCAGCCCCGCTGCAGGGCCGCTTACACTTAACTGTGATTTACTGATTAGTGACACCACTATTCCACCGACTATCCCGGCTATAATACCTGAGAATAAAGGTGCATTGGAAGCGAGACTTAACCCGAGACATAGCGGTAGAGCTATAAAAAAGACAACTAGCCCGGATGGCAGATCATGCTTCAGATCCGATAATTTGTAATTAATCATAAAATTTTATATCCCTCTGTTGAATAAAAAGTTTAAAAAATGAAGCCTTAGCTTTTGTATAATTTTTGCCCGTAGAACTTTCAACTTATATATGATATTTAACTTAAGTCTTAACTAAGAATGAATAATTATGCCTCTTGGGCTCACTAATTATGCCAGATAAAGGAGATTAGAGCGCTTAATTATAGTTTTAGAGCGTTTTTCAAGACTCTCTAAAATTCTATAAATGCACTGACCTGAGTTTCTATCAGATTTGAAACAAAAGGGTCTAAAATTACCCCTTCCTGAAAGTTGTTTTCTACTCTTGAAATTCTGGGTTTTATAGCCAATACATTCATACCAAGGTAATTTAGAATGTCCGTAAGATGGCTCAAGGCCAGGGCTCCTCCCATAACTCCTGATGAAATGCCCACTAGCGCTCCTTTTTTGTTTTTGAATGTATTGGGATAACTTAGTCCATCAATAAATCCCTTTAATACTCCGGGAAATGAGTTATTATATTCAGGAACGATAAATACAAATTTGTCCGATTTTTTAATATAATCAGATAATACATTAAAATCTGGATCCTTACCAGTATTTTCATATAGAGCAGAGAAGATAAACTTTTCAGGTAGCTTACTCAGATCAAGGATCTGACATTCAACTCCATGTTTCTTCAAAAGCTTTTGGTAGTATTCCGCGATTTTTATCGAATTAGATGGGACTCTGTTAGTGCCTGATATTATTGTAATCATAAAATGTATTTGCCGATACCTGCATGGGCCTGTTGAATTAGTCTTCAGCACGCTCCTTTGTTATTTTATATTAAAGAAAGTATAAAAATTTCAGAAATGTAAATATTTGAAAGAAAAGGTTCATTACTAATGAATTGTGTTTATTGCTTCATTTAAACTATTTACTGGATTTCAAATCATGGCTAAAATAGTCTATTCTTAATCAGGTTATTCGGATTATGGGAAAAATGAAAATAATGATTTGGTAAATCTTATTTAGCCTTTATTATTTACGGTGTGTGTATGGAAGAAATATCTTGAAGGGTATATTGATTTACAGTTTTGAAGGCCTCCTGTTAACTCAGATTTACTTCAGAATTTGTCATTAAATTGGAATGAATTGCACGAATGAGGGGCTCACCAGATGTATGAAATTTTCTTTAAAGGATCTTTGCTATTGAAAAAAGTAACATTGGAAGATTTAATACATTTAAAAGATAGGTTATGAATGAAGGGATTTCCTGGTTGGAAATTGAGATATGAAATACTGGATTTTCAGATATTTCAGTAGCTGAGGATGGAGAGATGAAAGGGACATCACTAGGTTAACAGTCATCATATGTAATTTCCTTGATTCTATGTCAGTATTTACACTTGAGAAGGAAGGTATTTATGAAAACTAAATGGTGCATTCTCATAAGGCTTAACGGTTTGAATAAAAGAGGGTAATGGATTTCTTTCTTAATAAAGATCTTCTCAGATTTTTCGAACAAAACACATATTACAATGTTGAAAGCCTCATAATTGAAATAGTAATCTATAAATCAGGAACATTACTGTCTGTGGATGAAATACTTTAGTTACTTAGCTTTTCTAGACTTTCTTAGGTACTGTATCTAAACGACAATTACTAGTAGCAAAATAAATTTGTAAGAAACACAAGTGTTCATTAATATTAAGGTTGTCTCATTTGTAAACTAAAAAAAATAAGGTTTAAGGGCCAATTATTGAATGAGACCGGCCTTTAATTTAAATGTTTAAATTTAGTAGTAATGAAAAAAAAAGTATCCCTTACTATTCTTGTGTTTTTGTTCTCTTTTTATGCTTTTGCACAAACAGATAGTCTGATTTCTCCTGTCAATCCTGCTCCTACTGAGGATAAACCTTTAAAGTTTTCGCTCAATAAAGAAGGATCAAGATATTTTCAAGTTACCTTTTTGAATCAGGCTTGGGTAAGATTTAATGAAAGCAATCCTGGAACTACAGTATTTGGGGATCTTGAGAAAAATACTTTTGATATAGGATTAAGACGTACACGAATTCAGATGTATGGTCAAATTACAGATAGGGCTTTTGTTTATTTTCAGTTTGGTATGAACAACTTCAACCGAACCTATCAAATGGATAACAATAGAAAAATCCAGTCTTTTTTTCATGATGCTTTGGGAGAGTACCGCCTTACTAAAGGTAATGAGCTTAAACTTGGTGGTGGGCTAACCATTGCCAATGGTCTTTCAAGATTTTCAAACCCAAGTGTGGGAACTATAATGACGCTGGACCTTCCGGTATTTGCGCAGGCCACAGTGGATCAGACAGATCTTTTTTCCAGAAAATTAAGTGTATATGCCCGAGGTCAGTTAGGTAAGCTGGATTACAGGTTAGTGTTGACTGATCCATTCTCGGTTAATTCAGCCGGAACTTCTATTGCAACCAATGCAGCAGGTAATATTCTGCCTATCACTAAAAGAGCACCTGACTCTAAAGACGCAACGTTTGCCAATATAGGTCATACATATCAATATCAGGGGTATTTTTCCTATAATTTCTGGGAAAAGGAACCCCATCTTACTCCATATATGACTGGTACTTATCTTGGAAAAAGGAAAGTGCTGAATCTTGCGGCTGGAGCAATCTATCAGTCAAAAGCTACGTGGAGACTTAACGCTGATTCCGCTACAACATATGATGATATGTTTTTATGGAGTGTCGAAGGTTACCTTGATAGCTATATAAACAAAGATAAGAATGATGCCATTTCAGCTTATCTTGGATATTTCAATTACAACTTTGGTAAAAATTATTTAAGATATAATGGTATCATGAATCCTGCCAACGGATTGGTAAATGCCGCAAATACCCCTTCGGGCTCATTCGGTAATGCAGTACCTATGATGGGAACAGGACAGGTTATATATGCTCAACTTGGATATTTACTTCCTCATGAATCTGGGAAGCCAGGGATTATGCCATTTGCAAGCTACACTCGTTCTGATTTTGATAAGCTTAAAGATCCTGCAAATATTTATGATATTGGAGTTAATCTTTTAATGAATGGTCATAAATCAAAATTGTCATTTGATTATCAGAACAGGCCTGCATACAATGCAGATTATAAAGTCAGTCAAAGAAAGAGTTGCTTTATATTGCAGTACCAGATTTTCATATAGCATCAGTTAAAGTAAGTTTGTTTATTTGTTGGGAAGGAAGGCATAATAGTCTTCTTTCCTTTTGTTAAAAGTGGGTATCAGATTATGATATGAAAGTTTTAATAATTGAAGACGAAAAGGAGCTAAGGTATGACATGGTAAGCTATCTTTCTCAAGAAGGCTTTCTTTGTGAATCAGCAAGAAATTTTAGTGAAGCTGTTGATAAGATAGGCGTTTATGAATATGACTGCTATGTAGTAGATATTATGTTACCAGGAGGTACAGGCCTCGATCTGGTAAAGACTATCAAGGCACAAAAGCATCAGGGAGGAATTATCATAGTCTCAGCCAAAAACTCAATAGAGGATAAAATAGTTGGTCTTGAAATAGGTTCGGATGATTACCTTACAAAACCTTTTCATTTATCTGAACTCAATGCAAGAATAAAATCTATTATCAGAAGAAGAAGCTTTAACGGCAATAATGAGATCCAATTTCATGAGATACGCATATTGCCAGATTCCAGGCAAGTTTATATTAATGGAAAAGAAATTTCACTTACTGCAAAAGAATACGATCTCTTACTGTTTTTTATAGCCAACAAGGGAAGAGTAATTCCTAAGGATTCAATAGCGGAACACCTATGGGGTGACTATATGGATCAGGCAGATTCATTCGATTTTATTTACACTCACATAAAGAATTTAAGAAGAAAACTAGTACAACAAGGAGCGAAAGATTATCTTAACACCGTTTACGGTATAGGATATAAGTTCCAGTCTGAATGAAATTATTACAAAGAACAACCCTTTATTACCTCTTATATTCACTTTTTATATTTGGAATAGGAACGATTCTATTCTATATTTTTATTAAGATTATTCTATGGGATGGAATTGATGAAGCTATTCATCAGGAGAAAGTTCAGCTTGTAGCTACCCTTAATTATGAGAAAATCGGGAATGGACTTCAACCTAGTACAGAAGTATCGATTATGCCAGCTCTGGAAGGAGAGGTTGAAAAGGATAAATATAACACGGTCCCTATTTACGATTCACTTACAAAAGAATATACCGATTTCAGGCAATTAACCTCTTACCATAAAAATGGAGAAGATTGGTACAAAGTGATAATAAGACAGCCTCTTGCAGAAGCAGAATCATTACTTAATAGTATTTTGCCAGTTGAAATCGGCCTTTTTTTGATACTGCTGGGAGGCGTGTTACTCATGAACAGGTTTATACTTGCCAAAATATGGCAACCCTTTTATGTATTGCTGGACAAGTTAAAAAAATATAACCTTGAAACTACTAAGATTATTCCTTATGAGCATACCGATATCATTGAATTCCGGGATTTGAATATCAATGTCGAAAAAATGACAGAACGTATTTATAAGGATTTCCTTATTCAAAAAGAATTCAATGAGAATTCTTCACATGAAATGCAGACTCCGCTGGCTATTATCAAAAACAAGCTTGAGTTGATCATTCAGTCAAAAAATCTGAGGGAACAAGAGATGCTTCATATTCAGTCTATATTCAATGCTGTAAAAAGACTGACATTACTAAACAAAGGATTATTGCTTCTAAGTAAAATAGAAAACAGACAATTTACCCAGAAAGAAAATGTAAATCTGGGAGAACTGCTTCAGTCAATATTTAACCTTCTCGAGGAGCAAATCATTGATAAAAATATAAGTACTGAGATAGAAATTAAAAGTACGGTCACTATTCTGACAAACCGGGTACTTATAGAAGGGCTGCTCAATAATCTTGTCTCCAACTCCATAAAGCATAATATCCAAAATGGAAAAATTATAGCAGAGCTTACAGACAAACATTTTATTATTACGAATACAGGTACCCCGCTCAATTTTCCTGCTGACGAAATGTTTGAACGTTTTCGAAAGGATTCTTCGGTAGAGAATTCAGTAGGACTAGGTTTGTCAATCGTAAAAAAAATATGCGATTTCCTGGATTATAAAATCATATATATACATAAGGATGGTTTACATACATTAGTTGTAAATTTTTAGTTTCGTGTAAATATTAAGTGTTTCCCTCTAGCTTTCAACTTCAAAATGTTCTCAGAATTCTAAATTACCTTTATAGATATAATAAAAAAGGTGATGAAAACATTGTTCTGGACGCTTATCATGACCATTGTTGTGATATTGTCAGTCGCTACATACACGCTTGCCAATAGGAAAATTTTGATTTCTCCCGTTCTTGGGATTTTTAACCCTGAAAAGCTTTTGCAGAAAATAACATTAACCTGGATTGAATTGCCTATTCAGACCAGAAAGTATATCTCTGATCATTTTTCAGGTTGTAGGATAGAAGAGATGAATGAATTGAAAACCCAGAAGTCGGATAAGATAGAAATATTCTTGTTTAAGGACCATTACAGATATAGACTCCTTTTTAATAAAAAAGGCGAACTGTTGAAGCAAATTAAGCACGTTAGGGAGAATCAATAATTAAGTTAAGTTTGTTAAAGGTGAAGTGAGAGGCTGTTATAAAAGGCAGTCTCTTTTTTTATTTAACAACCTAATAATTTTTCTTCAACCACTTTCCAATCTGTAAACTCAATTGATGCCTTCAGTTCAGAGAAATCAGGAGTGCCAAGATATAGTTCATCGAATTCTATTCCATTTGCATCGAGCCATTCCAGGGTAATCTTACCGATATTTTTAATTCCTGAATTATAAGCGGAAAGGTGTCGCTTGGTGAGGATAATTATATAGTGCCCGGCTTTTCTGAGTTTGTTGATCTTTTCTTTAGCACCGGGAAAGGGTATTAGGTTTTCAAAGGTCTCATCATCTTTTTTGACGGGACATATTGTTCCATCAAGCGTAATAAATATTCTCATCATTTTAATCCCTCTTTACAATAAAACCGGATTTTCTCAGTTTGGTTATCCAAGAGAAGTAGATGGAGAACAATTTGATAAATCGGAGTGTTCTTTTAATAGAGATTTATATTTATTTTACTTTATTTCTTTGTGTAGTAATTATAATTTTGAGGCTGTTAATCTTCAAAATCTCATCCTCTGAAGATTACAGCCTCTAATATTTTATGCTTTTGAATAAAGCTTTTTATCAATATAGTCTTTTACAATTGTCTGGAAAATTTCAGCTTTCCTTTCCCAGGAGTTTCCTCTTGCGCGTTCATATCTTTTTTCTTTTTTTTCTTTTGAGTCGAGGATCAACTCTTCTTTAATTGACTTTAACATCTCTTCTTTAGAACTGCAAAATCTGACAACATCTTTATAGTCTTTGATAAAGTTGTAATTGAATGCTATGACAGATTTGCCTGCAGAAAGGTATTCATTTAGCCCTACTTCTAGTGGGGGATGAGAATCTCCCTTATTAAGAATAATGCCTATGTCAAAACCTGATAAGAGATCTGCAAACTCATCTCTTTTTCTTATTCCTATATGAGAGAAGTTAGAATACATTTCAAGTTTTTTGAGTATGGTACTATCAAGCACTTTTCCTGAAAAGACGAAGTTGATATCTTTTAGATTTTCTAGAAGGTAAGTTGCTGTAGCTATATCAAAATCCTTATCTATGATCCCTATAGAACCAATAGTTATAGATTCTGATTTTTGTATAGACATACTTCGTTTATATAAGTCTTCAAATCTTACACCGTTTCTTATAAGAAAGGTAGCATCCTTAAAGCACCTGATTTTGTTGTATAAAACTTCAGTATTTGTAATGACTACATCGGTGGCTTCTATATACTCCTTCTCAAATAGTGTATGTTCATGAGGCTCCTCTTCATCTGTGCTTTCAAACGTATAATAGAGATTGAGACTGTCATTAAATTTCTTCATAAGGGCCAAGCCATAATCAGGATTAGACCCTGAAATAAAAATAATATCGGAAAGATTTAGGAAGTGAATACTCTTTCTTAATTCTGTTTCTAAGATGCGGGCATTAAATACAAGAAGTTTTTTATAAATCTCCTTATCCTTTATCTTGTTTAAGGGTAAAACAGGAGGAGGAGTTAATATATAAACACTAGATCCAGTCCGTGATTGTTGAACTCTTAATCTTTTATCCAGATTAAGCATCTTTCGCACAGGAACTTCTTTTTTTCCTTTTATACTATCAAATATATCGCTGATAGAATATTGATTTTCTACATAAAGCACAGTATTGTCGCGGCTCAGTTCATGCATGATCTCTATCAGTGGGGAAGGATTGTCACATTCCCAGTGCTCATTTCCAAGACATATAAATGTAAGGCCTTTTGTCATACACTTGTTGTTTGAATTTCAAACTTGGGTGTTTTATAAAAGTTTGTAGGAATTGTTAAATTTACTTTGAAGCTATTGGTTTATTTTGATACAATTTCCCCTTATTAAAGGGAAGGTTTATTTAAAAGTGAATTTCTTTTAGGGTGACATTGATCAAAAAGAAAGCTTATTTTGCAGAAATATAGATGAAGACTAAAATTAAAATACTTGCTTTGGGAGATTCCTACACAATAGGAGAGAGTGTCCCTCAAGGTGAAAGCTGGCCATTTTTACTTAAAAGATATATAGAAAATAAAGGACTTTTTGTTGAATTGAAAGTTGTCGCAAAGACCGGTTGGACAACAAATGAACTTGATGCAGCTATAGAGGAGAGTAATTTGGAAAAGAATGAATACGACCTGGTGTTTCTTCTTATTGGTGTAAATAATCAATACAGAGGATATTGTGTTGATAAATATCGGAATGAATTCAGAAGACTTTTACTGAAAGCTAAGGCATTCTCAGTAAATAATTCTGTGTTTATATTGTCTATTCCAGATTGGTCCTGTACTCCATTTGCCTCGGAGAAGGATAAAGCACAAATCTCTGAGGAGATTGATGCCTTCAATAGGGAAAACTTCGAAATATCTGAATCTGAAGGTGCTCTTTACCTTAGTATTACCGGGATTAGTAGACGATCGGGTGACGATCAGAGATATACAGCTTCGGATGGCCTTCATCCAAGCGGATATCAATATGAGAAATGGGTTGAGAAGATTATGTTAAAGATAGATTGGTCAGCCCTGCTTTAATTTAAAAAAATGCAGGGCTGATCATTTTAAAGTAACATTATTTTGCATTGTCAATGTAGTAGGCTCTCATGCCATGAATACTGATGTCAAGCCCTTCCAGCTCTTCTTTTGCTGTAACTCTAAGTCCAATGGTTTTATCTATAATGATGAATATAAGATAGGTTAAAGGAAAAACAAACAGCCCTGTTGATGTAACTCCTATTGCCTGACTGATAAGCTGCTTTGTCCCATTGATCTCTGCCAGATCTCCCATAAATCCTACAGCAAGCGTTCCGAATATTCCACATATCAGGTGAACTGAGATTGCGCCTACCGGATCGTCTATTCTAAGTTTATCAAAGAGGAGTACGGCAAGGACTACTAATGTTCCGGAAGTAAGTCCAATAATAATAGCTTCTGAAGGTGCCATTTTGTCCGCTCCGGCAGTGATAGCAACAAGTCCTCCGAGTATTCCATTTAGAACCATGCTATGGTCAATAGTTCTTGTCGTGACATAAGAAGTTATCAGAGCTCCGATTGCACCAGCAGATGCAGAGAGGCATGTAGTGACAAGTACAAGAGAGACCAGTTTAGGATTTGCTGATAAAACAGAACCTCCATTAAATCCAAACCAACCAAACCACAATAGAAACACTCCGATGGTAGCGAGTGGCATACTATGACCTGGAAGTGGAATTATCCTATTGTCTACATATTTGCCTATCCTTGGTCCTAGCACAATAACCCCAGCAAGTGCGGACCATCCACCAACTGAATGGACTACGGTGGATCCTGCAAAGTCGTAAAAGCGGACATCCATTTTTTGCAAAAATCCTCCACCCCAGGCCCAGAAGCCAATGATAGGATAGATGAAGCCCGCAAGTATAAATGAAAACAGAATAAAACTCCATATTTTAATCCGTTCAGCTACTGCCCCCGATACTATGGTTGTAGCTGTGGCGGCGAACATAGCCTGGAAGAGAAAAAATGACCAGAATGTATAATTGTTTGTTTCTAAGTCGGAACTAACTTCCGGTGCTGCAATTCCAAACCCTGAAAAACCAATAAAATTCCCTTCAATGGGGCTGCCGGGATACATAAGATTATATCCCCATAAGCTGAATATCAGAATTCCCATTGCAGGTATTATAGTATTTTTAAATAAAATATTGGTGGTGTTTTTTGATCTGGAAAGCCCTGATTCAATGGTTGCAAACCCAAGGTGCATAATGAACATCAGAGCAGTTGCTACCATCATCCACAAATTATTAGAAAGTAAAGCGTTTCCAGCAATTTCAGCTTTGAGACTATTAATGACTTCAGCATTTATAAGAAGGGAATCATTAGACAGTGCAATAAAATTTGAAGTTGGATCAATAGATCCTGTTGCAGAAGCGTGCAGTATAGGCTGGTTCATTTGGTATGTGAAAGTGTAATTTAGTAAAGGTGAATTATGGTAAAGTTTAAAGTGCTGTAATATCTCGTTCGCCAGACCTTATTCGGATTGCTTGTTCAATTGGTGAAATAAAAATTTTACCATCTCCTATTTCTCCGGTTCTCGCGCTGCAGAGGATAGCATTGATAATTTCATCCACAGAGTCATTTGATGCGACAATAGTTATTTTAGTTCTGGCTATTGAACCAAGATCATATTCTTGTCCTCTATAAACCGTTTTTTCACTTTTTTGATTTCCAACGCCTTTTACATCCTGAAAAGTAAAAAAATCAATACCTATTTTATGAAGGGCGTCTTTCACAGGATAAAAGTGTGATGACCTTATTATGGCTTCAATTTTTTTCATATATCTCTGTTTTAATTACTTTATCAGGTTAATTGCTGATAATTTATTCGTTTTATTAATCTTGAATTAATTATATAATTATAATTCATTTATATAAGTTAAAAAAAAAACGGTAATTTTTATAATTAGTATATAATATTTGAATTTAGTATTGAAATTTTGCATCAAATAAAGTGAAAAATTAAGTATGATTAAATCTATGTAATAGAATTAAGCTATTTTTTATTTTTTTGTTTTTCTAATTATAGGTGATAATGTAATAAAAAGTAAATTTTATGAGGTAAGGTCATCTGATTTAAATGATATAAGAGAAGTTCTCTCTTGTAGTGGATAGGATTGGATTAAAATTTGTAAAATTTAAAACAATCCGCATTACAAATGTTTTATTAAAGAACTTCCTTGTAAGTGTTTTTAGATGAAATGCCCCAATTATTTCAAAATTATTCTCCTTATACAGATATGTCTGATTTCTGCTCTGCAAGCTTTTGCACAGGAAGAAAGCGTGGATTCTCTGTCATTTTTAAATAGGGAAACATTATTTAAAGAACTTTCAATAAAAGAACTATTTATTTCAAGGAAAGATACTTTTTTTACAAAAACAGATACATTAATTGTAGTCAAGGATTTGGTGATCAGAGAAAAAGATACTCTGGTGCAGTTTCTCAAGCCAATAGTAAAAGATGGGAAAATTGAATTTATTGAGAGTAAGGAAATTATTCCCAAAATTGATACAGTAATTGTTCAACAGGATACCTTACGCACTAAAAATGAACAAGTACTGAAAGGTATTCAGCAGTTCTCACAAAAAAAGAATTTCTTTTCTCAGTTAATAAAGAATTTTCTGGTATTTGAAACAAAAGTAGAAAATCAGGAAAAGCCTGAATCGCGAGAAAAAAGTGATGCAAGGTATGATAGTTATGAAAACAAGATTATCAGAAAGATAGATATTCGTGTTTTAGGAGTATTCGGTCCGTCTGTAGACAATCCTGATAAGAAGCCCAGAGGATTTTTGGAAAAAAGCGGCAACGCATTACACATAAAGAGTCAGAAGTGGATGATAAAAAGGAGATTGCTTTTCACGAAGGGTGATAAAGTAAATTCTCTGGCTCTCAGTGAAACAGAAAGGCTTTTAAGAGCGACCAGTTATGCATATGATTCAAAAATTGTTATTGTTGACTATGAAGGTGTGGATAGTGTAGATGTGGTTGTTCTGGTCCAGGATGTTTGGAATATATCAGTTGGTGGAGGCTTTGATCAGAAAACCGGATCAAAAGGTTTTTATATTCAGGATGCAAATTTTGCAGGACTTGGCCAACAGCTCCTTACAGATTTTACATTTAACAGCAGATATCCAAAAGGAATGAATTTTTATGGCAATTATAACGTCAATACTTTTCAGAAGGGGCTTATTAATGCAAACCTTACATATCGATATGCTTTTGGATTAAGCAGTTTTATAGCTGGTATTAATAGAGAGTTTCAGACACCGGAAATAAAATGGCTGGGGGGAGTAAATTATTCAATTTTAGAGTTTTGGCCTTACAATATGCCTTTTGATAGTTTTAGGGTCGATCAGAAGATAAAACTTAGGATTGAAGATGTCTGGGCAGGATATGCATTTCCCTTTCTCCACCAAAAAGAAGGAGAGGAAGGGAGCAGATTAATCCTGGCTGTAAGGGCCTTGAGTTGCTTGTATGAAAATGTACCGGAAAAAAAAGCCGGAAGATCTTTTACTTACTATTCATCTGATAATGTTTTTGCTGGTTTGACTTATATTAACAGAAGATTTTTCAAAGATAGATACATTTTCCGGTTGGGAAGAACAGAAGATATTCCAATTGGAAAAATGATTGGAGTTACAACCGGAATAAAGAAAAGAGATGGACCATTACTGCCATACAGTGGAATAAACTTTACTATTGCAGATTTTTTTCCTAAGGTTGGGTATGTTTCAGTAACAACAGGATATGGAACTTATTGGCGAGGTGGCAAGATGGAGGAAGGAGTTTACTATGGCCGGCTTCTTCATTTTACTCCTTTGATAACCTTTAAAAACTGGAAGTACCGAAATTATATAAGTTTCAGATATACTCAAGGCTTGAATCAGCTTGATGGCTATTTTGTGAACATTAATAAGGAAAATGGTCTGAGAGGTTTTATATCAGATGGATTAGTGGGTACGAAAAAGTTTGTTGTTAATATTGAATCCAATTTTTATCCGCCATTAAATCTGTTAGGATTTAAGATGGCATTTGTTCTCTTTGCCGATTTTGCATGGATCGGGCAAAATGGAAGTTTGATTACAAAATCGAATTATTATTCAGGATTTGGTCTGGGACTAAGATTCAGAAATGAACATCTGGTTTTTAGTATGGTTCAGGTGATGGTTGGTTATTATCCTGATGCTGTCAAGCTCAATAAAACTCCTCTCCAGTTTTATGAAAGGTCTAGATTTTTTTATAACTTTTTAGATTTCAACTATTCTCGTCCAGGGCAGGAACCTTACTTGTAAAAAGAAATTTTAATTATTTTTCTAAAAACGTGTTTGAAAACTCTGTTTTATATGATTTTTTTTTTATTAAATAGGATTTTAGTATAATTTATCAGAAAAAAACTCTTTCTTATTTGAAATTAAAAATATAATATTGCAACCTGTAAATAGTCATGTCCTTAGCTAGGCGAAATTCAAATTGTTTATTCTGATATTTCGATTGCAAATTTAGTATTCAGGCTTAGCTATTTTTTTAAGCTTTTTTAATCGAGGGGATTTGGCTGAAAGAGCTTTCATTTTATCAATACAAAGAACTTTGATAAAAGTTCATACAAATTTTGATGTATTTAAATTTACTTAATACAAAATTGAATTTAGTTCACTTAAATAAATTGTTTATCGTTTGAAAACGCGTACTAAACTAATCATCTTTTTGTTGGCATGTTTCCCCGGGTTTTTTGCCTTTGCGGGAGATCCCCCATCTGAAGAGCAAAAGAGCTCAACGCCACTGCTTCTCAGAAAAGTGCCTGTTAAAAAATTACTGGGACTTAAATCAACTACTTCAAATGCAGAAACTCCTTCAGGAGGTTACAAGAGATGGTCTGGTTTAAAGTACTCGGGATATGCAAGATCTTTTACACAATATCGTGTAATGCCTAATTTTTATACAGGAAATCCAAATTTGACTGAAAAGTCATTGGTGTTCAATGGGGTAGAAGCCTACAATGGATCACTTCAGGGATATCAGGAGCCATTGTTTTTATTACGTCTTGAAGGAAATCCTACAGCGAGAACTTTCTTCAAAGTTGAATATGCAATGGATAATCAACTAACAGGAATAATAAAGGATAATGGTGGGATTATAGAAGGAACAAATACTGCTTATAACAGAAGGATTTCTACTTATAGAATTCTTCAGTTTGAAGGGGGCGCCAATACCGCTATTGGAGATTTTAAATTAATCGCTGGTGGTGGTGTACTTTGGCACAGAGTAAGCCCATTTACATTCTGGAATTATGAGTATCGTGATGATCTATTCGAACGTTATCCATGGGAGCCGGAAGGAGCATCATTTAATCGTTACAACCAGTTTTATGCAACTCAGAACATCGCAAGAGATGCTCGTTGGGGAAACACCGCAACCCAGGGTTTTATTTTAGAAGCTAAAAACTTGCCGTTAGGGTTCGGGGGTAATATAGTTTATGGAAAAACCGATAATAGCGGTGGTTTTACTGCAGTAAAAACAAAAAGCCCTAGAAATCTGGTAGCTGGAAGAATAGATAAAGGATTTGGTATGCACAAATTCGGTATTAACTATTTTAATCAGTTTGGTTTTCTTGACATACAAGAGCTTTTCAAGATCAGACAACAAATTGCAACTATTGATGGAAGGTTAAATCTTAATAATGTTAAGATTTATTTTGAAGGTGGTGTTGGACGATTCCAGGACTTTATAGCTCAAAGAGATCAGGAGGATGTAATTCTAAATAATTACTCGAAAAGTAATGTCCTGGCCTCAAAGACTCCAATGAAAATAACAAAGGGAGATAACTATGGAGTAGATTATAACTGGGCTCCATCAATAATGGGGCAAATTGATGTAACCAAAGAAGCATTTAATGTTCCTGTTAACCTAATGATGTATTACATTGATAAGGCTGTAACCAACATCAATAGCCAGGTTATGAATACTGCGAATCCTCATGCATTGGGAACAGCAGAAAACATTGGTTCAATATATGATATCACAACTTACTATGGTGGTGTAACAGATATTCAGCAAATGGCAAACAACAGATGGGGGGGATATCTGAAACATGAAGATACTTATGGTAAGTTGAAAGTTAACATAGGTACTGGATTCGCTCAGGAAATTGAGAATCTTTATGATTCAATTAGCTTCCAACACAGAGCTAATTCATTCACAAGATCAAGATTTGCATTTTTTACAAGAAATAATGGTCCTTACGGGAACATAATGAATATCTATAGAAGAGCCTTTGAAGTATTAGCAATTACTGATACTGTTAGCAATTATAAAAAAGGTTTTAATAGTATTGATCTTAATTTGAAATATAAGTTGTCGTTGTTTGGTCGTGAATTGATTCTTTCAAACTACAATAATTATAGCTCTGTTCAGCCTGGTTTTTCTGCAATTCCTAAGTTCTCAGATAAAGCTTTCTTACGCTATTTTTATGAGGAGTTCATGGCATTTTACGCATTTAGACCAAAACTTACATTAATAGGTTTTGTCAGCTATGAAAAAGCATTGGGAAATAATAGAACTCAATTGGTAGATGCTAATGGCGAAGTGATTGTTAATTCAGATAATAAACCAATTGCAGATCCTAATGGAAAACCAATAGATCAAAGAGGGTATGGATATGGACTTGGATTTGACTACGATTTTTCAGGAAGAGCTGGTCTTTATGTCAGACACAGATGGTTTGACCACAAGGATGTTAACTTTACTAAAGATAAATTTAACGGACAGGAGACTACGGTTGAATTAAAAATTTTCTTTTAATAATTATTACAAAATTTAAGAACTGATTTAAATGATAACTTATAATATAATGAGCAAGAAATTTTTACTTGGTTTAGTAATTTTTATTGCTGTCTGTATTCAAAATACAAACGCCCAGACAGTGTACTTTAATGGTCTTGGAAGAGCACTTGTTACAACTGATCAATTAAAAGGGGATGTATTGACTATACCTGATGCAAGTCCTCTATATAACGGCTCCAGAGCAGATACTGTGACTGGTAGAAGAGGTACTGGAGGATACACAATATTTGATCTTGGAGTTAATGCTCAACCCAATGAAAACTTAAGGGCGAGTGCAATCCTTAGAATTAGAAATAATTTTGGAGGTTTTTATGGAAATGGTAGCTCTGTGTTTTTCAGACAGCTTCGTATTGACGGGGTTATTGCAAAAATAGTAAAGTATGAAATTGGAGATATAGATTTAGGGTTAACTCCATATACACTTTATAATTTTGATGAATCTTACCATGATTATGAAGCTGACGTATTTGCAATCAGAAGAAGCATTGTAAATTATGAAAACTTCAATTTTGGAAACAAATGGAGACTTCAGGGAGCTCACGCGAATGCGAATTTTAGATTTACACAAGGAATTGAAAAAATTGGAGTAAGAGTTTTTGCTGCGAGAGCTGGTAAAAAAGATATTTTAGACTTTGCTACTCCAGACAGGGTAAACTGGGGAGGAAGACTTGATCTGGTTCAAAGTAAATTTTTCCAGATTGGTGGAAATTACATTCAAATGCTTGATTTAGCAGGAACAGCAGCAACGAATGTCTTTGAGTTTGATAATAAAGTAGCTACAGTTGATTTTAAACTTGGGTATGATAATGATCAAATTGGGGCCTTTTTATATGGTGAAGCAGGTTTTTCAAAATACTCTTTCTTCAGAGCTCAGGATGATTCAACTGTAAGTAGAAATGGAAATTTTTATGATATTGGAGTCTCTGGTGAGTACAAGCCATTGAAAGTTAAACTATTTGCGTCTTACAGAAATGTTAGCGATAACTTCAACAGCCCTGGAGCACAAACCAGAAGAATTTATGATTATGGAACCCCAGAGTTATTTTCTACTGTAAAAGAAGGTGCTAGAATCAGACAACCTGGTTTATTAGATAGAATTTCTGAAGAAAATATCAGAAACTTAAATATCATGCCTGTGTTAATGAACTACAGACCTGAATATAATAACATAACACCTTATGGAACTGCAACTCCAAATAGAAAAGGTATTTCATTCGGAGCTTCTGTTGGAGAAATGGAAAAAGTTGTAAAAGGAGATGTGAAGGTAGATTTATTGTCAGAAGTAGTTGGTGAAGGTTCTACAGACACAAGAAAGTTTACTGGAGTTAGAGGTGGTTTATTCTTTAATGTCAACAAATTGGTTAATTGGGAAAGAAATCTGGGTCTTAATTTCGGTTTCAGATATGAGCATACAAAAAGAGATGGCGGAAATCAGATTGATCTGAAAAGTACGTTAATAGATGCAGGATTCAATGTTGAGGTTGTTAAGAATTTTGATATAATAGCCGGATATAAAATGTTGAATGCTAAAGGTAATGAGTTTTTGCTGTCTAGAAATGCGTATAATGACTTAAGTGATCCTGTAAAATCGTATACTGATATAGATGAGAATAATGCTGAGTTAAGTCAATTATTTAACCAGGGGCTAATGGCTGCAGGTATCAGATACAGGTTTACCAAAAATACTTATTTTACCGGTCAGGCAGTTTTCTATAATAACAATAGTAAACTGGTAACAGGTTTAGGAGATTTTGATTACAAAATCAACCAAATTTTCTTAAATTATACAATGGTATTCTAAAATTTTAAGACCATTTCTTATGAAAAGATTAAAAAGAAATTCGATTTTGTGGTTTGCAGTTTTCTGTGTTTGTTTCCTTGGCCTTAGCTGTAAAAGGGACAAACATCCTGGAAATATGATAGGACCTGAATACAAAAATGCTGATCCAGGCTTCTTTGTTGTGGACGATGCTTTTGTTGTAAGTCCCTCTACTAGAGTAGATTTTACCAAAGGCGTTGTTTCATTTGATGGTAAATTTTCTCAGGAGGTTACTTATTTTTTATCCTTAAAAGGAAAAAGCGGAGCCTCGATTAGTTTTACTGGAAAAGCTTCTGATCTTAGTAAGGTAAAGTGGGATGGAGGTCACAATGGTTTATACTTTTTTACGGCTAATGATGAAGTAGTCGCAGAGCTCAGTTTCTTAGGTTCCAATATAGTCAAAACAACTACATTGACAATAGGAACACCTAAGTCTTATGGAGTGCTTGTAAACGATTTTGAATCTGTCAGGGCAGGGCATAAGAGGTTCCCAGCAAGATGGTATGTTTTTGGAGGGGAAGCTGATGCGGGGAAAAATGGTGCATATAACGGTGTGTTTGAGTATCCCACAAGTGTAATTAATACAAGTCCTGATGGTGCTGCAGATCCAGACAACTTAGTAATTAATTCTGTTAAACCTCCCTCCGGAAATAAATATTATTTTATGTCTGGTACAGATGGAAACAATGATTTTTATATAGATGGATCCGGTGGTGAGGTTACCTTAAATTTGGCTACTAATAACCCTGATAGTGTCTATTATAATGTTTTTGTTTACGGTAGAGGATTTGTGTCAGATAAAGGTTCCCTAAAAATTCAGGAAGATGACAACGGAAGTGGTAAAGTTGATGATTTTGAAGACGAACTATTCTATGATTTTAAAATTACCTGGTCTGGCTGGAAGTTAATTTCTGTCAGGTATAGTGATTTTGCTTTCACAAAAGATGCAAAGTTTACAGGTAATAAGGTCAGAGAACCTAAAAAAGCTGGTAAAGTAGGATTTACTCTACTTTCTGATCCAAGCGGTGCAAGCACTCAATATGGATATGATTATCCAATCTTTACTTACGGTAAACCTTTACCTCAAAATTAATAAGGACATTAACAAATGAAGAAATTCTTTAAATATTCAATAAAGGTACTTTTCCTACCTGTCATATTTAGTGGCTGTGTAAGTCTTGAGAAAGCCACTTTGGATGACAGTCATCAACTTGCGGTTGCTGAAGATCCGGAATATGGAGTTCCGGTTCTGAAGTTCAATAAGGGAGTTGTAGAAGGGTTTTCAAATGAGATTTACAGCTGGTGGGTTGCCAACGAGCAACTTGCTCTGGCTAAAAAAGGTGATACCTTGAAAATTCAGATGAAAAATGTTGGACCGAAATGGGAATGTTTCGGTAGCGCTATAACAATGCTTGATTTTACAGAAGCTTCTGTTCTTAAGCTCAGAATGCGTTCTGAAGGTGCAACTGCCCCTAATGTTAGTATCAGATTCCGTGATGCTAATGGGTATATGGCTGACATGATTCCAAATAACAAAGTGCCGAAAAACGGTCCTTATCAGGAGTTTTACTACAATTTTACAGGCAAGTGGAAACAGGCATGGCCTGAATCTAAAGATGTAGATCCTAGAATTATCAATGAAGTATTGTTCTTTATTAATGGTGGTGGTTCTCCTTATACAGGAACACTTTTTATTGATGAAATAAAAGCAATTCCTCTTTCAGAATTACCTGCGGCAGGTCCTGCGGCTGTTGGTGGAATCATTGATGACTTTTCTGAGCCAATTGATTCCTGGTGGGCTGCTGATAAAATTAACCTGATGACAGAAGGTGAAGAACTTGCTATTACTGTAACCGGAGCTGGTCCTGGATATGAATGTTTTGGTAGAGCATTTGCAATTAAAGACTTCAATAAAGCGGATATTGTAAGAGTTAAAGCTAAAGCTATCGGAGACAGTGAGCCTATTCTTAGAGGGGATGTAAAAGATTCTGAAGGTAGAGTTACAAATTCAAGTGTAATATCTCACAAAATCGCCTTGAATGAATACAGAGATTACTTCTATGATTATAAAGGTAAATTCTCTCAGGTTTATCCAGACAATCAAACTGTAAATCCTGCTGAAATCAAGGATATCTTATTCTTTATCAATCCGGGGGGACCGGCTTTTGAAGGGAAGATATATGTTGATGAAATCGAGGTGATTACCAGGCAAAAATACAATGAATTAACTGGTCAGGGAAAAGTTGAGGAGAATAAAGAGGAGTCTTCTTCATCATCTTCTTCTAACACAACTACTCCTGTTGAAACAGCAATTGCAAAAGAAGCTCCTGCTTCACCTGTATCTGAAGCTCCTGCAGTAAAAGAAACTGCAAAGCCTAAAGAAGCTCCTAAGACTGCAACTACTGCAACAAAAACAGTAACTGCAGAGAAGAAGGAAGTAGTAGAAACAAAACCTGTTGCTGAGAAAAGAGCTGAAGAGCCTGCAGTTATTGAAGCTACTGTAAAAGCTGAAGATGTAGTAGCTACTATTCCAGTGAATTCTAAAATTGTTAACCTGGATAATTTCAAGGATGGAATAACTAAGTGGTATGGTGTAAGTGATAAAGTAAGACTTTCAAAAGCCGGAGAAGATTTGAAAGTAGAATTGAATGGAGTTGGGCCATTATACGAAACATTTGGAAGAGGCTTTTTGTCAACAGACTTTACAGCAACACCAGTTGTTCAAGTAAGAGTTAAAGCAGATAAAGCTGGTCAATTAAGACTTGATGTAAAGGATATTGATGGTTACTCCACTAATCTTAAGCCTGTAGTTCAGACATTAACTGCAGGACCTGACTTTGTTGATTTGTATTTCGACTTTACAGGGAAATTTGAGCAGTCATTTCCTACAAAACAAAAGGTTAATCCTGCTAAGATTGTTCAACTTTTATTTTATGTGAATCCAGGCGAAAAGGCTTTTACCGGAAGTCTTGTGATTGACGAAATTAAATTAGTGACTGCAGATGATGCTAAGGCAAAGAAATAATTTAGCTTGGCTATTTTAACTCTGCCCAATTATTGTTCGGATTTAAATAAAAATATAATTAGCTTTGAAGCTGTTTCTGTAAGGGAACAGCTTTTCTTTTTATTAAACTTATCTTAAAAAAGAACCATTTAAAACATTTTATGGAGAAACGTTTATTTTCATTGAAAACCCTGATCGGTTCAATGATTTTTTTAGCCACCTTGCTAGGCCCAGCGTACGGGCAGAAAAAAGGATCTAAAACTCCTGTGGCCTCTGCACCTGTCGTAATGACGGATGCTGAAGTAGATGCCAAAGTTCGGGAACTCTTGGGTAAAATGAGTATAGAGGAAAAGGTTGGCCAAATGACTCAGATTAACCTTAACGTTGTTCTTAAGGGCGGTTATGGTAACATGGATGGAACTATTGATCCAGAAGCTCTTAGAAAAGCTATAGTGGATTACAAAGTTGGTTCTCTACTTAATGCAATTAATCATGCTTATTCTGTTGAAAAATGGCATCAGATTATCACAGCTATTCAGGATGTTGCTACTAAGCAAACAGCTAATAAAATTCCAGTACTTTATGGAATAGATGCTATTCATGGTGTTACATTCACATCGAATTCAACTTTATTCCCTCAGAATATAGGAATAGGAGCTACTCGTAATGTGGAATTATCAAGACTTGCAGGAGAAATCACTGCTAAAGAAACAAGAGCATCTGGTATCAGATGGAATTTTGCTCCGGTTTTAGACGTAGGTAGACAGCCTCTATGGCCAAGATTTCCAGAAACTTATGGTGAAGATGTTTACTTAGTAACCCAACTGGGAGTTGCTTCCATTATTGGAATGGAAGGAACTGACAAAAACCTTAATAGAGTTGACAGAGTGGCTTCTTGTATGAAGCATTATATTGGTTACTCTTTACCTCTTTCGGGCAAAGACAGAACTCCTTCTTATATACCGGACAGAGTTCTAAGAGAGTATTTCCTTCCTCCATTCATTGCTGCTGTAAATGCAGGTTCAAGCACTATCATGATCAACTCAAGTGAAATCAATGGTGTTCCTGTTCACGCAAGCAAATATCTTTTAACTGATGTATTAAGAAATGAATTAGGGTTTAAAGGACTTGCCGTTTCTGACTGGGAAGATGTTATAAGACTTCATACTAAACATAAAATAGCTCAGACTCCTAAAGAAGCTGTTAAACTAGCTGTAAATGCAGGTATTGATATGAGTATGGTTCCTCATGATTATTCTTTCTATGAATATCTTGTAGAACTTGTAAAAGAGGGTGCTGTTTCTCAGGCAAGAATTGACGAGGCGGTAGGAAGAATTTTAACTTTAAAATTCAGAACGGGACTTTTCATTAATGCTTATCCTGAAAAAGATGCTACGAAAAACTTCGGTCTTGCTGAATATAAAACTGCTGCCTTAGAAGCTGCAAGAGAATCAATAACATTATTGAAAAATAATGATAACATTCTTCCTCTAGCTAAAGGCAAGAAAGTATTGGTTACCGGTCCTGCTGCTAAATCAATCACAGCACTTAATGGTTCATGGTCATATACTTGGCAAGGAAATGAATCTAAATACTATCCTGATACTACTGCTTATATCTTCAATGCTATAAAAGCTAAGAATACAGGCGGAACTACGCTTTATGCCAAAGGTTCTGAGTTTGATAAAGAGGCAGATGCTAAAAAAGCAGTAGAGCTTGCAAAATCGGTTGACTATGTAGTTGTGTGTATTGGTGAGGACGCCTATGCAGAATCTCCTGGAGTTATCGATGATCTTGATCTGCCAGAAGCTCAGCAAAAATTAGTTGCTTCTCTTTATGAAGCTGGCAAGCCGGTTGTGATCGTATTAGTAGAGGGAAGACCAAGAATTATCAGAAAAATTGAAGGAGGTGCAAAAGGTATCATCAATGCTTATATCCCTGGAAGTCAAGGACACAATGCTATTGCTGAAGTTCTTTTCGGTGATGTAAATCCAAGTGGTAAACTTCCATTCTCTTATCCAAGATTCAGTGGAGATATTATTCCATATGACCATAAGTATAGCGATAAAGTAACTGAGCTTGCTCCAGGTCAAATGGGAGAAAATGGTTATAAGCCACAATGGCCTTTCGGGTATGGCTTAAGCTATACCAAATTTGAATATTCAAACCTTAAAGTGAGTTCTCCTACTCTTAAAGGAAACGGATCAATTAAAGTAACTGTAGATGTGAAAAATGCAGGTTCGAAAGCTGGTAAAGAAGCTGTTGAACTTTATACAAGAGATCACTTTGCTACAATTACTCCTTCATGGATGAGATTAAGAAAATTCAAGAAGATTTCTTTAGCTCCGGGACAAACACAAACTGTGGAGTTTGAACTTAATAAAAGCGACCTTGCATTTGTCGGTATGGATGAGAAAACATTTATAACTGAGCCAGGTGCATTTGATGTAATCGTTGGAGAGCAAAAAGCTTCATTCAATTACGAAGACTAGTTCAAAATGAAAAAATAAAAAAGGGCTTTCCGAAAGGAACAGCCCTTTTTTATTTTTAAAGTCCGCCCATTAAATATTCTTTTCTCAGCAAATACATAATCCATCGGTAAAAAAAGAGTTTTTTATCTTCTCCACGGCAACTATGGTTTTAGATGTATTAAATCAAATTTGTTTGTTTGCTGCTTCAAAGAAACCAATAAAATTCGATCTTGTTTTCTTCGATTTATTCCAGATATTTGGCACGACATGGTATTGAAGAATATATATATACAGCATTTATTTTTTTGAGAACCATTAAGCTTCTTTTTCTTTCCCCTTTACATAGCCAATTTATGATACTTATCGCTCATCTATCTTTGTTTCATGCGGGATATAGCTCTGGCAGATTCTACAATATTGTTTTTTAGAATTCGACTATCTTTTATGGCCAGGCTACTTTTCTCGTTCCATTGCTTTCATTATTGCGTGGAGAAATCCAACCGCAGGAGGCCAGATGTTGTGTATTGAAAAGCACTCATATTAAAAAATATTTTTTATTCGTTAGATATCAGGTTTTTAGATTTATTTCTTAAGAAAACAAAATTGTCTTACCAAAGAGGGTTTGTAGTCTATGAATCATTAATTAATTTTTAAATGTATTGATTAATAATTGTAGGTTTTGCCAATAAAGATAGTGTTGTAAAATGAAATTCGGAGAGGTAAAGTGTACTGTTGTTCCCATTGAAAGAAATAAAAGGAGACCTCTTAATACGTTAAGAATGATAAAAATAAAATCGATAATTTCTCTTACCTTTGTTAGTAATAGAAATTATAAGTTAAGTCTAATGAGTAAATTCGATACAGTTCCAGCAGAAAATTATTTTCAGTCTCTTGATGTTGTGCGTTTTATTTGCGCCTTTATGATAGTTATTGGCCACACATATGGAGGAATTACTGACGGTACCCCATATCATACTTTGGTGAACAATTTAGGTTTTGGAGTAGAAGTATTTTTTTTAATTAGTGGATTTCTAATCACATATTTATTAATAATTGAAAAGGATAAATCTCAGGCAATAAATTTTAAGTTGTTTTATTTCAAAAGGGTACTCCGAATATTTCCATTATATTATTTGGCGATATTAATGGCACCGGTTTTTCATTATTTTTTTAATGAAGTTGAGCCAAATTATACTCACCAGATATTTTTCTTTGGAAATTTCGAGCTCATAAATGGATGGATCTCTACAGCTGTTAATCACTTATGGTCGATCTGTATTGAGGAACATTTTTATATTGTTTGGCCAATATTAATTTACAGGGTGCCACTGAAAAAGTTACCAATAGCTTTTGGTGTTTTTATATTGATTTCAGCAATTTTCAGAGGATATACTTTTCTTACTGCAGAATGGGGAGGGCATTTAATTCTTTATTTGCATACTATCAGTAGGTGGGACACACTAGCAATCGGTGGGCTTCTAGCTTATGCGTATTATTATAAATCATTTGCAATAAAGACAACTTTTCTTCAAAGATTGCCTTTATACTTGATTTTTATAGCAGCATTTATTCTTGTTCCTTACAAAGATTGGAACTCTGTATTTGCTTCTGTCTTTCTCAAATATATTTTCATTTTTGTCCCTGCTTTTGCTATCGGAAATATACTTTTCAATCCAAATTCAATTTTGAAATTAAAGACGCCTGGATTTTTTCATTATCTTGGAAAAATTTCTTATGGATTATATATATATCATCCATTTGCAATATTACTCCTTATTGCAGTATTTAAAATGGAACGAAACTTATTTTTGCTTTTGCCAGTAACTATTATAACTATCTTGGTTTCAATGTTGTCATATCATTTTTTCGAAAAACCTATATTAAGTCTTAAATATAGATTCTTTAATACTCCAACAGTAACGGCTATTGAAGAAAAAGATGTGGTCAGTGCTTGATAAAGTTTAATAATAAGTAGATCGACTTACAAATCATACGCTAAACAAGAAAGCTCCCTAAAATGCTAAGGGAGTTTTTTTTGAAGTCCATAAATGGACCTCATTCTTAATCTTTCCCTTGAAGAGTAAGGATTGCAATTTGTTTGAAATTAATTGTTTAACTGCTTTTGTGCTTGTTGATAACTTTACACTTTCCTGATTGGTTTATTTTAATTATCAATTGTTAACTTTTCATTTGTGAATTATTGAGGGAGAATGAAGCTTATTCTCAAGGTATAATCACAATTAAGTTTTTGGACCTTTCTTAAGAGGCTTTTGGTTCTTTTTAGTTATTCAATTATTAATTTTTCATTCATGGGAAAAATAAAGTCTGTAAATCCATTTTCAGGACAAGTATTAAAAGAGTATGAATCTTATTCTGAAGATAAGCTAAATGAAGTTTTAGTCAATTCCGAAAAGGCTTTTAAAATCTGGAAAGGCTACTCTTTTGAAAAAAGAAGTTCTTTGTTCAATAAAATAGCCGGAAAACTCAGGGAACAAAAGGGTTTACTCTCCATCCTTATGACTTCTGAAATGGGGAAACCTATAAAGGAAGCAGAAGCTGAAGTAGAAAAATGTGCATGGGTCTGTGAATATTATGCTGAAAATGCAGAGTTTTTCCTAAAAGATGATTTGATAATTTCTGACGCCTCTGAAAGCTATGTTGAGTATGATCCTTTAGGATGCATTCTAGCAATTATGCCATGGAATTTTCCATTTTGGCAGGTATTCAGATTCGCTGCTCCAACGTTAATGGCTGGAAATACCGGTATTCTGAAGCACGCTTCTAATGTGCCTCAATGTGCATTGGCGATACAGGATTTATTTGACGACGCAGGTTTTCCAAAAGGTGTATTCCAATCCGTATTAATTTCTGGAGTGGAAACGGACCGGCTTATTGCTCATAAAACTATTAAAGCTGTGACCTTGACTGGTAGCGAACAGGCGGGAGTGAAAGTTGCAGCTTCTGCGGGTGCTAATCTTAAAAAGACTGTTCTGGAGCTGGGAGGAAGTGATCCTTTTATAGTGCTGAAAGATGCCAATATTGATGAGGCTGCCTTATGGGCAGTGAAGGCCAGAATGATCAATAATGGTCAAAGTTGTATCGCCGCTAAACGATTTATAATTATTGATTCAATTAAAAATCAATTTGTTCAAGCCATGGCCAAGGCAGTAAGTGCCTTAAAACTAGGGGATCCATTATCTCCGGAAATTCAGGTTGGACCTCTCGCTAGAAAGGATCTTGCTGAAAGTCTTTTCGGTCAGGTGCAAAAAAGTATTTCATTGGGAGCGTCAGTGGTAGTTGGTGGGATACCTCCTTCAGGAGCAATGTTTACTCCAACAATACTTGACAATGTGAAACCCGGTATGCCCGCGTTTGATGAAGAACTTTTTGGTCCGGTGGCTGCCATTATAAGTGTTAAGAATGAGCAGGAGGCAATTAATATGGCTAATCAGAGCAAATATGGACTTGGGGCTTCTATTTGGACTGAAGACATTGAAAGAGGAAAAGTTTTAGCCAGACAAATAGAATCGGGTTCAGTATTTATCAATGGTATGGTAAAATCAGACCCCAGGCTCCCATTTGGCGGAGTTAAACTTTCCGGATATGGAAGAGAGCTTGCGGCTTTTGGAATCAGGGAATTTGTAAATATAAAATCAGTTTGGGTTAAGTAGGAATAGTATACTTCATAATTCTATAAACCCAATATCCCAAAATTTCATGTATTAACAGACTCCATTTTGAGAGCGCTCTCTCTGATGGAATAATCAAATAATCAGGTGTAAATTTACCATCAATAGAATAATAGTCTGTAGGATAAGCTGTAACATCAATACCTGCTTTTTTGAAACACCCTTTAGCTCTCTTCATGTGAAAAGCTGAGGTGACAAGCAGAAAAGGGCCTTTTAAATTTAATGAATCAATCAACTTTTTTGTAAACAAAGCATTCTCTCTTGTATTTCGGGATTTAGTCTCTAAGATTATTGCATTTGATGGAACTGCTGCAGTGAGAAATGTTTTTTTCAGACTTTCGGCTTCCGGAAATTGTTCGCCTACCACAACAGCTTCACCTCCAGTGATAATGATAGATTTAATTTTTTGATCTCTATATAACTGAAGGGTATGAAGAACTCTGTCAGCTCCTTTATTATAGTAAATACGATCTTTAGGAGACTTGTTTGACTCTGTTACCCCTGTTAGAACAATAGCGGTATAGTTTGTTTGCAGATCAGCTATCGGTACTGGAGCTACTTCCCAAAGTAAAAGGGCTTTATTGACAATATATTCGTTTGAGAAAAATAGAAGCAATATTGTTGCAGAAATAACAGCTACTTTTTTTCTTCTAATATCTCTGGTAAAGATGGAATAAATAAGAATGCCAATGATCCATATCATTGGCATTACTATGTAGAATAATATATTGGACAGGATAAAGAACATTCCGAAACCGGAGTTATGAGAAATCTTATCTATAACTTTAACAACTTGGATGTGAATATACCATCTTTTGAAATGATTTTAATGATATAAGTTCCAGGCTTCAGCTCGGATAATGTAATATGATGTTGAATGAAACCATTCAGATTTAGATTTTCCTGATAAATATTCTGACCTAAACTATTTGTTAAAAAAACTTCTGTTTCCCCAATTGGATTGAAGTCGATCGTTATTTTATTGGCAAACGGATTTGGATAAATTCTAAAATCCTGAGACTTTGTTTGTGGCTCATTACCCAGAACTCGGTTTCCGTTTGCATAGTAATTAAAGTATTTGCCGGAGATGGACCTATAGGAGCCATTTTTGGGGGTTATTTTATCTACATCCATATTTACATAGGCAAAGATGGTATCCAGACCAGAAGGAGCCCATGT
Source organism: Bacteroidota bacterium (assembly GCA_023428135.1). Classification (GTDB taxonomy): domain Bacteria; phylum Bacteroidota; class Bacteroidia; order Cytophagales; family Cytophagaceae; genus Sporocytophaga. The sequence goes on along the minus strand of JAEYZG010000032.1, from coordinate 46,248 downwards.
TGTGAATCCTATTTGGGAGTCAGACTTATTATAATTAGGAAAACACAGCATACCATTATTGCCACCTAGGATAAAACTACCTTCAGATGTTTCAAGGTTAGTAGCAACCATATCAATATAGCCGACAGATTCATCTATTATCTCATATACAACAATATGGGGAGAATTTTTGGAAAATGATGGATTACCAATGCTGATATCTTGAGGAAGGTCAGCATAAAGTTTGGTTACAGTTCCATCAGAAAAATCATTTTCAGCATTGTCCCATACTTTAATAAAGTTCACATCCCAGAAAACTACACTGTCCTTATCTCCTTTAATAACATTATAACAATCATACATAATGTTTTCTCCAAAATGATCCCATTCAAGTGCATCAGCATATTTAGGACCTTTGGATCTTATAGAATCCTGAGTAAAGGTAGGATTGTATAAAATAAAACGTACCCACGGAGATCCCGCAGAAGTTTTCCTTACATAAATTGAAGAATCTTCATCATCTGTTACTGCTGCTATTTTAGTCCCGTCTTTTGAGACAGATACATTATTCCATTTTCTTGAATTATCAAAGATTACCTCTGAGTTGCCGATGGTGTATATCTGTTTAATAACACCCTCCGGCGTGACAAAGTACATAACACTTCCATTATCGGAAACACTTGGTTTTCTCCCTACTTTAGTAGAAGTAATAAGAGTTCTTACAGAAGTGGAAGTTTTAATTGTTTCAAGCCTGTAATTATCTTTTAATGTTTTGGTCACAAGCAGATATTCCTCACCAGGGTTTTCAGGAAGGTCATCCTCGACTTTGGTCGCTTGTCCCTCAAGAATTCCTACTTGATCAAAAGCTGATTTGGCTTGAGCAACTTCATTGGAGTTTTCTCCATAAAGTTCAGTTGCCGCACTAACTACCGATATTCTCAGGTCAATAAAGCGAGAAGATGCAAATAGGTATTTGGTCATTGCCAGATAATAAACTTTTTCAGCTTTTTCTTTGGAGACCTGAGTGGCAAACAAGTAAAAGGCCTTGTTTGGTATACCGCTATTTATGTGTACGCCTCCGTTATCACTTGAAGTAATTACAAACTCATCCATGTGTTGCGGCTGCCAGCAATAATCTGACTTGGATGAACCTCCGTTATGTGGATTTGATAAGTCTCTTAAAGCTCCTGAGGGAAACAAAGTAAAATTCTTCGTAATAGACTCACCGATTTTCCAGTCATCGCGATCGACCAATGCTCCAAAAATATCAGCGAGAGATTCGTTGATAGCACCTGATTGTCCTGAATATCTGAGATTGCAACTGTTTTGAATAACACCATGTGTCATTTCATGTGCTGCTACATCAAGTGCTCCTGCCAAAGGTTTAAAATAAGTGCCCCCATTCCCATAAGCCATCAGTTTGCCGTTCCAATATGCATTTTCCATAGATTTGCCTCCATCAGTTACATTTATTACAGAAATAATATTTCCTCCCTGACCATTCAGTGAATTTCTGTTATGAGTGTTTTTATAATAATTGTAGCAAACCTTGGCATTGCTGTGAGCTGATACTGCTGTTGGTGACCAGGCGGAAGAAGTAGTGGATGTTATTTGTGCAATGCTGGTAAGATCGGTATTGCCAGCACTCATTGTCCATATTGCTCCTACCGGTTGTTCGGGCAATACCGATTTTCCGGAGCTGAACATAGGATTTGAAGTATCAATCAGGTAATATGTTGCGCCTGCCTGGTAGCTGGTTACATTTTGGTTTACGCCATTCAAATCAGGTGCTGTATCAGTAGCATGTATTGCTGTACAGGTATGGTTTTCTTTGAATATTATTTTACCAGTAACAGCACTTACATAATAATGATAGTGATCAATAAGATTTGGTCTTATGCTGATTTCCCATGCCAACTCATAAAGCTTAATCATTTCTGACCTTGGGACGATTACAAGGCGTGCTTCAGGATCTTTATACTCAAGAATCTGTTGTTCCTGTAAAGTTAAAGCCCTTACCTGGATTGTTTTTTTTAGGTCACTTACAGCAGTTTCAATTACTTGTCCTGCGTTAACAGATGGGGTAGTATTCAGATTAGCAGTTACATTTTCAATTTGTCCATGAAAAGAGTGATTGCCATCTTCACTCAGGTGAATTATGCCGTCGCCACCTAATACTGGAATTCCTCCAATTTTTTGTGAAAAACGGATGTGTCTTAAATCTCCTTCCGAAGTATTTTGAATCTCAAATTCATTGGTACTATTGTGGAGTTTTAAAACTGGTTTAAGATCATTAAGGAAATTTGCAGCTTCTTTTTTACAAAGTTCTGTAGAAATTAAAGGTAGTTTTCGGGTATTTTTGGTTCCTGATGGCTTTCGCTTAATAAAATAAGGAGTCTTTTTTTCCTGATCTAAAGAAATAAAAAATGATGCATTTCCATGGCTCGCAGGTATACTGCTTAGGAAATAAGGGAGAGCATTTCTGTTTAGTCGACCATCAATCGTAATATCAGAAGCATTTCTGAGGGAGGAATGTGATTGGGGATTTCTTTTTTTAGAAGAAAATAGGTCAGGCTTGGAATGTTGTGCAAGCGCTCCATTAATAATCAGAATGGTGATAAATAAAAAGCAGGAAATTTTTTTCATCTTTAATTTTTGTGTTGAGAGCTATTTGGACGATCGATAGAATGAAATCCACGTATTTTTATTTAAGGAGTTTCATTTTGATTATACTTTCCGCAACTTTGAGTAAAAATTTTTTAAAAGGTCGAAAGTTACATTAATTTTGAACCCTGATTTTTAATCAAAGGTAAAAAAGCTTGATCTCCCTTGAAAAGTTTTAAGTTTTTTTACAATTAATCATATTGGGAACTAATATTATATTTTTACGCTTAACCGCTTCTATAGGGTTAGTAAAAAATAATCTAAAATTGATTTTATAAGTCTGATGGTTACTATTGGAGAAAAAAAGCTCGATTTGTCTGAAATTGAAAGAATATTGACTGGTAAAGAGCTTATTGAAATTCATACATCTATTGAAGAAAGAATAAGAAAGAACCATGATTTTTTAAACCATTTTTCAAAAGATAAACTAATTTATGGAATTAATACTGGTTTTGGGCCAATGGCTCAGTATAGAATTGATGAAAAGGATCAGATAGAACTTCAATACAACCTTATAAGAAGCCATTCGTCCGGAGTTGGTGCAGTATTGCCTGATATGTATCTGAAAGCTGTTATGGTTGCCAGATTAAATTCACTTTGCCAGGCCTGTTCAGGTATTCCGATAGACGTGGTTGCTCTGCTAAAGGATTTGATTAATAATGAGATATATCCTGTAATATTTGAACATGGTGGTGTGGGGGCAAGCGGTGATCTTGTTCAGCTGGCTCATTTGGCGCTTGGCTTGATAGGAGAGGGAGAGGTATCCTCTCAAAACCAGCTGAGGCCTGCCGCCGAAGTTTATAAAGAATATAAAATTTCTCCTTTGAAAGTCAGTGGAAGGGAAGGTCTTGCTATCATGAATGGTACTTCGTGTATGACAGGAATAGGCCTGGTAAACCTTATCCATGCTCAAAAGCTGATCAATTGGAGTACCTATGCATCCTGTATGTTGAATGAGCTTGTCAATTCATATGATGATCATTTTTCCAGTGAATTAAATCAGGTAAAAAGGCATAAAGGCCAACGGGAAATAGCAGAGTCGATGAGGAATATCCTTCACGACAGCCAGCTTACCAGAAACAGGCAGGAAGAGCTTTATAAAAAGAAAGTAGAAGAATATGTGCTCGAAGATAAGGTACAGGAATACTATTCTCTAAGATGCGTTCCTCAGATCCTGGGACCGATTAAAGATACAATCACCTATGCAGAGGAAGTTCTGATCAATGAATTGAACTCTGCAAATGATAACCCCGTAATTGATTCATTTGCTGAAAACGTATTCCATGGCGGTAATTTTCACGGGGATTACATTTCTCTGGAAATGGATAAATTAAAAATCGCCATTACAAAACTATCCATGCTCGCTGAACGGCAATTGAATTACCTGATGAATAATAAGCTCAATGGTAAAATTCCTCCTTTCGCAAATCTTGGCAAGCTGGGTTTGAACTTTGGGATGCAAGGTGTTCAGTTTACAGCAACTTCCACTACTGCAGAAAATCAGGTTTTAAGTAATCCAATGTATGTTCACAGTATTCCTAATAATAATGATAATCAGGATATTGTAAGCATGGGTACCAATTCAGCTTTGCTTACTAAAAAAGTCATTGAAAATACCTTTGAAGTATTATCAATCGAGATGATGTCGATTCTTCAGGGAATAGATTATCTGGGTATTGAACACAAACTTTCAGCGAAGACAAATAGGGTTTATCAGGCATTAAGAAAAGTTTTCCCAAGGTTTGAGAATGACTTCCCTAAATATAGCGATATCAAAAAAGTCAAACAGTATCTGATTGATAATAAGCCTGATACTATTTAGAAAATGGTGAATCCCTTGAAATAAAGGCTGGGTAGAAATTTATTTTATTATATTTGTAGATAATATCTACACTTATCCTAGATCATTAACCTGATTTACAGGAAATTGTTTGAAATAAATAATAAATTTTTTAAATAATGAAATACGCTTTAGTTACAGGAGGTTCAAGAGGAATTGGAAGAGCAGTGTGTCTGAATCTCGCAGAGATGGGCTATAAAATTCTCATCAATTTTCAATCAAATGTTCAGGAAGCTGAAAAGACTCTTGAATTGATAAGAGAAAAGGGTAGTGATGGCGAATTAATGCAATTCAATGTTTCCCAAAAGGAAGAAGTTGAAGGTGTCCTTGGGAGCTGGATCGAAAAAAATCCTGATAAAGTAATAGAGGTTCTAGTCAACAATGCCGGAATCAGAAAAGATAATCTTCTGATGTGGATGAGTGAAGAAGAGTGGCATGGAGTACTTGATATTAGTCTTAACGGATTCTTCTATATAACAAGACTTGTGGTAAAGGGAATGTTGGTTAATAAATATGGAAGAATTGTCAATGTTGTTTCGCTTTCAGGAATAAAGGGAATGCCGGGACAAACAAATTATTCTGCCAGCAAAGCAGCAATAATCGGAGCAACAAAAGCTCTGGCACAGGAAGTAGGAAGAAGAGGGGTAACTGTCAATGCAGTAGCTCCGGGCTTTATAGTAACTGATATGACAAAAGATATTAATGAAAAAGAATTTAAATCATTAATTCCTTTGGCAAGATTTGGAACTGCAGAGGAGGTTTCGAATGTTGTATCTTTTTTAGCCTCAGATAAAGCATCATATATTACCGGAGAGGTAATATCTGTTAATGGAGGATTGTATACTTAGTATTAATAAGAATCACCTAGTATAAATGAACAGGGTAGTTATTACTGGAATCGGTATTTATTCATGCTTGGGGACAGGCCTGGATCAGGTGCGCGATTCTCTTTTCAAAGGAAAGTCAGGAATTGTATTTGACGAAGAGCGAAAAATTATGGGTTTTCGTTCGCCACTTACAGGAATGGTTGAAAAACCGGTACTTAAAGGAATACTTGACAGAAGGCAAAGAATTGGTCTGGCGGAGCAAGGCGAATATGCTTACCTGTCTACTTTGGAAGCGATCAAAAATGCTAAGCTCGATGAGGAGATTATTGACAGAAATGAGTTTGGCGTGTTGTTTGGAAACGACAGTTCTGCAAGAGCTGTAATTGAAGCAACAGACATCATAAGAGAGAAAAAAGATACTACACTGGTAGGTTCAGGTTCCGTATTTCAATCAATGAATTCAACGGTGACCATGAACCTGGCTACAATATTTAAACTCAAAGGAGTTAACTTCACAGTTAGCGGTGCTTGTGCCAGTGGCTCTCATGCCATCGGAATAGGCTACTTTCTGATCAAACATGGTTTGCAGAAAGGTGTAATTTGTGGTGGAGCCCAGGAAATAAACCCATTTTCAATGGGTAATTTTGATGCGTTAAGTACGTTCTCAGTAAGAGTTGATGAACCTACAAGAGCATCAAGACCTTTTGATAAAAACAGAGATGGTTTGGTGCCAAGTGGTGGAGCGGCTACTGTGATTATAGAAAGTTATGAGTCAGCAGTAGAAAGAGGTGCGCCGATACTTGCTGAAATTATCGGATACGGATTTTCTTCTAATGGAGGCCATATCTCGCAACCAAATGTTGAAGGTCCCGTAAGGGCTCTGGAAATGTCTCTCAGAGATGCAGGTATTCCGGCAGATTTAATTGATTATGTAAATGCTCATGCAACATCTACTCCTGTAGGAGATATGTATGAAGCAAGAGCGTTGAATACAGTATTTGGTGGCTCAAAGCCGCTGGTGAGCTCAACTAAATCTATGACAGGCCATGAATGCTGGATGGCGGGAGCTAGTGAAATAGTCTATTCATTGTTGATGATGCAAAATGATTTTGTTGCACCGAACATCAATCTTGAAACCCCAGATGAGGATTCCGCAAAATTAAACATTGCTACAAAAACGGTTGAAAAGAATATTGACACATTACTGTCTAATTCATTCGGCTTCGGAGGAACCAATTCCTCTCTAATATTAAAAAAGGTAAAATAAAAACATACTTAAGGTAAAATGAAAAATCAGGAAATTATTGAAAAAATTAATGGCTTTTTGGTAGAAGAGTTTGAGGTTGATGCAGATAAAATAACTCCCGAAGCTAACCTGAAAGAAACCCTTGGTCTTGATAGCCTGGACTATGTAGACCTTGTAGTTGTTATTGAAAGTAATTTTGGATTTAAAGTTAAAGGTGAAGATTTTGTAGGAATAGTGAACTTCCAGGATTTTTATAACTACATTTTAAGTAAGGTAGGCGAGAAACAGGAAGTTAAATAATAATGGCCTGGAAAGGAAAAACCCAGGGTTCCTTATTAGGGCACAAAATATTTGTTTTCCTGATCAGGCACCTTGGTCTTAAAATAGCATACCTGGTACTTCGGTTTGTTGCACTTTATTATTTGCTTTTTTCCTTAAAGTCAACCAAGTCATCATATCATTTTTTCAGAGAAATTCTAAAATATAAGTACTTCACGGCCTGGCTTAAAGTATATCAAAACTATTATATTTTTGGTCAAACTTTGATAGATAAAGTGGCTATCATGGGTGGAATCAGAAATAAATTTACCATCAATCATGATGGCCAACTCCACCTAAGGGAAATAGCAGCTCAGGGTATGGGTGGGATTTTCATAAGTGCCCATATTGGTAATTATGAAGTTGCAGGTCATCTTTTAAATCAGATTAATGCAAAAATAAACATAGTCATGTTCGATGCAGAGCATGAAAAAATTAAAAGTTATTTTTCGGAAATATATGGAGAAAGGCCTGTCAATATTATCCCTGTAAAGGATGATCTCTCTCACATCTTTGAAATTAATAAAGCCTTAAAGAATCAGGAAATTATTTGTATCCACGGTGATAGATATGTAGAAGGTGGAAAGGTTATATCCACTGATTTTCTTGGAAAAGAAGCTCTCTTTCCCCTCGGTCCTTTTCAATTAGCAAAAGCTTTGAAAGTTCCTTACAGTTATGTATTTGCAGTGAAAGAAACAGATGAACATTATCATTTCTTCGCTACACCTCCTAAGGTAAGTAATGGAAATGTGGAAGAAATGGTGAAGGAGTATGTAAAAGAAGTTGAAAGAATGGTAAAGAATTATCCGGAACAATGGTTTAATTTCTATAATTTCTGGGCAAAAAACGCACATTCATGAAAAAAGTACTTGTTCTTTGGTATTCACAAACCGGTCAATTGACAGCAGTTGTGAAGTCAGTTTGTTCGGGGTTGAATAAAAAGGACGTAGCATTTACTTTTGAGCAACTTCAACCAGAAAATGATTTTAATTTTCCCTGGTCTGCAGATGAATTTTTAGATGTATTTCCTGAAACTGTTCATCAGGAGGGTGTAAAGATGAAGCCTCTGCAAGTTCAGAATTCAGATTTTGATCTTGTAATATTCGGATACCAGCCTTGGTATTTGTCTCCAAGTTTGCCAGCTTGTTCATTTCTCAAAAGCGCGGAAGCAAAAGGAATTTTAAATGGCAAGCCGGTTATAACCGTCATAGCTTGTCGAAACATGTGGATTTCTGGCCAGGAGAAGGCAAAAGCTTATATTAAAGCTGCCGGTGGAAATCTGGTAGGGAACATTGCTTTGTTTGATAAATCACACAATCTTGTCAGCCTTGTTACAATCATTGGCTGGCTGATGAAAGGAAAGAAAGCAAATTATTGGGGATTTTTGCCGGCCTCAGGAGTTTCAGATGCAGATATTAGGGGAGCTTCAGCATACGGGGAAATAATCTATAAATATTTGTCAGGAAATCAATTAGAAAACCTTCAGGATTCTCTTGTAAAAGCAGGGGCTGTAGAAATCAAACAGCCATTGATGACCATGGAGATGACGGGTTCTAAAATATTTAAAATCTGGGCTAAAGCAATCAGTAAATTAGGACGTTCCGGAAATCCAAAACGAAAAGCAGCTTTATCATTTTTCTTATATTATTTAATATTTGTGATCATCATTGGTACTCCGATTATGTTTGTGATTGCAAATATAAAAAGACTACTACTTTGGGGACCTATGAAAAAGAGGGTTGCTTATTTTTCCGGAGTAAAGTAGAAGAGGCTTCCGATTCAGACAGGTAAGAAATTTAATATTTTAAGTATTATTTTTAGCGATTCTTAATAGGAAATCAATTAATTTTACTCTTTGTTTGACTAAAAGTTTTTGGTTGGTCACTCTATTTGGCGGCTACTAAAATTTTTCATAAGAGAAGTTATTAATGAAGGAAGTATTTATAACAAGAGTTGCGAAATATTTGCCTAATAATCCGGTTTCGATTGATGAAATGGAAACTTATCTGGGATTTATTAACGGCAAACCTTCGAGGGCTAAAAAGATAGTATTAAGGAATAATGGTATTAAAACAAGATATTACGCGCTTAACAAAGAGGGTAATATAACTCATAATAACGCTCAGCTGGCAGCAGAAGCTGTCAGATCTTTATTCGATAATTCTTTTAATCAGGATGACATAGAGTTGCTTGCATGTGGAACTTCTTATCCTGATCAAATTATGCCATCGCATGCGATTATGGTTCACGGATACCTTGGAGGGAGACCTTTGGAAACATACTCTCCGATGGGTAACTGTTGTTCCGGGATGCATGCACTTAAGATTGGCTACATGTCTATTCAGTCTGAAAATACTTCTAATGCTGTAATTGTAGGCTCAGAACTTTGTTCCCCTATGCTTCAGGCAAAAAATTATGAAGAAGAAGCAAAAAAGATTGGGGAATTGGACGAAAATCCGATACTCGCTTTCGAAAAAGATTTCCTCAGATGGATGCTTTCAGATGGATCAGGAGCTTTTCTCCTGGAAGACAAACCTGCTGAAAATGGTTTGTCCCTGAAAATAGAATGGGTAGATAGCGTATCTTTTGCCAATGAAGTGGAGACTTGTATGTATGCTGCTTCTGACAAAGATGAAGATGGAAATCTGATAAGTTTCAAGCAAATGGAACCTAAAACTATTGCAGACAATTCTGTAATGGCAATGAAACAGGATGTCAAGTTGCTGGATCAGCATATTTCTCAATTGGCTGCGAGAGCCTTGAAAGGGATTTGTAAAAAGCGAAATTTTGATGTTAAAGAAGTTAGTTATGTACTTCCTCATCTTTCATCAGAGTTTTTCAGATATAAAATAGCAGAAGAGCTAATAAGGTGTAATCTTGAGATTCCTCAGGAAAAGTGGTTTACTAATCTCACACGTGTAGGAAATATCGGAGCAGCTTCTGTGTTTGTAATGGTAGAGGAAATTTTAAATTCCGGAAAATTAAATATAGGTGATAAATTATTGCTGGCAGTTCCTGAAAGTGCAAGGTTCTCTTATTCGTATGCACTTTTGACTGTCTGTTAAGTTTTTAAATTTTACTGAAATGAATTCCAATAGTCCAATTTACGAAGGCGATGTAGTGGTTAACATGGTTCCTCAAAAAGAGCCATTTGTCATGGTAGATAAGCTTTTGTTTTCTGATGATGTAAAAACTATAAGCGGACTGACTCTGAAAGAGGATAATATTTTTTCTTATAATGGTTTTTTCAGAGAGCCAGGGCTGGTAGAAAATATGGCTCAAACAGCTGCTCTTCGCATGGGCTATGAAATTAACCGACAAAAATCTAATAATAACGGTGATTTAAAAGGGGCTCCTGTAGGCTATATCGGGGCAATTAAAGGATTAAAAATTCATTCGCTGCCACCAGTTCAATCAGAGTTGATAACCGAAGTGAGATTTGAAAACGAAGTAATGGGCGTCCTGCTTATAAAAGCATTTTGTACCTGCAATGGAAATGCAGTAGCTGAATGTGAAATGAAAATTTTCATCAAAAAAGATTAAGCTTTTATGGAAAAAGATCAGGTTCCTCAGGATCATGGTGCCCTTGAAGGCGTCAGGAAAGTTTTATATGCAACCGATAAAAACGGTACTTATACTAAAGTAAAGACTGCTGGTTGGGAACCTGAAAATATTGCACTGGATCAAGCCTGGGAGGTAATCAATGAAAAAGTCGAACGGGCAAGACAACAGGTATTATCCGGTAAAGCCAGCCCATTGCTTTTTCACCTGGAAAAAAATATGATCACCAAAGGAATGCTGGCAGAGATGACTGGCATTTCATGGTTCAGAGTTATCTGGCACTTGCGTCCTTCAGCATTTGAAAAGTTGAGCCGGAAAACCCTTGAAAAATATGCTCGTGCTCTGAATATTTCTGTGGCAGAACTAATAAAACCTGAATAACCTTGGAAGTGAAATTTGAACATAATCAGAGTGCGCATTGTGAAAATGGTGCGGTATCCAATCTACTGAAGTTTCACAACCTAGGCATTTCCGAGCCAATGGTTTTTGGAATAGGCTCAGGTTTGTTTTTCAGCTACCTTCCTTTTGTAAAATTAAACGGAATACCAGTTACTTCTTATAGAATACTTCCGGGGTGGATATTTAAAAGAGTAAGCAACCGGCTAGGGATTTCTATGCATTCTACAACTTTCAGAAGCGAAACAAAAGCAATGGAAGAACTGGATCGCACTCTGGAAAAAGGCTTACCTGTTGGGTTATTGACAAGTGTATTTTATCTTCCTTATTTACCTAAAGCTTTACGCTTTCATTTTAACGCTCACAATATTGTTGTTTTCGGAAAGAGAAACGGGAAATATCTTGTAAGCGATCCCGTTCTGGAAGAGACATGTGAAATAGATTATGATGATCTGGTAAGAGCGAGATTTGCTAAGGGGACCATGCCTCCGAAAGGAAAAATGTACTATCCTACCATGGTACCCTCTTCATTTGATTTTAAACCCGCTATAGTAAAAGGAATCAAGCAGACTGCGGGTGATATGCTCAATGTACCTATTCCTCTTTTTGGGGTAAAAGGAATTCGCTATTTAGCTAAAAGCCTCAAAAAATGGCCTGATAAACTGGATGAAAGAAGGGCAATTTTATATCTGGGTCAGGTAATAAGAATGCAGGAAGAAATCGGGACCGGAGGCGGCGGCTTTAGATTTATATTTGGCGCTTTTCTTCAGGAAGCATCTGATCAACTTCAACAGCCTTGGCTTCAGGAGGTAGCTCAGGAAGTTACAGAAACCGGAGACAGATGGAGAGATTTTGCATTTGAAGCTGGAAGAATCTGTAAAGGGAGAGCTTCTTCTGCAGTTTCTTATACAACCTTATCAGATATATTATTGGAATGTGCAGATCGTGAGAAGGCAATATTTACCAAACTGAAAAAAATTACCTTATAAAAAGTGGTTCAGGTAAATAATCTTTATAAAACCTATAAAAAGGGATTTGCCCCTGCGCTTTCGGGTATAAATCTGAATATTGAAAAGGGCGATTTTTTCGGTTTGCTCGGTCCTAATGGAGCCGGCAAAACTACTTTGATTTCAATTATCTGCGGACTATCATCAGCTAATATCGGTACAGCTTATATGAATGAGACCGATATCCTTCGATACCCTGAAAGAATAAAGAAATACTATGGTCTGGTTCCACAGGATATTGCTTTATATCCTTCTTTAACCGCTGAGGAAAACCTTCTTTTTTTGGGGAGAATGTATGGATTGTCTAACCAGCTATTAAAAGAGGAAGTCGAGATCTGGCTTAAGAAAATGGGACTTTCAAATCATCGCTATAAGAAAATCAATGAGTACTCCACAGGCATGAAGCGCCGTGTAAATCTAGTTGCAGGAATATTGCACAAGCCTTCTATTATCATTCTGGATGAGCCAACTGTAGGAGTGGACGTGCAATCGAGAGTACTCATTCTGGATACTTTAAAAGAAATCAACCGCAAGGGAACAACTATTATCTATACAAGTCACTACCTGGAGGAAGCTGAAAATCTTTGCAGCAGAATTGCGATCATAGACAAGGGGAAAATCATTAAAGAAGGTGTGCCTGCACAACTGATAGCGGAGAAGAATCGGTATTCGAATCTTGAAGACCTGTTTATTAATCTAACAGGAAAGGAATTGAGAGATTAGTATGAGAGTTGTCTTTGCTATTTATAAAGAACTTTTGATTCTTTTTCGTGACAAAGCAGGTCTGGCGATCTTGTTTTTAATGCCTTTAACAATGATTATCATTATGGCGTTAATTCAAGATGCTCCTTTCAGAGATTATCAACAGGCGGAAATAAAGGTATTGGTGCTTGATCAGGATAGAGATGAATGTGGAAAAGCGATTTTTCAAGGTCTGAGTCAGGCAGGGATATTTAAGGTAACAGTGGCAGAATATTCAAAATCTGATTTAAACAGTATTAGAGAAGAAGTTAAAAAAGGAGCATACAAAGTCGGTGTAATTGTTCCTCCTGGTACTTCACTAATGTTGCAAACCCATATTAGCAGAGATATCAGCCGAGCTTTTGGTGAGCTTAATAATGGTCCGTCTGAAGAAGCTAAAGATTCCTTGTTTGCAGGTATTCAGGTTTTCTATGATCCTGCTTTACAGGCATCATTTAAAAAGTCGGTACAATTGGCTTTGGATAAAATTCTTGACGGATATCAAGCCAGCCAGTCGATAAAGGTAATTTCACAACATTTATCTCAATATTTTCCTAATGGCAATCAGTTTAATATAGATACCAGAAAGTTTATACAGCTAGATCAGAAAGGAGCGGTGCCTGAATTAGAAGGCTTGTCTATGAATTCCGTTCAGCATAATGTTCCTGCTTGGACAATCTTTGGAATTTTCTTTATCGTAATTCCTTTAGCTGGCAGCATTATTAAAGAAAGAGAAGATGGTAGCACATTGAGGTTAAGAACAATTCCTGGAACATCTCTAGTCGTAATGATTGGCAAGGTACTGGCCTACTTGTTGATTACACTCGTGCAGTTTGTTTTGATGATGCTTGCAGGAATTTATTTATTGCCACAACTTGGATTACCTGCGCTGGAAATAGGACAAAATCTTTCTGCACTTATATTAGCTGTTGTATCTATCGGTTTGGCTGCTACCGGGTTAGGAGTGCTTCTTGGAACAGTGTTTAAAACGCATCAGCAATCTTCCACATTTGCAGCGGTTTTCATTGTAATTCTTGCTGCAATCGGGGGAATTTGGATACCAGTATTTATAATGCCTGAAATAATGAGAAAAATGAGCGTGATATCTCCTCTTGGATGGAGTATGGAGACGTTTAATAACTTATTTCTCAGGGGAGCAGGAATGCAGGAAATATTGCCCGAAGTTGCAGCATTAACCGGTTTTTTTGGTGCAATGCTAATTATGGCCTATTTTTATAATAAATTTAAAGTCAGAAGTTAGCAATATTGGGCTTTATAACTAAATAGAATTCAGAATTTAATAATTAAGAGTTGGAAACAAATTTACTAGTTGCCAGAACAGAGATCAAAGTAAGGTTTTGTGAGGTGGATGCAATGGGAATTGTCTGGCATGGAAATTACCTCAAATTTTTCGAAGATGGCAGGGATGCATTCGGGAAAGAATTTGACCTTGATTTTGTTGAATTATATAGTTCACAAGGTTATTTAACCCCTCTTGTAACAGCAAACTGCGATTATAAAAGACCTTTAAGACTTCAGGAAAAAGCAATTGTTGAGACTACATTTGTGCCAACAGAAGCTGCAAAAATCATATTCGACTATAAAATCTACAGAGATACTTCACAGGGAAGAGAATTACTAACCACAGGTAAAACTATTCAGGTTTTTTTAAAAGACGGGGAACTTTCGATTACAAATCCTGATTGCTATCAGCAGTGGAAAGAAAAGTGGCTTTATAAAAAAGGATGAAATCAGTTTTTTTAATATCGGATAATGTCATCACCTCTCTGGGGTTTACTACTGGAGACAATGCAGCAAAAATGAGGGAAAAATGCTCCGGAGTATTGCTTTCTGAGGATCGTTTTATTTCCCCAATTCCTTTTTATGCATCACTGGTGAATACTCCTTTATTAGAAGAAGCTTTTGGCAGGTTGAATATTAAAGCAGAGTATACGAGGCTTGAGAAAATGATTATTACAAGTATTTCGGATGCTCTGAATAAAACTAAAATTGATCCGGAATCCAATGATACTTTGTTTATTATATCTACAGCTAAGGGAAATATAGACCTGTTGGAAGAAAGACAGAATGGGAGATTTCCTAAAGAACGTTTAAGGCCGGCTGTAATGGCCAGAGTGATATGCTCTTTTTTCAAAAATCCTAATCAGCCGCTTGTGGTATCTAATGCTTGTATTTCTGGATCTGTAGCAATATTGCTGGGGAAGCGAATATTAAATGAAGGGAAATACAGAAATATAATCATAGCTGGGGGAGATGTTATTTCTGAGTTTACAGTATCAGGTTTTCAATCATTTAGGGCAATAGGCAGTGGACCGTGCAGACCATATGATGAAGGGAGAGATGGTATAAGTCTGGGCGAAGGTGCCAGTACGGTTATTCTTTCCATTGAACCGGATAGCAATACTTCTGTTGCAGTAAAGGGAGGGGCAATCACCAACGATGCCAATCATATTTCAGGTCCGTCAAGAACAGGGGAGGGCTTATTTCTTGCAATAGACGGGGCTTTAAAAGATGCTGAAGTTTTTGCAGAAGAGATTGATTACATTTCGGGGCATGGTACTGCTACAAACTATAATGATGAAATGGAATCTAAGGCAATTCATTCAGCCAGACTGGAAAATGTGCCGATGAACAGTCTGAAAGGATATATTGGTCATACCCTTGGGGCTGCCGGCATTGCAGAGTCTATAATGGCAGCTTATTCCATGAAAAATAATATACTGTTTGCCACTGCAGGGTTTTCTAAAATGGGAGTTACTCAGCCGGTAAATGTATTAAGTGACTGCATGGAGAAGGAATTGAAAAAAGTTTTAAAAACAGCTGCCGGTTTCGGAGGATGCAATGCAGCGTTGATTTTTGAGAAACAATGAGTAGTAAAGGTTCTATAAAATCATATTCGATCATAAGAAATAATAAGGCCATTCTGAATGGTGAAGAATTTCTTAAGGGTGCACCAGAGGATGACTTTGCTACCTTTATCAGAAGCCTTTACAAACGGCTTGAAATAACACATTCACCATTTTATAAAATGGATGATATGTGCAAGCTTGGGCTAATGGCAACTGAGCTGATTTTAAAAGACACTGCAATTAAAGAAAAATATACAGAAACGGAGATTGGTGTGGTACTTTCGAATTCCAGTTCGAGTTTGCATACTGATACTTCTTATTATGAAACAGTTAAGGATAAGAATAATTACTTCCCAAGCCCTGCTGTGTTCGTATATACTTTGCCTAATATTGTGATCGGGGAAATTTGTATCAGAAATAAGATAAAAGGTGAAAATACTTTTTTTATTTTTGAAGAATATAATCCTGAGTTTATTACAGATTATGTTAATAATCTTTTCGCGATAGGAAAATTAAAATCCTGTATTGCCGGTTGGGTAGAGTTTTGCGAGAACAACTATGAGGCGTTTGTCTACCTGGCAGAAGCCGATCAGGGAGATAACATGATTACGCATACAACAGAACAAATTAAAAAAATATATAATTTTTAAGTTTTATTATGGAAGATTTAGTAAACCAATTAAAGGTTCAGATAATAAAGGCCCTTAAACTGGAAGATGTAAAACCTGAAGATATCAATCCTACAGCTCCTTTATTTGGAGATGGACTTGGTCTTGACAGCATAGATGCTCTTGAACTTATCGTTCTTCTTGAGAAAGAATATGGTTTAAGAGTAGAAAATGCTGCTTCAGCTAAAAAGATATTTACATCGATCCAATCGATGGCAGACTACATTGCAGAGCACAAAAAAGCGTAATTAGGAATGAGCAGAAGGGTTGTCATTACCGGTCTTGGAGTGATCTCTTCCATTGGAAACAATGTGCAGGAGAACTATAACTCATTGACATCTTTAAGGCCTGGTATAGGGCATATTCAAAACCTTGATACTGTTCATAAAAATATCATTCCTGTTTCGGAAGTAAAGCTTTCCGATGAGGATCTAGGTCAAATGGCCGAGTTTGATATGAATCGGCCAGTGACAAGAACTACTTTATTAGGAATCATTGCTGCAAGAGAGGCATATCTTGCAGCTGGCCTGGATAAAGTTTCAAAACTTAGAACAGGTTTTATTTCAGCTACTTCTGTAGGTGGAATGGGCAAGACCGAAATGCTTTATCAAAAGTATCTGGATCCGGCAGATAACGGGGATTTTATGAAATTTCTTGAAACTCACGACTGCGGGGAAAGTACTGAAAGAATTGCTGAGGCATTGGGTATTAAAGACTTTATGACTACCATTAGTACTGCTTGTTCTTCTTCTGCCAATTCTATCATGCTTGGAGCAAGAATGATAAAAGCTGGAATGCTTGACAGGGTTGTTGCCGGAGGAGTGGATTCTCTTACCGTCTTTACGATCAATGGCTTCAATACATTGATGATCCTGGATAAAGATCATTGCAGACCGTTTGACGATAGCAGACAAGGACTAAATCTTGGAGAGGGCGCAGGTTATATTGTAATAGAATCTGAAGAAGCTGCAAAAGCAGGAAACAGACCGATTCTCGCTGAAGTAAGTGGATATGCCAATACTAATGACGCATATCATCAGACAGCAAGCTCTCCTGATGGACAGGGAGCATTTCTTGCCATGAAAAAAGCTCTTCAGGTGGCTGGATTAACTGCTGAGGAAATTGACTATATCAACGTTCACGGTACAGGTACTCCCAATAACGATCTATCTGAGGGTACAGCGATGACAAGACTGTTTGGTACCCAAATTCCAAAATTCAGTTCTACCAAGTCATATACAGGTCACACACTAGGTGCTTGTGGTGGCATTGAGGCTGTTTATTCTACTTTATCCATTTTGAATAAAACCATCTTCCCGAATCTTAATTTTAAGGTGAAGATGAAAGAACTGGATCTCGCTCCTGAAACTTCATTACTATCAGGCGTCGATATTAAAAGCGTGCTTTCCAATTCTTTTGGTTTTGGAGGAAATAACTCAGCTCTTGTTTTTAAGAAGATTTAAATTATGCAGATTTATATTAATGGTCTTGGTAATGTATCTCCCCAGAATACTCTGGACAATTCCTCTTTTCTGGAAGAGATAATATATCATCAGGACTATTTTAAAGTAATAGAGCCAAATTACAAGGAGTTCATTTCCCCTGCCGCTGCCCGGAGAATGGGCAGGGTTATAAAAATGGGAGTTGCTGCTGCCAAGTATTGTCTTAGAGATGCAAAGGTGGAAAACCCCGATGCAATCATTACAGGCACAGGTATGGGCTGCCTTGAAGATACTGAGAATTTCCTTTGTAATATTCTTAACAACAAGGAACAGTTTTTAACTCCTACCTCATTTATCCAGTCAACGCATAATACTGTAGGTGCTCAGATTGCATTGCTGCTTACCTGCAATAATTATAACTTCACTTATGTTCACAGAGATCTTTCATTTGAAAGTGCTTTTGTGGATTCAATACTTCTTCTGAATGAAGGAGAAGCTTCCAATGTCCTGTTAGGAGGAGTAGACGAAATGACACATAACCATTATTCTATTCATTCGAAAAAAGGATTTTGGAGGAAAGGAACAACAACTTCTGAATTTTTTTACGAAAATTCAAAGGGGACAATACCTGGAGAAGGCGCGGCATTCTTTTCTCTATCTTCAAGTCCAAAGGATCCTTATGCAACTGTGTTGGCAGTTGAAATACTTTTTAACACAAATAGCCAGGAAGATCTTAAAAAGATTCTTGACAGAATTTTTTCTTCCAATAACATCGAGGCAAAAGATATTGATCTTATTCTCTTAGGTGCCAATGGCGATAAGGAAGAGGACAGGGTATATTCAGAGTTTAAAGAAAATTTATTTAAAGAAAATAATTCAGCGACCTTTAAAAATCTTTGTGGTGAGTATTCAACCTCTTCGGCATTTGGAGTTTGGCTGGCTTCTCAGATATTAAAGAAAAAAGAAATTCCCGCATGTGTTTCCTTAAGTCGCACTCCAGAAAAGGAAGTGAATAAAATTCTTTTGTATAACCATTACCACGGAAATCATTCCTTCATTTTATTATCCTCATGTTGAGGTTTAAGCTAATCAGCGCGTTATTTTTCATCATTTCGGCACTGCTCCTTTACCTGGCGATCGAAAAGGGTTTTTCTTTTTGGTGGCTGGTCCTTAATGTTTTAATATACTCTACTGTTATCTTTTATGGTGTAACCTATCTCAGTGCAGGCTTTTTTGTAAAGGCTATTTGTACCGGACCCCAAAGCAGAAAGGAGTTATGCATAACTTTTGATGATGGACCTCATCCTGAAATAACACCAAGAATTTTAAAGATTTTAAAAGAGCATTCTGTCCCTGCAGCTTTTTTTGTCATCGGAAAAAACATAGAAAGAAACGAAGCTTTGTTAAAAAAAACAGATCAGGAGGGACACATTATAGGAAATCATACCTTTAATCACTCTTTCTGGTTTGACCTGAAATCACCTTCAGGCATGAAACTTGAATTGAAACAAACTGATGATAAGGTCAGGGAAGTTTTGGGGAAATGTCCTTTATATTTCCGACCACCTTATGGAGTAACGAATCCTCCTTTATATAAGGCGCTTAGAGAAACAAGATATTCCACAATCGGATGGAATGTTCGTTCTTTTGATACTGTTGTAATGGATAAAAACAAATTATTGGATAAACTGAAAAAAGCGCTGAAACCAGGAGCTATTTATCTTTTTCATGATACCAATGACAGGACAGTAGAGATTTTAGAATCATTTATTTTATATGCAAAGGAAAATGGATATTCTTTTGTATCAGTTGAGAAGTTTGTAAATAAAGATGCATATGCTTTTAATTAAGAAATTCGGATTTCTTCTTTCGTTTATTTTGGGACTTGCCACCATTGCTTTAAGTCAGCATACTGGTTTTAGCCCGCTTACAGATTCGGTTTCATTTAAAAATAATCTTGCTAAAACAGCGAAAGAAACCAAGACTATTCAAAGTGATTTTGTTCAGGAGAAAAACCTGAGCGTACTTGCAGAGAAAATTATTACCAAGGGCAGTTTCATGTTCAAAAAGGATAACATGCTGAGGTGGCAATACACTGATCCTTTTCAATACCTGATCATTATGAATAAAAATAAAGTCTTTATCAAAGACGACTCCAGGGAAAACAAGTATGACATGCAATCAAATAAGATGTTCCAGGAGATCAACAACATGATTATTAATAGTGTACAGGGAAATGTGCTGAACAGTAAGGATTATCAAATCAAGTATTACCAGAATGAAAAATATTATCTGGTTGACCTTACTCCTCTTAATAAGAGCATGAAAGGTTTTCTGAAAACCATCAGTTTATATTTTGACAAAAAGGATTTTACAGTTTCCAAACTGACTATGACTGAGCCATCAGGGGATTATACCAATATAGCTTTCATTAATAAAAAAGTAAATGTCGAAATTTCAGATGAGAAGTTTCATATTAAGTAGTATTCTGATAGTTCTGCTTTTCTCTTGTAAAGGATCAAAAACTGCCAGTTCAGGGGAAGAAAGAAGGCCTTTGAAATCGGGAGAGCTGGTGTCGCTTTTTAAAAGTGACAGTGGTGCATTTGTATACAAAACGGCTGTAGATGTTTATGGACATTACCTTAGCGGTTTGTTAATTATAAAAAATACAGAGCCGGATAAGTACAGGCTGGTATTTACCACTGAAGTAGGAGTTAAACTTTTTGACTTTGAGCTGGGCCCCTCTGATTTTTTTGAAGTACACTATTGCATTGACCAGATGAACAAAAAAGTGGTAACAAATCTGTTAAGGGATGATTTCCGGCTATTGATCATGAATCCATTAATTGCTTCAGAAGCAGTTGTATCAAAAGATAGCGCACATGTAATTTACAGACTCAGAGGAAAGAAAGAAGAAAATGCTTATTTTTACAATCTTGAGGATGGCCATTTGTCAAAAATAATAACGACTTACGGAAAGAAATCCAAGGTTAAAGTGGAGATCTTATTCACTGATTATAAAGATAAAGTGCCTTCAAATATTCTGCTGGATCATCAGAATATTAAGTTGACAATAAAGATGAGTCTTTTGAAAAGATAATATGTTACAAGAGAAGAATTTCTATAAAGTACAAACGGTAGAGCCGATTGCAGAAGGTTCACTTAAAGTCAGAGTTGAGCTGAACGAAAGACATAAAATATTTGAAGGCCATTTCCCTGGAAATCCTGTTGTGCCTGGCGTGTGTATGGTACAGATGATTAAAGAAATGCTTTCATCAGTTTTGGAAAAAGAACTAATTCTGGTTACAGGCGATAATCTGAAGTTTATGAATATTGTAAATCCGGAGGTGAATAAGTTTCTTGATTTTGATATAAATTATAAACATCAGGAAGATTCTGTTGTCAAGGTAACCAATACCATATTTTTTGAAGATAAAGTCTTCTTTAAGTTTAGCGGAACCTTCAAATAGCAGCTATTCGGGACTGATTAATATTTTTTGCTTTTAAGGAATTAAATAAGTGGTGAATACGTTATTAATCAGTTTTTTGATTTGTAATATTCAATATCAAATTATTCATGACATCTCTGAAAGATATCTATAGGGAAAAGTTTGACAAGCTTAAGTGTTGTGTGTTGATTCCCACATACAACAATGAAAAAACTTTGTCAAAAGTGATCAGGGATGTGTTAGAATATACTGGAAATGTCATCGTTGTCAATGATGGCTCTACTGATTCTACCCGCGATATCCTTGCGTCTTTCACTCAGATTAAAGTAGTTCAGCAGCCTTATAATATGGGTAAAGGCATGGCCCTTCGTGCAGGATTCAAAGCCGCCTTTGAGCAGGGATATCAATATGCTATTACTATAGATTCTGATGGTCAGCATATGGCATCAGACCTTCCTGTGTTTATAGACAAGATAGAAAAAGAACCTGGGACCCTTATTGTAGGCGCAAGAAATATGGAACAATCTTCTGTGCCAGGGAAAAGCAGCTTTGGCCATAAGTTTTCCAATTTCTGGTTTTGGTTTGAAACAGGCGTTAAACTTCCGGATACCCAGTCCGGATACCGACTTTATCCTCTGGAGCCATTATATAAAATGAAATGGTTTACCAGGAAATATGAGTTCGAAATTGAGAATATAGTCAGAGCTTCCTGGAAAGGAGTAAAAGTTGATTCAGTGGCAGTGCAGGTGTATTATGGTAAAGAGCGGGTTACACATTTCAGACCATTTAAAGACTTCAGCAGAGTAAGTGTTCTGAATACTGTACTGGTTTTGATTGCAATTCTTTTTATCAAACCGTTTAAAGTAATCAGAAGTCTCAATAGAAACAGCATAGCTGACTTTTTTAAAAAGTATGTTTTCAACCGAGATGAATCTGATCTGAGAAAGACACTTTCTGTAATGTTTGGCGTTTTCATGGGAATAGTGCCTATATGGGGCTTTCAGCTGATTGTTGGAATTACGCTGGCACACTTAATGAAATTAAATAAAGTGCTTTTCGTAACTGCTGCACACATTAGCATTCCTCCAATGATTCCCATTCTTATTTTCTTTAGCTACAAGGCAGGAGGTATGGTTTTGCCAAATGGCAAAGATGTTTTGATTTTCAACAGAGATATTACTTTAGAAAATGTTAAAACGGATCTCTTCCAATATACGGTCGGAAGCATGTTGCTTGCAGTAGCTGTAGCTGTACTATTTGGTCTTATTACTTATTTGCTGTTAAAAGTTTTTCCTGCAAGGCAAAAACTTAATACTGAAATTTCAAGCTGAAATATTAATGTCAGGTCTGTTTCTTAATCTTTATAATTTTTTTGAAAAACGTAGATGGTTGCTTGCAGTCATTATATGTTCAGTCATTGTTATTGCTGGTTACTTCGCGTCGGGCATTAAAATGGAAGAAGATATTTCCAAGATAATGCCCAAGGATGAGAAGATCACTAAAATGAACCTCATCTTTCAGAATTCTAAGTTTACAGATAAACTTATCTTCCATCTTTACCTGACAGATACGACCGCAACTGATCCAGATAAACTGGTTGGTTTCTCAGAAAGCCTGGCTGAAGTACTGAAGGAAAAATATCAGCCTGAATATATCAAAGACATCAATTACAAAGTGTCTGACGATATGATGGCTCAGGTTTATAGTACTTTCTATGAAAATATTCCCTTGTTTCTGGATGAAAAGGATTATGCGGATATCAACCTGTTGACAGATCGGCAGCACCTTGACTCGACTATGGCAAGGAATTACAAAACATTGATATCGCCTGCCAGCATCGTAATGAAACAGTTTATTGTAAAAGATCCTGTAGGCATCACTTTCATTGGATTAAAGAAACTTCAGAATCTTCAATATGAAGATAACTACGAATTATATAATGGCAGTATTGTAACTAAAGATAAAAAACACCTTGTCTTTTTTATTGATCCGGCTCATTCAGGAAATAAAACTGCAAAAAATGCTGATTTTATAAAAGGTATAGATGCTACGATAGATAGTCTGCAGAAGATAGAGGGAGGTAAAGTAACTGCGGAGTATTTCGGAGCAATGGCCATGTCTGTGGGCAATGCCGAAAGAATTAAAAATGATATTACCATAACGGTATCAATCGCTATCTCAATTCTTGTAGTATTTATCAGTTTGTTTTTCAAAAGGGCAGCAATTGTATTTCTGATATTCCTGCCTGTCGTCATTGGCGGACTGATTTCCCTTGCTTTATTAACCTTCTTCAGGCCCAATATTTCTGCCATAGCTTTGGGAATGGGTTCTGTATTACTTGGTATTACGATAGATTACTCGCTTCATATTTTTACCCATTATAAGAGCACTGGTTCCCCTAAGTCAGTAATAAAGGATGTCACAACTCCTCTGTTATTAAGTTGCCTTATCACTGCGTCTTCATTCTTCTGTCTGATGTTTGTGAAAAGTGAAGCTTTGCAGGACCTTGGTTTATTTGCGGCAATCAGTTGTATCAATGCTGCTTTAATTGGTTTGATAGTGCTTCCTCATTTTCTTAAGAAGAAGAAAATTGAAGAACAAAAAGCAGAAGATCACGGAAATCTTTCTTTCGTTCATAAATACACTTCATACGAATTTGATAGAAATCCCTTTATTATAGGTGCAATAGCTTTGGTTTCTATAATCTGTGCATATACTTATCATCTGGTTGAATTTGAAAGTGATATGCTCAAGATGAACTATGTTTCGGATAAGCTTTTTGTTGCTCAGGAAAATCTTAATAAAATAAGTTCTGCTTCATCCAAATCAGTTTACCTTGTCTCCAGTGGAAAGACATTGAATGAAGCGCTTGCCAGCAGTGAAAAGGTTGCTGATCAGGCTGAAAAGCTAAAAGAGGAGGGGGTAATACGGAAATACACTTCAGTAAGTAAAATGCTGATCAGTGATAGTCTGCAAAAAGAAAAAATTAAAAAGTGGAATAATTACTGGACAGAAGAAAAGAAAGCCTTGCTGAAAAAGAACCTTCAGGAAGCTTCAGCCAAGTATAAATTCAAGCCCGAAGCATTTGCAGGATTCTATGAGTTGCTTGATAAGCAGTATCAACCGGTATCAATGGAGGAGCTTGCTGATGTAAGAAAACTCTTCTTCAATGATTTTATTACGGAAAGTAAAGATCTGACTACAGTAGTTACTTTATTAAAGGTTGATGAGGAAAATAAAAAACAGGTCTATGCTGATATTCACGAAAATGATAACCTTACAATAGTAGATAAAAAATATCTTACTGATAAGTTTATTGAAATTCTGAATAGAGACTTCAGCCTTTTGGAAGTGCTGTCCCTTGGATTGGTATTCTTCATACTCGTAGTTTCTTATGGAAGGATTGAACTTGGTTTAATAGCATTTGTTCCTATGTGTCTGAGCTGGCTGTGGACACTTGGACTTATGGGGATGCTGGGAATAAAGTTTAACATAGTTAATATCATCATCTCTACATTTATTCTCGGTCTTGGTATAGATTACAGCATATTTATCATGTCAGGTCTCCTTCAGGAATACAGACTGGGACTGAATAATCTTGCATCTTATAAGACATCGATTTTCCTTTCGGCATTTACTTCTATTGTTGGTATAGGAGTTTTGGTGTTTGCACAACATCCAGCCTTGCAGTCAATTGCATTCTTATCAATCGTAGGGATGTTCTCGGTTATTATCATTTCCTATACGGTTCAGCCTTTATTGTTCAGGTTGCTGATTACAAACAGAACAAGAAAAGGGTTTGATCCATATACTGCTGAGGGATTATTTTTCACATTTGTAGCTTATACCTATTTTCTGTCAGGGTGTCTTCTGTTAAATATAGTTGGCCCTATTGTATTGTATGTACTTCCTGTTAAAGCGAACAAGAGAAAGCTTATTCTGCATTATCTGCTGATGTATTTCAGCAGGTCCATGATTTATATTATGGGAAATGTCAGGAAGAAAATTATCAACGAAACAGGGGAGGACTTTAAGAAACCTGCGGTCATCATAGCAAATCATCAATCATTCCTGGATATTCTGGTTACTATTATGCTTTATCCCAAAATGGTAATGGTAACGAATGAATGGGTATGGAATTCTCCGTTCTTCGGAAGAGTTATCCGATCAGCTGATTTTTATCTTGCAAACTCAGATCATGAGGCAGGTTTGGAGAAGCTGAAAGGATTGGTTGATGAGGGTTATTCAATCATTATTTTTCCGGAAGGAACAAGAGCGGCAGACAAGAAAGTTGCCAGGTTCCATAAAGGGGCGTTCCTTATGGCAGAGCGCTTAAAGCTTGATATTCTTCCACTTCTTCTGCATGGCACAGGTGATACAATTGCAAAGGGAGACTTACTTCTGAAAAACGGAAGAATAACAATGAAGTTCCTGCCAAGAATTTCTCCCGAAGACAAGACATATGGGGAAACGTATTCTGAAAGAGCAAAATTGATCGGAAGGTATTTCAGAGGAGAATATCAAAAACTTAAAGATTCTGAGGAAACGGTAAATTACTACAAGGATAGGTTAATCAAGAACTATATCTATAGAGGACCTGTTCTAGAATGGTATCTGAGAGTGAAGCTAAGGTTAGAAAATAACTATGAGTTTTTCAATACTATTATACCTAAAAAAGCCATGATCACAGACTTAGGATGTGGTTATGGATTCTTATGTAATATGCTGGGTTTTCTATCTGATGAAAGAAAAATTGTTGGAGTTGATTATGACTCTGAAAAGATTGAAGTAGCTAAGAATGGATTTGCCAAATCTGCAAATGTTAGTTTTGAAGCGGCGGATATTACTAAGTATGAGATACCAACTTCGGATGTGATTATATTGAATGATGTGATGCATTATCTTCCTGAAGCAGCACAAACTGAGCTGTTGAACAATTGCTTTAACAAGTTAAATCCTGGTGGAATGCTGATTTTGAGAGATGGAGATGCAGATTATCAGGAGAGACATAAAGGTACTAAGTTAACTGAATTCTTCTCTACGCGTTTTATCAAGTTTAACAAAACAGAAAATCCGCTATCGTATCTTTCTGGTAAAGCGATCGTAAAACAGGCGAAAGACAAAGGACTTGATGTTGAAATTGTAGATAATACAAAGCTGACATCAAATAGAATTTTTATCATAAAAAATAATTTTTTAGATGCCACAATTTGATTATGTAATTATTGGAAGCGGTCTGGGGGGCTTATTATGTGCGTACACACTTACCAAAGAAGGGAATTCTGTTTGTGTTCTTGAAAAGAACAGGCAGATAGGAGGAAATCTTCAGATATTCGTAAGGGATAAAGCGATATTTGATACTGGTATCCATTATATAGGAGGTTTGGATGAAGGACAAAACCTGAATCAATACTTCAGATATTTCGGATTGATGGATAAGCTAAAGCTGAAGAAACTAGACGAAGATTGTTTTGATGTGATTTCTTTTGATCAGGATGAAAAGGAATATGCTTATGCGATGGGCTATGAAAAGTTTAGCGAAAAGCTTATCGAACAATTCCCTTCGGAGAAGGAAGCGATTCAAAAATACTGCGCAAAGCTTAAGGAAATAAGTAATTTTTCACCTCTATATAATTTACGCTATAGCGAACAGAGCTTTTTTAATACAGAGTATCTCTCTGTAAATGCTAAAGAATATATTGAATCTATTACTTCAAATGTAATATTACAGAATGTACTCGCTGGTACCAATCCATTATATGCCGGAATTGGAGAAAAAACTCCACTTTATGTACATGGGCTTATAATCAACAGCTATATAGAAAGTGCCTACAAATGCATCGGCGGAGGAGCTCAGATTGCAACCATTTTGACGAAATCAATAAAAGAAATGGGTGGTGAAATCCGGAATTATTCGGAAGTAACAAAATTCTGTTTCAAGGGAGATGAAATTGAATCAGTGGAATTGACAAATGGAGAGAGGGTAGAAGGAAAACGATTTATTTCAAATATCCATCCGAGTAATACACTTGATATGGTTGAGCCTGGAAAAATCAGAAAGGCATATTCAACAAGGATTCATAACCTTGAAAATACAAGTTCAGTTTTTATTCTTAATATAGTCTTAAAACCCAAAACACTTAAATACAGGAACTGCAACATCTATCATTATAAAAATCCGGATGTGTGGAACACACTGAATTATAATGAAGACAACTGGCCACTCGGTTATGCATTGTTCTTCCCTGTGAGCAGACAGGATGAGGAGTATGCAGAAAGCCTCACTATAATGGCTTACATGAAATATGAAGATGTTGCTCCCTGGGAATTTTCTTTTCACACAATACCTCACCACAAAACGGACAGAGGAGAAGGCTATGAAGAATTTAAAATCAGGAAGGCTGAAAAGCTTATTTATGAACTGGAAAAAAGAATTCCAGGACTAAGAGGTAAAATCAAATCCTATAATACTTCTACTCCTTTAACCTATAGAGATTACATAGGCACCAAAGATGGAAGTATGTACGGGGTGATGAAAGATTACAATGATCCTATCAAGACTTTTATACCAACTCGTACAAAAGTGCCGAACCTATTCTTTACCGGCCAGAATATAAGCTTACACGGGGTATTAGGTGTTACAATAAGTTCAGTTACTACCTGTTCTGAATTTTTTGGTATGGAATATCTGATTAATAAAATTAGTAAGGCTTAATTCAGTCATTGGTGTAGCTAGGGGGTGGTTACAATACTTTCTCCTGACCAATAAAAAACTTGCAATCTGGTTTTTTTTCCATTGAATAATTATTCCTGTTTCTTTTTGCTTTCAGATAGCAACAAGTTTTGTTGTCTGCGGGCAACCCGTGAAGAATCTGATCATAGAAATGTTTAACTGAAGGGACAAGGTTCAGCAGTTCTATATCAATAAAAAAGCTGTGCTTGTGGCCTGCAACGTTATCCAGACGAACGTATGTTGCATTTTCAGCAAGAGGTTTTCTGTGATTTTTTCCAAGATAATTCATGTATGTCAGAAAATATGCTCCGGTAAGTATTATATCACGTCTGTTTGAAATGATATAGATATCTTTTTGAATAGCAATATCTTCCACCCATTTGGAATGTTTTCTTTGTTCCACTGCAGGCGCATTCATCACTATATTTTCAAAAACTATTGAGGAGTGTTGAAGCCCAGGAGAATTTTTGATCAGCTCATTTCCAAGGCTATGCAGTAGTAAGGTATATTTGACAGAGTTATCATGTAATGTACGATAGGTTTTTACCTCATTGATCATTTTGCCAAAGGAAGTAACAGCATTGTTAACGTTAATTATAGAAGTATGAAAGTTTTTCCAGAATGGTAACTCTTCATCTTTGGTAGGATAATCAAAAGCTACAAAGTTTATACCATACAGAATGCTCATGCGTAAACCTCCTTCCAGCACATCAGGAAATGTTTTTCCATCTCCATGCACATAAAAAAGAAGGTCTTTATTTGAAGGCATTTCTAAAGCTGCTTCTTCAAATGAGTTTTTTATTTCCAGATTCCAGGTTTTGTTTTTCAGCCTTGCAAGCACATAATGCAAGTGACACGGTTCATCCTGATCTTTACTGAACAGTTGTAATTTATCCGGAGAAAATTTTCTTGTAGTAATGATGACCACAACCGTATCTGATTCGTTTTTTTCTATATTGTTAATTTTGATTCTTTCCCATGGAATGTATGTGTAGCCAGGCTCTTTCACCTGCGATGTTGCAGGATTTCCAGTTATGAATGAAAAGATAAGCAAAAGCAGATAAGCCAGATTTTTTAACATAAATTCAATATCTCCCCGGATTCTTACTTATATTAAAGTAAGTCAACAGATGAGAGAATTGTTTTTATGTAGTGTTATACTTTTGTAGAACAGGTTCTTTTGTGTCAAATGTATAGTTGAAATTGAGATATTTGAGGGAATAAAAATTTCAACTCCGGACCTAATGGAATCAGGTTGAAAAATTACTTCAGCTTCTCAGAAAATTCACCAGGGTTAAATTCCTTTTCCCATTTCGCTATAACCAAGGTCGCTACCGTATTTCCTATGAGATTGGTAATTGCCCTAGCCTCGGACATAAATCTGTCTACACCCAAAAGCAGGGCGATACCAGCTACAGGAAGTTTATCTATAGATGAGAGTGTTGCAGCAAGGACAATAAAACCTCCACCGGTTACTGCCGCAGCTCCTTTGGAAGTAAGCATAAGAATGCCTAGCAATGCCAATTCGTCCCAGAGGCTTATCGGAGTGTTGGTTGCATAAGCTATAAACATGGTTGCCATAGTGAGGTAAATGGAAGTGCCATCGAGGTTAAAAGTATAGCCTGCCGGTATCACCAGTCCTGTAATAGACTGAGAGCAACCAGCCTTTTCCATTTTTTTCATTAATCCTGGTAAGGCAGGCTCGGAGGAACTGGTGCCGAGCACAAGAAATATTTCTTCCTTTATATATTTTAAAATCCGAATAATAGAAAAGCCAGACAGCCAGCTTATTATTCCAAGAATAACAAAGATAAAAAAGAGGCAGGTCAGGTAAACGGATGCCATGAGCTCTCCCAGAGATAATAAACTATCAATGCCATATTTACCAATAGTAAAAGCCATTGCCCCAAAGGCTCCTATTGGCGCTGCTTTCAGAATAATTGACACAACCCGGAAAAAGAAATGATTGAAGTAATCTATTCCTTTGACGAGTGGATCCCTATATGCACCCATCCTCGAAATAGCAAATCCTGAAAGAATACCCAGAAACAGCACCTGAAGGATTTTGCCTTCTGCAAAAGCTCCAAAAAAAGAATCAGGGATAATATCCAGCAGAAAGGTAACTGTATCAAATTTTTTTGCTGACTGGGTATAACTCTCGATGCCTGAAATATCAAGGGTGACCGGATTGACATTCATTCCTTTGCCGGGTTTTAGGAATTTGGCAACAATAAGCCCTATAACAAGCGCAAGGGTACTCATTACTTCGAAGTATATAAATGCCTTAAAGCCTATTCTTCCTATTTTCTTATTTTCCTTCACACCCGCGATACCAGAAGCAACAGTAGTGAAAATAACCCCAGGAACAATCATTTTAATAAGCTTAATAAAAGCATCTCCAAGAGGTTTTAATTTTGCTCCCGTAGACGGAAAAAAATATCCTGTAAAAACTCCTGCCATAATCGCGATCAGGACATAAAAGTAAAGTGTTTGGTAAAACTTTTTAGCAGAAACAGTTTCCATCTGTATTCAATAATTTTATATCGGGGCAATTATAAAATAAAATTAAGCAATTATACTATTATAAAAATTCAGCTTTTCAATATCCTTGAAATTAAGAATATATATGTGAAGTGAGGAATATGTCGTATTTTCGAGGAACAGATTTGTTGGTTTGAAAGGAAAAACTAAATGAAACAAAGGCCAGAGCGATTTTTCTTTATCATTAATCCTATTGCAGGAGTAAGAAGTAAGGAAGATATTCCACAAAAAATAAAAGAAATTTTCAGCGGCTCAGGAAAGTATTATGAAATAGCATTTACCAAATGCAAAGGGCATGCAACAGAACTGGCTCAGGAAGCGGTAATTAAAAACTTTGATGCAGTTGTTGCTGTGGGAGGTGATGGTACAATCAATGAAGTGGCAACAGGTCTTATCGGGCAAACTCCTGCTTTGGGGATTATACCTCTGGGTTCAGGAAATGGTCTTGCAAGACATTTAAAGGTTCCAATACACATTCAAAAATCAATCAAATATCTGCTCGATGCAGCTCCAATTTCTATAGATCACTGCAGGTTAAATGACTTACCTTTCTTTTGCACGGCAGGGGTAGGCTTTGATGCCCTTATCGGAAAAGTCTTTGCTGAACAAAAAACCAGAGGTTTCTCTACCTATCTGAAAACAGTCATTACCGAATATCAAAGCTATAAATGTGAAACTTATAAAATCAAGCTTGACGGAAAAGAAATTGAAATGAAGGCATTTCTATTAAGTTTTGCCAACGCTTCACAATATGGTAATAATGTATTTATTGCTCCTCAGGCAAGTCTGCAGGACGGTTACATCGATGTCTGTATGATGCATCCTTTTCCATCAAGCTCTCTTTTGAATCTTGGGTTTAAGTTGTTCACCAAAAAAGTGAATAAATTTCACTATCTGGATATTATTAAAGCCAAAAGTATTGAAATAGAAAGAGGGGCATCTGGTCCGGTACATCTTGATGGAGAACCGGTGGATATGGAAGCCAGTTTAAAAATATCAATAGTTCCTAACAGCTTAAGAGTTTTGTCAATATGAAAAAAAGTAAGAAGAACAGAGACGGTGTGGTATTTTCTACCAACCCTGAGTTTGAATATCAATACAATCAGGAAGAAGAAATTACGACCTTACCTCCTCAGCAGCAGGATCTCAGGGTTCAGCTGGACAGAAAAGGCGGAGGAAAAGTTGTTACGGCCATCACGCAGTTTGTTGGCAAAGTGGAAGATCTTGAAGCATTAGGTAAAGAGTTAAAGCAGAAATGCGGCGTAGGGGGAAGTGTGAAAGATGGTGAAATATTGATACAGGGAGATTTCAGAGAAAAAGTTTTGGCTCACCTTCAAAGCAAAGGTTATAAAGTAAAAAAAATAGGAGGTTAACTCTTAACTTAGAGTAAAACAAATTTTTAAAAGCTGAGCATAGAAATGAGCTCAGCTTTTTTATTTAAGTATTTTTTGTTTTCAATATTTTTTGAGTAAGTCTGAATGGATTGATTCTCATGATGATTTGCAGTACGGTTCCAACAATTTGATTTTTAAAACTGTTGCATTTAAAGAAATAAGGAACTGATTAATGGAAAGAATACTGGTGCCCGTGGATTTTTCTGTTTACTCACAAAAAGCTCTTGAAGCAGCAGCATATATTGCTTTGCAAAAGAACTGTGAAGTGAAGCTGCTCCATGTAGTGCAGCAGGTATATGTACCAAAGATTGGTTCTTTTGGTGATCCATTGTTTGAAGATGAGTTGCAGATGGATTATCAGGCAAGGATCATGGAAGTAAAGCAAAGACTGTTAAAGAGCTTTGTAGACCGCCTGAAGTCAAGAGGTATTAAATCCAATGGTACCATTGTCCAGGGAAAGGTTTCAAAAGAAGTCCTCTTGCATGCTGAAGATGAAGAGATAGATCTGATCATAGTGGGAAAGAAGGGGGAAAGTGATATTGAGGAAGTCTTATTTGGATCTACTACTTTAAAATTGATCAGAAAGTCTGGTATTCCTCTATTGATATTGAAGAATACGGAGGTTCCTTTTAAAGTTGAAACCATTGTTTTTGCATCAGACTTTGAAGAGCCTGTTCATAGAATAGTTGGAAAGGTGAAAAGTATGGCAGAGGCATTTAATGCGAACCTGCATTTTCTGAAGGTTAATACTCCTTCAAACAGTATTTCCGAAGCGAAGATCCAGAAGACACTCGATGAGATCAGGGATGAGTTTAAGTTAGAAAATCGTTCTATCCATATGGTTTCTGATAAAACGGAAGAAGAAGGTATTCTACATTTTACAAAACAAGTGAATGCAGATATAGTCTGTCTTGTCAATCATGAAAAGAAAGGACTGGAGAGGTTTTTCAGTGACAGTATTTCAGAAAATATTGTAAAAGAATCTGATTGTGCGATTGTAATATATAAACTTAGAAAAGAGATGCCTGCCGGAAAAGTGGCAGTTAAACAAGAAAGAAAACTTAGTATAAAAGACCGACAGCGGTATAGAGAAGATTTGTGAGATTGATAAAGTGATGAAAGAGATGAAAAAGATAAACATAGTTACTTCTGTTATAGGATTTGCCTTTATCGGGGGAATTTACCTTTCAGGTTGTGAGGAAAGAAAAACAGAAGCAGGACATAGTGATTCAGCAACTTCAATGTATTCTCAACAGGAAAACCAGAATAAGAAGGAAACTTCAAAAGCTGAAATGGAAGAAGAGAAAGAGAAGTTAGAAAATAAAATAGAAGCTTTAGAGAAAAAGGCTGATCAAAAAGCTGACAAAGGCTCTCAAGTAATGAAACAGAAATTTACAGTTTTAAAGAAGGAAGTGAGAGGGTATAATTTTGATTCCACCAAAACAGATGCGGAGGAGGGATGGTCTCGCTTCAAATTAAAAATAGAAACGGCTGTAGATAGCCTTGAAAAAAAGATCTGATTTAAATCAGATCTTTTATTTTTTCCAGGTCTGAAGGAACATCTATTCCCACACTCTCATAAGTTGTAATCTCCACTTTTATTTTAAATCCGTTCTCGAGCCATCTTAATTGTTCCAGAGATTCTGATTTCTCAAGACTGCCAGTATCAAGAGAAGTGATTTCCTTAAGTATATCTGACCTATAAGCATAGATACCAATATGCTTGTAAAATTCTGCTTTTGACAACCATTGCTCAGGCTCAGCACCTCTTATAAACGGGATGGTCTGACGGCTGAAATAAATAGCTTCTTTATCTTTATTAAAAATGACTTTTGGTGTATTCGGGTTGAAAAGGGTTTCCTGGTCTTCTATCTTTTTAACCAAAGTAGCCAACTCGGTTTCTTTGTTAAGTGCGGAAGCCAGAAGATCAATCTGTTCGGGGTGAATGAATGGTTCATCACCTTGAATATTAATAACAAAATCATATTTACCCGAAGTTTTCTCCAATGCTTCAAAACACCTGTCTGTTCCGCTTGGATGTTCTTCCTTTGTCAAAACTACATTTCCACCAAAGCTTTTGACATGATCAAATATTTCATTGTTGTCAGTAGCTACCACAACACTGGAAAGTAGTCTGGCTTTTCCTGCCTGTTCATAAACCCTTCGGATCATTGATTTTCCACCTATTTCTACCAGAGGTTTGGCCGGAAATCTCGTAGACGCATATCTGGCAGGAATTATTCCTAGTATATTCATTCTTTAATATTAGTGTTATGAATTCAATTAAATTTTTGATCATATATTCAGGTTTCTTCACCACACGAAATAGACCTGATCCTAATCCTGAAGCCTTCTCCGGAAGGTGAAGGATTTCTATATCTGCATGAAATCTGTTCTCATGCTTAAAGCAAACTTTGTTTCACCTTCACTTTACGCTTTCAACTTTACGCTTTCTGCTTATTTTCCTTTGTAAACCATGCCAAATGCTTATTTTTGCAGAAAAAATACAAATAAAGCTTGTTGACACAAAATCTAACTTCCTTTTCTTTTGATGGACTGATCTGGAAAGTAATTCCCGATGAAATAAATCATTTGCTTGTAGTAGAATATAGAAATTCAGATAAGCATCTTGCAGATTTCAGTGCAATTGATTTGAAGAAGAAAAAAATCAAATGGCAGGGAATAAAAAAGAATGAGCCGTGGTGGATTGGTCTGGAGGCTGTTAAAGACGGATACATTTACCTGCATGGTTTTAAAGACATACAGAATCCGGAGCACAAAGGAATCATTTCTGTTGCATCAGATTCAGGTAAAGTATTGTGGGAAGAAAAGACATTAAGTTTTGGTGGTGTATTTTCAGAGGGTATTCTTGTTTTGCTAAATGAGGAGGAAGAAAATAAGGTCTACTTTTTGCTGGATCTCAAAACCGGCAAGCAAAAAAAAGAATATTCTGATGTAGAAGTTTTAAAAAAACTCAATCAGGTTTTTCGTGAAAAGCAGAAAAGTAACGTTCAGAATGCCTTGCATTTTACTCAGGAGAGCGAATATTTTCCAAAACTATCTGAGTATGTGCAGGAAGTAACAGGTGAACAATCCTCATTGGCTTTTGACTATGCTGAGTATAAAAATTTTATAATTATTTCTTATTATATTTACTCAGATAATAAACTTCAAAATCTCCTGTTAATAGCCAATGAAGAAGGAGATGTGCTTTTGAAAGAAATCCTTGATAAAAGTCCTAAGGGAGTGGGAATGGATACTTTCTTTTTGTTGGAGAATGCTGTAATTTTTGTTAAAGAAAAAAAGGAACTGATAATTTATGAATTATAAAGCTGTATCTCTGTTGAAGTATTTTTTGATCCTGATTTTATTTATTTCTTTGTCCAATGTGTTTGCAGGTGTACAGGATTCTATTGGGATAGAGAAGAAGGACTCGAAAGTATTTGTACTTCATAAAGCAGATCCTAAAGAAACTTTATATTCTATTTCAAGAAAATATAAAGTAACTGTAGATGAATTAAATAAAAATAATCCTGAATTGTCAGCCGGGTTAAAAGTGGGGCAGATCCTGCGTATTCCATATAAAGGGTCGGTTGCCGCGGTTTCATCTCCTGCTGGATCGTCGGTGTCGGCCTCTTCCGGAGGAGCTGGAGGAACTCATACCGTTGAACCAAAAGAAACACTTTATTCTCTTTCCAGGAAATACAATGTTACTGTTGATGAAATAAGAAAAGCAAATCCCGGACTTACTGATTTAAAAGTTGGTCAGACAATCAACATACCTGGAAAAGCAGGAGCAAGCACAGCAAGTACATCTCCGAAATCTGAAGTAAAAAAGGACGAATCTAAAACTACTTCAACCACGAAAGCTACTACAAAAAATACCAAAGAGCAGGAGTCTGTATTTGTGCCCCCAACAGATAATTTTAATAAAGTTACAGAAAGTGGTTTTGCTGAAGTAATTGAAGGAAACAATGATTCTCCAAAATATCTTGCTTTGCATAAAACAGCTCCTGTAGGCACCATTATCCAGGTGAAAAATGAAGCAAATGGACAGAAGTTGTTTGTGCGGGTTATCGGTAAGCTTCAGAATGGGAATGTTGAAGATAAAGTTATTATCAAGATTTCTCAAAAGGCTTACGAGCGTTTATCAGGGGTAGATAAAAAGATTCCTGTTCAGATATCGTATATTCCATAAAGCTAAAAGTTTAAAGCTGAAAGTTTAAAGTAGTGTCTTTGGCTTAGCATAAGTCATCAGTAATTCCAGCTTTATGCATCAGGGATGCCCAAGCTTCCAGTTAGCTTTTTGCTATCGAAATTGATAAAATAATCTACTAATTTAATTATTATCCATGATTGTTCCCTTCTTTTAAGAAGATGGTTCAGGGATGAGGACTTTATAGAAAAAATTATTCCGGTGAAATTTGAAGCGCTTCGGGATTTTCTCGAAGAAAAATACCAACAATACAATCAGCCAGGATTTATAGAAAATGATCCGGTTTGTATCCCTCATCTTTTTTCTAAAAAACAGGACATAGAGATCATGGGTCTTTGGGCTTCAGTATTAGCCTGGGGACAAAGAGTTACAATTATTAACAAGTGCAGAGAGTTGATCGAATTGATGGATAAGTCTCCCTATGATTTTATAATGAATCATAAGCCACGAGACCTAAAGGTGTTTATGCAATTTAAGCACAGAACGTTTAATGCAACCGATACACTTTATTTTATAGAGTTTTTTAAAACTTTTTATGAAAAACATGAATCATTGGAGGAAGCATTTCTACAGGGACATTCTAAGAGTGCAATGAATGTAGAAGGAGCTTTGTCTGGTTTTCATGAAATGTTTTTTAGTCTGGAAGATTATCCTGAAAGAACAAAAAAGCACATTTCAACACCTGCCCGGAACAGTGCATGCAAAAGATTAAATATGTTTTTGCGCTGGATGGTAAGGAAAGATAATAAAGGAGTGGATTTTGGGATCTGGAAAAATATTAAGCCAAGCCAGTTGGTTTGCCCGTGTGATGTCCATGTAGACCGAGTAGGACGAAAATTAGGATTAATTGATAGAAAGCAAACGGATTGGCAGACAGCAGTGGAATTAACTGAAAATTTAAAAAAGTTTGACTCTAAAGACCCTGTAAAATATGATTTTGCTCTTTTCGGTATGGGAGTAGAGGAAAAGTTTTAAAGCAATATTCTTTGTATTTTTTTGATTTAGCTAAAGGAAAGTAATCTGGCGGATTTATCGCAGTAACTAAAAAAGCCTCAGTTTTAAAATCTGGTAAACATTATTATTCGGGAGTAAATTTTTATCATATTAAATTTTATTTTTTTTAGGATTAACCTTGAAATTCTTACCAACAATTCAAGAGGCAGACCTGTTATATTTTCAAAGGAAAGTACAATAATCCTCTTATGAAATCAGAAAAAGAAAAAATATTATCGTCTCCGCTAATTGGAGGCGACAAGGTTAAAAACCCTGAAGGAGAAGATCTTGGAGAGATCAAAGAATGGGTGATGGATACTGGAAAAGGAAAAGTTGAATATGGAATCCTGTCGTTCGGTGGATTTATGGGAATTGGTAACAAGAATTTTGCTATCCCGTACGAAGCTTTAGTTAAGGGGAATGACAATAATCACTTTGTTTTGAACGTAGATAAGGAGACTCTGGTTAATGCGTACAGTCAGATAGAGCACCAGGGAAAGTCTTACTACATATACTAAAGTAAAAGGGTAAATTTTCTCGATTTTGTCCTTTTAGTTGTGTTTAGAAGTTTTCCCAAGAAAAATATAGTAAATTAGTGTAATAATTGCTTGAGCTTCGGCACGATGAGTATTTTTGAATCAAAAGGAAAAAATCTACCACAAGGGGATAGAACTTACAAGAAGTTTTTAGAAACAGCCAAATATTGGCTGAAAGAACTTGACTTCTATGGTTCTAATCAGTTTAAAAAAGTAACAGCAAATTCAGCATGGACTATTGGTCAGGTATATGATCACCTGATCAATGGTACCAGAGCTTACCATATGCGGGAAATAAGAAAATGTCTTGAAAAAACCGGGGGGAGTGAAGAAGGGAAGAAGTTATTCAAAGGGCATATTGTATTTTTTCTTGGAAAGTTTCCTTCCATAAAGATAGCAGGGGTTGATCCAAACGGATATGTTCCCTCCCAGCCGGAAAGTCCTGATAAAATGAAGGATGAATTTTTTAAGTTTTTCAAGGAAATGCAAAAAATTGCCAAAGACCTTGATGCAGCTCCATCTATGTATAAGACAATGCATCCTTCACTGGGCATGCTTACAGGGCAGGAGTGGTTTCAGATTATTGAAATGCATTTCCGTCATCATCTAAGGCAAAAAAGCGAAATTGATAAATCTATCAGAAGTTTTTATAAGGAAGAAGATTCTTCAGAGTTGCTTCCTGAAGCGGAAATAGATGACTATATTTCGTAAGAAAACAGAAATATAAAACTTTTGGTCCGGGAACAAATCCTCGTATTTGACGGCTATTGCCGGGTATGTATTAATCTTGTCAAATTGATTAACATTACAGGACTTTTTCCTGCGGATAAATGTATTTCTTATTACAAACTTTCTCCTGATTTAAAATCACTGATTGACGAAGATCGTTTCAAGAACGAAATGGCTTTTCTGGATCCTTCGGAAGGTGTATTGTATGGACCTTATGGTATTAGGAAAGCTATTTGCAGCAATACCGGTTTTTTAAATGCTATCGTCAAGATTCCTTTCATTTTCAGTGTGTTTATCTTTATATATAAGATTATCGCCTATAACCGATATGTGATTTTGTTGCCTAAACAGGCAGCCCTGGAATGCGATTGTGGTCCTGATAAAGAAAAAAAATACAGAAATTATTATTTTATTATTCTTTCTGTTTTAAATCTGGGAGTAGTTGCTACAGCTTTAAAAATTGCAGGATTGGAAGGCGTTTGGTTCTGGATAAATCTTTTGATTTTTCCTTTGCTATATAGTCTGGTTTTGGGAAGTTATAAAATTTTGTACCCCAATACATATCATTTTGATTTAAGACA
Organism: Bacteroidota bacterium; assembly: GCA_023428135.1. Classification (GTDB taxonomy): domain Bacteria; phylum Bacteroidota; class Bacteroidia; order Cytophagales; family Cytophagaceae; genus Sporocytophaga. The sequence continues at coordinate 7,517 of JAEYZG010000032.1, read as the reverse complement.
ACACAGTGTTACTTCTTTATTTTATGCTTTTACGGCAGGGGTGTTGATACAATGGCCAATAAGTTTATTCGTGAAACAATATGACCTGATTCCTGTGTTCCTCGTTGTTTCTGGTATTGTATTTTTTGTTTTATATAAAAGTAGAATTAATTTTTTGCAGCTTAAGCAGACCTTTGTGTATGTAGGTATGTTTTTTATGTTCCTTATTCCACTAATGCTTTTATTGTTTTAACAGCTCTTTGATTGTTAAATAAGCTATAAGTACATAATTAATCGCTTTATGGTACAGGCATAAAAAAATAAGCCCCTAAAGAGGAGCTTATTTTTATAACAAATACTAATTGTTAGCTTATTTAACAGTGTCAATATAGCTAATAAGGTCAACAAGCTTGTTTGAATAACCCCACTCATTGTCATACCAGCTAACTACTTTTACGAAGTTATCATTCAAAGAGATACCAGCTTTAGCATCGAAGATAGATGTTCTTGCATCACCAAGGAAGTCATTAGAAACAACTTCATCTTCAGTGTAACCTAAAATTCCTTTTAATTCACCTTCAGACGCCTCTTTCATTGCTTTTTTAATTTCCTCGTAAGAAGCTCCTTTTTCTAAACGGCAAGTAAGGTCTACAACAGAAACATCAGGAGTAGGTACACGGAAAGCCATACCTGTAAGTTTTCCTTTAAGAGCAGGAATTACTAATCCTACAGCTTTAGCAGCACCAGTAGATGAAGGGATGATGTTCTGATAAGCACCACGGCCACCTCTCCAATCTTTAGCAGAAGGACCGTCAACTGTTTTTTGAGTAGCAGTAGCTGCGTGAACAGTAGTCATTAAACCTTCTAAAATTCCAAATTTATCGTTAAGAACTTTAGCAACAGGAGCAAGACAGTTTGTAGTACAAGAAGCATTAGAAACGATGCTCATTTCTTTCTTGTAATTTTTATTGTTAACACCCATTACAAAAGTAGGAGTATCATCTTTTGCAGGAGCAGAAAGGATTACTCTTTTAGCTCCGGCTTTAATGTGCTTGTCGGCAGTATCCTGAGTAAGGAACAAACCTGTTGATTCAACAACATATTCAGCACCAACCTCATCCCACTTTAGGTTTGCAGGATCTTTTTCTGCAGTAACTCTGATAGCTTTACCATTAACTACAAGTTTACCATCTTTTGCTTCAGCGGTTCCGTCGAATCTTCCGTGAGTAGAGTCATACTTAAGCATATATGCCATGTAGTCTACATCTATCAGGTCATTGATTCCAACGATTTCAATATCCGGTCTGTTTACTGCAGCGCGGAACACCAGTCTGCCGATACGACCAAATCCATTAATACCGACTTTTATTTTAGCCATATTGATTTAGATAATTAGGGTTTAAAAACAAGGAACAATAATACAATAACTTGAAACTAAAAGCAAGATAGAATTTGGCTTATGTAAAACCAGACCGAAAAAATGTTTACCGAAAAATGTTTCAAATAATTTTTAAGGTTTTTGAGAAAAAAATATTAGAAGTTAAAGTATTGGAAATAATTATCTTTCTGTTTCGATTCGTTCAGGCTAATGAAAAAAAAGTAACTTTTTTTGGTTGATGTTTTGCAAATTAAAAATGTCCCGTTATCTTTGCGCCACGTTTAACGAAAACGTCTCCCAAAAAGAGGAAAGATAATTAGCAACCAAAGTATTGGGCCCGTTCGTCTAGGGGTTAGGACGCCAGGTTTTCATCCTGGAAACAGGGGTTCGATTCCCCTACGGGCTACTTCAATGAAACCACTGTAAGTAAAATTTATGGTGGTTTTTGCTTTTAACATTCATCTTTGTCTCAAGTTGGTCGTGTCAGCTTGCGAAAGATAAATAAGAACCAAAGTTATTTGGCCCGTTCGTCTAGGGGTTAGGACGCCAGGTTTTCATCCTGGAAACAGGGGTTCGATTCCCCTACGGGCTACATGAAAAATGAAACCACTGTAATTTAAGTTGCAGTGGTTTTTTGTTTTTACACGGGTTTAAGCAAATAGATTCTCTGGAAATTTATAATCCAGAGAATCCTAGCAGCTGCAAAATTTTTTTATATGGATTTATAAATCATATTATCATACCTGGTATTTGTACTCCGCAAACAGACCAAAAGCCAAATTCTTGCATGAGATTTATTATGCCTTTTCCACTGTATTGTTCAAATACTTCAGATAATAATGGCTTCCCTTTCCATTCAAGAAAAATCTCAATATTGGCTGACTTTTCCTTATCAATCGTGGGCTCTTGGAGATGTAATGATAAGATTTCCTTATCTGAATAGTAAGCCTGAAAACATTCTATGATATACTTCAATTGATGTTCGCTTACTTGTTTACCTGATAAAGCAGTAAATGCGGGAGAATAGACAAAGTGAGTGTCTTCTGGATCACCATTAAAAATATGGTTTATAAATTCCTCAGTACTGTGTGTGATATCATAAACATGATTTGGATGAAAGTCTTCATAGGTAAAGCAATGTGTCATACCTGTCATTCTGATATTATCGATTTCGTATAAAAATAATTCTTCGGTGATAAATCTGTAAAGCTCTTTATCGGAGACCTCTGCAAGAGTTGTTAAAGAGATATTTTTCTCATACATATAATCCAGCAGATGGTCTAAGGCATCTTTGATTTCACCATCTTTCAGGTCATTTCGGAACTCAGGCTTACCAATAAAATCATAAACTGAAATTAACTCTCTTTCATGTGCCTGCCTGTTAAAGTATTCTATGTAGTCAAGAAATTCCTTTTCTAGCTCAGGTGAGATTTTTTCTTCTTCAAAAAAAAATGCTCCTGTTTCTGCAATAAGTTTTGCTTTGCGAAATTCATTTTCAAATTGAAGATCGCTCTTGTTTGTTTCCATTAGCTGTTGTTTATGTGGTTGAAAATTAGGGTGGTAAGTTAGTGTATTTCTTTGGATTTACATCTTAGGTAAAAAAAGAATCCTATACCAAGTTTATTTTTGAAATGATGGAAAAGAGAATCAAGGTCGTCTCATGTATATAAGACAGCCTTTGACTTTTTATTTTTCACTAGAAGTCCATTGTATTCAGAAGCTGAATTATTTGCTTTAATTTTCAAAGTGTAGATGCCTGATTTTACGCAGGCAGATTCAAGATCCAGAATTATATCATTTTCGAGATCAAAATTCTCTGTTTTGAAAATGATTTTTCCCATGTTGTCTATCAATGCCATACTTCCTTTGTCATTACCTTCTGCTCTGATGTTAAGTATATGATCAGCAGGGTTAGGAGTCATCTAAAGCTTTCTTGAGTTATTTTTATATAAGCTTTCAATAAGAACCTCTGAAGTTGTTACTTATAGTCTCATAAATAGTATCATTTCCTATATCAGAATTGGGGGGCGGTTAAAGTTACTATCTTCCAAGCTTCGCAAGGAAGGTTTCGCTCCTGAATTGAATTGATCTTACGAGTAGTTTAAGTATTGCCTTCAGCATCAGAGAAATAAAGAGATGGATCGTAGGTGAAATTTTGACTATAGGCTGCTGATGCAAGGTTTAGACCTAAAGATAAAATATGGTTGCTTTTATGAATAGATTATCCTTCATAATAGAATTTAAAGTTTTAATAAAAATCAATTTGGCAGTTTATATATAATGACAAAGAGATAAGGAATGTTTCTGGAAGACCTATAGGTGCTTATAAATTGTTGAATATTAATGTGCAGTATTTTTCCTAATGGATTTATCGTAAGTTGAAAAACAAGATTTTTAATTTATAGATCATAAGGATATTTATCTTTTTATAGTGTCAAGACAATTGTTTAATTGAAGGTTACTTTATTATCTATCTATCTATCTATCTATCTATCTATCTTGAAAAATTCTATAAGGTAGGATTATAATGCCTGCTGGGACCTCTCTTTGTATGATATAATTTTCAGGTTTGCCTTATATGATAAATGAGTAATTTATGAACGAGTGATTATATCCTTTTAAACTAAATTTATGTATTTGATGAAAGTATTGGAAGTTTCTATAATATCACATTTAAATAAGATGAATATTGATAATCAAACGATTTGACATTGAAGAGTTGTAAAAAAAAGATATTACAATTGACAACCATAACATACATGTTTCGTTAACATGACGAAATTGGTATCAGGGAAAATACGGTAAACTTTACAGGTATAGATAGCAAAAGAAGATAGAATTATTTCATATGTAATAAATGCACAACAATTATAAATTTTACCTTAAAAGGTAGATGTATATTTGAATTACATAAGGTGTTATTAAAGGGGACTAATTTAAATAACACTTTTTTATCTCAAGGTTTATATTTCTGCAACCTATTCTGTAATCAAATTCTAATAATTCTGTATAACAAGAGAATTAATTATTGATTCAAATGTATACTAATAGAATTCGCAATTGAGATTATGTTTACAATTGCTCAATACTTGTGTATATAAAATCCTATTCTTAATCTTCCTTAGCTACATAGTCTTTATGAAGGGTTTCTCATTGTTAAGTCAATGTACATAATAGTATGTTTAGTAACATGATGTTATTACAGATCAGGTTTTTAGTGGAATTATTAAATACAAAGTTTAGCTTCTTATTCTACTTATAGTTTGAGTTTTTATCTTCTCTTGCATTCTTAAATGAAATATTTTCTACTCGCCACTTTAGTTACAATAGTTTTATTTGTTGACATAAGTACTGGATACGGTCAATGTAGCAGTTGTTCAATAACAGTCAATGTCACCGGAACTTCTTCTACTGCAATAACTGCAACTGCCGCCAATCAAATTCTATGTATCACAGGATCCGGAACCTATAATGGGAGTATTAATTTAAATTATCAAAACAATGTAACTCTGTGTATTGGTAATAATGTGACAGTAAGTTCTTCAGCCTCTGTTTCGAATACTCCAACAAGTGCCAGATTTAATAACTACGGAACATGGAATAATTCTATGAACTTTGGTTCTGGCTTATATCAGAGCGGGGTAGTTTATAATAACTATGGAACAGTCAATACCGATCAGATTCAGTTAAATTCCAATACTATAAACAACTATGGATCATTCAATGTAAGTGGCGGAGTAATAGTTAACAGTGGTTCTTATATAAATACATTTGCCGGATCAACAATGTATTTGGGAGGGAATCTTACTGTAAATAGTGGTGGAATTGTCACGCTTGCGGGGGTTATGGGTGTTGGCGGATCGGTTACTAATAATAATATTATAAGAGGGGGGGGCGGACCATGCGGAGGATTGGATGTTACCGGCACTTTTACCAATAATGGATCAGGCAGAATCCAGAATAATGGTGGACTGACTATTAACAAAGTTCCATCTCCCAATTCTGGGACTATAGAACCAGCAGTTGGTGTAAGTAATATTAACCCTAATATTACCAGTCAACCGTCCAATGTTTCTACGTGTCCTGGGGGAAATACAAGTTTTACTGTAGCAACTACTCCTGCAGCAAATACTTATCAATGGCAAGTACAGACGGGAGGAACGGGACCATTTACCAGCATATCAGGACAAACTGGAAGTACATTAAACTTATCAGGTGTAACATCCGGAATGAGTGGTAATGTATACCGCGTTTTGGTTTACTCCTGTCCGAATTTTGTAATTTCAAATACAGCAACATTAACAGTTAATCCAAACGTAAGCGGGACTATAGCTTCTACAAATGTGAATTGTAATGGAGCTTTAACCGGCAGTATTACAATTACCCCATCGGGAGGAAGCGGCAGTTATCATTATTCGGTAAATGGAGGATCGACATGGCAATCATCAGCGATTTTTACCGGTTTGGGTGCTGGTACTTACAATGTCGGAATAAGAGATGCCGCAAATACATCTTGTGCTGCGATTTTGAATGCATCATTTTCTATCACGCAACCTGCATTATTATCAGCATCCGTTAGTAGAACAAATGTATTATGTAACGGGGCTTCTACAGGATCGATATCTATCGCATCACCTACCGGAGGAGTTTCTCCATATCAGTATTCTATTAATGGAGGAGCTTATCAGCCGGGCGGAAGCTTCACAGGCCTTGCAGCAGGAACTTATACCTTAAATATAAGAGATGCGAATAACTGTGTTGTCGCTCTTCCAGGCCAGACGATTACTCAACCCGTATTATTATCAGCATCCGTTAGTAGAACAAATGTATTATGTAACGGGGCTTCAACAGGATCAATATCCATCACATCACCTACCGGAGGAGTTTCTCCGCATCAGTATTCTATTAATGGAGGAGTTTATCAGTCAAGCGGTTCATTCACAGGTCTTTCAGCGGGTAGTTATACATTAAACATAAGAGATGCGAGTAATTGTGTTGTTGCGCTTCCAGGTCAGACGATAACTCAACCAGCTCTTTTATCTGCAACAGTTAGTAAGACAGATGTACTTTGTAATGGAGCTTCCACAGGAGCAGTATCCATCACCTCGCCAGCAGGAGGCGTTTCCCCATATCAGTATTCTATTAATGGAGGAGCTTACCAGTCAAGCGGTTCCTTCACTGGTCTTGCAGCGGGTACTTATACATTAAACATAAGAGATGCGAATAATTGTGTTGTTGCGCTTCCAGGTCAGACGATAACTCAACCAGCTCTTTTATCAGCAACAGTTAGTAAGACAGATGTACTTTGTAATGGAGCTTCCACAGGAGCAGTATCCATCACCTCGCCATCAGGAGGCGTTTCCCCATATCAGTATTCTATTAATGGAGGAGCTTATCAGCCGGGTAGCTCATTTACAGGTCTTGCATCAGGTACTTATACCTTAGCAATCAGAGATGCTAATAGCTGTGTAGTAACACTGCCGACTCAGATAATCGCAGAACCTGTTCTATTATCAGCAACAGTATCTAAAACAGATGTATTGTGCAATGGAGCATCAACTGGCGCTATAACAATTACAACTCCAACAGGAGGCATAGCTCCATATGAGTATTCTATCAATGGAGGAGCTTATCAGCCGGGCGGAAGCTTTACAGGTCTTGCAGCTGGAACATATACCCTGGCAATCAGAGATGCCAATAGCTGTGTGGTAGCACTGCCGACTCAGATAATCGCAGAACCTGCTCTATTATTCGCAACAGTATCTAAAACAGATGTGTTGTGCAATGGAGCATCAACTGGAGCTGTCTCAATAACAACTCCAACAGGAGGTGTAGCTCCATATGAGTATTCAATCAATGGAGGAGTTTATCAATCAGGCGGAAGCTTCACAGGTCTTGTAGCAGGCATTTATACCCTGGCAATCAGAGATGCAAATAGCTGTGTAGTAACACTACCGACTCAGATAATCGCAGAACCTGCTCTATTATTCGCAACAGTATCTAAAACAGATGTGTTGTGTAATGGAGCATCAACTGGCGCTATCTCAATTACAACTCCAACAGGAGGCATAGCTCCATATGAGTATTCAATCAATGGAGGAGCTTATCAGCTGGGTAGCTCATTTACAGGGCTTGCAGCAGGAATATATACGCTGGCAAT
>JAEYZG010000033.1 GCA_023428135.1 Bacteroidota bacterium | reverse complement strand
AAACATGTGTACTCCGAATTCCGCTTCAATTGTTGAATGTTTTGGTAGCTGAAGTGTAGAACCATCTACGGCAAGAATCCGGTAGCCTTTCCACTTTCTGTATGTTGAATCTGAATAAAAATCCTTTACAGATTTTCGGTTTAGTTCAATAAATGCATCAGGTGATAATTTGGACCTTGCTTGACAAAGAGCACTTGAACTTGGAAATAATGCAGGTGATATACCAATACTATCAAAATAAGAATTGATCTCCTTCTGGTAGGAACCATTGTCTTTCTGTAACAGAAAGATTATCAGGTCTGAAAAATTAAAAGCTCGATCTCGTGTAAAACTTTTTACCGACACTCTATTACGGTCGATAAAATTTTCTTCATATATTTGCGTGGTAAGGTTTTCAAGGACTTTACAAGTTACTTTACTATGAGAAGCTCCTATTACGGGGCTTTTCTTTTTTCTACACAAATCTAATAATTAAAACCCTTTTCTACATATTGTTTTACTCTATTTCCCCTTAACTTAATGGCATTAAATTATGATTAGAGAATTTTTAATTATAGTCATCGTTATGGCTATTTGTTGCTATGGATTCTGTCAAGTTGATGAAACTCGGATTTTTGAGATCACTCCTGGAATGTTCCTAATTAGAAAAACTCCTCGAAATTGTAAATGAAAAGGATATAAAAAGGCCCGCTAATGTAAAGGAACATGCTACACTATGGGAATCAGATAATGATGTTTTTTTTGTTTATTCATGGTTAGAATATGGAGGTCTGATAGATTCAATAAACAATGTTCATAAAATAAATATATATACTGATGATGGAAAAAATCCCCATGACAGCCGTATCCATCAACCATCCGAGGATAATTATGTAGTTCTAAATGATGATGGGATATTGAATGTTAATCTTCAAAATTATCAAATTGAATATCCTGGTCCGTTCCCTGTTCTTACAACAAATGGAAAGGCTTATGATCTTTTACTTTTTAGGTATCTTCATAATGATGTTTATAATGAGGAAGACAATTACTGTTTAGCACCGGATAGGGATAAGTATATGATAATTACATGTATTCAGTATAAGTCAATGTTATACTCAGATGATGTCTTTATAAAAATTGAAAATCATAAGTCTAAGAAGGAAATTTATGAAGTTATTGTTTGGGACAGTTATGGTAAATTTACTTCATCTATGTATAGACTGAATAAGGATGAGATTGGTGGGGCAGAAAGACCTAATTGCCCCTTTAAACTTAAGTATTACGACCTTGATACAAAAAGAATCTATATACTAGATAAAGGGTATTACCTGGAAGTCGTACATTTTTGATTTTAATCAGCTTTGTGATAGAAAACAGCATTATCAAGATCATTTCTCTTTATAAAATCAGACTTAGGAGGAAGATTATTGATTTTAATCTATATCCAATAGTCCTCGTTTGCAACGAGGATTTCCGGGAATAGCGATTGTATCGCTATTTATTATTACTTTTGCAATTCAACCAACTAATTTTTTACAGCTATGGCAGGAGACAGATACATTATTTCTGATCAGCATATTCCGTATTTTATTACTTGTACAGTAATAAAATGGATAGATTTATTTACCAGAAGAGATTACCGGGATGTTATTGTTGATTCGCTAAATCATTGTAGCAATGAAAAGAGCATTATTATTTACGCATGGGTAATTATGAGTAACCATATACATCTCGTTGCTCAAGCATCGCCACCGGGTGACATGTCTTCATTTCTTAGAGATTTTAAGAAGTATACATCAAAGATGTTTATTGAAACTATGGATCATATTAATGAAAGCAGATCTGAATGGTTGAAAGATAAGTTTTCATTTGAAGCCAGGAGAACCAGAAGGGCCGAGAAATATAAGATTTGGAAAGATGGTAGTCGTCCAATTGATTTAACCAACATTGATATGATGGAAAAGATAAATTATATTCATAATAACCCTGTTAGAGCAGGCCTGGTAGAAAGTCCTGAGCATTATTTGTATAGCAGTGCGAGGGATTATGCAGGAAGGAAGGGATTAGTAAAGGTGACTGTTATTTGAAGATGGCGATACATTCGCCGACAGGCTATAGTCCTCGTTTCCGAACGAGGATTTCCGAGATCGGCGATTGTATCGCTATTTATTATTTCTTTTACAGTTCACCAACTAATTTTTCAGCTGTGGGCAGGAGAAAAATATTTTTTTCTGATTCAGGTTCCTTATGTGTACAGTAATAAAAAGGATGGATTTATTTATCAGAAGAGATTACCGGGATGTTATTGTTGATTCGCTAATCAGTGGTACAATAAAGAAAACTGTGATTACGTGCAATCATATACATCTTGTTTTTTAATCTGGCGATACAATCGCCGATCTCGGAAATCCTCGTTGTAAACGAGGACTATTGGAATGGTCTGTTAATACAGCCTAAAATAAATTTCTTGTTGGCCACAATTTTCTTTCCATCTATTGAGTTAATATTCCAAATTCATTTATTACATTTTCGCAGAAGTTAGCTGACGAACTGTGTAAATAGAGTTTTTAAAATTATACTAAAAAACATTTTTAAATTAATTTTTATGAAACTACAGTTTTTGTTCATTGTATCTATCTTATTATTGATCAACATTTCGTGCAAGAAGAAAAGCGATCCTATTCCTAATAGTCCATCTTCTGGAAATTGCCATATAAAGCAAGTTAGGTCTGGTAATATATTAAGGAATCTGGAGTATAAGGATGGTAAATTATTCAGGGGAATAATTAACGCTGCATCAGGGAAAGACATTAAGGAATATGTTAGTGAAATAAAATACTATAATGACAGTGTTATAGAAAATTTTATAGGTCTTTCCTATGATTTAGTGTTGGGATATAAAATTGGATCAAACGGAAAAATTGAATATAGGGGGACAAAAAATGTGAGGGTTGCAACCAATGATGTTCCAACAGTTTTTAGCTATGACACAGTTTATTATGAATATGACATTGATGGATATCTGGTCAAAGAGGAGTTTATTAGCAGGTTGATAAAAGACGATGGATCCTATCCTGAAAGAAATACTCATACTATAACTATTTATACAATAGATAATGATAATGTAATAAGCAAGACGGATTATAGAGATGGTCTTATTACTAATACAGTTAATTATGAATACTATACTGACTTAATAAACCGGAATGATAAAATTGATGTGAGTAGAAATTTACAAGGAGTCACCTTGTGGCATGAAGCTAATGGTAAAATGAATAAAAATTTGCTTAAAAAGGAGTTTGCTGGGAGCTCCGTCAAAGAATACTTTTATGATCTTGATCAGTATGGTAATGTAATAAAACAAAAGGTGTCCCGTAATGGTGACTTGGCTACTACTGCTATTGAGGTAGTTTATGACTGTGATTGAAAATCGGAAGCTTAGAAATGGTTTAAAGTTAAAGTTGATAGCATATAGGGGGAAGTTGCTGGAAATGGAATGTTCATTGCAGCTTTCCCACATTTATCTCATCCGATTGATTTAACCAACATTGATATGATGGAAAAGATATTACATACATAACAATCCTGTCAGAGCTGGTTTGGTAGAACACCTGGAACATTATTTGTTTGTATAGCAATGCGAGGATTATGCAGGAGGGAAGGGATTAGTAAAGGTGACTGTTGTTTGAATCTGGCAATACAATCGCCATCCACGAAAATCCTCGTTTTCAAATGAGGACTGTTGTACTATTGGAACTTCTGTCATAGAGCCTAAAATAAATTTCTTGTTGGCCACAATTTTCTTTCCATCATTAAGTTAATATTCCAAATTCATTTATTTCATTTTCGCAGAAGTTAGCTGACGAACTATGTAAATACAGTTTTTAAAATTATACTAAAATCATTTTTAAATTAATTTTTATGAAACTACAGTTTTTGTTCATTGTATCTATCTTATTATTGATCAACATTTCGTGCAAGAAGAAAAGCGATCCTGTTCCTAACAGTCCATCTTCTGGAAATTGCCATATAAAGCAAGTTAGGTCTGGTTCGATGGTGCAGAATATGGAGTATATTGATGGTAAAATATCCAGGGTTACTACTACTTATGTGGGAGCTAAAAACAAAATACATATTAGTGAATTAAAATACTATAAAGATAGTGTGATAGAAGTTCTTAAGGATCGTTTATATGATTATGTGTTTAAATATAACATTGGAGCAAACGGAAAAGTTGAACATATGAGTACTAAGTCGCCGATATTAGGTATCAATGGTATTCCAACAGTTTTTGACTATTCCACAACTTATTATGAATATGACAATGATGGATATCTGGTCAAGAAGGAGATCATTTCCTGGCGCATAAGAGAAGATGGGTCATATTCTGATAAAAGCACTCATACAGCAATATATACAATAGATAATGGTAATATAGTAAGCAAGACCGAGTTTAGAGATGGTACTTTTACTAATGAAACTTTATATGAATACGATACTGATTTAATAAACCGAAAAGGAAATGGCAAATTGTACAGTACGTGGCCTGAAGTTTATGGTAAAATGAGTAGAAATTTGCTTAAAAAGGAGATAACTGAGAATTCCGTCAAAGAATACTTTTATGATCTTGATCAGTATGGTAATGTAATAAAACAAAAGGTCTCTTCTAATGGTGGGTCGGCTACTACTGCTATTGAGGTAGTTTATGATTGTGATTGAAAACTGGAAGCTTAGATATGGTTTAAAGTTTAAGTTGAGAGCCTAAAGTGGGAAGTTGCTGGAAATGGAATGTTCATTCCAGCTTTCCCACATTAATTTTATCCGATTGACTTAGGTTAATATAGATATGATGTAGAAATAAATTTCATACAGTGAATTATGGAGGAGGGGATTAGTAAAGGACTGTTTTGCTTATCTTAAATATTAAGTATTGGTATAAGTTGTTTAAAAATGAGCTTTATGGTAAAGATTTTATCACACGTTTTAATTTTACAGTTTTATCAATTGCTGTTTTTGTATTGTGTATTACTTATCTTTTGCTCATATTTTTTTTCTATAGTTTTTCATGATGGTTGGTCAATAGCTGTAGGATCAGAAAGATAACTTTATAAAAGCCTTTCTGCTAGGCTGGTAAAGGTGAGTGTTGTTGGAGAATGGGCGATACATTCGCCGTTCTCGAAAATCCTCGTTCGAAAACGAGGACTATTGGCTCTCTAAAAAATATCAATACAAAGGCTTCTCAAATCAAACTGGCCATAGAGATCGTTTTCTGTATTATTTTGATCAATTATCAATGTTGATTTAAATGTATATGGAGTGGTATTTTTTCCCCAGGAAGTCTCGTCAATTTTAATCGACTTGTCGGTTGTAATAAGAAAGTCTCTTGAAACGTTTCCGTTTGGATTGCCATCATTGAGATGTTTATTTGAAAAGATCCAATCCATCAGCTGGCCGTCTGCTGTGATGCTGATCAGAATTCCTGTTTTATCTAATTCTATGTGTAGCAGGTATAGCTTCTCTGTTATTTTTATATAAGAAAGAATGGAAATCTCTTTTGTCTCGCTTAGATTCAAGCAATCAGATGTGTCCGTGCAGTCTATTTCTCCAAAAGGAGAATATCCATATGGATTTACTGTTCTGGGAAGTTTTTCTTTAAGGCTTGATATTCTGAATAGACTATCTTCTGCCCTGAGTATTTTTCTTTTTTCTCTGAATGATATATCTCTACCTTCTGTAGAGTAGGGCAAATTTGCAGCCTGTACTCCATTTATTAATGAGGAAATCTTAGTTTGTGTAAATGCACTTGAAAAAGCAAAAAAGAAAATAAATGTTAATAATAATCTCATTATATGTCTTAGTTAATACGATCGTCTGGTGTACTACCAAACCTGTATCATAATATTACAAAAAAAAGCTGACCCGCACTATACTGGTTCGTGCAGGTCAGGATTCCTTTAAGGTTAGTTCAACTTACACTGCTTTTCTCATCTCATTATCTGCATGTGTTAAAAAATCATACAGCAGATAAAAGTTCTCTGATGTAGTTTTGAGATCAGAGTCATAGACGTCGTTTTCAGCATAATAGATGTACATAAAAAAGATATAGATCACTGTTTGCATCAATTCCTGAGGAGGAACTAGCGAAAGTAGTTCGTCGAGCTGATCGATGATGTGCTGGTTGAGAACAGTGTCTTCTTTCAGGACAATTGTCTGTTGGTTTTCCTGATTTTTCCCCATAGTTGTTTTGGTTGTTTTAGTGCTTCGTTCCAAAAGCGGTTAAGTTTAGAAAAAAAAAAATTGCGTGGAACATTAGCTACTACCTCTAGGTACCGGCGAAGGGACCCCGAATAAAATAGCTAAGTCCACGCAATAGCGGAACACTAGCTATTCTTTCATTCTTAAATTTTTCGCCGGTTTTAGAGGTAAGAATAGGCTAACGCAATATTTTTATATGTAAAAGTCTTTAGTCGTGTTTTGAGTCGAAAGTGTTCTGGTTTAGTTGAAGTTGCAAAGATAGGGGAAAAGTTGAAAGTTAAAAGCTCAAAGTTGAAAGTTAAGGGTTTGTAGTGCAGGGTATTAGTGCAATTGTGTTACAGGTATGTCAAGTAAGGGAGTTTGAAAATATGAATTTTTTTTAAAAAAAAATATATGGACTGATAATCAATTGATCTATTGTCTTTGATTTGCTTGTTTATTCCCAACAAATAAATTGCCCTAAAAAAGGGTTATTTTTACAATCGGTAAAATTTATTTTTAATACAAGCGAAATATGTTTTCGCTTTTAATGATCAAAATCTATGCGCTCTTTTAATAAGCTGGTAATCATTTTTCTGATAATCACTTTTGGTAATTCTTTTTCAAACGCTCAGATACATTTTGTTCTATCCCTTGACAGGCCTCTGAGGGGTATGGGAAATTTGTATAGGATCAATCCAGGTTTTAAATTGTATTAAAATTCTTTTTAAATTGATTTTTATGAAACTACAGTTTTTGTTCATTGTATCGATCTTAGTATTGATCAATATTTCCTGCAAGAAAAAAAGTGATCCTGTTCCTTACGATCCACCCTCTGCAACTTGTTATATAAAACAAATCAGGTCTGATCAGAGGGGAATGTTGCAGAATATAGAGTATGTGGATGGCAAAGTGTCCAGGGTTAATACTAACTGGACATTGGGAGATGAAATCAGTGAATTCAGAAGTGAATTGACATACTATAATGATAGTGTTGTCGAAAATATGAAGGGACCTGGATTTGATGACTTGCATAAATATAAAATAGGATCAAACGGAAAAATTGAATATTGGGCATATAAGAGAGTTTCATTGGGCATATAAGAGAGTTTCTCGTACTAAAAATGGTATTGCAACAGCTTTCGAATACGATACTATTAACTATGAGTATAATATTGATGGATATCTGGTCAAACAAGATCATATAAGTGTACAAAAAGCAGAAGATGGAACATATTCTGACAGAAATACTACTACCATCATTGTTACAATAGATAATGGTAATGTAATAAGTGCGACCGAGTATAGAAATGGCACTATTACTTCTACAACTATTTATGAATACTATTCTGATTTAATAAACCGAACGGGATATGGCAATACTTATATCTTATGGCCTGAAGCTTTCGGTAAATTGACTAAAAATTTACTTAAAAAGACGAGTTCTGAAATACCACCACAGAATACTTCTATGAGCTTGATCAGTATGGAAATGTAATAAAACAAAAGGTTTCCAATAATGAAGAACCGGTTACTACTTCTATTGATGAGGTAATTTATGATTGTGATTGAAAGTTATGGAAATAGTTGAAAGCTGAAAGTTAAAAGTTTAAAGTGAGGAAAGTGAATGAGTAGATAGTTTGTCAATGGAGTATAAATACATTATTTCTATATCCACAGCTCCAGGATTATTACCACCATTTGGTTGGCTGCCACCGATATTGTTCATTTATTTCGTGTTTATTACGCTCCATATGATTACCTTTTTAAGGCCGGATTCGAGTATTCTGGCCTATACTCTGTTCCATTTGAGTTGATATCTTCAATACGTTCAGCGTTAAAATGGTTGTAAAAAAAATCATGATTTTATCTGTTAATGATGTTTTTAGAATTTTTTATATTTAACTCTAGATTATAAAATCTTGAGACATAGCTCTACGTCCAAGCGTATTTAATCTCATGTTTCCCGCTCTTTAAAGAAGATATATTGTTGATTGATTACTTCAAGGCTAGATATCTGAAAGTAAAAACAGTTAGGTCATCTCTCTACTATTGCTTTATATTCATCAAGACCGGCATAAAAAAAATTATAATAAATTATTTTTGGGAACGATTTTACAAATTGAAGTCTATTCTTAAAAGCTTTGAATAACATTCTTTTAAGAAAAAGGATTAGCATTCTTTACGCATTTTTTTACATTAAAAGTGTTTCTTGACAATTCCGAATAAAGTAGGGCGAAATTCGATAGGTTAAGTCGTTTAGTTAATTTAAATTTTAAAAAAAAAGTCTATGAAAAAAAAATTACTGTTTGTTTTAATTTTATTTAATTTTTCATTAGTTAAATCTCAGGATAAGTTAGTTGCCTATTACCCATTTGCAGGCAATATCAATGATGTATCAGGAAATGGTAACGATGGAACATCTCACGGAGCAACATTAACCACAGACAGATGTGGTAAAGAAAACAATGCCTATCATTTTGACGGGTCATCCTATATTTCTCTGCCTGCTAATGATTTTATTAATTCAAATTATTCCTATGCCATGTGGGTATCTTTTGATAAACTTAATTCGGTAACGTCATTTATCAGCATTGGTGCAAAAGGTGGAGATCAGTCAATTCAGGTAAATCCTTCAGGTGTAGGATGGTCCGGCGGTGGTTATAATTCAGATGGAACAGTAATAGGGGCTATTCCGGGGGAATATCCATCTGTTAACAGATGGTACCATGTGATATTGACAAGAGATAATTCCACTATCAAATTATACATCGATGGTCAACTGGAAGCAACTGCTTCTACCAGTAACAAAGCTCCTAGTTATTCAACAGCCCCATACTATGCAGTTTTGGGAGTCAGGGGCTTAGAGGATATACAATTTTTAACAGGAAAATTAGATGAAGTGAGGATTTACAATTACGCACTAAGTACGGATGAAATAGATGAACTATATAATTCCTATACATGTAATAAGTTAGTTGCCTATTATTCATTTACAGGCGATATTAATGATGTATCAGGAAATGGTAACAATGGAACATCTCACGGAGCTACATTAACCACAGACAGATGTGGTAATGAAAACAGTGCCTATCATTTTGATGGCTCATCCTATATTTCTCTTCCTACTAAAGATTTTATTAATTCAAATTATACCTATGCCATGTGGGTGTCTTTTGATGATCTTAATTCGGTAGAGACAGTTATTAGCATTGGAGCAAAAGGTGGAGATCAGTCAATTCAGGTAAATTCTTCAGTTGCAGGATGGGCCGGCGGTGGATATAATTCAGATGGAACAGTAACAGGGGCCATTCCGGGGAAATATCCATCTGTTGACAGATGGTATCATGTGATATTGACAAGAGATAATTCCACTATCAAATTATACATCGATGGTCAACTGGAAGCGACTGCTTCTACCGGTAACAAAGCTCCTAGTTATGCGACCGCACCATACTATGCAGTTTTAGGAGCCAGGGGCTTAGATAATATTCAATTTTTGACCGGAAAATTAGATGAAGTTAGGATTTACAATTATGCACTTAGTACGGAAGGTATAGATGAGCTATATAATTCTTATTCATGTGGTACGGCAGCCATTGATGATCAAAGTATTGGAGAGCATTTACTTGATGTATTCCCTAATCCTGCAGAAGGTAAGTTTTTTGTGAAGTATGATAGAAACAGGTTAGCAGTATCGAAGATTACAATTAATAATGCAATTGGAGAAACCATATCTACAATTGAAGATGCTGAGGCTATTCAGAATTTTGAAATTCAATTAAATGGACAGCCTTCAGGAATCTATTTTGTTTCTTTTAAGACACTTGATGGAGCTATTTTTACCAAACGTGTACTATTGAAATAGTGTTATCGTAGAGTTAAATTAATATTGAAATCAAACAGCGTAGAACCTTTGTTTTACGCTGTTTTTTTAAATTAGGATAGAATTGTTTAGTCAATAATTTATTATTAATTACCACTAAGTGGCTATAATAATAAATCTTCAGTTTCCAGAGATTTTAAGAAATATAACTCAAAGAGAATTTTTACAATGTTATTTAGTACCACAATCAGCTAAGTAATCTCCCAAAGCTCTGCGAAGGATCTGATGGTTGCAATATGATTTGCAATTTCAAATTGTAACTCCAGATTGGCAAATTTTCATCCTTTTTGAAAGCTCAGATGCTAAGCCTAAACCTGTCCCCCGACAGTCAGAAGGATATTCCTATGCCCCATATTACCAATAGTAGTATGTTTTATCGACGGATCGAGGTGTGCTTCTAACTGCCAATTTGGGAAAGCAAAATTGCGCTTTTTATTTTCTGATCAAAGATATGAGAGCAGGGGGGCAAGACTGTTAATGTATTTATTATTTATGGCCACCAGGATTACCTCCACCAGGATTACCTCCACTAGGATGTCCGCCAGCGCCCGGATTACCACCGCCCGGATGCCCACCACCTCCAGGATTACCACTTCCACTAGGATGGCCGACTCCCGGATTGTTTCCACCACTAGGTTGACCAACTCCTGGATTATTACTTCCGCTAGGATGACTACCTCCCATATTGTTGTTGCTGCTAGGATGTTCACCTCCCATATTCATATTATTATTTTTTCCAGGATTACCACTTTCCGTATTCTTGCGGATTCCAGGTTGATTGCTTTCCATATTGTTACGGTTCACATCATTATCAAAATCATGATCATGGTGATGCTCATGTCCACCATAATAATTATAATAAGGATATGAATAATTGTATGGATAGGAATAGTTGTAAGGGTATGAGTAATTATAAGGGTATGAATAATCATAATTATAATTGTAGGGATACCCAGTTCCTCTATAATCCGAATCAGTATAATCGCCACGATGACATCCACTCAGAATAAAGATGGATGCCAATACAGTCGTAAATAGTATTGACAGCTTTTTCATAGTTTACTTCCTTTATATCAAAACAAAAGAAAGTAAGGAAAGAGTTTTTGTGGAGGAGATACTGTAAAATAAAATTGTTACCTCAGGTTGATCTAAAATAATTGCTTGATTGTTCGATCTTTTTTATCCCGAGGAATGTGGTTTATCATCGATTGTTACCTTACAGTTATTGATGCAATGATTAGTGTATTTGATTTATTTGAATCTCTTTATTGGATACTGTTTTGTGTTATAGGAGTTAACAATCAGGTTTTCAGTTTAAACTCTCCATAATAACTTTGATTAATCTTATTTTTATTTTGAATAATTACCAATATAGGGTTAATTGTATATGGAACGGTGTTCTTTCCCCAAGAGGTTTCGTTGATTTATTGACTTATTGCTTAGAATAGTAAAGTCTCAAGCATATCTCCATTTGGATTGCTTTCGTTGAGATTGCCATTAGAGAATATCCAATCTTTTGCTTGACTCAGCTGTCAGGCAAATCAAACATCCTTTAATCTACCCGAAATCTTCAAGTTCATTTAATTCCAGGTCTAGCAGGTATAATTCTCTGTAATTCTTAGATAGGAAAGAATTACAATCTCTTTATGTCGTTTAGGTTTAAACAATCTGATGTCTGTGCAGTCAATTTCTCCTAATGGAGAACTTCCATATGAATTTGCGGTCCTAAGAAGTCTTTTTTCTCTGAATGGTTTATTTTCTTAATATGGTATAAGCAAAGTTGCAAGATTGTACACCTTTAATTAATGAGGAAATTTTGGTTTGAGAAAATGAACTTAAAAAAGCAAAATAGAAAATATACGTTAATAATGATCTCATCATTTATTTCTTATAAAGCGAGGGTAGCTTCAATTTTAAAATTACCATAAACTTAATAAAAAAAATCTCTGGCCTCCACATCCCCCATAGTGCTCAATACAATCAAGGACAATGTGAACAAAATGATTTAGCAAAATGTAGTTTGATTTTCAGTAATCACTCTTCCTGTTTATATTATATCCTTTCTCTAAGTGAATATACTTAGGGAATTTATGTTCGATTGGATATACTATTTATTAAACTTAAATTGTTTCAGTTATTTTTACATTTGAAATGTTAATTCTTAATTCTTTTTTATAAATATGAGAAATATTAAACCTTTTTTAGTTGCTCTTTTGATTTTTAATTATTTATCATCTAAAGGACAAACAGCTCAGTGGGGCCATCAAATTATTACAACAAGTAATTTGGAAGCAATAATTTATTCCATTGCAACAGATGGAGAGAATCAATATGTTACAGGTTGCTTTGCAGGAAATATCGGGGGACCAGGCCCGATTGTTACCTCGACCGGAAAAGAAGATATTTTTCTAATGAAAATTGACAAAAAAGGTCAGAGGAATTGGGTTAAATCAGGAGGAGGAAGTTTAGCCATAGCGGATGTAGGCAGATGTGTTGTTTATGATAAACAAGGATATTTATATGTTACTGGATCTGTATCAGGGACATCTAATTTTGACAATAGTAAAAGTGATGGACGTGGCCTTAAGGATATTTTCCTTGCAAAATATGATACCACAGGTAAAATACTTTGGGTGAAAAATTTTGGAGGGGCAGGTGATGATGAGGGGGCTGCCTTAGATTTAGATTCGGAGGGTAACATAATACTTGTAGGTTATTACAGCAATAAGACTGCAAATTTTGGCTCTTTTTCAGTTAAAAGTTTCGGAGGTAAAGATATCTTTATTTCCAAGCTAACTTCTGAAGGAGAGGTTATTTGGGTAAGAAGAGCTGGAAATGCGATGATAGACGACCAGGCATTTTCAGTAAAAGTTGATCCCGATGATAATATCCTGGTAGTTGGAGGGGCTGGTGTTAGTTACTTTGAAGGACAGTACAACTCAGATGAGATTGGGTTCAGTCCTTTGGGGCAAGATGATGCTTTCCTTGCTAAGTATGATAAGGATGGAATTCCTGTATTTGTAAATCGTTATGGAGGAAGGTCTTCTGATAAAGCATTTCGCGTTGGTCTTGATAATGAAGGTAATATATATGTCGGAGGGACATTTAAAGATACCGTAACCTTTTATAATGAAGTACTTGGTACAATAGGCTCAATTGATGAGATATTTGTACTCAAAACAGATCCCGAAGGAAAGACTCTATGGGCAAAATCAGCCGGAGGATCAAAACATGATTATCTTAAAGATATGTTTGTAACTGAAAATGGCGATGTCTTTATCTGTGGTTATCTTTCTTCGCTTACTGGATCTTTTATGGGAGTAAACTTTAAAATTAATGGAACATTTGATGCCTATGTCTCAAAAATTAGTTCTAACGGAAATTTAAAGTGGTTCAAGAAAATGAAAGGCTCTAACTGGGCAATGGCTACGGCTTTAAGTTTTAACCAGTCAAAAGATGTATTTACCGGATTCGGTTATTCGTCTTCTGCTAGTGTTGATGTTGTAAAGCTTGCCCAAACCTCAAATGGATTAGCTTTATTAAAAATACAGGACTATGATGTTATTACTAGCAATGTTAATGAGCAAGTTGAGTATTCAATATCTTATTCTCCGGAATTCAATTCTATCATAAATCCTGATGGCGCAGAATTGAAAATCTTAATGTATGATATTTTGGGTCGCAAAATTTTTGAGAAAGATTTTACTTCGGCCAGACAAATAGAACTACCTGTCGTGAATGAACTATCAATTGTAAATGTTAAATCAGGGACACAAGAACGCGTATTTAAGATTTTCTAAGAAGATTTTTTGATAACTAGATGTTGAATTATAAAAAGAATTGTTGATTTGTTCAATAGGCTTAAAACAAAGGAAGTCCTCACAGCTTAAGTGAGGACTTCTTTTATTTTAGCAGGATATGTATATCCTATTTTATTATCAGTTTCTCCCTGCCAATCAAACTAGACTCATTGTAAAGGAAAATATTGTAATATCCCGGTTCAAGATTTAAATGTATATCACGAACATTTCCTTCTGAGAAAACTTCATTTGCAACTAACTGACCTAAGCCATTATATACGAATATTTTGTCAAATAAATCTTCCGATTGTACATTTAGATAGGTTTCCGCAGGATTAGGAAATAGTTTCAAGGGCTCAGTTTGTAGAGGTGAAGAAACATTCGTACAGATATCCACTGTTACAGTGACTTTTTTACGGGCTTCACAATTATTAGCATCAAGGGCCATAACCTCATAGGTTTTAGTACTGGTTGGATAAAATGAAACGCCATTTTTTATACCATCATACCAGTAAATACTGGGCGCCCCGCTTGCATATAATGTAAGGGGATCACCACTGCATATGGTATGGTCTTCAGTCACAGTTAGATTCGGCAATGGGAGAACAGTAATTCTTACCTTATTTATATTTTTACATCCATTTGCATCAATCCCTGTGGCTGTATATATTTTTGTCTCAGTAGGATAAAATGAAATACCATTTTTTACACCATTATCCCATAGTATTGTTGGTGCTCCCGTACCTTTAAGGGATATAGACTTCCCTATGCAGACAGACGAGTTCTTATTAATTCCTATTACAGGTAAAGATTTAATATAAATGGTTTTAAAACCACACTTAGATGAGACGATACAGCCTCCGCTTCCCTTTGCATAGTAAGTAATACTATATGCATTTGCCGGATAAACAACTATAGAATCACCTGTTCCTACAGCGCTACCTTCACAACCTTTCATAAACCATTTCCATTCTTGAGCCCCACCCAGTTTACCTGAAGCAATTTTTAATGTTACAGGATCGCCGTTGCACACTGTTTCCGTCGATGCTGAAATTAAAGGTACCTCTGATGGTGTACATTTATTATCCTCAAGTTTAACTACCAATACATCCTGATCCGGAATTGCAACTTCTCCCACCGCTATGATATTTCCGTCTGGCAAAACTTTAATACTTTCCGCTACTCCTGGAGAATCATCAATATCCACTTTCCAGATTAAATTGAAAGAAGTATCGAATTTGCATACTCTAAAGAAGTTGTGAGAATCATCTTGCACTAGTTTTGAAGTATAACCACACGCTATAATATTACCATCTTTAGTTATATCAATATCCACTTCAGGTGTATAGTCATTATCTTTAAGCAGTTCCGCAATCGCTTTACCGGAAACCAGGTTAAGTTGCTCATCCACTATAAAAAAGTATCCTTTCTTAGTTGGATAATAGCCTTTCTCGCCAGCTATTAAATAACCAACTCCAGGATATTTTATGATTCTCCCACCGCCACCTGACATATCAAGTTTATATCTTCGGGTCTCCTTAACAGTTCCTGAAGAACTATATCTGAGAATAACCGGATCATGAGTTCCGTCAAATGAAGTACCAGAGATCAAGTAATCACCGGTTTCTGTTTCTATACAAGAGATTGCAGCACCATTGCCTTTAGATGCAATTCCACTCGACCATAAGACATTTCCATTTGCATCGGTTTTTAAAATTTTAGAATGAACATAACCTTCCAAAGAAAACGATTCCCCTGTAATCAAAAATCCATCATCTGAAGTTGCAATTACGTCGAAAGGCCTGCTATAATCATCATATTGTGCAGGATGATTCTTAGTGAACATCACTTCCCCCGATGGAGTGATTTTACATAAATAAATACTTGCATAAGTTGTCCCGGCAATCAGGAAATTATTGTCTTTTGTTTTTATGATACGTTCCCCCAGAACTTCTCCCAGACTTGTATAAGTCTTTGTCCAAAGGGTATCACCTAATTCATTGAGTCTTAATAAAAATAAATTAGAGAGTTTTGTAGAAGAACTCAAATTCCTCCCCACAACAAAAAAGCCACCGTCTTCAAGGGGGAGAATTGATTTGCCAGTCTGAACACCAGGTACTTTAATTTGTTTTTTAAAGATTATCTGAGAATGGACGTTTCTAAAAAGAAATAGTGTAATAATTAAAAAACTGAACTTTATATTTAACTTCATAAGGTATATAAATTGTAAAAAGTGATCTTCTCTAAAATTTTGAAACTATTATTGTATAAATAATTTTCCTCTTACCATTTCCATAGTGTTCATTTCCTTTAACACATAAAAATATACTCCTGGCTTTAACTTATCTTTTTTAAAAGTCACCCACCCTTCTAAATTGGTGATTTGCTGGATTCGTGTCCCTGCTTCATCGAATAACTCAAAATTGTATTTTTTAAAATGCTTTGAAGGTTCGATAGTGCAATATTCATTAAAGGGATTGGGGTACACTTTGGTGTTAAGGGATTCATTCATTTCTATAACTGAGGTAATAACTGGAGTGCTACATCCAAATGAAGTCGTAAATCCAATACTATTATAGCCAAGACCAAGCGTTCCTGTTTGATTCTCTCCGGCAGAACAAAAACTTCCGTCTTCATTAATGTAAAATGATTTACAATAGCCGGCAGAGATAGCTTTTGCAGAAGTAGTAATCAATATTGGAAATTTTACAACATCAGCATTTCCGTTTCCCATTTCACCATACCTATTGGCTCCCCAGGAATATACATCTCTTCCGCCTCTCATTCCTATAAAATGAAAATCACCAGCAGCTATGGCTGTCCAATCATTTGCTGTTCCTAATTGTACCGGAGAGCGATTAATAATTTGTGTTTCTCCGTTACCCATTTGTCCATATTCACCAGACCCCCAAATCCAAAGAGTACTGTCTTTTTTCAAAGCATATGTCGTAGCCCTGCCACAAACTACGTGTTCCCAATCATCACCTTGGATTTGTGTTGGAGATAAAACATTAATAGTACCTGTAAAGCCCAAACCAAGTTGCCCGTATCCGGTTGATCCCCAAGACCACAGTGTGCCATCTGATTTAAGTGCCATAGAATAGTATTCACCTGCAAAAACTTTAATCCAGTTTGTTTCATTACTAATCTGAAATGGAGTGCTGTAAGCAATAGTTGTTCCATTTCCCTGTGCACCGTTGGCATTGTCATCTCCCCATGACCATAAGGTTCCATCTTCTTTAATTCCAATAACCTGACCAGATCCACTTGCAATGGCCTTCCATTTCGAATTCCGATCCCACAAATTAGGAGGCGTCGTGGAACTAGCTTCCCATTTCCACAGTGTCCCATCTTTTTTGATACCAAACCGATATTTGAAATTGTATACTTTTGGAATATCAAGCCACTTATCATTATTATTCACTTTAACGGGACTTATAAGGTCTGTACCCGTTTTCCCCGGCGGCTGATCGTATCCCCAACACCATAAGGCACTATCCTTATCAAGAGCAAAAATATAGCTAATGCCACTATCATAAATCTTTATCAAACTTTGTGCTTTGCTATTAACCATTATAAAATAAAAGACTAAAAATATTAATGCGTTTTTTTTCATAGTAAAGAATATCAATATGCAATCTTAAATTATTTAAAAAAATGAATCAAAAATATAATGCTCTAATGGCAAATATAAGGTTTATAAGGCTTTTCCTAAACATAGTATTTTCACTAGTTTTATCATGCTTCCAAATATGAAAAGGATTAGGCCTTGCAAAAGAGTAATGTAAATGCAGTATCCTTTTGATTATAAGTGGGCTACGTTTTCATTGATTTACTATAAGTTCCTCTTTTTATTTAATAATTTTTTGTTCAGATTTTATTTTGCAAAGAAAGCTAAGCATAAGTCTTGAATAATAAAAAATCTACTGCCATGTAATTGCCCATACTTAAATGTAGCTTTATAACTACCGTGGTTGGAAGTAATAATAAAAAGCTGGTTGTCGAAAATTACTATTGAATAAGTGTATTATAATTCCTTTATGGCAAAGAATTAAGATCAATAGGATGCATATAGGGGAGCACTAATTATACATTAAGTTTATCCATTGTGTATTATCTCGTAATCCAATTTGAAAACTATCCAGGCCTGTTTGTAGTCTTGAAGTTACCATTTTCAGTAGTCATCGTTTCCAACGAGGATTTCCGAGGTTAGCGATATCGCTATTAATTAATTCATTTTGCAATACACCCCGATATTTTTTTTGTTATGGCAGGCAGATACATTATTTAAACAGCAGTGCGAATGCAGGAGGAAAAGGGCTGGTTAATATATTTGTTATTTGAGATTAGTCGATACAATCGCCAATTAGAAAACGATGATTCTAGCAGGAAACTAGGAGTATAATAAAATTATTTATCTCATGAATCCATATATCCCTTAAATCCCGATTCAACCATTTTTTAGGTAGTTGACAGACCTTTATATTATTTTGTTTTTAACAGGATCCTGATTGAGCAATCCTTTCATAGCTTTGTACATATCAGGAAATCTTTGTTTGAAATCCTGAGGTTTCTCAAAGAAATAAACTGTGGAGGCACCAAAATATTTATCCTTATTAACTTCTCTATAACTCCTGAATTGACTAAGTCCTGTATTGATAAAATATTCAGCTTGTTTTTTCGAAACGCCCTGCCATTTTCTGAATGCAGATTCTCCGAATATTGCTGCACCCGTTGTTTGCATCAGGTTTTCTTCAAATAAAGCTTCTGCCATCAGCTGAAGTCCCGGATTGTATCCATCAGCAGTATTGGTAATACCAAGCTCAAATTCCGACCATGATAATTTAAAGGTTTTGCTATTACCTTTCTTTACACCCCAGTGCGATTCTTTCTGACTTACAACAATCGTCTTAAAGTTTGAAAGAAACACAGGTCTTAATCCTATTGTAAGCTGAATGAAGGTAGCTGCTATTGTTACTTTCTTTTCATCAGAAACATCATTACCTGATTCGTCTGTGATATTTTTATTAATCAGAAAGTGATTTACTCTTTGCTCAAATCTGTTTTTATAATCTGAAGACAGTTTTGTATAGAATGGATTCTTCTTTTTGAGGATTTCTTTATGTACAGCAGGAAGGGGTTTCAGGTAACGGAATAATTTTAAAATATTAATCTGTTTCCATTTAAGAAAATAATAGATAGAAACGATGAGGACTAAAAGGAAAGGAAGACTAAAGAAAAAAATAGCCCCTGCCGCATTCATTTCGCCCTTTGGTCCGCGGTACGTTCTCCACAATAAAAAAAGAAATTGCATTAGTAAAAAAAGTTTCATTGAAAATACTAAAAATGGAGGAAAATTATTATGTTTTTTTTACACTTTTATTTTAGTGTCATCGAATGGTTTCAGTATCAGTTAAAAAGCACCACTGATTTGTAAAACCCTTCCTGCTGTATACTCGTTCAAGAAGCACCAGGATTTAGTAATTTTTAAATAATAACAATGTTTATAAAAGTTATTCCTGAACATAGTGTTTGATTCATCAGCACCTTTATAAATCTTTAATCTTTTTACAGTTAGTTTATGACTACAGCCAGTTCAATAATTTTATTCATGTTGAATCCTTATGCATCCTATCAGATGACCCTGCTGGAACTTCGTCACATAGATAATCGCCTGGAAGCAACTGTCGAAGCTAGCCCCGAGGTATGGGAGTATGTTGATTTATTGATGTTTTTTAATCTACGTTGGGACGTTAGAAATGAAGGATCTATAAGTGGTACAAAGACTGTTCAGATTAAAATGGTATTGGATAAAAACATCTACCAATCATTAGTCTCCTCAGGGCAGTTGTTAACAGATAAAAATGCATTTATAGAATCTCCATCAGAACATGCTATGCGAGGAACATCCAACTGGTTTGCACTAGAAGTTACCGAAGAAACGGATTTACCGGACAGGTTAAAAGAATTAGGTTCATTGAGGGAGGGTTTTTCAACAAAATGGAAAGATGATTATTGAAATTTACATAGGGAATGGAGGTGCTATAAATATGATTGAACTAGATCACTCTGGCAGATTGACGATTGAAACTTCAGATGTTTGACTATGAAACTAGCAAATATCACTTAATGACAATATGTTGAGTGAATTGATTTAAGCACTTTATTTATTTCCGTCCTTACCAGGCTTCTTTTTATCAATTGAACATCTTTATATTCACTTTCGATATAGTAATCATTGCTATTTTATTATTTTAAATTATATAATTGAATTAGTTTTGTTCAATTATTTGAAACAATTTTCTTATGCAGTATAACAGAAGAGCTTACTTAACCTCTACATTTATTGAATGGCTTTTATGGATTGGGGGATCCGTGTTACTTATTTTTATCTTAAAATGGTGTATTTCAATATACGGTGGTACCACTTATGAAATGCATGTTTGGATCTCTGCAACGCTTTATCTTTGGTATGTTTCTTCCATGAGTATTTTGGTGGGAAGTACCTATTTTGTGGCCCGGGCGGCTCAGACCGATTTAGAAAGAAGGCAGAATCATCCTCAAAAGCCTGAGGGTGTGAATCTGGATAGCGATTTAGCCCGGATTAAGAAAATTAAAAAACGCTCGGCAATTTTTGCAATTATAGTCCACACGCTGAATGCAGCCTTTGTGTATTATATAAGCCGCCATATTCCAGGAATTACTCCTGAATTTAGAATTTACGCCACTTTAGGTGTTTTAGCCATTGCTGCTATTAAGCCTGGGTTTGCGGCAATCAACAGCTTGCGTCAAGAAATTTTTGGTATGCAGGAAGCTGCTGATTACCCTATCAAAAGTGTTGCAGATCTCTGGATTAAAGTGGACTCATTTGGTGATTATGAAGAGCGTCTGAAAGAAACTTTCAAAGCGATAGAAGAGGCACAGAAAAATTATAACGAAATGGTGATACTCAAAATGAGTGAAATAGCCACAAGCTTAGAGACTTATAAAACTACGTTACATAAGGATTTTGAGCAGGAACTTTTGTTGGTTAAATCTTCAGACACTATCAGAGAGCAGGCATACAATGAATTGAAACAAGCTCAGGTGCCTATTACGAAAGAGATTAGTAAGATTCTGAATTCAATTCAATCTTTAAAAGATTTTGTCATAGAGTTGAGAGATAAAAATATCAAAGGAGAGCAATTGATGTCTGCGCTTAAAGAATTTGGAATCGACTCCTTGTCTGACTTAAATGTAACGTTTCAGAAATCGATAGTAGATAATAATCCAAAGTTGTAGAAGATTATCTCTGACTTTTAAAATACCTGTTTTTTATGGGTTTGATTATCAAGGGGCTTCGTCATTAATGACGGAGCCCCTTGATAATCTATATCCGACAACACTGGCTATGTTTATGGAGATAACTTATATTATGGAGGACATTATAAAATAAGTCTTAAGTTTCTTACTAACAATCCTCATTTTCAACTGACCTCTAGCAGGGAGACGAATTTATTTTTAACCTTTGCTTTAAGCTTATGTTTATATCTTAAATTGTTGAAAAATAGAAGTCTATGTTTTTTTACTTTTCGCTTCCCGCTTTCTGCTTACAAAAAATATTTCCTTCAAATAGTTACTTTCTATTTTCCTCCTGTGTATTTAGCTAAAATGATAAAAGCTGAATATGATTCAACACTTGCGTTTTTGGCTGACTGTAAAAAGATATAAAAGAAAAGTAATATCCTTACTGTTATTCTGAATGGCTCTTTTTCAGTATAGATATGTCCGGTGCCGGATGTAAAAATTAAACAGAGGCGCTGTGGCGGCGGGGTCAAGATTTATAAGGTAATTGAGAGATAAGGTGAATTTTTTAATAAACAGGAGAAAGGAATCTTTGATCTGCATATAGTAACCTTTCTGGTAAAAAATTAAAAAAATATACATAGTAGTTAAGAAATAATAAACGGATAAACATTTAAAAAATGAAAAATTTCTTTACCAAAGTAGTATACATAGTTGTATGTATAGTTGGACTATGTTCTTCGCATGGTTATGCCCAATATTCTTGTGAATCTATGGGATGGGCCAATCTGAACGGACAAAGTTATGTAGGCCCCGTTACCGGAGGTGGCAATGCTACACCAGTGCAGGTAACTACCTTTGCTCAATTGAAAGCACAAGCAGAATCTACCGGAGCAAAAGTCATTTATGTAATGAATGATATGGGGAATGGTTATAAGGGAACATCAGGAGATGTGTTAAATGTGAAATCGGATAAAACCATTGTCGGTGTAAAGCCAAACATTACAGTTAAGTGCTCCTGGCAGATAAGTCAGCAGAATATAATTGTCAGAAACCTTATCTGCAGAGGTCCAGGAAATTCCAATTCACAGCAAAATTGGGATTGTGTGAATATCTCCGGTAGTGCCAAAAGAATCTGGTTTGACCACTGCACCATTATGGAAGGGGAAGATGGAAACTTCGATGTGGTAAAGGGAGCTGATAATGTTACTGCTACCTGGTGTAAATTCACTTATGTTACCGGTGGTGAGCATAATTTGTCAAACCTGATTGGCTCAAGCGATAACGAACCTGCGAGTCACGGAAAGTTGAATGTTACCTATGCATATTGCTGGTGGGATAATGTGAACTCTCGTACTCCAAGATCACGCTACGGGAAGATTCATGTTCTGAATTGTTATTACAGTAGAAGTGGAGGTACAAGGGCAGGATTTATGGCCAATCAGAGAATGGAGGGTTGTTATTTTGATAACATCAGTAGCCCGATAGGTCTCATTAGTGATGGAGGTAAGGCAGGTATATTTGTGATTGATTGTCACTTTGTTGGAGCCAGTGGTAGCTCTCAGGCTGTTGGAGGATATACTGTGTTTATTCCACCTTATCAGTATTATAAGTTTCCAGCCAAGGATGTGAAGTCGGTTGTAACGAATGCTTCCTGTGGAGCTGGTCCTACATTGACAAGCCCGACAAGTTGCGGGTGTAATACAACTCCTAATGTGGCTCCTACTGTAAGTATTACTTCTCCGGCAAACAACGCCGGTTTTACTGCTCCAGCTTCCATTACATTCAATGCAAATGCAGCAGATACAGACGGAACAGTAACCAATGTACAATTTTATAACGGTAGCACTTTGCTTGGCAGCGATGCCACTTTACCATATAGTTTTACATGGACTAGTGTTGCAGCAGGTACGTATACAATTACAGCAGTTGCTACAGATGATAAAGGAGCAAAAACTACTTCTTCTGTAATTACCATTGTAGTTGCGGCAAAACCTAAAGATTGCGCAGGTGTTGAAAATGGAAATGCAATATTGGATAACTGCAGTCGATGTGTCGGAGGTACCACCGGAAAGACTGCCTGTCTTGCAACCGGTGAAGCCGAAGATGAAGCTTGTAGTTATGATGGTGTGCTAGAAAGCAAGAATGCAGGCTTTAAAGGAACATCTTACATCAATGTTCCTAATGCTGTGGGAGCTGAAATTACTTTTAAAGTCAATTCGGAAACTGCAGGTTCTAAGGTGCTTAGTTTCCGATATGCAAGTGGAGGTACTGCAGACCGTACTGCTATAATAAATGTAAATGGCAGTGCATTGGCTAATCTGGTTAGTTTTCCGGCTACAGGAGATTTTACTGCATACAAGTCAGTGGATGTTATTCTTACACTCAATTCAGGAGTCAATACTTTACAGCTAATGGCTTCTACTGCAGATGGTCTTGCCAATATTGATCAGATAGGGTATGTAAGTTCAGGATTATCCAAAGCTGATTGTGATGTGATTACTTCATTAGAAGGAGAGCACAAGGAAACTTCTGTGTCTATCTTTCCAAATCCGAGTGCAGGCAATTTTAATATCAATTTGGATAGGAATGCTGATGTCGTGATAGTCAATGATGATGGTAAATTTGTTAAGATGTTTAGTAATGTGTCAGAAGTTGAATTTGGTAATGAGTTGAAGCCAGGTGTTTACTTTGCTAAAATTCAAAACAAGGTATACAAGTTTGTGAAGTATTAAATAAATATTAAGTAACATTAGTGGTCAATGTTTCCAACAAGGATTTACAAGAAGAGCGTTTTTAACGCTCTTTTTTGTTTAATCTCATTTTTTTTAAACTTTCACAGTCAGGTGATTTCAGAATATTTGATATTTTTTTTCACAAAAGTGTTACTCGTAAGGTTTAAGTCGGGTATTCTACATGAAATTAACCCGGGAGAGATGATGAAAAAAAAAATAATTCAGAGCCAGAACTCTCAGATGATTTTGACGACAGGGTTGGTTTGGAATTCTAGTGTGCATGGCGATATCATGTACTGACAGACTTAGTTTCTTTAATTCTTTATTACGAACCTTATAACGTTAATCATGTCAATACTTAAACGAATTAAACTGGTGATTCCAGTAATAATAACAATATGGATGGGAGTGACCGTCTGTATGGCACAGCTTCCGGCCTTTCCGGGAGCACAGGGATTTGGTCGTTTCGCTATAGGTGGCAGAGTCGGTGAAGTATACCATGTTACCAATTTGAATGATGCAGGTGCAGGGTCGTTCAGAGATGCCGTGAGCAAACCCAATCGTATCGTAATGTTTGATATCGGAGGTGTAATAAATATTAACGAACGTATAGTGGTCAATCGTAATATTTACGTGGCTGGTCAGACTGCTCCTGGTGGGGGGATAACAATCTATGGCAATGGATTAGCCTTTAATGGTAGTTCAGGAAATAACATCATAAGATATATCCGGATTCGGATGGGGAAAAATGGAGATGCCGGTAAAGATGCTGTAGCTATATCAGCCGGTACCAACTATATTTTCGATCACGTTTCTGTCTCTTGGGGAAGTGATGGTACGTTTGATGTGAATGGGAGTGGTATCGATAATATTACTTTACAAGACTGTATCATCGGTCAAGGTATCAACAATAGGAACCATTCAACAGGTGGTCTTATGCAAAGCGGGAAATGGTCGGTGATTCGCTCGTTGTATCATAGCAATAAAACCCGTAACCCTAAAGCAAGAGGGGCTCATGAGTTTATTAATAGTGTTCTTTATAACTGGGGAACAAATGGCTATATTATGGGCGACACAGAGGGATTGTCAGAATGTAACCTCATTGGTAATTATTTTATTTACGGACCGTCAAGCAGCTCAGGTTCACATATAACTAATACAACCCCATCTTTTAATGTATATGCTAAAGATAATTGGGTGGATGCAAACAAGGATGGAGTGTTAAATGGAACATTGTTGACTAATTATAAAACTGCTACGGTAAAAAATACTCCTTTTGCTCATCCTGGAGTAGGGACACCCATGTCGGCACAAGCGGCTCTCGATAATGTTATCAAAAATGTGGGTGCTTCCAGAGTGCGAGACGCGGTTGATTTACTTCTTATCCAACAGTTGACTTCTTATGGCAAACAGGGGAAAATTATTAACACTGAAGATGATAACGGAATAAGCGGAAATGTTGGGACAGTAGCCAAAGGAACCCCACCTGTTGATACAGATAAGGATGGTATGCCTGATGACTGGGAGAAAGCAAGAGGCTTGAATCCCAAAGTGGCTGATGATAAAGGGGATGATGACAAAGACGGTTATACAAATATAGAGGAATATCTTAGTTGCCTGGTGGGTGAAGGAAGTTGCACTCCTATAGTTGTTAAACCTATTAAATATATATACAATTATGATAACAGCGGTAATTTATCATGGACTAATATCAATAGCTGGACCCCAAAAGCAGTGCCAACCTCAATTGATACCATCATAGTGCGCACAGGAGAAGTTCAGATTAACGGCCTGGAGCATATTGCACCTGTTTATGTGGAAACCAATGGTATCTTAAGACTTGTAAATGGGAACTCAACAGTGAATGATATCCGAATGCAGGGTGGAACAATAAAAGTGTTCACCAGTAATCCGGAATTATCACTCACTTCAAATATTAAAGTAGAGGCGCCTTCCACCTTGATGGCAGGTTCTCAACCGGCTACTGTATTTACCTTAAACGGAACCATCTCCGGAAGTGCAGATCTAACGAAGGCCAGTGTTGGTGTACTTCGCCTGAACAGTGTGGCATCAGCTTTCAAAGGCAACTGGATTGTCAATGAAGGTAAGGTACAGGTACGTGCGGCCAATGGTCTTGGTCTTTGTGGTGTGCAAGTAAAGGCAGGTGCGAGATTAGATATAGAAGCAGCAGCAGGTGTGAACGTTTATTCACTGAAAATAGACAGCACTGGTGGAGTGGATCTTGATAAAGACCTTAATGTTGAAGTTGCAGTTTTCGGAAAAGAAAATTTATATGCAGGTTCTTATGTGAGCAGTCAACGTCCTTCTTATATAGGAAGTGCAGGAAAACTTTCAGTTAGTAAAAGTTTGTTAAGCTTTGACGGAAGTACCTTGCTGTGTCCAGGCTTTGATCTTACACTGCAGGCAGGATCCGGAACTTCTTATGTGTGGAAAAACTCAGGGACTCAGGTTGGAACAACATCAGGGTATACTACAACTCAGTCTGGTTCTTATAATGTGATTGTAACCAATAGTAATGGCTGCAAGATTGAATCAGCTCCGGTGGTCGTCTCTACAGATCCTTGCACAGTAACAAGTGTTGATGCAGTTAAAGAATCAGAAGTATTGAAAGTGTATCCTAATCCTTTTGCCGGTCTTACAGGTGTATATTTTACAGGGTACTTTACTTATCAGGTATATGATAGCAGAGGTATTCTTATTAAAGAAGGAGAAGCAACAGATAAGATTGAACTTGGTAATCACCTGGCCCGAGGGCTTTATTTGTTGAGGATTGGTGACAAATACTTACAATTGGTAAAAGAGTAATTGTTTGATTTTTTGTAATAGATTGATAGGAAAGAGCGTCTTCATGGCGCTTTTTTTATTTTCTTCTGTTTGTTTAAGTGATTCAAGATTTGATTGTATTTAAAAAGAAATTTTTTAAAAAGTGTTACTTCTGCATTTTGAGAAATGTATTCTTAGTTAATTGTGAAATTCAGTGAACTATGAAGTCAGGCCTATGTCTGTCGATAAGTATCTGATAGCTATAAAATGTTTGGTTTTATTCAAAATGAGAATATTTGAAATGAAAAAGTATACTTTAATAACCGCGCTAATTCTTTGTATTCAATCATTCGCCCAAACTCCTGATTTTTCGCTTGTAGGTTTTGCTACTGAAAATGGAGGTACAAAAGGAGGACAAGGTGGTACTACCGTAACGGCCACAACTTATGCTCAGTTAAAATCCTATGCAGAGAGTTCACCCCCTTATGTTATAATGGTGAAAGGAACTATCTCCAACGGAAGTTCCGGAGGTGCAATAAATGTTAAATCAAATAAATCCATCATCGGAGAAGGCAGTACTGCATTTTTAAGTGGCATCGGACTCGGTATTGGAAGTCAGAATAACATAATCATACAAAATCTTAAAATTACTTTAGTAGGTGCATCCAATCCTGGCAATATAAATGGAGGCGATTGTATATCAATTTATGGTACAAGTAAAAATATCTGGATAGATCACTGTGAGATATATTCTGAAGATCCTAATGTTCAAACAAATAAAGATAAGTATGATGGACTTTTGGATATTAAACAGCAAACGGGCTTTATCACGATTTCATGGTGTTATTTTCATGATCATCATAAAGGTGGGCTTGTAGGAGCCGCTGATGATGATTTATATGCTGACAGGAAAGTAACGTTACATCATAATTATTATAATAAGGTGAAATTGCGAGTGCCAATGTATCGTGGTTCAGTTGGACACTTTTTTAATAACTATATTGTCGGAGCTCAGGATGCCACTGAAATAAGGGCCAATACATGTGTTCGCGTTGAAAAGAATTATTACGAAGCATTGCATTATTCAATTTATACCCCAACAGATGCACCAGGAAAAACAGAGAGAATTGATAATATAGAAGTTTCGCGTACCTCAAGAGCTTATCCGGCAAGTTGTAACGCTAATATTGCATACAAGTATTCCCATGTGCTTACATCAACTACAGCAGATGTGAAGACTGTCGTTCCGAAATATGCTGGTGTAGGTAAAATCAGAACTGTCATAATTCCGGATAAACCTAAAAAGTATATTTATAACTATGAAAACAGCGGCAACTTTGCCTGGACAAATACCAACAACTGGTCACCTAAAGCAGTTCCTACGAAAATTGATACGGTGATCATCAGAACAGGTGAAGTGCAGATTACTGACTTAAATCATACAGCGCCAATAACTGTGGAAGTAAATGGTATCTTAAGGCTGGTGAATGGCAATTCCACAGCTAATGATATCCGCTTGCATGGTGGTGCTTTAAAGGTATTTACAAGTAACCCGGAGTTTGCGCTTACTTCAAATATTAAAGTGGAGGCTCCATCTGTACTTATGGCTGGTTCAGCAGCTGCGACGGTATTTACGCTGAATGGAACAATCACCGGTAATTATGACCTAACCAAAACAAGTGTTGGTGTATTGCGTGTGAATAGTACTGCCAGCAATTTTAAGGGAAACTGGATTGTTAGTGAAGGTAAATTACAGGTTCGATCTGTAAATGGTTTGGGAACGTGTGGTGTGCAGGTAAAGTCAGGTGCCAGACTTGATATAGAGGCAACAGGTGCAAGTATATATTCTTTAAAGGTTGAGAATACAGGAGGAATTGATCTGGATAAAGACTTTAGTAGTGATGTTGCAGTGTTTGGTGATGAAAATGTATTATTGGGTTCCTATACAAGTAATAGCCGTCCTTCTTTTATTGGAAGCAGTGGTAAGGTTACGGTCAAAAACAGCTTATTGAGCTACGATGGCAATACCGTTATATGTCCGGGAATGGATTTGAAATTAGTGGCTGCATCGGGTACTTCATATGTTTGGAAAAGAGAGAATACACGGGTTGGGACAGGTACAAGCTATATTGCTGTTTCAAAAGGATCTTATGGGGTAATTGTTACAAATGTAAATGGTTGTATAGTAACTTCTGCAACTGTTTCCATTTCTGAAGATCCCTGCACTGTTACTGATATTAAAGATGTTAGTACTCTGAATGAAGTGAAAGCCTATCCAAATCCGTTCACTGACAATACAGCTATCTGTTATCCGGGGCAATTTAATTACCAGGTATTTGATAGCAAAGGAGCGTTAATCATGGTTGGAAATGCCAATAATAAGGCGGAGATAGGTAATGGCTTGAATAAAGGACTTTATTTGATTAAGGTTTTCGGAGATTCTTTTAATAGCACAGTTTTTATCATAAAAGAATAAGGTTATACCAGTAAAATAGTAAAAAAACATATTTTCATTTATCTAAAAGAGGCTGTCTTAAAGGGGGAGCCTCTTCTTTTTTAGTATAATTGATTGTTAAAATTCAGTATTCATCGGTTTTGAATAATAAATTCTATATTTTTTTTAATAATGTTGTTACCTATAGGTGCCTGAAATTGTATTTCCAGTTAGCATAATAGACAAAAGATGATAAAAACATTCGTTTATTTTATTCTCGCTGTAAGTTTGTTTGTGATCAGGCTTGCCAAGGCCGCTACAGTTCCTGTTCATGATCCCTCTATCGTGATCGTATATAAGGATGCAAATGGTAATTCTTATCCATCCAATGACGCAGCAGGTAGTCGCACAAAGTATTACTATATTTTTGGAACCCAGGTTGGAGCAGCCTATTCCAGAGATATGATCAACTGGACAGCTTTTACGCCTTCTTTTTCAATCAATGGTACAACTACGGGCAATTATTACCAGTTGGTGAAAAGTGAAGCAGACTATGCCGGACATACAACTTCTGAAAGCGTTAAAGAAAATCTCTGGGCGCCTGATGTTATTTATAACAAGGCTTTGGGTAAATGGACAATGTATTTTTCCTTGTCCGGGAACGAATTTAAATCCTCCATTATATTATTTACCTCAAGTAAAATTGAGGGGCCATATGAAAGAGTGGGGGCAGCAGTACATGGTGGATTTACGAATAGTTCTGTCAGTATCGGAAGGACGGATTATGCAAAAGTGGCAGGAACATCAACAGTTGATGGTCGCTATCTTGATAATGCAGGGAAATGGGATAATACCTACGCGGTAAGTTGTATAGATCCTTCTGTTTTGTATGACGAATCAGGGAAATTATGGCTGGTATATGGTTCCTGGTCAGGCGGGATCTTCCTTTTAAAACTCAATGAGCAAACAGGTCTTCGTGATTATTCCTATAATTATGGATTAGGAAACAGTCCAGTTTGGAATGGCAATCGTCTTCGCTTTGATCCCTATATGGGCTTGCACATTGCCGGTGGATATTATGTTTCAGGAGAAGGTCCTTACATATGTTATTTAAAGGATGCAAATGGCACCGGTTATTATTATATGTTCATATCTATGGGATTCTACTCTCCTGAGGGTGGTTATACGATGAGAGTTTTCCGCTCAAGTACGATAGATGGACAATATACGGATGTAACCGGTGATAATGCGGTTTTTGATAGATACATTTTTAACTATGGAAATAATACTCAATATGGAATGCCGATCATGCAGAATTATAAGTATAACTGGTGGAATATGGCCAATGTAGCTCAAGGGCATAATTCTGTGTTAAGAGATGAGGATGGATCTGCTTATATGGTGTATCATACAAAGTTTGATAATGGTACAGCCTGGCATAATGTAGAAGTACATCAGCTTTTTTTTAATGAAAATGGATGGCCTTTAGCTGCTCCCTTTGAATATAGAGTTGGTTTTGGTCTTACTAAATCGGAGCACAACAAAGAAGATATTACAGGGAGATACAGCGTGATTACTCATAATTCTGTTGATTATGCAAAACTCAAGAGTAATCTTGAAGAAGAAATGTATGTTAATGCTGATGGCACAGTGACCGGTGTATATACAGGTACTTGGACTTATAATTTTGCTTCCGGGAAGCATTATATTACCCTGACCACTAATGCAGGCACTTTTAAAGGAGTAGTATGCGAACAACTCATGGATGGCTTGTCTACCAGAACAGTTGCATTTACGGCTATGAACTCAGATAATGAAAGGTGTTTGTGGGGGTATAAAAGAACTAATACAGCTACAATATCTACAACTCATTATAAAGGCCAGTCTCTTATAGTCGGAGACAGGCAATATTCCCTGACTTGGGATGATTATAATAAATTTAACAAACAGTCAGTTAATGGAGATTTTGAGATAGAATATGTGTTTGACAATTATACTCAGGCTTCTGAAAACTGGCATAACTGGGCCATTGCAATAAAGACCAGTTCAGAGACCTGGCATTTAAGAGCTGATGCCTGGTCTGTAGGAACATTTACGGGGGCCACAGTCAAACATTTATATACTTGGGATTGGTCACATTTTAAGGATGTTTATAAAAATAAAAAGGTAAGGCTGAAAGTGTCCAGGCTTGGGACTAGTATTAATATATTTTCTTATGTTGATTCTGCATTGGTTTATTCATGTACTTCAACTAACGCTCCTGTGAGCGCAGTAGATGTATACCTGGGAGGAGAAACCTGTTATTTGGATGTTAAAAAGGTTTCAGTTGCGCAATTGGGAGCTCGTGAAGTTGTGGGAACTACCAATGATGATGGAACATATATAGTTCCATTTAATTCAGTAAAAGGAAATACAACCAGTGTTACAGGCGATTTTGAGCTGGTTTATAAGTTTAATAATTACCACAATCCAGTAAGCACTGATAATTGGGATAATTATATCATTCGTGCTATTTCCGGTGGCAGTACGATGCTTATCCGTGCAGATGCTTATGCTATGGATGTCTTCGGAAGTTTAGCTTACAGCTATGATTGGAACTGGAATAATTTTGTTTCAATTATGACAGGTGCTAATGTCGAGTTAAGAATCTCCAGAAGTGGTTCTACTGTTATTTATAAGGCCAATATTACAGCAAGAGATGGAAAGGTGTATAATTACCAGGTGGTTCAGACTGGCGCTCCTACAACACCTATGTCGTTTGGGTTTACAGGGGAAGAAAGCATGCAGGATTTTTTTGTTGTTGAGAAAATATCTTTTGAAGGTTCTGATGTAGTCACAGGACAGACAAAAGCTCAGGATATATTAAACGCTACTAACATTTACTCTTTTGGAAAAGTGCTTTATATCAATGCTCCGGACTCTGGAGAAGTGGAGATTTATAATGTAGAAGGAAAATCATTTGGAAGAATTAAGTACAATAAAGGGGTAAACCAGATTAATGGATTGAGTGAAGGGCTTTATGTGGTAGGAGGTAATAAAATTATTATATATTAACCCCTTATTAGTATTGCCAATTGAATTTGAAGTGAAAATAAGTAAATATTCATTTATTGGGAATTCATAATGAACGAATATTTATGAAGGCGATATCTGTTCCTTTCTTTAAGATGTTAGGTCAGCTTTAGGAAAGATAATGAATGTTACTTAAAAAAAGAAAGTAACCTTTAGTGCATAGGACCTGAAGTCATAACTGTATAGATCAGTCTGTACTTTTGGGTCAGACATTTGCTGCCACCTGATTGAATGTAAATTATTAGAAGATGATTGAGGAGAAAGAATGTCGTAAATGAATAACTGAAACATGGAGTTTTTTAAAGCTAGTTTTAACCCTATGTTCCATTTAACAATCAGTCTTCTATCCAAATCAAGATATGGATAGGTGCTGTTGTATTGGTAGTATTTGGAGTAGTCTTTTAGTACATCGGAACCTTCTGATTTATAATTGATAATGTCGCTTCTTCCTCTGAGTCCCCAAAATAATCGCCAGTCAGAATGAACAGAGAACCATCTGCTGAAGGAGAAGTCTATATATGCTTTAGATACATTTGAAGCAAGGTTAAGGAAATTTTTTCCATCAATAGATATGCCATCTGATACAGGGTTGATCGTAAATTTAGTCGTAGAATCTTGGCCTTGCTTGTTTTTTAATACAACAGGATAATAATAGGTTTGTCCGTCAATGATTTTGGTGCTGTATTCATTGTCTTTAAAAACCAGTTTGTCCATTTGTTTTCCTTCTTTAAGAACATCTGTATTGACCAGCCTGCTTATGACATGGTTAAGGCCTATAGAGAGTTTTCCGATGTTATATTGTAATTCTATTTCACCGTTTGCAAAGTGGTATTTTCCTATATTGATCACTCGGAACGAAGCCTGATTCCAGGCAAACAAATCTTTGATGGTATTGTAAGATACAGAAGCATGGACTCTTAAGTTCTTTTTTTCATAAAGACTAGATAGTTCCCATGAATAAGCTTTCTCAGGTTTAAGAGCTCTTAGTTCTCTGGTACTTACAGGTTCGATAGGTGTTGAGTTTTCATTAGGCTTTACAGTAGGTACTTCATAATGTGGCTCCTGGTATGGTTCTCCCTGGTCATTGAATATATTTCTGTTGGGCTCATAATTGTCGGCACTTCCATTGTTTCCGGAGGATTGATAGGTAAGTCTGATATTGCTGTTCTGGTTAATAGTATATACCATTCCCAATCTTGAATTGATGAATCCGCCTATATTGACAGTGCGTGTATGCAGATCATATCGGATACCCATGTCCAGCATTATTTTAGGATCAGGGAAAAATACACCTTCTGAGAAAAACGCCTGATTGAAGTATATTACATTTGCAATAATAGGATGGTTTGCTTTTTCCTGCTGAGAATTTTTACCGGCAAGGTCTTTTCCGAAAACGAACATTCTGCTGTCTATACCTGTCGCTATCTGAAAGGATTTTCTGTTTATAATGTAAGTGCCGGTCAGATTAAATCTTCTTTCTCCGAATGCTTCAATTTCTTTTATTTCTTCATGAGCAACGCTGTTGTATGCGGGAAGCTTTTGAACTGTAATTTTGCTGGAAACCAGATCCACACCGCAATTCAGTTTGATAGGATTTTTATTAAGCTTTATATCTTTATTGATCTGAATGGTGATATTGCTCAGTTTATATTGTCTTCTGTTATTGCCATTACCTTCTGTTTGCCCCCAAAAGCCAAGCGGGCTTACAAGTTTACCATCTACCATTCTGGGGGAAGCTGTGGAGTCTGGTACTCCTGCTATCTCAGGCCAGGGGTCAAGGACAAACATTCCTGCAGCATTGGTAACCTGATGAGTGACTCGGGCATATGCTCTCCAGTTTTTAATCTGATAATCTGTAGAAAAGATAAAATTGCCAGGAGTGTCCCAGCTGCTGCCTGTGGCTGGTATACCTGTTGTCGGATGATCAGCTCTTGTCTGAGGCGAAGGCCAGGAAGGTCTTCCATAAATATGTGGTGTTTCCATACCACTTCCCTGAGACCATTTTATTCCACCATAAAGTTGTATGGTGCCGCCATTATTAAGTTTTTCTGAAACCGAAAAATTATCTGTTGTACCTCCGGTTTTCAGGCTCCATGTTTCTATACCAGCTTCCAGTAATCTTTTATCCTGAATATATCTCTTGGTAACAAGGTTGATAACTCCACCGATAGAGCCAGATCCATAAACAAGTCCGGAAGGTCCTCTAAGTACTTCAACTTTCTCAAGGTCGGATAAAAAACCAAGGTTAAGTTCTGAAAATGCTCCATCTCTTGATTCAGTATTCATCTTATGGCCATTTACCAGAAAGATAAATTTGGTATTTCTGTCCGCTGTTACTCCACGCATTCCCCAAATGATACCATTCCATTTATTGTACATGTATTGAAAACCAGGGACGTATATTTCCAGTAATTCAGATAAATGTCTTGCTCCTGAATTTTGAATCTGATCAGCAGTGATAACGGAGATACTTACCGGAGAATGCCTGATGTCAAGGTCCAGGAATGAACCAATTGATACTGTGGAGTCTAGGAGTTCTTCAATTGAAATTACCTTCTTCTCAAAGCTTATATCCTGAGCTGCCATAGTGTAGCTGACCAATAGGCATAAACTTAGAATAATACATTTTAATCGCATGTTAGTGACTATGCTGTTGGGAAATACTATATGAAGTCGGTAATATAAAGATGTAAAAAAAATGTTATCTTGGTTATGTTTCTTACTTCTTTCTTACAAATTATAAATATAAGGTAATAATATGAATAAGTCAGCTATAATAATAGATGATGAACTTACCAGTGTCGAGGCATTAAGGGGATTGTTGAATAGGTATTGTCCTGATATTAATGTAGTTGATTTTGCTCATGGGGTGGTTTCCGGGCTTCATGCCATTGAAAAAAATAATCCAGACCTCGTTTTTTTAGATGTGGAGATGAAGGATGGAGTGGGGTTCGATATACTTCAGCAACTGCCGGATGAGCCAACCTTTCAGGTGATTTTTGTGACTGCATTTGATCATTATGCTATAAAAGCTTTCCGTTTTTGTGCGTTGGATTATCTTTTGAAGCCTGTCGATCCGGATTTGCTGGTTCAGGCTGTAGATAAGTCTGTTAAGGTTTCTAATGAATCAATGGCCAACAAAATTAAAATTCTTCAAAAGAACAAAAATGGAAATGAGAAAATTGTCCTTCCATCCAAAGATGAATTTTTTGTTGCAGAAGTAAGCGAGATAATCCGGTGTGAAGCAAATGGGAATTATACAATTTTTTATCTGAAGAACCACCAACCGCAGCTGGTATCTAAAACACTTAAGGAATTTGACGAATTGTTGTCAGGTTCTAAGTTTCTTAGAATTCATAAATCTCATCTGATTAACCTAGAATTTGTTGAAAGATATCTTCCAAAAGATAGTCAGGTGATTATGAAAGATGGAGCCAGAGTTGAAGTTTCAAGACGTCGCAAAGATGTATTCTTAAAATACTTATTCAATAACTGATGAGGACTGGTTTCTTCAAATTTTTTTTGGCATTTTGTTTTGCCTTTACTTGTAGTCAGGCTTTTGCTCAAAGTGTATTTGAAAATCAACTGCTTTTAGACGCTCAAAAAGATTTGCAGGAAAGGAAATTCGCCCAGGCGCTGGATAAAGCAAGAATAGTATATGATAATGCTGTAGCCAAAGAAGATACTTTATTAAAAGGAGAAAGTAGTTTTATTATCGGGAAAGTATTTCAGAAAAACGGCAGTTATCTCGTAGCTTTAGAATACCTTTTTACTTCTCTGAAAATTTTTGATAAAAATGTTGGTAAGAAATCAGAAGTGTTAAAGGCACTGGGAGATCTTTACCATGATTGGGGTGGATATAAAAAAAGTCTGGAATACTACAAGCTCGCAGACAGTACCTCTGTTGATCCTGAGTTTAGAAAAGGTATAAAAGAAGCTGAAGGAGATATCTATGCGCACCTCAATCAGACTGATCTGGCATTAATTGAATATGATAAAGCAATTGAATTAAGTTCTTTTAAAGATCTTGTATTTCTTCAAAAGGTCTACAAGAAAAAAAGCGACATTTTTTTAAAACGCCATGCTTATGACAATGCGCTTTTAATGGAGTTTAAGCAATTTGACCTTGTTACTAACAGCACTGATCAGCATACAAAGGCTACCATTCTTAATAATATCGGATACCTATTTAATTTCAAATCTGATTATGAGAAGGCGTTGGTTTATTTCAAACAATCTAAGAATACAAGTATTGAAACCGGAGATACAGACTCCCTTTATATAACATTAATAAACATTGGTGCTATCTATAATATAAAAAAAGATCTTGATTCTTCATTGATGGCATTGAATGAAGCATTGAAGCTTGTAAGTGTGGATAAAAATAAAGAAAAAGAAGCCACAGTAAGAAACTATCTCGCAGCAACATTGCTTGAGTTTAAAAAATATAACGAAGCGTCAGATAATAATCGAATAGCCATAGATCTGATTAAAAACGGTAATAATTTATCTCTTCTTTCTCAATGTTATTACATGAGGTCCAAAATCATGGAGCAGAAGGGGAAGACAAAAGAACAGAAGTATTATTATGATCAGTATAAAAAACTCAATGATAGTTTAAATCTTATCTCAACGCTTTTTCAGAACAGGCAGGCTGAAGTTGATTCTC
Source organism: Bacteroidota bacterium (assembly GCA_023428135.1). Classification (GTDB taxonomy): domain Bacteria; phylum Bacteroidota; class Bacteroidia; order Cytophagales; family Cytophagaceae; genus Sporocytophaga. Next base: position 128,767 of record JAEYZG010000033.1, on the reverse strand, counting down.
TGATAAGTACGAAAGAGTCAAAGATTCAACAATTATTGCTCAATAAAGAAATTGACAATCTTGTTTTAAAACAGTATAAGCTGTTGTCTGAACAAAGAGAAAAGGATATTGTGCTGCTTGCTCAGCAAAATAGTCTTCAGAAGATGGCTCTTAAAAATGAAATGTTAAATAAAGAAAAGGTTAGCAGAATGTGGTTGCTGACCCAGAAGGAGCTTGAGAATGAAAGGAAAGCACATGAGATATCGGAGCTTCAGAAGAGCAGGTCGGAGCAGGACCTGCTAACACAAAAGACTGCAGTTAAGCTTAATAAACTTGCTAAAGAAAATCTGCAGAATGAACTGGATATTGAAAAGCAAAGGACTGAATTGAACAAGTCTGCTCAGGAACGTTTATGGATTATAGTTGGCTTTTCAGGCGGGCTTGCTCTTATCTTTCTTGCTTTCGGTTACTATAGCCAGAGAAAGAATGCCAGAGAAAGTCAGCTGAAGTTTGCAAATCTGGAAATACAACAGCGCTTGTTGCGCTCTCAGATGAATCCTCACTTTTTATTCAATTCTCTTAATTCTATACAGGGATTTATAAATTCAAATGATAGTGATAAGGCAAACAGGTTTCTAGCCTGTTATGCCAGACTGATGAGAAGTATTCTTGAGAATACTTCTAAAGAAATGGTAAGTCTGCATAGTGAACTGGAAGCATTGAAGAGCTATATAGAGCTTGAGCAGATGCGTTTGGGGAATTCATTTACCTACCAGATAGAAGTGAAAGATATAGAGTCTGATATGGTAGGAATTCCTCCCATGTTGATTCAGCCCTATGTTGAAAACTCTATCATGCATGGTCTGCGTCATAAGGTCAGTGGTGGGGTATTAAAAATTTCAATTTCCCCATCTGAAGGTTTTCTGAATTGTTATATCTATGATAATGGTATTGGCAGAGAGGCTTCCAAAATTATTAATGAAAGCCGAAGTAAGGAGTATAAATCCGTTGCCATGAACCTTACCCGCGACCGGCTGGAACTGCTCAATGCAAAAGATCATTCCAATATGGAAGTTGGAATAAAAGATGAGTATTCTTCGGATGGACATCCTTCAGGTACTACTGTAATGCTCAAACTTCAGCTTCTTGAGTATGTATAAATATATTTTTTAGCTGTTTTTTTGAATTGTCTATATAAGTGTTTAAACACTATTTGTTGGTGTAAATGGAGGGTTGATCTATGATTTTGGCCCGTAAAACGACCATTTGTAAACCTAAACTTACCGGTTATCATTTAAAACTTACCGTTCAATAGTTACCTCTTCTTGAACTGAAATTTCTGTCGATATTTGGTAAACATCCTCCCCGATGTATCTAACTATATCTTTTCTGAATGCATAAGCATTCAAAAAATCAAAAGTGTGAAATGAATTCAGTATTGCTTTCAGGTTAAGGATGTAAAAGAATCCATTATATAGAAGTGAAGCCTGAAGGCTTAATACCTGATATTTTAACAGACCTTGATTAAAAATAAAATTTATGGAAGCTTTCAGCCGAATAAAAAATACAATTGAGATACCGAAAGAAGACGAAGTTACATCAGTCTCAGATAGCCAGGGTGAGGTATTGTACAGGCTAGTTAAGGAAAATGGTCTTAAGAGAACTCTTGAAGTAGGTTTTGCTTATGGAAAATCAGGATCATACATCATGTCGGCATCGCAAAGTCAGCATGTAGCCATTGATCCTTATCAGGAAAGATTCCAGAATATCGGAGTTAAGAATATAGAAAAGCTGGGATTGGGGTATAATCTTGAATTGCATCGAAACTTTTCTCATATCGTACTGCCTCAATTGCTGAATGAACAAAGGTCTTTTGATTTAATATTTATTGATGGAGATCACAGGTTTGATGGAATCTTCGTTGACTTTTTTTATGCAGATCGTTTGCTGGATATGGGGGGCTTTATAGTTTTTCATGATACCTGGATGAGAAGTACCTGTATGGTTGAAAGCTTTGTGAAAAAGAACAGAACGGATTTTAAATACATAAGGGTGGAAGATGAAAATCTTGGTGTATTTCAAAGAGTAGGATGGGATAACAGAGACTGGATACACTTTAAAGAGTTTTATACAATGAAGTCATATACTAAGTTTCAGGTAATGGCTGATCTTATTGGTCAAAAGGATGAATAGTCTTTTATACTATCTGATCATTGATTCGATTCAATCTCCTGTTTCTTTTGTTGCAGGATTGATCATAATGAATAGTTCTTATCTGATTAAACAAAATAAAATGGCAACGCTAGTGCTCACGGAAATGAGGTTGGAATCTGTCATAAAAAACAATTCGAAAATAAATAATAGAGAAGTCTTCTCAACATGCACCAGCGTTAGATGTACTTCTCAATGTAAGCTTTAGTTTAGTGTGAGGAATGTTTGAGCTATCAGGGTGGAAGCACCTGAAATACCGCATCATATTTTGAGTATCTGCTCTGATAAAGCTCATTCATTATATTTTTAAAACGTTAATACTGCAAGTATAAAACGGTTCTTTTTGTAATCTGAAAGGATTTAGTCCTTCTCGGATATTGATTCCATACAAAATTAGATAATGTTTGCTGAGAGTATGCTGTTAATGTATTCTTAGCAAGGTAAAGGAACATAATTTTTTAAATCCCTTAGCTATAATATTTATGAAAATTTTATTTATAACCTTTGAATTTGGAGAACATGTTTTGGGAGGAGTAGGTAGGGTGGTAAACGGGATTACTTCCGAACTCAGGAAAACCTTGGACTTGGATGTGTTTCATCTCGGCTATAGTCCCAAATATTTATCGGTTTCCGCAAAGCATTACAGATGTAATGCCAATAATGCGGCTAAACTTATTGCTAGTTACCCTGCTCAATATGTGTCAAACTGTATTAAGTTAATAAAAAAAGAAAAATATGACCTGATACACGTCTTCAATTCTCATTGGATAATTGATAAAATTATATCACGTGTTGTTCAGGAAGAGCCAGAGCAGAAAATAGTATACAGTATTCATGGTATTGCTAAATTTGAAAAGGGGATAAGAGTGAATCCTGTCTCTTCAATTAATTGTGAAGAAATGTTATTGGAGAAGGCACAGATGATTCACGTTCTGAATAATTCATCTTATGTTAATCTTAGTGCAGCTTATGGAAATATATTTTACGACAAGGCAGTAAGTTTTATTCCTAATGGAATCAGTGCTGCTGATTATGAGAAGGAAGATGCTGCCTTTAAAAAGAAAATAAAAGCTAAGGTGAGAGGTGCTGAACTTATTGTGCTATGCATGTCAAGATGGGCTCAGGGAAAAGGTATAGAATATTTTCTTGATGCAGCAAAGATATTGATGAAGAGGGGATGTAATGTTAAATTTATTCTTGCGGGAAGAAGAAATGTTAGCTGGGAGTTGAAATGGGATAGCTATCTTAAAAAGATAGATGATAGAACTAAAAAACTTGGCAGTAATATTATAGTATTGGATTGGGTGAATGATGTTCAAAGAAATACATTGTTTAAAATCTGCAATGCCTTTGTAATGCCCAGCGAACTGGAGTATTTGCCATATTCAGCTCTTGAACCCGTTGCTGCAGGTGTGCCGCTCATTTCTTCTGATCTTCCCTGTATAACAGAAATGTTCAGAGATCAGAAACATTGCTTGTTTTTCCAATCTAGAAATAGTGATGATCTTGCATATAAAATCGAAGAATTAATAGAATGCAAAGATTCTGTGCAAATGCATGCTAAAAAAGTTGCAGAAAAGCTTTTAAAGGAATATGACTGGGGCCTTATTGGAGAGCAGTATTTGAGTATGTATGAAAGGGCAGTGGCGGAAACAAAAGTGGAATTACTTCAGGTGATTTGAATGATTTTTTTTGGTCAATGCAAAAAAGATTGCAGGATACTTAAAAAGTCGTCTTGCAATCTTTTGTAAAATAAAACTCAGTTTATGATGATCTTTTCGGTATATTCTTTATTTCCGCTTTTTATTTTTAATAAATAAAGTCCTTGTTTATTGTTTGAATTCCATAATTGCTTTTTGTAATAAGAAGATCAATATGCAACCAGTGAGGTGTATTTTATTTATTAAAATGAATGTATTATGGTATGTTTTTATGCATATTGTTCCGAGTGGAATGATATGAAAGATATTTTTTATGTCATAGACAAGGTGATGCTTATTATTAGCCATTATCGCTGACAATGTCCGTTTCCTTCGTAAAATTCCAGTGTTTTTCTTTTGAGATAGAAGTCATATTCGGAAATCAATTGCTCAAGCTGAGAGGTGACAAGCATATTGGCAGCATAATTATACTCTATATAATTGATAATTCCTGATGAATAAGCTCTTGAAGCATAATTATACTGTGTCTGAAATGCTTTTGTTTTTTTTTTCAAAGCATTGAAGTTATTATGTGCTGTTACAAGATCGAGATAAGCTCCCTGGATTCTTTGCTCTACTTCAAGGTTAACTTTATCTAATTCTTTTTTCTGTATATCAACATCAATTTTGGATAAAGCCAATGCATTTACCTTTAAAAATTTACTGAAAATAGGTACAGCCAGATTGAATGAAACATATTCAGTAAGGTTTTGCTTGAATTGTTTCTTTTGTTCAAGCTGAACAAGATTAGAGCTACGTGTAATAACTCCCCCGGATACAGAGAAGGTAAATAAACGAAGTGAATTGGTCGCCTGGCTTCTGTATTGAAGAGCATTAAGCCTGTACTGCGCGCTTTTTATTTCAGGAAGAAATGTGCAGGCTTTTTCTTTAATTTGCTCATAGGGCTCAATTTGCAAAGAATCTGGTATAGAGTTTTTATCTTCATTTAGCAAATGAAGATTACCATTTTTATAGGCCATAAGTTGTTTTAAAACAAGCTGGCTACGTTGAGTATTACTATTTGCAATGGTTATAGAAGCCTCTCTTTGTGCCAGTTCAGACTCGACTTCCTGAAGATTGATTTTGGAAAGCACGCCTTTCTCAACCATTCCTTTTATTAATTCATATTGACTCCTGGATTGATCTCTCTGGGCGGTTGTTATTTTTATTTGTTCCTGTGCAAACAGAACCTGATAATATGCTGAAATAATGGCCAGAGTAATGTCATTACTTACTTTCTTATTATCAGTGAGGGTAGCGTTTAATAAGTCTCTGTTTTGTTTTAATGTATAATAATTATAACCTCCGTTAAAAAGGGTTAATTCTCCTTCAACTGATCCTGTATAAATCTCACTGCTTTGAGTTGTAAGTAAGTTGGTGGCGGGGTCAACAAATAATCCCCAGTTGTATATATTTCTGCCTTTCCCTACTATTTCAGGAAGGTAATTGTTTTTGGCAGATTTTAAATTGACTGCTGCTTTATCACTCTGCAGCATAGTTTGTTGTATAGTAAAATTGTGCTTCAATGCATATTCAATACACTGATCCAGCGTCCATGTCTGGCTTCCATCCTGAGCAACTGAAGGAAACATGGATATGAAATATAAAAGACATGTAGAGGCACATAATTGTATCCGGATCTTTTTTTTCCTATTCATCTTTTATTCCTCGTCAAAAAATAAATTGGCATGTTTAACTTCTTCTACAGCCTTAATTTCTTTAATGAAATTCTGTCCGCTGTTTTCATCTTTTAGCTTAACGTAATAGGAAACCTCAAGCATGTTAGAGCGTTCTTCTCCCAGTCCTTTTACATTTACTACTTTATATTTTCTGCAGTACTTGGTAATTATCTTATTTAAATCTTTGCCGTCACTTTCCTCACCAACTGTTATAAGCTGTAATAAGTAGTCCTTTTTTCTTGGAGCCGATAAGTTAAATTTTACAATCAGGACATAAATGGATCCTATTACTATCGTTCCAATAATAGCTACGGAAACAAAGTCTACTCCACATGCAAGTCCAATTGCCAGGGAGAAAAATATAAACATGATATCCATGGTATCCTTGATGGCTGTCCTGAAACGAATAATAGACATAGCGCCAACAAGTCCAAAAGCTGCTGCCAGATTATTACCAATTACCATAATTACAATAGTTGTAATCATGGTAAGTAATATAATTGAGTTGACAAATGTAGAGGAGTAACTATAGCCTCTATACGTTATTCTGTAAAATATGGAAATTATTACACCGCAGAGGAGAGCTACTAATAATCTACCTATAACATCTTTTATTGTTAAAGCATAAAAAAAAATATCCTGTAATTCTTCATTCATAATTTATAATCTGTAAAATGGATTTCTTGATAATGATATTGGGGAGAACCTCATTGTGCCATAGGTTGTATGATGTATGTCCAGCCCTGAAGAATATTTTGATATTGCTTCAAGCTGAAGGCTGAATTCTTCTACTATTGATCTGGCCCATATTGGCATAATGTTGTAATACTTTATCTCAAGCACAAAGTAGCCGGGAGTAATCAGCTTCAGTCTGTCTTCAGAATATAATTCGTCAATAGTTGGATATATTGAAGTTCGTACATTTTTATCAAAAGTAATTCTGACCTCATCGTTAAACTTTCCGTGGAAGGCTTCTCTGTCATAGGTTACAAGGTTAACAGGCTTTAAGGATTTGGAGTAATAGTAAAATAGAAATTTATCCGCATCTTTTAAAGCTTTAGGGAGCTTTGGTCCGTTAATATAATCTTTTGTATTGCCGGTGGTCAGAAGAGATTTAAGGTCGCTGTATTTTAAGGTCGCTCTGTGTTTTCCTATTCTGTTGCTAAGCTTTCTTTTTATTTCAAGGAAAACAATGCTGTCTTCATTTTGATTGTCATATCCTCTTATTCTGAATTTATTCCTGAATTCAAGCCCTTCTTTTTTTTCATAATAATACTCCATGAAAGGAGTATCATAATAAATACTTCTAACGGTATACTGGCTAAGTCCGGATTCTCCAACTTTGGTATGAACATCCGGAAAAACAAATGGCATTAACCTTGTCCTTAATTCATCTAACCGGTCATTAGGCACAAAGTACTTCCTTTCGTAACGGAGTTTCATCTATAGAATAAGCTTTGGAATAATAGTTTGGAATATTCGATTATAGTATGTTGGCCACAATGCAAGTTGGTCTGAGCAAATATTCCAGGATATACTCCCGGACATTTTTTGTCAATTTTCGCAGTAACATAAATCGCCTGTTTGCCTCCTATAATCTGGATAGCGTTGTCTATATGACAAACAGTGGCTTCCATTTCACAGTCAGAATTGAAAAGTTTTAGTACACATTTCTGGCCAAGGGCAAGATTTTTAAACTCTTTAATTCTAACAGGTGTAACAATGATATAGGTGGATGTATCTACAACATTTGCAAGTACTTCTACTGACGTTAGCCCTCCTTTTTTTCTTTGTAATAATCCGGAGAAAGGAGCTTTTATCTGTAAGGATTCTTTTCTGGATTCAAGGACTGCTATCTGTTTGTTAAGATTTTCTATCTTTTCAGCGATAAATTTTATCTGTTCAGGTTTCTCTCCTGTAGACAGCGTTTTTATCTGAGCTTCAGCAAGTGCCAAATTAATTTTGCTCATTTCGTATTCATTCTTCGCAATATCATACTGTTGGGGAGAGATCAATGAATCTTTGAAGAGCTCTGCTTGTCTGGAAATCAACTTGTCCTGAATGGAAAACCTTTCTTTGGCCAACGTTAAATTTGTTTCGGCTTCTTTAATTGTCTGAATTTTCTGCCCGGTTGAATATACTTTTAATAAAGCTTTTTCTACGTCTCTTTCTCCTCTCAACTGATTGATCTGACGCATTAGCTCGGTCGAATTCATTATTCCGATGGTTTCTCCTCTTTCAACAAATTGTTTATTGTTTATCTCAGGATTAATATAAAAGTCGAATACATCACCCCTTTGAAACTCTTTGCCTGCATAGGAACTGATAACACCAAGCTGATTATTCTTAATGGTTTCCGTAATTCTCCCGTCATAAGTCCTGCCTAATACCCATTCATATGTTGGAAATACTTTTCCCGTTGCATAAACGATATATGTAAATTTAAACGGACAATAAATAACTCCTAAGACAATTGCTATTGCAATTCCAAAATATAAAAACTTCTTCTTCATTGACGGTACTGATATTTACCAATACAATGGCTGAATTTCCATTATATTTAAATTTGACGTAAAGACTTTATTTCATAATATAACGCTGCTTCATGACCAGATTTTTTTGACAATTTTTTTAATTGCCCCGATTTCTTAACAAAGGTCATGATGAGGTAAGTCCTTTATTTTAAAATATTTCCGTAGGTCTTCTGTGTTTTGCCAGATAATAATAATCCATAATGAAAACAGTCCTTTAATTTAGGGAGAACGGCCTGTTTATTGAATTTTACTAATGTCCAATAAATATATATTGGCAGAAACTCCATTATTTTTTTCGTTTGAAATAAAGACATTTTTGTCATTAAAAAACGTTACACCTTCTACTTGTCCTACCTCATCTAATTTTCCGAGTGGTATTTTAGTTTTGGTGCCGGTGAAGAAATCAGTGTCTTTAAAGTCTTTCAGTAGCCAGCAAAAGACTTCCTCAGTCTCTTTATTGTGACCTGTAAGTATTACTTTTGTTCCGTCTGAATTAATGTCTGCATCCGTTATTTTTCCTTGTACATCAAATATCCCTTTTAAACGCGCAGCATGGTTTCCGGGAATCGCAGGTATTTCATATAAACTTGTCTTGCTATCTGCATTGTTCTTAGTGAAAAGATAGACATGTCCGTTTTGATATATTATAGCTTCAGCATCAAAGTTTGTAGAGGTGTTATTTCTAAAGTCTTTCTGTTCTGGGTAATAAAATTTAATTTCTTCTGCTGTAGAGGTGTTTTCAATGTTAATAGGCGAGGGAATTGGAACTTTGTAAATAACAAGGTCTTTTCTGCTACCTTTGTTATTTCCTATATCTCCTATAAAAAAGTGAGTATCACTTAATGTAAGTGCTTCAAAGTTTACGCTGTTGATGCCGGAGATTTTGATTGTTTCTTTTGGTTCACCTGTGACAAGATTTATACTGTAGATCATGTCTTCCCCTGCAGGATCAATGATGGTCCATAATTTTTTATCATAATATTTAAGGCCGGACAATTCCTCAAATTCCTTTTTCAGTTTCCTTACTGTTGAAATATTACCTGATGTAGATGGATAAGAACAACTGCCATCATCTATCTTAGCCTCCGGGTCATAGCTCGTAGAGTGGGGGTCAATGCATCCCTTTTTCGAATTGCAATTGGAGAGGAGTAAGAAAATAACTAAAGTATAAAGAGAAATATTGCGGTAATTCATAATAATTTTTTAATCTCTATAAATAGCGAAATAATAAAAATGTAATAAATCTCAGGTGATTTATAATTATTTTTTAAATATAGCTGATTTTTTTAAATTGAAGCTTCATTTTTGTAACAATTATTTGTCATAGGCTTAACTTTATAATAATAATTGAAACGTACAGTTCTAATAAAAATTTAATTTCCATATATAAAATATGGCTTACCGTTTTACTAATAATTTGAAAAATAATCTTTTGATTTTGATTCTTTCTGTTTCATTAATAGGAAGTGCTTTTGGACAGAATGATTCCGTTGCAAACATTAATAAATCTCCTGGAGGACATATTAAATTGGGCTTTAATTACCACCTTCAGTTACAGCATATTGATGTGGCTCCCATAATTTTTTATAGATTGAATAAAAGAGTTGATGCGGGTGTTGGGCTGAATTATCTTTACTACTGGAAAAGTGACAATTCGAAAAGCAACAGTGCATATGGAACAAATATCTTTACAAGGATTTATTTCCTGAAAAATTTCTTTCTCCACCTGGAGTATCTCTATAGTAATGTACCATATAGAAATGATCTTAATTTTGAATATCGGAGAGTTTATATTACAAACTTCTTTTCAGGATTGGGATATAGGCAGCCATTAACATCCAAGGTTGACAGTTATTTATTTGCTCTGGTAGACCTTACTCATCGTGATGAATCAGCATATAAAAATTTAGTGGTAGTAAAATTAGGTATATCATTTTAATGGATAAAAGCCTGTTAATACGTATTAATATGAAGAAAATAATTATACTAAAAATCTATTGTTTATTGTTTGCAATAAATGCTTTTGCTCAATCTGATCTTGTAATAACTGAAATCCTGTACAATCAGCCTGGTAATGATACTCTGGAGTTTATTGAACTATACAATAAGGGTAACCAGCCATTAAATCTGGCAGGATATAAAGTAACAAGCGGATTTGATTATGTTTTTCCAGCCTATATACTTCAACCTGGCAGTTATGTTATTGTTGCAAGGTATGCAAGTTTTTTCGAACAAACCTTTGGATTGACTCCACTTCAGTGGGAAAGCGGTGCATTAAGTAACAGCGGTGAAAAGATCGTTATTAAAACTCCTTCAGGTACAATTGCAGATTCTGTAGAGTATGATAACAAAAAGCCATGGAATAATAATGCCGATGGAAAGGGCTCTTCACTGGTTTTATGTGATGTTAATTCTGATAATGCGTTTGGATATAATTGGGATGCATCGAATGATATAGGAGGGATTTTTGAAGACGGCTCTATCATTTATGCTTCACCGGGAGAAGGTAACTCTGTATGTAATGTATCACCGGATACTTATCCTCCTCTTATTAAAAGGGTATATGCGCCTCAGAATAACATTGTTAAAGTTGTTTTTAATGAACCCTTAGATATTGCTTCGGCACAGACAGTTTCCAATTATTCCGGGCTGAATGTCACATCCGCAACGCTCTCTGCTTCCAAAGATACAGTGACTCTTACTCTATCTGCTGCGCTCGAAGTTGCAAGTGTAAATTCAATTAATATAGCTGATGTTGCAGATATATTGGGAAATAAATTTGTTTCTCAATCCATTAGTTTTGTATTTAATAATACTATAGCGCCTCTGGTAATAACTGAAATAATGTATAATAATCCGGGTGCAGACACTCTTGAATTTATAGAACTTTATAATAATGGTTTTGAAGCGGTAAATATTAATGGTTATTATTTTTCAGATGGGATTGATTTCGTGTTTCCATCTATAGTTGTGGGACCTAAACAATATATTGTATTATGTGCAAATCAAATTATCTTCAATGATTTTTTTGATTTAACGAATACTTATCAATGGACATCAGGCAGCCTTAATAATAGTGGTGAAACTCTAATTCTAAGAAACGCTGCCGATGCGGTGATAGATCAGGTTGCATATTCAATTAATTCACCATGGCCGGAGGAGGCAGATGGCGATGGGCCTTCTTTGAAATTCTGTGATCCGGAGTTAGATAATAACCAAGGTGCTAACTGGTCTTATTCGGACGTTTATGTAAAGGATTATCTAGGTGCTCCAATATATGCAACTCCTGGGACAGATGATGAAAATTGTGATTTATCTTTGTTCGGAAAAAAGCCGTCTCAAAAGAAAATTACAATTTATCCTAATCCTTCAAGTGGAGTGTTCAGACTTGACCTGGAATCTGGCCGAAATTCTATTGAAGTGGTGAATAGTTTTGGTCAGGTGATTTATATAAAGGAAACAACTTCTGCTAATGAAGAAATAAATATATCTGATCAGAAGAAAGGTATTTACTATATACGTCTGGTAAACTTGGATAAAGATTTATCTTCCTCAGGAAAAGTTGTTATTGAATAAGTCTTTGTGTTAAGAAATAATAAAAAAAATCGGATGGAGATGCTCTATCCGATTTTTTATTTAACAGGAATAATGTTTATCAAAATTCCATCCCATATTATTTTTTCTTGTTGTGATAGAAGTTTCAGACTTCTTCTGATTAAATGCTTGGCTGGGATTTTTTTATATACCACTTATCTCTCAGGCTTGTCATAGGCTTTTCAAAAAAATGATATAATAGGAGAGAAAGTACTATTGTATAAACCCAATACAAAACAACATCTATATAACTTATATAAGAGTCCAATCCGAACTTTAATAACCACTCATTACTGTAGGGAATCACTCTGAATCTGACGAGTGATAAATTAACCATATATATAGAATAAGATGTGATGCTGATGTATGTGAGGAATCTGTATAATATTCCTTTGCCCGTCTTTATTTCTGATAAAAATGGCAATAATGCAAGTGTGGCTACTGAGCCTAATGTGAAAGAAATAATATTGGAATACCAGCCGAATGAAATGATATGATTGGTAATGAATAAAAAATATATCCTGTCTCCAAGAAGTAATAGAATACCTGATATGAGCAATGGTAATTTATGTTTCACCCATAGTGAATGGTAATAGGTGCTGAAAAACGCTCCGAGTACACCGAATACGATATTGTCAAGTCTTGTAAAGACTACTTTTCTGAACTCTACATCCCAATCTTTGAACATTTGAATATCTAGATAACTTTCTTTGAATATTCTTACCAGAACTGCTCCTATAATGAATATACCTATTGATGTAAGCAGACTAATTTTATGTCTTGAAGGAAAGGCTTTATTTGAAAGATATAATGTAACAGGGAATAAGATATAAAACCATTCTTCCACTGCAAGACTCCAGGATTCAAGAAAGAAGCGTTGTTGAGGATAGATAAGGTTCTGACAAAAGAAAAAGAAGGAAGTGTATGTTCCTTTGAATACAGGAATAAGTATGTTTAATCCGACTAAAATTATTAATATAAGATAATAATTCGGTAAAGTTCTGAACCACCTTCTAATCCAGAAAGCATACAGATCTTTCATTGAAAGACCTGTATGTAAAGTTTTAATAAGTATCTGACCTATCAGAAATCCACTTAATACGAAAAACAATTTCACACCATCAAGGTGAGGTGCTTTTATTGAAAATGCTTCATATAGGAAATCATTTCCATGTTCTTCCAATACAAATATAATAGCTATTGCCCTGAGTATATCAAGTCCGTATACCCTTGATGTTTCACTCCTATTTGTATTGGAAGGCTGCATCAGTCTTCAGGATAAGGAATAAAGACAAAATTTGTAAACTCCTCATCTACTACAAACAAGCAACAATATTCATCAGGATTTTTATATGCAGCTTCAAATTCAGAAACCATATCTTCAGCGACCAGAGCTCTCTGAGCAAACTCATCAAGAAATGAAATATAGTAATTCCATTCCAGTGCAAGCTCTTTTCTTCCTATAAGCAATTTTCCAATAGCTATATCAGTCTTTGATATAGGGAAAATTGGGTATTTGGAAATGTTTCTGACTCTTACCTGATAAGAAGCTTCTTTAATAGTATCTGCCACGAGTACAAAGTCTCTGGAAATTGTACCCAAATATCTACCGCTTAGTTCCGGATCGTTATTCATGATGATCAGTTAATTTTTTCCAATAATGCTACATTCTCCACATGATGAGTTTGCGGAAACATATCTACGGGCCTTACCTTTTTTACTGCATATTTTTCATTTAGCAAGGCAAGGTCTCTCGCCTGAGTTGCAGGGTTACAGCTTACATAGACAATTCTTTGCGGAGCGAGCTCAAGTATTTTTTTTATCACATGTTCATGCATACCAGCCCTTGGCGGATCTGTGATGATAACATCCGGAGCTCCTTCTTTTTCAAGAAAAGAGGCTGTAAGGATGTCTTTCACATCACCAGCATAAAAGGAAGTATTGGAAATGTTATTGATTGAAGAATTTATCTTTGCATCTTCTATTGCCATTGGCACATATTCTATACCTGTTACTTTTTTTGCCCTGCCAGCTACAAAGTTGGCTATAGTTCCGGTTCCGGTATACAGGTCATAGACATTTTCATTTCCCGTAAGTCCTGCAAAATCCCTTGTTACTTTGTACAACTCATAAGCTTGTATTGAATTTGTCTGATAAAAGGACTTGGGGCTTACCCTGAAATGGAGATTTTCCATTTGCTCGGTAATATATGACTTACCATGAAACAAATGAATATCAAGATCATGGAAAGTGTCGTTGGATTTCTGATTTACCACATATTGCAGGCTGGTTATATCAGGGAACGTCGTCTTTAGATGTTCAAGGAGTAAATTTACTTTATCCGTAAATTCCCTTACCTGTAGAATAACCATTAGCTCTCCCAGACTTGAGTTTCTGATAATCAGATTTCTCAGTACTCCGAAATGTTCCCTTAAATTATAAAAAGGAATGTCGTTTTCTACGGCAAATTTCCTGACTTCAAGCCTGATGGCATTTGAAGGTTCTTGCTGAAGATGACACTTCTTTACGTCCAGGACTTTATCGAATCTCTCAGGAACGTGAAAGCCAAGTCCATTCATATCATTAAGGTTATCTTCAGTTGCAATTTCCTCATTGGTGAGCCACCTTTTATCGGAAAAAGAAAATTCAAGTTTGTTTCTGTAGTTATAAGTTGATTTGGCCTGAATTATAGGCAGATATTCTTCAACATTTATTTTACCTATTCTTTCAAGATTATCCTTCACCTGTTTCTCTTTATAAAGAGCTTGATTATCATAGGTTATATGCTGCCATTTACAACCTCCGCAAGTGCCAAAATGCTCACAAACAGGTGTGGTTCGGGAAGAAGAAAATTCGTAGATATGTTCCGCCTTAGCGAAGGCAAATCTTTTTTTTGTTTTATATATTCTTAGATCCGCTACATCGCCAGGTGCCAGGAACTCAGTGAAAATCACCTTGTCGTTTACTCTTGCCACGCATTTTCCCTCGGCTGCCATTTCGCCAATTGTTACTTTTTCAAAGCGAAATTGTTTATCTTTTTTACTCATGGTATCCAAAATTAAACAATAATGAATTATCCTTTGTCTTTAGACGAGAAATATTAATTTTGAGTATGAAAAAGATCTACTTTCTATTTTTTATTCTCTTCATAAGCTCCCAACTATTCGCCAGCCATATTGTAGGAGGTGAATTTCAATTGCGCCATTATCGAGGATACAATTATACCCTCAGTATGAGGCTTTATTTCGATAAACTCAATGCCGCGCCTGGCTTATTGGATGCTGACATTACCATAAAAACAAATATTTTCAGAAAATCAGACAATGTGCAGGTAGGTACACAGGAATTGGTTAGAAATATTGATTACGAAAGGGTAAAATATGCAACCGAAGAATGTGATTTTCTGGAGAGAGGAGTTCAAGAGACTTTAAACTTGAAATATAAAGCCAATATTTTTCTTGATCCTGCTATTTATGATGATCCGGGAGGCTATTATATTGTTTGGGAAAGATGTTGCAGGAATGAGGATATTAAAAATATTGTGGACCCTGATAAAGCAGGTCAGGTTTTTTACCTTGAATTTCCTCCGGTTAGAAGAGGAGGGAGGCCATTTGTAAATTCCTCTCCTGTTTTTGATGATATGGTAGCGGATTATTTTTGCAGAAACCAGATGAATACTTTTAACTTTGGAGGATATGATCTGGATGGGGATTCATTAGTATACACTCTGGTAACGCCGTTAAATGGCCATGCAAGTATTTATGGAGAAGCATTGCCTGATCCAAAACCTGCTCCCTATGATCCTATTATCTGGAGACCAGGATATAGCGCTTCCAATATGATTCAAGGAAATCCTGCATTAAAGGTAGATCAACGCTCCGGGATATTGTCTGTAAATCCGAGTGAAGCCAACAACAGACTGTTTGTTGTTTCCATGATTGTTGATGAATATAGAAACAATAGAAAGATAGGGCAGGTGAGACGGGATTACCAGTTCCTTGTGAAAAATTGTCCTGTAAATCTTGGCCCTAAGGTAGATATAGAGAAGCCTAAAGGACCGGATACTGAGTTCAAAGGAGATACTTTTGTTGTGAAACTAAATGAAATAAAAGCCTTTGAGCTTTTATTGTCCGATTCTAGTACAACTGTTTTAAATCGTCCGGCGAATATTCATATTTCAAAAATAAGGACCAATCTTCCTCCTTCAATTTTTACACCTCCTGGACCTCAGCAGTTAAGGCCTGGTGTAAATGATACCGTAAGGGCTCCATTTGTTTTTAATCCCTGTGATAAATTGTTGATAGAGGAGGAAAAATTATTTGATCTCGACATTGTAGTAAGCGATGATGGATGCCCCCATCCACGAACAGATACACTTAAAATAAAAGTTTTAATTATACCTCCCCCTGAAAACCCAGCACCTATATTACAGTTTGATCCGGGAGGAAAGACAATAGACGTTTTCCCTGGTTCTTTAAATAAGATAAATGTAATTGGAGTCGATTCTGCTGATTTTATGTATTTATCAGCTACAGGAGTTGATTTTAATCTGGAAGATAAGGGAATGTTCTTTACCAATATAAATGGGAAGGATTCTATTGCCAATCCGCTTTTATGGATGCCAGACTGTGATGAGCTCAATCCGGGTGTATTTAATGTTGTCTTTAAATTGAAAGACAGCAGTTGTGTCTACTCACACCAGGTGTATGATACATTGACATTAAGAGTAAAGGATAGCGAAACAGAGGTAGATAAAGTAAGGCCTGACAACCTGGTCACACCTAACGGCGATACCCATAATGATACTTACAAAATTTCCGGTTTATATGGCGGTAACTGCGAATATCACTTTAAGGGTATAGAAATTTATAACAGGTGGGGAAGCAGGATATTTAAATCTGAAGACCCTGGCTTCTCATGGGATCCAGTGGAGTACCCCGATGGGATTTATTTTTATATGGTTGATCTAAATAAAAAGAAAATCAAAGGCTGGTTGGAAGTACTGCGATAAAAGCTTCATTAGGGAAGCTTCTCCAATTCCAGCTGTAGCTCCTTAAAGGAGGCTTTGCATATTGTATCTATGGTAGTCAGATGAGCAGAAACTTCTGATAGATTCTGCTGCTGCTTTACCGAACTTTCAATAAACTCAACATTTTTGTTCAATTCATTAATACCCATCATTTTAATGGTGGGCTTCATTTTATGCATCACTTTTCTGAAATTTTCCCAGTCCTGCTTGTCGTGAAAAGCCCTTAATTCTTGCAAGAAATCGGGTGTCTGTTTAAGGAAGATATCAATCATTTGTTTGATGAATCCTGCATTGTTATCAGATGCATTGATCAGATAAGTGAGGTCGGTGTGTTTTTGATTTGTAATCACTGGTTGAATAGTTTTAGTGGGAGTTGTGTATTTAATTACATTGCCTGCATTTTCAGCTATTTTGGAGAAGAGATTGTCAGGGCTAAAGGGTTTTAAAATGTAATCGTTGATTCCATATACTTTTATTTTTTCCTGTACCTCAGACAAAGCCATAGCAGTTAAAGCTATAATTGGTGTACTGTTTTTCGGCTCAGGAAATTCTTTTCTGATAATTTCACTTACCTGGTAGCCGTCCATTCCAGGCATTTGTATATCCATCAGAATAAGGTCGTACTCTTTGTTTTTCAGAAGGTCCAGGGCTTGTGGACCTTCTTCTGCAATGTCGGCCTGAATGTTTTGTTTTTCAAGGAATCTCAGAACTACAAGCTGGTTCATTTTATTGTCTTCTACCACAAGTAGCCGGAGACTGTCCAGGCCTTGAAATTTATTAACGGAAGATTGAGGTTGAGTTGTTATTTTAGTCTTATGAGATCTGGTAAACTTCAGATTGAAAATGAACTTTGAACCTTCTTTAACTTTACTCTCCACACCTATGTTACCACCTTGAAGTTCAATTAGCTTTTTTGTTATTGTTAGGCCTAACCCAGTACCTCCATATTTCCTTGATATGTCAAGGTCTGCCTGAGTAAAGCTTTCAAAAATTAAAGAGAGCTTGTCTTCTGGTATTCCAATTCCTGTGTCTTTAATTGTAAATAATATCTGTACTTCCTTGGTGGAAGACTCTATTAAATCTGCTACTATATCAATAGTTCCTACTTCAGTAAATTTCACTGAATTTGAAATCAGATTTAAAAATATTTGATTAAGCCTGAAAGGATCTCCTTTCAGGAATAAGGGAATATCGTTGCTTACATTTAGTGTGATCAGTACATTCTTTTCTGCGGCCTTGAAAGCAAATGTTTTCTTCAGATCTTCTAATAAGTTGCGAAGAGAAAAATCTGTCTGCTCAAAGAATATTTTTCCAGACTCTATTTTTGAAAGATCAAGGATGTCATTAACAATGGCTAGCAGATTATCTGAAGATGCCTTAAGAGCATTAAGATAATCTCTCTGTTCAGGATAGTGTTGACTTTGCAGCAATAGATTAGTCATCCCAACCACTGTATTCATAGGTGTTCTTATCTCATGACTAATAACGGAAATAAACTGTTCTTTAGCCTTAGACGAGGCTTCCGCAAGTTCCTTCTCTTTTTTTAAAATTTCAGACGTCTGTTTTTGTTGTGTAACATCAATACTATAGCATAAAAGTACTTTGCCGACATCAGGAAATTCTGCAGGAACTTTTCCTATTAGGAATGATTTAGGTTGGCCATCTATAATCATTGTTTTTTCAGTCATTCTGGGCAGACCTGATCTCCATATTTCTTTTTCTTCCGCCTGGATCTTTGTAGCAGTTTCTTTGTCCAAATAATCAATTACTGTGAGACCCAGAAAGTTTTTGTTTAATCCAGAATCTGACTTTTGAAAATAAGGATTGATATAGATGATTTCTCCTGAGGGATTTTTCAGATAAAGGTTTAGTGGCAGGTTGTCTATGATTTCCTGGAAATTGATTTTTTCTTTTGAAAAACTGCTCTCTGTAATTTCTTTGGGTAAAAGACTGAATTGTCCTATCACCCTGTTTTCATTGTCCTTTTGAAAGGAAATAAGATAGTGTGAATTTCCCCAAAGTTGAATGTCTTTGGAAGTATTCTCTTTTAGACATGAGTTAAAGAGTTGGTGCAAGGGCTTTTTGATAATACCTTCTTTAAAAAATAAAGCTAAGGAATCATCTCCGGCTTCATTCTTTTCAATGATTTTTCCCTCAAAATCCAAAATAAAAATTGGTTCCTTAATAATATTCAAGTCAAACATTTCAGAATTATCTCCGCCCGTTAGGAATTTCCTTTTAAATCAATTTTGACCAATTTAATATTCCTTCTGTATTCAAAATCAATTATTAAATTTTTTTTTTGAAAAAAAATAAACTCCGGAAACTTTGAGTCTTTAAAAAGTTTCCATAGTTTTGTGGAGAAATAATGCCCATTGAAATGAAAGAACGAATAGTAAAAGGCGCAGAAGAGTATTTTCTGAGTTACGGTGTGAAAATCATCACAATGGATGAGATTGCAAGGAATCTTGGGATTTCAAAAAAAACCATTTACCAATATTATAAAGATAAGAATGAGCTTGTTTGTGAGGTGATGAACAATCATTTAAAGGAAAGGGAGCAAAGCTATCTTCAGATTGGAGATGTAGCCGCCGATCCTATAGATGAGCTTATAAAATTGTCAGAATATATAAGAGATTCATTCCGGAATATAAATTCAATCATACTTTTTGAAGTAGAAAGATATTTTCCAAAAGCTTATAAAAACTGGGTGGATCATAAGGAAAAATGCCTTAAGGGATATATTGTGGATATACTGAATAAAGGAAAGATTCAGGGACTTTTCAGGCAGGATATCAATGTGGAAATGATAGCCAGGCTAAGGATAGAGGAGATTCAGCTTGGATTCAACATTGCTGTTTTCCCTCCGCTACAATTTCCCATTCAGGAACTGCAGATGCAGTTTATAGACTATTTCCTTCACGGAATCTGCACATTAAAAGGACATAAATTAATTAACCAATACAAAAAAATCCAGGAAGAAGATTGAAATAAATTTATATGAAAACTAGGTACATTTTTCTACTCACTTTTCTCTGTAGCGTAACAAGAGGATTTGCGCAAACGGACAGCAGTTACACCCTGAAACAATGTATAGATTATGCATTGGAACATCAGTCTACGTATCTGAACTCTACTCTGGATGCAGAGATAGCGAAGGCAAGGGTTGGAGAAATCCAGGCAATTGGCTTGCCACAGATCAACGGTACTGTATCGATGATTGAAAATTCGAAGCTGCGTAATATGTTTTTTGCTAAATCGAATCCTTTAGCTTCATCATTTGGTACTGCCGGTGGTGAGATAAGTGGAGATGTTTTGGTTGCAAAAAATATCTTCCAGTTGCCCAGCTCCGGAGATGCAGGCGCTACCATTAGTCAGCTTTTATTTGATGGTTCTTATTTCGTAGGTTTAAAAGCAGCAAAAGCTTATCAGAGCCTGGCGCAAAAGACTATTCAACAATCTAAAATCCAGACAGTGGACAATGTGACGAAGGCATATTATCTGGTGTTGATCACTCAGGAAAGAATCAGCAGGCTGAATAGCAGCATTGCCACATTGGATTCAACTGTTCGCCAATCCAGGCAAATGTATGAGAACGGATTTATTGAGAAGATAGATCTTGATCGTCTAGAAGTAAGTCTGAATAATCTGCTTTCTGATAAAACAAAATTTGATTCTGGTTTAGACATCAGTAAAATGCTTCTGAAGTTCCAAATGGGAATGCCAATTGAAGAGCCTATTAAAGCATCTGATACACTTGCGTTAAATAGTTCAGAAAGTGTCTTGCTAAAGGGAACTAAAGCCAATTACAACGAAAGAATAGAGTTTGCATTGTTGGAGAATCAGAAAATTTTGCAAAATCTGGATCTAAAAAATGTAAAAGCGGGTTACTATCCAAGTATTTCTGCTTTTGCAACCGGTGGCTATACCAGACAAGATGTAAAATTTGTGAATCTGTTTCAGTATAAATGGTATTCATATGCTCTTTTAGGTGTAAATATGAATGTCCCTATTTTTGACGGTTTTGGTAGACATTATAAGGGACAGCAAAAGAAACTGGAGTTAAGAAAGACAGAAAATACAATACTAGCACTGAAGAATACAATTGATATGCAGGTAAAACAAAGTGAAATTACTGTAAACAATGCTATCAGAACCCTTGAAGTGCAGCAGAAAAATATGGCTTTGGCAACTAATGTTTCAAGGGTAGTGAAAATCAAATATGCTGAGGGAGTAGGAACAAACATTGAAGTAACAAATGCGGAGGATGCTCTCAGAGATGCACAGACCAATTACTACAATGCATTATATGATTTGTTAGTAGCGCAACTTGATTATAAAAAAGCTTTAGGAACATTAGCAACTGAATAATATGAAAAGACATATAAACACAAACATAACCAAAAGTATGAAAGCAGGATTTTTTTACATAAGCTTGGCAGTTGCAATGTTTGCCTGCAAGTCGGCTAACAATCTTGAGAAAAAAGAAGCTGAACTGGCTAATTATAAAAAACAATACGAAGAACTGGAAACCAAGATAGCTTCTTTGGAAAAAGAAATTTCTGAAGCTGGTGGTAAAAAGAATGTTGTTACTAAACCTGTTTATGTTTCAATAGATACACTGGAACCAGGCGTTTTCAGGCATTATGTTGAGGTGCAGGGTAAAGTTGATACAGATAAAAATATCACACTTGTCTCTAAAGCAAGCGGAACCATTGAGAAAATCTATGTGCAGAAAGGTCAGTATGTAAAAGCTGGAACTCTTCTGGCTTCTATTGATGATGCTATCGTTCAAAAAGGAATTGAAGAAGTAAATACCCAACTTGCCTTTGCTACCAATGTTTATGACAAACAAAAAAGACTTTGGGATCAAAATATAGGTTCTGAAATTCAGTTCTTATCTGCTAAAAACAATAAAGAGTCTCTGGAGAAAAGAAAGGAATCTCTAATCGAACAACATCAGTTGACTAAAATTAAATCTCCTATTGATGGAGTTGTTGATGAGATTTTCCCTAATCAGGGTGAAGTTACAGCTCCTGGGGCACCTGCATTCAGAGTTATTAATTCAAGCGCATTCAAGATTTTAGCTGAAATACCTGAGTCTTATGTATCTAAAATAAGAAAGGGTGATGAAGCAATTCTTACGTTCCCAGATGTGGAGGAAACCGCAAAAACTAAAGTAACTGTGGTAAGTGATGTTGTCAATGCTATAAACAGAAGTTTCCAGGTTGAGCTGGATGCTAAAGGTGTTAAAAATCTTAAGGCTAATCTTATCGCTAATGTGAAGATTAAAGATTATGAGAAAGCAGATGTTATGATCATTCCTATAAATGTTATCCAGCACTCAGATCAGGGAGATTATGTATTCATTGCAGACAAAGGTATTGCTGTGAAAAAAATGATTTCTACAGGTAAAACATACCACAGCAGTGCTGAGGTTCTATCAGGCTTGAGCAAAGGAGATAAACTTATTACTGTTGGTTATCAGGATCTCGTAGACGGTCAGCCTGTAACATTTTAATAATATCAATGAGGTTATAAGGGGATAGTTTACTTTCCCTTAAAATACTTAAATCATTTTTAATAAGTCGCTCAAAGCATTTGCTTGAAGCGCTCAGTTAAAACAGACAAAAAAGATGAAAGAATTTAAAGTCAGTAGCTGGTCGATAGATAATAAAACCAGTATATATGTATTGACCATCATCATCACCATTGCAGGTATTTTTACTTATCTCGCATTGCCCAAGGAACAATTCCCTGAAATTGTTTTTCCTCAGATGTATGTCAGTACACCTTATCCGGGAGCATCTCCTAAGGATATAGAAAACCTTATCACAAAACCTATAGAAAAAGAGGTAAAGGCAATTGCCGGTGTGAAAAAGGTGACAAGTAACTCAATACAGGATTATTCAAGTGTTGTAGTTGAATTTAAAACCGATGTTGATGTTGCTGATGCAAAGCAAAAGGTGAAAGACGCTGTTGATAAGGCTAAAACTGAATTGCCTTCAGACAGACAGTTTGAGCCGGAAGTAATTGAAGTAGACGTTTCCCAGGTGCCTATCATGAACGTAAACGTTTCAGGTGATATCGAACTTGACAAGCTGAAAAAGTATGCTGATGACCTTGAAGACAGGATCGAATCCATTAAAGGTATCAGAAGGGTGGATATCATCGGAGCACTGGAAAGGGAAATCCAGATAAATGTTGATAAGATGAAAATGGAAGCTGCGAATGTTTCCATGAATGATATCAGAATGGCTGTGGCTTCTGAAAACGTTAACCTTTCTGGTGGTCTCTTGAAAATGGATGGTATGAAACGTAACATTACTATTAAAGGTGAATATGAAGATCCTAAAGATCTTAAAGACCTTGTGATAAGATCTTCATCAGGAGCTGTCGTTTATCTTAAAGATGTGGCTGAGGTTGTAGATGGTTATGAAGAAAAAGAAAGCTATGCCCGTCTTGATGGAAAGAACGTAATTACTTTGAACGTAATTAAAATGGGAGGGGAAAATCTTATAGAGGTTTCTGACCAGATTAACGATCTTATCAAAGAACTGAAGGAAAGTAAATATCCTAAGTCTGTTAACATCACGGTTACTGGTGAACAGGCAGATCAGACAAGGGTAACGCTTCATGATCTTATCAATACCATCATTATCGGGTTTATTCTGGTAACAGTAATTCTGATGTTCTTCATGGGAACGACAAATGCAATCTTCGTTGCTATGTCTGTTCCTTTGTCAATGTTTATTGCCTTTATGGTGATGGATGGTGCAGGGTTTACTCTGAATATGATTGTGCTTTTTGGTTTTCTTCTTGCGCTTGGTATTGTTGTGGATGATGCTATTGTGGTTATCGAAAATACTCACAGAGTATTTGATAATGGTAAAGTGCCTATTAAACAGGCAGCCAAACAGGCAGCAGGTGAAGTTTTCCTCCCTGTGTTTTCCGGTACAATGACTACTTTGGCGCCGTTCGTTCCATTGCTTTTCTGGCCTGGTGTTATCGGAGAGTTCATGTATTATCTTCCGATCACTTTGATTGTAACTTTGTTGGCTTCGCTGTTGGTCGCTTATATCATCAATCCTGTATTTGCGGTTGATTTTATGAAGCCTCATGATGAAGGACATATTCATGGGCATATTACTAAAGGGTTTAAGATAGTTACTGTAATATTCATTGCTCTTGCCGCAATATTTTATTTGTCAGGAATCGTGGGAATGGGGAATTTGGTTGTAACGTTCTATCTGTTATTCCTTCTGAATAAATTCGTTCTGACAAAAGTTATTAAAAACTTCCAGGAAAAAACATGGCCTGCTGTCCAGAATAAATATGAAAGTGTTTTAAGATGGGCATTACATAAAAAGAATCCAATATGGCTGCTCCTTGGAACAATAGGATTGTTTTTCTTCTCATTAATTGTGTTTTCTATAAGAACACCCAAAGTAGTGTTCTTCCCTGAAAGTGACCCGAACTTTATTTACTCTTATATCTCTTTACCTGTGGGTACAGATCAGGCATATACTGATTCAATTACTAAAGTGGTGGAGAAAAGAGTGTTTAATGTAGTAGGGAAAAATAATCCGATAATAAAGTCTGTCATCTCCAACGTCGCTGTTGGTGCTGGAGACCCAAATCAGCCTGACCTGAGCGTTTCTCCGCATAAAGGAAAGGTAACGGTAGCTTTCGTAAACTTTGCAGACAGAAAGGGAGAATCTTCTCTTGCTTATCTTGATAAAATAAGAGAAGCAGTAAAAGGTATTCCCGGAGCTGAAATTACAGTGGAGCAGGAGCAGGGCGGCCCGCCGACTGGTAAGCCTATTAACATTGAAATGAGTGGTGATAATTACGAACTACTTATCTCGGAATCTGAAAAGCTGATTAAATATCTTGAAAACTCAGGAATTGAAGGTATTGAGAAGCTTAAGTCTGATGTTCAGAAAAACAAACCGGAGATTGTTATTGAGGTAGACAGACAAAAAGCAAATGCAGAAGGCCTTTCTACAGGACAAATAGGTATGGAAATCAGAAATGCTGTGTTTGGAAGCGAGATATCTAAATTCAGAGATTTCGAAGATGACTATCCGATCCAGTTGAGATATAACTATGCTCAGAGAAATGATATCGAAGGTTTGTTGAACTCAAAAATAACCTATAGGGATATGAACATGGGGGGCATAGTACGTCAGGTTCCTTTATCTTCTGTAGCTAAGATAAGATTCACTGATACTTATGGTGGTATTAATAGGAAAAATGAGAAAAGACTTGTAACGGTATATTCAAACATCCTTACTGGTTATAACGGTAATGAAGTGGTTGCTAAGATTACCAAATCTATCAAGGATTTCCCAAGAGCTGAAGGTATATCTATTGATATGACAGGTGAGCAGGAAGATCAGAAAGAAACCGGTGCATTCCTTGGATTTGCCGGACTAGCAGCGATAGGTCTGATATTCCTGATATTGGTAACTCAGTTCAATTCAGTGTCCAAACCGGTTATCATTCTAAGTGAAATATTATTCTCTACAATCGGTGTATTCTTAGGATTCTCCATTTTTAAAATGGACATGTCCATTGTAATGACAGGAGTAGGTATAGTTGCACTGGGTGGTATAGTGGTAAGAAACGGTATCTTGCTTGTTGAATTCACGCATTATCTGGAAGAGCAAGGGTATACTACTAAAGAAGCGGCTATCCAGGCCGGTAAAACAAGGATGACTCCTGTATTGCTTACGGCAACTGCCACCATGCTGGGATTGATTCCGCTTGCTGTAGGTCTTAATATTGACTTTGTTACTTTATTTACCGAGTTTAACCCCCATATTTTCTTTGGCGGTGACAGTGTAGCGTTCTGGGGACCACTTTCATGGACAATGATCTTCGGATTGATCTTTGCTACCTTCCTGACTCTGATTTTGGTTCCGGTGATGTATCTTCTTGTAGACGAACTAAAAATAAAAGTAGGCTATAAGAAAAAACACATTGATCACATCTATGCAGGGGAAGTCATTGATATCTCTGAGACCGAAGTGAACAAAGGATTATTAAAATAAAAAGTAAAACACATACATGCGTAACCGGAATCTTAGTTTTTTGTCTATTGTTTTAATAATCTTTCTGGTTATAGATGTATATGTATTTCAGGGGGTAAGAGTGCTAGTTCACTCTTACGCTCCTTTAATCAGAAAACTAATCTATGCATTTTACTGGGGCTTCACCCTGTTCACTCTGGCTGGATTAATGTATTTTGCCGCCAGTCCTGAAAAGTGGACGAGACTGATGAAGGTTATCTATTTCGGGAGTGTTGTCACTGTTTACTTTACAAAATTCATTTATTTTATTTTTCTGGTACTTGATGATATTATTCGTCTCTTAAAATGGGTATTTCAGAAAGTGTCTTTATTGTTTAACCATCAGCCCCTTGCTTCAGGTGCTGAAATTAACAGGTCCGACTTTTTATTAAAGGCAGGACTTGCAGTTGCTGCAGTGCCTTTTTTTGGAATGGTTTATGGAATTGTATTCGGAGCACATGATTATAGAGTCAGGAGGGTTAAGGTTAAGTTAAAGAATCTTCCTTCTTCATTTGATGGACTTAGAATTGCTCACATCTCCGATATTCACGCAGGGAGCTTTTATAATAAGTCTGCCGTTAAAAGAGGGGTTAAATTGTTAATGGATCAGAAACCGGATTTGGTATTTTTTACCGGTGACCTTGTTAATGACAGAGCTTCAGAATTAGAAAATTACATTGAGGTTTTTAAAGAAATAAAAGCTCCGATGGGCGTATTCTCTGTGCTTGGTAATCATGATTATGGAGATTATGTGCCTTGGAAAAGCAGAGAGGAGAGAACTGAAAATCTTAATAACATGATAAATGCTCATAAAAGAATGGGATGGGACCTGTTGATGGATGAGCATAGAGTTTTGAAGAATGGTAATGAAGAGATTGCTCTTCTAGGAGTACAAAACTGGGGTAAAGGAGAGAACTGGCCAAAGTATGGTAGATTGAATAAAGCCTATTCTGGAACAGAAAAGTATCCTGTGAAGCTTTTGCTTTCACATGATCCCAGCCATTGGGATGCGCAGGTAAGACCTGGATATCCCGATATCGATATTACTTTCAGCGGACATACTCACGGTTTTCAGTTTGGTATTGAAGCAGCAGGCATAAAATGGAGTCCTGTTCAGTATAAATACAAACAATGGGGAGGCCTGTATGAAGAAGATAATCAATATATCTATGTAAACAGAGGGTTTGGTTTCATAGGTTTTCCCGGAAGAATGGGAATGCCTCCGGAGATTACCATTATGGAACTTTCCAAAGCTTAAAGATTCTCTGAAGTCTTTAAGAAATAAGCCATCTCCGCAAGTTGCATCATTACTTCAGTTTGATAAGATAAAAGCTGCTGATCTTTTCTTTCAGGTTCATTATTCGGAACTTCTGCAATCAGAGCTTCCTGATAATGGTTAATTTTTTCCATACACCAGTCCATAAAATCATCTGCGGAATGCATATTCGGGAACCTTTTTTTGTCATGGAAAACATAATCATATTCCCCTTTTTCAAAAATAGAAAATAATGGTCCGGCAAGAAGATCACTTATTGGCTCTAGTTTATGCCATAGCTGATAGTATCTATCCGTTTTCAAGTCTGGCCTGTGAAAAGCATCCCAGAATATTTCCCTGAAATGGTCCAGTACCTCTGACTTGTTCATCGCTTCATCCTTCATACAATAATAAACAAACAAACTTTTTTAGTTGTTACAAATATAATGGACCTGTAAAAGATTCGATATGGTGACGTGTAAAAAATATACGGAATTGCATGATATGATCAAGGATATCAAAATTGCAATGCTAACAACTGTTGAAAGCAATGGATGTATTAGAAGTGTTCCTATGACCACCATGCAAACCGAGTGTGAAGGATTGGTTTGGTTCTTCACAAACTTTGATTCTCAAAAGGTTGAAGATATTCGGATCAATAGCTGTATCAATGTTACATATTCAGATATTCAAAAAAATGTATTTGTTTCTGTAACAGGTAAAGCTGAAGTTGTCAAAGATCCGGTTAAAATGCAGGAGCTTTGGAAGCCTGTGCTAACGGCTTATTTTCCTGGAGGTTTAGAAGATCCTGATTTGGGACTTTTAAAGGTTTCAATTGATGAAGCTGAATATTGGGACTCGAGAACAGGGAAAATGATTCAGGTTTGGGAAATGAGTAAAGATGCTGTTAGGTAATTAAAGCTGAAAGCGTAAAGCTCAAAGTTAAAAGTGCTAAAGAAGGAATTCAACTTATTTGATATAGATCAAATAACGTAGTTTTACCCCGCGTTGAGGGACTTGAGACTTTTCAACTTTACGCTTTACGCTTTACGCTTAAAACAAATTAAGCTGTCCCTTTTCAGGTCTTTTAAATACTGCAAGATTTAAAGGCTTCATCTTCCGATCTCCAAGGTGTTTTTGTACAGACATATGAAAAAGGTCTGCAATCGCTTCGGCAATTGGTCCTTCACCTTTCATTCTTGTACCAAATCTGCTGTCATTCAGCGTTCCTCCATGGCATTCCTTAATCTGATTTAGAACCTTTTCTGCGCGCTCAGGATAAGCTTGGTTTATCCAATCTTCGAATATTTCTCCTATTGATCCATTAAGTCTGACCATTGTATAAGCTGCAGAACTGGCACCTCTTGCAGCAGCTTCTTTAATAATTTCAGGTATCTCTGCGCTATTTAGGGAAGGAATTATAGGTGCTACCATTACATTAACAGGTATACCATTAGAAGCCAGTACCTCAACAGCTTTAAGTCTGTTATGGGATGTGGCAGTTCTTGGCTCCAGTTGTTGCCTTAAAGATTCATCAAGAGAGGTAATAGATATATTTACATGAACAAGGTTGTCGTCATTCAACTCTTTTAACAGGTCAAGATCTCTGAGAATAAGACTGTTCTTCGTAATGATGCTTACAGGATGTTTATACTTGAGAAATACCTCCAGTAATCTCCGTGTAATACCGGTTTTTCTTTCCACAGGCTGGTAACAGTCTGTATTGCCGGCCAGCATGATAGGCTCAGGAGTATAATCTTTATGATCAAAAAACTTTTCAAGAAGTGTAGGAGCATTCATCTTCATGATGATCTTCCTTTCAAAATCAAGCCCTGCACTCATACCATAATACTGATGGGTATTCCTGGCATAACAGTAAGTACAGCCATGTTCACACCCCTGATAAGGATTCATGGAGTACATTCCCCTCAGATCTGGACTGTCAATTTTATTGACTATTTTTTTGGGATGCTCTTTTAAAAAAGTGGTGGCTTTATTGCTTAATAAAGGTTCATCCAATCCTTCAATATGCTCGGTAACGTAGGTATCTTTTAAATATGGATTTTTGGAGTTGATCTGAGCTCCTCTTCCCTTAATTGAATTCTCTGCCATAATTATTAGTAAATATACTAAAAAAATTAGTATTAAAATTGTATAGAATAACTTTTTGCTAATATTTTTTAAATAAAGTCCTTTAATCCGGCCGCATTCAGTGATTTAGATTACCACCGGGTCGGCCTAAAAATATTCTGAAAGAAAGAGAGTAAGTAGGTTGTCTCTTCTAAGTCTATCAAACAAACTATTTCGATGAAAAATGTGTAGCTGTCTTTCTGAGGATTTGATTTCAGAAAACCCTGTACTCATACACACAAAGTTTTTTGTATTAGTTTTCTTTACTAGGAAAGAAGAATGGTCAGTTGGTTAAGTGGTCCATATCCTGTAGGGCAAAACACCAATGGTGACAGAAGGAGAATGGATTAACTAATATTGCCAGGCATTAAAAAGTGAATCTTTATCAGAGTATTATAAATTCAATGCGATTTATAATAATAGAGGAGCGAAAGTCCTTTTTGTTTTTATCTATCTTGTTATTTTTTCAGCTTTCAACTTTCAACTTTAAACTTTAAAAATACTTTTTCGCCTCCTTATACCAGTCCCCGGTGCATTTAATGAAATACACACCAGCGCAAATAAAAGGAGATAACACGAAAAGCAGAATGAAGTGAAGTTTAAATATCAGAAAGGTGCAAAGGCCGATGACAAATAAACCAATGAAAAAACAGAGGGCGGTAGCGAGGTAAATAAACAGAAGAGTTGGGTAATATATAGCTGAATTTCGGAATTTTTCTCTGTTTTTCAGAAATTCTTCATACTTCAGTTTGGCTTCTTTTTCAGCACGTTCCTTTTTCATTTTTGCCCATTGGCGGTATACTTCTAATGGGTCACTATACTGAAAAGCATAACTATGTCCATACGCATAACTTTGTTGATAATTGGTATGCTGTTGGTAATGAGTATGCTGATTGGAGTTTGATCTTTGGTCGTAAATGAACCTTTTGTGCTGATCTGCAAGCGTTTCATATGCTTTATTCAACATCTGAAACTTTGTATGTGCATCGGGAGATTTGTTTACATCCGGGTGCCAGATTTTAGCTTTTTTTCTGTATGCCTTCCTTATGTCTTCCTGGCTTGCGCTTGGCGGAATTTCAAGAATTTCATAAAATGAAACGGCCATAAACTACCCTTTGGTTTTATTACGAATTTAATAAACTTTAGCAATTTTTTCATCTCCAGGTATAACGCAACTGAATTTTTATTTCAGATCTGATGTTTCCCTTCGTTTCTTCCGAACCTGTGCCGGTCATGTCCATAAACGGATAAATGTAATATCCATACTTTATCCAATAGCCTAAATGTTTTAATAACCTTCCATGCAAAACCAGGTATGCTCTGGAACCCTTACCGTAATAAGCTGGAAGTGCATATCCCATTAATACATCTTTCTCAAAAACATATGCACGGTTATCATAGTTCTCTGCGTCCGATAAGGCATATCTCAGGGAAAATTTAATGCCCCTGAAATGAACGTTTATATCCTGAATGAGAAAATAGCCATTGGTTTTCAGATCGTTTTTCCGGGACTTTGTCTGGATGATTTTTGTTGTAAGAGAAATTAGTTCATTTGCTTTATAGTCAAGGCCTAATGTGCGGGTCTCCGTAACAAAGGATTCAGTGGCATAAGTAATATTTGTTCCGGAAGCATTTTGCTCCTGATTGGCTTTACGGATCTGTACGTAAGCGAGAGTGGTTTTGGTGGGTTGATAACTAAAACGTATGTTAAAGTCATTGCCTCGGCTTGGCTCATAAGTTCTGTATTTTAACCAGGGAAAAGTGTAGGTATCAAAATATGCTGATAGGTTATACTTTCTATTAGGCGTAATTTTGATTCCCCAATAAAATCCTGTTTCATTTTTATTAGTGGTGTTTTCACCAAATGCTCTGCCATAAAAGGAATAAAAGTCTTTGTAATATTTTCTTGCTAGAAATAAAAAGTCAACTTTTTTGTGCAGACTGGCAAGTACTCCTCCTACTAATGCTTTCCCGCCTCCTTGAGAGAAAGCGGCTTCTGAAAATAGAGATATATTGTAAAATCTGTAAGCAGCATCAATACTGTAGCATGTATTGTCCTGACCTTTAAAATCAAAGCTGTTATAGAGGTTAGCCTTTCTTTCAAACGATTTGCTGAAATGAGTATTGATGAAGTTTAAACCAATATTCAGATTTTGTATTTTATTTTGAAATGCTAAAGCAAACCCTAAATCTCTTTGGCTGATAGCAGCTTTCTTGTCAATCTCGCTTGCTGTTCTGTGATATCCTGTAGAATATACTGTAGAAAAGTATTCGCTTGATAATGAGTCTGACAATTCAGGTGCAACTGAAGCATCTTTGTTCACCGAAGAATAAAATCCTGTGATCGTTATTCTTTTGTATGCAAAGCTAATGGCTGTTCCTCTGAAAAATCCGCTTTCTGTCACAGATGTATTGGCTAATATACCAGTCCCGGCTCTTTTAATTCCAGAGATGGCTTCTGCATTTTTACCAAGATAATATCCTGAACCGAATACAAGTCCTTGTCCTGACTGTAGTTTATAATCACCAATGATGAATGATTTCAGTTTCCCTTTGTTGTATAGACCAATATGAAAGGAAGCAAAATCAAACAGATAGTAGTTTTTAGCCGGATCCCATTTGTATATTTCTCCGGGATCTTTTTCTGCAATTAATCCTATACTAAAATCCTTAGTCTTTGATGATTTTATTCTGATATAGGTTTTGTAAGGTCTTCCAAGATACCTTATACTTTCAGATGCACTGGAGGAATAACCTTTTTTATTATCAGGACTTCTTTCGTATTTGATTATTAAATCCCCAGGATTGTTGCAAATCCTTGTCAATAAACCATTCCACGAATTGTCAGAAGAAACAACAGTGATAAAGGGTAGTAATTTTTTTATTGTAAAAAGATCCAGTTCTTCAATGACTTGTAATTCATACATAGATTCATATCGCCCTGTTATGATCCTGTGTCTTAGTATTCCCTCAATCTGTTGTTCAGAGAGAAAGTTTATTCTTTGTAAGTCTTCCCTTTCTGCTTTATTAAGATTTATTGGTTCCTGAAAGAGGTCAAGAATATTGTTTAATATAGCTTCTTGTTCCTCTTCACTGGCAGCAGGAGTAAGCTCATTCAGCATGATATCCTGGATTTCGTCCTGAGCAAAAGTGATGGTGGATATACTCCATAAAATGATATAAAAAACTACAGGTCGTATCATCGGAAAAAGTAATTTAATGTCAGATGATGAGTAGAGCCCGCTGCACTCATTGTTCCGGTGGCATAAGCTATTTCAAAATTGTATTTCCGGATTCCTGCTCCGAAAAACACTCTTGAAGGAAATGTATTGATACCTGTCCATATTCTGAAACCTTTTGCCGGAGTGTATTCCAGTCCTGCTTTCCAGTTCATGGAATATCGGACCTCTTTTTCTGTTTCTACTGAAAGATGGATTTTTGAAGAGGGCTTCCAAAGAATACCAAGTTTCATAACGGTAGGTAGTCTTTCTTCAAGATCCTTTCTGATCTTCGTCTGGCTTATATTGTGTATATATGCTCCAAAGGACAGCTCTTTGCTAAGTTCGGCCTGGCCACCGAAGGAAAAGAGGATTTTGTGGATAGTCTTTTCTTCTGTTATTTGTAATTGGAATAAGTCCGCTTTTAATCCAAGACTTACATTCCTGATTTTATGAGCAACCCCAAGACCAAGCAAACTTTCATTATAATTTTCATCTCCATATCTTGAAATATTTATTCCTGTCCAAAGGTGCCTGTATGGAAGGGCAACAGCAGCATTGTACTTATTCAGAGCTTTTATTCCAAAGTAACTGGCATAGTATATTCCGCAAGCAGGGGCTTGTAAATTGGCTAGTCCGGATACATTGTTCACAACAGACCATAGATCTGTTCCTGTAACAGAAGTATTTCCCATACCAACAGACCTTGAGCCTGCTGGAAACGGATATCCGGTCCCTGCAGCTTTATAACTTATAAAACCACAGAGAACTAATAAAATCAGGCGTCCCATTGATTATGACCTGATTAGCTCAAGTTTAATTGTTGTTGGAATCCGGAAATCCCGAAAATGACACTCTTGAAATAACATAGCTAAAAGTTGGTTGAAGGTTTGAATTTAAAAGAAGTTTCTGAAAATTAAAATCCCTGAAAATGAGAAATTTATTTTTTGAGAAATAGGATGATATCTTAGAAAGCGGGGAATTCGTTTAGATATAAATTATTGGATTATTTACCGGATATATTTAATTTAAAAACCGGTTTTATTGTTACTCATATTTCTACCCATGAATATTAAAGGAAAAGCATTTTCATTCATCCTCATTTTAGCCTTCTTTGTTTTTATTTCAGAAAGCATTCAAGCTCAGATGACTAAAGAGTTTTATGATGAAGAGAAAACAAAAATTAAAGGAGAAGGACTGCTGGAGAACGGGCAAAGACAGGGACTCTGGAAGTTTTATGATGAAAACGGTATTCTGGAAGCTGTAATGGGCTATAGTCAGGGGCGTGAAGATGGAACAATAAAAAACTTTTATTCCAGTGGGAATCTGGCTCTTGAAGCGACTTACAAAGCTGGAAAAGAAGATGGTCCATGGAAAGAATATTATAATAATGGTAAATTAAAAGTTGATGGAAACTTTATTGATGGCAAACAAGACGGGACGTGGAAGGAGTATTATTCAAATGGTCAGCTCTCTGTGGATGGCGCTTATATCTTGGATAAAAAAGAAGGAACATGGAAGGAGTTTTATCCTGATGGTCAGATAAAGATTGATGGAGCCTTGAAGGATGGAAAAAGAACAGGGCCTTGGAAAGAGTATTATGAAAACGGAAAACTTTATTACGAATCAGTGTATAAAGACGACCTTGAAAATGCTCTTACAAAAAAATATTATCCTTCCGGAGTATTGCAAAGAGAAGGGGCCTTTATAGATGGTAAAGAGGACGGGGAGTGGAAAGCGTATCATGAAAATGGTAAACTAGCCTCCAGAAGTTTTTATAAAGATGGAAAAGCTACAGGTACCTGGGAGGAATTTTTTGAAAGTGGACAAAAGGAGTCTACCGGAACATATAAAGATGATTTGCAGGATGGAAACTGGAAGTACTACTATGAGGGTGGTCAACTTAAAGTTCATGAAGTCTGGACAATGGGAAAATTAACCGATGTTCCGGGATATTATAATGAGAAAGGAATCGGGCTGAGTGTTGGAACTTTTAAAGGTGGTAACGGAACGAGGTTGTTTTATTATGGTTCAGGAAAACTGCTTGCTGAAATACCTTATAAAAGCGGACTTCAGGATGGTATTGCCAAATCCTACTATGAAGACGGAACTTTGAAAATGCAGCTTACCTTCAAAGCAGGCAAAGAAGATGGAGGAATGAAGGAATACTTTGAAAACGGAAAGCTTTCAGCAGAAACTAACTGGAAAGATGGAAAAGAGGAGGGGCTTTATAAAGAGTTTGATGAAGACGGACTTCCTGTTGTTTTGGGCTATTATAAAGCAGGATTGGAAGATAGCCTCTGGACTGATTTTCATGAAAATGGGAATATTCTATCTCAAGGCTATTATATTAACGGGGAAAAGGAAGGTGACTGGATGGAGTTTTATGATACCGATACACTTGCAGCTGTTGGTGGATATGTGGATGGGAAACAGGAAGGCATTTGGAAAGAGTACTACGGCAATGGTAAAATTGCCAGTGAAGGTTCCTTTGAAGACGGTGTGAAATCAGGACTATGGACGAGTTTTTTTGAATCAGGTAAAAAATCTATGGAAGGTTATTTTCTTAATGGACTGGAAGATGGTTTATGGAAAACCTTTTATGAAAATGGCGCAATAGAATCTCAGGGCGAATATTCGGCAGGCCTTGAAACAGGCCCCTGGAAAGAGTATTATGAGAATGGTAAACTGCAGTCTGAAGGAAATTATGTAGGTGGACAGGAAGACGGAACGTGGAAAACCTATTGGAGCAATGGTCAGCTTAATGAAGAGACTCAGTGGGCTAAAGGTAAGCTGGTGACTTCTGGTGATGTTTATTCCAAAGATGGAAAAGTTATTTTTAAAAGTGGTATAAAAAACGGTAATGGATATTCCAAAAGCTATCATGAAAGCGGGAAGCTGTCTGCTGAAGGTGCCTTTAAGAATGGCTTACCGGAAGGCAAATGGAAGTATTACCATACCAATGGAGTCTTAAAAGGAGAAGGAGAGATGAAGGCAGGACTTCGTTCAGGTCCATGGAAGTTTTTCACGGATATTAGCAAACTTGAAGCAGAAGGTTCTTATAAAGACGATGAGTTATCAGGAGTCTGGAGATATTATGAACAAGGTAAAATAAAAGATGTCAGAAACTATGATGTGGAGGGCGAAGATGAAGATCTTTAAGATGATAATCATACTACTTCTTGCCAGTGTGATGTCGCATGCTCAGGAGGTTGTTGTAGAAAAGTATGATAACGGAAAGGTAAAAGCCGAAGGTACTGCAAAAGACGGAAAGAAGGTCGGTGCCTGGAAGTTTTATTATAAGGACGGCACAGTCATGGCTGAAGAGACCTATAACGATGGCGTGCTGGATGGTAAAGCAAAACGTTATGATTTTAAAGGAAGGTTGAGCATGCTGGAAAACTGGAAGGATGGCCTGGAAGAAGATACAGCTTACGAATATTATCCATCAGGTAAATTGTTCAGAAAAGGAACTTATAAAGAAGGCTTGCAGGAAGGAGAGTGGTTTACCTTTTATGAAAATGGAAAAGTAAAAGATAAAGGCATGTATGCTTTTGGTGCCGCTACAGGCACCTGGTATTTTTATGATAAAGCAGGTAAGCTGCTACATGAAGCCACCTACAACAAGGGTTTAAAAGAAGGTCCTGCAAAGTTTTATAAAAATGAGAAAATTGAATCTTCAGGAAACTATGTCAATGGCGAAATGAAAGGGGAGTGGACGATTTATAAGAATGGGAAGCCGGATATGATTTATGAGTATTGAGTGAGTTGACTTTGGCGTAGGTGTAGGGATGGAATGCGTATCGATATGGGTTTAACGGGATGGAGAAGGATGATGAGTTGAAGGGTAGTGGAAATTCATATACAACAGTTTATAGGCAATATGATCCAAGGATTGGGAGGTTTTTTAGTGTAGACCCTAAGAGTTCACACCCATTACTTATAGGTCAGTTTCCATATAACTTTAGTCTTAATAGTCCTATTATTTTAAAAGACCCAAATGGTGATTGTCCAATTTGTGTTTCTGCAGGAATTGGTGCATTAATTGGTGGAACAGCTGGGTTTGTGGGAGGATTAATTGCAGGAAAGAGTTTTAAAGAATCTGTGGCATTAGGAGTGGGAGGTGCTGTGACTGGTGCCATAATAGGTTCGGGAGCTGGTCTTTTAACAGCAGCTGGTGGTATGGCTGCCCTTGGAGGTGCTGGTGCAACATATGTTACAGGAGCTTCAGGGATTGCTGGTGTTATTGGAGGGAGTTTAGCTGAACAAGGCGCGAAAAATGTACTTGGACTCCAAGATGGATTTGATCAAGAAGATTTTTCCTTATCATTAGCATTAGCTATTCCTTCCGTATTGCTTGATAATGTTACAGGAAATGCTACTGCTGGTTTTAAATCGACATTAAAGAAAAAGACGGCAGAAGCTTTAGCAGAAGAAATTACTTTTCAGCAAAGGAAAGAGTTTATTAATACAACAAAAAAACGACTTAAAGAGGCTTTAGGAGATCGAATAACAAGTAAAGAAGCTCGTCAAACAGCAGAGAAAGCTCTTAACTTTGCTATTAAGAACGAAGCTGAGACAGTTTACATAATGGCAGAGGCTACCGAGAAAGCAGTAGATATTACTATGGGAGCAATTTTGGTAGGTCCGCTAGAAGATGTGAAGGATGCAGCAAAAGATAAGGAATAAGTTAAATAGTTAATAAATGGGTCTTTTTAAGAAGAATATTAGAATAATCAATTTTGTTTTATTTGTAGTTTTAAATTCATTGTTTCTAAATGAAGTAGTCAATACTACTTCATTTTTTAGTTACTTGTTATTAGGGCTTGATATTGTTTTACTAGTTGTATTGATTTTTAGCGCTCTTCAAACGAGTGTAACTTTGCAATATTTTATATTTTGGGGTTTAGTTTCTCTTTTAATGGGTTTTGCTGTTTTAATTCGGTTAGAAGGAAATCCTGAGAGTATAACTAGTAACGATACAAATGTTAAAGAGAGGGTAAATGATCAAAATAAATGGATAAAAATTCCTAGTATTTGGGAAACAGATTTAAAAGATGATCTAATTTTAAGGTTGAACTTTTTAAATCCGGATACTGTATCTTTCAGTATGAGTCCCACATTTGAAGAAGCATATTTTTTGTATGATTTCTCAAAAAAAGAACTAGTGTTGAGAAGTATAGAAACAAAGAAAGTAAAATTTGATTGGAAGGTTAAATCTTTAAATAATAACTACTTTGTGATATATGAAGATGGGGAAGAAGTTAAGTTTATGAGGCAAGAATAAGAATCCTGTTTGTTGTGAAAGCATATTCAGCTGGGGCGCAATTCGACCGTCCTGGCGAAAGTCTGTGACTTGTGCCTACATACTTTCCGCCAGTTTATAAACTGGCGGAAAGTATGTAGAAATTAAAAAGCCCAGCTGTTCCACGTTTGTCTTCCTCGGAGGCTAGCGCGCTTTTGTAAAGCGTGCAATCTGTGATAGAGGGATAATTAAGATTGTTATAGATTCATATTGTATAAAGCGCCTTCGCATTTGTAATGCGAGAGATTGAGAAAAAAAATTAAGAGTAGCTATTTTTTTTGTAGAGCTGGCTATTTTTTTATTTTGAAAATATTGATAAAGAAAAATGGATGTGTTGAAGAGGAAAGTGCAGTTGAGGTTCAGCATTTGTAACTTTGGAAGACTGAAGTTCTATCGCATGAATTTTGTAATAAGGGTTGATTTTAAGGAACGTAATCCCGCAATTCATTCTGCGTCTTCCTTTATACGCGCATATATAACTGATTTTTTAGGCAAAGAAAACTTTATGAAAGCCACGAGCGTACTAGCGAAATAATTAAAGGATCTGGATTTTTCTGTCAATAAAGCTTAGGTCATTGTTTGTGAAAGCATCTTAAAGGAGGGTTTAAGAAAGACTTTTATATTTTAATAATTTCTTGATTCGTGATTTCTTTTTAGTTACTGTAGTCAAGGTGATCAGATGTATAAGCACAAATCAATGGAAGTTATTGGGTGAAAATTAATCTTATCACTGGCACAATTTTGTAAATTGCATCAGTAGAGGAATAAACTATAGTAACATAATTTTTAAAACGATATTTACTTATATATGAAGAGAAGAATACTTTTAGCAGTGTTTTTTTGTACTTGGGTTACAATTTGTGTTAATGCCCAATCCTTTAAATTGGTAAAGGACCTGTATTCAAAGAAAGATAGTTTGTTGTATGACTATGATGCTGGGATGACCTATTTCAATGGTAAACTTTATTTTACGTCCTATTATGGAGATATCGTAGTTTCAGACGGAACAGCAGAAGGGACAGAAATTATTTCCAATCTTGGTATGCCTCATATGACAGCTTTGGACTTTAACAAGAACAGGTTTTTGCCAATGGGAGGAAAATTATATTATAAAAATAAAAAGAACTGGTTGTGTGTTACAGATGGAACAAGCTCAGGAACTAAAGTTATTGCTGATATTATTCCTTCTGATACTACAGGTTTAAGAGGCGTTATGACTTTTCTTGGAGCCTCATCTGATAAAGTTTTTTTTGTTGGAAATGATGGTGTTACAGGGAATGAGCTTTGGGTAAGTGATGGAACCGAGCAGGGGACAAAACTTGTAAGGAATATAGCTGTAAATCCTGATTCACGAATGTTTTTTCCTAATAAGTCTGCTCATCATATAGGAACTGTAATAGATAATAAATTGTATTTTTTTGCCAATGACGGAGTTAATGGCTGGGAACCATGGGTAAGTGACGGAACTTCAGACGGAACCTTTATGCTGGTAAATTCTAATCCTAACGGTGATGTATCCTTTGGGATGTCTACTTCATTTGGTGGATATGCAGCAAGTGAGATGAAGTTTTTTAAGTTTAAAAACGCTGTGTATTTCGTAGGTTTTAATGGAATATATAAAACAGATGGCACTGTTCAAGGAACTGTATTAGTTTTAAATGGTAGTAATTATAACTCAGCAGCAGTGACGTCGATGTGTGTGTTTGATAATTATTTATATTATGATAAAATGACGGGTAATCTGCGAACTTTAATGAGGACGGATGGCACAATAGAAGGTACTACGACGGTAACTTCTATTCCAGGTGCAATGAGTAGAGGATTTCAGGAATTTAATGGAGAATTATACTTTCGTTGTAAACCAAATGGAAGTAGTGGATCAAAAGAGGAATATATTGCAAAATTAAAAGGCTCTGTTATTGATAGCCTTACCCGAAACACTACCGGATATTATAGTTATCATGTAAATATACTTCAGCCTATTGGGAATGATTTTTTGTATCTAGGGAATTATTCAAATCATGGTATATATAGGTATAATAACGGGGCGAATAGTCTGGCTAATACTAATTTTACAAGTGTGTATGATAATTTTTTAACTACACCAATAGGTGTTTTTGCAATCGGTGTTAACTCGACTTATGGTTATGAATTATGGAAGTGGGAGGATGTAACTACTAATATTGAAAAAGTTGTAAGTAAGAATGTATTTAAAGTTTATCCTAATCCTACTGATCATGTTATCCATGTAGATGTGATGGGTCAATCCAGTATGGTGATCTACAATACAATGGGGGTAAAGGTATATGCTCAATTGTTAGATGCCGGTGTTAATAAAGTTGATGTTAGTGCATTGAGTAATGGCTTGTATTACATAAGTGTAGATAAAGGTGCTACGGTATTGTTTGTTAAGGAATAGATATAATTTGAAAATATGATATATAGATTGATATATGACTTTGCTAAGGTAATCTGTTATAGTCTTTTTCTAAAATATGGGGTTTTATTATGTTTTCTACTAGTGTTACTTTCTTCCTGTAAGTAGAAAAGTAACGATGAGGCTGGTCCAAATTCTTCCAGTATAACTTTGGTGAAAAGTAGTGACTGGAAAGTGGTAGGAGCGCAAAGTTTGGAAATGTTGGAGGGGGGACTAGGTGGAGGCTTCGATACACGGTCATTTGCCATTTATAATCCAGGGGAATTACGTTGGTATATTTGGTATAAAACCATGAGTTATATGAGTAGTCATAATGAAATGATTATTGATGACATGGGTAATGTTACTGTTAATAAAAACTTAGCTAGTCAGGCTTATGGAGGGGAAATAAAAACCATTGATGGAAGTGACGTCTGGAAAATTAATCAATCGTTTGATAATCCTGGTAGGTTCTATTATTTTAAGAATGATCTAGAGGTAGATGTAACGAAAGGTAATAGTGGTAGGGTTCCTAATTATAATAAAGTACAGGCATCTGAAGATGGATTGTTGACCACTTCTACAGGGATGCCTAATAGTATTGGCTTTTATCATTTTGCTTCAAATGTTTGGAAAGATAATCGGTATTCTTTTCATAATCATGTGATGGCTCGATATAATGGACAAACCTATGGTATTACTTTTCCTTTAATTTATGGGACCAAGATTATATCAATTGTTAGGGAAACTGATAATAAAGTGGAGAAACCTTTAGGTTTTGCAAATCTTAAATCCATTTATTATCCGATGGAAGAATTAAAGAATATTTCTGGAGAAGATTATGGGTCTACAATGTATTCGACTATGTATAATGATAATGTGTTTGTTGTGCAGCACTTGTCTGGTCATTATCTGGTGTATAAAATTAACCTTACTAATCTTACAGCAGAGTTGGTTTTAAAAGCACCTATGGTCGTGTCTTACGGACTTCCTTTAGCAGATATAATAAATAACTATACTTATGCTGAAGTGGATGATGTGGGTAATTTATATATAGTGGAAGTCAGGCGAGAGGATAAGGATAGTTATTATAGTGTACGCAGGTATTCTACTTCAGGTGGAAATGAAGTGTTTCTTAAAGAAAGTGATTTGTTGTCTCACACAAGTATAGAAGCATTGAAGTTTTTTAATGGTAAGTTACATGTGGCTGTTAAATATAAAGAAACGCTACCCGATAGTAAACCCAATGACAATTCTTCTGTATCTGTGTATCATATGCATATAATCTGTCCTAAATAGAGCAGCAAGAAGAAATTGTGCTTAATAAAATCGTGATGGTTTTACATAATTAATATAAGTAAAGGAAATATAGGTTGACATGAAACTGATGAAATACATTGGAAATATAGTGATCGTTTTTGG
Organism: Bacteroidota bacterium; assembly: GCA_023428135.1. Taxonomy (GTDB): domain Bacteria; phylum Bacteroidota; class Bacteroidia; order Cytophagales; family Cytophagaceae; genus Sporocytophaga. Next base: position 87,221 of record JAEYZG010000033.1, on the reverse strand, counting down.
AATCGTTTTTGGTTTATTTGCTATAAGATCATTTTGGGTTGATTGGAGATATGAAAACGCTAGTATTTCAGTAAAAGCAAATGTTCTGTCGGTAGAGGTAAAGAAGGTAAAGCCTATGGTTGCTAGTTTGATATATGTTCTACAGTATATGCGAGATAGCAAGTTAGATACAATAGTCCATAAAAAAAATGTGGTTTATAGTTTAGAAGAGCCTCTACCTTCGAATGAAAAGTTAAAAAATAAGCCTCAATATGTTCGTTATGTTCCCGAAGGTAATTTATTGCAAACATCTTTATCAAGTCAGATTATAGTTAATGATGATGGTGAATATGATAGTGAATTTAGATATTCAAAGTTTATTACTGTTTTTGTTTGTGGCTTTATCGGTTACTTTATAAGGAGGTTTTAATGTAGGCGTTAAAGTAACACTTTGATTGTTTAAGGGAATATTGAGCATTGGAATATTTTGAGTGGACTTTAGAATTTCTGGTTTATTTAAATTGGTGATTTATATGTAATGTTGTGATTCTGATGTGTCTGGTTAATAGGGTAGCCATGCCAGGGTATTGGGTTGTGTGTTTAATGGTATTTGAGTTTAAGTGTTTTGTCTTGGATTTGGTTATTTGGTGAGGCCGTGTGGATTAGTAATGAAAAAAGTGTTAGAGGTTTGGTTATTAGGTGTTTGAAGGTAAGTTTTTCTTTCGGTTAATTCATTTTTTTTAAAATTCAGGATTTCTTCAGGTTTTAATGTTAAATTTGAGTTTTAGAAAGGACTGTCACATTTAAAAAATGTGAATGAATCTTAATTTATGATAAGTACTAAGCTTAAAGATCAATTTATTCGGTTTGCGGTAGTTGGAGGTATTTGCACTGCAGTAAACTATGTCATTTTTATAGCGTTGATCAATTTTACTGAAATTCATTATTTGGTAGCCTCTACAATAGGTTTTTTAACCGGACTCGTAACAGGGTTTTACATCAATAAAAACTGGACCTTTTCAAGGGATGAAGAGAATAAAAGTTATTTTATAAAATATTTGCTTTTATACTCGTTTTCATTGGCAGTGAATTTGTTTATCCTTAATTTTTTGGTAGAAAACTATCATGTCTCTGAAATTTTTGCTCAAGTTGTAGCTACTGGTACTACTGTTTTATCCAATTTTTTTGGATCTAAGGTGTTGGTTTTTAAAGCTTAGTTAGGCAGTTATTTGAGAGAATCATTTCCGGACAGGTGAAGTCACAGAAATGATATATCAACTCAAATATTCTTTTGGAGGAGATATGATCCTCCTCCTTACCTGATAATTCCCATCTTCTTCATAAGAAATGTAGCATTTTTATTGGTTGCTTTTCCCTGTCTCATTTTGTAATCAAAAGTTACATCATTGTTTTCGATAATACTTTCAAAACAGAAATTGCTGATCTTATCCGGATATTTTATTTCTGTATCTCCCAGAGCAAGATCGTGCGTTGCAATAATCGAAGCGCAATTCAGATCTTTTAATTCTTCAACCATTGCAATTGATCCCGAAAGCTTGTCATCGGAATTGGTGCCTTTGAGCATCTCGTCAATCAAAATCAGAAGCGGAGTGCCATTGCGTGCAGAGTCAATGATAAGTTTTAGTCTTTTTAATTCAGCATGGAAATAAGAAGTCTGATCTTTTAACGAATCTGAAGTGCGCATACTTGAATATATATCAAGTGTTGATGCTTCTCCATGAATTGCGCAAACAGGACAACCAATCTGGGCTAATAAAGTATTTAAACCGACAGCTCTTAAAAAAGTACTCTTTCCGGCCATATTCGCTCCTGTTACTATCATCAGGTTTTGTGATGAGCCCAGTTCAAAATCATTGGTGATTCTTCTCAATTCCGGAATGAGCGGATGCCCTAGCGATTTGAAATATATTCTTGGCTTTCCTTCTGAAATAACTGGAAAGATAAATTTGGGATTGTTAAAGGCAAAGCCTGCCAGGCTGTTCAGGGCATCAAGATATTCGCATGTATTCAACCATTGACTTACTTGTTCGTGGTGTTCTTTCTTCCATTTTTCCAAAGCATGAATACAATGAAAGTCATAGAGGAAAAATGAATTCATAACAGGGCCAAATAAGCCATTGAGCCTGTAATCAAACATACCTGTTAGTTTTTTTAACTTTGAGAAAGCTATGTGTGCTTCTTCTGCATTTTCTTTAAAAGATTTTAAAGATGCATTGTCGAAATCTTCCTTGCGGATAAGTTCTAAGACTTTCTGATATCCTGAAAGGTAATTATGTTTCTTTCCTATTGTCTGATGGTATGCATTGATCTTCTTGATAGTTATTCCATATATGGCCCAATGAAAGGCGACAATGAGCATTATATAACTCCAGAGACCGTCTACAACTATGGAGGAAATAATTAAAGCCAGACAAATGAAAGGAGTTGTTAAAGATGCTATTCTTATAAAACCGGTTATAATATCTGACTTCGTATCAAGCCAGCTTAACAATGCTTTTTGAGAACTTTCTTCATTGGTTATTTCACTTCCATGTGCATAAAAGTATTGCCTGAATTCAACCTTATCTTTTAAAACGCTGATTGCTTGTTGTCTTTCCAGTATGGATTGTTTGTTGCTGAGAGGTTTTAATAAAATGGAAGCAAGCCGGAATGAAGACTCCGGAAGGCAGGTCCTGTTTATGGATTGGAAGTAAGAAGCATCACCGAATAAATCCAGGTCATAGGAGTAGGGATGGGAAGGATTAATATATTCAATTCCATTTTTGAAAAATGAATGGTCTCCTTCAAGCCCATTTAACTCTCCTTGATTCAGGTCTATCAAGATGGTATAAAATTTCTTCTTTCTTTTTAGATTGAGACTCTTTATTACAAAAGCAATAAAAACAAAGAGCAATGCTGCAGAGCAGAATACTGTGAGTGTATTTACATCCTGGAACATTAAATAAAGACAAGCCAGAAAGGCTATAGCCGAAAATAATCGAAAGGTTCCGGCCAGGCTTTGATCTTTTTCAATTTTGTTTTTTATTTCAATAAATGCCTTAAGCTGTTTTTCGTAAACATTTATAGGGGCTGTATTCAGTTGATTCACCTTTTGCAGTATTTGATTCTGGTTGAATGTTATAAGAATCGTTTATAATCAAAGTTTTGTATAAATGCTTCTATCTTTTCTTCTGTAAGATAATCTTTAAGATGAATGAACTCTCTAGACATAGTTGGTGGAATGTTATTCAGATTAAACCATTTAAGCTCCTCAAATTCATCAACTATGCCTATTCTATCTTCCAGGATTCCCTCATAGTGACGGATCTGTATAAAGAAAATATAATTTTCTGAATTACCAGTTGAATATTGTATATAAGGAGGGTTGGTATCCAGTTCCTGATATTTGTTTACTGTATCCGATATCTGTTTTGTAGGAATTAATTCTTCCGTTAATTCTCTTGCAGCAGCCTGAAATAAGGATTCTCCGGCTTCTGCACCACCTCCGGGAATCCACCAGTATTCTTCGCCTTCTTTGCTTATTCTTCTTCCAAGCAATACATATGGGTTATCGTTTTCAGGGCAGGTGAAGAATAATAGTTTGGCTTTTTGTTTCATGGCTATGATTACTTTATAATAATTTTTAAAAAGTATAAATATAAAAATTTACAACGAAGAATTTAGTTATATGTGTGGCTAAAAAAAATAATGCAGGTCTAAAGGACCTGCATTATTTTACTATCTGACAAATGTCAGCTATTTTTAAGCAAAGGCTTTTCTGTTTATGTCAAACTGTTCAAGATAGTCTGCTACTCTTCTTACAAACATTCCTCCGAGTGAGCCGTCAATTACTCTGTGATCATAGGAGTGAGAGAGGAACATCATATGTCTGATTCCTAATGTATCACCTTGTGGAGTTTCAATAACCGCAGGTTTTTTAATAACCGCACCAAGTGCAAGTATACCCGCCTGAGGCTGCATGATGATAGGTGTTCCCATCATGTTTCCGAAAGAGCCTACATTTGATACAGTATAAGTTCCTCCCGAAAGATCGTCTGCAGTAAGTTTATTCGCTCTCGCCCTTCTTGCAAGGTCATTTACTTTTTTAGTAAGGCCAATGATATTAAGCTGATCAGCATTTTTGATAACAGGCACTATAAGGTTCCCACTAGGAAGGGCTACAGCCATGCCTATGTTAATGTCTTTCTTAACAATAATTTTATCGCCGTCCACAGATACATTAACCATAGGATAATCTTTCAAAGCTTTAACTACAGCTTCAATAAAGATAGGAGTAAATGTAAGTGCAGTATTTTCTTTTTCCATAAAGTCCTGCTTCACTCTGTTTCTCCAGTAAACGATGTTGGTAACATCGGCTTCTACAAATGAAGTAACGTGAGGAGCAATTCTTTTAGATTCAACCATTCTGTCCGCAATCATTTTTCTCATGCGGTCCATTTCGATAATTTCATAATTACCGGATAGTGACTGAGCCGGTTTCAACTGGTCAAGAGGAGCGGATTCTTTTTTCTGTTCTGTCTTGACAGGTTCTTTTAACTGCTGTTTTTCCGGTGTAGCTACCGTTGAAGTTTTTCTGTTCTCAATGTAATCTAAGATATCATTTTTAGTCACACGCTCATCTTTGCCTGTTCCTCTTATGGATTCCAGTTCTGCCATGGTTACATTCTCCTGACGGGCAATGTTCATGACAAGTGGAGAGTAAAACCTCAAGGACTCTCCATTAGATATATGCGATTTTGTCTTTATATCATTTGTGACAGCTGATGCTTGTGCCGTTATGTTTGATGTCGCTTCCTTTTGTGCAGGTTGCACTGCCGGGGTTGTACCTTGTTCATCTCCATCAGTGGCAATAATTGCTATCGGTTTTCCAACAGGAATTACTTCTCCATTCTGGGCAAGTATTTCTTTTAAAATTCCTGAAGCTGTTGCCGGAACTTCTGTATCTACTTTATCCGTCGCTACTTCAAGAACAGATTCATCCTGTTCGATTTTATCTCCCACATTTTTCAACCAACGGAGTATTGTCCCCTCCATGATGCTTTCGCCCATTTTGGGCATCACCATTTCTACTAATGCCATAAAAGCTGTTTACTATTAGCCTGTTAAGTTAAAGTGATCTTCAGTATTTTGAAATCAAACCTTCAAATCCGGTCAAAGTTAATATTTTTGAAGGTTTTCTCAATTCTTTTCCCGCAAAGTTTCCCTGATCATATTGAAAACGGCGTAGGTCGTCATTTTCATATTATTTTCACGAATATTTCCCAATTGAAGTTTCTTGGTTTTAGTTTTATTTTTCATCCTTACTGCTATCCATATTGTTCCTACCGGCTTTTCTGCTGATCCTCCTCCCGGGCCTGCTATTCCAGTGGTAGCCACTGCAATATCGGTTTTTAATATTTTCTGTACTCCTTCAACCATCTGTATTACTGTTGCTTCGCTTACAGCCCCATATTCTGCAAGAATCTCTCTTTTTACTCCCAGTACATTTACTTTAACTTCATTGTCATAAGAAACAATACCACCTTTAAAATATTCTGAACTACCCGGTACAGAAGTGATTGTGGCGGATATTAGCCCTCCTGTGCAACTTTCAGCGGTTCCGATAGTCAGTTTATGCTTCGTTAATAATTTCCCTAGTGCCTGCTCATGATTATCATCTCCATAGCCGTATATATAATCTTCAATGATTTCCCGGAGCTTTTCTTTTTCTTTCTCCAATACATTGTCTGTTTCGGTTTCATTTTCCTTATCCGTAATTGCTGTCAGCCTTAGCCTGACTCCTTCCAGGGAAGGCAGGTAAGCAAGTTTAATGAAAGATGGAAGACCATCTTCCCATGATTTGATTTTTTCAGCGAGAAAGGATTCACCTATGCCAGAAGTGCGAATCATTTTATGAATGATAACAGGTGGATTGAAAAAAGATCTGATTTTTGGTATCAGTTGTTCTGTAATCATTGCTTTCATCTCATATGGTACTCCAGGCATTGAAATAAGAACTTTTCCATTTCTTTCAAACCACATTCCAGGGGCTGTGCCATAAAAGTTTCTGATAATCTCGCAGCTTGCAGGAAGATATGCCTGTTGCCTGTTTATCTCGGTAAGTTCCCTGCCTCTCCTTTCAAAAAATGCTGTAAGATCTTTTAGAGCTTCTTCATGAAGAACAAGTCTTGTGTTGAAGTATTGAGTCAAAACAGGTTTAGTGAGATCGTCTGAAGTTGGTCCAAGGCCTCCTGTAATAATAATCAGGTCTGCCCGAATTTCGGCTTCCTGAATGGCTTTGACCATTTCACTTCCTTCATCACCAACGGATGTTTTTCTTATCACCTTTATTCCAATGGAAGTAAGCTGCTCGCTAATCCATTGTGAATTGGTATCTGTAATTTGTCCATAGAGTATTTCATCTCCTATGGTAAGTATTTCTGCCTGAATAATTTTCATAATAAAAAAACAAAAGCCTCCCACTTTATCGGTAGGAGGCTAAATATCATGAAATTGTCTTAGAATTTAAAGCTTATTGAATTTTTTTGTCAAGGTCATTTTTCCTGAAACAATTTTTAATAAATAAACACCTGAAGTAAGGTTAGTGGTATTAACTTCTTTGCTGCTTACCTGCGTATCCAGATATTCTGTAAATACTTCTTCACCTAGTAAATTCACTATTGAAATAGTGCAAGCACTGTTTAGTTGGCTTAAATTTAAAGTTAAATTGTTTTCTACGGGATTAGGGTAAATATTTACAAGTCCGTCATTTGAAGCGTTTATAGATGTAGCTACTCTCACGGTTATTGTTTTTATTAGGGTATCATTGCATCCGTAATTATTCTCTGCAATCAGTTTTATATCAAAATTTCCAGGGGTATCGTAAGTAAATGAAGCCAGTGATGCACTGGAAGTATTACCGTTTCCGAAATCCCAAAGTCTGTTTGCCGAATTAGAACTCTGATCTACAAAGTATACTCTGGAATTAATGTCCACTACTGTGTCAGGTATTACATAAAAATCAGCCTGACTGCTTTCATGGAAGTTCAATGTTACTCTGGCAAAATTACTTTCAAATAGAGAATCGACATTGCTTATAAAAAGCGTATCGGCCTCTGCGAGATTTTCAATATGATATTCTGTACCTGTAAACAACAAATTGGGAGGTCCTGGAGATTTATAAAAATTAAAGGTGCTACCATTGGTCGGTGCTATTGTTATGTCAGTCTGTTGACCTTTACAAAACGAATAAGTGCTTTGTACAACAGGTAAGGGACTCTTCTTAATTTCATGATATTTGGCTCTTGCTGCCCGAGAACTTATTTTAAGGTCATACAAATCTTTGGCCGCAACATATGCAAAGGCGATAGTTCTTGTTTCATTTGCTTTCATGTTGTAAAGAGAAACGCCTACAACCTGAGAAACATCATAGCCTGCTCCGCTGGCTCCGGCTTGTTTCCGACCTATACCTCTGGATAAAGTTGAAAACTTCTCCTGTGTGCTAAAACCATTAATATTGTCATTCGGATTAATTGTGCCCGCAACATTACCATTATCTATTGAAAAACAAATAGGACTGTCTTCTGTAAGAATTGATATGCCTCCATATAGTCCGTTTAAAAAGGTATTGTAACAATAACCGATATTATCAGCATAGTCGTAGTCTGCTCTGTTGTATTCATATTCATTGATATCCCAGTCTGTGAACAAGCCTGTGTATAGGGTATCTATGTTTTTTTCTGAAGCGTTCTGTATTTTGTATTCAACAATGATATAATTATCATCCGGATTATTTTTCCAGGCATAAGTTCTCTGTTTTACTTTTACTTTAGTGCCTGTAGGCCGCATATCCTGGAATTCTGCATAGGTTTCTTCATTGGAATAAATTGGCTTTACAAAATTAACTGGTCGTGTTGTCTCAAAATCCTGATCTGCATTATAGGGTGCTGAACGAACACAATCGGAAACAGTGTTTTGGTCAGTTGCAATCATTAATCCCGTTTCATAAATCAATGATGAGTTTTTATAAACCATTCCTTTTCCCCTGGTATTGTCCTTATCACTATAGCAAAATCTGCCATTGCCGGCAACTGTAAAACTTACCAGATTAGTATCAACAACTCTGTAATCAGGGTTGATAAGCAGGGATATGTATTGGTAATCTATATAATTGGTGGTCGGGTCCTGAAAGTCAAGGCGGAATTTAATCATAGCATTATTTGGGGCATTTTCATCAATAGTAATAGAAAAAACATCATCAGTTTTCTCTATCGTCTGAAGTGTATTTAAAGACCCTATGCTTATTTTATTATCCTGGATATGAATATAAGGAGCATCGCTTGATAAGGTTACATCTAAATTAGCAGAAGATGGTCTAAGATAATTAATGAATTTAAATGAAAGGTTTGCAGTATCTCCACTATAGGTATAAGTGCCGTATTGACCTTTATAATTGTATCCTGCAATTCTTATAGCAGGTGAGATGGAGTCCGTTAGGGCTCTATACATGTTTAATCTTCCTTTTCCCATCTTACCTTTATATTCAAGGTTTTCTGGGAATGTATCCATCACATCTGCTGTTACTCTGATCAGTTCTGCTGCCTGAATAGCAGAAAGGTTTGGGAATTTGGACCTTACCAAGGCAGCAGCACCTGCAACTATAGGAGTTGAAAAGGAACTTCCTCCATCTCTTGTGTAAGCATTGTCTCCATTGTTGGATGCCATGGTTACATTTAATCCCTGTGCACATATATCAACATAAGTGCTGTAAGTTAATCTTCTTCCTTCGATTAATTTACCTGCAGAGGGAGAATATACAGTATCACATGCTGCTACACTCATAACATTGTCATAAGATGCCGGGTAGTAATCCTGTTCCTTATTAGTATTGCCAGCAGCAGCCAGAATTAAAACATCTTTTTCCAGCGCTGCATAATTGATGATATCTTGATTGGTTCGTGAAAATGCACCAGTACCTCCCCATGAAAGGTTTGCTACCTTGCATCCCTGTCTGGCAGCATATACGAGGCCTTCATATCCATAAGCTATAGCTCCTCCAGCGTTTGTGGGGGATGCTTTAATTGGTAAAAATTTACATTTGAATCCTGTTCCTATTCCTCCTTTTCCGTTATCGCCTGTAGCAGCAGCAATGGAAGCTACAGACGTTCCATGTGGGGAACCGTTTGCGGTAGGATTGTTGTCGCTGTCTCCCAAGTCCCATCCTGCAAAATTGTCGATGTAACCATCTTTGTCATTATCTATTCCATCTATAGGATCATTCCAGTTATATTTTATATTGTCCTTAAGGTCCTCATGAGTGGGCCTTACGCCAGTATCAATAATGCCAATTACTGTATTGGTATCTCCTTTGTGTATATCCCAGGCTTCATATGCTTTTATCCGGGAAAGATAAAAAAGACTTGTGTCGTTTTGATTAATATAAGGCTGAGCTTTGGGGTCGTTGGGAAGGTAGAGCATTTCTTCTACAAATACAGGTTCTGCATATTCAACATATCCTGTGCGCATGAGCAGGTCAATCATTTCTTCTATGCTATAATCTGCAGAATAATTTATTTTATGAAGTCTTTCTATTCCGGAACTGTATTTTCGTTTGTGATCGGGCTGTATATCAAGGTCGGGAAACATTGCTTTCACTTCACGTATTCCCGCTTGCTTTAATGTTTTTTTTAACTCTGGCTGCAGATTAAGTTTTCCACTTCTTATCGAATCATAAACACCAGGTTTTAATTTAATATTAACAGTATTTCGAAGTATTTTCCGTCCTTTTTTATCAGTGGTTATGCCCGAAGCCTCCATTTGACTTTGAGCAGTTGTCTTCAAAAAGAATAAACAGATTAAAATAAAAAATAGGTAAATCTTATACATAAAGCTGTGATTTTTATCAATTGAAACGTGAGGGATAAATCCCAGGTATATTTTATATTTTGAATTCCTGATATATTTATTGCATTTAAAGTACAATTTTAAATTAAAATATTTAAATTTTAGGCTTGTGATCTGGGTATTTTCAGTATATTGATCCTTCTACAAGATGGAAAGTAAATATATTTTAATTTACATATAGTTTTGTAATGCTAAGGTTTTGATTGTCATGGTTTTTTGTTCGTGTTTAATGGGTAGGGATTAAATTGATTCAAACCATATGGCAAATTTCAGGTTAGACAAATAAGATTTTTTAACAGAGTCAAAAAGAATTTATGGGGAAAAGGCATACCTACGAAATGGGCATTATAGGCAATTGTGCGTTTATGGCTCATATTGATAAAACTGCAAATATTGTCTGGATGTGCTGGCCGCAGTTTGACAGTAGTTTTATTTTTGGAGGACTTTTGGATAATGATAAAGGTGGCAGATTTTCTATTCTCCCACACGAAGAAAATTTTGTGTCCAGCCAAAAGTATATTGAAAACACTAACGTTCTTGTGACGGATTTTGAATGCTCTGAAGGCAGGTTTAGGGTCACTGATTTTGCTCCAAGATTTTACCAGTATGAAAGAAACTTTAAACCTCTAATGCTTGTGCGCAAAATAGAACCATTGTCTGGTTCTCCAAGGGTGAAAGTTTCCTGTCGGCCTGTTGGTGAATATGGAGAGCTGGTTCCTGAAGCTTATCAGGGAAGCAGCCATATAAGGTTTATAGGGCTGTCCCAGCAAATCAGGTTAACCACCAACATAGCTCTTAATTTTATTGCTGATGAAAGTTCATTTGTATTAAATGAAGCTAAATATTTAATTCTTACCTATGGTATACCTCTTGAAGCTCCGCTGGAGGAAACAGCGGAAGATTTCTTGTGGAAGACTGTAAAATACTGGCAAAACTGGGTGAAGAGTACCAGCATTGGGATTTTTTATCAGGAGCAAATTATCAGGTCTGCTTTATGTCTGAAAATTCATCAGTTTGAAGATACCGGCGCTATTATTGCCGCAGGGACCACCAGCTTACCCGAATATCCCGGAACCACCCGTAACTGGGACTACCGCTACTGCTGGTTGAGAGATACTTATTATATTCTGAATGCTTTCCACAACGTTGGTCACTTTGAAGAACTGGAAAGATATTTTCACTATATCGAAAATATTACGATCAATGAAACTGACAGATATCAGCCTCTTTATTCAATTACTGGTAGAAAAGCGCTGATCGAAAAGGAGTTGCCATTGCATGGTTACGGCGAGAATAATAAGCCGGTAAGGGTTGGTAATGACGCCTATACCCATATTCAGAACGATGTATACGGCCAGGTGCTTGTGGCTTTACTACCACTCTATGTAGATACCAGATTCTCAGAAGGAGGAAGGTATTATTCTCAACGACTCATCAACCATACATTGAGAAAAATAGAAGACACTATGTATGAACCAGATGCCGGCCTTTGGGAGTTCCGTCATATTGCTCAGCAGCACTGTTATACATTTTTATTCCATTGGGCAGGAGCTTGTTCTGCTCTTAAAATCGGAAAATATTTCAAAAACGAAGAGATCATAAAAAAGGCAACAATTCTTAAAGAGCTTGCTATAAAGCAGATAGAAGCTTGTTATGATCCGGAAAGGAAAGTATATACTCAGGCAGTTGGAGGGAAAAATCTGGATGCTTCCTGTCTTCAGTTAATCACTATGAGATATCTGGATCCTGACTCTGACAGAGCGAGGAATCATTTAATAGCGCTGGAGGAAGGTCTTAAAACAAATGAAGGATTATTCTTCAGATATAAACATGAAGATGATTTCGGGATTCCGGAATCTACCTTTTTGATCTGTGCATATTGGTATGTGGAAGCACTGGCGATGGTGGGGCGCACTGAGGATGCTATAAGAGAGTTTGAGAAGCTTTTGAGATTTCAGAATCACCTGGGGTTACTTAGTGAAGATGTGGAAGCCAGTACAGGAAGTCAGTGGGGAAATTTCCCTCAGGCTTATAGCCATGTAGGGCAGCTGAACGCAGCATTTAAAATTGCTAAGAAACTGGATCAGCCGACGTTCCTTTGAGAAGCACAAAGCTGAAAGCTTAAGGCAGAAAGTATCAATAAAAAAGAGGCAAATGCCTCTTTTTTCCGCTTTCCGCTTTCCGCTTTCCGCTTTCCGCTTTCCGCTTTCCGCTTTCCGCTTTCCGCTTTCCGCTTTCCGCTTTCCGCTTTCCGCTTTAAGCTTTAAGCTTTATTACTTAAAACCTTTCTCCTTATCAAATGCCCTTCCTGTGCAAGTGTAATAAGCAGACTTCTCATTTCTGTGCAATAGTCAGGGCCACATTCATGAAGATTATACCTCGCGGAAGTTGGAGTATTTCCTATCTTTAATGTATATGCAGAATCAGGCATAGCACTGAATGTGTCCTCATCTGTCCAGTCATCACCAGCAGCCAGGATAAAGTTAAAAGATTCATTAAGCCATCTTGAAGCAGCCTTACCTTTGTTGATGCCGGCATTTTTAACTTCCACTACCTTATTACCTTCAAGTACTTTTACATTCATGTTTGTTGTAATGAATTGCAAGTGGCTGACCAATTCTCTGGATCTTAATTCCCCAAGTGCAGGGTCGGATTTTCTGTAATGCCATACCAGGGAGTAGCCTTTAGTTTCAATAAAGGAACCTGGTGTTCTGGCAACAAACATTTCCAATATAGGCGAAATTTCGGCCTTCCATTCATCTGTCAGATAATCAATCATACTCCAGTAAGGACGACCTTCTCTCAGCCATACTCCATGTTCAGCGATCAAGTCAATGTTTAGTTTGCCAAACCAGTCATCCAGAGTATCCCTGTCTCTTCCGCTTATGATTACAATCTTGTTTTTGGGATCAGAAGAAAGATCTTCAAGTATTCCGTATAATTCTTTATCTGGTCGGGCTTGTTTAGGATTTTGTTTAAACGGAACAAGCGTACCATCGTAGTCAAGAAAAAGTATTCTTTTCTCGGCCTTCTTATAATCCTCAATCAGTTCAAGTTTTGAATGATTGCTTAATTGTTTTACAGACATTTCGTATTGTTTTTCTTTTACCACATCCAGGCTTCTCATAAACAGCTGTACCCAATTGTGAATGTCATACCTTTTTACAACTGACTGCAGCTCATCCATTCTTCTTATTTGTTCTTCCTCAGACATTGTCAATGCTTTATGTAATGCATCTGCCATTTCAGGTAGATTATTAGGGTTAATAATCAAAGCATCAGAAAGCTCCTTTGCTGCCCCGGCCATTTCACTTAAAATCAGTACTCCGGTCTGATCAATTTTACTTGCTATAAATTCTTTACAAACAAGGTTCATTCCATCTCTGAGTGGGGTTACCAATGCGATGTCTGATAATCTGTACATTGCAGATAGGGAAGTAAATGGAAAAGATCTGTAGAAATATCTTATCGGGGTCCAGTCGATTTTTCCGTGTTTTCCATTGATTCTTCCCACCAGTTCATCTATTTCGACCTTAAGTTGTTTATATAGGTCCACCTGATCGCGACTTGGTACTACAATCATGAGCAAGGTTACCTGACCTTTATATTCAGGATAATTTTCAAGAAAGAGGTTGAATGCAAGAAGTCTGTCAGGAATACCTTTAGAATAATCCAGCCTGTCAATTGACACTATAGTTTTGGTATCTCCAAGAAATTCATCATAAGAAGCAATTTCCTTAATAGTATTTTCTGATCTGGCGGCCTTATCAAACTTCTCATAGTCAATTCCCATCGGAAAAGAATCTACCATACATATTCTTTCCTCTACTCTCAGTTCTCCCATTTTATTATCAATTCCCACAAGCCTGTTCACGGAGCTAAGGAAATGCCGAACATCATCGTATGTATGGAATCCAATAAGGTCTGATCCCAGCATACCTTCTAGGAGTTCTTTTCTCCATGGCACGTTCCTGAAAATCTCAAATGAGGGAAATGGAATGTGTTGAAAAAAGCCTATAGTAGCATTGGGCAGCTTCTCTCTTATCATGTTAGGCAATAGCAAAAGCTGATAATCATGAATCCAGATAATGTCGTCATTGTCCGCATACTTTAATGTTTCGTCACAAAACATTTGATTCACAAGTTTATATGTTTCCCAATAGTCTTCGTCAAATGCAGTATAGGAAGGGAAATAGTGAAATAAAGGCCACAAGGTTGTATTGCTGAAACCTTCATAAAATTTCTCAATCTCTTCCTTGGTTAGAAAGACCGGAGCCATGTTTTCATTTTTCAGGTTTAATGCTATTTCTTCTTTTTCACTGTCATTAGTGACATATAAGCCTGGCCAGCCTAACCAAACATTATCTCCAGATTTATATATTGAACCAAGTCCCGTTGCAAGTCCCCCTGCGCTTGGAGTATATGACAATCCATCTTCCTTTTTCTGTATGCTTACCGGAAGCCGGTTGGATATTATTATGGTCTTTCCCATTGCTCTTAAAAAATTAAATCCTCAGTTTATTATTCTTTAATTGTTTCCATTACTTCTCTGTATATTAATAACCTCTATCTGCTCACTTAGTTAAGTATTGCGTTTTTCATAAAATTGAATTCCTGGTTTTTAAGATTTATTGTTTATTTTTAGCAAAATCTAAATCGATGAAAAGATCTGTTTTTGTCTTTATATGCCATGTTTTTATAGGCTTATCAGTAGTCTTTAGCCAGGAAATTTTTGAAAATCTGCTTACCAACGGCAGTTTTGAAAATCAGACAAAGGGCTGGAATATGTGGGGAGGAGAAATTATTAATGAAGGAAAAGCTGGCAATTATTCTTTGAAAGTACATTTAGATAGTCCCAGGTGGAGTGGAGCTGATCAGACTATATTGATTTCTGAAGGAGCTACAACTGCTGAAATCACTGGCTGGATGAAGACAGAAAATGTAGTAAAAGGAAAAGAATCCTGGGAAATGGCCAGGATTTCGGTAGAATTTCTTGATGAAAATGGTGGTATGACAGGAGGATATCCTCCGGTAACAGGTCAGGCAGACGGCACTACGAAGTGGACTCGTTATCAGCAGAGTTATAATATTCCTACAGGAGCAAAAAAGGTCAAAGTTCAGACTGTTCTGGGGAATTGTACTGGTACTGCTTATTTTGATGATATTCAGATCAGTCTTAAAGGAAGATCGGGCGAAGCACTGCAAAAAGAAAATCTTAGTGGCCCCACAGATGAAGGTGAGTGGTATGAGTTAAAGCCAGCCACATCCAAAGCAGGCCATTATGCAGACTGGTCCTCTTTATTGGATGCACCTGCCGGAAAACATGGTTTTATCAAAGTGCAAAATGGAAAACTTGCCTTCTCAGATGGAACTCCTGCCCGTTTCTGGGGCGTAAACCTTGTTGCTGGTTCCTGCTTTCCAGAGAGAGAAACAGCAGACTCCCTTGCTATGAGACTATCCAAAATGGGATGTAATCTTGTAAGACTTCATCATATGGATGCCCCTTGGGCAGTTCCCAATATTTTTGGAAATGTTGGAAACAGCAAGCAACTATCTAAAGAAAGTCTTAATAAGTTAGATTATCTTATTTATGCACTGAAAAAGAAAGGTATTTATATCTTCCTGGATCTTCTTGTTCATAGGGATTTTACAGAAGCGGACGGTGTTGCCAATCGCCTTCCCGATTTGGGCGGAAAGCAAGTTGCCTATTTCGATCCGAAAGTGATAGAACTGCAGAAAGAATATATAAGACAACTTTTGACTCATAAAAATGCCTATACAAAGCTTTTGTACAGTGAAGAACCGGCAATCATTGCTTCTGAATTTATTAATGAATCATCAGTCTTCGTTCATTTCGGAGGAGATATCCTGACTCCGCACTATAGAAAAGAACTTCAGCAGCAGTTTCTGTCAAAAGGAAATCAGGGTAAGCTGTCTGTTTTTGAGCTTGATTACAGCACCAGTATTTCTCCGGTACTTAAAGAAAAGGAAAAAGGGAGTACAGAGGCCAGTATGCGTTTTCTTTCCTCAGTTGAAAAAGATTATTACAATGAAATGTACCGGCTGATGAGATCTATGGGAGTAAAGTACTTATTAGCAGGAAGTAATTTCCCTACACCAATTCTGGTATATTCGAAGGATAATCAGGGAATGGATCTGATCATAACAAATGACTATTGGGATCATCCTCAGTTGTGGAAAATCAACAATAACTGGAATAGGATATTATATGCACCTGTAAATAATACATCTTTATTGAAAAATCCTGATAAAGGATCAATTGCTGCAATTACTAAATATAAATGGTATAACAAACCTACTATAGTAACTGAATTCAATGCATGTTATCCTAATGAATTTACACTGGATGCGCTTCCTTATATTTCAGCATATGGAAGTTTACAGGGGCTTGATGGTATCATTCAGTTTGACTTTGATGCCACACCTGTAGGCAAGGATCGCATAACTCCCTTTACGCTTTCCAAAATGCCTGAGCATTTATCACAATGGGTAGTAGCGGCACCTGTTTTTCTGAGGAATGATGTGAAAATAGCACCGGGAATCGTAATTGATGAAGTAAATGAAAAGATGATTTATGATCTTCCTTCTTATTCTGATTTTATAGATAAAAATTATCATCTTCCTTATATCACAAGGGTAACAAAATCAGATAGCGTTGTCAAAGGAAATGATCCTTCAAAATATACTGAGTTTTATGATAAGACTAACAAAATAATCACAAGTGAAACTAAAGAACTTGTTCTGAATTACCAGAAAGGAATTCTAAAGATCAATTCTTCACGAGTACAAGGAGTAGTAGGAAAGTTAAGTGAAGAAACATTTGACTTACCTATGATAAAGATAAAAATGAAAAATAAATGGGCAAGCGTAATGCTTGTGTCCAGAGATACTTTACCACTTTCGGTATCAGAAAATTTCTACCTAGTAGTTACTACACCATGTAAAATGAAAGGCCAGAAGTTTAATGAGACAAGAACAGCACTTGAAGATCCAGGAAATGCTCCTGTATTGGCTCAGGTAGCAAATGGGGAAGTTATATTTAAAGGACTGAAGAATTTGAAAGTAACTCCTTTAGGACCAGATGGTGAAAAAATGAAACAATTGCCTTTAACTTTATCGGGAGAAGATAGTTCTCTTGATTTAAAGAAAGCAAAAACTTTTGTTTTTGAAATTAAAGTAAAGAGAAATTAACTTTTTACAAGAAACCAGATGAATCAGAAGAAAATAAAAAATGTACTGGATAGTTTTCAGGAAGGAGTAATAGAAGAGATGAGCTTTTCAGGTTCAGACCTGAATATCAAACTGGAATGCAAATTCTTAGCTCAGGAATTGAATAATACCTTTCAATATTTTTATTGCGTTCTGAAATCTTGCAGTGGATTACATCTCAAGTACTGGGATGATGAGGATAAAATTGTTGACGATCCTGCTTATCTGAGTAATCTTCTTTTAGAATTACTTGGCCTGGAACCAGTAAATGATACACAGTTAAAGGTATATGTTAATTGCACTGCACTGGGATTTGGAGGAAATTTATTCTTTTCAGCATCAGATATCATTGTTTTTGATGAGGACTTCAGACAAATGGATCCTGAGGAGTTGTTATTTATTTCTGATAGATACTGGACCAGTCTTATGGATATTGAATAGTTAGGGCGTTGTTCCTGTATCCTAAAATTAGAGGCTTGCTTATGAATAGAATACTTTTAAACCTACTACAGCTTTTTATAATTACATTTTTTTCATGCAAGGGGACTCAGAAGACCTCTTCTACCCATATCGAATGTAAAAAATTGACTTATGATATTCATTTGGGAGAAATAAACGGAGTAAAACCGGATTTATCTCAGAATGATCTAAAAGAATGGTTTCCCTGCTATACTTCTGTTGTTGCTGATGGCAGTGATCACTCATGTGGAGGAGCAATATTTTATAATGGATTGGGTTTTACATATTATACGTATTGGGATTTTATTGAAGTGAATAAAACATTTAAAGGGGAAGTGGCAGGAAAAATATTTGAGAAGACCCGTAAGGAAATTCGTGGAATATTGGGAAGTCCTGTCGATACTAAATATAAAGAAGAACGACCTGAAATAGATTTTTATCCTTCAACTTATGGATGCATCCGAATAGAATATTCCAATAACCGTGCGGTTAAGATAGCCTCTCATTTTAACAACTGTGATCAAATTGAGCTTTGCGACTGAAAAAAGCTGAAAGTTAAAAGTCGAAAGAAAAAAGTTAAGCACTACAATTTCTGTGTCTTCTCCGTGCACCTCCGTGTAAGTCAAGCATCTCACTCAAACATCTCTGAACCTTTTTACATGCTGACTTTTCAATTTTCAGCTTTCTCCTTCCACCTTCCGCTTTTCGCTTTAAACTTTCCGCTTTAAACTTTTCACTTTCAACTTTCCACTTATCACTTAATACTTATAACTTTGAAGAGGGAACTTAATTCCCGTATTTCAGATTGATCAAAGGTATTTTATAGTCCCAGTTTTATGTCCAAAGAAAAGGCAAAATCCTCCAGAGGAAAAAAAGAACAAATAGAGCAACACAGACTTCACCTTAGGAATATTACATTAGATGATTTTGAGCAGATTAAGGAAATAATGGAGTTGGTATACTCCAATGCAGGCGGAGCCTGGACTAAAACTGAGCTCAAGTCAATGCTTAAACACTTTCCTGAAGGTCAGATCGGAATTGAGGATAATGGAAAGCTTGTGGCAGCTGCATTTAGTCTTATAGTAGATTATGCTAAATATGGTGATAATCACACTTATAAGCAAATTACTGGCAATGGGATGCTTACTACACATGATCCGGATGGAGATACGCTTTATGGTATAGATGTCTTTGTTCATCCCGAATATCAGGGATTGAGGCTGGGGAGAAGGCTATATGATGCCAGAAAAGAGCTATGTGAAAAATTGAATTTGCGCGCAATCATTGCGGGTGGACGTATTCCGGGATATAAGAAAATATCTAAAAAACTTAGTCCTAAGGAATATATAGATAAGGTAAAAAACAAAGAAATCGTTGATCCCATTCTGACCTTCCAGATGGCCAATGATTTCCACGTGCGTAAAGTAATGACCAATTACCTTCCGGATGACATTGATTCAAAATCCTATGCAACATTATTAGAGTGGATCAATGTGTATTATGAACCTACAGATAATAAACTCTTTGGTGGGCAGAAGTCAATAGTGAGGGTAGGAGTAGTTCAATGGATGATGCGTCCGCTTAAGGATTTTAATGATCTGATGCAGAATATGGAATTTTTTGTAGATACAGTATCTGGCTATAAAGCAGATTTTGTAATATTTCCTGAGTTCTTTAATGCTCCGTTGATGGCTCAGGCCAATAAAGATAGCGCTGCAGATGCGGTAAGAGTGCTGGCTGGATACACTGAAGCTGTAAGGGATAAAATGGTTAGTTTTGCCCTTTCGTATAATATAAACATCATTGCTGGTAGTATGCCTCTGCTCGAGGAAGACGGATTATACAATGTTTCTTATCTCTGCAAGAGAGACGGAACCTGGGATGTACAATATAAGCTACATGTGACTCCTGATGAGGCCAACTATTGGGGGATGAAAGGCGGAAATGAATTAAAAGTATTTGAAACAGATGCCGGTAAAGTCGGTATTTTGATTTGCTATGATGTGGAGTTTCCTGAGCTTTCTAGAATACTGGCAGAAGAAGGTATAAATATTCTTTTCGTTCCGTTCTGGACAGATACTAAAAACTCATTCCTGAGAGTGAGTCGTTGTGCCCAGGCGCGAGCAATAGAAAATGAGTGTTATGTAGCCATTTCAGGAAGTGTTGGTAACCTTCCAGGTGTTGAAAATATGGATATTCAATATGCCCAATCCGCTGTTTTTTCACCCTCAGATTTCTCATTCCCTCATGATGCTATCATAGCTGAAGCAACCACAAATTCGGAGACAACTTTGGTTGTAGATTTGGATACGGACCTTTTGAAAAAAATCCGAACTTCAGGAACTGTCCGGAATTTGCAAAACAGGAGAAGTGATTTGTACAAGGTTTCCTGGTTAAAAAAATAATTTTTTAAAAAAAGGCTAATAAAAAGTAACTCCTTGAGTTACTTTTTATTAGTTTTACTCGTATAAGAAAAAGTAAAATTATTCTTCGAAAGTTTTTATTTTGATTTCCCAACAAATTCATGTGTTTATAGTCATTTTCTATAAGTTGTTTTTGTGCATGAAAGCCTTAGGGTATACTTTTTGGTAGAATAATATGGAGAAATTCATTAACCTTAAAAACACAATAAAGCTATGTTCTCTCTATTTGAGTCAAAAAAAGATAAGAAATTTAAAAAGCACTTGAGAAACCTGGTCTTTCTCGCCAAAGTGGATGGAAAGTTGAATGAAGTTGAAAGAGATTTAATTTTTAGAATAGGACTTAAATATGGATTGAAAGATTATTTTATTGCTGAGCTTATTGAAGAAGTTCCAGATTTTGATTTCCGCCTTCCGGCAAGCGATTATGAAAGATTTGATCAGATTTATGATTTGGTGCAGCTAATGGTCAGCGATGGTGTAGTTGACGATCATGAGCTGGATTTTTGTGTGGATATGGCTGAAAGGTTAGGATTTAGAAAAGCTGTTGTTGGTGTGCTCGTAAGAAAGATTTCACAAGGTGTTAGTAATGGTCAGAATAAAGATATGATAAGGAAAGAAGCGGAAGCTTTTTTAACCAATTAAGAATTGTAGTTCTTGTTTGGAATAGAAAAGGGCTGATTTTATTTAAATCAGCCCTTTTTTGATTTTGGGAGAGGGAAGGTTTAGTTTCCAAATACTTTTTTTAGTAAATCGGATGCTCTGGCAGCCGGGTCTTTCCTGATTTTAGCTTCTTCATCTGCCACGAGCAGAAACAAGCCCTTTAAAGCCTTGTTGGTCGTGTATCTTGTAAGGTCAGTATCTACTTTTTTTACCAATGGAAGCTTATTGTAAAGCGTTGTAATTTCTTTCCATTTTTTTGTTGCAGTAGTGTTATCAAGTGCTGTTGTAATATGAGGAGCAAATGCACTGTACAAAGAAGAAGAGGTTGTTTTTCTTAAGTATCCGGTAGCAGCAGTATCAGGGCCGGTAAGAATATTTTTGGCGTCAGTAAGAGTCATTTGCTTGATTGAGTTTGCGAAAATAGTCGCAGCTTCTTTTGAAGCATCCTCTGCAGCCCTGTTAAGTGTAACCTCAAATTCGTCTATTTGTTTTCCATAGCCGCGCTTACGCAATTCTGTAGCTACTTTCTGGCAATCTTCAGGGAACGGAATCTTAACTTTTGGGTTTTTATAGAAACCATCAAGTTTATTAAGGCTTTGAGATGCATTAGAAGAGCCGAGAGTCAGAGCTTCTTTAAGTCCGTTTATAATTTCAGTCTCAGAGAGTGAATTCGTTGTTGTGGCTAGGTTGGTAGGGATATTAACTCCTCCAATATTTATCTGGCCAAAAGATAAAGTTGAGCTGGAAATTAGGAGTATTGAAGCAAAGGTTTTTAAGGTGTTCATATGTTTAGGGTACAGTACCTGGGTTATTTTTCAAGTTTTATGCCAGAAGCAATTACGCTATTATAAACGAATCAGTTTAAGAAAATTTTATAGTTAATAGAAACCTTAGCTCTTTGTTTTAATTATTTAACTTCTTCGTAATCAACATCAGTTGTTGAGTTGTTGTCAGACTTTTTTTGCCCTGATTGTGAAAAATCTTGTGGAGCCTTATTTCTTAAAATAATAGCGATTACAAGGGAGATTATCAATCCATAAAATAGAGTGCCTGTTACTGAAGCGAAAAATTGCTGCGAAGGAGAAAAGCTTTTTTTGATCTCTTCAATTTGTTTCTGAATTTCTTCCGGACTCGCTTTTCCGGCCATTAAATTTTTACTTTCTGAAATTAAAAACTCAAGGAAGTTCGTGTTAATCCATTTAACATAAATAAAATTAAAAATTCCAGTTACAAGACCTGCGAAAAATGAAATAATTACTCCTGCCATAACTGCCTGGCTAAAAGATATTTTTCCCTGGTAAATACTTTCTCTGGCAGTTCTTGTGCCTAGATAAACTCCAACACCAAGAATGATCCAGCCTATTAATCCTAAGAAGGGAGCAATTCTATATATGTATTCGTAATAAACAACAAGCCAGATGCCTGCAGCGGAGCCTGTAATCAGGCCGTATGAAACTCTTTTATCCATACGGCCAAATTAAAGCAAAAAAGCTTATTTAGAAAATTGATTTTGTGATTTGTCTGATGTCTTGGCTTGCGCTTCTTCTGAAATGTTTATATCATCCAGACCAGCAAGCATTTCGTCCCTAAGTGCTTTGAACTGTTTCATGTCTGACTTTTTCACAGGGTCGCCTTTTATTGTCTTAACTCTTGTGCCATCAATTTGCTTTCCATTTTCCCAAAAACGGAAGCAAACGTGCGGTCCACTTGCCAGTCCTGTGCTGCCAACATAACCTATTACCTGTCCTTGTTTTACTTTTGTCCCCGGTTTCATGCCTTTCGCTATTCGTGACATGTGGAGGTATTGGGTAGAATGAGTTTTATTATGTTTTACCTTTACATAGTTTCCGTTGAAGACTGCAAATTTTGCTTCAGTCACAACTCCATCTGCTACAGACATTATAGGAGTTCCTGTAGGTGCTGCATAATCAGTCCCAAGGTGCGCCTTGAATACTTTTTGTACCGGATGAAATCTTCTTTTGTTGTACTTGGAGCTAATCCTGAAAAATTTTAATGGAGATTTTAAGAATCCACCTTGCTGCAGGCTGTTTCCTTCCTCATCGTAGAAAGCATCTTTGCCATTCTTTCCGAAGTTAAAAGCATAATATTTTTTATTGTCATGTTCAAAACTTACAGAATGAATTCTCTTTACATTCAGAGGTTGTCCTTCTAATGTTACCTCGTCAAATATGATTTTAAAATTATCTCCTTGCTGTATTTTAAAGAAGTCGACTTTTCTTGCGAAAATTTTTGAGAGTTCATACGCCAATACAGCAGGTGCATTGATCTGCTGAAGAGTTTCATAAAGAGAGCCGGTGATAATACCACCAGTTCTTCTTTCTATTGTATCTGTGGGTTTCAGATCTACCAGTACTTCCAGTGGGGTAGTTTTAAATACAATAGTCTGGGTAGGATCTCCATAATAAATAAATCCTCTGGCTACTGAGTCTTTTTTAGACCTTAAAACTTCATAAGATTTACCAGCTTGTATTTTACTTACTTTGAATTTGTCTTTTGATTCTGTTATCAGCTGGTTGATCACCTCTCTAGGTACATTATATTTTTGAAGTATAGAAGTGAAATTTTCATTCTTCTTTACCTTTTCTTCAATGATGGATAAAGAATCTATATTCATTCCGTATTGGATAACCGGAGCGGGAGGGGGGAGTTGCTCTATTGTATCAATCCTTTGCTCTTCTTTCAGTGCTTCAATTTCGTTGTTCGATCTGTCTATTGTTAAAAAGAAAAATAATATCAGAGCCGAAGTAATAATTATGGTTGCAAGAATGAAAATTCTTAATTGCTTTTTGTGCATACTGTAATGATTTTATAAAAGAAGGATTAATCACTTAAACCTTCGTTTTCCGGAAAAAATTCCAGACTAATCAGAATAAAATGCGGCGTTTATTGCCTGATAAAATTTTTGGAAAGAGTACTTAATACGGCCAGGAATAGAAAAAGTTTAAATTTTGGTATGAAAAAAAACTAGGAAGCTTAAGATAACCTTCCTAGTTTAAATTTAAGGTTTTTGGAAGCTTAGTTATTAACTTCTACACTTGCTTTAGATTTCTCAAGTGCCTGTTCTATATCTTTGATGATATCTTCAATATTTTCAAGTCCAACGGAAACTCTGATTAATCCGGGAAGGATACCTACTGCAAGTCTGTCTTGCTCAGTAAGTTTAGAATGCGTGGTAGAGGCAGGGTGTGTTGTAATGGTTCTTGAATCGCCGAGGTTAGCGCTGTTTGTCGCCATAATACACGAATTCAGAAATTCTCTTCCTCTTTCCAGTCCGCCTTTTATAATGAAAGTAACTATTCCACCGCCAGCTTTCATCTGTTTTTTAGCAAGAGCGTGTTGAGGATGGCTTTTTAAGAAAGGATATTTTACAGATTCTATTTCAGGATGATTTTCAAGATATTCAGCTAGCTTTAATGCATTGTCGCAGTGTCTGTCCATTCTTACCGCTAGTGTTTCAAGACTTTTCGAGAATATCCATGCATTAAATGGTGATAAAGCCGGACCTGTATGTCTGCTGAAGAATCTTACTTCTTTGATTAATTCTTTACTTCCAACAATAATTCCTCCTATGGCTCTTCCTTGTCCGTCTATAAATTTTGTTGCCGAGTGGTTGACAATATGAGCTCCCCATTTAAGAGGTTGTTGAAGGTATGGAGTAGCAAAACAATTGTCAACATTAAGAATGACGTTGTGTTTGTTAGCAAGTTTCCCTAACCACTCAAGATCTATCAGATCAAGAGCAGGATTGGAAGGGGTTTCCACCATAATCATTTTGGTGTTTTTTTGTATTAAACCTTCCCAGGTCTCAGGTTTATCAATATCTGCAAACGTATGTGTGATTCCCCATCTGGTAAAGATGTTAGTAAGAATCTGAATGGTAGATCCGAAAACAGATCTGGAAACAAGAATGTGATCACCAGATTTCAAAAAAGCAGCCATGCTCGTAAATACCGCAGACATACCGGATGCAAGTGCGAAGCCATCTTCAGCACCTTCCATCTTACAGATTTTTTCAATAAATTCCGAGTTATTTGGATTGGAAAAACGTGTATAAATATTGCCCGGATATTCGTCTGCGAAGAGTGCACGTGCCTGCTCCGCGTCTTCAAATACAAAACTGGAGGTCATATAAATAGGAGCAGTATGCTCCCTGTTATAAGATCTCTCCATCTGATTTCTAATCGCGTTGGTTTCAAAATGATCAAATTGCTGCTCCATTCAATTTAATATTATAGTGATTAATTAAAATTTTCAGACTCTAGATTACATCAAGGGACCAGGTAATTTTGGCCGTTTTTTCAAGGGTTTTGGCTACTGAACAGTATTTGTCCAGAGACAATACAATAGCTTTTTCAACTTTGGAAGAGTCAACTGGTCCTTTTACTATGAATTTGATATGGATGTCCTGAAATAAAGAAGGGACTGCTTCAGGCTCTCTTTCTCCGTTGATTTCAATTTTGAAATCTGCAACTTCGATTCTTTGTTTTTTTAGAATTGATAAAACATCAATGGCGCTGCAACCTCCTAATCCCATAAGGAGTAATTCCATTGGTCTTGCACCCAGGTTTTGCCCTCCAATAGCCGGAGAAGCGTCGATGTTTACATGGTTTCCCTGTTCGTTGGATGCTTCAAAATGGTAAGCATCGTTACGTCTGTTTAGTTTAATAAGCATGCTTCAAAATTAAATTATATCCTGATGTTTATCCTGTTATGTATTCAAAATTATAAATAAAATTTTTCATTTTATAATTATTGCCAAATAAAATTTTGAAATTGGCGAATTGCTGTAAATTTTTCAAAATTTTATTTTGTTGATAGGCTTTTTTAAAAAATTATTACTATTTTTGAATTATACCTTCTTAGAGGGAACTTTTTAAGAAGGGAATTTCTTAAATTTAGAATACAAAACCTGCTCTTCGGAGCTTAACTAATTTTGTAAATGAGCACAGAATTACAAGTAAACAAAGAATTACTAGAAAAGATCAATCCTGAAGCTAAGGAGGATATTCTGGAATTGCAAACGAAAATTCAGGCATTCAGAAATCTTGAGTTGGATCAGGATAAATTCAGAGCTTTCCGATTGGCAAGAGGTGTGTATGGCCAGCGTCAGGAAGGCGTTCAGATGATTCGTATAAAACTTCCATTCGGAAAAGTTTCGCCTTTACAAATAGTTAGAATTGCTGATATTTCGGACCGTTATGCCGCTCACAATTTGCACTTGACAACCCGTCAGGATATTCAGATTCACTTTGTGAAGCTGGAAAATGCACCCAAAGTTTGGGCGGAACTGGAAGAGGTTGGCGTAACTCTGAGAGAGGCTTGCGGAAATACCGTTCGTAATATTACAGCTTCTTCTGAAGCAGGAATTGATCCGGAAGAGTTGTTCGATGTTACTCCCTATGCTCATGCTGCATTTAAGTTCTTCCTGAGAAATCCAGTTTGTCAGGAAATGGGAAGGAAATTTAAGATGTCCTTTTCAAGCAGCGATAAAGATTCTGCATTTGGTTTTATGCATGATCTAGGTTTTGTGCCAAGGGTAAAAACTGAAAACGAAAAAGAAATCAGAGGGTTTAAAGTATTCTTGGGAGGAGGGCTTGGTGCTCAGCCTTTCCTGGCTCATGTTGCTCATGAATTTTTACCGGAAGATCAGATGATCCCATTTATCGAATCGGTGATAAGAGTTTTTGACAGACATGGAGAAAGAAGTAAAAGACATAAAGCTCGTTTGAAATATCTTGTAAATGGTATTGGCTTTGAAGCTTTCATGAAACTGGTAGAAGGAGAAAGAAAAGCCATAAAATGCAAGTCATTTATAGTTGACAGAGAGGCTGTAGAAACTACTATTCCTGTTCCTGAAAGAGCTTATCCTACAACTGCTCCTTCAGATCCTCAGAAATATGAAAACTGGTTAAAGACCAACGTTTTCGAACAAAAGCAAAAAGGATTTTATGGTGTAAATGTGAAGCAGTTCCTTGGTGATATGCCAACCGATACTGCAAGAGAATTTGCTGCCATCGTACAAAAATATGCTTCTGACGATATCAGAATTACTGTAAACCAAGGCTGGTTATTGAAATTTGTAAGAAAAGAAGCTTTAACAGGTTTGTTTAACGAGTTGGATAAACTTGGTCTCGCAGATCCTGGTTTTGACAGTACTGTAGATATCACTGCATGTCCGGGTACAGATACCTGTAACCTTGCAATCAGCAGCAGTACTGGAATTTCAGGTGAGCTGGAAAGAATGATGAAAGAGGAGTTTCCTGATCTTATCTTCAATAAAAACATTAAAATTAAAATCAGTGGTTGTATGAATGCCTGCGGTCAGCATACCATTGCAAATATAGGTTTTCATGGTATGTCCATTAAAAATGGGAACTATGTATTGCCGGCAATGCAATTGCTTCTTGGTGGTGGTATAGAACCAGATGGATCCGGAAGTATTGCGGATAAAGTTGTTAAACTTCCTACTAAAAAATGTCCTGATGCAGTCAGGTTAATTCTTGCAGATTATGATGAGTTTGCATTTGAAGGGGAGTACTTTAATGACTATTACAGAAGACAGATTGCAGCTGATAAAACTTATTTCTATAAGAAATTAAAACCTCTGGCTGAATTGTCAACACTTACAGAGCTTGATTATATTGATTGGGGACATACTGAAAAATATGTTACTGAAGTCGGAGTCGGTGAATGTGCCGGTGTAATGCTTGACCTGGTTGGCACTCTGATAAATGAAACTGAGGATAAATTAAAGTGGGCTAAAAGAGCTTATGACAAAGGAGCTTTTGCTGACAGTATCTATCAGTCATATGTAACTTTTGTCTGCGGAGCAAAAGCTTTGTTAACTTCGGAAAATATCAATTGCAATACACATATTGGGATCGTAAAAGACTTCGATACACACTTTATTGCTAAAGGTGCATTGCAGGTAGAGGGAGGTTCATTTGAGAAGCTAGTTCTGAAGATGAGTGAACAAGAGCCAACTCAGGAGTTTGCTAAAGTTTATCTGGAAGAAGTAACAGATTTCCTTACAAAGCTGAGAGCATACAGAGCGCAAAAGTTATTGGTAAATGGATAACCTAGAATTATGAAAAGTGCAAGATTAACATTGGTAGGAGCAGGTCCCGGAGATCCGGAGCTGATTACACTGAAGGGAATAAAAGCCCTTTCTGAAGCTGATGTTGTCTTGTATGATGCACTAATTCATCCTGAAATCCTTAATCATATTCCTGTAAATACCCCTAAGGTATTTGTGGGGAAAAAGAGAGGTGTATGCCAGTTTCCTCAGGAAGACATAAATAAGCTGATTGTTGATCACGCTTTTAAATATGGTCATGTTGTAAGATTAAAAGGGGGAGATCCTTTTATTTTTGGTCGTGGTCATGAAGAGCTGGTATATGCGCAGTCTTTCGATATCCCAACAACTGTAATTCCTGGTATTTCAAGTTCAATTGCTGTGCCGGAGTTACAGGGAATTCCTCTTACAAGACGTGGGGTTAATGATAGTTTCTGGGTGCTTACCGGTACTACCCGAAATCATGAGCTGTCTTCTGATATCGAAATAGCAGCACGTTCAAATGCTACAGTTGTCATACTGATGGGTATGACAAAACTAAAAGAGATTGTTTCTGTTTTTCAGGAACAAAATAAAGGCGAGATACCTGTGGCTGTCATTCAGAACGGAACCATGCCTGATGAAAAGATCGGTTTGGGTACTATTGATACAATCGTTGATGTAGTTGAAGATTTAAAGCTTTCTTCTCCGGCTGTAATTGTGATAGGCAAAGTAGTTGATCTGCATCCGGATTATGTAAACGAATTTATATATCAGGAAAAGGTAAGACATGAAGTTGGTAAAGGGGCGATGAATCCGGAAACAAAAGAGTTTTACAGAAAATTGTTTAACTGGTAAGCATATTAAGATTTGGAAAATCTGAACCATAAAGAAATAAATGACAGGAAAGGGAATCAACTCTTTCCTGTTTTTTTTAAGTTAGAACACTTGCATATACTTGTGGTGGGTGGTGGTTTTGTAGGGCTGGAAAAGGCTTCGGCGATATATAAGAACTGTCAGAATGCACAAGTTACTCTGGTTGCTCCTGAAATCAAGGATGAAATCCGGGCAATTGCACTTGAATATCCGTTACTTAAATTAGAGCAAAGGGAGTATCACAAATCTGACCTTGAAGGAAAGGATCTTGTTATAGCTGCTACTTCAATAAGAGATCTTAATAAACAGGTGCATGATGATGCAAAAAACTTAAGAGTACTTTGTAATATTGCGGATACACCAGATCTGTGTGATTTTTATCTTAGCTCAGTCGTTCAGAAAGGCGATCTGAAAATAGCTGTATCAACCAATGGTAAATCTCCAACATTTGCTAAAAGGATGAGAGAATTGCTGGAAGAGGTTTTGCCTGATGGCATAGATAAAATATTGGATAATCTGAACCAGATCAGAGAAAAATTAAGAGGGGATTTTGAATATAAAGTCAAGAAACTTGACGAGATTACGTCAGTTTTGAAAGAAAAGGATAAATTTGATCAGAATAAATAAAGTTAATTTAAAAAATGAAAGAAATATCTGTAACGGAGCTAAAGGAGCTTATTGATAAAGGTGAAAATTTTCAGCTGATTGATGTCCGTGAGCCTGGTGAGTTTCAGGCAGCGAATTTAGGGGGAGAGCTTATTCCATTGGCGACAGTGCCTCAGAATGTCGAGAAATTTTCCAAGGACAAAATGGTTGTTGTGCATTGCAGAAGCGGCAAAAGAAGCGGTGATGCCATTAGATTTTTAGAGACAAATTTCGGTTATACCAATCTCTATAACCTTAAGGGCGGAATACTAGCATATAAGGCAGAAATAGATCCAAGTTTAAATCCTTAATGCTGAATGAGGGAAAATTTTTATCGCTTATATCAGTTCAATCACTGGGCTAATAAAAGGCTGGCAGAAGTATTAAAGAATGATTATTGTGAAGAAGGCGCAAGATTACTAAGTCATGTTGTTAATTCAGAATTGATCTGGTATGGGCGAATAAAAAATGAAACTCATCAACCTATTAAGATTTGGGAATTACATGAGCCTTTTTTACTTAAGGTTTATGCAGTTGAAAGCTCTCTGAATTTTTTTCAGTTAATTGATACTTGTCCGGATGACGAATTTTTTAAAGTCGTAAAGTACAAGAATTCAAAAGGTGAGGCTTTTGAAACCTGCCTTTCTGATATTTTATTTCATGTCGCCAATCATGGTTCTTATCACCGAGGGCAGGTAAATAAAGCGCTCAGAGAGGCTGGAAAGGAGCCTGTGAATGTTGATTATATTACTTTCTCAAGACTTGGAAAAGGGTAAAAAGCTGAAAGCGGAAGGCGAAAAGCTTAAAGTTTTCAAAGCATAGCATTAACGTTTATTAAAGCATTACCAACTTTTGATATAGCCCTCTAAGGAATGTTACGCAGTCTTATATTTTATCTTTGTGCCTCAGGCTTTAAGGCACTTTAAGGTTTTCAGCTTTTAAAGCCTAAACCCTTAAGAAATCAAATGCAAATGATAAGTTGGTCCCTTCTGTCTTAAATATGTAACTCCGAATCTGGAAAAGGATAAGCTTTCAAAGCAGAGCATTCACATTTATTAATGTATTCCTATTTTATAATTTAGTTCTTATACTTTTAGCTTTGTGCTTTCAGCTTTTATAGCCTAAACCTTAAGAAACCAAATGCAAATGATAAGTTTGGCCCCTTTTGTCTTAGATACGTAACAATATCTCTTGTTGCAGCACCAAGCTCCCAGGTTCCGTTTTCACCTACAATTATAGTTAGTCCAAAGGGGATGTTTGCTCTGGAATCATAGTTACCACCGGTATTTATTCCTGTAGATAATCTTACCCATCTGATTGGCTTGATATCTCCACCAATTCCTATGTATGGCTTTTCAAAGTTACCGGCTTCGTTGTTTGTGGGAATAATAAAATCAAAACCAATTTGTGCAATTTCAATTAGTTTTATGCTAGCACCAAGTCTTAACATTGTAGGGAGTTTAGCTTTAATGTTTTTTTGGCCTTCCCATTTCAACATACCAGATTTGGCAAGGATATTTGGTGCTTGTGAGAATATATTGTAGTTGTTGGATCCTTCAGAAGAAATTGAAGCAAGTGTAGTGTCCTGTATGGTATAAACATTTCCAGTATAGTTAATAGATCCAATATTGGTAAGTGCAGCACCTATAGTTATTTTTTCATTAATGACTACATCTGCTCCGAAATCAAAACCAAAACCATTTCCTATTGACTGATAATGGTTGTTATTTATCGCTGATGGATTGTTTTGAGAACCTACTCCAAAATCTATATTAAACGCAGGGTTAAATGCTCCGGCCATAACTATCTTTCCGTCTTTTACCTGGCAATCGGTGTAGTTAAAACCTTGTAAATATTTAACCCCAACTCCGGCTGTAACATATAATAAGTCATTACCGAATACTTTGCGGCCATAATTTAAATTGTATTCCCGGTACCAGTTGTTCTTAATTTTTGATCCGTCAAAAAGTGCGGAGAGTTTTAATTGGTTGCCTGCTATCCCCTGATCAATACCTATAGCTTCATATTGAGCATATTTGCTGGGGTCATTAGAAACTATTTCACCATTTGTTAAAACTAACTGGTCAAAATAGGCTGAGGTTTTTCCCCTGAACAAAAGATCTGCAGTAATACCACTGAATTGAGAATACCAACGCATAGATTCTTTTACCGAAAACGCAAGACCGCCCAATTTGTCACTTTGTATGGCAAATCCAAATGCCATTAAATCAACATTGGCAGCAACACCGTTTCCGGCAAATTGCTGCGCTGCTTTTATTTTATCCTGCTGATTAAAGATATCATCATAATTTGTAAGACTATTTCTAAAGGTTGCTTTACTCAAAGCATTAGAGTAGGCGGAAGCAGCGCCTTCCATTAATCCGAGTGTTACATGCTTAGTCTCATGTTCTGTATGTAATCCCAGATTAGCAGGGTTTATTCCTATTGCCTGGTAATCTGTTACAAATGTTGTAGATACCCCGCGACCTGTCGAGGTAAATGAACTATATTCCTGTTGAGCAAATGATTGATTAATTGAAAAAGCTATAAAAAACAGAGGTAAAAGTTTTTTCATACATTCATTAATTTATTCAAAATTAGATTTTAGTACAGATAGTTTATCTGCAAGAATCAGGGATTTATTACTTCAATGCTTTGGTGATAGCTTTTTTTATGAAATAGTAAAGCCCTATAAGAGAGGATATTATAAGTAGAAGCGTAATTGCCTTACTCATACTTTCCTGACCAGGAGCATTTATTGCCTGAATTAGCTCTCCAGCCTTACTTCCTATGTAGCAGAATAATAGTGTACGGGGAAGCATTCCTGCGGTTCCGAAAATGAGGTATTTTTTGAAATTTGCCCCCAAAACTGACAGCAGAAAATTCATTAATGCAAAGGGAATTACCGGAGAAAGTCTGGAAAGAAAAACGATTTTTGCTTCTTCTTTTTTGAGATTTGATTTAATAACTGCTGTCTTATTGAAGCGCAGAAGTGTGTTCATAAAGTGACCGTTATCAAGTTTCTGAGCCAGAAAATATCCGAGCACGGATGCAAATATGTAGGTGGGGATAACCATAAATATGGAGTTTATCCCTAAAAAATAGCCGGAAACTGTTGCAATAAGTGTGGTATGGCACAATCCTGTTGCCATGCACAAACCTAATATGAAGGACAGCAGACCATATTCCTGGAAAGTAAAAGAAGAGATCTGTTCCTGATAGTTTATTGCAAGGTAAATCAGATAAGAGTCTGAAATGAAGGGAGCAAGGATGAAGTAAAAAAGGTAAAAGGCGGTTATTCGATTGTCTTTTATAAGCTCACGGATTCCTTTTATCATTTACCTCTTCTTTTTGTTATATTGCAATGTTAAGAAAATTCTATTCTCGAATGAAATGGAGTTTTTAAAAACCTAAGGTAGTAATCACTATTAATGGGTATTATTAGAATCTTTCAGAAAGAAATAAAAAAGGAAAATGAAATTCGGAACTAAAGCAATTCATGCAGGCGTGGAGCCTGATCCTTCAACGGGAGCAATTATGACTCCTGTATATCAAACATCTACTTATGTTCAGGCCTCCCCGGGAGACCATAAGGGGTATGAATATTCCAGAACCCATAACCCAACAAGAACTGCTTTACAAAATAGCCTTGCGGCACTTGAAAACGGAGCATACGGATTGTGTTTTGCTTCTGGTATGGCTGCAATAGATACTATTCTGAAATTGCTTAAGCCTGGGGATGAGGTTATTTCTACCAATGATCTATATGGTGGAACGTACAGAATATTTACTAAGGTGTTTGCTCATTATGGTATTAAATTTCATTTTATACCGATGGATAATGCGCAGGAGGTTGAAAAATATATTAACTCCAATACAAAGCTTATCTGGATGGAAACTCCTACCAATCCTTTGCTAAATATTATTGATATAAAAGCCATCGCCAATCTTGGAAAAAAACATAATGTTATAACCGTTGTAGACAATACCTTTGCAACGCCTTATCTTCAGCTTCCTCTGGATCTTGGTGTTGATATTGTTATGCATTCCGTAACGAAATATCTTTCAGGACATTCGGATGTTGTAATGGGGGCTATTATTCTGAATGACAAAGAGGTGGCTGCAAGACTTGCTTTTCTTCAGAATGCATGCGGTGCTGTTCCGGGGCCTCAGGATTGCTTCTTAGTGCTGAGAGGTATTAAAACACTACACTTGCGTATGGAAAGACATTGTGACAATGCAGCAAAAATAGCACAGTTTTTGTC
Source organism: Bacteroidota bacterium (assembly GCA_023428135.1). GTDB lineage: Bacteria > Bacteroidota > Bacteroidia > Cytophagales > Cytophagaceae > Sporocytophaga. Next base: position 53,706 of record JAEYZG010000033.1, on the reverse strand, counting down.
TGACCATCCTAAGGTTGACAAGGTATACTATCCGGGTTTAAGCACGCATCCGAATCATGCTGTGGCTCAGGCGCAAATGAAAGCATTCGGTGGTATGCTTTCATTTACCCTCAAAGGTGACAAGATTGAGGATGCAAAAAGATTTCTTGAAAGGGTTGAATTATTTTCTCTTGCGGAATCTTTAGGGGGGGTGGAATCGTTATGTGGACATCCTGCAACAATGACACATGCCAGTATTCCTAAGGAAGAAAGAGAAAAAGCCGGACTAAAAGACAGTTTGATAAGGCTTAGCGTTGGGGTTGAAGATGTGGAAGATCTTATTGAAGATTTAGGGAAGGCGATCGGTTAATTAAGATGACTGACTACAACTTTAAAGAGATATAATCGTTTGTATTGCAGAAATAAAAAAACTAGACACTTAACTTTTAACAATTTAAATTAAAAACACAATGGAAAAAGATAATTTGTATTACAGTCAGGGAAGAAGTGTCTCGACGATGAGTCAGTCCTTTATAGCTAATGTATTAATATGGATGTCGGCTGGCTTGATAATGACTGCTGCTATATCCTATCTTTTTGCGAGCAATGATGCATTATTCTCTTTACTTGTTAATGGAAAAGGTGGATTATCTATTTTAGGTTATGTGGTAATGTTTGCTCCGATTGGATTTGTTTTGTTAATGAATTTTGCTTTCGAAAAACTATCCTATGGAACACTGGTGATTCTCTTTATGGCATATGCCGCCATTATGGGAATGAGCTTAAGTTTTATATTTTTTGTATATGAATTAGGTTCAATATTCTATGTATTCCTCATTACTGCTGGTATGTTTACACTGACCGCAATTTATGGATACACTACAAAGGCTGATCTTACTAAATTAGGAAGTATTTTGATGATGGCTCTTTTCGGTATAATTATAGCAAGTGTTATAAATGTATTTTGGGGCAATGAAAACTTCTCTTACATATTGAGCATTATCGGCGTAGTTGTATTTACCGGATTGATAGCATATAAAGTTCAAATGTTGAAAGAAATGTATAATGATGGAAGCGAGAAAGCTGGGAAGCTTGCTATTTTGGGTGCTTTAACTCTATACATTACATTTGTAAATCTTTTCCTTTCATTATTAAGATTGTTTGGAGATAGAAGAAACTAATCTTATAAATCTACCTAAATAGGATGCAAAAGTCTGATGTGAGGCAGACTTTTGCTTTTTATATTGCTGTCAGTTATTCAATCTTCTTAGTTATAAAATACTATTATGTCTCAACAGTTTCTGGAATTAGATCAACTATGTGTTGAAGTCAACGGGAGATTTATTCTGAAAGATATTTCATTCAAGCTGGAAAAGGGAACCTCATTGGCTATAATAGGTCCTTCCGGTAGCGGAAAGACAATATTGGGAAAAGTACTTGCTAATAGAATTGCTCCTTCTTCGGGCACCATTAATTTCTCTTTCCCTTCAGATTTTAAAAGTGTTTTTATCTCACAGCAACATGATTTCAGGGATGCTTCAGAGAGAAGTTATTACCAGCAAAGATTTGATAGCAATTATGGGCAGGATTTTCCTCTGGTTGAAGAAGAGCTGTTCAAAGTTGCAGGCGGGATTTCTCAGACTGAAATCGGGAGAATTACAAAACTATTGCGAATCGATCATCTCCTCAAAAGAAGATTGATTGAATTGTCAAATGGCGAAGGTAAGCGTTTGCAGATTGCAAGAGCGCTCTTACAAAAGCCTGAGCTTATAGTATTTGACAGTCCATTTATCGGGCTGGATACGGAAGCAAGAAGGATATTGCATTGCATTATTAATGAATTGATAATATCCGGAATCACTGTTGTAGTAATTACAACTCCTGATGAAATTCCAAAGCAGATAAATCACGTGTTGAAGCTAAAGGAAGGAAAAACAGAACAACTACTTTCCCTTAAAGAGTTTAAAGAATCTTATAAAGAAGAACAAGAAAGATCTGAAACATTTATCCTTCATGATTCGGAACTTTATAATAATTTATACTGGGAGGAACAGGAAGAGTTTAATGTGGCAGTGGAGATGCATAATGTCAGCGTTAAATATGGCGATAAGATTATTCTGGATAATATAAACTGGAAGATTAATAAAGGAGAATGCTGGGCTTTGCTCGGTCATAACGGTTCGGGAAAATCTACCTTGCTTAGTCTTATAAATGGCGACAATCCTCAGGCATATGGAAATGATATATGGCTCTTTGATAAGAAGAAAGGTTCGGGAGAAAGTATCTGGGAGTTAAAATCCAAAATTGGTTATGTCTCTCCTGAGTTGCATATCTTTTTTCAGCGCAATAAAAGTTTTACAGAAACATTATATGTCAACTCAGCACCTCAAAGTCCTGCTGCCGAAGCTTCTTCAGCTGGTGTTACGGTTTTTGACTCCATTGCTTCAGGTTTTAATGATCAGGTAGGGGCTTCTGGGAAAATTACTTCGTGGCAAACGAAGCAAGTTAACTTATGGATAGATATCTTAAAACTATCGGATTACAAGTCTATGAAGTTACCTCAGTTGTCATTAGGTGTTCAGCGCCTTGTTCTTTTAGGAAGAGCATTAGTGAAAAATCCACAGCTTCTGATTCTAGATGAACCTTGCCAGGGGCTTGATAAGGCACAGGTTAAACAGTTTGTTTCTGTGGTAAATGAGATTTGCACTACATTTAATAAAACTCTTATATATGTTTCTCACTACAAGGAAGATATTCCTTCATGTGTGAAAAACTATCTGGAATTGGCGAATGGTAAGGTCAAGCAAGTGATTAGCTAATTTTTCAGATTGTTTGAATTGCGGTTAAATGTCCTTAGCGAAGGCAGTTTTGGCCGTCGGAGCATCCTGAATTAAAGGATGTGTGTTGCAGGAGTTTTAATGAGGAAAGGCTTGTAGATCCTAAGCTAACAAGTCGTCTGATTATTGATGTAAATTATTTATACAGTAACTTTCTACACTCTATTTTATCAGAGGTTCTTACTTCCAGTATGTAAAGTGACTGGGCAATGTATGAAGGGAGTGAAAGGTGATTAATTCCCGCTTCAATCTGTCTGTTTTCTGACCAGATAATCTTACCACTCAGATCAATTATTGAAAGGTTTAAAATGTCTGAATAACTTAGTTCTATACTCAGCTGAGGGCCAGATTCGGAATAAGAGATATTAGTAAAACTTTCATTTGCAAAATTAACGGAAGCAAATGCGTGAGTCAGATAAGTAGTTGTTCCATCTACATCTGTCTGATATAATTGAAATTCATAAAATCCATTTTGTTGTGGTATCCAATTGAATTCATAATTGGAACCTGTATTTCCGAAGGTTGATTTTACTCGTGCTATTTCAAAAAAATCAAAGTCTTTATTATAATTTTTAGCTTTGATTATGAATTCTTTATTGTTCTTTTCAGTTGCAGTTTTCCAATGAAGATTAATATTGCCAGCTTCTGAATTATAAGTTGCAATGAAATTTATTAATGTAACCGGCAACGGCGTGCAGCTTCCAGGATACCATCTGATATCAAAGGGACCATAATAGGCATTGTCTCCGTCCAGGATAAGGTAGTATCTGGTGCCAGGTGTGAGGTTGGTGAATTTGTAAGTATAATTGTTGGGGTTATCAATTACTTTACAAGCAATGTTGGTATAAGGCCCGTCGCAGTTGCCTCTTACCACTCCGGTCTGAACTCTTGTGAAACTGCGGATATTGATGCTATCGTCCGGACAAGCGGCTATCCAGGTGAACCATGCGGAATTTTCCGTATACCCGCTTCCACATACTGATGAACCTTGTAAATCGCCTTCTGAAGGCAATTTGGCACCATACTCTTTATTAGTTCCGGAAATAAAAGAATCATTAATGGAAGAATTGATAAGATTAATTGCTCCTGAGCAGTCATCATTGCTAGCTGCAGCGCTGGTATTGTTATTGCCAAATGTCAGGCTCCAGCTTGTAATTTGATTCGGGGTAAATGAAAAAAATTGGTTTACCCTGCCCATTAATCTCCATGTGCCATTGGGACTAGTGCCATCGTTTACAGAATTAAGACTAGCCATTGGTATAAAGGGCGAGGAAGGAGGGGGAGATACTGCTTTCCAAAAACGTATTTCAGGGTTCGCTGGGTTCATATTTAGAGTAAATTTTCCAGAAAGAGTATCTGTTCCACTACCAATATCATATAGTATCACAATTCTATCATTTGGAGAAACAAGGTATAGTTCAATTTTCTTAGCTAAAGTTGCATTAATCGTTATTTCAACTTGTTCAAGGCCAAAAGGAGCACCATCAATATTAGGTAGACCAGTTACATTTATAGAATTAGAAAAGAAGCTAAATGTTGTATTGCTGGCAGTAATATTTACTGTTGAATTATTAGTAAATGTCTGAGCATAAACTATAGGAGAAAGGAAAAGAAGAAACGTTATGTATCTTATGATAGCCACTGTTGGTATAGTGTTTAGAAGAGGTAATTCATAATTAACACTAATTTAAAATAAAGAAACTGTAAAAAATAATTAAATTTTCTGTTTACTTTTTGATTGTGAGATTGTATCCGCCATCCTGGTGAGAGAATTACCAAATGTTCTTTTGCAAAAAATATTTAATTTTCCTGTTGATTAAATTGATATATATCAAAGAGGATTTAATTTAAAGTTTTTATGAATATTAGTTACAGGAAATTTGAAGATACAGACAGAATGGCGGTCGTATCAATGATCCAGGATTTTTATAATGATGACCCTTCCGGAAAAAATAAAACTGAAGAAGATATATATAAAACTTTTGAAGTTTTTGAAAAGCACCCTGATTACGGATCAATAATGATCTTTAATGAAGGAAATAGAGTTGTGGGCTATTGCATCATAGTTAATTTTTATAGCAATGAATACGGAGGATTGATCTTAAATATAGATGAGCTTTATATTATACCAGAATACAGAGGAAAAGGCATTTCAACAGATTTTGTAAGATATCTCAAGGAAAGAAAAGATATAGAGTTTGTAGCAATGGAATTAGAGGTGCTGCCCTACAATGCCAGGGCATTGAAATTGTATGAGAAGCTTGGTTTTATGAAATCTGACAGATCATACCTAATGTTGAAGAAGAATAAAGTGGAAAGCTGAAAGTAGTATTAAATAAAAAGCCCTGCAGGATCTGCAGGGCTTTCATTTTATTGTAGTTTGCTTAATAAGCAATCACTAGCTTGGATCTGTAATTATTATTCTGGGCTTTTATGTCAACTATATATATCCCTGGAATAATTGAAGGTGGAATGGTAATATTCATTTTGTTTGAACCATTTTCAATATTTACTTTTCTTTCGAAAACCTTGATTCCATTTAAATCAGTGATGGTAAGGATACCATGAGAATCCTTTGATTTTGAATTAAACTCCATGTCAACTTTTCCAGAACTTACCGGGTTCGGGAAGATAATGAGCCCCGATTTACTTTCTGATGTATTTGGAGTAATGGCACTTACAACGGGTTCTTGAGCTATTTTGATTTTATTACTGTATGTTTCTTTTCCGGCAGAGTCAATCAGTTTCAGGCGATAGTATATATTTTTACCCGAAAAAGCAGGATCTGAGAAATTGTATTGTGCTCCTTCAATCTGAGTTCCTCCTGCATTTACAAAACCAATGGAGTCAAATGAAATTCCATTGTTGCTTCTTTCAACGCTGAAAAGCTTGGTCTTATACTCCTGGAAAGTTTCCCAGCTGAGATTAACTTCACTGGTAAGCTTATTTAACTCACCTTTAAAGTTGAAAAGATAAGTCTGTGCAACGGTTGTGTTTTTGATAACATTTACAAGAATGGAGTCGAATTGATTGTCATATTTAACAATAAATGAGGTAAGTCCTTCCTTAATACCTTTAATAATACCTTTTTGATCCACTTCAATGATATCCACATTTCTTTTCAGATAGGCAATATCATTTGAATAGGTGATATCTCTTGATATACTATCATTAAAATGAGCGATAACAGAATATCTTTCCTCATTACCATTTTCCAGATTTATAAATTTATCTGGTCCAATGATGGTTATACTATCAGCTTTAAGTCCTGCAGGTTTATTTAATAATAAAAAGCTGGTGTCCATGGATATCAAAGTTTCGTTGGTGAATCCATATGCAGTGACTAGAAATTTACTCAACTCTTCTTTTGGTATCGGAAAGCTGAATGTTGTTTTGTAATTAATACTGTCTGCAGTTTTATATTCACTGTAGGTTGATTTTGAATTAACACCTTCATAATACAATAAAATATGTTTAATGTTTTTCCCGTAGCTTACAGTATAAGTGATGGTGTCTCCCATATTTCGGGTCGGATTGCCTTCTATAGTTTCTATAGAAATATAGGAGTTTTCAGGGGTATTACCTTCTGAAGCCTTTCTTGCAGCTAACCTTCTTCCTCCATTACTGTTCCCGGTTCCATTATCACCAGGTATTTGAGGTAAAAATGTATATTTCAGAGGGGTAAAGCCGTCCTTATAAAATCCTTCTTTTGACAATAAAGATGATTCTCCGGTAACCCTGTAACGATATGCTGTAGGCTCTTTTAAAAGCGTTAATGTTTTTCCAATGACATATTCATCTTCAACAACGCTTGCACCTGCGCTATTGCTATGAGCAATACTTCTTCCAGGGAAAAGTGCTGACATATCAGTGTAATAGGATGCGTTTAAACCACCTCTTTGACTGCTGACAGGTACTATGACATCATTGTATTCTCCATCAAAAAGGTGTTTAAGGAAAGTATCGATTGTGAGACCAATACCAGTTGTTGCTGTGAGGTAAAATGCAGGATTTCTTGTCAGAAGTGCAAGTCTAATTGCATTCAGCCTTTTGTTGGAAGATAATCCTTGGTCATTGATGTTAACCAAAGACCATTCAAAACGATGAACTGTTTGTATGGCATGTTTAAATATTGTGTCATTTAATCTGGTTTCTCCGTTTAGAACATCTGAAAATAAAGGATCGTTAACACGAAGTTGCCATGCACCATTGGCATCATCATTAAAGACAGTAACGTTTCCATTTTCATCAGTGTATTCAAGACCTTCTAAACCCATTTTTTTTGCAATCGAATTCAGTTCAAAGGGAATCTCTATAATATCTGGACTAAACTGAGATGGTTTGATATAAACAGGAATTACTCTTGGATCGCATACCCAGTTGGCTTGTTGTGATCCTGCATGAGGGGTGTTAAAAGTAATCAGTTTGTTGACATCATCTCTGTAGGTTGCTCCTTGATTCTGTATGTATAATCTTGTCATAATACCACCTCTGCTGTGGCCCAGAACGTCAACTCTTCCAGCAGAAAGGCCATTTGCTAAACATTTGGAGAGTAATTTAGAGATTCCTTCAGGGATTTTGCCAGTTTGTTCCGGAGCCCAGAAACGAGGCTCCGGGTGTACCGGATTCTCATGAAAAATTCTCAAAAGCTGAAACGGTTTATATTGTTTAGATTCAATAAGCTTGTTTTCCATTACTTTGAAAGAGTGAATACTGCTCCAGATTCCGTGAACCATCAATACTGGAGGAAAAACAATTCTCATATTATGTCTGAAGTCGAAGCTGCCTAAAGCTCCTCTTTTACTTATTGTAAATAAAAGGTCCTGCCCGTTTTTTTCAGGATCAAAGGTTGCAATGTAGGTTGGATGTCTGTATATGAAGTCTACATAACCCGGATTTTCTTCTGTATATAAATTTTTCGGTTTTAAGTGGAAACTTCCATATCTGTTAGTGTCTCTGTTTTCATAGTCTCCTCCGAATCCAAATTGGTATTTGTTTGAATAGAATCCATCAAAGTCGGCAGTGTAGTACCTGAATACGGTCGAAGTTGTGCCGTCCGCTGCCATCATTGGAAGATCATTTTCATTGAACCTGATGTTCAGATTGTCTCTGCTGGTTAATGATGCTATAGTTTCATAATTATAATTGTCTTCTTTATTCGGGTTGTCCTTATCTTTCACATGGAAGACGATCAGATCCGAAGGAAGAAATATTTCATTGATTCCATCATCAGTTGCTGCATAAATGTATCTTGATGAAGCCGCCACACCTTTTATGTTGTTGGAAGATAGGCCCTCTTCAGTTGTAATCAGAATGTAGGAAGAGTCTTGTTTGAGATCACCTTCTCCTTTGTATACAAGCAGACCATCCACTGTACCTATGAATACTCTTTGTCCTGCACTTGAAATCGCATGAGGAGCATCTGAATTGATTCTGATTCCGTTAGGCAATAATCTGGAAGGGAGATTAGTACCACTAGCGGTATCATAATACAGAAGCTTGTCTACGTACACCCATTGCGCATTTGTATAAACATGGTTTTTGTGAACAGCAAATCCTTTGTTTCCATTAAAGCCAATCCACGGATCTCCTGTTTTCTGCCAATGAATTGCAATTGCTCTTGGACTTGCGAATGTATTTGTAAAAGGGAGTTCAGGTGTATTGGAACCATCAATGTATCCCAGTGGAGCTCCGGTAAGGCTGAATCTTGCAATTCCTGAAAATCTCGTTCCTCCCCCAGACTCTTCAACATCTACTTCATAAGTTCCGAATCCCATCCATGTTTCATCCTGTCCGCATCCGACGGATACGCACTGCCGCGTCCCTGCAGTTTTATCTAATGGTGTATTAATTGTATAAGCAGGGTAGGGCATGTGTAGCATTGAAAGATTGTCAAAAACATTTTTATCAGGTGCTTTGTACCCCAGGCCACCAGGTGTTAAATAATACCCTGCTTTATCCTGGTAAAAGGGAAATCCTGTAATCGGATCTATTATAGTAACTCCGGTGCTCAAAACGGTTAAGTCATGATACCCGTGTGCAGTCCAAATTCCCCCATTTGGATCTGTTGCCAGTGCCATTGGATTTCTGCTTGGGGTTCCGTCAAACTTGACGGGAATAAGGTTCATCTTTCTGGAGATGTACTTGTTTCTCTCATTTCTGAGGATTTTAGGTGTGGTATTTCCATCATTGTATACATAGATACCACCTCCTACAGATGTGGTTCCTGCTCCTTTTAATCCTGCCCAGACTCTTACCTGACCACCTTGGTTATTGGCTGTGATGGTCTGAATGGTATAGCTGGTTAATCCTTGAGAAGTGTATAGGCTTAATGGCCTTGGTGTTTCACCTATCGAGTCCCGGTTCAGTTTCCAGAGACCTGCATTTTTGGTCCCCGCCCAGACATTTCCAACCGGATCAAGTGTAATAGATGTAAATGCCTGTCCGATATTATATTGTCGGACCCTTGCGCTATCGCCTTGCCCATAGCAAAGCCGAACCAGCAAGGTAAACAAAATAAGAGTACATGCTTTTTTCATGGGTTCTTCTATCGTGTGTTTAAATGTTCAAAAGTACTTATGATTACCAAAAATTGTCAGGACATGGTATCTGACGTTTTAACTTATAATTGTATTTCAGTATAATCTCATGGCTGCCCGATGTGTAATGGTTTATTTTGCTTATGGTATAATCATAGGAGTAACCGACTTCAAATACTCCGTTTTTTTTCGAATGAAACAGCATTCCGGCAAGGAAGGAAAATGAATCTCTTACCCGATAAGATCCACCAGTCCAGAATAAATCTCTGTATCTTATTTTAAGATTCAGATCTAAAGATGGAGGAGTACCCGTTCCACCATATTTTAGCATGAATGATGGTATCAGATAAAAGTTGTAGTTTGAATTTTTGTCAATCTCATACCCCAGAGGAATTTTATAGCCTGAAGTCAGATAATAATGATAAACCATATAACCAAAGTCATTATAGAAGTTCAGTCTGTTCATGAATAGCTGATTCACTGATGCTCCTAAGAAAAATCTTGGATTATAAAACCACAGCCCAGAACTGGCATCGGGCATAGTCTTGTTATTAAACCTAAGTACTTCGCCGTCCTGATCAAACTTAAGCTTACTCTGATCAAGATTGATTTGCAAGACTCCCATAAAAAGTCCTAATGCAAGCCTGAAATCTTTGAATACAGGAATATTATAACTATACGAGGCAAGAGCTGAAGTCTTACTGATAGGTCCTGTAACGTCTTTGTATATAAATGTACCTACAGAATGAAAGGGAAATGACTTTGTCTTAGCTGTTGGTTTCTTTCTGAGTTTTATAGGAAGGTGTCCGCTAAAGTAATAACTCTGTGGGCCACCATTAAAATTGACCCATTGTTTTCTGTATCCCACGGCCATTTCAAGATCCCCGCTTACACCTCCGACTGCAGGGTTTAATACATACTGATTAACCATGTATTGGGTAAAATGTATTCTTTGCTGACCATAACATATAGCAGGTATAGTTATGAACAGGAATAAGAGGAGTTGATATTTAACTTTAATATTCAAGTACAATTGTTTTTACTTATTATTCCATTACTACTACCCATCCACTAGCTGAGTAGTCGCTTTGGTCTTCACTTCCAAGGAATTCTACAACATAGTAATAGGTGCCGAAAGGAACTTTAGCTCCTGCTGAAGTCCCATCCCAAGGTTGCTTATATCCGTCATGATTTTCGAATAAAATATTTCCCCATCTGTTAAATACTTTTACTGTTGTTTTAGGATATTTTGCCAATCCTCTCAGTACCCAATAGTCATTAAGCCCGTCTCCATTGGGTGAGAAAATATTGGGAATGTTTACAGGAATGTAGTTATTAATGCTGATCTCTGCGGTAGCTTCGCAACCTTTTCCTTTAGGACCATTGTATACAATGACTTCATAAGTCTTAACCATTTCCTGATCTTGTGCTATATAGTATGGTTTTTTTTCAAAGGTATTATAGGTTAAAGGCGCGAAAGACCCTTTGTCATAATATCCCAGAAACTCAGTAGGACTCCAGGTAATATGATTGATCGTATCGTAGAGAAGTGGTTTGATTACAAGAGGAAGTTGAACCATTTTTTCAGGATGGTAATCAACATTCAAAAAAGTTTCAGTAAATGAAATCTCAGGCTGCTCATATATCTTAATAGATACAGAATCAAAAGCAGGAGGACAGTAAGGATTATAAACTTTCAAACTATAAGTGCCTGAAGCCTCGGGAGAATTTAAATACACTGAGGATCCGGAAAGCTCTTCTGTGGTATTAGTAGAATGCCACTCATAGTAGGTGTCCTTTGTCGTGTTCTTTTTATAATTAAGAATTACAGGACCTCTGTTGATACATATAGTGTCGTAGTTTTTAGCTATTTGAGCTACAGGGTGTACATATGCTTTCTGATAAACAAGATTGGAAGTGTCGGTATCAGTATACAGACAATGATAATCTGATTTGATCTTAGCGTAGACTTTTAGGTCAGATAATATACTTGTTGTAAATGTATTGATAGAGTCATTACCACTTAATAACTGATTGTTTTCATTATAAAAACTGTATTTGGGATGATCTCCCGAAGCTTGTACGGGATTGGCTCTGAATGTAACTGTAGTACCTTCGCATACAGGAGGCATCGGGTCTAAGGTTACTTCCGGATAATATGCCTGCAAAGGGAGTACTGTTACAGTAGCCTGACTTACCGGACATATTCCATTGGTAATTTCCCATGTTGCAATAATAGTATCCTTTATGTCCTCAAAATCTGTAATCAAAGATTCTGGCAAAGATGGATCTATAACTGCATTGTCTGTATTTTTATTAATATTCCATTTCCCTATTCCGATAGTAGGAGTATTACCATTAAGTGTTTTGTTAGTATTCACTATGCAGTAAGATAAGGTGTCTTCAGGTAGTCCACCAACTGCAGAGGGAGTAGGCAATAAGTCAATCTGGATGTTAAAATATCCAGTGTCACTCTTACATCCTCTATCTGAGATTTCCTGAATTTTTCCTGAGATGTTTTCTGTTCCCGCAATAAAAGATAATGTATCAGAGACAGAAGGAGTGAAAGATAAATTATTCCCGCCTGAAAGTTCCCAATAGTAATTGCTGCCATAAAGACCTGTTGTGGAGAGAACTCTTGAGAATCCCTGACAAATCGGGTCAAGCAGAGAAACAGGCTGCACAACAGGAGTAGTATCGGTAATAATAGTGATTTGAGCCCTTGCGCTTTCACAAAGGAAGTTTTTCTGACTTACATAATAAATGACAGTTGAAGCTTTTCTGCCTGCCAAAGGTTGTGATATAGAATCTTGTGAGCTAATGTTTTGATACCAGGTTAAGGTATTACCTACCGTAGGAGTGGCTTCTATTATAGGTAATATATCTATAGTCTGGCAATACTCTATAGTGTCTGTTACAATCGGGGCTGAAGGTACTTCGATTACAGTAGCTGTTTTGGAAAGGGAATCGGAGCATCCATAAATGCTGGTAAATTTGTATTGAACAAGGTAGTCTCCTTCCTGTGCTGGAGGGATAAATTTGCCTTCAGGTAAAGTGTTTACTCCAGTAAAGGTTCCACCCATAGGAGAAATGCCAGTGATTTCGATTGTATCTGAACTTTCACATGTATAAGGGATATCATCAAAATCAACTTGTACAAATGGGTAAACTTCCAGTTTTACTCTGGCTCTTCCAATCTCAGTTCCATCAATGCTTGTAATTTTAGCATAAAAGCTACTGTCATTGATAAGCGTACTTGCCTGAGGTGTTCCAGCCTGTTTTACAAAAAGGCTGTCTTCAAACCAGCTGACAGAAGAGCTGACAGAGCCTATAACTTTATTGTCTAGATCTGTTAGGTTAAAAGAATTATACTGATTGGGTGTTCCCTGAATATTAGCGCATATTTTTATAGTTGTATCGGTAGGTGTAAGAGAGCATTTACTGATGATCACGGTGTCTGTTTTTGTACAATACTTTTGGATAACAGTTAAAATATATTGCCCTTCTTTATTAACCGAAGGAACACTTACAGAGTCATGAGGTGAAAATAAAGCATCTGATGGGCCAGTCCATTTAAATCTTGTATCAGCGGTAGTCGTACCACCATCCAGAATTGCAGTGCCAGTAATACAGTCCAGTTTTTTATCACTTCCTGCAAAAGCAGTAGGAACAATTCCTGAACTGGTTACTTCTGCCGTGTCTGTAATAGCGCAAAGATTATCTTTTAACCTGAGAATATATTTTCCGGTAATATTCGTCTGGATGATCAGACTTGTATGGTCAGGAATATAATCAGCTCCGAGCGGCCCTTCCCAATAGTAATTACCTGGTATATTTAGGGCAGCACTTCCTTTTAACATTGTATGGGTGTCTCCGCATTCAATGTTTGCATCCGGACCAGCATTAATATCATCTACATAAACAGAGTCTTCTGCTGAAAGCGTGATCTGGCATCCTTCAGGACTAAGAAGGATAATATTGGGAAGGTATTTGCCAGGCAATTCATAAAAGTGGCTTACTGAATCTTTTTTGGATAAATCGGAAGTAGGGGAGAGGTCTCCGAAATCCCAGAAGTAATCTTTAATATTTTTGCCTGTAATTTTTGATGTATAAGGTTCTCCTTTGCAGATATAATAATCATCTATTTTTAAAGTACCGTTAGGTCCTTTTATTTTGATCTCCTTACTTGTTGTATCCTTACATCCGTCTAAGCCGGTTACGATAAGTTGTACGGTATATATATCTGCATTTTTATAAAAATGGCTAACTTCAATTTTATCTGTTGATGAAACTTCCCCATCTCCAAAATCCCATTGATAGGTTTTACCATATGTAGAAGTGCTTGTAAACGGAAGAGAGAATGTACCTATACATTTCGCTGTATCGCTTCCTACTTCAAAATCAGCAACGGGTTTAACAAGTTTTATGTAGTTGCTTTTGGAAACAGAATCTATACAGCCTCCATCATCCTTTACAATCAGAGTTATAGTAAATTTTCCGGTATCTGAAAAAACTGTACTTCCGCTATAGCCTGTTGAAGTCTTGCCGTTTCCGTATTTCCAGGTGTATTGATTGTAATTGGATACATATGCTGAAGAGTTATTGGTAAATGAAATATTGAATTTTCCGCACCGCAATGTATCGTTAGTGTAAAAACTCGCTCTGGGGACGAAAGATGTAATATTACGCTCGTATTTATCTGTACATCCCAGGGTGTCAGTGATGGTGAGGCTTGTTTTATAGTTTCTATAGTAGCTTGTATTATTATATTGGTGGCTTACTATGGTGTCTTCAGAGGATGTTAATGAGGTGCCATCTCCGAAATCCCATTTCCATTGGTGAATGGGGGTTAAGCCATTTGCTTTTGAGCTGTCAGTAAACGCAACTGAAAATTTACCTTTACAGAAAGTAGCAGTGTCAATAGTAAAGTAAGCTTTAGGGCCATTTACAACAATTGGTAAAGGATATTGAAGAGAGTCTTTACATCCGAATTTATCTTCTATGATCAGCTTGGGATAAAAGACACCGGTATCTTTATAAACATAGCTTGTATTGCCATTGAGATAAGTGCCATAGTTTTTATAGTTGAGCGCATTATTTATAACTTTTCTTGAGGTGCTGTCCCCAAAATCCCATGTGTATTTGTTGATATTGCTTGAGTCAATTCCTATGGTATTGAACTTAACCGTTAGTCCTTTGCAGATATCCAGTATGTCCGGAGTGAAGTTAGCTTTTTCATCAACTACCGTTACTCTTTTTTTGTGTTCAATAATGTTGCCGGTAGTTAGATCCTGAAGTTTGGCTGTTACCATGAATTTTTTATTTCCTGTATTGTCTGGAAATGTATAGGTAATGGGGTTGGAGGCACTGTTGATAACTGTCCCGTTAAAATCCCAGGAGATGACCGTTGCATTTGATGTTGTATCATTAAAGGTAAAGGTATACTTCTGATTGCAGTCAGTACTTCTGGCAACTCCGATAGGACCACCGCCACCACCGCCGCCGCCGCCACCACCTCCATCATCATCACAGAATTCATTAACAGTAACTGTTTTTCCTGTTGATTCTGCAATACATCCTTGATTCGTTATAATCTTGACTTTCACAGTAAATGAACCTTGTATAGGATATGTACCTGAATGCTGATCAATAGAAACTGTATCGGTTTTTCCATTACCAAAATCGTAAACATATTTGGCCACAGGGTCATTAGAGCCAGGCTTTGCTTTGATGTTGACTGTAAGTGGCATACAACCTTCGGTAGGACCTACCGTGATATCGACAGATGGTTTTTGTATTCTTATGTAATTGTAGTTTTTGGTAGTGCTACAACCGGCATCGTTGGTAACTTTTAACCGTACTGTATAGTTAGAGAATGCATTGTAACTTTTGCTGACAGGAGAAAGATCAGTTGTTATAAGGGGGAGAGTTCCGTCTCCGAAGTTCCACTCGTACATGCTCCCGTTTTGGCTAAGATTGGTAAAGGTAACAAGATGAGGAATCTGACACCCGTTGGGTATATCAGGTGTGAAATCTGCAGTGGGGATAGGTAGTACTTCTACTTCTTTTATAGCCGTATCGCTATAGCAGCCTGAATAGGTATTGAATGTAACATATTTGACCTTCCATTTACCTTCTTTTTTAAAGGTATGGTAACCTGTTTTATTGTTATAAACGGAATTGTCATCTTCAAAGAACCATTTACCTTCATTACTTATTCCTGTTGTATCTACTTTTGGATAAATATATGTTGATGTTCCAAGGCACAATTTAGGAGCAATATCAAAGTCAGCAGCTGGCTTTCCTATATACACATTTTTTACTCCGCTGCCTTGTACAAATGTACTGCAATTGCCAGGAGCATTTTTGGCAGTAAGTTTAATGCTATATATCCCGGGTTTCTCATATTCATGATTAATAAAAGGATCATTGGAGTTTAATGATGTCCCATCTCCGAAATCCCATGTGTAATTGAATCTCCCATCTATTGGGGATAAATTTTCAAAGGAAGCAATGTGAGGTGAAGTACAACTATAGTTGTTTGTAGAGAGGAAGGCAGGAGTTATTTTATCATAAATTGTTATGAACTTGTCTTTTGGTAACGAATTGGTGCAGCCAAAACTATTTGTGATGATTAAGGTAGGTGTGTAACTTCCACTGGCAATATAATCATGAGAGGGGTTAATTGAAGTGGTGAATATGTCTTTTTTTCCATCATTATAATTCCATTCCCATCTTGTGATAATGCCATCTCCGGCGCTGCTATTGTCAATGAAATTTATTTTCTGAGGAAGACATCCTTCCTGAACAGCAGAAGTGAAATCTACCTGAGGTTGTTGATAGACTCTTATATCTACTGACTTAGTTAAAGTAGAGCCTCCGCCTGAAATGGTAAGTATAGCCTCATATAAACCAGGAGTTAAAAAGTTTTTAGTAATGTTTTTCCCTGTTCCAACACCTAGACTAGCACCGGTAGTTTTGTTTTTAAATTCCCATTGATAAGAAGAAATGGGCCCTGTTGAAGCTGAAGCATCAAACTGTACAGTTCTGCTTTTGCAAGAATCTCCTGGTGTAAAAGTACTAAAATTTACCTGCATCTGAGCAAATCCTTTGTTGTACAAAATTGCCAGGAAGATAATTATTAAATATTTTAATACAGATCTTTTCAATTTTGGGATAATTTAGATTAAGCTGATAATTAATCTGGAGGTACTAATTATAGTAGTATAGTAAATGCAATTTAATAAAATGCAGGGAATCAAACAATTGAGGTGTGTGAAGTGTGGAAAAATAATTGAAACCTTGGGAAGCACGATATAGTATGATATAGATTATTCTTGTGTTTGTATTTTTAGTATCTTTAAAGTATGTTTTAAATTAACGAATGCATAAAATCAATTAATAAAAGTAATATGTCACATAAGGTTATTTCATTTTTAGTTTATTGTTTCTTTTTTTTAATAGTATTCATTAGCTGTGCCAAGAAAGAAAATCCTATGCCAGTTAAAATTATTTCCAATGGAGTGCCTATAGCAGCCGACGGGAAAATTAGAATTGAAAATAGGGAAAACGATATTTCTGTTGAATTTTCAGGAAAAGCAGTATTTGAAAATGGTGGGATAACTATTACGAATACAGCCACGAAAAATAACATATATATAACATTAAGAACAAATGCTCAAACCAAAGGTGGATATACACTTGGCTCTTCTTATTCAAGTTTAGCAGAATATGAAATTGGGAATTATATATACACTACCAACTACTACAATAGTTCAGGGAAAATAACAATTACGGAAGTTGATCAGGTTAAAAAGACAGTATCAGGTACCTATTCGTTTAGAGCAAACGATGGAAGTTATTATGAAGATGTTTATGGCTCGTTTAATAAACTACCATATACGGTTTCGGTATTTACTAATACTTTAACTGCAACTGTTGCGGAAGGGTCAGGAGTTGGCGTAAGTTGGTCTCCAACAAGTATAGTGGCAACTGCTGATGCTAGTTTTATCAATATAAAAGCAAGCAAATCTGATAATTCAGGTATAGAGTTGAAGATACTTAAAACAATAAGTCCAGGTTATAATATTTTAGGGACTTCAAGTAGCTATAATAACACAGCATATTATATCCGTAAAAATGGATTGAAATATAATGTTTATTCTAATTATGGTTCAGTAAATATATCGACACATGACAAAACTAAAAGAATGATTTCCGGAACGTTTTATTTTGAAACCGAATACAGTACGTATTATACTGGATATAATAAAATTTCCAATGGTACATTTTCTGTGATGTATTAAACATAAATTGTATTAAAGATAAAAAGGGAGACTGTCAGATAAATGGTCTCCCTTTTAATTTTATAGGTAGAGTATGTTTTATGATTCGCATATCTAAGTAAGAGATTAAGGTAATATGAAACCAGCATAGTTCTTTAGCAGATGATTATGATCTTAGGTCAATCATCTTAGGAAAAGATATTTTGTGGTAAAGCTTATTCTGAAGTGGGATTTGAGGTGATTATAATTTTTGTATAATATAATAGGTGCCTTGAAACTAATAATATCTGAGTGTTCAGGGTAAAATCGAGGAGAAAAATGATTTGGGAATCTTTATAAAGGATGATAAAGATTGATACAATCTTTATCATCCTCTGTGTTGTATCTGAGGGAATTTTAATTAAAATAGTAAAATTCCTAACTGTAAGTAGAAATTAAGGCCTACACTACCCTTGTAAACAGAATCACCAGATGATTTAAGAAGAACTGCTGCAGGATGCTCAGAATCGTCAAGGTCCAGTGGAGCCAGTCTGAGTAGGTTGGGACCATAAGTTTTGGCAACTCCCGATAATACTTTCGGATCCCAGTTTTCATCGTAGTTAAAAGAAGTGTAGTTTAGTCCAAGTTTAAAACCCAATGTGATATATTTATTTATGAAGCTCTGATATCCCAATCCTCCTTCAAGACCCCAGGTTTTGATATTCTTAGCTTCATAGGTATAATATGGATTTTTATCATTGTTAGAAGAACTTGAAGTAATAACCTTGGAGGTTAAGCTTTCATAATAGTTTCCTTTCACATCTACATTCCCATTAGTGTATGTACCATAATAGAAAAATCCTTTAGGTGCAGGAATGACACCTCCTTTGTATAACCTTGCTTCAATGGACCAGACTCTCGATTTGATATCAGCTTTGTCTTTAAGTTTATTATCTATATCGTAAAAATAGTAATCTTGAGAATGATATTCTTCATAATAATATATCTGATTATACTTTCCTGATGTAGTTCTGTATCCCCCGGTTAAGGTAAATCTTCGTGTAATTAATAATTCCGCTGAAGCAGAGAACAGAGGAGAGCGAACTCCATTTAAAAGATCTGTTTTGATCAGTACTCTTTTGCCTCTGAATCCTGTATTCTGACTAAAAGCAGGAGTGGCAGAAAGAATTAATAAAGCGATGTATAATATTTTTTTCATTTTAAGTTTTTCTTTAATAAAGCATAGCTGTCAAAAATAATAGGGCCAAGATATTTTTGGGTGAATTTATATGGCACCTGTTTAACCTCTCTATATATCACTTCAGAAGTTTCTATGTTCACTACTATATGATAGAAGTAGTAATATTTTCCATATTGAAGAGATTGATGATTTCTTATGAATGCTCTTGTTCTGGAATTCTTGGGATCTGCATTTACGGCAAATATTCCTGCAATACCAAAATATGGTGATAGTTCCCCTGACAAATGAGCGAAGTCTGCAGGAAATCTGGGAGCGCCAATAAAGACTTTTTGTTGAATATAGCTGTCCTTAGTACGACGTCCTTTATTCAAGGGGTTTTCTTGCAGAGATGTTACATTGTTAATAGCTTTCCTTAATTGAAGCAATTCTTCTGCATGATTTTTATAGCTGTTTTTTACAGTTTGTTCATCCAGCACAATAACTTTAAGGCCGGCATGTCTTCCTGCCGCGAACATCTCTTTGCTTACATTTTTTTTCTGTTTTTCTGCAGCGAGAAATTGGTTCTCAACTTCATCTCTGATAAGAAAACTGGTAACATTAGGCTCAAGGTAAAAGATACCTTTTTCTCTTAACTTTTCCTTTTCCTTCGGGAATGTTTCACTTTTCTCAATCACTACAAATCCTCTCTTGCATGCAGAAAGGGATAGCAGTATAAGAATTCCGATATAGATATGTTTTTTCATTGAATTTTAGCCTTTGCAGTGGTGATGAATTTCCCGGAAGGAAACTTTAAAAGATATTGGTTAAAAATTAATTTGCTTGGGTCTTTTCCTAAATACATTTCAGATCCTAAGCCATAGTAAAAGAAGAAATCATCTTTAGTCTGACAGGACTCCAGGTTTTTCTTTGTATAAGTAAACATTAATTTTTTAAGCTCATTGTGAGGTATTTTGGTTAGAAAGGTGTTGAATAGATCAAAGTTTTCTTTACATGCTCTTCCTGAATTTGAAATTACTTTATCCAAACAATTGATTTCTTTGTAAAAACTTAACCAGTATAAGTTTTTAACTATTGAGGTTTTCAGATAAAGATTGTCCGGATTTTTCTCCAGAGCGTAAAGTGTAAGGTATAATCCTGTATTGTATTCAGCGTCTTTCTCCATACCTTCTATGCATTCAAATAAGGCAATGTTTTTTATTTCCTTACTCTGGTTTCCCATCAGGTTTTTTACTTTATCAGTTCCTTTGAATTCAATCAGATTAAGGATTTCTTTCGCTGCAGATACCCTTTTGTTCATATCAGGGTGAGTGCTGTAAAGATCGTCATTTTCTGCACCAAAAAGGCTCTTAGATTTTTCTGAAGATTCTGAATTGTCCTCTTTAAACCATAAAGTATCAGGTGTTACCAGATCTGAAAAAAGATATTTGTTTAGATTTTCCTGAAGTTTATCGATTTTAAAGTAATTTTCATTCTCAATAATTTCCAGAATTTTAGGTAATTCTGAAGGATCATATTCAGAATTCATCATGTACTGGATTGCTTTTGAATCTGCTTCAAATTCATCTTCTCTGGAATATTTTAAACTCCTGAAATTGTCTCTTTCATCATTCTCAAAGTTGGTCTCCTGAGATTTGATGTTTTCCATTTTGGAAATATTTTTTACCGCATGCTGTATTTCCACATGTGCTGTTTCATGAGCTATAATGGCTGCAAGTTGTGCTTCATTTTCTATTCTTGCTAATAAACCGACATGTATCAATATAGTACCATCAGGCATTGCATAGGCGTTGGCACTGGTATTTCTTGATACGTAAATTTTAATTTTACTTAAAATGGAAGGGTTTTTTGCGAAAAGTTTTTCTGCAACAGAATTTACATATTTATGTAATTGGTTTTCAAAGTAAATCTGTCCGGATGAAAAATATTGAGCTTTTGATTGATATAAGCTTAGATAAAACCTATATGCTTTCTTTTTACTCAGTGTTTTTTCGTTTGAGACGAGCGTTTGAATTTTCTCTCGATAGTTTTCTGAAAAACTCTCTGGATATACAGATGAATATGCCAGTGGGGTAAAATCTTTTTCAGTTTGGGTGTAACCTGTGTTTAAAGTTGCCCCATATGATAAAAAAGCGAGACTTAATATCTTAAGTCTTTTAATTGATAATAGCACGTTTTTTATTGGTTTAGATTATATAATAATATCTGTGTACTTAAAAGTATTCTTGCCGAAAAATGAATTCTATAGATTTTGCTAAGTATAAATCTACGAAATAAATAAATGTATGTTTGATTCGTGATAAGTTTTTTTATTCATTCCATTGAGTATGGAAATATTTGTCATGTTTATCAATTCTTTGGTAAGTATGTGCGCCAAAATAGTCTCTTTGTGCCTGAATGAGGTTAGCTCCGGAATTTAATGTTTTCAAGCCTAAATAATAATTGAGGGCTGAGGATAACACAGGCAGTGCAATGTCATTGGTCAGCCCCTGTGATATCACATGTGTAAAGTCTTTTTGTATATCTTTTAATTCTTTTATAAAAAAAGGTGCTAAAAGAATTGAATCTTCTTTCAAAAAAGTATTAGCTATTTGCTCCATTAATTCCGAGCGGATAATGCAACCATTGGTCCAGATGCGTGCAATTTCTGCAAGATTTAGATCCCATTTATATTGAGCAGATGCCACTTTTAATAAATGAAATCCTGTTTCATGGTTTATTATTCTCGCTGATTTATACGCATTTTTTATTATATCTGAAATAGAATCTGTAGAATTGGAAACAGCAGTAGCAGGATGGTTATTATAACTTGAACTGACTTGTTGTCTGTAGGACTTAAAAGAGGAGATTGCCCTGGCCATTACAGCTTCTGATACTGTTGAAAAAGGTACACCAAGATCCATGGCTGTTGTGGTTGACCAGCCTCCTGTTCCTTTCTGTTCAGCTTTATCCAGTATTTTATCTAAAAGTAGAATTCCATCTTCTTTTTTTCTCAATATAGTAATTGTTATTTCGAGAAGGTAACTATTCAAGCCTTCATTTTGCCATTGAGTAAATAAATCTACAATTTTTTCAGGAGGATAAAGTGAGTAGTAGCGTAGTAGAAAATAAATCTCTGTTAAGATTTGCATTTCAGCATATTCTATTCCATTGTGGACCATTTTTGCAAAATGACCAGAGCCTTCTGGGCCAATATAGGAAATGCAAGGTTTGCCCGATTTGTCTTTGGCAGCAATAAGATTTAAATAATCGGCTATTTTCTCATAAGCATCTTTATCTCCACCCGGCATTATTGAAGGTCCTTTGCGTGCCCCTTCTTCTCCACCGGAAATGCCTGCACCGATGAAATGAATACCGGCATCATTAAGCTGTTTTGTTCTTTTGTTCGTGTCTTTATAAAATGAATTCCCACCGTCAATAACGATATCACCTTTGTCAAGCAAAGGTACCAGTTGATTTAATTGTTGATCAACAGCAGAACCTGCTTGAATCATTAATAAGATTTTTCTGGGTTTTTCAATAGAAGTAACAAAAGCCTTAAGGTCATCAAAACCACACATGGTGCCTCTAGTGCTTTGTTCTTTCACGAAATTAACGGCAATGCTTTCTTCCGAACCTGCTAAGTGTCTATTAAATACAGATACGTTTACCCCTTTTTCTGCCAGATTAAGAGCAAGGCTTTTACCCATAACGCCAAGTCCAACTATACCAAATTGTGATAATGAATTCATGCTTTCAATTTCCTTAAAATTTCCTGAACGATCAAATCGGGGGTGGAAGATACATTTACGTGAATGCCATATTGCGGTCTTTCCAGTAGACCAAATTGAGAACTTAATAATGAGGATGGCATATAATGTCCCTCTCTGCTATCTAATCGTTGCTTAATAATGTCCAAATTGCCATCGAGAAATATCCATGTTACAGGTGTTTGGGTAGATGATAGTATTTGTCTGTAATCTTCTTTTAAAGCTGAACAGGCTAATACAGCTCCTCCGGTCAACTCCCAATTTGCTATGTTCTGGGAGAGACTGGTTAACCACGGTAATCGATCCTGATCTGTAAGAGGAATTCCGCTTGACATTTTTTTTATATTGCTTTCGGGGTGAAAATTATCGCCATCAAAAAATGGAAGGTTTACATGCGATGAAAGTAACTGGCCAATAGTAGTTTTTCCGCATCCGGAAATACCCATTATTATATAAATCATTCTGAAAGTTAGTGAAAATAAATAAATCCCTGAACAAGGTTTGAAACGGGCTATAAAGGTCATTATGCTTCAGTTAAAAGGAAAGCTGAATCAGAATAAAATCTTTATTCATAATTTTGTGTTGATACATAAAGCGTAACGCAGTAAATTTAGGTATGAGTAAAGAACCCAAGAAACCGGAAAAAATATTTTATGTATGTACTGGCAGCAAATGCAAAAAAAAAGGGGGGAAGCTGATCCAGAAAAGTCTTAAAGGATTAATAAAAGAGCATAAACTAAGAAACTTGGCTGTGATAAAGACGGGTTGTACCGACAGATGTAAGTTAGGGCCCGTAGTTTGTGTACAGCCGGAAAATTCCTGGCATTTTTTTATGGATGTGCAAAAAGCGGCCGGATTGTTAGAGGAGATTCATGAAGGAGAGGAAAAAAATAAGGAGTGATTCAATATCACTCCTTATTTTTTCTAATAATTTTTGATTATTCGTGCGTGTATTTAATATCCGGAATCTTTTTATCAATCATATAGGTTCCAACTCCTTCTTCTCCTATAACTTCAAACAGCTCAAGAGCTCTTCTGAAAATAAACTCTTCTTCTATTTGCTCCTTTAGGAACCATTGCATAAAATGAGCAGTTGTATAATCTTTAACTTTGTAGCAAAGGTCAACAACTCTGTTTAATGCCTGAGTATTTGCAATTTCTTGTTCCAATCCTCCTACAAAAACAGATTTTAATGATTCGAAATCTTGAGGAATACCAGCTACTTCAGGTGAAAATGCTTTTCCGCCAACATCATTTACATATTTAAATATCTTAAGCATGTGCTCTCTTTCTTCTCCGGATTGTTTGTAGAAAAATTCCGAGCTGTATAAAAATCCATGCTGATCGCACCATGAGGCCATCGCAAGATATAATGCTGAAGCTTTTGCTTCTAATTTTATTTGTTCGTTGAGGATGATTTCAACTTCCTCAGTAAGTGATGTTTTTTGTCTTACTATGTCTCTCATAATCTCTACTTTAACTTTTACAGAGGGTATAATTTCAAAACGGGGCAAATAGGATATAGTTTACCCAGGTTGTCAAGGTAAATTAATCTTTTTATAAAAACAAAGATTGAGAGAAAAAAATCAAACCGCCACGCGGTAAAGTCTTTCAAAAAGTATGCTGTTCAACTCCATCATTACCTTAGCTCCGTTTAATAAGTCTTTTAATTGAATGATTTCCAAGGTATTAAGGATAAATACGCGATTGCTTCCACATGGACAAATAATTTCAATATCAGATGAAGTATCCGGATTAGAAAGCATTTTTGCAAGATCAATCTGATTTACGCGCTTACGAAGTGCAAAGAAACATGGAAATTTAAAAGATGAGGTTTGCCCTGCAAAGTCGAGGAGGAAATTACCCTCTTTATCGCATTGATAAACAGCTCCCTGAGTAGTTGCAAAAATCTCTTTTAAATATGTTTGTGTTGTTTCCATTGATCTACTATACAAATATACTTATTTAATTAGACTTGTTCCAAATAATTAATTAGAATTTTTCTAAATAGTTTTTGCGTTAGGAGTAAAATAGCGTTTTGATTTTTAGTAGGGATGAAATAAAAAAAGCTCCGGTGGGTTCGGAGCCTTTTATATCTAGGAACAATAATTTAATCAGTTATTTTCCAGAATCTGGAATAATTCATCAAGTTTTGGAGATAAAATGATTTCTGTTCGCCTGTTTTTTTGCCTTGCTTCAGAAGATTTGCCTTCAGCTACTGGGGAATATTCTGATCTTCCTGAAGCTACAATTCTTCTTGGATTGATCCCTGAAGTACCCAGAATACGGGCAATTTCAGTAGCTCTTAATACGCTCAGATCCCAGTTATCCTTTATGCCTCCAGTACCCTTAGATACAGGGACATCATCGGTATGCCCTTCAACCAATATATTAATGTCATTTTGATCCTTCAATGCATCTGCCAATTTTTTCAAAGCTTCCACACCTTTTTTATCTACATCAGTGCTCCCGGATTTAAATAATAGCTGCTCGCTGAGAGATACATATACCTTTCCATTTTTCACATTTACAGATAGATCACTTTCCTTAAATGAAAGCAAAGCTTTACTCACCTTGTTTTTCAGGTCAGTTACAGCTTTGTCTTTTTCTGCCATTACCCTTTCAAGTTCCTTTACTTTAGCTTCTCTTTCCTGAAGGTTTGCCTGAAGCTCATTTACTTTTTTCTCGGTTTCAAAAAGGTCTTTTTCTCTTTTGGAAAGATCCTTACTCATCCTGTCTATATCAGAAGAGCTTTGGGACTGAAGTCTGTCATGATTTCTTAGCAGTTGTTCGTAAGTATCATTCAGGTTTTTATAATTGCGTTGAGTTTTTCTTAATACAATTCCAGTCTGAGTAGTGTCATCTATAAGCCTCCTTCGTTCTTTTGAAAGACTGTCAAGGTCTATTGAGTACTTTGTGTTCAGAGTCTGAGCAGTTTTTAATAGATCATCACATTCCGATTTCTCGGCTTCCAGAGCAGACTTCCTTACGTTTAGATCATCAAATTTCTTCTTCGTTACACAGGAAAATGCTGTGCATGAAATGAGGATCCCGATAATTTGTTTTTTCATGTGTATTCTGGTGTTTTAAAAATTTTGTAATTTTTTTATCCTGGTGCAAAATGCGCAGGGGTTAACGATTTATCTTAAAGAAATCAAAAATCTTTGTAATTATATAATTTTGTTCTTCGTCTTTCATCTCGAAAAACAAAGGTAAGCGGATTAAACGGTCGCTTGTTGATTCGGTTACAGGAAGAAGCCTTCCATCATGCTTATTTAGATAGAATGGACTTAGATGTAGCGGCAGATAATGAAAAACAGCTTTGATCTTTTGTTGATTGAGAAATTCAAGCAAACTATTACGCTCCTTTTCATCTTTACATAAAAGATAGAATAATTGTCCATTCATTGTTGCGCCTTCTGAAAGTACAGGTAATGTAACTACTGATAAATCCTGTAGAGGTTTAAGTTTCTGAAAGTATTGATTCCAGAGAATTATTCTCTTCTTTATTATAATATCCATATTTTCAAGCTGGGCATAAAGAAAGGCAGCAATAATTTCAGATGGTAAATAAGAAGATCCTATATCTACCCATTCATATTTGTTGACTTCTCCTCGAAATAGCTTAGCTCTGTTGGTGCCTTTTTCTCTGATAATCTCAGCACGTTCAAAATACTGAGGGTCATTAATGATCAAAGCGCCTCCTTCTCCTGCAATAATGTTCTTTGTTTCATGAAATGACAAGGTACTAAGCTGTCCAAAAGAACCCAGAGCTCTTCCTTTATAATAAGAGTCGATAGCCAGAGCGGCATCTTCCACGAGTGCAATGGAAAGTTTTTGTGTTATAGCTGATATTTTTTCCATATTACAGGAAACGCCTGCATAGTGAACTATTACTAAAGCTTTTGTGCGTGGAGTAACCAGAGCTTCTATCTTACTTTCATCAATATTAAGAGTGTCTGGTCTTATATCTGCAAAAACAATTTTTGCGCCTCTCAATATAAATGCATTTGCAGTAGACACAAAGGTGAAGGAAGGCATTATCACTTCATCGCCTTCTGAGATGTCAAGAAGGATTGCAGACATTTCCAGTGCATCTGTACAAGAGCTTGTCAGGAGTACTTTTCCAAAGCCAAACCTTTTTTCAAGTAATGATTGACAAAGTTTACTAAAGTTTCCATCTCCGGAAATCTTTCCACTTTCTACAGCCTGACGTATATATTCTAGTTCCTTTCCAATAATGAAAGGTTTATTATATGGAATCATTAATAACCAAGTAAAGCAAATTCAGGTATACTTCAATTAACAGTTAATGATATATTCACTAAAAGCTAAATAGTAGTTCGTGTTAAAATACAAAAACAAATTAGATAAGTAAAAAATCCGAAAATGTAATAACAAAATTTTATTTTTAAACTTTCATCTTAATCATTTAAAAGCTCTAAAACAATCTGATATGTACAATCAACCAATGTTAAAAGAAGGCTCACTAAAAGGCAAGGTAATTCTAGTTACCGGAGGAGGGACTGGGCTTGGGAGGTCCATGAGTAAATATTTTCTGGACCTGGGTGCCAAAGTGATAATAGCCAGCAGAAAATTGGAGGTCTTGGAAAAGACTGCCGAAGAGCTGAGAAATGAAACCGGGGGAGAAGTGTTTCCTGTGGCTTGTGATATCAGAAATATTCTGGAGGTTGAAAATCTACTTTCTGTTTCAATAGAAAAGTTTGGGGTAATTGATATTCTTGTGAATAATGCAGCTGGAAACTTTATCAGTCCTACTGAGAGACTTTCAAGTAAGGCCTTTGATATTGTAGTGGATATTGTCCTTAAAGGAACATATAACTGTACACTTACACTCGGGAAATACTGGATAAAAGAAAAGATTAAAGGAACTGTTTTGAATATAGTAACTACTTACGCCTGGACAGGCTCCGGCTATGTAGTTCCTTCTGCCATAGCAAAATCCGGAGTGCTCACATTGACTAGGTCCTTGGCTGTAGAATGGGGGAAATATGGTATCCGAATGAATGCTATAGCTCCGGGGCCGTTTCCAACGGAAGGAGCCTGGAGCAGGCTGTTTCCTGAAGAAGTCAGTAAAAAAATAAATTTGGTAAAAAGGATTCCATTGGGACGGACAGGAGAACACCAGGAGTTGGCCAACCTTGCAGCATTTTTGGTATCTGATTTTTCATCTTTTATAAATGGGGAAGTTGTAACGATAGATGGAGGTGAATGGATAAAAGGTGCAGGGGAGTTCAGTTACCTTGATGAGATTCAGTCCGAAATGTGGGATATGATAGAAAAGAAAGTGCGAAATAAGGGGTAATCTTTTGGAATACAGAATGCTATAATTCTTTCAGAACTTTGACTATTTCACTGCGTAAAAGAATCTTATTAAAAAATATTCATTCATGCCATTATACAATAAGATGAAAAAAAGATTTTTTACGCCCTCTCTGATTATCCTATTAACCAGCTTATTAGTATTCTCTTGTGGGGAAAAAGAAGACGAAGTGTCAGAACAGGATGTATCTTCTGCTGCCGATTTTAGTTATTCGCAAAGAGAGTTTGATGACATTTTGAAAATAGGACTGGATGCTTTTGATGCCAATAATCTCAAATCATCAGGAAGTTGTCCTTCTATTTCTTTTGTAGGCAGTGATTCGTTGATTATTGATTTTGGAACGGGCTGCACTTATAATAACAGAGCAAGAAGTGGAAAAATCAAAATCCAATATAGTGGAAAATACAATGAAAAAGGTTCAGTTATAAAGTTTTCTCTGGATAATTATTATGTAAATGGTAATCATATTGAAGGAGAAAAAACTGTTACGAATATTACCGATACACTTCCCGCCTGGTCTATAAAAGTTGTAAATGGTAAAATAACGTTTGAAGGTCAAAAGGTGTCTCACTGGAATTCTGAAAGAGTAAGGACATTTGTTGAGGGCTCTGGCTCCGCAACGATTTTGGCGGATGATGAATATTCCGTAACCGGCACTGCGACAGGAATCACCAGAGATGGAGAAGCTTATACTGCTTTGATTACAAAGCCTTTGGTGTATTATGTGTCCTGTTTATTTATTGATAAGGGGTTGGTCTATCCGGTTATGGGAATTGTTGACATTACTCCTGAAGGTAAATTGACAAGGACCTTTGATTTTGGCAGTAAGGACGATTGTGATAAGATTTCTAACATAACTATAGCAGGGAAAAAACAAGTTCTTTTACTTCCTTAATAAGCGGAAAACAGAAAGCATAAAGTTTCAAAATTGAAAGCCCAGTCTGCAAGTCTGGGCTTTCAATTTTATATAATGTTTATAGCTACTTTTTGCTTTTATTTTTTCCCTTTCAGAATTTTTTTTCGGTGGTTTTAATCTTTGATTAGGATCTAAAGATTTCCTTTAAAAAAAGTTGAAATTTTTTTTTAAGAAGAAATAGAAAAGTATATTTCTCAATATCAGAATGTAAGGGAAGTTAAGGGCGTTTTCTTGACAAAAGTCTGAAGGAAATTGAAAAAAAAGTTTTGCGAATGTTTGGGATGAATCGAAAATATTCTACCTTTGCAGTCCCAAACATCAACTAGGGGGCCTTGTCCGATGGTGTAATTGGCAACACGTCTGATTTTGGTTCAGAAGAGTCCAGGTTCGAGACCTGGTCGGACAACACCAAAAATAAAATTGATCCCGGCTTGTAAAAGACCCGGGATTAATTTTTTAAAGGAAAAAGGGAACTTACTATATATGTCTTACATAAAGCTCTTCTCCGGAACTAACTCCAAATACCTGGCAGAGAAAATTGCTAATTTCTACGGAAAGCAACTTGGTGCTGTAACTCAGCAAAGATTCAGTGATGGCGAAATATATGTATCATTTGATGAATCTGTCAGAGGTTACGATGTTTTTCTGATTCAGTCGACATTCCCTAATGCAGATAACCTTATGGAGCTTCTGCTGATGATTGATGCGGCAAGAAGAGCTTCCGCAGCTTATGTAACTGTTGTTGTGCCATACTTTGGCTATGCCCGTCAGGATAGAAAAGACAAACCAAGAGTACCTATTGCTGCGAAACTTGTAGCAAATCTCCTTTCAGCTGCTGGTGCTGATCGCCTTATGACCTGCGATCTTCATGCTGGTCAAATTCAGGGATTTTTTGATTTTCCTGTTGATCACTTGGATGGTGCAGCAATCTTTATTCCTTATCTTAGGTCTTTAAATCTTGAGAATTTAATATTCGCTTCTCCGGATGTAGGAGGTGTGGCAAGAGCCAGAGGATTTGCAAAAATTATGGAAGTAGATCTTGTTCTTTGTGATAAACATAGAAAGAGAGCAAACGAAATTGCTTCTATGCAACTTATCGGTGATGTTGAAGGTGCTAACGTAGTTTTAGTGGATGACCTTGTGGATACTGGAGGCACACTTTGCAAAGCTTCGCAGATCATCATGGATAAAGGTGCAAAAAGTGTAAGAGCAATTTGTACACACGGCGTTCTTTCTGGTAAGGCGCTGGATAATATAGAAAATTCAGTTTTGACAGAGCTGGTTATTACAGATACCCTTCCGTTAAAACAAGAATCACCAAAGATCAGAGTGTTGACCGTTGCCGAATTGTTTGCGAAGGCAATCAGAAAGCTTCAGGATAACGATTCTATCAGTTCGCTATTTATTATTTAATTAAATTATAAAACACAATGAATTCATTAGAGATTATAGGGTTTAAAAGAGCAAATCTCGGTAAAAGAGAGTCTAAGCAGCTTAGACTTGATGCTAATGTGCCATGCGTACTTTACGGTGGTGAAGATCAGGTTCATTTCTATGCGCCAATGTTTCTTTTCAGAGACCTTGTGTACACTCCAAATGCTTACAAAGTAGATCTTACTGTTGAAGGGAAAAAATATTCATGTATTCTTCAGGATATTCAATTCCATCCTGTTAATGATATGATCCTTCATGCAGATTTTCTTCTTTTGAAAGAAGATAAAGAGGTTAAAATGGATGTTCCGGTTAGAATTACAGGTACTTCTCCAGGTGTTATCAAAGGAGGTAAACTGATTTCTAAACTGAAAAAAGTTAAAGTAAAAGCGCTTCCAAAAAATCTTCCTGATTTTGTAGAAGCTGATATTTCTGCTCTTGAAATCGGAAAGTCTTTAAGAATTTCTGATCTTAAGTCTGGAAACTTTACTTTCTTGAATAATAAAGCACTTCCTGTTGTTAGCGTTGAAACAACGAGAGCACTAAGAGGAGCTGCTGAAGAAGAAAAGAAATAAGTAAGTAATTAATTTTATAGTTTTAAATCCTATTTGTCTTTGGCAGATAGGATTTATGTTTTTATAGACTTTGGTAAAATTTTCATTATGAAATATTTAATATTTGGTTTGGGAAATATTGGTCCTGAGTATGAGTTGACGAGGCATAATATTGGTTTTCTTGTATTGGATCGCCTTGCCGATAAGGAAGGGTTGAAGTTTCGGTCAGATCGATATGCATTTGTAGCAGAATATAAATATAAGGGTAGAACACTTATGCTTATAAAACCCACTACCTTTATGAATTTAAGTGGTAAGGCTGTAAACTACTGGATGAAAACAGAGAATGTTCCTGCGGAAAATATTATGGTAATTACGGACGATATAGCCTTGCCTTATGGTACTTTAAGAATGCGAAGTAAGGGGTCAAATGGCGGACATAATGGTCTGGGGAATATTCAACAGGTATTAGGTAGTGAGGTATATCCAAGGTTACGATTCGGAGTAGGAAGTGAGTTTTCTAAAGGACGTCAGGTTGATTATGTATTAGGGAAATTTACATCTAAAGAGTTTGATGAGTTGCCCATATTTATGGATAAGGCTATAGATGGAGTTTTGGCATTCTGTACAATTGGAGTTGAAAGGGCCATGAATACTGTAAATACGAAATGAAGAGTCAAAATGAATTTATAGTGGAAAGGAAGGCTGATTTACTTGAAGTATTGTGGCAGGGGCGAGTGAGATTCCTTTTTTGAATTGTTGATACTTAAATTAACCTTGGTTGTTGACCTTTTAAAAAAAATAACATAAAAAAAGACCCCTTAGATTTCTCGAAGGGGTCCCCAGGTAAAAAGATATTAAAAAAATATAAAAAAAATATCAAAAAGATTTGAGTTTTATATTCAGTCCCTATTTAAGACTTACAGAATATAGATACTTTTTGCATAAGAAAGGTTGTAGTTAATTGCAGGATTTTTTTTAATAAGTATAAATTTTGATGTAATTTATGTGTTTTTAAAATGGCTTTTTAAGACTGTTTTTTTGTATGAATAAGGTTATTTTTAATGTGAACGGTTGCTTATATTAGATAATATTATTTTGGCTGGAGTAATTTATAGTTTTTTTTGGTTAAAAAATAAATTGTAAGTTTTTAACTTTTATCAACTTGCATGTTTAAACATTTAACTCTTTTGCTTTTAATCTCTCAAAAACTGGGTATAAAAAAAGCCCAATTTTAATCGGGCTTTAATGATTTGGCGAAAAAAAAACTGGTTTTAACTTACAGTTCCTCCATTAGTAATTTTATTAACCGGACTCACAAACGATAATTTCCCATCTTTATCTTCTGCCATTAAAATCATTCCTTTAGACTCAATTCCTTTTATTTCTCTGGGAGCGAGGTTCGCTAACAGACAAACCTGCTGACCGATAATTTTTTCCGGTTCATAGTATTCTGCAATACCACTTACTACTGTTCTTGTATCGATACCTGTATCAAGTTTCAGTTTAAGAAGCTTTTTGGTTTTTGCTACTTTTTCTGCTTCAATAATGGTTGCAATACGAATGTCCATTTGAGTAAAGTCATCAAACTGAACTGCGGGTTTTTCCGACGCTACGGTCTTGCTTGCAAGTTCATTAGCTATTTTGGTGTCCTGAAGTTTTTTAACCTGAGCCTCAATGGTAGCATCTTCTATTTTATCAAATAATAAACCTCCCGTTTTAAGCTGATGACCGCTGATCACCAGGTTGTCCTTTCCCGCATCTTTCCAGGATAGCTTTTCTAATCCCAACATTTCTGAAAGCTTTGCGGCTGTATATGGCATAAACGGTTCTGCAAGAATAGCAAGACTGGCAGATATCTGAAGGCTGATATTCAGAATTGTTTTAACTCGAGATTCATCTGTTTTGATCAGCTTCCATGGTTCGGTATCGGCTAAGTATTTATTGCCAACTCTAGCTAGTTCCATCATGAAAGTTAATGCCTCCCTGAATCTGTATGCTTCAATGGAACCAGCGACTTTTTCAGGCAATTCTTTCAGTTTTTCAAGTACTTCTTTGTCTATACTTTCAAGTTTGCCCTGAGCTGGAACAATACCTTCATAGTTTTTGTGAGTAAGTACCACTGCTCGGTTTACAAAGTTTCCAAAGATGGCAACCAGTTCATTGTTATTTCTAGCCTGAAAATCTTTCCATGTAAAATCATTGTCTTTGGTTTCCGGAGCATTAGCGCAAAGAACATATCTAAGAACGTCCGCTTTACCTGGAAACTCCTGAAGATACTCATGAAGCCATACAGCCCAGTTTCTTGAGGTAGATATTTTGTTTCCTTCCAGGTTCAGGAATTCATTTGCCGGTACATTATCAGGGAGTATATAATCTCCGTGTGTCTTCAGCATTACAGGGAAGATAACACAATGGAATACGATGTTATCTTTTCCTATAAAATGTACAAGTTTTGTGTCTTCATTCTGCCAGTATTGTGCCCATGCCTCCGGGGTTCCCTGTTGTTGTGCCCAGTCCTTGGTTGCTGAAATATAACCGATTGGAGCATCGAACCATACATAAAGTACTTTTCCTTCAGTGCCAGGAAGAGGAACTGGTACTCCCCAGTCAAGATCTCTGGTTACCGCACGTGGCTGTAGTCCCTGGTCTATCCAGGATTTGCACTGTCCGTAAACATTAGCTTTCCATTCTTTATGTCCTTCCAGTATCCATTCTCTTAACCAGTTTTCATATTTGTCAAGAGGTAAGTACCAGTGTTTGGTAGATTTTAATACAGGTTTTTCTCCACTTAGCGTAGAGTGAGGATTTATAAGTTCGGCAGGACTTAAAGTGCTTCCGCAGTTTTCACACTGATCTCCATAGGCCTTTTCAAAGCCGCATTTCGGGCACGTTCCTTCGATATATCTATCTGCCAGAAATTGAAGTGCTTTAGGATCAAAGTATTGTTCTGTTACTTTTTCTTCGAAAATACCTTTATTGTAAAGTGTTTTAAAAAACTCTGAAGAAGTTTCGTGGTGTACTTTAGCAGAAGTCCTGGAGTAAATATTAAAGGATATTCCGAAATCTTTGAAAGAATCTTTAATAATAGTGTGGTATTTATCAACTGCCTGTTGCGGCGTAATGCCTTCTTTTTTAGCTCTTATAGTAATTGGAACACCATGTTCATCCGATCCGCAGACAAAGAGTACATCTTCTTCCTTGAGTCTTAGATATCTTGCGTAAATGTCTGCAGGGACATATACACCGGCTAGGTGACCAATATGTACAGGACCGTTAGCATAAGGCAAAGCCGCAGTAATTGTATGTCTTTTGTAATTTTTACTCATAAGCTAAAAGTAAGAACAAATATATTTGAGAAAACAGACCAAAGGCTGTTCGGTTTTTTAATTATGGAGTGCAAATATAACTGGTGCAATCAGAAAATTTACTTTTTCTTTCGCAAGGTCAACTATTTTTAAACAAGTCGTGTTAGGACTAAAACAATAAGAAATAGGCTTTTGAGTATAGTTTAGGGCTATTAGGGAAGAATTATTGAGGTTCTTCGTCAGAAATTAACCTAATTACTAAGCAATTCGAAACTATTTTTTTAATTTTGCAGCTTAGTTTTCACAAAATATATGCAAAGCATCAGGAATATTGCAATTATAGCACACGTTGACCACGGTAAAACTACCCTGGTAGACAAGATCATTCATGCCTCTAAAATCTTTAGAGAAAAC
Organism: Bacteroidota bacterium; assembly: GCA_023428135.1. GTDB lineage: Bacteria > Bacteroidota > Bacteroidia > Cytophagales > Cytophagaceae > Sporocytophaga. The sequence goes on along the minus strand of JAEYZG010000033.1, from coordinate 19,173 downwards.
CAGGAGTTTAACGATCTGCTTCTGGATAACAATGATCTTGAAAGGGAAAGAGGTATTACCATTCTTGCGAAAAACGTTTCCGTAAGATATAAAGGTATAAAAATAAATATTATAGATACTCCCGGTCACGCCGACTTTGGTGGTGAGGTAGAGCGTGTTTTGAAAATGGCAGACGGTGTTATTTTGCTTGTCGATGCGTTTGAAGGGCCAATGCCTCAGACAAGATTCGTATTGGGCAAAGCGCTGAATCTTGGTTTAAAGCCGATCGTCGTTGTAAATAAAGTAGATAAAGAAAATTGTCGTCCGGATGAAGTTCATGAGTCAGTATTTGATTTGATGTTCAACCTTGGAGCTACGGAAGATCAGCTTGACTTTGTTACTATGTATGGCTCATCTAAACAAGGATGGATGGGACCAGATTTCAGGAATCCTACAGATTCAATTATTCCATTGATTGACGCTATCGTAGAGCACATACCAGAAGCTCCACGTCCTGAAGGGATACCTCAAATGCAGGTTACCTCTCTTGATTATTCAGCTTACCAGGGAAGAATTGCAATCGGAAGAGTTTTCAGAGGCGAGCTGAAAGAAGGTGCAAACATGGCACTTACTAAAGCTGACGGTTCCGTTAAGAAAGTGAAAATAAAAGAACTTCACGTATTTGAAGGTCTTGGAAAATTGAAAGTAGAATCAGTATCAGCAGGAGATATCTGTGCTGTAACAGGTCTTGATGATTTTGAGATCGGTGATACACTTACTGATGCTGAAAATCCTGAGCCACTGGAAAGAATAGCTGTAGACGAGCCTACCATGAGTATGTTGTTTACAATCAATAACAGTCCTTTCTTCGGTAAAGAAGGTAAGTTTGTTACTTCTCGTCACCTTAGAGATAGATTAATGAAGGAAACAGAGAAAAACCTTGCATTGAGGGTTGTTGAGACTGACACTGAGGATAAATTTCTGGTTTTCGGTAGAGGTATCCTTCACTTGTCAGTTTTAATTGAAACAATGAGAAGAGAAGGTTATGAATTACAAGTTGGACAGCCTCAGGTAATATTTAAAGAAATTGATGGTCAGAAATGTGAGCCTGTAGAGATATTGGTTGTAGACGTTCCTGAAACAACTGCAGGTAAAGTAATCGAACTTGTAACTCAGAGAAAAGGTGAGTTGTCAATCATGGAACCAAAAGGTGATCTTCAACATCTTGAATTTAATATACCTTCAAGAGGAATTATAGGTCTGAGAAATAACGTACTTACTGCAACTGCAGGTGAGGCAATTATGACTCACAGATTTAAATCATACGAGCCATATAAAGGTGCAATTCCAGGTAGATTGAGCGGGTCTTTAATTTCTATGGAAACTGGTACCACAACTGCATATGCAATCGATAAACTTCAGGACAGAGGATTTTTCTTTGTTGATCCGGGAGAAGAGATTTATATGGGACAGGTAATCGGTGAGCATACAAGAGGTAATGACCTTGTTGTAAACATTTTGAAAGGTAAGAAATTAACTAACATGCGTGCTTCTGGTTCTGACGACAACGTTAAAATTGCTCCAAAAATAAACTTCTCATTAGAAGAGTCTATGGAATATATTCAGGGAGATGAATACCTTGAAGTTACTCCAAAGAGTATGAGAATGCGTAAGATTTATCTTGAGGAAGGTGAGAGAAACAGAATGTCTAAGAAATCAGAAACTGTTTCTTAATCTTTAATGCAAAGAGAATATGGGTATCATGAGTACCGAAAGGCGCTCATGTATTACTCCAAATCAGGGAAAGGTAAGAAGGTACTTCTTACCTTTCATGGTTTTGGGCAGACCTCAAATCATTTCTATGAGTTGGAAGAAGTACTTTCAGATGAGTATACGATTTACAGTTTTGATTTATTTTTTCATGGTAAAAGCTATTGGCCATATGGAGACCAGGCTCTTCAGAAAGATTTCTGGAGTAAATTTTTTGCCGGATTTCTGGAAAGTCAACAAATAGAAACATTTAGCTTATTAGGATTTAGCATGGGAGGGAAGTTTGTCCTTTCAATTCTGGAATATTTTTATTCAAAGATTGATAAAGTGATACTGATTGCCCCGGATGGCATCAAAACAAGCTTCTGGTACAACATTGCCACTTATCCAACACTTCTGCAGGGGATATTCAAAAGAACCATTGTAAAGCCCCGAATCTATCATAATGTGGTAAATGCCCTAAACAGGTTTAGGCTGCTCGATAAAAGTCTACATCGGTTTGCTAATACACAAATGATTACCAGAGCACAACGGAGAAGGGTTTATTTTTCATGGATCGTATTCAGAGAGCTTAAGTTCAGTACTAGGAAGATCGCAACAATCCTTAATGAAAACAATATAGAGCTCGAACTCTTCTTAGGGACTTATGACAAAATCATAAATCTGAAGAATATGAAGTATTTTCTTCGTAATCTGAATAATTATAAATTGGAAATACTTACTGCCGGACATTCCAATCTTATACATGCAGTTGCAAAGTATTTCAAAGGCAGATAAATCGATCAGAAAAGCATTAAGTTTAACAGGTATGAAAGATAAAGTAGTTATCATCACCGGAGGATCCTCCGGAATAGGCAAAGCATGTGCTGAGGTATTTGGAAAAAATGGCGCAAAGATTGTCATAACAGGCAGGAATAAGGTTAACCTTGATGAAGCTGCTTTATTGCTCAGAAGTATAGGAATCACAGTATTGGCGATACAGGCAGATTCGGCAAAGGAGGAAGATAATGAAATGCTTGTCAATGAGACACTCAATGTCTTTGGTAAGATAGATATACTTATTAACAATGCAGGTATATCTATGAGAGCATTATTTACAGATGCAGATTTGAGTGTATTGAAAAAGGTAATGGATATCAATTTTTACGGAACTGTTTATGCAACCAAATATGCCTTGCCGGAAATTATCAAAAATAGCGGCTCTGTAGTCGGCGTTTCTTCTATTGCAGGTAGTATAGGTCTTCCGGGTAGAACGGGGTACAGTGCGTCTAAATTTGCTATGAATGGCTTTCTGGAAGCACTTCGTGTTGAGCTGCTCAATAAAAATGTTCATGTGCTTGTAGCTTGTCCCGGCTTTACGACTTCCAATATCAGAAATACATCTTTGTCTAAAGACGGAACCATCATTGGTGAATCATCAATGGATGAAGGAAAGATGATGAGCGCGGAAGAAGTAGCAGTGAGCATTTATAAAGCGGTAGAACAAAGAAAGAGGGATCTTGTACTTACCTCACAAGGCAAATCAACTATCTTTTTAAAGAAATTTTTTCCCGGACTAATAGACAAAGTTGTCTTCAATCATATATCGAAAGAAAAAGATTCACCCCTTAAATGATTTTCATCTCCTACCAGCAGGAGATGATTTTTTTTGATGTAAACAAATTCACCTTCCCAACTAATTCTGTACCAAACATCATCTTCAGACCATACAATAACACGATGTCCCTTCTCTATCTCAGCAACAGGATCAGCTCCGGCAGAAGGACCGCTCATTAAGTAAGAATGGTCCTTGCTGACGATTCCCTTCATGGGAACAATATCATAATTGGTGAGGATGTATGCAAAGGACAATACAAAGACGAAGAAGAGAGGACGCAGCCCTAGTTTTTTATTGTAAAACTTTTTAAAGATAAGATAGAGGTAGATGATTGCAGATACGATGAGAAAGAAGAATATGATGTAATAGTAATATTGATTGTAAAGCGAAATAAAGTATTCCAGATCAGTAAACGTGTATCCTGTAAGCTGGTGTGCTGATGCCAGTTCATCCATTTTATCAAGCACTCTTTTGTCCGGTTGATACTTGTAAAGAAGGTTTAAGTAATAAAGTGACATGGTGTAATCGCCTTCCTGTTCTTTGATCATAGCCATTTTGAGAAGCATTCTGGGGGAAAACTTTTCAGTTGAAGAAAGTATGTTGGAATATATATTATAAGATTGTGGATATTTTTTTTCTCTGAATAAAGAATCTGCAAGCTTCAGGGAATCAGCATAATTGGCGCAGTAAGCAAAGGGGATTAGAAAAAAAACGGTAAGTGTTGTAAATAAAATTCGCTTCATGTTTTGCAAATATAAAAAAAGCTTATACTTTTGCATCGCATTTACGGAAAACGATTTCGCAAAAGCAAAAAAAACAAGAATCCGTAGCTCAGCTGGTAGAGCATTACACTTTTAATGTAGGGGTCCTGGGTTCGAATCCCAGCGGGTTCACAAAGATCCTCTGAAGACAGAGGATCTTTTTTTATCGCAATCTTTAGGGAAGCTAAAGATTAATCAAATAAGAGTAATAGTAAATTTTCATAGGAATCCGTAGCTCAGCTGGTAGAGCATTACACTTTTAATGTAGGGGTCCTGGGTTCGAATCCCAGCGGGTTCACATTCCGATTTAAAATCCTCACTTGAATATTCAGGTGAGGATTTTTTTTTATACTTCTAATTTAGAGATTTTATATATACACGAAATCGAAAATGTCAAAGGTATTTTACATTCTAATTTTATTTTTTAGCTTAACATGTGGCTGTATTAGATCTTCAAGTAGAGGCAAGGTTTGTCTTTGCTGCATTAAGACTTTTACAAGCATTGACAGTGCAAGATATTGTATTGAGCAGACACCTATTCAAGAGACAAGTTCGGACCCGAGATTATTCCTAATCGCATTTGTGAACAAAGATAGAGAAGCAAAACAAAAAGCAGGATGGAGTATAATTAAGGATCAAGAGATTGTTAATCTCGCAAAACGCTTACAAAATTACCTTCTGATTACTTTGGATTCAAAAGATTTTATCATTTTTCATGGGCAAGAGGCTCCCGATATTGTTGAGGAAATTAATAAACAAAAAGAGGAAATAATTTTTATTATAGCTAATCAGGCTTTAGTTCCTTTTTCTGTTTGGACAGAGAATGAGAGTAAGGAAATAATTATAGACAGACTTTATGTTGGTAATGGACCATAGTCGCAATAGACCAGTCGGGGTCATACTTTGATTTAAATCCTCATTTGGTTTCAGGTGAGGATTTTTGCTTTAATATTATCTGAATAGAGCCATTTTGGGATCATCTGAAAATTTAGTGGATCAGCTCTTCTTTTTACCAAATGGTAAATCATAGCTCAAACTATTTGATAATTTTACTTTATGGAAGAGCTTATAGAATACATTTTACAGTTTGGCAACCTGAACAAGCAGCAAATCGATCTGATAAAAAGTAAAGCAACTGAAATAGAACTTCGTAAAGACGACTACCTTTCAGAAGCAGGTAAAATTCCACGACAGGTTGGTTTTGTTCTTGAAGGTATTTTTCGGTTTTGCTATTACAACAACAAAGGTCAGGAAATTACGGATTATTTGATTGACGAGAATCATTTCGTTACAGACTACCAGAACTTTGAGGCAGGTATGCCTGCTTCCCAATACTTACAGGCAATTACAGACTGCAGGGTGCTTATATTCTCCAAAAAAGACTGGGACGAGCTTTTAAACACAATCATAGATTGGGATAAGATGGTAATAAAAATAGTTCAGAAATGTCTTGTGGAAAAAATAGAAAGGAGAAGTCCCTTAGTTTCGGAAGACGCTACTACACGCTATTTATCATTTATTCAAAAATTCCCCACACTTGCTAATCGTGTTCCTCTTTCTTACATAGCTTCATATTTGGGAATTACACAACAATCATTAAGTAGAATCAGGAAAAATATTCGCTAAAAATTACTTTTTACCAAATGGTAAACGATTTCATTTTTTAACGGGCAACCTTTGCTATACGAATTTAAAAAAATAAAAAAATGAAATCAGCATTAATTACAGGAGCCAATAAAGGCATAGGATTAGAAGTCGCAAAACAACTGTTGCAAAAGGGATATTACGTTTACATCGGAAGTCGTGATAAACAAAGAGGTATAGAAGCCGTCGATAAACTAAAATCTGAAGGCCTAACAAACGTAGAAGTCATTCAAATTGATGTAAACGATGATAACTCAGTGAAAAATGCACGAATAGAAATAGGCAAGAAAGCAGAATGTCTTGATGTTTTGATAAACAATGCAGGTATTAGCGGTGTGAAATTAGACGAGAACGGCAAGTATGTTCCGCAAACCTGGACAGCTGCAGAAGCAAGCATTAACACATTCAAAGAAGTGTATGAAACCAATGTTTACGGAGTGGTAAGAGTTACACAGGCATTTTTGGATTTGTTAAAAAATGCAATCGAACCAAGAATTGTAATGGTAAGTTCAACCGTTGGCTCATTATCACTTCAAAGCAACCCTGATTGGCCGGCCTATGACTTTGGAAAATTTGCAGTTTATGGCTCTTCAAAATCAGCTTTGAATATGTTCACAGTTCATCTTGCTTATGAATTAAAAGACACAGCATTCAAAATAAATATGGTTGACCCAGGTTATACAAAAACAGATTTTACCAACTTTAACGGTGGTGAAGTTGAAGATGCAGGAAAACGTATTGCAAAATTTGCAGTGATTGACAAAAACGGACCAACAGGCAAATTTTTCAGCGAAGAAACAAACCCGGAAACAGGCGAAATTGACTGGTAGCAAAGAATAAACAGAGGACAGGGTAAACTTAAATTTTTATCTTCAAAGCTTTATAGATCAGTCGTAGCATAACAAAAAAGGGTTCGAAGATGCAATTCTCATTTCAATTTAAAATCCTCGCTTGTACTACAGGTGGGGATATTTTTTAAGTTAAGTAAAGTTTTTTAACCTTCTGAATGACACAGGCAGTCATGTTTTTTATAAGCTAAAAAGTTATACAGTAGACGTTGATCAAATCTTTTTGCTCACTGGCAATATGGATCATATAATCAGGGGTTATATTAATTTCATATAAATGCCACTGTTTTTCATATAAAATTGAAATAGCATCTTTTATTATAATTTCATTTAAAGGAATAGAAAGGCCTCTTCCATCGGCCTTTGCTGTACTTTCTTTCTTTGTCCAGTACGCATAAAATGTTTTTAAAGGATCGGTTGATATTAAAATTTCCTTCCATTCGTTTTCTGTAAATTCAGGTTTAAAATCATTGATAGGTATCTCTTTTATTTTTTCGATGTCAATCCCTATTGGAAATCCATTGGAGATCGCTACTGCTGTATATTCCCCGGAATGAGAAATGCTAAAGTCTATTCTTGAATCAGGTATATATGGACGACCATATTGATTATACTTTAACTGATATAATATATCTTGATTATTATAGAAGTTTTCAAATATTATTTTTAATAAAAGTTTTCCAAATAAACGTCCCTGAATATCAATAGGCAATTGATATTTTAAAATATCTGCTCTCATTGAAGAAGGTAGGTATTTTAAGTAATAGTTTAGTTTTTTATGATCGAGTTTGTCCTCAAACTTAGTGTAAAATATTTCCATTAATAAGCATTGAAAAACTTTCAGATTATTGATAATATATAGAAAGAGAGCGGTATACAAACTTTCATTCATATACCACTCTCTTTCTTATTCTGAACTCAATTAAATTTCTTCCACATTATAGTTTTCGTTTTCCAAACACTTTTTAATTTGTGCAGCAGTAATGCCGATATATGGTTCTTTAAAAAGTGTATTATGATTTCCCGGAATTTTAATCAAAGTGATATTATGAGCTGAACAGTATCTATTCCAACCCATATACGGATCGGAAGAAGAAGACACAACTAGTTCATCTAATGCTTTGAACAATACAATTTTTCCATTATATGGTTTGAGCTTATAATCACTTATCATACTTCTGAATTGATTTAGAAGGAAATATTGAAGGAGTTTCTGAGATTCATTATAAATCAGTTTTACTTTAGCTCTGAATGAATTATAAGAGAAAGCGGCCTTCCAATGAGCAAATTTGTCTGATAAATATTTCTTTGATGCTTTAGAAACCGTGGCTTCAGGAGTATATACTTCAAATAAAGACAAAAGACCAATCTCATCTCCAGCGGCCGTGAGTTGCTGAGCTACTTCATAAGCTATGATTCCACTGGCACAAAAACCACCAATGTAATAAGGGCCTGTAGGCTGAATCTGTTTCATTTGTTTTATAAACATAGCCGCAACTTCTTCTGTTCGATCTATATTTAATGGTTCAAAACCATATAAAGGTTGGTCATCTCCAAGATACTTTGCAAGATTATGATAGAATAAATATCCGGGTAATAAGAATAATGGAGGTTTATTTCCTTTCGGTTGTATTGAAATAATTCCTGTTTTTTTAATTTCTGAATCTCCTTTGATAACCTTACTGAGTTCTTTAATAGTAGGAGCTTCAAATAATATGGACAATGGATAATTTTGCCCAAACTCCCTTTCAATTTTTGCCATCACTTTTGTAGCCAGGAGAGAATGTCCACCTAATTCAAAGAAATTATCCGTAATGCTGATAGCATCTCTTCCTAAAACCTCTTCGAAAATAGCTACAAGTTTTTCCTCTGTTGCGTTAAAGGCAAACTCAAACGTTTTGTTTGCTCTTATATAATTCTTAGTACTATTTGCTAATGCCTGTCGATTAATTTTCCCGTTAGAAGTCAAAGGAAAGCTTTCCTTTTTGATCAGGTAAGCAGGTATCATAAATTCAGGAAGGGTCTTTCTCAGAAAAGTTTTTACCTCTGCTTCCGTTAAGTTTGTATTGCTTAAATAAAACCCTATGATCTTTTTATCACCGTTGTCATCTTTCATAATAACAACAGAATCTTCTATCAGTGGATGGCTGGATATAGCATTTTCAATTTCTCCTAATTCAATTCTATATCCTCTAAGTTTAATTTGATTATCCTTTCTTCCTCCAAATTCTATTGTTCCATTTTCCAACCATCTTCCAAGGTCTCCGGTTTTATACAACCTTCCTTCATAATTAAATGGATCCGGAATAAATTTTTCTTGTGTACGTTTTTCATCGTTTATGTATCCTCTGGCAACTCCTTTTCCTCCTACATAGATTTCACCTTGCACTCCAATCGGAAGAAGGTTGAGTGATTTGTCCAAAATATAAACAGTAGTATTCGTGATCGGCTTACCAATAGGTATGTCTTCGTCACTAATACTCTCTATTTTATGATAAAGAGAAAATGTTGTGTTTTCTGTAGGCCCATATCCATTGACTATTTCAAGATGTGGAATTGCTTGTTTAACTTTATTAATATGCTTCACTGATAATTTATCGCCTCCAACAAATACTGACTGAAGAGGCTTAAAAAGATCTACATCTAAATCTACTAATTGATTAAACCAGGAAACTGTAAACCACATCAATGTAATTCCATTTTCTATTATCTTTTCTTTAAGTAATTGATGATCTAATAAATTTTCTTTTGGATATATATTTAATTCTCCTCCGTTTAATAAAATTCCCCATACCTCAAATGTAGATGCATCAAATGAAAAAGCGCCTGTTTTTAACAGCTTGGTGTTGTTTGTTAATGTAACATAGTTGGTGTTTTTTACCAATCTTACAATATTCTTATGTTCTACGCCAACTCCTTTTGGATTGCCTGTGGAACCGGATGTATACATAACATAAGCCAAATGATTGGTAAGTATTCTACTTTCAGGATTGGTATCTTTTTCTTTACTTAATTCTTCACCAAGTTGATCCAAAGCAATCCATCGGTAAGAAGAATCTGGTAGATAATTAAGATACTTTTCTTCACTGATAATTATTTTAACCTTAGAATCATTTAACATATAAGCAATTCTTTCTTTCGGATAGGCAGGATCTAGTGGAAGATATGCACCTCCTGTCTTCAATACTGCTATCAGGGATATTATACTCAACTCTGATTCATCCATTAGGATACCTACCAGTTCCTCTGAAGAAATTCCTTGTTTTTTAAGATAATGCGCTAAATGATTCGCACGAACATTTAAATCATTATAACTGATTTTCTTGCCATTATAATTTAGTGCAATTGTATCTGGTGTTGAGAATACTTGTCTTTCGAATAGTTCATGAACTGAAAAATCAGGAAGGTTTCTTTTTGTGTCATTCCAGACTTTTGTAAGAAGTTCTTTTGCCGATTGATTCAATACTTCAACTTGAGATAATTTTATTTTAGGATTTGACATTACTTGTTCTAAGAGCATATAAAATGAATTCAACATTCTTTTTATAGTAATAGAATGGAATAGATCAGATTTATACTCTGCAGATACCAGGTAACCTTCTTCTTGCTCGGAAACAGAAACAGTAAGATCGAACTTAGCATGTTTATTTTTTAATAAAATATTCTCAGCTTTAACTCCAGTTAGATGCAATGGATCTTCGTGGACATTCTGAAAAGCAAACATTACCTGAATAAGTGAATTTACATCAGCTCCGGTATCCTTTCTTAATTCATTAGCAAGTATTTCATAGGGCAGATCCTGGTGTTGAAATGACTCTAATATTGTTTGTCTAACTTCGTCCAACAATTCTTCAAATACCACATCTTTAGAGAAATCAGTAGGTATTATTAAAGTATTGACAAAAAAGCCGACTAATCTTTTTGTCTCGGCATTTGCACGATCAACAATAGGAATGGCTGTATTTATAAATTCGTTTTGACTGTATTTAAATAGTAGAGTTTGGAACGCACTAAAAAAGGTCATAAAAAGAGTAGCATCTTTTTCTCTACTAAATTTTTGAAGTGAATTGATAAGATAGGTAGGTATCAGAATTTCTTCATACAAGGCGCTGTCTGAAATAATATCTTTACCGTTCCGCTCATAAGGCAATTTTAATTTGGAGATTTTATCGCTTAACTTATTCTTCCAGTAACCTAAAAGTTCATTTACCTTAATCTTATTAAGATATTGTTTCTGGACCCCAACATAACTATTATATTCTTTTGTCAAATCCTGAAGTTTAATTTCTTCACCATTGAGGTTAGAATTATAAAGCTTATTCAGTTCCTCTAATAAGATAGCGAAAGACCAGGCATCAGAAATAATGTGATGGGCAGAAAGAATCAGAATGCTACTATCTTTCTTTTTTTTGATTAGAGTTAATCGAATAGGAAGATCTTTACTTAGGTCAAATGGCTTTTCGGTTTCATCCTCTATTAATTTTTCAAGAATTAATTCTTCATCATCAGTAGTTGATCTTAAAAAATCAGATAAACAACAAACTCGGACTTTAAAGGTCGATTTAATATTTAATTTAGCCTTAGGTTCTCCATCTACTTCGATAAAATTTTTTCTTAGATTTAAATGCTTATCCAATAGTTGTTTTATACTTTTCTCTAATACACTTATATTCACTTTGCCCGACAAACTAAAGGCTTTAACAACATTGTACGTAGCTTTATTGGGAAGAAATTTGTAGAGAAAGTATAATCTTCTTTCGTTAAATGAAAGATCCAATAGAGTTGGTTTTCTGAAAAACAATTGATAGAAACCGTTCTCTTTATCATTTGAGGCAATGAAATCTCTCTCTCTTTTACTTAAAGAAGTATCAAGGGATTGGGATCTTATGTTCGATATTTCTTTTAAATCGATGGGAGTTATATTTTCTGTACTTTGTCTTTCGACAACAAAGGGATTATTGTTTATGAGACTATTTGGTATATGAATAATGTCTTCAGTAAGTTGGATTTTAGAAGCTATTAAAGATGTTAATTTTTCAATTGTAAGGTTATTGAAAATGTCTTTCATAGAAAAGTCAGTATTGAATTTCTTATTGATATACATTTTCAATTGCATGGCATGGAGCGAATGTCCTCCTGCGTGGAAAAAATTTTCCTGAATGTTAATTTCCTTATTCAGGATCTCCTTCCAAAAGCAGATAAGATCTTTCTCAACATTATTTTTGCTGAGAGATACAGATACATTTTGTTTAACAGTCGTTTTTTCGTTGTATTTCTGAAGCAGAGCTTTGGTATCTACTTTGTTATTCTGATTAAGAGGGAATTGATCAAGGAGAAATATGTCGGATGGAACCATATAATCGGGTAGATATTTTTCAATAAAGGTTCTCAGAGATTCTATTGTCAAACTTTCTCCCTCTTTCTGAATGATGCAAGCAATCATAATTTTATCTTCATCGTTAGTCCCTTTAACAATGATTTTACCTTCGCTAACAGAAGGATGTTTTGCCAATATTTTTTCTACTTCCTCTATCTGAATTCTGAATCCTCTGATCTTTATCTGATTGTCATTTCTTCCTAGGAAATCGATATTGCCATCCGGTAACCACCTGGCAACATCTCCGGTATTATATAATATCTCCCCATCAACAAAAGGATTTTTAATAAATCTTTGTGCTGTTAATTCCTGATTATTCAAGTAACCACGCGCGACTCCAGCTCCACCGATATACAACGTCCCGTAGCAATTGACGGGCATACAATTCAGATGCTTATCCAATATATATACCTTGCAATTTGGATTGGGCTTGCCAATAGGGATACGGGAAGTAATAGGAGGAGAGTTCTTCGGTATCGTATAGGTACAGGAAGAAACGGTTGCTTCGGTAGGTCCATATATATTTAATATAGGAACGTGTTTATTAATATTGCTAATATCTGAAAACTTTAATGCTTCCCCTCCACAGGAAATGATACGTAATTTGGATAAATCTGGATTGATAGAATTAATTACTCTTAATATGCTGGGTGGTGTAGAAAAATAAGGCATATTGTATTTATTAATTAATTCAAGTGTTTTTTCTACGTCTTTTATTTCTTCTTCGGTTGGAAGTACAACGGTTCCCCCTATAGTTAATATTGGGAATAGTTTGGAGACTGAAGCGTCAAATGCTAATGAAGGCATGGAAGGAACGATATCATCAGAGGTAAGTTCATACCGGTCTTTTATAAGCATTATGTTATTTACAACACTATTGTGTTGAATTACAATTCCCTTAGGAGATCCCGTAGAACCTGAAGTATACATTACATATGCCGCGTTTTCCGGTTTTACGCTTGTAGTCGGATTAGTTGGATAATCGTTATTTAGCCAGTCGTTATCACTTATCACAAGTGTTCTGTCTTCTGGAAAATCTAATAAACCTTTTAAACTTGAATTGGTAATTAGTAATTTGGGTTTGGCGTCATCAATTAGTAATTGTAGTCTTTTAGCAGGGTAGTTGGTATCAAGTGGAACATAAACAGCTCCTGCCTTTAAAACTCCTAAAATTGATATGACTGATTCTAAAGATAATTCAAACAATACTCCAACAAGAATTTCCTCTTTTATTCCTCTTTTAATCAATCGATCAGCTATGTAGTTTGCTCTTCTATTCAATTCTTTATAAGTTAATGATTGATCGTTGAATATAACAGCTATTGAATCAGGAGTTTGATCTACTTGTTTTTCTATTAAATGGTGTAAACATATATTGTTTGGATATTTTTTTTCAGTAGCATTCCATTCAAAAAGAATTTTATTTCTTTCATTTTCATCCAACATATTACATTCGGAGATTCTCTTTTTCGGATTTAATATTGCTTCTTGTAAAAGATTACAAAAGTGGTTATTAGTATTTTCAGAAATAGTAATTTCCATTAAGTCTAATCTTGCTTCGAGGCAACCGCTTAAGACTTCTTCAGTATTAGATAAATTAATTGAAAGTGCAGGTAAAATATTTTGATTATCTTTGCTTACTAAGTTTAGATTAAGATTTGAAATGCCTTGTTCAGATTTATCGTCAAATGAGAAATTAACAACAAACGGATAAGAATCTTTTTTGTCTGCAAATGTACTATCGGTATCTTTTTGAATTTTTTCATTCAATTGTTGAATAAGTATCTCAAAAGTAGGATTTTCGGAAAGGTCTATTTCTATAAATGATATTGTTTGACTGGATTTTTGATGTATTGAATAATTATGCGCTACTAAGAATTTTTCTTGATCTGTATATCTTTTTGCCAAAGCAATAAAGGCACTAAGTGATAGAATAAATGAAGAAAATTTATCTTCATTAAGAAGCGATAGTTTTTCCTTGAGTATATCTAAACTATTTTTTTGAAACCTTACATTTTGTCTTAATACTTTAACTTCACTTTCCATAGTGTTTTACTAAATTTAATATCTGATATTTTTTGCGCTGCTTAAAAAGCTGATTGTTAATAATGAAACTGATATGAATTTTCTTTGTTATTGAAATGCTACAAAGCTTGTCTTTATTGATAATCGTAAGGTTGCTTATATTTGTTATGCTTTTTATAATCTTTTGCTTATTTTTTATTATGTAAAAGTAAATTTTACAATTTGTGAATATGCTTCTGCTGTAGAGTATCAACAAAGAAAATTGAAAGGAGCTTTTTTGTAAGGTGAAATTCCCTAAGTAAGGGAATTGATCGTTTTTTTAACAATATCAAAGGAATTAATAATTAGTCATCCATTTTCTGCTTTATATATTTTTCCTGAGTTTATTGGATACGATTTTAACTATTTCAAACAAGATTATTTAATTTCTGGCATTTTAACTTGTCTGTCTCGATCAATTTTTCCTATTCCTTATTAAATCGATCTTCTTCTAAAGTCTCTTTGCGAATTTTAATTACAGTATATGTAGTTGAGGGATATAATTATGGTTGGGAAAAAGTTGCCAAAATACCTAGGGGATTTATGATTTGTAATGGAAATAATTAGCAATAGGTGCTATTATTCAAAATGATTATTTGAATGAATGAAAATTTAAGTGTAAAACCTTATAGGTATTATCGTAACTTAAATATCACATCACAGTTTATACTTTGTAATTCTATAAAAATGCTAAAAGATAAAAATATAATTTGCCTTGGAAATTCTATGTGGGAAAGTAATTTCACAAACACTATGGCAGAAATAATGACTGTTTTAAGTTCAGATAATAAAATATTGCATATAGATTATGCATTTAGTTTTAAAGATTTCTTAAGAGGAGGAAAGGATGTTCCATTTAAAAAGACATTCGGAATAGAACCAAGGCTGAGGGAAGTAAAAACCAGAGTTAATTCAACTATTAATGTATTAAGTCCACCTCCAGTGCTTCCCATCAATATAATACCCTTGCATTCGCTTTTTATAAAACTATTAAGGGTAAATGCTCGCATTGTTGAGTATTCAATTAGAAAAGCTGTAGATCATCTTAAAATCAAAGATCCGATTATTGTTTCAGGATTTAATCCTTATTATGGAACAATGCTTGCAGGTCGGCTTGGAGAAGTGTTAAATATTTATTACTGCTATGATGAAATAGCAACAGGATGGAACTCTAATCATGGAGTTTTGATAGAGAATGATTATATAAATAAAGCCGATGTGGTAATTACCACTTCAGAGATTTTATTCCATAATAAAAGTTGTAAAACAAAAGAATGTTATTTAATTAAGAATGGGGTTGATTTCAATAGATTTTTTCTACATGCAGGAAATGTAAGGAATACAAAAAGGAAAGTAATAGGATATACAGGAAGTATTGATGATCGATTTGATATAGACACCATGGTGTACTTAATAGAAAATTTACCGGAAGTCGAATTTCTTTTTGCAGGAAGAACTCCGGATGAAAATGCATTTCGTACATTATCCAGATTTTCAAACACACGGTGGTTAGGAGCTAAAAAACCAGAAGAAATTCCTGCGATAATAGGAGAGATTGATTTGGGGGTTGTTCCTTATTTGGTAAATGAATATACAAAAAGTGTCTATCCATTAAAGTTTAATGAATATCTGGCAGTCGGGAAGCCTGTGGTTTCATCAGAGTTTGCAAATCTACCGGAGTTCAAGCCTTTTATTCGTTTTGCCTCTTCCAGGGAGAATTTTCTTAATGCTGTAATGGAAGAATTGAAAACTGATAATGAAATTAAGAAAAGGGAAAGAATACAATTTGCATCTGGGAATTCATGGCAGCAACGAGCAGAATATTTTTCTGCTATCATTGAAAATGCATTAGAGAAAAAAAGATTTTTTAAATATGCGATTTGAGTTTTGCCTTTGAAGGAGCTTTCTTTAGAAAATACTTTAATACAATAAATAGCCCTTCTGAGTTTAAATTCAAAAGGGCTATTATACTTAACAATCTTCTATATTATTTAGGATAGTCAGGGGGAATTGTTAGGTTGAAATTAATCGCTATTTGTATTGAGAATATAAATTTGCTTTATTTTAGATAAACAGGATTAGTGGTTTAAATCCTACTCAACTTTTTATAAATATCATATTTGAAGAACTATCTTTCTGTAGTTGTTTTAATATTAATCAAACCATAGATGCCATAAAAAAATAAAATTCTGTAATTATTTTTTGTAGGTTTATTGATAAATTTCCCCCTTATCTTTCTGTTTTTTTTCGATTTTTTAAACAGTGTCTTCGAGTAAATCTGTTAGCCTTATAAGTAAATCAATTAAGTACGTGAAATCGAATATTGAGTATTTAGAAAATAAGTCTGTTGTTGTTATTGGGGCAGGCATAAGTGGTTGTACTTTGGCTTTGTATTTGGCGAAGAAGGGTTATAAGGTTCAGGTTTATGAAAAAAGAATGAACCTTATAAATAACAATGAAATTAAGAAAAGGACAGTAGGAATGTCTATCAGTGAAAGAGGAATTACTACTCTTAAAGATTTGGACTTGTATGATAGTTACAAATCATTGCTGGTGCCTAAATATGGGCGTGCTGTACATTTGAGGAATGGTCAGGTATATTCGCAGTACTATGGTGCTAACAAGGAGGCTATTTACACAGTCAACAGAAAACATTTTAATTTTTACCTGATGGATGCTTGTTTGAAAACAGGTAATGTGGAGTTCTATTATGGACATAAACTGGAAAAAATTAATGTTGATGATAAGAATGTTACATTTATTACAAATAACAATTATAGTATAGATGGCCAGGATAGTAATAACACTGAAAAAGTTGTTAAATACGAATATTTATTTGGCTGTGACGGTACTTTCTCATGTGTTAGGCAACGGCTGGTGGATCAGGGTTTGGTAGATGCAACGCTCTCTACTCTGGACTACAGATTCAAAGAAATTTATATACCTCCGAGAAACGGTGAGTATGTACTAGATCCGAATTATGTGCATATTTGGAATATAGCAGAGCTATTGTTCGTTGCGCTGCCAGATGGTAAGAAGGGTTTTAATGGTACGTTGTTCTATACAGAATCATCTGAAGTAAATAAATTGAAGGACAATGAGAAGTTGTTTGAATTTGTGCAGGAAAACTGTCAGTTTCTATCATTTATTGACAAAGAGCAGTTTATATTCGAGTTTAACAGCAATCCGGAATCTAAGATCTCTGAGATAAAATGCAATAATTGGAATTTTAAAGATCAGGTATTGCTTGTCGGAGACGCGGCCCATGCTATGCCTCCTTTTTATGCTATGGGTATGAATACCTGTATAGAAAGTGTGAGGGTATTTGCACATCTTATTGATGAATTTGGAGGAGATATTGGCAAAGCCATTTCTAGTTTTACTGAAAAGAGGATTGTTGACACTGAAGCGATGAAAGCTATGGCTAATAGGAATTATAAAAAACTTAGAAAGTGCCATAATAAAGATTTTGACGAGAAATGGAACCAGGCACATGAGGCCATGAAGCAATCGAATGGAGAGTACGAGACAGAGTATTTTCAGGTGGCATTTACAAATAAACCATTTAGTCAGATTGTTGAAAAATATGGACAGGGCGTTGATATTGAAGAAAATGGGTTACCACTTATAAGTCATTAACTACTGCTTTAAAAAAGAGCAACTGAATAAAAGAATAATGAGATATTAGGTTTAATAAAGTCGAGGTCTAACAGATATAAGATTTGGGATTACTAGAGTTAAAGCTATGAAATACTGCAAGGCGAGTAAATACAGGACAGGCTTTACGTCTTGTATCCCAATGAATACAATATTGAAGTCAATTTTAAAGCTTTATTCATCCTTTTAAACTCATAATAAAAAGATGTAATTCTGGGAAGTCTTTGCTTAAATTCTATTTCCACAAGGGCTTTTCTTGATACTTTTATTTCACTCTCTGGTAATCATTGTTTTAATGATTACCAGAGCTTTGTGTTTTTTAAGTTCTTCCCTGAGTCTTATTTTCAGGATCTATTGATATTTTCTGAAATAGTTTCCTTCCTTTATAACTTGCGTCCCTCTCATTTGGGACATTGCTATCATTTGGTCATTTTAATTCAGATCAGTAGATAAGACAAGCAATCTGAATTATATTTTTCCCTGATTGATCTTGGATGCCATTACTTGCCTTGTTTTTTTTATTATATCTTTTACCATAGGATATGGTATTTGGAAGAGAAAAGACTTCAGGGGATTTTGGATTGTCTTGTTCATCTTCCTTTTTATTACAGGGATTGGTCTCGGTCATCTCATTGATATTATCTCTATTTGGAAGCCAGTCGTTAAACTGAAATTTGTTGTCCGGGTCATCACGTTTGTTGCGTCATTAGGTGTCATTTACGCCTTATATCTGTTTGCGCCTAGAATTATGACAATCATAGAAGGCCTTTCATTTGGTAATTTAAAAGGAAACAGGAGTGATTATGAGGAGGCATTGGAAAAACACAACTACTTTATACAAAATATCGCCACAGCAAGTCCTAATAAATTGTATGTGTATGATATAAATGAAAAAAAGAATCTCTATTCAAACAAAGAGTTAAATGAATCATTGGGGTATAATTCCGACCAGCTGAAAAATATGGGAAAATCAATTGTGTCAGAGTTAATACACCCGGACGATATTCAGATGATAGAAGACTATTTTGAGGGATTTAAAAATGCAGAAGATAATGAGATAAGGTCGATGGACTATAGAATACGGGATGTAAACGGGGAGTATAAATGGTTTTATTCCAGAGAAAAGGTTTTCAAAAGAGATAATGATGGAAAAGTAAGTCAGATTGTTGGAATCGTTATGGATATTACAGAAAGAAAAATGGTGGAAGAAAAATTAAAGGAGAGTCAGTTGTTCAGTCAGAAGGTTGCAGAAACTACCCCTGATTCTATCTTTATTGTTGAATTGGATTCCGGAGCAGTTGTTTATATCAATCGTGAACCAGAAAAATATTTGGGAGTTACTGCTGATATGCTCACGGAATGGGGAGTTTTGCATCCAGATGAGTATACCGGTCTATAGTGTACCACCGATTCCGGAGTAAAGTGTACCAGTTGTTCCGGAGTAAAGTGTACCAGTTTTCAATGAGTAAAAACGGA